>JAYRWX010000015.1:0-217254 GCA_041917795.1 Verrucomicrobiales bacterium
AGAAACCAACTCCTCCGCTACGCGAGGGCCGGTTACGCCGGCCTTTTTTGTTGCACCGCCGAAGAGGTCCGCGCCGAAGCCGAGGTAAAAGCCGCGGCCGAAGCCCTCGGCCGTCCCCTCCATGCCTGGAGCCTCACTACCGGCTTCGTCGACACCACCAGCGGCACCGTGCGCACCTGCCCCGATCCGCTCGCCGCCCTCGAGGCGATGGAGGCGATCGAGGGCGATTGCCTCGTGCTCCTGCGCGACTTCGCCGCCCTGCTCGAGGATCGCGACCCGGTCCTCGTCCGCAAGCTGCGCGACACCCTCCGCCACGCCAAGGCCAGCGGGAAACTCCTCCTGCTCCTCGGCGTCTGGAAACCCCTGCCACCGGAACTGGAGCGCGAGCTCACCCGTCTCGACCTGGCCCTGCCGGGTCCGGACCTGCTCGGTGAGCTCCTCGACCAGCTCCTCGCCAATGCCGGCGTTACCCCTCCGCCCCCGGAGATCCGGGAGGCCGTCATCCGCGCCGCCACCGGGCTCACCACGATGGAGGCGGAGAACGCCTTCGCCCTGTCCCTCATCGAGTCCGGCACGATCCAGCCCTCCCTCGTCGCCCGCGAGAAAGCCCACGCCCTCAAAAGCGGTGGTTTGCTCGAGGTGATCGAGACCGGGGCAAGCCTCGACGCCATCGGCGGACTGGAGAGCCTCAAGGCCTGGCTCATCCAGCGCGGCGAGGCCTTCACCGAACGCGCCCGCACCTATGGACTGCCCGTGCCCAAGGGCATGCTCGTCCTCGGCGTCCCCGGCACGGGCAAGTCGCTCACCGCCAAAGCCACCGCCAGCGTCTTCGGCGTGCCCCTGCTGAAACTCGATGCCGGCCGTCTCTTCGGCGGACTCGTCGGACAGTCCGAGGCCAATGTCCGTTCCGTCATCCAGACCGCCGAGGCCATCAGCCCGTGTGTCCTCTGGATCGACGAGATCGAGAAGGGCTTCGGCGGTGTTGGCGGTTCCACCGATGGTGGCACCAGTGCGCGGGTCTTCGGCACCATGCTGAACTGGCTGCAGGACAAAACCGCGCCCGTCTTTGTCGTGGCTACGGCCAACGATGTCAGCAAGCTCCCGCCCGAGATGCTCCGCAAGGGGCGCTGGGACGAGCTCTGGTTCGTCGATCTGCCCGACACCCGCGAGCGCACCGCGATCTGGGATCTTGTCATCGCCAAATATGGCCGCGAAGTCACCGCCTTCGATTCCGTCGTCCTCGCCCGCGCCAGCGATCTGCACACCGGAGCCGAGATCGAAGCCGCCTTCGTCGAGGCCCTGCACCGGGGTTTTGCCGAGGACCGCGAGCCGGGAGAGCTCGACCTGGGCGAAGTACTCAATGAGTCCGTCCCCCTGGCCGTGTCCATGAGCGAGTCCATCGAGCGCCTGCGGCATTGGGCCAAGGGCCGGGCGCGACATGCGTCGGTCGGCGACAAGCCGTCGAGACGACAGGGTCGCAAGATCGACGTCGGCTGAACCCGCCACCCAACCCAACCACCCCGATGCCAACAGCAGACGGCCACGATAACCCCTCGCACTCCGACCTCATCCCCACGGATGAAGCCGACGCCACGCGGCGTTTTGAAGCGGTTCGCGCCCTCGACCCCACCGCCTTGGCAGGCCTTGGGAAGCAGGACCTCCTCCTCGCGTGGTGGAGCTTCTTCTGGCTCGAAGCCGCCCTCCATCCGGACGACGCGGAGGTCTGGCCCGAAGAAGTCTCCGAAGCGCTGCCCCCCCCCCCCCGCCGAGGCACTCCGCCGTTTCGAGGCGGGCGAGATCGAAGACGGTGAATACTACCCAGCCGAAGCCGTCCGCCACCGCATCCTGCACGAGCGGGCGAAGGGTTCCCAAGCTCACCCCCAACACCAAACCGCGGACCCGTCCGAAACGTGACCGCAGCGAACGACACTCCCGAATGCGTGAGGGAGGTCCGGTCCGGGAAAACTCGCCGCCACTTTACGGGGCGGGTTTTCTTTAGCTGGGAGGTCTCGGGTCGTGGGCAGTCGGCGAGTGTGCGGGGGGGCTCCCGATGTAAACACCTGATGGTTGTGGTATCGGGCCTGCCACGATCTCTCCTGTGCCCATCAACCGAACGAGGCCAGCAAATGCCGGATTTCATCCTCGACGCTCTCCTCACGGCCCAGGGTGGCGCGAACGGTTTCACGCAGCAGCTCACCATAACGTTGCCGGAGCCGGTGGATGGCGACACGCAGTGCTTGATCCGACAGGCCGAGATCGCGGGCCAACTGGCTTTTCGGAGTCGTGCTCTCGTTGGTGGTGATAAAGGGGCGCAAGGCCTCGAACAAGCGGGCTTGGCCCTTCGCTTCGTATCGGGCGGCCAAGGCATCGACGACATGTTCCAGCAGAGTGATCGCCCACTGACGGTCGAACACCTTCTCGGGGCTGGAATCGTCAACGGGTTCCGGGATCAGACAGCGCCCTTCCGCATCCTGTGCATCGATGGAGACCTTGCTCCTGTGCCTGCATCGCGACCTGTTTGCCGCCTACGCGATGGTGGCCTACGAGAGTGATGTGCGGGTGCTGCGGCCCGACAAGTTTTAACTCCAGCTTCTCCCCACAATCTCATCCACATGAAAATCCACCCAACCAGTGGTCCGATGCGTGATGCGGCTTGCAAGAGTCGGCACGGCAGATGACCAACTCCGGGAACGGTTCACAAAGAGAACAGGCCCTTCCATTTTGCCAGCCGATCCCCAAGTTTCGTGGAGAGCCGCAGCAAGGGTCCCTCCGTTGTGACGAGCCTGCCTTTAGACAACGCCTTCTTCTGAAAGCCGGTTCCTCAGGACGCTTCAAAGTGGTCGGGTTTCACCACATGGTGGATTTTCGAATGCACGCCGAACCTTGCATTTCAGAACGAGCCCGCCCTCCTTCTCATCAGCCCTCCCCGTGCGCTTCACCCGTTTCAGTATGAGTTGCGAAACAGACAGCAGCGGTGGAGGATCTCGGCAACGGGAACCAGTGGGTCGCCCGGTAGGAAGACCCTTCAGGCCTTTCAGACCACACCAACCGGATCTACACCAGGTATGTGGGGTTCGGGAGGTCTGTCCGGCAAGTCGAGAGTGGTTGTGGGGCTGGCACGGGACTCGGACATGTCTACGAAATACTGCCGGACCGAGGTGCGTTTGCCGCATTCACCCCTCCCCTCCTTCCCCGGAAATTACATGGGGGCGGTTTGCGCCATGAATTGCGATTTCGCCACGATGAACGCCTCAATTCGTTTTTTCAGGTAAGGTTCCGCCGCGCTCGAGGTCGCCTCCCGTCTGCCTGCCCTTCTCGCGGCACTCTCAGCTCGGCGACTGTTTACTCCTCTTCTTCACGCGATCAGCTCCCTGATCACCTCCCCGCCAAACTGGCTGAGCTGCTTGTAGCGGCCGGCGTGGTAGTAGGTGAGCTTGTTGTCGTCGAGGCCGAGGAGATGCAGGAGGGTGACGTGGAGATCGCGGATGGGGTGGACGACATCGACGGCTTCGGAACCGAGTTCGTCGGTGGCGCCGACGATGCCGGGTTTTACGCCGCCGCCGGCCAGGAGCATGGTCATGGCCTGGTTGTTGTGGCCGCGTCCGAGGGAGTAAACGCCGCCGCGTTTGTTGTTATCCGGCGTGCGGCCAAACTCGCCGCACCAGATGACGAGGGTGTCCTGCAACATGCCGCGCTGTTTGAGATCTTTGATCAGCGCGGCCATGGGTCTGTCCACGCTGCGGATGCGCTCGCTATGGGCACGCTCGAGGTAGTCGTGACTGTCCCATCCGCCGCTGAAGATCTGCACGAATCGCACCCCTTTTTCGATCATCTTGCGGGCAAGCAGGCATTGGCGGCCAAAGGTGGCGGTGTGTTTGTCATTGAGGCCGTAGCTCTCGCGGGTGGCTTCGGATTCGCCTTGCAGGTCCATGAGTTCGGGCACTTCCGTCTGCATCCGATAGGCCAACTCGTATGTGTCCATGCGGGCGGCGAGGTCGCGTTGCTCGGGATGCTGCGCGGCGTGCTGGTCGTTGAGGAAGGCGACTTCGTCGAGGAAGCGGCGCTGGTGCTCGCGGGTTTTGAAGGGTTGCGAGTTGAGGTCGAGAATGGGCGAGCCTTCGGGGCGCAGGCGTGTGCCCTGGTAGTTGGCGGGGAGGAATCCGTTGCTCCAGTTGCGCGAGCCGCCCTGGGGATAGGCGAGCTCGGTCATGACCACATATCCGGGCAGGTTCTGGTTGAGCGTGCCGAGCCCGTAAGTCGCCCAGGAACCGAGGGCGGGGTCGGCACCGAGGCGGCTGCCGGTGTTCATGTGATAGAGCGCCTCGGGATGGTTCAGTGACTCGGCCTGGCAACCGCGATAGTTACAGAGTTCATCCGCCACCTCCGGGTCGGCGAGATGGACCCACGGCTCGCTCATTTCGATACCGTTGCTCCCGACTTTGCGGGACTTGAACGGGCTGCCGACGAAGAATTTGAAACCCGTCTCCTGACCGGCAGCGAGTTTTGACTCGGTCTTGTGCAGTTCGGTGAGTTTCGGTTTCGGATCAAAGGTGTCCATGTGCCCTGGACCACCTTCCATGAAAAGCATGATGACGTTTTTTGCCCGGGCGGGAAACATCGGCTCTTTGGGCGCGAGCGGATTGACTGCGGTGATGCCCTCCTTTGCCAACAGATCGGTAAAGGCAAGGGAACCGAGGGAAGCACCAAGACCGTGGAGCATCTGGCGGCGGGAGATGGCGCTCGAGCGCGGGCGTGAACAAAGTGGATTCATGGTTGACGGGTAATGGTTAAGGTTTTGATGTCAGGTTCATTTTTCCCAGTGCGCTTCGATGACGCTCTGGATATGCGGACGCGATTCATCCGTCTCGTGGAGTGCTTCGCGTTGACGTTTCAACTCGGCTTTCAACTCGCGGATGGTCGCGGCGTATTCGGGGTTGGCGTATTCGTTGCGGTTCTCGTGCGGATCGGTGCGCAGATCGTAGAATTCCCACGCGGGCGGGGTGGGCTCGATTTTGTAGGACTCGCCTTTTTTCCACGGCATGGAGAGTTTGCCGTTGGTGGCTTCTTTTTCAGGTTGGCCGTAGTAGAAGATGAGCTTGTGGTCGGCGGTGCGGATGCCGAAGTGGGCGGGATTGTCGTGGTGCATGAGGTGCATCCAGTATCGGTAGTAGGTGGCGGTGCGCCAGTCCTCCAGCGGCTTGCCTTCGAGGGCGGCGGCAAAGCTGCGACCCTGCATCCGGTCGGGTGCCCCGGCACCGGCGAGTTCGAGCATGGTGGGGGCGAAGTCGGTGTTGTTGATGAGATCGGCGTTGACGGAGCCGGGCTCGATGAGCGGCGGATAACGCATGATGAAGGGCATGCGCAGGGACTCTTCATACATCCAGCGTTTGTCGATGTAGTCGTGCTCGCCGAGCATCATGCCCTGGTCGGAGGTGTAGATGATGACGGTGTTGTCATAGAGTCCGTTCTCTTTGAGGTAGTCGAAGACACGGGCGAGATTGTCGTCCACGCTCTTCGCGCAACGCAGGTAACGCTTCAAATACTCCTGATAGGACCGGCGGGTGTATTCACGATCATCGAGGCCGGGCGGGATGTCGAAGTCCATGCCGTAGTTTCGCACGGGGTGGCGTTTGGACACGGAGGTGCCGAGGCGACGCACGAGGCTGTCGTTCTCGCCGCGTGTCGCCACGGAGCCGAAGCCGGCGGCGGGCTGGTCGTAAAGGTTGTCCGGCTCGGGGATCTCGGTGTCCTCCAGATAGTCGGCGTAGCGCGGGGCGAACTCGAACATGTCGTGCGGGGCCTTGTGATGGAGCATGAGGAAGAAGGGTTTTGACGTATCGCGCTTCCCGAGCCAATCGATGCCGAGGTCGGTGATGACATCGCTGACATAACCCTCGTGTATCAGCTTGTTCTCCGGCCACGGTTTGGCCCCACGTTCGATGAGTTCGGGGTCGAAGTATTTCCCCTGACCGGGCAGCACGTTGTAATAATCAAAGCTGGCCGGTTCAGCCTCGAGATGCCATTTGCCTATCATCGCGGTGAGGTAACCGGCCTTTTTCATCTCCTGCGGCAGGTAGTGCCGCTCGGGCGGCAGCACGCCGTCGAGATCGGTCACGCCGTTGGTTTGCGGATACTGTCCGGTGAGAATGGAGGCACGGCTCGGGGTGCAGATGGAGTTGGTGCAGAAGACCCGGTCGAATCGCATCCCTTCGGAGGCGAGCCTGTCAATGTTCGGTGTCGGGTTCAGCTTCGCGAGACGACCGCCGTAGGCCCCGATGGCCTGGGACGTGTGATCGTCGGACATGATGTAGAGGATGTTCGGCCGGTCGGCTGAGGAGGCTTCAAACGGGAGGACGAGGCCGCAAAGAAGAACGGCGAGCAAGAAGTTCGGGCGGTTCATGCGAGAGGGTTGGGGGCGTGTATTCATCAGTAGAGGTGTGTCAGTTCGGCGGAGTTCAAGAGGACGAGGCAGACATCCGCGAGGGCACGCGTATCGGCGTCGACGTCGGCGGGTTTGATGTCCGGGGTGTAGTTTTCAAAGACGGGCAGAATTTCCTCGTACTCGAAGATCTTGCCGGAGAACTCCTCGACGAGGGAGCGCGTGATGCGCGTGGGGTACTCCGCAGGTTCGGGCTTCACGTCGCGATGATACCGCTGCATTTCGCCGAGATAGGCGGTCATGCGGGTGAGTTCGACCGACGAGGGGGAACGGCCCAGCGCAAGCCGGAAGGCGCGGTCGATCTGCTCCGCGGGTGTCTTTGCCTCGCCCTCCAGACGCAGGGCGAAGGCGATGGAGCGATCGGTGATGAGGTCGCTGTTCATCATCGTGAAGGCCTGCGGAGAGACGGCGGCGGAGTCTCGCAGGTCGCAGGACTCGTTGGGATTTGGCTGATTGAAAACCTCGAAAAACGGATCGGCCTGACCCCGCACGCGGTAGGCGTAGATGCTGCGGCGGTTTCGCTCGGCCGGGGTGGGAGACGGCTGATAGGCAGGCGCGAGGGAGAATTGGATCATGCGCGGCTGCAGAGCGACTTCCATGTTCATCTCGGGCATTGCCGGAAGGCCTCCGACCTCGGGATTCAGCTCGCCGGTGAGGTGCAGGATGGTGTCCCGCAACTCCTCGGCGGTGAGGCGGCGGCCCGGGAAATAGGCGAGAAGGTCATTGTTCGGATCGCGTTCACGCAGGGCATCGGCCTCCGGATGTTGGCCGGCCATCTGATAGGTCTGCGAGGTCATGATGAGCCGGTGCAGGCGCTTCAGCGTCCAACCGTGCTCGACGAAATCCGCCGCGAGCCAGTCGAGCAACTCCGGGTGCGTGGGTTTCGCTCCCTTCACCCCGAAATTGTTCGGCGTGCCCGCGAGAGGTTTGCCGAAGTGGTACTGCCAGACCCGGTTCACGATACTGCGGGTCGTGAGTGGATTGCGCGGGTCGGAGATCCATTTGGCAAGGCCAAGACGGCGATGGGTCAAATCCTCGGGCAGGACATGGGGATCACCCACGGCACCCTCGACACCAAGCCCGATGGCGCTGAGAACGCCGGGTTCGACTTTTTCTCCGAGAGCCTCCAAGGCCCCGCCCATGAAGATGTGTGTCTCGGGCCTCCAGCCCGCATCGATGACATCGGGCATCCGCAGACTGCGCGCACTCTTGAAGGTGAACTTCTCATCCGGCCCGTCGTAGACACTCTGCACCATGGGCCGATAGCGCTCCAGAGCACGCTCCCAGATCCATTCGTCCTGTTCGCGCACTTTGAGTTGGCCCTCTTCCTCGTGATCGAGACCGATGTGGCGCGGGGGTTTTTCCTCGTCCGGCAACTTTGCCCGCTGCGCCTCGGTTTTGTAGGGGAGACCGCGCCCGGCGAACCAGGCCCGCGCCGCCGCCTCCCGTTTGTTCACGATCTTTTCTTTCTCGGTGCGGGCGTGGGCCAGCATGCGTTCGACGTGCGCTTCGCCTTCGGCAAATCCCTCCCGCCTTTCCTCCGGCAGAAATCGCAGGGGACGCTCGGCCATCTGCACGCCGGAGATGGCGGCATAGACGCGGTAGTAATCGCGCGTCGGCAGCGGATCAAACTTGTGATCGTGGCATTTGAAACATCGCATCGAGGTGGCGAGAAAGGTCTGGCCGATGGCATTGACGAGATCGTCGCGGTAGATCTGTCGGGCCTCTTCGTCCTTCACCATCGCATTGTCCCACGGTCCGAGACGCAGGAATCCGGATGCCACGATCTGCTCCGCTTCCTCCGGGGTGTAGTCGCCGGTGCGGCGGACTTGGGCCAGCTTCTGCTGATCGCCACCGAGCCGCTGAAGCGCCGCGAGGTCGGCGAGTTGATCTCCCGCGAGTTGCTCCCGCACGAATCGGTCATACGGAATGTCATCGTTGAGGGCGCGAATCATGTAGTCGCGATAGCGCCACATGTTGGAACGTTCGAAGTCGTTCGCCATGCCGCCGGTGTCCGCGTATCGCGTCACGTCGAGCCAGTGCTGCGCCCAGCGTTCGCCGTAGTGCGGACTGGCGAGCAGACGATCGATCAGCGCGGACCAGGCCCCGGTTTCGTCGGTCTCCCAGGCGGAGAGGAATGCAGCGATCTCCTCCGTTGTTGGCGGGAGCCCATGCAGGTCAAAGGTGGCGCGGCGGATCAGGGTGAGCGGGTCGGCCTGCGGTGCGGGCGCGGTGCCGGCCGACTCCAGTTTGGCGGTGATGAACGCGTCGATGGGGGAACCCGAATCGGCCCGGGCGGGAGCCGCTTTTTTCACCGGGTGGAACGCCCACAAATCCTCCGGTCGGTATCGGCGGTAGGTCCAGGCATCGGCCAACCCGCCGCTCGTCTTCGCGATGATGCCGTCCGCATTCGACATCACGGCCCGCTCCGCTTCGAGGTGCTTTCTTTGCTCCTCCTCGCCCGGCCACGGGGCTCCCGCATCAATCCAGGAACGTACGAGCTCGATCTCTTCGGGGGTGAGCCGGTCGTTTTCCTTGGGCGGCATCTCGAGGGCGGAATCTTCCCACGTCACCGCGATGAAAAGATCGCTCTCCGTCGCCTTGCCCGGCACGAGCACCCTGTCCGACTCTTCGCCGCCTTTGAGCAGTCCCTCGCGCGAGAGCATGTTGAGGCCGCCCTTGATTTTCCCGGGATCGTCCCCGTGGCAGGCAAAGCACTTCGACTTGAGCAGCGGTAGCACCTTTGTCGCGAAATCGCGTCCGGCATCGGCAGTCCCGGAGTTCTCCGCATGCAGCGTGCTGCAGGCAAGAATCACAACGAGGGCGAAGCCGGAGCGGCGTTTCAGCTTGGAAAATGGTGGCAACATTTGAGGATTATCTTTGAGTTCACCTGCAAATGCCGAAAGAGGCCAAAAGGTTAACAGGAATCCACCCGGGTGCCGATTCCGGATCGAGTTGGGCCGCTCTAAAAAGCCGGTGCCGACCCATCGCCGCGGTCCGGAATATCACATCCGTTCCCAGACGCGGACATAATCGACCTCCATCGCCGTGGGAAACCCTTCGGCGGTCGCGGCGTCGGCCTGGGGTTTCATGTCCATCCCCACCCAGCCGATGTGCGGGTAACGCAGGCCGAGCGAAAGCGCGAGATTCATCGGCAGGTGCCAATATTGGTTCGGCCTGCGGGCGACTTCTTTGCCATCGATGTACCAGACGATGAGCTCGGGCGTGACTTCGCAACCATAGACGTGGAAATCATCGCGCGGATCCCAGGGGGCCACCCAGGCGTTTTTGCAAAGATCGGGATCGGTGCCGGGCCGGACCCAGCGGACCTTGCCTTCCTCGTCGGCGAGGCGGAGATGAAGGTTCATGTCGATATGGTGCACGGAGTCGCGCTCGCCGGTCTCGCGGTTTAGTTCGTGCATCTGCAGCTCGACGATATCGATCTCGCAGTAGCGGACCTCACCCTCCGTCGCCTTGCCGTCGCTGTAGATCCAGAAGGCCGGACAGGCGCCGGGGAAGAGGGCGCAGCCCTTCATGCGGACCTCGTAGTAGCCATAGGTGCGCTGATGTTTCGACCGGAGGATGCCGGATTTGTAGAAGAGTTTCATGTCTCCCTTACCGGTGGTCCGCGTGTGCGGCTCGTGCGTCATTTGCAGCACCAGCTTGCCGTCTTTCTGAAAGGCGTTCTTTGCCTCCCACGACCACGGCCCCCAGCTTGCGGGCGCGGTATTCCATTTGCGGTCATCGATTTCACTAGCGGTGAACTCGTCGGAGAACGCTCCCTTCAGCTGCCAGGCACCCGTCTGCCCGACAGGCTTTGATCCGAAGGGCAAATCCGAGTCAGCCCCGAAAAGAGAGGGCGCGGCGAGGAGAAGACAGATGGTGTGGAGGAGGTATTTTGTTTTCATGTTGTCAGGAGATCATTGAAACTGCGCCCGAAGTTGCACCAAAAGGCGCTTGGTGGTTTCCGGGTTCGCCTTTGCCACATTCGCCGTCTCGTGAGGATCGGTGTCGTGATCGTAGAGTTCTTCCGCCAGCGGCTCAGTCATGGGGTCGCGGCGGTCGAGCCAAGCGGTGTAGCGGTATCGGTCGGTGCGGAGGCTGTAGCCCATGAGGTGCTGGTCGAAGAGATTGGCATCGTAGCGCTCGCCGTGTTCTTGTTTGAGCTTGGCTTCCACTTCAGCGATGACGGGGCCGAAAAAGGAGCCACGCATGGCAGGTGACAGTGGACGTGCGGCCCACTCGCGCAGCGCGGGGGATGGGAACTGGCTGTACGCGGCGGGTTTCCATGGTTGATCGGGATCGGTCAGCAGTGGTACGAAGCTTTTGCCTTCGAGATGCCTTGGCAATGGCAGACCAGCGAGTTCGCAGAGCGTAGGATAGACATCGACGAACTCGACGAGTGCGTTCGATCCTTTGCCCGCTGCCGCCATCTTCGGCGCGGCGACGATCAACGGCACGCGGGTGGCCACCTCGTAGTTGGTGGCTTTGCCCCAGATGCCGTATTCACCGAGGTGCCATCCGTGATCACCCCACACGACAATGATCGTGTTCTCGCGCAGGCCGAGTGCATCCAGCTCGGCGAGGACGCGGCCAACCTGCGCGTCGACGAAGCTAGTGCAGGCATAGTAGGCGCGCAGCAGTTCGCGGCTGGTTGGCTCGTCAATGGGGCCGGTCGTTGGCACCTTGGTGCGGGTGCGCAGCTCGAAGGAACTGTGCCTCGCGATGGTCGGCGCGTCCTTCGGTGGATCAGGCGACTCGGTGAGCGTGAGTTTCTCGGGATCGCAGAGATCGAAGTATTTTTCCGGCGCGACGAAGGGCAGATGCGGTTTGAGGAATCCGACGCCGAGGAAGAACGGACCGCGCTTCAGTTCACGAAGCGTGGCGATGGCAGCATCAGCCGTGCGACCATCAGGATACTCGCTGTCGCCAGCGTCTGCGCCTTCCCAGGCGGGACCGGCGCTCATCCCCTGGAGTTGGGCATTGGCCCCATACTTGGCCTCGGCCTCCTCCTTGCGCTGTTTCATGATCGCGAGGCTTTCCGGCAGTTTGTATTCCTGGCCCCTGCCGGGCACTTGGATGGGGCGACTCCAGGAGAGCGCATCATCCGTTTGAATGCCGTGGAATACCTTGCCCACATACACCGACTCGTAGCCATTCGCTTTGAATTGCTGCGGTAGCGTCACCACGTCCGGCACGGTGTCACGGAAGTAAGTGTCGATCTCTTCGATCTTGAGCGTGTCGGGCCGCAGACCAGTCATGATGCAAGCGCGTGACGGACCGCAGATGGCATATTGCGTGTAAGCACGGTCAAGACGCAGCCCTGTAGCGGCGAGTTGGTCGAGGTGCGGTGTTCGGACCTCCTCGTTGCCGTAGCAGCCGAGGACGGGCCGCAAGTCGTCAATGGCGATGAAAAGGACGTTGGGTTTATCGGCGGCAGAGGCCTCACGCAGAAACGCGGAAACGCAGAGGAAGAGAATGATGGCTTTGGAATTCATAAGCTTCGGTTAAATCTCTGCGGCTATTCGACTCTGCGTGAGACATTCACTTGCTCTTCTTGCCCTTGCCGGACTTCTCGTAAGCGGTGGCACCGGGGAAAGCGGGGGGCACCATCTCCGCGTCCCAGACTTTCAGGCTGTCGCTGAGTTGTTTTGCTTCCTCTGGCCTGGTGCTTTTGAGATCGGTGGCCTCGCCGATGTCGGATTTCAAATCAAAGAGGGCGTCCTCGCCTGACCCGGAGAGGACGAGCTTGGTGTCCCCTGAGCGAACTGACATGCTGGGGCCGACGCGCCAGAAGAGCTGGTCGTGAGCGGGCTTTGGGTTCTCGCCGCTGAGGTGCGGGATGAGATTCACGCTGTCGTATTTCTTGTCGGTGGGCATTTCGATACCTGCCACCGCCAGCGAAGTGGCGAAGACATCCAGCGAACTGACCGGCAGATCATACTTCACACCCGCAGGGAGTTTGGCCGGCCACTTGATGACAAAGGGCACTCTCATGCCGCCTTCATAGACATCACCCTTGCCACCATGCAGGGGTGCGTTGCTGGAACCGTTGCCTTTGCCGTCTTTCACGGGGCCGCCATTGTCGCTGAAGAAAAAGACGAGAGTGTTCTGATCCTGGCCGGTCGTGCGCAGGGTATCCAGGGCGAGTCCGATGGCGTCATCCATCAGGCTGACCTGCGCGGCATATTTCCGCCGCAGAAGATTGGTAATGGAGGCAAACTGCGCCAGCCGTTCTGCCGTTGGCTCATGGGGCAGGTGCGGTGCATTGAAGGCGAGGTAAAGAAACCAAGGATCGCTTTGATGACGGTCGATAAACGCCGCTGCCTCGCGGCCCAGTGCCGTGGTGAGGTGCTCGGTGATTTCCACCGCGTTGCCATTGCGCTCCACGGGCACGGTGTATTCGCTTTTGATGTTCACCTTCCAGTTGATGAACTTGTGACCGCCGCCGATGAAACCGAAGGTCTCGGCGAATCCGCGATTCTCAGGACGGAACTCCGGCGCGGCTCCGAGATGCCACTTGCCCACCCAACCGGTTTTGTAGCCTGCTTTGCCGAGATACTCCGGCAGCAGTTTTTCACTCAGCGGCAGGCCTTCTTTGTGGTCGTCTGGATTATAAAAGGGATTGAGCTGATGCCCGAAGCGATGCTGATAACGCCCGGTCATGAGGCCCGCGCGGGTCGGACTGCAAAAGGGATGCGAGACGTAGCCACTGGTGCAATGCAGACCTTCTTTTGCCAGCCGATCCAGGTTCGGTGTCGGGATGTCTTTGCAGCCCTGAAAGCCGACATCGGCATAGCCGTGATCGTCTGAGACGATGACGAGGATGTTGGGGCGTGGAGCTTCGGCGGCTTGAGTCTCACAGAGAAACGCGGAGGCGCAGAGGAGGAAGGTGAGGAGGGTTGTGATGTTCTTCATTTGGGTCGGTGTGCTTATGATCGGCGGCTCTGAGTGAGACTACGCCAGCACGTCTTTGATGACGTGGCCGTGGACGTTGGTGAGGCGGCGTTCGATGCCGTTGTGGTAGAAAGTGAGGCGCTCGTGATCAAGGCCCATGAGGTGGAGGATGGTGGCGTTGAAGTCATAAACGGAGGTTTCATTCAGCGCGGCTTTGAAGCCGAACTCATCGCTCTCTCCATAACTGAAGCCCTTCTTGACTCCGGCTCCGGCGAGGAAGCAGGTGAAGGCACCGGGGTTGTGATCACGGCCCGTGCCGTTGCCTTGGAGGAAGGGCATGCGGCCAAACTCGGTGGCCCAGACGATGAGCGTGTCTTCGAGAAGGCCACGGCGTTTCATATCCCGGATCAGCGCGGCAGTCGGCTGGTCCATGATCTCCGCCTGCATGGCGTGGGTGTCCTTGATGTCGCTGTGGGAGTCCCAGTTGGTGATGCCGTTGCCACCGCTGGGATCGCTGCCGTTGAAGAGCTGCACGACGCGCACGCCCTTTTCGATGAGGCGTCGGGCGAGGATGCAGTTTTTGGCATACTCGCGTTTCAAGTCGCTGCCGGTATCGGTCCCGTATTCTTTGTGAATGGATTCCGGCTCCCCCGCGAGGTCCATGATCTCCGGCACGGACATCTGCATCTGACCGGCGAGTTCATAACTGGCGACTCGTGCGGCGAGGTTGGCATCCCCGGGGAACTGCTCGAGGTGCTTGCTGTTGAGTCGTTTCAGCAACTCGATAGTGGAGCGATCATCATGGGCTGTGTAGCTTGCGGGCCGCGCCAGATTCGACGGCGGACTTTTCGCCGTGAAATCAGTGCCTTGAAACGCGGCAGGCAGGAAACCGCTGCCGAAGTTGTTCTTGCCGGAGCGTGCCATGCCGCGCGGGTCATTGATGGCGACGAAGGCCGGAAGCTCCGAGCACTCGGAGCCGAGCGCGTAGGTGGTCCAGGCCCCGAAAGAAGGAAAGCCCTCCATGGTGAAGCCGGTGTTCATGAAGTTTTCCCCCTGCGGATGGGCGCTGGTCTGTGTGCTGAGCGCGTGGAAGAAGCAGAAGTCATCCACCAGCTCTGCCATGTTCGGCAGCAGATCCGAAACCATCTTGCCGGTTTGTCCGCGTGGTTTGAAGTCCCAAAACGGTTTGGCGATGTTGCCGCTTGGCCCTTCAAAGGTCACGGCGGGCATGTTGGGTGGTTTTTGACCGTGAAACTTCGTCAGCATCGGCTTGTAGTCGAAGGTATCGACATGACTGACGGCTCCGGGGCAATAAATCACCAGCACCTTCTTCGCGGGCATGGGAAAGTGCGGCTTGCGCGGCGCGTAGGGATGATTGGGGTCGATCCGGGGCCTGATGGAGGACTTGCCAGTGAAGTCGGCGTCGTCTGAAGCCAAGAGTTGAGCGAGACCCAGAGCGCCAAATGTCATGCCGGTGCTGCGCAGGAAGTGGCGGCGGTCGAGGAGGTGACGACCTTTGCAGGAGAGGTGTTCGGCGAGGTTCATGATTACTGATTTGAAGCTGCTGATTTGGGCTTGTGCAGTTCCTTGAACTTCTCGAACTGCGCGGCGGTGAGAATGGTTTTTGCTTCGTGGGTGTAGGCGGTCCATGCTTCGGTTGTCTTGGCTTTGACTTCATCTGCCGATGCGCCGCTTTCCCTGAGGCCATTGACTTTTGCCAAGGTCTCAGTGCGGGTTTGAATCGCACCGGCGAGCTTCGTCTCCTGTTCGGCGCTGAGATCGGTAATGACGGACGTCACCTTGTTCACTTCCTTTTGCAGCCAATCCGGGATGGCCTTGCCTTCGGCGGGCTGCCCGAAAGTATTGAAGCTCGACAGAGCGAGGGTGATGATGCTGAGGACGATGAGTTTGGGGGCTGCTTTCATGGTTTGTTTGGTGGTTTGTTGGCTTGGCAAAAAGGTGCGCTTCCAGCCGTCATGGCAGGAAAGCGAACTCGTTGGAGTTGATGAGGCTGCGGCAGACGAGGTCCAGCTTGGTTTCCTGGCAGGCGGCCAGCTCCTCAGCGGTTGGCTGTCTGGATAAGAGCAGCTCAAAGGCCCGTGTGACACTGCCGGCTCGCTTAGCGATGAACTGCGATTGCTCGACAACGAAGTCGCTATTCATGAGGTTGAGCGCTTGCAGCGGCGTGGTGGAGACGGGACGCTTGGGGCTGACCTGGCCGCAGTCGGGGAAGTCAAAGGCCGTGAAGATGCGGTCATCGACACGGCGCATGCGTTCTTGATAAATCATGCGCCGCCAGGTGTCGGGGCCGTGGTTGTCGATGACCTGCCACTGGGCGTAGGTCTTCTTTTCGTTGTGAATGCGGAAGCTGCGGCCACCGAGCGTGGGATCGAGTCTGCCAGAGGCCAGCAGCACACTGTCGCGGATGACCTCGGCCTCGACACGCTGCGGTGAGTAGCGCCAGAGAAGGGCATTGCCAGCGTCGGCGTGCAGTCCGTCTTCACGCGGGACGCTGGATTGGCGGAAGGCGTCGGTGAGGACGAGGCGGCGGATGAGGTCCTTGATGCCCCAGGGTTTTGCGGTGCTATCCTGTGGATTGACAAACTCGGACGCGAGGTAGTCGAGCAGTTCAGGATGGCTCGGTGGTGCACCGGCTTTGCCAAAATCGGCGGTGGTCGGCACGATGCCGGCACCGAAGATGTGATGCCAGACGCGATTGACGAAGACGCGGGCGGTGAGCGGTTGCTCGGGCAGGGTGATCCACTCGGCGAAGCGTTTACGCCGCTCGGCATCCGGCGTGTTGGAGTCGAGGCCGAGGTCGCCTTTGAGAATGGCGAAACCAGCGGGCATGACTTCATCGGCGGGATTCTCCGGGCTGCCGCGACTGAGGACGCGAGTCACGGCGGGCTTTTCAAAACGAGCCACGAAACTGTGACGCGGCCCCTCTTCCGCAAGGGCATGAAGGTGGTCGTGCAAGCGCTCCGAAGCCGCTTGCAAAACGGGTTGTTTTAACGCCGCCCGAGCTTGTTGGGTGCTGCCGATTTCCTGCCAACTGCCATCCCCCTGCCGCGCGAGGATGCGATAGCCGGGGAAGTTGGGTTTGCCGCCTTTGTTGCCGTTGTCGAGGTAGTCAGTCTCGAAGTAATACTCGCGATTCGAGCTGAAGCGGAAGCGGTTCACTTCCTGAGCCTTGAGGAAATGGATCTCGACCCACGGCTTCGTCTTGCTGCCTTCCGGTGCTTTTGATTTCCAAATCATGGTACCATACTCACCGTCGTTGGCTTTCTCCACGCCCGCCCCGGGATCAGCCATCGCCGGATCTTCCACCAGCCTGGTGCCGACACGCGCTGCGGCGAGATTTTCTTTGAAATCGTGGGTGCCGAAGACTTCGAGTTCGTCGATGAATGTCTGCGGTTTGTCGAACTCGACGCGCAGCACCTGGGTCGTGGTGTTGGGGAAAACGAGATCGGTGTAGCCGCCGTTGTTTTCCTCCCAAATACCGACGCCTTCACGCAAGACCTTGCGCTCTGCATTGAGCTTCGGATAGAGCTCGGCGGCTCGCGCCATGCGCGGATGGTCCGGTGACAACTCCGGGCGGCGTCCGCCGAACTCGACTCCCTGAAACACGGCGGCGAGGGAGTAGTAATCCTGAATCGAGATGGGATCGAACTTGTGGTTGTGGCAGCGTGCGCAACTCACCGTCATGCCGAGCAGCGAAGCACCGACGGTTTGCAGGATTTCATCCATGCGATCTGCACGGGCCTGACGGATCGCGGCGGGTTCACGGCCCACCGTGGCGGCGGGCACATGCGGTCCGGCGACGAGGAAGCCGGTGGCCTCGCCATGGCCAGTTTGATCACCCGCGAGTTGATCGCGTACGAACTGATCGTAGGGACGATCTTCGTTGAAGGAGCGGATGACGTAGTCGCGGTAGATCCAGGCGTTTTTGCGATAGAGGTTGGCCTCGGAGCCATTGGTCTCCGCCCAGCGGATGACATCGAGCCAATGTTGAGCCCAGCGCTCCCCGAAATGGGGCGAGGCGAGCAGTTCCTCAACGAGTTCGGCATAGGCAGTGTCCGAATCGACTGAAGAGTCTTGAATGAAAAACGTAACCCTGTCGGGTGTCGGAGCCAACCCTGTCAGCACGATGGAAGCGCGGCGGATCAGGGAACGCGGATCGGCCGGTTTGGTGAAAGCGAGTGTTTTCTCCGCGAGCTTCGCGAGGAGAAAGGCATCGATCGAAGACTTGGCTCCCTCCACCTCGGGAACGGCGGGCCGCTGCACCGGCTGGTGCGACCAGAGATCAGTGGTCACCTCGGCGACCGCGTCCATCTGCCCGGGAATGACTGCGCCTTCGGCAATCCAGGTTTCGAGGAGGGCGATCTGCTCCGGCGTGAGCGGGTCGCCCTTGGGCGGCATGACCTCGTCCTCATCGGTGGATTTCACCAACTCGAGGAGGTGACTTTTTCCGGGATCGCCCGGGATAATGGATTTCAGCCCCGAATCCCCGCCGGTGAGCAGGACCGTCCGCAGATCGACCCGGAAGCCCGATTTGTCCTTGTCCGGCCCGTGGCAGTCGAGGCAGTTGTCCTCTAGGATGGGGAGGATTTCCTTCTCGTAGTCGACCTCCGCCGACAGGGGCAGGACGTTGATCAGAAGGAAGGACGGGATGAGATAAATGAGGCAGGGACGTTTCATCACGGCATTACTGCCGGTCCCCTGGAAACCTCACGCGGAAATCTCAAACGGAACCGGATTGGCGGCGTCCTCCGCTTCATCGCCGAATGAGCACGAGCCAATCCTCTCCCGGATCCTCCGGTGAGGCGCCCAGGACTTGAGCGGCACCCTCGGTGCTTTCCCCGCGACGGTGTCATCAAAGTCGGCATAGGCGAGCAGGGTCTCTGGCGCGTCAGGACCGGCCTTCAGGAAATACTCCTTCGACCCGGCGAACTGGAGGTGGTGCTTGCCGACATATTGCAGTCGCCCGCGGGCGCGGAAGTCCCTCCCTGTCTTGTCACTCGCGGCGATCTCCAGGCTGCCGCTCTGCCCGTCGAAGGGTTTCAGTAAATCGCCACCGCCATCGAGAGCGGCATTTTTGCCCTTGGTGAAACTCACCTTGTAGTTCCACGTTCCTGTCTTGTCCGGGGAAAGGTGCGCCCGCCATTGGGTGCCGGCTTTGACGGACGAATTCGCCGCGTCCCCGTCGGCGGCGAAATAACCAGGCACGACGTACTCCGGCGATCCGCTCTCGTGGGCGAAGGTCACGTGGAAGGCAAGATCGGTGAAGGGGTTCGGTTCATTGTCCTGCTCGTTCGCGAAGGGTCCGTCGAGTGTCAGTGTGACCTTGTGCCACTGCTTGAGTTCGCCGGAGATCGTCACCACGCCAGTTCCGTCGGACTGACGGGGGAGGACCAGTGGAACGGCAGGTGCCCGAGGAGCCGCAGTGACCGGCGCGATCTCGGAATACACCTCCGCCCCGGCGGGTCGATACTCGGGGGAGCGGGCAAGAATGATTTGATCGACCTCGGCGCCGTCTTCCCGCATCGACATCAGGATCTCGTGATCGCCCGCTGTCTCGATGTCGAGCCAGAGCTGCATCGGCACGCCGGTGTGGACTTCCTCTGTGCGTTGATTGCAGTCCCAGTGCCATCCGTCCTTCCTGACAGTCTGCCAACGGGCACCGCTCTCAGGCCATTCGCCGTTGAGACCGAAGTGCAGCCCATTGTCTTCGCTGTTGGTCGAGTAGGCGCGCACCCAGACATAATATCGCCCGGGAGTGCTCACCTTCACCGGATAGCTCAGCACGGCCATGGCACCGCCCTGATGGGTGAAATTTTCCCCGTTGATCAGCTTGTCTTCGTGCGAGCGACGTGTATCGGGCAATACTTCGATGTAGGCCCCGCCGCTGGCACCTTCGAGATGCGTCGGATCGCCGTCCGGTTCGATGGTTGGTTCGTTGGAGGCGGCGGTAATTTGCCAACGGCGCGTCTCGAACAGGGTCTGTTCGGCATAACTCTCGGCTTCAACGGTAATGACGTCGTCTTTTTCTTCGGCGGCAGGGAGGGAGAGGCTGAGAGCGAGGAGGACGAAAATGGACTGTATTCGCTTTTTCATGGCGCCAGGATCGCGAGGATGAGGAAGATTGTTTGTGGCCGGTTCAGAGTCATGGCGGCATCCTATCGAAGGTGTCTTCAGAATCGAACAAAAAGACGCACGGAATGGAGGAAGTCGAGTCCATGTCCGGGTGATTCTTTGAAAGGAGGCGTAACTTCCTCGTGGTTCAGGAGTTGAAACAAATCGATCTACCTCCATTCATCCATGAAAATGCTCCCCTTGACTCTGGGCCTCGCCGTTGCGCTGGCCTCCGCAACGATTTCTGCCGAAGAACCCAAACCCGATCAACCGAAGGCGTCCCATCCTCCCCGCGAAGGGGAAACGTCGGAGCGTTCGGATCATCCCAAGCCGGGCGCGCCCAATCATGAGGCAATGGAAAAGCATCGGGCGGAGAATCAGAAATCAGACGGGGATGGCAGACATGAAGAGATGCGGGATCAATCGGAAGCCGCCCGGAGTGAAGATGGGCGCGAGGGCGGCCGTGAGCCAGAAAGGCCGAGAGGAGAAGACGGGGTTCGATCCCGTGACGGGAGCGAAAGGCCATCTCCGGAGGGGCATGGCGCGAAGCACGAAGACGCCAACCGGGCGAGGGAGGAGATCATGAAACTCCATCGCGAAGGCAGGCACGACGAGGCGAATCGTCGAATCGAGGAGATGAAACGGAACCTCCAGGAAACGCGTGGCGATGTCCGGGGAGGACCCGGAGGAGACTCCTCGGCACCGGATGTCCAGGCGCGATCCGCCCACCTCCGCGAGGCGGCGGAACATCTTCATGCCGCGGGAATGGCCAAGGAAGCCGATCATTTCAGACAACTTGCCGACCAAATGCTGCGCACTGGATCCGGTGGCAATTCCCTGCCACCCGAGGTGGCGCGTCGGTTCGAAGCCCTCGAGCAATCCATGCAAAATCTTGCGAAGCAGTTGGAAGCCGTCGGCGACGAACTGAAACGCCGTGGTTCCTGATTCGTGGTTGGGAATTCTCCGGGATTTCGCGAAAAGATCCCGGGCGATGCGGGCCCGTGATTCACTGGTGCCCTGCCCGACTCTGTTCAAACAGCCTCGCGATCTCCTGATCGCCGAGGGCTGTTTTGAAGATCGCCAATTCATCCATCCGACCATTCAAATTGCGGATCGCAAAAGTCGGATCCTCGCGGAAGGGCTGGCCCCAGTTGCCGATCTCGGCGTTGCCGATGCGCAGGGTCTCGATGAGGAAACGATCCTCGATCTCCTGGCGGTGGATGCGCTCGCCGTTGACGTAGTGGGAAACCGCGCGATTCGCCGGATCGAAGACGGAGGCGAGATGGAGCCAGCGCCCGCTCATGGAGCGGTTCCACATCGGGGGGGAATAATAGACCCGGTGGAAACCGGCGTCGTTCGGCGCTCCGGGATTCGGTTTCGTGTCATCGACCATGACCGAGAGCATCATTGCCCCGTCGTCGCGGATCTGCCAGTGCGGCTCGCCCGTCTCGTATCCGTCGCCCATGAAGAGGGCGTTGTACCACCGGTCGAGACTGTCGATGCGCACCCAGCAGGCGAAGGTGAAGGCGGGGAATTCACCCGGCAGGTTCACCCGCACCCGCGAACCGGGCCGATGGAATTCCAGCGCCGATTTCAATCCGGGCCAGCGGCCATCGACGGGATCGGCGAGCACGGCGGCCCCGTCGAGTTCGATATCGCGCGGCAGGGTGAGATTCGGGATGAGGGCACCCGGTTCGTCGCGATCAAAAGTGTAGTAGGCGATGAGGCGGGGATCGGCTGCGAGCCGGTCGCGGTGCGCCTGCCAGCGATTGAAATCGTCACGATTCTGCGCGATGGCGCGTGAATCCAACTGCCCGAGATCGGGGAAGGTGACATTCCCGAAGGCGGCGGGAGTAGCGGAACCTTCGACCGGAAGACCCCAGGCCGCCCCCTTTTTGACGAGGCGTTCGACCTCCTTCTGATGGCGTAGGGCGATCTCGCCTTCGAAGACCTCGACGTGACCTTTGCCGTCGCGCACTTCGAGACCGAACTCGGTCCCGAGATCGATGATCTCCGATCCCGGTGCGAGGAGTCGAAATCCGCGGGCCGCCGGAGGCACCTGCATGCGCACGATGCCGTCGGTACAGGTGGCTTCCCAGGCGGACCTCAGGTGGATCTCAGCGGGCCCCTGCACCGTCATTGTCGCTCCGGAAAAGAACTGGATTTCCGCCGTGCCTGACCGCAATTGGAAGGACTCCTTCCCGAGGGTGTCGCCCTCGCGATGCCGGGTGCCGTGCCCGGCCCACTCGGGATCGAACAATCGCTTCACCACTGCGAAGCCTTCGGCGGAAGGTTCCTTGTCCCGAACGGTCGCGATGCCTTCACCTCCATTCGGGGTTCCCCTCCACTGCATGAAAGCGAGACCCAGGAGAAAAGCGAGGCCCGCCGCCGCCGCCAGAGGAAGAAGGCTCCGGATGCGACGCTGCTGCGGGAAAGTGGTGATGTTGTCAGGCTCATCGGCCGTCAACCACGGTCTCGCCGCGAGATCATCGGCGGCACAGTCGCTCTGCAAATGGTGATCGAGGGCGAGGTATCGCCGCATCACCGCACGCAGGGCGGGGCGTTCCATCATTCGGTCCTGCAAGGCGGCAAAGGCCGGAGCTTCGATGGTGCCGTTGACGTAGGCGTCGAGCCAGTCCTGTTCCTCCTGTGAGAGGTCGTGAAAGCGGGGGGGATCTGTCTTCATGCGTGGTGGTGTCCCTGCCCCAGTTTCGATTCGACGCACTTCATCAGTTGCTGGCGCAGGCGGGTGAGCCGCATGTAGAAGGCCGCCGCCGTCGATCCCGCCTCCTCCGCGAGTTCCTTCACATTGACGCCGCGGGTGTGGGCGAGAGTGAGGAAGTGCCGCTGCGTCTCGGGCACGGCTTGCAGACAAGTGGCCAGTGCGGCATGTTCCGCATCGCGCTGATCCATTTCCTCGATTCCCTCGTCCGCCATCAGCTCAAGCACATCCTCTCGAAAAACGAGCCGGTCCCGCGCCATCTTGCGGCGATAGGCGAGCGCCTCGAATCGCGCGACGACACAGGCCCACTTCATGAAATGGGTTTCCGGATCGTACTGATCGAATTTCCGCCAGAGCACGACGGCGGTCTGCTGCATGACGTCGTCGACATCGATCCAGTTCGGCAGAAGCGACCTCACGAAACGCCGCAAATCGCCCTCGAAATGGGCAAAGGTTCGCACAAAGACCTCGTAGCGGTCGTCTTGGGGCGAATTCGGTGAAGTGGGGGCGTCTATCGTCATTCTCCCTCCAACACTGCCTTCGGAGTGAAAACCTATCGCACAATTTTCTGTTTTGCGCCCCGTTCCATTCCTCAAGGCCGGCTTTGGTTGAAGATCTCCGCGATTTCCGCGGCAGAGAGCGCGGCGGAGTAGAGGAGAAACTCGTCCATGCTGCCGTTCAGATTGCGAACGGCGAACTCGGCGTCCCGGCGATAGGCCGGCTCGCTCCAGTTCGCGATGGAGGCATTCCCAATGGTCACGTTCTCGACAAGAAATTCTTCGGGAATCGCCTCGCTGGCGAGTGGGCTGCCGTTGAGGAAATGTGTCACCGTCTTTGCCTCGATGTCGTAGACGGCTCCCAACAGGATCCACCGGCCGCTGAGCAACGGAGTCCAAAAGGGCGGCGAGTAAAAGTTGTATTTATCCTGTCCGCCCGCGGTTGTTCCGTGCCCGTCGGATCGCTTCACCGAAAAGAAAAGACGCCCGTCGTTCATGATCTGCCAGTGCGGAGCCCCGACCTCGTGGCCATCGGTGAGGAAGAGAGAATTGTAGAGCCGGTCGAGGCTGTTGATCTTAACCCAGCAGAGCAACGTCAGGGAGGAGTGCCGACCCGGAATGTTGACTCTTACCCGACTACCGGCGGGGCTGAAATCGAGGGCTCCTTCCGTCTGTCCCCAGCGGCCCTCGACCCGTTTGGCGGCGACGATCGCTCCCGCGCCGGGTTTCACCATCCCGCTAGCGGCGAGATTCGGGACGAGGCGTTCGCCCGGGTTTGGCACGTCCATGCGATACGCGGCAATCAGGCGGGGATCGCGCCGCAGACCTTCACTGAATTGCAGCCAGGCCTTGCGACGAGTTTCCTGCGTCGCCTTTTGCCTTTCGTTGATCTCGGAGAGACCGACGAAGCGCGAATCGTCCGCCGGCATTTGGGTTGGATCGTTCCCGGGGGCCAATCCAAGCGCTTCGCCGCCGACCAAGCGCAACATTCCTGCCGCTTTCGGATGCCATTCGACCTCGCCATCGAGGACGTGCAATTCCGCCCGTTCCCCTGCGGCATCGACGGCGAACTCGGTGCCGAGATCGACGATTTCTCCCTCGGAGGTATGAATGCGGAATCCGTGCGCCGCCTCTGGCACGTGAGCACGGAGACGGCCCCGCGCGAGCCGCATCTCCATCGAGGAAAGGATTTCGAACTTCGCCTCTCCCTCCACCACTAGACGCACCCCGCTGAATAGCTCGATCTGGGCGAGGCCCGACTCGAGGTGGATCACGCCGGGAGGCAAAAGCGCCCCGTCGGTGAGCGGAGCGGTCATGCCAGACCAGACCGCATCGATCTGGGTGACGAGGGCAGCATGGCCGTTCGCAGTGGATTCGACCCCGGCAAGACCAGCTCTCTGGCGCGGCCAAAGCCACACCGAAGTGACTCCGATGAAGGCGAGCCACAAAGCCGCCATCGCCAGCCAGACAAGGGCTCTCCTTGATGAGGCTGGGAGTGGGGCTTTGCTCTCGGGTCGAACAGCCGCTTCTTCGGCGAGAGCGAGAGAAAGCTGAAGCCTTTCGTAGTAGGCGGCTCGTGCGATGGGATCGACCGAGAGATCCGCCTCGAGCCGGAGGAAATCCGCCTCGGAGATATCCTGATCGATCAGGTCGTCGATGAGTTGATTGCGTTCCACCGGGCTCATGATTCGAACTTGAGAGGGGTGAGTTGCTTCTCGATGCAGCTCAGCAGCGCGTTTCGCAGGCGATGCAGCGTCACCTTGAGACCGCCTTTGCTGCGGCCGGTGCGCCGGGCGAATTCCTCCAGTGTGCCCGCCGAGGCCGTGTAACGATGAAGGAGCAGCTCGCGATCCTGCTGGCGCAGCTTTTGCAGGCACCCTTTCAACGCTTCGTGCCGCCGCTCGGTGTCTTCATCACGCTCGGCGAGATCCTCGGCAACGATTTGTTCCAGTTCTTCTCCAAAAACCAGCCGCGAATCCCGCGCCTGCTGCTTGCGATAGTTCAGCACCTCATACCGGGCGATGGCAAATGCCCATGCCTTGAAATTCGTTCCGGGAGTGAAGTCCTCGCGTTTTTTCCACAAGATTGTGTTCGCCTGCTGCACCACATCATGCGCCGACGCATCCCCCGGCATCAACGATTGCACATAGAGCCGCAGCGCAACCTGCGCCCCGGTCAGCTGCGCCACAAAAGCATCTTGGTTCTCCGCAGGGTCCGTCATTCACCAAGCAAACGCCCGGAAATGAAAAAGGATAACACGAAGATTATCCCGGCGGATGATTTTGGAAAAGCTCCATCATCCATTGTTCTGATCGCCTGCTTTTTGGAACTTGAATCCATCCCTTGAGTGGATCTGGAAGCCGGATTCCTACCAAGACTCAGGCGGGAACGAAAGCTGGCTTCTCCTTGCCGGTCGGAAATCTCTCCGATTTGGAACCTGTCATCCGGACATTGAACCCGGTCAGCTCGTGCCCCTCTTTAAGAGGAACGTTCCAACCCGGTCCGAACCCCGATCGAGTTTTTTGGGGAAACTGCGGCAGGAAGTTCGCACAGAGGTTCAAATTTCCGATTCAGAAGTCACCCGACCGGGAGGCGCTGAGTTGACGCTACGTCAAAAGGGGCTCATTCACCCTTTTCAAAAGTGAGTCCAAAACGAGCCAAATCTCAAATCGCCGACATTTTGGCTTCGGGGCCAATCTCTGTAACTCGTTGGTTAAGAGGTGGTGGGCAGAGAAGGATTCGAACCTTCGAAGGCATAGCCAGCAGATTTACAGTCTGCCCCATTTGACCGCTCTGGAATCTACCCGTTCCAACGGCGAAGGGAACCCTCCGCTCGCGAGAGGAGGAAGATGGAGGTCCTGGCCGCCTTTTGCAAGGCGTTTCTCCTCTGGAAACACACGTCTCAGGCAAGCGAGCCGATGAGGCTGCGGGCCTTGGCGAGAATCGCTTCAGCCTCGGCTTCGCCTCCTGGCGCGGCTCCGCGGGCCATCTCGGGGCGGCCTCCGCCCTTGCCTCCGGCCACGGCGAGGGCGTCGCGGACGAGGTCGCCGGCCTTGAGCCCGGAGGCGTGTCCGGCGGGAACGATGACTCCAAAGTGCACGGTGCCCTCGTCGATCACGGTCATGGCGACGAGGCCGCGGTGCTGGCGGGCCTTGACGACATTCATGGACTCCTGGAGAAAGTCAGCGGAGTCGCCGGGCAGGGCCCCGGACCAGTTGGAGTCGGGAGTGGCGGAGAGGGTCTCCTCATACCACTGCGAGGCGAGGGCGGCGGCAGCCCCGGCGGAGGCTTTCTTGACCGCCTTCTCGGCCTGGATCGCGGCGGCGCGGAGGGCGTCGCGGTGCGCGGCGAAGGAGGTGAGGTGGCTGTTGGCCGCGGCGAGGTCGCCGGAGCGGAGCGCCTTGGAAATCAACTCGGCAATGCTGTCGGTATCGCCGGAATCGACGTGGGGCTGGCCGAGGGCGGCGAGCTTTTCATTGGCCGCCGCGAGCTTGTGGGCGGCTTCGGCAAACTCGCGGGCGAGCTTTCCACTCTCCTCCTCGATGAGCTGGCGGGCGGCGTCTCCGCAGACGGCTTCGACCCGGCGGATCCCGGCGGCGACGGCTCCTTCGCTCTTGATCTTGAAGAAGCCGATCGAGCCCGTGGTCTTCACGTGGGTGCCGCCACACAGCTCCATCGAATAACCATCGAAGGCCCCGCCTTTGCCGCCGACCTGGACGACGCGAACCTTGTCCCCGTATTTGTCGCCGAAGAACTGCATGATGCCGGGATGGTTCCTGACCTTGGTGTGGGGAACCTCGGAGATGCTGACGGGGTCGTTGGAGAGGATGCACTGGTTGACCTCGGCCTCGATCTTGGCGAGTTGGTCGGGTCCGACCGCGGCGGAATTGAAGTCGAAGCGGAGACGGTCGGGCGCGACGAGGGAGCCCTGCTGGGTGGCGTCGGGGCTGACGATCTGGTGCAGGGCCCAGTGGAAGAGGTGGGTGGCGGTGTGGTGCGACTCGATGCCGCGGCGGCGGACCGCATCGACGCGCAGAGTGACGCTGTTGGTGGCTTTGTCAGGGCGTTTCGCGAGCTGGAGCACGGCGGCCTCGCCGGCACCGTGGACGGAGAGCACGGGGATGGTCTCGCCGGAGGCGACAAGGACGCCGGTATCGCCGAGTTGGCCGCCCTTCTCGATGTAGAAGGGACTGCGATCGACGATCGCAAAAACACCGGACTCGTTCTCGATCCACTCGGCGACGGTGGCCTCGGTCTCGTCGCGCTCGTATCCGACGAACTCGGTCTTCACCTCGGAGCTGATGGTGACCGCCTCGACCACGGTGGTCTTCTGGCCCTCGGCCCCGGTGCTCTTGTGGGCCTCGACGAGTTTCGCGACTTCGTCGGGATCGGTGGAAAGGCGGCGCTCATCGAGGAGCAGTTGGGTGAGGTCGGTGGGGAAACCAAAGGTCTCCCAGAGTTTCACGACGGTGGCGGCGGGAAAGAGGCTGCCGGCGGCGACCTTCGCGGCGGCCTCGTCGAAGAGTTTCAAGCCCCGGTCGAGGGTGCGGTTGAACTGCTCCTCCTCGGCTTTGAGCACGGCGGAGATTTTTTCCTGCCGGGTCGCGAGCTCGGGGAAGACGCCGCCAAACTCGGCGACCAGCACCGGGACGAGACGGTGGAGGAAGGGATTCTCGGCATCGAAGCCGAGGATGCGCCCGAAACGCACGGCGCGGCGGAGGATGTTGCGGATCACGTAGTTCCGTCCTCCGTTGCCGGGCTCGATCCCGTCGGCGATGGCGAAGCTGACGGTGCGGATATGGTCGCCGATGACGCGGAAAGCGACGTCGTATTGCTCCTGTTCGGAGAGGCTGTGGCGCTGTCCTCCCGCGGGCACGGTCGAGGTGTAGCGTTTTCCGCTCATCTCGGTGAGCTTCGCGAAGATCGGGGTGAAGACATCGGTGTCGTAGTTCGAGGCGAGCCGCGAGAAATCGGTGAGGCCCTTGGTGCCCTGGATCACGGCGCAGGCGCGCTCAAAGCCCATGCCGGTGTCGACGTGGCAGGCGGGGAGCGGGCGGAAGCTGCCGTCCTCGTTCGCATTGAACTGGATGAAGACGAGGTTCCAGATCTCGATGCAGCGGGCGTCGCCCATGTTGACGAGGCTGCCTTTGGTGTCTCCGTCAGGGGTGAGGTCGACGTGGATCTCCGAGCAGGGACCGCAAGGGCCGGTCTCGCCCATCATCCAGAAGTTGTCCTTGCGATTGCCGTTGACGATGTGGACGGCGGGATCGAGTCCGGCCTTTTTGAAAATCGCGGCCCAGAGGTCGTAGGCTTCTTGGTCGAACTCGGAGGGATCTCCCGGGGCGGGGGCGTAGACGGTCGCGTAGAGGCGGTTCGCGGGCAAACCCCAGCGTTCCGTGAGGAGTTCCCAGGCCCAGTGGATCGCATCCTTTTTGAAGTAATCGCCGAAGGACCAGTTCCCCAGCATTTCGAAAAGGGTGTGGTGGTAGGTATCGTAGCCGACATCCTCGAGGTCGTTGTGTTTGCCACCGGCGCGGATGCACTTCTGGGTATCAGCGGCACGGGGCGGATCGTAGGGCGCGGGCTCGGTGCCGAGGAAGTAGGGAATGAACTGGTTCATCCCCGCATTGGTGAAAAGCAGGTTCGGCGAGGTCGGCATCAGCGAGGCCGAGGGCACGATGGTGTGTTTCTTTTCGGCGAAGAAATCGAGGAAGGATTGCCGGATGTCGCGGGATGTCATGGGAGCGGGGACGTTAGCCCGCGACGCTTTCCGCGCAAGCGAAGAGGGTAAGGTCAGGGACCCTACCCTGCTCAGTCGGCAGCGTATTCCGCCCAAGAGCCGGAAGTTTCCCAGACGCGGATCGAGACGACCCGCACCCCCTCACTCAGGGGGAAATCCCCCGGATCAGCCCGATAGGCGGCGAGGGCGCGCTCGAGGTGATGGAAAATCTCGCGGGCGAGGACTTCGGTGGTGGGATCCTCGTCGGCAAAGCCGATGATCCGCTCGCCGTAGCGCGCCTTCATCTCGGCGTAGGCGGGATCGGCGGTGTTCATGCACATGGCGTGATCGAAACGATCGAGGTAGTCGGCGAGGACGAGCTTCAGCACTTTGAAGTCGCAGACCATGTCGCGCTCGTCGAGCTCGCGGGCCTCAAGCACGCATTCGACCCGGCGGGAGTGGCCGTGGGGAAAGCGGCACTTGTCGGGATGCTTGCTGAGCATGTGCCCGTTTTCGATTTCGAAGATGCGGCAGATCCGGTAGGGCATGGGGTGTTTCAACGGCTCAGGGCCTGGAGTTGCTCGAGTTCGCGGATGAACCCGGGGTAGGAGGTCTCGATGCATTCGATCCCGCGGACGACAGTCTCGCCCTCGGCGAAGAGTCCGGCAATCGCAAAGGCCATGGCGATGCGGTGGTCGCCGAGCGAGTCGATCTCGGCGCCCTTCAACGAGCTGCCGCCGGTGATTTCCATGCCATCGGCGAATTCTTCGACGGTGACCCCCATGCGGCGGAGGTTCTCGGCGACGGCGGAGATGCGGTCGCTTTCCTTGACCCGCAATTCCTGGGCATCGCGGATCACAGTGCGGCCCTCGGCCAGCGCCGCGGCGACAGCGAGCACGGGGATCTCGTCGATCAGTTTGGGAATCTCCGCGCCGCCGATCTCGGTGGCGGTGAGCCCGTTGCCGAGCACCTCGACGGAGCCCATCGGTTCGCAGCCCGAGGGCTCGATGCGCTCGGTGATGCGCGCACCCATCCGGGTCATGACATTCAAAATGCCGATGCGGGTGGGATTGAGGCCTACATGGTGAATGATCAGCCGCGATCCCCGACGGGCCGCGGCGGCGACGATCCAAAAGGCGGCGCTGGAGATGTCGCCGGGCACCGCGATGTCGCGCGACTCGGGCACTTGCCCGCCCCAGATCGAGACGGTGTTGCCCTCGCGGAGGTTTTTGACGAGCAGGTAGTTCAGCATCCTCTCCGTGTGATCGCGGGAGGGCTGCGGCTCGGAGACGCTGGTGCGGCCCTCGGCGGCGAGACCGGCGAGAAGGATGGCACTTTTGACCTGGGCGCTGGCCACGGGCGATTCGTGGTGGATGGGGGTGAGCTTGGCGCGGCCCTTGATCTTCAGCGGCGGGGTGCAGCGGTCGCCCTGGCCGCGGACTCGCGCGCCCATACGCTCGAGCGGCTGGGCGATACGGTTCATGGGCCGCTTCGAGAGCGAGGCATCGCCGATGAGGGTGGTTTCAAAGGGCTTCGAGGCGAGGATCCCGGCGAGCAGGCGCATGGTGGTGCCGCTGTTGCCGCAGTCGAGGGGCCGCCCGGGGTCTTTGAATTCGCCGCGACAGCCGTGAACGCGGATGTGGGTGCCCGCCTCGTCGAGGGTCTCGATCTCGACGCCCATGGCGGTGAGGGCGTTCATCGTGGCGAGGCAGTCCTCGCTGGCGAGAAAGCCGGTGATCTCGCAGGGACCGTTCGAGAGGGCGGCGAAGAGCAAGGCCCGGTGCGAGATGCTTTTGTCGCCGGGAACGGTGAGTTCGGCGGCGAAATCCTTCACTTTCCTGACGCGGAGGTCGGCCATGGCGCTCAGGGCTCGTCGACTGTTTCGAAAAAGGGACGTCGTCCGCCCGGTCCGGGCAGGGTCTCGCGCAGGCGTCGCGCCTCGGACAGGAAGCCACGCAGCGCCTCGGTGTCAAGGCGATCGAGAGCGTCTTTCCAGGCCCCGAGTTCCTTTTGAAAAGCTGAGAGCTGGGCTGAAACGGCGGTGGCATTGTCACCGAGGATGCCGGCCCACATCTCCTCGGGGCCGCCGGCGACCCGGGTGGTGTCGCGAAATCCCCCGCCGCTCAATCCTACCGCGCCGGGCTCGGGCCCGAGCACACTGCGCACCAAGGCGGCGGCGAGGAGGTGCGGCAAATGGCTGATGCCGGCGACGATGTCGTCGTGGCGGTCGGGGCTCATCACCGACACGATGCCGCCGAGGCCTTGCCAGAAGGCGGACCAAAGCTCCACCTCGCCCGCGGCATCCGCCTCGGGGGTCAGGATGACCGCGGCTCCCTCGAAAAGATCGGGATCGGCATGGCCAAGACCCTTTTTCTCCGATCCGGCCATGGGATGGCTGCCGAGAAAAATCCCGCCCCTCTCGCGCACAAGCCCCCCGATCTCGCAAACCACGGATCCTTTGACGCTGCCGACATCGGTGACGTGGACCGGACCGTCCGGACCGGCCAGCGCATCAATCTGCCGAACCGCTGCGGCCATGTGGCCGATCGGCATGGCCAGGATGAGGGCATCGGCCCCGGCGATCGCTTCCGGCAACGAAGTCGAGGCGAAATCGGCCGCACCGGATTCGAGCAACTCCGCGACAGCCTCCGGACGACGAGCCCAAGCGGTCAGTGTCACCCCGGGATCACGCTGGCGCACCGCGCGCAGGACCGATCCGCCGATCAGGCCCGGGCCCAGAACCGCCACGCGACGGAAGAGGACCTCGCGCGCCGCACTCAGGGAACCTTGAAGTAAATTTTCTTCCCGGGATTATTCGGATCCGGGATCTGCACCTGGGTGCCGCGTTTGAGAGGCTCGCCCGTGGGCTTGCCCGAAGAATCGTATTTCTCGATGGAGATGGGTCCGAGCGAGGCGTTGGCCCCTGGCAGAGTGACGACGAGCGGATTGCCAGGAACGGCGTTGGCGTAGGGCATGTCGGATGCGGTCGGAGCCGTGGGGGCCGGAGGAGTGGCCGGCTTTTCCGGAGCTGGCGGTGCGGTCGGTGTTGTCGGCGCAGTGGGCGCGGTGCCGGTGGATCCGATCTCGCGGACATCGCGCATGCCGGGTGCGGTTCCGGGCGCGGCACCGGGAGCCGCAGGTGCGGTCGTCGGAGCACCGGGTACTCCGGGTAGAGCCGGCGCGCCCGGGGTTCCGGGAGCACCGGTGTAGCCAAAGCGTCCTCCCGTTCCATCAGCCGGAACCGGAGCGCCAGGGGTCACGGCTCCGCCGGGAGGCACCGCACCGGGCATTCCATATTGGGCCGGAGGCACCGGAGCCGGAGGCGCGGTGGGGACGGTCTCTTTCGTCTTGCAGCTCGCACCCAGGAGAACCAGTCCGGGGATCAGCATGGCAGGGCGGATGAAAGCGAGATTCATGGCACGAGCGAAGCTTCGGAAAATCAAAAGGTCAAAAAAACTTTTAAACCATTCAGCCGGAAAAGTACGCTGAAATTTCACTTCCCGCGATGAAAAATACGACTCTTTTGGGTCTCTTAATCAAAAATTTGAAGATTTTCTGCAATTTCGCGAGATTCCAAACGCAATTTTATTCTCGCTCCTCGAACCACGCGGCCGGATCGAGGGCGAAAAACCCGCTCAACAAGCGGTAGAGATCCGGGTGTTCCTCCTTCAACTCCAGCGGGTCTTCAAAAAAGGCCTCGGTGGCGACGGCAAAAAACTCGGCCGGGTGGGTCGCGCCATAGGGGTCAAGCAGGGGCTCGGGAGCATCTCGATCCATGGCGACGGTTTTAAGAGCTTCGTAGTGGCGGTGCATCACCTCGACCCACTCCCGGTAGTCACGATCGCTGGGCAACTTCGGCACGCCGTCGACGCTGCCGTTTCCCGCATCGAGCTGATGGACGAACTCGTGGATGACGACGTTCATGCCACCGTCATCGCTGCGGGCGCCCGCGAGGACGTTGTCCCAGGAGAGAATCACCGAGCCGGTGTCCCAGGATTCACCGTAGAGCGTGCCCCGCCTCTCGGCCTCGAGATCGAACTGGCGGCGACCTGGATCCCGAAAAGCGCCGGGGTAGAGCAAGATGGACCGCAATCGGGGAAAAAAGCTCGGCTTTTCCCAACCCAATTCAGTCAGCGCCGCCTGAGCCGCGATCAAGAGGCGTTGCTCGTCCGTCACCGCGGTGAGTCCACCGCACGGTTCGTAGTTCTTCTCCTCCATCAACACCCGGACGCGCCCGGGGAGACGGTCACGAAGATCACCGGGCAACCACCGCCAGGCGTCGAAATCACGATCAAGGATGGCGAGTTCCTCCGCCGAAAAGCCCGAGGCAAGCTGCCGCTCGCGCCGCCGCCGCTTCTCTCGCCGACGATGGAATCCGATCCCGGCGGCCGCAACCAGGATGGCGGCGCCGAGGATCTCCACCTGTGCCAACCAGCCCAAGGCCAACATGATCACTTGTCGAAGGGCGAAGGCGAAAACTCGAAGCCCGCATTGCGGTCGTGGAGAATGCCGACGAGGTAGGCGGCCGGCAGGAGCACCAGCCAATTCTCATCCTGGTCGAGCGCCAGACTGCTGCCGGAAGGCAGGGTCACCGGCGGTGCATCCCGTCGGTTCGCATCGGGCGTGGGATTTTTCGGCCTGACCCACTGGGCGACGGTCCAGGGCGAGGATTCGAGCCGGCAATCGACGTTGTATTCACCCTCGAGGCGCGCCTTCATCACCTCGAACTGCAGCGGACCGACCGCCCCCAGCAACGGCACCCTCTGGGCGCTGCCGTGGACGTCGTAGGCCTGGGCCACGCCTTCCTTGAGAAGCTGCTCGATACCCGCCCGGTAGCGCTTGATGTTCGCCGTGTCGTTGTTGAAGAGGTAGGAGAAACACTCGGGCCGGAAACGCGGCATCTCATTGTAGACGATGCCGGATTCACTCGTGAGCGTGTCGCCGATGAGGAACTCGTAATTCCCGACCAGCGCAAGGATGTCGCCGGCGTAGGCGATGTCGAGGGTCTCGCGATCCTGACCGAAGAGCTTCTGGGCATTGCCGAGGCGAACCTTGCGCCCCGACTTGATGTCGGTGACCTGCATGTCGCGCTCGAAGACGCCGGAGACGATCCGGATGAAGACGGCCCGGTCGCGGTGCCGGGGATTCATGTTCGCCTGGATCTTGAAGACGAAGCCGGAGAACCCATCGCGGTGCGGATCGACCGGTCCGTTGGTCGATTGGCGCGGGGCAGGTCCGGGGGCGAGGGCAAGGAACCGGTCGAGCATCATCTGCACGCCGAAGTTGTTCATCGCGCTGCCGAAGAAGACCGGCATCTGGCCACCGGTGAGGGTTTTGGCCGGATCGAGCGCCTCGGTGACGCCGTCGAGCATCTCGACCTCATCGCGGACACGCTCGTAGATTTCGGAATCGAGGGTATTGCGGACGATCTCGTCATCGATACCGCCCACCGAGACCGGAGCCTTGTAAGAGCCGTGCGGGGTGCGCTCGAAGAGATTCACTTCGTTCGTCTCGCGATTGAAGACGCCGCGGAAGCGAGGTCCGTCGCCGAGCGGCCAGTTCAACGGCACCGGCGGCAGGCCGAGGACCTTCTCGAGTTCGTCGAGCAGCTCCAACGGCGGACGCGAGGGCCGGTCAAGCTTGTTGATGAAGACGAAGATGGGCACGCCGCGCTTTCGGCAAACCTCGAAAAGTTTCAGGGTCTGGGCCTCGATCCCCTTCCCCGCGTCGATCACCATCACCGCCGCATCGACCGCGGAGAGCACCCGGTAGGTATCCTCGGAAAAGTCGTGGTGACCCGGGGTGTCGAGCAGGTTCACGCAGTAACCCTGGTATTCAAACTGCAGCACGGTGGAGGAGACCGAGATGCCGCGCTCCTTTTCCATCGCCATCCAGTCCGAAGCGGTCGCATTCTGGTTTTTCCGAGCAGTGACGCTACCGGCCAAGTGGATCGCGCCTCCGTAAAGCAACAGCTTCTCGGTGAGGGTCGTCTTCCCGGCATCGGGGTGGGAAATGATCGCGAAGGTACGGCGCCGGTCGATCTGACGGGCGACTTCGGGGGAGACCTGCTTGGTGGTGGCAATCACGGAAATTGAGACGGCTTGGGGCGGAATGATCCGGCTACACTGCGGCGAATGCGGGATTTTGCCATCGCTATTTATGGACCGTTCCCGCGTCCCGAGCGGCTCCGTGCCAGGGCCGGGGTGGCACAGCTACGCGATCGAGGCAGGTCTTATTTCCACGCAATCGTGTGATGCGGCTTAACGCCATTGTTAGGGACCAGCATTGGGCGGACCTTTTCCCTGTGATGAAAAGGACTCCGCTTCTCCCATCTCTCGCGCTTCCCGTCACCGGGGCGGCGATCCTCCTGACCAGCCTCTTCGCCGCCATGCCCGCCGCGCGGGCTGAGGAGGCGCCCGCCAAGGCGCCTGCCCCCAAGGTGAAAAAGCTGGGCGAATCCAAAGAATCCGCCCCAGCGGAAGCGGGCGACCCGGTCCGCAAGGTCGCGGCCGTCGACCGCAAGCTGCTCGAGGCTCCCTCGGCGCGGGATGAATCCGTGCTGCTGCGGAATCTTTCGGGGCAAGAGATCCGCGCCGAGCTGATCTCGGCCCACGGCGACGCCGTCTTGATCCGCCGCGCCGAAGACCAGCGCGAGTTCCTCGTGCCTCTCGCGAACCTCGATGAATACTCCGTCGGCCGCGTCCGCAACTGGATCGACAGCGACCCGGAGGCGGTCTCGTTCTCTCTCAGCATCAATGCGACGCGCAACCTTGTGAAATCGTCGGATTTCATGAGCCAAGGCAGGGAATACAAGACCTCCGAGTGGTCCTATCGCGTCACCGTCACCAACCAGAGCCGCAACGAACTCACCGGCGCGACCCTCGACTATCGAATCGTCTATGACGATGACGTTGAGTTCGTGAAGTCCGCCATCAACCCCGGCAAGGGTGGGAACCAACAGGAAGGCGAGTCGGTCGAGCTCCCCGCGATGTCCTACAACGACCAAGTCGACTTCGACACTCCCGCGCTGGCCATGCAGACCTACAAGTATGTGCCTCAACGCGGGGAAAAGGAATACTTCCGCGACCAGATCAAGGGCATCTGGATCCGGGTGACACGCAACGGCGAGGTCATCGGAGAATATCAGAGCAGCCCCAGCCAGATGGGCAGCCTGTCATGGGACAACGAGAATGAACTCGAGATCCGCGTGACCAACCGCTTCCGCGATCAGTTCTCCTCGAGCGCCGGCAAGTGATCGCCGGGCTTGCTTCCGGCGGGGTCCACGCTTCAGTGCTCCCGCCATGTCCGCACCGCGCGTCGTCCTCATCACCGGAGCCTCCAGCGGCATTGGCGAAGCCGCGGCGCGTGCGTTTCTCGATCGTGGAGACATCGTCCACGTCGCGGCACGGCGGGTCGATCGGATGATCGGGCTTGGTGCCGCCGGCGCGCGAGTGCATCCGCTGGACTTGGAATCGGAGGAATCGATCGATGCTCTCGCCGATGCCGTGCTCTCCGCATCGGGAAGGGTCGACGTGCTGGTGAACAACGCCGGCAGCGGGGTCTTCGGACCAGTCGAGGCGGTGCCCATGTCCGAGGCACGAAGGCAGTTCGAGGTGAATCTTTTCGGCCACGCCCACCTCACCCGGCGCTTCCTGCCCGCGATGCGCGAGGCCGGGTCCGGCACGATCGTGAACGTCTCCTCCATCGGCGGCCTGGTCCACACTCCGCTCGGGGCTTGGTATCATGCCTCGAAACACGCCCTCGAGGGCTGGTCCGACTGCCTCCGCAACGAGCTCGCTCCCTTCGGGGTGAAGGTCGTCATCATCGAGCCAGGGGCGATCGCGACCGAGTTCGCCCCCCTCGCCATGGGACCTCTGGAGCGCACGCCCGTCGGGAGCCCCTACCTTTCCCTCTCGCAACGAATGGTGAGGGCCACCTTGAAGGTCCTCGAAAGTGGTCGCTCGGGCAGCGCCGGGAGTGTCGCCGCGCTCATCGTGAAGGTGGCCGACCGGAAGCGACCCGCGCCGCGATACCTCGTCGGCCCTTACAGCCGCACCCTGCTCTGGACCCGCCGCATTCTCGGCGATCGCGCCTACGATGCGCTCGTCCGCAGATTCCTCTGAACTCGCCCCGGCATAGGGTGATGCGCCGCACCGACCCGGCGAAAATGGACCATCGAGACGAGCACGAAGCTCAGGATCATCAGCAAATACCAGGCCCAAAGCTTCTGGATCGATACGAGGTGCCATCCCGCCTCCTGATGCGGGTAGATCCAAGCCCGGGCGTAAGTCCCGGCATTTTCCGCGATCCAGATCAGGAAAGCGACACCCAGCAGCAAGGGCAGCAGCGGCAAGGTCCGGTTCCGCCGCCCGGTGCGCACGGTCAGACGGGTTCGTGCGAAGATCACTACTGACAGCGCGATGAGCGGCCAGCGGACATCCGCGACAAAGTGATGGGTGAAAAAGTTCAAGTAGGCCAGCAGGGCCAGCGCTATCGTCGTCCACAGCGGCGGATACCGGTCGAAACGGAACTGGAACAGACGCCAGGTCCGAGCCAGGTAACTGCCGACGGCGCTGTAGAGAAAGCCCGCGAAGAGTGGCACTTCGTAGATCCGGAAGATCACCCCATCAGCCGGATACTTCCACGATCCGATCGCGGGCGAGGTCTTGAACCATTCCATCAAGGTCGCGAGCAAATGAAAGGCGAGGATCACCACCACCTCGTCGCGATGCTCCAAGCGGAACACGATCAATAGCGCTTGGAGGGCCAGCGCGAAGAGGAACAGGAAGTCCTGTCGCGAGATCGCGGCGGCGGCATCCCACGAGCGGGTTAGCAGCACCGCACCGAGCAGCAGGATCCCGAAAAGGCAGGCCAGCACCTGCTGACGGCCGATCCAGAAGAGTTCGTTGAAGAGCGGTGGGAGAGCGGTGGGTTTCATGGAGCCAGCTTCCCCCGCCGGAGCGAAGGGATGATGAAGGCTCCGTGAAAAGCACGTGAATCTTCGCGGCTACCCGCTCAGGAATACTTCGGATTCTTGCCCGGCTCGGTCTCGAAGAGATGCTCGACCCGGCCGGTGGTGCGCGGTTTCAATACTTCCGCCTCGAAACGCAGATAGGCGGGATCTTCGCGGAACATGGCGAGCTTTTCCCGGCTCTCGAAATCGGCGGAGATGAAAAAGGCGAACTCGTCTTTCGGATCGAGGGACCGGCCCGAGCGGAAATTGTGCGCCTCGTGGACGCGGTGGAAACAGGTCCGGCTCGCCCGGATCATCTCCTCGAGGACATCATCCGTGGTGCCTTTGCCGGTCCGGAAGAGCGCGATGAAGTGGACCATCGGGAAAGAGCGGGCGAAGACGGCTCAGCCCCGCCACTCCAGCGCCCCTTTTTTGAGCGCATAGACATAAGCGAGGAGCAGAAGGCCGACGAAACCGAGCATCCCGGTCAGGAACACCGTGGCCCCCGCGGCGATCTGCTCGCGATAGACCGTCGCCCAAGGGATCAGGAAGACGACCTCGATGTCGAAGAGCACGAAGAGCATCGCCACCAGATAGAACTTCACACTGAAACGGGCCTGGGGTCCGCCCAGGGGATTCATGCCGCACTCGTAGGGTGAGTCCTTGGTGCGGTTACGGAGAGCCCGCTTCCCGAGCAGGGCACTGGCGATCAGGGTGGCGACTGCGAAGCCGGAGGCAATCACCACCTGGACGAGAACGGGAATGTAATCCTGGACCATAAAAGCAAAATTCCGTCGTCCCGGTTCGATCCGGGGCCGACGGAATTTAGTGAATTTGCCCCACCCGTCCAGACGATTTAACGGCTGGAAGCAGAATGGACCAAACAGGGTGCGATCACGGACCCAACAGGGTCAAGCAGGACCTCAGGAAGCCGCCGGGGCGCTGGACGCCTCGTGGAGGTTCTCAAGGCCACGATACTCTTTGCCGTTCTTCTCGACCAAACCCCGGGTGACGAGGTTCTGAAGCTTTTCGTAGGCGCGCAGGCGCAGCATTTCTTCGCCTCCACTGACAGCGTTTCGGGCTTTCAGATTTTCGTAGACGACCTCGAACAAGTCGTTGAACCCGAAGGTTTGTTTGTCAGAAAGAACGGTAACCAGCTCGTCTGTGACGTGATCCGGCACCCGGCGTGAGAATCGTGTTCTACGTGTGGTGGACATGGCCTTTAGCTTACCACATCCGGGGGGCGATGCCTACCGTTTTCTGTCCGAATTTCGCAGAATGTGAAACTTCTCAATCCTGCAATTCAGCAAGGATGGAAAAGCCATGATCCTCAAGGGCTCGCAGCAGGAGCGCGGAAAGATCCGGGCTGCCCAAGCCGGGGCCGCCGAGGTGAGCGCAACATTCGAGGTATCCGATCATTCCGGCCCAGGGCCGGCGGGTTTCCCCCCGGACTTCCAGCCAATCGCAAAAGACCCCGAGCGCCCGATGCCAGTCGGCGAGGGAGAAGTCGGAGCCGTCCACCGCCTCGTGGAGCAGTTGGCGATCCGACCCGCTGAGTGAACCCGGATCCATCGGGGATTACTTCACGTCCTTCAGCTCCTCGGGCGTCCAAGGCGCGCGGGCCTCGACCGACTTCCGGTAGGCGGCGACGGCTTCCTTGGAAACCGGCGGCGCTCCATTGCCCCAGGCGTTGCGGACATAGGTCATGATGGCAGCGAGTTTTTCGTCGTCGAGTTCAGGATTGAATCGCAGGCCCGGCATGAGCGGCTGGATTTCGGGCACCGTGTAGGTCTTGCCGAGGACCTCGATCGGCCCCATCACGCCGTCCATGACGAGGGCGATGAGGCGCTTTTCCGAACCCACCACCCACTCCGAACCCACCAGGGGCGGGGCGAGGTACTGCTGGCCATTGCCATGAACCTGGTGGCAGCCGAGGCAGATCTTCTGATACTGGGCCTCGCCCAGCTTGAATTGGGCGCGGTGAGCGTCGGTGAGCAGGAAAACCTCCTCCTCGCCGGTGCCAACCTTGAAGAGAGTGGCCAAGTCCTTTGCCTCCTTATCAGAGAGCAATTTCTGCTCCTTGGCCTTGGCGAGGGCGTCGAGCTCCTTCACCGGGATGGGCTTGAACTTCTTGTCCTTGCCACCCGCCAGCATGCCGCTGGTAACAGCCTTGCGGATGCCGGCATCGTGCGACGGGTCGGCCGTGTAGGCCAACAGCTCGTGGACGAGGTCACCCCGACGCTGCACGGTCGCGGCCCGGGCCAAGGTGCGGAACTCATCAGGACGGCTGACATCGGCGAGCAACTCGGTCCATTCCTTTTTCACATTCCGCGCAACGACTGTCTCGATGAGTCCGCTGCGGAGCGGATGCCCCGCGGGCAGCGCAAGAAAAAGGGTCATTTCATGTCCGGCGATGCCACTGGCCGCGAGATCGGAAACCAGGGGATCCTTCGAGGCGCTCACCAGCGCGACCGTCGCCTGGATGCCTTCATCGCCAAAGCGGCCGAGGCTGGCGGCGAGCTGACGCTGCAGCACGGGTTCTCCAGGTTGGCCGAGACCGGTCAGGAGTTGCAGGACGTCCTTGGAATTCTCGCCGCCGGCGAGGGTCTCGGCGGCGCGGATGGCTTCGGCGGCAACTCGCGACTCACGGGCGAGGGCGGTCTTGATGATGCCGGGCTCGAGTTGACCCAAGCCCTCGAGGGTCCAGATCGCGTGGATCGCGGCGAGTTCGCCACCCTTCGCGACCGCTTCACGCAGCGCGGGCACCGCTTCTTCGTCACCACGCTCGACGATGAGCCGTTGGGCGGTCTCGCGCCACCACGCGTTCGGGTCGGAGAAGCGGGCGACGAGATCGACCGAGGACTCGCCGCCGAGGCGGGGAGCGCGACGTTCCGTTTTCCCCTCGAGATGGCTGACCCGCCAGATCCGGCCCAGGCCGACCGGCGTGTCGAGCTTGCGGTCCACGACCTGGGCGCGCAGGTAGGATGTCATGTAAACCGCGTGCTGGAGGATCCCGCGGTAGAAATCGATCAGGTAGAGCGTGCCGTCCGGTGCGGTGTAGGCATTGACCATTCGGCTGCGCTCATCGGTGGAGGTGAGGAACTCTTGCCCCGGCGTGGCGCTGCGCACCACCGGCAACCCATTTTCACCGCTTTCCAGGACGGCTCGCTTCACGAGGTTCGCCGAGGGCTCGGTGATGAAGACGTTTCCATAATAACGCTGCGGGAACTGGTCGCCCCGATAGATCACCATGCCCGAGGCCGCGGTTGGCTTGAGCAGGTGCCCGCTTTCATCCAAGGTGCCCTCCATGTAACCGCGGTTGACGCCGGGATTCATGCGCGAAGACCAAAGACGCTGGTCCTTGATGGTCGCGGTGGTGCTGGTGCGGAAGGTGTAGTGCGGATTGCGCACCCGCAGGCCAGGCGCGATGCCCTCGACCGAGATCAGGTTCGAATTCGTATTGGTGACGAGCCTGCCGTAATCGTCCTGGGCGATCCCCCACTGGCCGCGCTCCTCGGTTTTTTCCTTGATCCACTTGCCGTCCACTTTGCGGTAGCGCTGGTCGCATTTGGCGCTGTAGGTCCAGTTGTCGAGGCCGCGGAGCAGGCCGTTGGGTTTGTGCTCGGGATTGCCACCCTCGGCGTATTTCTCATCGATCACGGTGACGGCACCGGCGCTGATCGCGCCCGCGTCATCGATCTGGATCGCGGCTTCATAAAGCTTCTCGTTGTCGGCGAAAAGCAGGGTCTTGTCCGCATCAACGAGGGCGAGGGACCGGGGCAGCAAGTAGTCTTCCAAAAAGACGGTGCTGCGATCCATCTTCCCGTCGCCATCGGTGTCCTCGAGCACGGAGATGCGGCCATAGGTCGACTCCTCGAGCTTGCCATCGATGTCAGGCATGTAGCCGCGCATCTCCGCGACCCAGACACGACCCATGCTGTCGAAGACGAGGGCCACCGGATCGTGGATCATGGGCTCGGAAGCGACGAGTTCGAGCTGGAAACCCTCCTCCAGGGCCATCGTGGCCGCAGCGTCACCAGGCTCGACGACCGGGGCCGGCGGGATCTTCCAATGCGCCGGCGGCGGGGTCATGACATGCCCGGCCTTGTCGCCCTGCTGGGCGAAGGCGGACGCGGGTGAAAAGATCCAGGCTGCCCCAAGGGCGGCGACGACAGGGATTCGGATGCAGGGAATCATCGGTCAGTTACCAAGGTTTTCGAGAATGATCCGGGCTACGTCTCCGGCCAAGACCTCGGATCCTTCGGGCGAAAAATGCACATTCTGCGGCAGCTGGATCTCGGCGAGCCGGGCCGCGGCAAAACCATTGAGATCGTGAACGGGGATGCCCTCGGCCTTCATCACCTCGGCGGCGATCTCATTATAGCGAAGCGCATCGGCAGGAAGGCGGCCCGTCGTACCATCCGGCACAGGGGTGGTGTTCCGCCAGATCAGTTTCGCGCCCGTGGCCTTCAGTTTGGCGACAAGGGTTTGGAGGTTCTTCCGATATTCGTCCGGCGGGCTGACTTGCTTGCTGGTGGAATCGGCCGGATCCGCGAGGGTGAGGCCATCGGGAGCGACGTACTTCAGATCATGCAGGCCCCAATTGAAGTGGATCAGGTCCCATTTCTTGTCGGCACCGCCGAGAGCGAGCCACCCGTCGATTTTCTCCAGACCGGTCTGGGTCGAGCCGCAGTTCATGGGCGGCCGGACCACGTTGGCCTTGCCCGCGAGTTTTTCGCGCACCGGAATCGTATAGCCCATCGAGATCGAATCGCCGATCAGCAGCACCCGCGGCAGGCCGGCGACCTCCTCCACTGCGGCGAGCGAAGGATGGGGCTGGCGCTTCTTCGGAGTGGCTTTCTCCTTGGATTCGTCCGCGAAGCCCCCGAGCGCCACGATGGCAACAAAGGCAAAAAGGATCAGGTGGCGCAAGACGGGGCTTTGCAAAATCATGGGGCGGAAGTATCCCATCGTCCGCGCCGCTTTCAACAAGCGCGAAGAGGGCCGCCCCCTCTGATTCCAAATCGAACCATGAGCGACTTTTCCCCCGATTCCCCCATCGGCGAAGCTATCACCGCCGCGCGCCTCATTGCCGTCCTTGTCATCGACGACCTCGATGACGCCGTCCCCGTCGCCGAGGCTCTGCTCCGGGGCGGGGTGACCGCGATGGAGCTGACCCTGCGAACTCCGGTCGCCTTTGATGCGGCTGCCGCCGTCCGGGCCGCCTGTCCCGGGATGCATCTGGGCATCGGCACGATCCTTTCGCCCGACCAGGTCGTCCCAGCTCTGGCCGCGGGTGCCGAGTTCGGCGTCTCGCCCGGGGTGAATCCCGAGGTGATCCGGAAAGCGGAGGAGGCCGGCCTGCCTTTCGGACCCGGAGTGATGACCCCGACCGACATCGATCTCGCCATCCGCGAAGGCTGCCGCCTGCTCAAGTTCTTCCCGGCCGGTTCCGCAGGGGGCCTCGATCATTTGAAAAACATCGCCGCGCCCTACGCCCATTTCGGGATCCGCTTCATTCCGCTCGGCGGGATCCATGCCGGAAATCTGCGCGAGTGGCTCGCCTCGGACCTGATCGCCGCAGTCGGTGGCAGCTGGCTCGCCCCCCGCGACCTGATCCGCGCGAAGGACTGGTCGCAGATCGAAGCCAACGCCCGCGAGGCCCGCGCCATCCTCGACCGCTGAGCGGTTTTCAGCGCTTGGGCAGGGCCGGGGCCTCGGTCGTGGCGACGAGATAACTCGCGATCGCTGCCGCGATCTTTCGGAACTTCGCCTCACGATCCCCCGTGAGCATTTGCGCCTCGACCGTCGGATTGTCGATGAACTCGACCTCGAGGAAACACTTCGGCACACCCTTTAGGTGGGGCTGGCGCTGGAGTTGGAAAAAGAAGTTCGAGCCCAGTCCGCCATGGAGATGACTGTCGGAGATGGTGCCGCGATCCTTCGAAGCCGGCACGAACTCGCGCACCGCCGCGTGGCAGGCGGAGACCAGACCTTTCGCGAAAGCCTCGTCCACCGCGTGATCGGGATTCTTCTCCTTCGCCGCCACCACCGCCAAGGTTCCGGAGGCGGAGCCGCCGCCACCCGCGTTGAAATGAATGCTGACGACACAAGCGGTATTGGGCTGGTTGCACTTTTTCGCCCGCTCGATGAAGTCGATGTTCCGATCGTCCTCACGGGTCAGCCAAACGCCGAGAAACCGCCCTTGCCTGGTCGCCTCCGCGAGGATCGCCTCCTTGACGAGCAAACTCAGCTCGAGGGTCAGGTCTTTCTCAAGCAGACCCTTGGGCGAAGTCGCGTTGTTTGGCGAGCTGTTGCTGCGCTGCTCGAGACTGCCGGCCACGGCGCTGCCTCCGTGACCAGGGTCGATCATGATCAAGGGCGGCTCGGCGCGCGATGCCGCCGGGAACATCAGGAAAAACATCGGCGCGAGGATGGACCACTTCATCAAGACTCGGGTCGAGCTTCCACCGGCCGGCCTGCGCTGGCAACGGAATCGTGGGAGTGGCTCCGCCGAAAAATGCCGCTAAGATAAGAAAATGCGCCAACGTATTGGCCTTGTCGGTGTCCATAGGACTCCGATTCTTTCCGACCATGAAATCGATCCGCTCCGCATTCTTCCTGACCCTGCTCATTGCCGGCGTCTCCCTGAGCCCCTCCCTCCAGGCGCAGCGCACCAACCTTTCCGCCCGCGAGGCCCTTGGCATGATCAGCGTCCAGTATGGCCCCCAGGCCACCGCCTGGATCGCTGAAATGCGCGCCCAAGGCGGCATCCCCCAACCCAGCGATTGGCAGATCCTGACCTACGAAGAGCGCGCCCCGCGCCTGCTCTATCGATTCTGGGCCGGAGGCGGCCGCGTCGGAGACGGAGGTGCCGACGACCAGCGTTATCCCGACGATGTCCCGGTCGGTTTCTTCACCCCCCAACAAATCACCGTCGACAGCGTCGCCGCCTTCACCATCGCCGAAGGCGAGGCCCGTGCCGCGCGCATGGCCTTCGATAGCTGCGACTACCTGCTTCGCCTCCGCGAATACTCCAATGAACCGGTCTGGCGCCTCGAACTCTTCGACGCCTCCCGCCGCATCGTCGGGAAACTTTACATCTCGGGCGGCAACGGCGAGGTCCTGCGCACCATCTGGGTCTATCGCGACCAACGTCCGGACGGCCAACCGACCATCATCGACTCCGCCGCGCCCGGCCGCGGCTCGGCCCCGGCGGGATTCAGCCAGACCACCATCATTCCGTCCCCCAGCGGCAGCTTTTCCGACACGGGAACCGTCGTTCCCGGCAGCGTCCGCCAGGTGCCGGGCTCGATGAGCGGCATCCACTCGGTGCCCCTGCCGCCCGCTCCGGGCGTCGCCGTCAACACGCCCGCCCCTTATGCTCCCGTGGCGCCTTCGGGTCGTGTCATGAGTCCGGCCACCTCCGATCCGGGGATTCCTTCTCCTCCGCCGATCACTCCGAGCGCACCCGTTGCGTCGGCTCCATCCATCCCCGCACCTTCAGCACCCACCTCCACCCCGGCACCGGCTCCAACACCATCGAAGCCCCCGGTTACTTCTTCATCGGGAGGAGATTCCGAGCGCATTCCGCCTCCGCCGATTCCGCGATGATCGCCGAGCGGGCGAGGGCCTCCACCGTCCAAACGAGGGGATAAAGGTCCTCGTAATACCAGAGCTTCGCGAAATAAAAGCCGATCGGCGAGGGCTCGAAGTGAGTCCCGCCACGCGTCTCGCGAATCAACCACTCCGCCCCGCGCAGAGCGACATCAGATTTGCCACAGCAGACCAACGCGCTTGTGGCGAGCGCCGTCTCTTCGATAGTGGAGAAACGTTCGCCCCAACCGCCGTCTTCGTTCTGCATGGCAGTGAGTGCCACCACGGCCCGGTCGCGAAGTGGCGCCGTATCGGGTAACTCCACCAGCGCCTGCAGGACCATCGACGTCCCATAGACCGGATTGGACTCGTCGCAGTCGCGATGTTGGCTGCCGAACCAGAGAGGATGCCAGGTGCCGTCGGCCCGCTGCCCACGTTGCAGATAGAGGAGCCCTTTGGCAATGGCCCGTCCGATGCGGTCCGAAAGATCGGGCAGTTCTCCCCGCCAAGCGAGCCAGGCCCGCATCGCGTGGGCGGTCAGATCCGGCGAGGATCGATCGAAAGGCAGCGCCCCCCAGCCCCGGCAAAAGGTGGGCATGCCGCCATCGCGATTCTGGAGGTCCAGAAGCCAGCGCACTCCCGCCTCCACCGCCGCCAGCACTTCAGGCCCCGCCGTGTCCGGCGTCATCGCCCGCAGGGCGAGCAGGGCACCCGGCGTGTCATCCGCATCCGGCACGCCGCCGCTGAGATCCGTCCAGGCCCAGCCACCTGGAGCCGCGTCGGTGAAGGGATGCCGTTCGCGGTATTGCTGCGCCAGCAGCCAATGCAAGAGGGTTGGGTCACCGACCTGACCCTCTTTGGTCTGCGCGAGCGCCTTGATCGACAAGGTGCTGACCCAGGTGGCAAGGTTCGTATCGATCGGCCAACTCCCATCCTCGCGCACCCCTTCCAATAAAAAACGCACCGCTTTGGCGACCACGGGATGATCGACCTCATCGGCCGAGACGAGGGCCATCGTCACGAAGCTGGTCAAGGGCGCCGCTTCCAGAAAGCCTCCCGAACCCGGTTGGATCGCCGCGAGGAGTCGCGAAACGCGCGGCCAGGCCGGATGCGGGATTTTCGAGAACATCCGGTAGCGCGCGTAGCCGATCGCAATCAGCGCGGGCAAGGCGTAGCTGACCACGGGTAGGCGCATCGCGGCGAACCAACCACGCGGAAAGGCGGCGAGCACGAAAGGCAGCGGCAGGACCTGCCGCCACCCTTGCGGGCCGAGGGTGCCGCAGATCGCACAAAGCATCAGGATGGGCACGGAGAAGGTGCGGTCCTTGCCATAACGAGCCTTCACCGTTTCGGCGATTTTGTCAGGGTCGAGCGATCCCACATAATCGCGGATCCAACGTGAAGCCTGGATCCGCGTTTCGTGGGCCGGGTCTCCACCGAAACGATGCAGCGCCGACCAGCAGAGCAGCGTCGTGGAGATATTCGAAAAGCTGCGATCGGTGTCGCCCCAACCCCCGTCCCCGTTCTGGTGATCGATCAGCCACCGGCAGGCTTTCGCGATGCGGGCGGAGTGTTCCTTTTCATCAACCAAGCCGAGCGCCACCAGGGCGGTGGCGGTGGAAAGGGCCGAGGTGGAGAGCCGCCCCTCCCAATGACCGGCCCTATTGCGCCGCGAAAGCAACTCGTTTTGCGCGTTTGTCAGGGACTCCTGAAGGCGGGCGCGGTCCATTGATTTCACAGGGCGAGGTGACCGAGCGCGAGCAGACCGTAGTAGGTGTATTCGAGGTCGAGGTCGTCGTCGTCCCAACTCCCGTGGAAACCGCCGGCGGCGGTCCAGAGCGAATCGACGTAGTCGAGCAGGGTCTCCTTTTGCGCCGAAAAATCCGCCTGCATGCCGTCGAGCGCATGGAGCGCCACGGCGGTGGAAAGAAGATCAGGCAGAGGTGCGCCGGGGAAGGGCAGGAACCCGCCGGATTCGTGTCGGCTGCCGAGGATCCAGGATGCGGTCTCGGAGCCGAGCGGCACACGGAGATTCCGGCAGAGCGTCACCGCCGCGGCCGTGGCCGGCACATTGGGGATGGGCAGGTCGACGTCGTTGACCCAGGCACCGCTTTCCTGTCTGAGGGATTCGATGCAAGCACGGACACCTTCCGGATCGGGCAGCGGGCGACGATGGTCGGAGTAGGCTCCGTAGGCAAGGAAACAGGCGTAGGCAGAACCGCCGGTCGCATCCTCGGATTGATTGTACCCGCCATCGGCGGTGCGAAAGGTCTCGAGCCTCGCGTAAAGACCTTCGAGCTGATTCGGGGAGGTCGACTCACTCACTGCGGACAGGCCCCGCAGCAGGCAACAGAGATGCACGAAATCCAGATCGTCGGCGCGGTGGCTTTCCGCTTCAAAATACGAGGCCAACGATTCCCGCGGGATCTTGACCTGCAGGGCGGTGAGGCCGTCGATGGCAAAGCTCGTGTAATAGAGATCGGAGGCACCGTCGCGGTCCTGGAATCCGCCGTCCACATTCTGCCGCGAACGGATGAACTGCTCGACGAGGTCGCAGGCATCATCTCCGAGGACGGATCGCGCCAGCCGCGCGACTTGCAGCATTTCGAGACGCAGCGACATCGATCAGCGCTCCTTGTCGCCTCCCCGGACCTCGAGCTTGTTCTCGATGTCGGTGGCATTTCCCCCGGAAAACGTGTCAATAACCGCTTCCGTGACCATTTTCAACTCACCCTGGGAAGCAACTTCTCCCTCGATCGTGATGAGGGTATCCTTGTAGGCGAGTTTGGGATTCTTGACGCGACGGAGGTAGTCGATCAAGAGCTCGTCCGCGATGCGGTTGCCCCAGCCCACCGGGATGCGGTTGTACTCCAGCTTGAGGGTGCTCTCGACCTCGCAATCCGGAAAGGCGGTCTTCAGGGTTTCGACGATGCGCTCCTGTTGGATCTTGCTGGTCAAGGCACCGGAGACAATGATGCGGTCACCGCTTTTTTCGACGGAGAACTCTGGCTCGATGGGTTCGGCCTCATTCGTGGCCGGACCCGGGGCGACAGCAAGACCTGCCGGAACGGGCGCGGGCGCGGCAGGAGCCTCGGGAGCGGGTAGCGCTGCGGCCGGGGAAGCCTGGGTGGCCTCGGGCTTGGGCTTGGGCTCCACCCGGGGCCGGAGTTCCGGACGATCGCACGAACTGAAGAGAAGCGGCGGGAGGATTGCGACCAAGGCACACGCGAGGGAGGGTTTCATTGTTTCTTGCGGCGGCCCCGCCGCGACGCAAGGATGAACGTGTCGGGGCGTCTCGTCCAGCCTCACTTGCTCTTCACCCACCTCGTCCATGGATCCCAGCTACGACCTGATTGTCATCGGAGGGGGCAGCGCCGGATATGCGGCCGCCCGCAGCGCGGTCGATCACGGCCTGAAAACCGCGGTAGTCGATGGTGCCGGCGTACTGGGCGGGCTCTGCATTCTCCGTGGCTGCATGCCTTCGAAAACCTTGATCGAATCGGCCAACCGGCTTCGCGCCATCCGGCACGCGTCCGAATTCGGGATCTCGGTGTCAAAAGCAAGCGCTAATCCCGCGGCGATCGTGGCGAGAAAACGACGCCTCATCGGGGAATTCGCCGACTACCGACGCGGGCAGCTCGAGAGCGGTCGTTTCGACCTGATCCGGGGCCATGCCCGTTTTCAGGACGCCCATCGTCTCGAAGCCACTCTGGCGGACGGAAGCGTGAAAACGATCGAGTTCAAAACGGCGGTGATCGCCAGCGGTTCCGTGGTATCCCGGATCCAGGTGCCGGGGCTGGAGGAATGCGGCTATTGGACGAGCGACGAACTGCTCGACGCGGAATCCATCCCCGACCGGGTCGTCGTTCTCGGGGGAGGTGCGATCGCTCTGGAGATGGCCTGTTACCTTGAGGGACTCGGTCGCGAGGTGGTGGTGATCCAGCGAAGCGAACAGATCCTTTCAGGCTCCGATCCGGATGTCGCGGCGGCGCTCGAAGCGGCTTTGCGCTCGCGGCCAAATTTCGAGCTCTTCACTGGCACGCACCTGATCCGGGTTGATCGCGATGCCACAGGGAAAAAAGTGGTCCGCTTTACCCATCAGGAAGCGGAACGCGAGGCACGCGGCGATGAAATCCTGCTCGCGACCGGGCGCGTCCCCCGGACCGAAAACCTCGGGTGCGACACCGCCGGGGTCGAGCTCAGGGGCGGACGAATCCTGACCGATGACCAACAGCGGACCAGCGTTCCGCACATCTTCGCCGCCGGTGACGTGTGTGGACCGCACGACATCGTCCACATCGCGATCGAGCAGGGCGAAATCGCGGCGCACAATGCGGCGCTTGAATTGGGAATGAAGACAGGAGAGGCGAGACGGATCGATTACCGTCTCAAGCTGCTCGGAATTTTCACCGAACCGGAGGTGGCCATGGTCGGCCTGACGGAGGCAGAGGCGAAGGATGCGGGCATCGAAACCATCACGGCCAGCTACCCCTTCGACGACCATGGAAAATCGATGGTGCGCGGTGAAACCGAGGGATTCGTGAAGATGATCGCCAACGCGAAAACCGGTGAAATCATCGGTGCGTCGGTGGTGGGTCCCGAGGCGGTCGAACTGATCCACGAGGTGACCACGGCCATGCATTTCCGCTGCACGGCGCGGGAGTTTTTAAGCATCCCTCATTATCATCCGACCCTAAGCGAAATTTGGACTTATCCCGCAGAAGATCTTTCCAACCTTGGGGAGTTGAGTTAGGATCGCGGGGTCTGTCGGGAATCCGCCCGCGGTTTTTTTTGAACCTTCCAACATCCTTCCAGCCGTGCTCAAACAAATCATCAATCAGGACGATGCCCCGGATGCAGCCAGCACCCCGGCACAGGAAACTCCGGTTGCCACGAAGCCGCGCTTCAATGCACCCTCGCAAACCGGCGGGAAGAACATCCTCTCCAGCGATGTCGAGATCAAAGGAAAGCTCCGCTTTTCGAACGACCTCATCATCGACGGCCGCATCGAGGGCGAAGTGAACTCCGAAGGCGATCTCATCGTCGGGGAAAACGCCCAGATCGTCGGTGATGTGAAGACCCGCTCGGTCATCGTTTTCGGCCGCATCGAGGGGAACATCACCGTCACCGACCGCTGCGAGCTGAAGCAGAACGCCGCCCTCCACGGCGACGTCGTGGCCGGCAAACTCGCGATCGAGGAGGGCGCGACCTTCATGGGCACCTCCACCGTGGGCACCCCCCGCTCCGGCGGCGGTTCCTACAAGAAGAGCGAGCCCGCTCCGGTCGTCAACCCGGAGTGATCTCCGCCCGGCGGACGGCTCCCATGAACCGGTGGACGGCCGCACTCCCGGCCGTCCTTTTCCATTGATTCACGCAAGGTGTTCGCGAAACGAAATCGTTCCCGGAAGGTGGAAATCACCTGTCCCTCCTGTGGAAACGTCCAGGAGGAGTCGGCCATGGCGGTCTCGACCTTTTGCCGGAGCTGTAGCGAGCATTTCCGCATCCGCAAGGGAGTGGCCATCGCCAATCCTGGCCTGAAAGTGTCTGGCATCGCCGAGATCAAACCGCCCCGGGAGCGCCGTAAGCCGGAAGGCAACGCGATCATCGCGCCACCCGCCGGTGATTCCTGGCTGGTCTCCACGGAGACGCAGGAAGCCGCTCCTTTTCCTCTGATCTCCACCACTCCCGAGCCCGAGCCCGAAGAGGGCATCGGAGCCGGGGCCTTTTTCGGCCTCGCGAGGGAGCCCGAACCCGCCGATCCTGCGGACGACTCTCCGACCGCTGCGATCGGTGCCCGCGCCGCAAGCCGGGCGGCCCTCGGCGAAGGTTCGATGGCGGCTTTGATCGGCTCGCAGCAGCCCCTCGTCGTCATCGAAAAAGAAAAGATGCCGCCGAACTACGTGGCACCGGAGGATCGCCGCCGACGGGACGAACCCGTCCCGGAAAACCCGATCCGCTGCTTTCGGTGCTACCACGTGCAGGGCGTCTCCCGCTTCGCGAAATCGACCCAATGCGAGCGCTGCAATGTCTACATCAGTCTCGCCGGGTATGACATCCGCACGGTGAAGTGCCATACTCTGCGGACCCGTGGCAATGTCACGATCGGACGCCGCGGCGGGCTGATCAACAAATCGGAGATTGCCTGCCACCACCTCGTCGTCCACGGAGCCATCGATGCGACGGTGGACTGCAGTGGCGACGCCACCTTCCGCCATTCCGGCACGGTCCGCGGATCACTCTATTGCGAAAAGCTCGTGATCGAGAAATCCTGCGAGGTGCATTTTCCCGACGGGGTGATGACGAAGCGGGCCGATATCTCGGGACATCTCGTCGGGAACCTGACCTGCTCGGGCAAAGTCCGCCTCAACCGTACTGCTATCATCGAGGGCGATCTCCGCGCCGCCGAGCTCGACGCGAGGGACGGGAGCCGTGTCTCCGGCGAAACCGTGCTCGATCCCGCGACGTCCACCGAACTTCCGCTGCGAAAAGGTTTCAATCCCTCCGTGATCGGTTGATACTGTTCCATGACCCCCGCCCTTTCCCCCACCACCGACCTGCGTGCCGACATCCTCGCGCTGAAAAAGCAACGCAACGCGGTCATCCTCGCGCACAACTACCAGATTGCCGAGATCCAGGAGATCGCGGACTACGTCGGTGACTCCCTTGGCCTTTCCTTCCGAGCTCAGGAGACGGATGCGGAGGTGATCGCCTTTTGCGGGGTGCACTTCATGGCGGAGACCGCCAAGATCATCAATCCGGAGAAGACCGTGGTCCTGCCCGATGCCAAGGCCGGTTGCTCGCTGGAAGATTCGTGCCAGCCCGAGGACCTCGCCGCCTTCCTCGAAGCAAATCGCGAGAAGAACTACTACGTCATCACCTACATCAACTCCTCGGCCGCGGTGAAGGCGCTCTCGGACGTGATCTGCACCAGCGGCAACGCGATCCGCATCGTGGAGGCGGCACCGAAGGACCGCCCCATCCTCTTCGCTCCCGACCAGAATCTCGGGGCCTGGGTCTCGCAGCAGACCGGCCGGGAAATGGAGTACTGGAACGGCAACTGTTACGTCCACGTCGAGTTCACCCGCGACAGCATCTCGCGCATCAAGGCCGAACATCCCGACGCGGTCGTCGTCGCGCACCCCGAGTGCACCACCGCAGTGCGCCTGCTTGCCGACGAGGTCTGCTCGACCGAAAAGATGGTCGATTTCTGCCGCAAGACCCCGGCGGAGAACATCATCGTCGTGACCGAGGCCGGGATGCTGCACCGCCTCCGCCGTGAGGTGCCGGGCAAGAACCTGATCCCCGGGCCCACCGACCGCTGCGCCTGCGCCGAGTGCCGCTACATGAAGATGAACACGCTTGAAAAGCTCTACCTTTGCCTCCGCGACCTGAAGCCGGAAGTGGTGCTCGACGAGGAAGTCCGCCGTGCCGCCGAAGCTCCGATCCTGCGGATGCTGGAACTCAGCAAGTGATCCTACGATGAGCCAACACGACTGGGACCGTTCCTTCCTCGCGCTTTTCGAGCGCTGCACCGAACGCTACCGCGGCGGCGACCGTCGCTACGAAAGCTGGTTCGGTGAGGCCGACCTCGCCTTCCTCGACTCCATCGGCTACGGGCAGCGCGAGTTTTTCGACTTCGTCGAGGACTATGCCTGCGAGGGTGAACCCGGACCCGGCACCGCGCTGCTGATCGCCAGCGTGAGACGTGATTACCTGCGTGAAATCATGGATGGCAAAAAGAGTGGCAAGGTCCTCGACCCGGCGACTTTGCCGCCCAAGCCCGCCGAATACGGCGGATACGTCTGGCTGCCACGCCTGATTGCAAAATCCCGCGCGAAGCTGCGCGGAGAGCTCGACCCCGACACGATGTTCTGCTGTGGCGGAGACCGCGGCTTTTTCCGTCGCCACGACATCGCCCCGGCCGATTTCCTCCGCGCCGTGTGGGCGGCCGGCGACGACGACGAGGCCATCCTCGCGTACGTCCGGCGTCACTCCAAGGCATGAAAGGCCGACGCGAGATCGGGTGGCTTTCCGCGTTCTCCGCATCTGCGATCGTTTTCGCGGCACCGCTCGCAGCCCAGGAAAGTCTCGCGGATCTCGCCGTTTTCCGCGAAGGCTGCCAGGCCCTCGCCGATGAACGTTTCGACACCGCCAAGGCGCGCTTCCTGGAATGCTGGGAGCTGCTTGACCAGGGCGGAGCCTCCGGTCCCGAAAACCACTTCGTCGCCTCGCGCCTGTTGGAATCGCTGGTGCGCGGCGGAGAGACTGCGGAGGCGATCACTTGGCAGGCCGGGCATGAGGCTTTCCTCGATCCGGAAAGTCACTACTGGGTCGCCGTAGCGCTCCAAGAGGAGGAACGCTACGCCGAGGCCGCGATCCACTATCAAACCCACCTCGCTGCCAAGGCTGAACCCGCGGCGGCAAGCTTGATCAACCTCGCCGTCTGCCTGGCCCGGAGCGGTGCGCCTGAAAGCGCCTTCGATCTCCTCGATGGAATGGACCTGTCACAGGATCCGGCCGCCCGGCTCCGATTTGCCCAGATTGCCGCACTCAGTGGTCACGATCTCGACGCCATCAACGCGGCGAAATCCCTCGAGCTGTCGAACTCGGCCCCGAACATCCTGGTCCCGCTGATGCGCCTCCGCGCCGCGCTCCATCTGCGGCTCGGGGAACGGACCGCGGCAGCGGACGCGATTTATGAAGGACTCGAAGCAGCCCGCGATCCCGATACCGCGAGACGCGGGTTCCTGCTCCTCGAGGTGCTTTTTTCCAAGGAACCTCCCGCCGACCTCGCGGTCCGTCTGGACGAGTGGGAAAAGCGGTCAGACTCTCCGCTTGCGGAGGCGGCCTCCCTGTTCCGCATCATCCTCCTCGGCGACCCCGCGAACCGCGCCGGAGACCTCCGCACCTTCGCCTCCAAGAGCCGCGACGCGGCCCTGCAACTCGAGGCCCGTCTCCGCTTGGGAGAGACCGGAGAAGGTGCGCCGGGGCTGGACCCCGAACTGCTGGAACGACTCGACCATGCGATGGGGGAAGACGCTTTCCACCGCGGCCAATACGGCGAAGCCGCCGGACTCTTCGCGTCCTTCGCCTCCCTGCTCCGCGGCGAATCCGCCGCGAGGAATCTCTACAATGCCGCCATCGCCGCCCTCCGGGCGAACGACCCCGAAGCCTACGCGGCCCACGAGAAGGCCTGCCGGGAGAGTCATCCGAAGTCACCTTACCTCGTTGACCTGGGTTATCTCGGCGGACTCTATTTTGCCTCCCGTGGCGATGCCAGCGCCTTCGAGCGGCTCAATGCCTTCGTCCTGGAGCATCCTGATCATGCCTCCAATGTCGATGCCCGTCTCGCCTTGGCGGAGATCCATCTCAACCAAGCTCCGGCGCGGCCGAGCGCGGCGCGCGAGATCTCCGAGAGCCTCGCGACACGCCCGCTCACCTTGGCTCAAAGCGAACGGCTCGATTATGTGCTGATCTGGATCGACCTGATCGAAGGCAATTCGTCGGATCTCCTGCGTCGCGCCGGAGAGTTTGTTTCGAGCTGGCCGAGTTCGCAATATCGCCCCGAGGTTCTGATGATCCTCGCCTCGGAGCATTACCACCGGAAAAGCCGCGAAGAGGCGGCCACGATCTTCCAGCAGGTCCACACCGAGTTCCCCGCATCGAGCTTCGCCATGCCTGCGAGGTTTTTCGAGGCGAAGTCCCTGCCCCCGGGAGAAGCAACGGTCGCCCGGTGGCGTGAACTCGCGGCCGTGGACAGCCCCCTGTCGCGCGAGTCTTCCCACGAGCTGGCGCTGCTGCTGCTCTCGCTCGACCGCTTTGGAGAGGCCAGAGCTGCGCTGGAGAAGTTGATCCAGGAGACCGACGATACGGAGGCACTCCATTTCGCCGCCATGGCGGACCTGGGTTATGCCTGCTACCTCGAGGGACTCGCTGGAGGAGAAAAGACGGAAGCGCTCGAGGAGGCGGCCAAGCGTTTTGCCGCCCTCTCGAATCTCGCCACGGCCCCGTCCGTTTGGCGATATCAGGGAGCGGTGCGGCGCGGCAAATGCCTCGAGGCGCTCGACAAGAATACCGTGGCCCTCGAAATCTATCGATCCATCGTCGAGGAAACCCGCTCACGGGAGTCGGCCCTCTCGCCGGATGAAACCGAATGGGTCTTCCGCGCGGGCTTCGCCGCGATCGAGATCCTCGGTTCCGGCAAGGATTGGGCCAACGCGATCCGCATCGCCGACACCCTTTCCGAAAAAAACGGGCCGCGTTCGATTGAAGCGACCCGTCTGGCGGAAAGGCTCCGCCTCCAGCACTGGATCTGGGATTGATCAGGCCGGAGCCGGCAGACCGGGGAACTCGCCCGGACTCTCCTTTTCCTTCTCAACCGGACGCTTCTTCGTCGCCTCCGCGGGGAGATCGGGCGGCGTCGGAGAGGAGGGAGGATTGCGGATCTCGCCGTGCTCCATGATCTCGTGGATGTGCTTCGCGTCGAGGGTCTCATACTCGAGCAAACCTTTTGCGATCGCGTCGAGCTTCGTCCGGTTGTCCACGATCAGCTGGGTGGCCTTCGCATAGGCGGTGTCGATGAGGCGTTTCACCTCTCCGTCGATTTTCTGGGCGGTGGCTTCCGAGTAGTTGCGTGGCGAACCCATGTCGCGGCCGAGGAAGACGTGCTCCTGGTGATCGCCATATTCGACCATGCCGAGTTCCTCGCTCATGCCCCATTCGCAGACCATTTTGCGGGCGATGTTCGTCGCCTGCTTGATGTCTCCGCTCGCTCCACTGGCGACATCGCCGAAGACGACCTCTTCCGCGACGCGACCGCCCATGATCACGACAAGTTGGTCGAGCAATTCACTCTTGCGCTGGGTGTACTTATCCTGCTCCGGCAGCCACATCGTGGAGCCTAGCGACGGACCCCGGGGAATGATTGTCACCTTGTGGAGCGGGTCGACATTTTCGAGCAGGCAGAGAAGGATGGCGTGACCAGCCTCGTGGTAGGCGGTCTTCTCCTTGTCCTTCTCGGAAATGGCGAGGCTGCGGCGCTCCTTGCCCCAGCGCACCTTGTCACGGGCTTCCTCGAGTTCGGCCAAAGTGATGGCCTTGAGCCCCTTGCGGGCGGCGAGCAGGGCGGCCTCGTTGATGACGTTTGCGAGTTCAGCGCCGGAGTAGCCCGGTGTGCCGCGGGCGACGACGCCGAGATCGACGCCTTCAGCCAGCTTTACCTTCTTCGCGTGGACGCGGAGGATCTCCTCGCGGCCATTCACATCGGGAAGACCGACGGTGATCTCGCGGTCAAAACGTCCCGGACGCAGCAGCGCGGGATCGAGCACATCGGGACGGTTCGTCGCGGCGATGATGATGACACCTTCCTGGGTGTCGAATCCGTCCATCTCGACGAGGAGCGCGTTCAGCGTCTGCTCGCGCTCGTCATGACCGCCGCCGAGGCCGTGGCCACGGTGACGGCCGACCGCATCGATTTCGTCGATGAAAATGAGGCAGGGAGCGTTCTTCTTGCCTTGATCGAACATGTCGCGGACCCGCGAGGCGCCGACCCCGACGAACATCTCGACGAAGTCCGATCCGCTGATCGAGAAGAAAGGAACGTCGGCCTCGCCGGCGATGGCGCGGGCCAGCAGGGTCTTCCCGGTTCCAGGAGATCCGACCATGAGGACCCCCTTGGGGATGCGACCACCGAGCCTCTGGAATTTCTTCGGATCACGCAGGTATTCGACGATTTCCCAGACCTCTTCCTTGGCCTCTTCGACCCCGGCGACGTCCTTGAAGGTGACCTTGCCCTTGTCCATCGTCATCAGCTTGGCCTTGCTCTTGCCGAAGCTCATCGCGCCCTTGCCGGCGGCGCGGATCTGGTGACGGAACAGGAAATAGAGCAGGATCAGCAGGAAAAACACCGGCAGATAGAAAGACATCATCATCATGCCAAATCCGTCGGAGTCGGTCGGCAGATCGGAGATCTCGAGACCCTTTTCTGCCAACAATCCCCGCATTTCCTCCCCGACATACTCAAGGATCACCGGAACGCTGAAGGAGCGATACTTCGAACCCTCGGCGGCCTCCGCCGGATCGGCCTCGTACCAGCCGGTCACGAACTGCTTGGCACTGCCATCCTTCTGGACGAGGCGCAGCAGCTTGGGTGGCTGGGCGGTCGCATCAACGTGGATTTTGCCATCCTGGACGAGTTTCTTGAACTGCGAATAGGTCAGGCTCTTCGACGGTTCGGCGTAGTATTTCGAGGCGATGGCCAGGCCGAAGAGGCCCAGCGCAACCGAGAGGAGGATGAGTCCTTTCCAGTTGAAGCCACCTTCGTTCCCACCGTTGCGGCGGTCGTTGTTTTTCGGATCTTCTTCTTGCATGAGGAGCGTGGTCGGCGGGAAAGGAGGCCTCCGGCCCCCGACAGTAGCATACGCGCCACCCCGGCGCAATGACTCCTCCAGACGACCGGAGACCGCATTCAGACCGGCCCGGGCAGGAAAGGTTCAATGCCGGCCGAGGATTAGGACGCCTTATTTGAGAATCGCGTTGTTGCCCGGTATCCAAAAACGGAGCGTGGTTCAATGAAAGCAGATACCGACACCTCCACCGCAGCCCCCGCCTACGACGATGAAGCCGATACCCGCAATCTCGCCGGGATCGCCCAAGGAGATCCGGAAGCATTCCAAAGGCTTCACCAACGTTACGCCGGGCTGCTTTTCGCGGCGATCGATCGCATTCTCGGCGATCCCGCGGACAGCGAAGAGGTCCTCCAAGAGGTCGCCGACACGATCTGGCGTAAGGCCGATCTCTACCACCCCGGACGCGGCCGTCCGGTCACCTGGCTGACTTCGCTTGCCCGCAACCGCGCCATCGACCGGCTCAGGGCCCGCAAACGCAAGTCCAAAGCCGAAGAACATTTCCTGCTCGCGGCGGATTTCATGCCCCGGGGCACCACACCCATGGGAGGATCTGAAGCGGCAGTCCGGCGCGAAGCTTGCGCAGCGGTTCGCGGGGCCGTGCTCGAACTGACCCCGATCCAGCGCGAGGCCATCGAGATGGTCTTTTTTGACGGCCTCACCCAGCGTCAGGCTGCCAATGAACTGGGCGAACCACTCGGCACCGTGAAAGCCCGGATCCGGCGCGGGCTCGCCAGCCTGCGGCGCAGCATCGAAAAGAGCTGAGGATCACGCGAGACGCGTCAGCAGCTCGAGGTTGGCGGTCGGGTCGAAGCGATCCAATGCCTCCCGTTGAGCCTGAAGGATCGTGGCGACCCCGGCCTTCCCGAGACGGAGCATCTCGGCCATCTCCTCCTCGGTGAAGGTCGCTTCCTCCCCGGTGCCCTGCACCTCGATCAGGCGCAGGTCTTCGGTCATGGCATAGTTGAAATCGACGGAGGCGTCCTTGTCCTCGTGGTAGTTCAGGTCGAGGCAGCAGGTGCCCTCCCACACGCCCGCGCTGACGGCGGCCGCGAGCTGTTTCATTGGCGATTTGGGCAGCTTTTTCGCCGCAACGAAACGCCGGAAAGCCATCTCGACCGCGACGGCTGCTCCGGTGATCGACGCGGTGCGGGTGCCGCCATCGGCGCGGAGCACGTCGCAGTCGATCCAGAGAGTGCGCTGGCCGAGCCCATTGAGATCAACGACGGCGCGCAGACTACGACCGATCAGCCGCTGGATCTCCGAGCTGCGGCCATCGAGCTTGCCGCGGCTGATGTCTCGCGGCTTCCGTTGCAGGGTCGAATAGGGCAGCATGCTGTATTCGGCGGTGAGCCAACCGCCCGGCACTCCCTGCATTTTCATCCACGAAGGCACCCCGGTTTCGAGCATCGCGGCACAGATGACCCGGGTTTCCCCGAAACTCACCAACACGCTGCCATGGGCGAGCGGCGCGATGTCGAGGTCAAAGCGCAGCTCGCGCATTTGGTCGGGGGTCCTGCCGTCGATACGCTTCATGGCCGCTCCATGCGCCAAGCGACGGACTTTTGCAAGCCTCACATTCGCGGTTGCGCCCCCGGATGATTCCACGACCGTTCCACCCGCCTTCAATGGGGCCTCCATGTCGCAAACCCGGGAACAACTTGAGCAGTTCGCCGTCGACGTCATCCTCGACCGGCGCCAGGGGGTCCGCGCCTCGTTGCTGCGCGGGGTCCTCGCCTCGCTTTCAAAAATCTACGAGTTGGCCGTCAGCACCCGTCTGATGCTTTACCGCAACCGCATCCTGCGCGAGCGCAGCCTCGGCTGCCTCGTCGTCAGCATCGGCAACCTCACCGTCGGCGGTACCGGCAAGACCCCGGTCGTGGAGAAGTTCGCCCGCTCCCTGCAAGACGGCGGACGCCGCGTCGCCATCCTCAGCCGCGGTTACAAGTCGGTGAAGCAACCTTTCCTCAAACGACTCGCCGGAAAGATCCAGGGAAAGAACGAAATCGACCCGCCCCGCGTCGTCAGCGACGGACGCTCCCTGCTGCTGGATTCCAAAACCGCCGGAGACGAGCCTTACATGCTCGCCGCGAACCTGCCCGACATCCCCGTGGTCGTCGACAAGGACCGGGTCAAAAGCGGCAAACACGCCATCTCCGAGTTCAACTGCGACACCCTCATTCTTGATGACGGCCTCCAGTATCTGCGCCTCCGCCACCGCCTCGACATCGTGCTCGTTGATCGCTGGCAGCCTTTTGGCACCGAGCGCCTCCTCCCCCGCGGCACCTTGCGCGAGCCACCGCGCAATCTGAAACGGGCCTCCTACATTTTCATCACCAAGTGCAACGGCGAGCCGAACGACGAACTCGTCGAGCGCATCCGCAAATACAATCGCACCGCCGAGATCATCGAGTGCGAGCACCGGCCCCGCTACCTCCAGCATCTCGAGACCCGCGCCTCGCTCCCCCTCGAAACCCTCCAAGGCAAACGCGTCGGCACCATCAGCGCGATCGCCGTGCCCGAGAGCTTCGAGGACGGCGTCCGCAAGCTGGGAGCCACCATCGAGGCGACCTGCCGCTTCATGGACCACCACCGCTTCACCGAGCAGGAAATCCTGACATTCATCAATTGCTGCGTCGAATCCGAGGTCGACATGATCATCACCACCGAAAAAGACGCGGTCCGTTTTCCCCGTCTCGGCCGGCTCGATGTGCCGATTTATTTCCTGCGGGTGGAGATCGGCATCCTCAGCAACGAGGAAAGTTTCGAACAATGCATCACCCGCATCTGTCAGCCACGTCCGGAAACGGAAGCAAGACGTTTCTTTTGAACCTGACATGACACCCTTATTGGCCGCAATCTCCGACTACTTCTCAGGCGAAGCGCTCTACAACACGCTGATCGGTTCGACCGTGGCCCTGCTCATCGTCATCGGATTTCTCGGCACCTTCCTGCCCGTGCTGCCTGGAACGACCCTGATTCTCGCGGGTTCCCTCGTCTTCTACTTCACGATGGGGATGGAGTCCTCCGGGCTGGCCTGGCAGGGGCTCGTCTTCATCGGCGTCCTTTACCTGCTCTCCATCGCCCTCGACTGGACCAGCGGCGCCCTCGGCGCGAAATGGTTCGGATCCAGCAAGTGGGGCATCGCCGGCGCGATCATCGGCGGGATCTTCGGCCTCTTCTTCGGGCTTCCCGGCCTCATCATCGGACCCATCGCCGGCGTCTTCCTCTTTGAAATGCTCTTTGCAAAAAAGGAACTCAAGGAAGCCGGCAACTCCACCGTCGGCACCGTCGTCGGTGGCATCGCGGGCATCCTCGGCCGGGTCACTTTGGCTCTCGGCATGATCAGTTGGTTCGTCGTCGATGTCTTTTTCGTGAATTGAAATCGGGCACTGGTTTTCGGAAGGGATTGGCAGACAGGTAGCTAATCCCTCATGCCCGCTCCGGAACCCGCCCGCATCGACCTCGAAATTGCCATCCTCGGAGGTGGCTTCGCCGGCGTCGCCTGCGGCGAGCGCCTCGCCAAGGAACTGAAACGCGCCGGCCGGAATCCCGCCGAGGCCGTCATCGTCTCGGACCAGAACTACCTCGTCTTCCAGCCCATGCTCGCCGAGGTCGCGGGCGCCTCGATCGCCCCGCGCCACGTCGTCAACCCGATCCGCCGCCTCTGCCGCGGGCTCCGCGTCGTACGGGGGAAGGTCCGCTCGATCGATCTGGAGAAACGCGAGGTCCGCGTCGACACGGGGGCCTTCTCCGCCGGCGTCGTCATCGGATTCCAGCACCTCGTCCTCGCCCTCGGGGCCGAGATCGACCTCAGCCGCGTCCCCGGTATGCCCGAGCACGCCTTCGTCATGCAGAACGTCGGTGACGCCATGATCCTGCGCGCCACCCTCATCTCGCGGCTCGAGGAAGCGAATGCCGAGACCCATCCCGAGATCCGGCGGCGGCTCCTCACCTTCGTCGTCGTTGGCGGCGGTTATTCCGGAGTCGAAACCGCGGGGGAAATGCTCGACCTCCTCCGCGAGGCGGCGAACGATTATCCTGACATTCCCACCGACGAGATCCGCGTCGTCCTCGTCCACAGCCGCGAACGCATCCTCCACACCCTCGGCCCCGAACTCGGCGACTACGCCGCCGAGAAGCTCCGCGCGCGGGGGCTCGAGATCCTTCTCAACGAACGCGTCCGCGCCGTCACCGCCACCCGGATCTACCTGCAGTCCGGCGAAGTCCTCGAATCGGCGACGATCGTGTCCACCGTCGGAAACGCGCCGAATTCCGCGATCCGCGCGCTCTGCGATTCCGCCGGACTGCCGCACGAGAGCTACCGCGTCCTCACCGACGAATGCCTCCGCGTGAAGGGCACCGACCGGGTCTGGGCCGCGGGCGATTGCGCCCTCGTTCCGCTCGCGGACCAACCCGGGGAAACCTGTCCACAGACCGCGCAGTTCGCGACCCGGCAGGGCACCGCGCTCGGAAAAAACCTCGGCCATACCCTGTCGGGTCGGGGACTGAACCCTTTTCAGTTCAAGGGACTCGGCGAACTCGCCTCGATCGGCCACCGCACCGCCGTGGCCAGCATCATGGGCATGCAGTTCTCCGGCTTCATCGCCTGGTTCCTCTGGCGTTCGATTTACCTCTCGAAACTGCCGGGCTTCGATCGCAAGCTCCGGGTCATGATCGACTGGACCCTCGATCTTTTCTTTCCGCGCGACATCACCCTGCTCAACCCGCGCTTTACCAAACTCTATCGCCAGGTCCACCTCGAGCCGGGCGACGCGCTTTTCCATCGCGGGGAGCCCGCCTTCTCGCTTTATGTCGTCAAGAGCGGCGCGATCGAGCTGCGCGACGAGAGCGGCGCCGTCGCCCGTACCATTGCCGAGGGGGAATACTTCGGCGAGCGCGCCATCGTCCATGGCGGCGGTTACCTCTACGATGCGGTCGCAAAGGGCCCCACCGAACTCGTCTCGATCACCGGAGAAGTCGTCCTGCCCCTCTTCCACAGCAGCAGCCGCTTCCGCCGCGTCCTCGGCCGCACCACCGCCCAAGGCACCGCTGAAGCGGAAATCGAATCGGTGAAACGCCGCCTCGATCCCGCCGTCTTCGGGCGCAGCGTGCGCGAAGTCATGCGCACCGACCTCGCCACCCTCTCGACCGCCGACACCGTCGGCGACGCCCTCGCCCTCTTCACGAAGCGCCGCTACAGCGTCTATCCGCTGACCGGACCCGACGGCCGCTTCGACGGCTGCCTAGCGCGCGAAGATCTCTTCGATTTCCTCAAGCGCGCCGAGGTCGCGCCCGAGACCCCGCTGGGTGCGATCGAGCGCCTCACCCTGCCCGCCTGCTCCCCCGACGCAAGGGTCGAGGATGCGATCGAGCACATGATCCGCTCGGGACGTCAGAAATGTGTCGTCACCGACGCCGACGACCGCCTCGTCGGAGTGCTCAGCGTGATGGATTTGTTGGGTGACCGGGGTGACAACAAGAGCGATTGACCGCGTCCGCCGTGCCACCGGTCCCGACATGAGAAAGCCGATCTCAGCCAAATGAGTCGGAGAAGATGTTGTCAGCCCAGAAATACATCTGCTGCATCGCATCGGAGGTCGGTTTCGGAGCTTCGGCGAACGAAGCCTCGACCCGCTTCATGGCCTTTGACACCGGATCGTATTGGAACGAGGCGGTGAGCCACGCGGCCGTGCTTGAGGTGATCGGACTGAAGCAGGCCGAACTGGTCACAGGGGACGGATCGGGCAACTCGCCGTTGAAGGAACGAATGATGGCGTCCGCACAGACCTTTGCCTGGGAGTTCGCCATGTGCCCCGATTTGGGCTGTCCGGTCGCCTGTGAGTCGCCGAGAATGTGGATGTCGGGATACGCGGTCGAAGCGTAGGTCAGCGGATTCACCACAGCCCAGCGCCCGGTGGGATCGTTCGCCAAACCCGCGCCGGTCACGATCTGGCCCGCCCGCTGGTTCGGAATCACGTTCAGGACCGCACCTTTGAAGGTCCCCTGGGAAGTGACGATGGTTTTCGTCGACGAATTCACGCTCGTGACCGCGGCGTTGGGGACATAGGTGAGGATCCCTTTGTAGGTCTTGCTGAATGCGTTGCCGAAATTGACCGGTTCCGCCTGGATGGAGGCATTGGCGTCGAGCACGACGATCTTCGCACCGCTCTTTTTTCGCTTCAGGTAATCGGCTACCGAACACGCTCGTTCATAGGGTCCGGGAGGACAACGATAGGGCGATTTCGGGATGGTCATGACGAAAGTCTGGTTCTTCGCCATTGACGACAACTGGTTTTTCAGGAGCAACGTCTGCGGACCCGCCTTCCACGCGTGGGGAGTGAGTTGGTCGTTGTAGTTGCCCGCCGGATTCATAAACTCGATCCCGGGTGCGAGGACCAGCTTGTCATAGGAGTAGGCGTAGTAATCGGATCCAATTTTAACGGTCACCTCTTTTGCCACCGGATCGACCGAAAGCGCTTCGCCCTGTGCGAACTTCACGCCCCGCTTCCCTTGGAGATTCGTGTAGCCGAGCTGGATCCGGCTCATTGGAAGCGCGCCGGTGATGACGAGATTCGAGAGGATGCAGGCGTAGTGGCTCGCGCTCCGGTCGATGAGGGTGACGTCGATGTTGCCGCCCCACATCTTGAGATACTTTGCTACGGTGGCACCGCCAAAGCCGCCCCCAATCACAAGCACGTGGGGGGCGGCGGTGGCGGCACTGATCGCCTTCGGCAACGCCCATGATGTCGTGGCGAGGCCGGCGAGCTTGAGAAAACTGCGACGATTCGGATTCATTTGGTCTTGTCGGGTTGAAAAATGGATGAAGACAGGGAGTTCAGGGCTCTGAAGGCGCGGAGGAAGAAAGCGTGGCGAGATAGTTGGCGACCTGTCGCAATTGTTCGGGTGTATAGGCCCGCGCCTGGAGGTCCATGATGTTCTCCGGGCGGCGCTGACTCATCTCGAGAAGGGATTTGTACATTTCCGTCGCGCTTTTCCCGGTGATCGACTCGAAGCCCGAGACGGCCTGGCCGTTGGTTCCATGGCATTGGTAGCACATCGACGCGAGAAGCTGCCCTTGCGGGGGGGCGGCGGTCACTTGGATCACGGCAGAGGCCATGACGGCGAACAGAACCATCCGCACGATGGCCTTGGTACGGAGAAACGAGGTGGGGAATTTCATGAAGATTGGAGAGATCGGTTTGTTGTTCGCCTGCAATTGAATCACAAACGAAGCCCGATGACCCGTTATCGTTTGGTAACGAAAGCAACCTTCACGCAATCTATGACGACGGCTTCAATTCGCCTCAAAGCAGGAACGCGGCGGCTGAATCCCAGACAGGACGGGGCATGGAGCCCTCAAGGGGCACGGCGACCGAACACCTCCGGACGGAAGTTTACCGAATCGATCTGAATTCCGGGGAATCGAAAACCACCCAGAACAGTGACAATGTTAGGGACCTCGAAAGGAGTGCGGCCAGGAAAGCGACCCCGTCGATCGACGGCTCGGAAAACCATCCCAGCAGGGACGGAATCCCGGCCATTTCGCAAGCCCTCTCGAACCGCCTCACAAAATCCGATCCAGCAGATACCCGCGCAGCTCGGAGATCGCGATGCGCTCCTGCTTCATCGAGTCGCGCTCGCGGATCGTGACGGTGTCTTTCAACGCTTCGCCGTTTTCTCCGATGGTGTCGAAGTCGATCGTGACGCACCAGGGAGTGCCGACCTCGTCCTGACGGCGGTAGCGGCGGCCGATCGCGGCGGTCTCGTCGTAGAACACGGTCATGAAGGGCGTCAGCAGCTTCTGCACCTCGCGCGCCTTCGCGACGAGCTCGGGCTTGTTCTTCAGCAGCGGGAAAACACCGACCTTGATCGGGGCGATGCGGGGGGAGAAACGCAGCACAGTGCGGACCTCCTCCTTGCCCTTTTCGTCGGTCACGGTCTCCTCATCGTAGGCTTCGCAGATCAGGGCGAGCACGGTGCGGTCGCAACCGGCGCTGGGCTCGACGACGTGAGGCAGCAGCTTTTCCTTGGTTTCCTCGTCGAAGTATTCGAGCGACTTGCCCGAGCCCTTCTGGTGGACGCCGAGGTCGTAGTCGCTGCGGTAGGCGATCCCCTCGAGCTCCTGGATGCCGAAGGGGAACTCGTACTCGATATCGTAGGTCTTCGCAGAATAGAAGGCGCGCTCGCCATCGGGAATGTCGACGACGTGGAGGTGCTCGCGTGGGATCCCGATCTCCTCGTAGAATTTGAGACGGGCCTCGAGCCATTCATCGGTCAGGCGCAGGCCATCCTCGGGACGGCAGAAGTACTCGATCTCCATCTGCTCGAACTCGCGCGAGCGGAAGGTGAAGTTCCTCGGATTGATCTCGTTGCGGAAGCTCTTGCCGATCTGGGCGATCCCGAAAGGCAGCTTCACCCGCGAGGAATCGAGCACGTTCTTGAACTGCGCGAAGATCGACTGGGCCGTCTCGGGACGCAGGTAGGCGATGCTGCTCTCGTCGTTCTCGTCGGAGGATGCACCCATCCGTGTCTGGAACATCAGGTTGAACGCGCGCGGCTCGGTCAGGAGCGATCCGTTTTCCGGATTGAAGCGGGTCGAATCCACGACCGCCTCGGTGCGTTCTCCGGTCAGCTCGAGGGCTTTCGGCGAGATCTGTTTGTCGGAAAGGAACTGGGCGTAGTATTGGCGGGCCGTCTTGCGGGCCTTGTTTTCATCCTCCCCATCCGTCGCGAGGACGGCGTAGTCGCGGGTGACGCTCCAGCCCGATTCGGAATGGGACGCCCCTGTAAACCAATAGGCCGTGCCCGACTGGGCCGGGATCTGGTCGGCGCGGAGGCGGGCCTTGCTGAGGAGGCAGTCGCACATCGGATCGGAAAAGCCGCCAACGTGACCCGAGGCTTTCAACACGGCCTGGTGGGTCAGGATCGAACCATCAAGGCCCACGATGTCCTCGCGCTCCTGCACGATCTTGCGCCACCAATAGTCCTTCAGGTTGCGCTTCAGCTCGGCCCCGAGCGGACCGTAATCCCAGCAGCCGTTGAGGCCGCCGTAGATTTCCGCCGATTGGAAGATGAAGCCCCGGCGCTTGCAGAGGCTGACGATTTTCTCCATCAAGGCGGAGTCTTTTTCGGCGGTCGCGGACATGGTTGTTCTGGGTTTGGCGAGGGCCGACAAGATAACCTCCCCACCCCATCCGCAAGGGGAAAGTCCGGCTCCCTGGACCGCGCGCCCCGACAAATCAGGGCAAAAGCGTGCCGGATGCCCGGGCATTGATCACCGCCAGATTGCTTCCGGGATTCATCGCATCCGGGATCCGGATCCCGAGAATGTAAGTGGCGCGTTTGCCATCGGCGCGCAAGTTGAAGTCCCAATTCGCATCGACCGTGGCACCCGATGACAAGTTGAAAATCTCCAATCCGCCCTCGGCGAGCAGGCGGCTCCCGATTTTCCGATACGTGCCTTCCAAGGACATCGACAAGCCGGAATAATAGTAGCGCCCCCGGATCTTGCCGTTTGCGAGGCGGAAATGGACCCCGTCCAGGATGAGAGAATTCCCCCTCACCCGGATCCGGGCGCCAGCTCGTTCCGGAGCGCGCGGAACGCCGTAGAGGATCGACCGAACGATGCCGTCGCCGGTGTAGGTGCCCACCTCGCCCGGCTTGAAGACTCCGGCCTGAGACTCAGCGACCGGGGCCCCGCCTAAAATCGCCAGTGCCAAACCGAGGACTTTAAATGACGACGTTGATCCGGCTTTCCTGACCGGAGATTCCATGGGCGCCGCTTTCATGGACGCGAGACTAGCGGGAAAACGGCTCGCGGAGCAATGAAATTCGCGTTTCCCGGGAAACGGGCTCGGGTATTTTCCCTTGACCGGGGCACTTTTCCGAGGACATTGCCCGCCCCGCTGGTCCGGCCGCGCCTTTCTCGGTCGTGCCCCGGCGGATCCCGAAACTTTTCAACAGATTCCCGCCATGTCCCGAGTTTGCCAAATCACCGGAGCCAAGGTCAGCACCGGCAACAAGATCCATCGCAGCGGACGCGCCAAGAAAAAAGGCGGGATCGGTCGTCACGTCACCGAGACGGTCCGTCGTCAGTTCAAGCCCAACCTGCGCGACAAGCGCATCTGGGTGCCGGAGCTTGGCAAGTTTGTCCGGGTCCGCGTCAGCGCCCGTGGCCTCAAGACCATGGACAAGAACGGCGCTTACAAGACCCTGAAGGAAGCAGGCCTGATCTGAGGATCATCCGGTCGCAGATGCCGGAGTCCTTCCACCTTGCCGATCCCGGCGACCTCGGCGGCCTCGCTCTTGGCCGCCTGATTTCCCGACTCGGCGTTTCCATTTCCGCGCCGGCGACCTTTCGCTGGGATGGCTCGCGCGATCTCTCGACCGCCTGGGAAAGTTGGCTGGCGAATCCATTCCGGACGCTTCTCGCCCCCGCTTATGTTCGCGCCCATCGGCTTGCCGGAGAAGGTCAAGTCGTCGAACTCGCCACGATCGATCTCGATCTCGATCGCGGGCTCCAGCAAGATCTGCGGGCACGCAGCCGGCAAGCCGGGACCTGCTTTCTCGACGGGAAGGAGGGCATGCAGGCCAAACGCGAATGGAACCGTTTCGCCGCGAAGGTTGAGGCCGGTGAAACGCCGGGGCATCTCCCCGTGCTCTTCGCGCTCCATGCCTCGCTCTACCACCTGCCCCTGTTACCCGCGCTCGGAGCCTACGCCTGGTTCGAACTGGAATCGGGCCTCCCGCGCGGAGACTGGAAAGACCGTCCCGGAGGAAGCGCGGAGGCGCTCGAGGCCTTCGCCGCCGCCCTGCCCGAGCTGCAGGTTGCGGTCCACGGCGAACGCGGCGATTTTGGTGACACCGGCCCGCAACTGCGGGCGATCTGAACCTGCCAGTGCCCCCGGATGATCCCGGACCTCGACGAAATCACCCTGACCGAGACCGAGACGGATCTCGACCGCCCCTGGAACGTCATCGTCTACGACGATCCGGTGAACCTGATGAGCTTCGTGACCCTCGTGCTGAAGCGCGTCTTCGGCTACCCGCAGGAAAAAGCCGAAGCTCTGATGCTCGAAGTCCACCGCAACGGATTGTCCGTGGTCTGGAGTGGCGAACGGGAAATGGCCGAACTCTACGTGCAACAGTTGCAAGCCCATCAACTCCTCGCAGCGATGAAGAAATCCTGACAATGAAACCCTTTCTCGCGGCCTTTCTCTTTTTCCCCATCCTCGTCGTCGCCGGCGACCCGCTCACCCTGCCACTCTGGCCGGATGGCGCGCCGAATCCAATGCCGGAGACCTCGCAGGCGACAAAGGACCTGATCCAATCCCATGGCGGGGTCACCGAGACGCGGCTGAGCGACATCACCGAGCCGACCATTACGGTCTATCATCCACCGCAGCCGAACGGTGCCGCCGTCGTCGTCGCTCCGGGCGGAGGCTTCATGTTTCTTTCCTACTCCTTCGAGGGCACTCAGGTCTGCGAATGGCTCCAGACGCTCGGAGTCACCGCCGTGCTTCTCAAGTATCGCACCCCGACCCGCGACGATGCCGATCCATTCCGCCTGCCGGTCGAGGATGCCCAACGCGCCCTCGGGCTCGTCCGCAAGCATGCGGAGGAGTGGACAATCGACCCGGATCGTGTCGGTTTGTTAGGCTTCTCGGCGGGAGCCAATCTCGCCGGCCACGCCGCCTGGGATCGTGGAGCCCGCACCTACCCGCAGGATCCCGCACTCGATGATCCGCGCGGTCCCGATTTCCTCGTGTTCGTCTACGGCGGAGGATTCCTCGACAAGACCGACCCAACGAAGTTCCGCGAGGGTTTCTCGATTCCTGCCGACGCGCCGCCCGCTTTCTTCGTCGTGGCCCACGATGACAAGAACAATCCCGCCGAGGCCGCACGGCTCTACCTCGAATATCACCGCCGGAAGCTTCCCGCCGAACTTCACATCTATGGAGCGGGCGGGCACGGCTTCGGAATGCGCCAAGCCGGTCATCCCATCAACGACTGGCCGGCCCGGTGCGGCGAATGGATGCGCAGCCTCGGGTTGCTCGAGTCAAAAAACTGAGCGGCCCCCTCAGGTCAGTCTCGCAAAACCCGAGTGTTTCACAGGTCCACCGATCCGGCCCGCGATATCGCCCGAATCGATGGCAACGGCCATTCCCGCGAACACCGCATCGAGCGCCTCGAGGTAGGCGTCGACGTGCCATTCATCGTGCGACAGCATCGGATTGAATCCACCTGCGGCGAGAAACCCGTTCCGCAACATGCCCGAGGTCATCATTGTGAGCAGGGCGGCGGCCTCGGGATGGTCGAAGGCGAGCAGGGCCATTTCGGGACGGCCGCCCACTTTGACGGGAATGCCGTGTTTCTCACCAAGCGACTGCCAGCCGGTGCGAACGCGGTTTCCGATCTTGGCGAGATGCCCGGGCACGTCGATCCTGCGCATCTTCCGCACACAGGCCAGGGCCGCCGCGGGGCCAACGCCTTCGGTCCAGAAGGTGCTGGAGATGAAGGAACGCTGTGCCGCCTCCATCGTCCCGGCCTTCCCGATCACCGCCCCGATGGGGAAGCCATTGCCGAGAGCCTTCGCGAAAACGGCAAGGTCGGGCGTGACGCCGAGCTTCCGGTGATAACCGCCGAGGCAAAGCCGCCAGCCGATCGAGATTTCGTCAAAAATCAGGCGGATGCCATGCCGGTCGCAGCGCTCGCGGACCCCTTCGAGGAAGCCGGGCTCGGGATCCGCGTAACGCGAAGGCTCCATCACGATCGCGGCGAGCTCGCCGGAGTGTTTTGTCAGGATCGCATCGAGCTCTTCGATCTGGTTGTAGCGGAAGGTCAGGGTATGGCCGGCGAGCGCCGCCGGCACGCCCGCCGGATCGAGACCGGGAAGGAGGTGCCCGTTCAATCCATCACCGCCGAGGTTCGCGGCGAGATACCAGTCGTGCCAGCCGTGGTAACCGCAGAGGGCGACCTTGTCGCGTCCCGTCGCGGCCCGGGCGATGCGCACGGCCACGGCCATGGTCTCGCCACCGCTGCGGGTGAAACGGGCCTGCTCCGCCCACGGGTGGATCGCGACCAATTCCTGCGCGAGTTCGACCTCGTCATGCGTCTGCAAGGTCGACATGGCGCCCAGGGAGACGCGGTGCATCACGGCGCCGTTCACATCCGGGTCGGCGTATCCGAGGATCGTGGAAAGAATCCCGCCGAGGCTCATGTCGATGAACCGGCGTCCTTCAAGATCGATGATCTCACAGCCTCGTGCCTCGCGGTAGTAGGCGGGCCATTGATCCGGTGCGAACATCTCGGGACGTTTGCTGAGGAGTTGGGTGCCTCCCGGGATGATGGCTTTCGCCTCGCGATAAGCGGCTTGGACGTCGGGCACCGGGCGCGGCAGTGGAATTCCGAGTTCGCGGCGGGCACCGAGGCAAAATACCTCCTCCACATCCGTGGCATCGAGGTGTTGGTTCTCGCAGGCTTCGCGAAGGGCGAGGAGGGACTCCAATCCGAGCAGCGTCGGTCGGGCGAATCGCGACTTCGAGAAGTCGGCGCGAATCTCATCCAGCCACAGGAAACCATCCGCAAGATTGACGCAACGGCTCCGCATTTCGGTGACGCAGAAGTCGGCCCCGTGCCAGAGCCGGGTCGGACCAAAGACTTCGAGGATCGCCTCGAAGGCCGACGCTTCACACACCGCGGAAGTGTCGAAGAAGACATTGTCGAGTCCGCGGAGCGAAGCGATTCCCTCGACCGTATGTCGTCCGCAGAAGCCGCGCGCGGCGTGGGCAAGGATGAGTTTGGCGTTCGGATAGCGGCGGCAATGCTCGCGGATGTAGCGCTGGTTCTCCGGTTCGGCCACGGCCCGGGGTAGCACCATGTGGAGCATGATGGAAAGGCCACGTTGATCGGCCAGTTCCCAGGCCCATTCGGGGATGAATTCGCCGGTCGGGGCAAAGAGCGTGTCGGGGCGGTCCGCGAAAAGATGGTAGACCTTGAACCCGACGAAACCATCCTCGTCGAGTTGCCGCTCCACCGCCGCCGGGTCCTGGCGCGGGGTGGCGATCATGAGCCCGCGCGAATGGGGATCCTTCCTCATCTCATCGGCGAGGTGGCGGTTCGCCCCTTCCACATCCAGGACCCGGGTCGGAAACGGGAAAAACAGCCCGCCGGTCGGGCAACGATCCGGCATCCAGAGGGACATGCGTTCGTCATAGACCTCGCGCGTAACGATGGCGGGGCCGTTTGCGGCAAGTGCAGGTGTGGGAGTGCCGAGATCGGCGACCCGCCAGAGATGAGCGTGGGCATCGAAGGCATCGGGCGGCACGAAGTCGGCGAGATACCGTTTCCAGAGGTCCAGATCGTAGTCGGTGATTTCGGCCCAGAGGTAGGGATTGATTTCGGGGACAGTGCTCATGCGGCGGATGGGAAATTGACGAGGGGAAGCTTGTGATGAATTTTTTGATCACAATTCATGAAAACGCTCACGGTCCGGGATTTGCGGTACGATTTTGCCAAGGTGGAGGAATGGCTCGCCGATGGCGAGGAAATCGAGATTACCAAGCACGGGAAACCGGTGGCGCATCTTTCGCCTCCGCGGCCCAAGCAGGCCGCGGTTTTCGATGCTGATGCGCATCGGAGGCGACTCCAGCGGACCTGGGGTGACCGGGTCTTCTCCGCCGAGGAAGTCCGGGAAATGCGTGAAGCTGAGCTTGGCGAATTCAGCTGATGCACGGTCTCGACACATCCTTCCTCTGCGCGCTCTATCGCACGCAGGACAATTCCGAGAGGGCGATTCATCATCGAGCCGCTTTGATGGGGCCGCTCCACGTCACGAGACTCTTGCTTTGGGAATTCCGTCAGGCCGCGCGCTTTCAGGCTTTTCGCCACCGAAACAACCGGCAACACGGCTACCCCCTCCTGGAGGCGGAGAGAATGATCGCTGATCTCAAGGAAGACCTCGATAACGGGACCGTGGTGATCGTCGAGGTGGATTTCATCAAGGTCCTCGCCCTCGCCGAGCGCCTTTCCAAAGCCCGCACCTTCGCCGGAGGTCATCGCAGTTCCGACGTGCTCCACATCGCTGCGGCGTTGGAACTCGAGGCCGATGTCTTCCTTTCTTTCGACGGCAACCAGAACGCTCTCGCCGCCGCCGAAGGCATGGGGACTCCGCTCTCGGATCATTCGGCGGAAAGGTAGAGGGCGTAGAGCTTCGCTTCGCCCCCATCGGGCAGCGTGACTTTCATCGCAAGTGGTCGACCGGAAGGGATCGCGCCCTTGGGAAAGTTGACCGCCGCCCGCGTTCCTGACGAAACCACCTTTCCTGCCGCCTCTCCGGAGAAGTCCGGCACCGGACGGTCGAAGTCGTCCAGCAGTTCCACGCGCAGCGGAGCGGTTTCGGAGACGCCCTCGATATTCACGAAGACCCGATCCCCTTCCCCGGCCTCGAAGGTGGTCGTCACCACATGCGCGGGAGAATCCGGCACCTTCCGCGAAAGGTAGGCGAAGCCATCGCGCCGCAGGGTCGCGAGACCGATTTCCATGTTCTTCAAAGTGGATCCGGTGTCCCAGTGTGAATACCAGATCATCGTCTTGTCACCCTCGTTGACGAAAGCATGCCCCTGCAGGATAGCGACGTCGTCCCACTCGCCCGCCTTGCCCCGCGGGATCACCTTGTGGTCGGGGATCGGCTCGCGGAAATGGATGCCGTCATTGCTCACGATCAGACCGAGATCGACCGCGACTCCGAGATTCCACTGCTTGGGATCGGCGGGCTTCTCGGGTGCATCCTGCCAGAGACCATTCAACCCAATGATGACATTGCCGCGATTCCAGATGCCCGCGCCCATGTGCCCCTGCTGGCCTTTGATCGGCTCGGAGGTGAGTTGTCCGGGACGTGCAAAAGCGAAGGCTTTCGCCCGCGACCAGGTGACGAAATCGGGCGAGCGATAGCTCAGCGTGACCCGCCCCACGTCGCTGCCATCCATCCGCCAGGCCCAGGGCGAGAGCAATTGACCGGGCGCGTAGTAGAAATTCCCGAAGCGATAGAGACCCGAAACCTCGAAACGCTCGTTCCCCGCATTCATGGGTCGGTCGCCGACCACTTTCCAGGTCAGACCATCCGCACTCGTCGCGGCGATGAAGGCGCCCCAGCGTTTTTCATTCGGGCCGATCCCGCTGCGCCCGCCGCGCACGTCCTCGAAGGGAGGATGGGCGATATAAACACATTTGAAGCGGCGCGAAGGATCGGGATCCTCGGGCTCGTGGAGGATGGAGAGAAAGTCGTTCACCTTTGCCAGCGAAGGCACCTCGGACTCGATCAGGCAGATGTTGTTCTTCTTGTTGCCGTTGAATTCGACGAGGCCGAGCTCCGGCTTGGTCCAGGTCACTCCGTCCTCGCTTTCGGCGTAGCACATCGGCCGCCACCAACCCGGGGCCTGGCCCGATTTGATCTCGGTCTCGAACATGCCGAGATACCACATCCGGAATTTCCCACCGAGCTTCAGCACCGTGCCGTAAAGGATGGCATGACCATGATCCGGCGCGCCCTCCGGTCCTCGACGCAACACGGGATTGGCCGAATGTTTCTCCGCCGTCACCGGCGTGACGAAGACATTGTCGCGGAACGGAATGGCGTGGTCGTCGAAGGAGAAGAAGACCTGTTCGGCGGCGTGGAGGGGAAGAACGAGCGCGAGTAGGAGTAGAGGCAGGCACTTCATGCCATCGGATCGGGTTTTCATCGGGTTATACAGGGTTGGATCGGAGAGTGAAGAGGGTCGGGTCATAGGTCTCCCGGGAAATTCGAGAAGATGACGCACCAATTCCACAAAGGATAGGGCTGTCCGCCGCGGGTTCCGTAGGTGTCGTCGGCGAAAGTGAAGACGGCGCGCTCGGGATCCGAGTCGCGGAGATTGCCGTAGCTGAAAGACCGCTGGGCGTTGATCGATAGGCCGGCTTCGAATGGTGTCCCGTCGCGCAGCTCGGCGGGATCGTAGCGCAGCACCGTGACGCCGTTCTCGACGGCCGCCCCACGCACCGGGACGCGGACGGACTTGCCCGCGGAAGTGGCGGTTAGGAAAAAGGCGCCTTCATCCAACAAAGGGTGGAGCACTTCGGAATAGTCGTTTGTCAGGATGATCTCCCTCTCGGACCCCGATCGGGAACGAAGTGCCGAGATCGCCCCGAGCGCGACCGTGGCGGGATGGCCGTAACCGACCGTCCAGCGGGCACCTTCGGGCAAAGGGGTGGCGAGATGGATGCGGACACGATCCGCTCCGTCCACGGCGAGGTCGGTGATGGCCACCGTCGCGCCCGTGCCGTCGCGGACCTGAAACCCGGCGAGCGAAGAGTAGCCTCCGTTCACCGCGATCTCCTGCCGGGGCAGGAAGTTCGTGTCGATCACGAGCGGCGGACGCGGCACGGCAAAGTCGATCAGGACACGGTCACGCGTCTCATCGAGGCGGGCACGGATCGGTCGCAAGGGCTCCCACTTTTCGCCGAGATCCAGGACGCGGTGCATCACCTTCCCCACCTGCTCGCCCCACCAGCGCTCGCCATCGGCGGAGAGATGGATCGCATCACCGGCCCGACCATCGGGCCGGCGGCTGTTCAGCGCACTGGGTACGGCATAATGCGGCCCCACGAGATGGATCTCCGGATCGGCATCGGCGGCCATCAGCTGGGCCTCGCCCGCCGGTCCGAGGGTCTGGTAGGTGAACATCGGAATCTCTCCGGCCTGGCCGGTGATGGCGGCAAGATCGGCGGACCATTGCGTCCGGTAGGCGATGAGTTGATCACGATACCATTCCAGTCCCGCGGGACGGGGGATCTCGGCGTCCCAGCGGGTCGGCACGATTCCGCCGCTGGGTCCGCCATTCCCTTCGCCCTGCATCCAGTAGAGCGCGCCGATACGGAATCTCAGCCCCCGCTGCGCCGCGGCCTCGACGGCACGACGGGCGTCGTCGAGACTGGTCCGGTAGTAGCCGCCACCATGACGCCGCGATTCGGGCGTGCGTGGATCGGTCGACAAGTCCGCGGCCGAGAGCTCTTGGATTTGGCGGCCGCCTTGACCGGCGCAGGCCACGAGAAAATGTGGACCTTCACCCCGTCCGGATTTTTGGGTCAATGTCAGGAGGGACGCCCTGAGATGATCCGCGAGTCCGTTAGCCACCGTTTCCCCCAGCCCGCCATTGGCCTCGGCCCGGAGTGGCACCAGCTCAAACTGATCCGCCGGACGCTTTTCGGGCTCCGCCGCCTCGGCGCCGGGCAGCCAGGTACGCACGCCGCGCCGGAAGGCATAATTCCCCCCTCCGGTGTCCTCCGAGGTCACCAGAGGGAGCGATTCCGACCCGTCGCAGAGCGACTGCCCCATCAGCCAGATCCCGGTGAGGGAGGGCTCTTCGGCTCCCGCTTTCAGAGGGAACGCGAGCAACCACGGAGCGAGGATCAAAGCCGGGCGAATGATCATGCTAGGACGGAGGCGTCATCGTGACCGCCGCGGAGTAGGCCGCCTTCAGCTCCGAGTCCGTCTTCGTGTGGCTGCCGCGGAAGACGAGCAGGAATCCGAGGCGCGGGTGCTCCGTCGTGTTGGGTGCGGAGAAATGGATCGTGTCGCAGTGGTGAATGGTCGCATCGCCTGGCTCAAGCAGGGCGACGAGCAGATCCTCGTCATCCGCATCCGGCATCTGGGCGAGCCCGATGCTGTTGCCGCGCACCCCGGAGGGTTTCGTCGGGAGCGGCCCGAGCCGATGCGATCCTTTCAGGTAGGTGACCGGTCCGTTCGCCGCCGTCACCGCATCGATCGCGATCCAGACAGTGAGCATGTCGGGCGGCGTCTGACAGAAATAGGCGTTGTCCTGGTGCGGAGGCACCCCGGAACCGATCCGGGCCGGCTTGTTGAAGGTCTCGACCCCGGCCAGCACCGGCTCGCCTTTCACGAGAGGCTCAATCAGTTTCCCCAGCTTTTCGCTTGCGGCGAAATCCCGGAAGAATTCGTTGTGGAGTTCCAGCCGCCAGAGGTTGCGCACCGTTTTCTCGTCCGCCTCGAGGGTGCGCGCGTCGGTGGGTTTGTCAGGGAGATCCTCGCGGATGTATCGGTCGAGCTCGGCGCGGATCGAGCGGACTTCCTCCGGCGTGAGAAAACCCCGGACGAGCGCGACGCCGTCGCGTTCGTAGTCCCGCAGGATGGAATCGGGATCGAGGTGATTCATGGCAAGGTTGCGGTGCCCGGCATTTTCCGGGAGGTCAGCAAGCCGGTCGTCGCGGTGATGAGACCACCGCACAGGCTGAACCAGATGAAGGAAACCACGGGCGTGGGGACCGCGTCGGTGAAGGCGCCGCTTTGATAGAGGTAAACCGCGAGCAGGGTCGAGAAACCGGCGAGGCATCCGATCAGGGCACCACGCGCATCGGCACGCCGGGTGAACATGCCGAGGAAAAACAAACCGAGGAGCGGTCCCCCGATCAGTCCGATCACAGTGTTGACCGACTCCACCAGATTCCCCTGCATCCGGGTGACCGCGAAGGCGAGAGCCATCACCAGCACGCCGTAGATCACGGTGATGATGCGGGCACCACCCACCTGCCGCTTTTCCGTGCCCTCCGGCGCTGTCGACAGTCGGCCCTTGAAATCGACCACCGTCGCCGACGCGAGCGAGTTGAGCCCCGCGGAGATCGTCGACATGCTCGCGGCATAAATGGCGGCAATCAAAAGACCCGGCAGACCGCGGGGCAGTTCGGTCACCACGAAATAAGGCAGGATCTGGTCCTCTTTCACGATGTGGCCGGCGGCCATGGGATCGCCGTGCACCTTGTAAAAGGCGTAGAGCACGAGTCCGGTGCCGTAGAACAGCACGAGGACCGGCAGGATGAACCAGAGCTTGATCCAGAGCGAGCGCTGGGCCTCTTTCAGACTACCGGCGGTCAGGTAACGCTGGACCGAGACTTGGTCGGTCGCCATTTGCACGAGGTGCAAGAAGGCCGCGGCGAGCAGGAGCGACCAGAAGTTGATCCGTTCCGAGAGGCTGAAGTTGAAACTGAGATCCATGCGCCCATCCGCGACCGCGGTCTCCCACACGCCGGAAAGGCCGCCGGGGATCTTTCCCAGCGCGACCCATACGATCAGGAATTGCCCGCCGAAGAGCACGACGAGCTGGAGCACGTCGGTCCAGATCACCGCGCGCATTCCGCCGAGGGCCGTGTAAAGGGTGGTCAGCGTGCCCGACGCGAGGATGGTGATCCAGAGGGGCAGACCGGTCACCTTTTCGAGTGCCAGCGCGGGTGCATAGGTCGCCGCCGCCAGCCAGAGCGAGACGCGGAAGATGAACAAGCCCGAGGCCAGCAACCGCACCGAAAGCGAAAAGCGCTCCTCGAGGAACTGATAAGCCGTGAAGTAGCCCGATCGGAAAAACTTCGGTAGGATCCAGATCGTCGTGATCGGTGTGGCGATGAAAAAGGCCAGCACCGCGTAGGCGAAGGCGAAACCATTCTTGTAGACATCGGCCGGACCGGCGAGGTAACTGATGCCCGAGAAGAGGGCCGCCAGGATCGACATCGCCACGAGGATCGTGTTCATCCCGCGGCCCGCGAGAAAATAATCGCTCAGCGATTTCGGGCTCCGGGCCGAAAGCAGCCCCACGGTCACGGAGGCTGCCAGGTAGCCGCCGAAGATCACATAATCGAGCCACGAGAAATGGGACATCGTGCCATGCTAGGGAGGTGCCACCGCTCTGGCAATGGCTTGTTTCGGTCCGCTCACGCGATGCCGCCGGGCGGCCGGGCTTGTGCCGGGGCCCGGCGATCCCTCATCGTGGGTCGCCTCCATGAAAACCATCCCGCTTTTCACCATCCTACCCTGTCTGGTCCTCCACCATACCCTCTTGGCCGCGCCAGTGGAGATCGGGATGCGCCGCGAGCTCTTCGTCGAGGACACCTTGATCGACTCGCTCTCCGGAGGAGCCCGGCTCGAGATGCATGCCCCGGTGCCACGCGAAGTCGTGCTCGAGCACGACGCACCCTGGGAGGGGACGGGCAGCGGTTACCACAGCGTCTTCCGCGACGGCGACCTTTACCGACTTTACTACAAGGCCTGGCACATCGCGGTGAAGGATGGCAAGGTCAACACGGGCACTCATCCCCTCTTCTGCTGCTATGCGGAGAGCGACGATGGGATCACCTGGCGCAAGCCAGAGCTCGGCCTCGTCGAGTTTCAGGGATCGAAAGCGAACAACATCGTGCTCGCTCCGGAGACGATCGGCGAGGTGAAGTCGGACCCCGGTCACCCCGCCGTGTTTCAGGATACAAATCCCGCCTGCCCGCCCGAGGCGCGCTACAAGGCGATCATCCGCTCGGAAAAACCGCACGGCCTGCTGCTCTTCCAATCGCCCGACGGCTTTCACTGGAGCCTCGCTCATCCGACTCCGATCATCTCCGAGGGCGCCTTCGACTCACAGAACCTCGCTTTCTTCGATCCCGAGCTCGGAGCCTATCGCGCCTACTGGCGCATCTTCACCGGAGGCACCACCGATGGCGACACCTGGAAGCCCGAAGGGAACCGTGCCATCCGCACCGCGGTTTCCAAAAACCTGATCGACTGGGAGCCGCATCAGGATCTGCAGTACGTGGACTCTCCCGACGAGCAGCTTTACACCAACGGCGTCGCGCCCTATGCGCGGGCTCCCCATCTCCTGATCGGCTTCCCGACCCGTTATGTCGAGCGAGGCTGGTCCGACTCGATGCGGGCCCTGCCCGAGCTCGCGGCCCGTGAGGACCGGGCGAAAGCAAGTCAACGCTACGGCACCGCGATCACCGAGGGGCTGCTGATGGCCGGCCGCGACGGAGTCACTTTCAAGCGCTGGAACGAGGCCTTCCTGCGGCCCGGTCCCGAGCGCGAGGGCACCTGGCACTACGGCCACCAATACCTCGCCTGGGGGATGGTCCAGACCCGCGCCAGTCTCGAGGGCGGTCCGGATGAGCTCTCGCTCTACGCCACCGAAAGCTACTGGACCGGCAAAAGCAGTCTCCTGCGCCGCTACAGCCTGCGCCTTGATGGTTTCGTCTCGGTGCAGGCCCCGCTTTCCGGCGGCGAGCTGGTGACGAAGCCATTGGTTTTTTCCGGAAAGGAACTCGCTTTGAATTTCTCCAGTTCGGCCGCGGGAGATGTGCGCGTCGAGATCCAGGACGAGACCGGCAAAGCCATCCCCGGCTTCGCGATCGACGATTGTCCGCCCCTCTTCGGCGATGCCATCGAACGGGTCGTAAATTGGAAAGGCGGGAGCGATCTCACAGCGCTCGCGGGCACGGCGGTGAGGCTGCGTTTCGTCCTGCGCGATGCCGATCTTTACGCCTATCGCTTCCGGGAAGCGCCCTGATGCTCACATAGCCTCCTCCAGCGCCGGCACAAACGGGCGCGGGCCATCGTGGTGCCCGAGCCGTTCATCGAGGGCCTCGAGCCGCCGGATCAGATCGGCGACCTCCCTCCGTGCATAGGGGCCGCCCGCCTCCGCGCAAAAGTGGGTGCGGCAGCCGAAGGGCCGGTGCTCGTAGATCGCGCAGCGCCCATCGGGGCCGAGCAGCGGACAGGCGCCGTCGGGATGCGGTTTGATCGTCGATCTACCCGAGGCGCGAACGCCCTTCGCCGCGTAGAGCGCCTCGGCCTTCGTCACGCTCGGAGTGCGACCCGTCAGCCGGAAATGGCAGCAACCGGTACGCAGCGAGCAATCCCGCACCACCGGTCGCTGCTCGAGCGCGGTGTAGATGGCGCGCAGTTCCGCGAGAGCGTCGGTATCGAGAGCGGGACGAGAGGGGCGTGGCATGGATGAACTCCGATGAATCAAAGGGCCGAATCGCCGAGGCGTAAAACGAAAAACCCCGCCGGTCATCGACCGACGGGGCTCGTCATTCCCGCAATCCCAGAGCCCGCCACGGACCCTACCGGGAATCAACGTCCGTTTGGCGTGTTATCCGCCGAATTCTTTTTGCCGTCGCCGTCGCTGTCGTCGTCGACCTTGTTGCGTTTGCCGTCGCCGTCGATGTCCGGATCCTTCCGATTGCGGCGACCGTCGCCGTCGATGTCCTTGTCGAGCGAGTTCGGGCTGCCATCGCCATCACAGTCGCGGTCCCTGCCGTTGCGCCGGCCATCGCCATCGACATCGTCGTCCGACCCGTTCTTCTCTCCGTCGCCGTCGACATCGTCGTCGCGGTCGTCGCTGATGCCGTCGTGGTCGCGATCGCCACCGTGATCGTCATTCGCATCGTGGTTCGGCCCGTCGTCGGCACCCTTGCCGCCGCCGCCGTGGTCATCGTTGGCGTCGTGGTCCGGTCCATCATCGGCACCGCCACGGGCCTCGACCAGACCGGGCAGCGCCGCCGCCGCGAGCGCGGCGAAAACCACGCGACCCGCCGTACCCAGCGGGCTGCCGAAGCCGATCAGCAGGGAGAGTGTGGAAAGAAGAGTGGTCCGGAGCGAGGGGGCGGTCCCCCGAAGGCTGAGATAGTGATGATTCTTTTTCATGGGTGTTCTTTTTGGTTCGATCTGACGGTTCGGATGGGTAGCAAGCGGTTGAGGAGATTCTTATTTGATTCGGAGAACGGAAATGGAGAGATCACGCAGGGCGGGATCGGCTCCGGCCTGGATCAAGAGAGCGCGCGAACGTTTTTTGGCTCCACGTTTTACCAGGACCGTGGCGGCATAGGCATTTTCGGCCAGACCCGGCGCCGCCAAGTGAACACCCGCCCGGCTCAGACCGGCCGTCACGTTTCTGCGACCATCCGAGATATCGAAGTAACTCAGTTGGGTGAACCGGTCTCCGCCGGTTGCTCTGACCGAGATCACACCGTCGTTCGCGCTGTCGTTCTGAACCTTGAAATGAAACTGACCCGCTTTCCGGCTGGAGGCGGTCGTGGTCACGGTTTGCCCGGCACCGGTCGAGTTGTAGATCCCATCGCCGATCAACGATGCCGGGAGAGAACCGATGGACAGGTCGGGCAAGGCCCCCGCCGCCAATGCCTCAAATAGCGCGACATAAGAATGGTTCACGTCGGCGGTGAAGGTGACGGAACCGTCGGTACCGGCGCTCGCACCATTGTCGGTCCATTCGAGGAAACGGTAACCCGGAGCGGGAGTTGCCGTCACGATCACCTCCGTGCCGAGGTCGTAGCTGCCGTCCCCACTGGTCGTCCCGCCATCCACCGGCTCGCTCGCCGTGTCCACGATCGCCTGCGGCGGCGGCGCGTCCCCGACTTCAAGGACGGAGAAGAGATAGTTCTTCTCGATCGCAGGCTGGGAATTCTCCGAGACACTGACGGAGAATGCGAAGTCACCCGCCTGGGTCGGAGTCCCCGAAAGCACGCCGGAGACCGGATCGAAGACCATGCCCGGAGGCAGATCCCCCTGGCTCGTGGCGACGAAAGGAGCATTGCCCGGCAGCACGACGGTGCGGTCGGCATAGACCTCGTCGACGAAGCCGGCAGCGAGGTGATCGATCAGCCCCGCCGCGGCATCGACCACCACGGCCGCCATCTGGGCGCCCTTGAACTCACCCACCACCTCGACGGTCGAGAGATCCACCTCGACTCCGTTGATCGTCTTCATCCCTTCGCCATGGAGGTCGTCGGGACCCACGTTTTCCGCCATCGCCTCGCCACTCTCCGCATCGAAGGGCCCGATGTATTCGAAGAATTCGTAGCGCCTCGTCACCACTTCGTCCTCGTTGTCGAGGTCTTCGGGCGCAGCCTGCAATTCTCCGTTCCCCTTGTCAGGCCTCGCAAATTCGGTCTGGAGCAGTTGCCACTCCACCTCGACCTCGTCAGGCTCGCCGTTCCGCCAGTTTTTGTCGTCCGGATCATCCGGATCGTCCGAGACCAGGTCGCGCAAGGCGATCTCCTTCGTGTTGTGGCTCGTCGTACGGATCTCCTTCACCCAGAGCGCGGGGCCGAACTCCTTCACGTGCACCTCGGGCTCCGGCGGACGGATCGCCGCCTGCACTTGCGCCGGAGCGCCGCCCTGGGGAGGAAAGTATTGGAAAGTGGGAGCGGCCACCTGCACCTGGCCACCGTGGATCAGGTTGCCGGCTCCGTCATCGACGAGCCAGAAATACCGGATCGCCGAAGGCTGGATTCCATAACTGACCCCAAAATGCTCTCCGCCGAAGTTGACGCTGGGATTGGTGAATTGGTGCCCGTCGGTCGGGGCGATCGGCCCGGCAGGGACCGCGGTGTAAGCCGCCCAGGAGCCGTCCGGATTCTTGCGGCTCTCCCACCGCACCCGGCACAAGGGATGGGCCGGGATCGAGTCATCCTGCGTGATCCGCGGGGTGCCGTAGTGGTTGTAGTCGTAGGTGTAGCCGATGTCGGTGCTGCGGCAATCCTCCAGTTCGATCTCGAACCCATGGCAGGGTTTGCCCGTGTCGTTGACCGTGTCGAAGTTCGTGATGCTGCCGTAGGCGATGCCCTGGGCGCGGACGTTCATCGATACGAGCCCAAGCGTCGTGACGAAGAGTGCAAGGGCGAGGGGGTTTTTCATGGTTTGGATTCTCCCGAAAAACCCCGACACTTGCACGTTATCGTTTGGTAATGATGACTCCCGATGGGGTGCCTCCGAAGTCCGATCATACGGCAGGTCCGGGTTCCCTCGAGAGAACGTTCTCCGCGATGCACGATCCCAACCGGCTGTAATTCTGTCAGTTGAGACGCCATAACTTGAAGACCCCGACAACAACCGGCTTTGTTCCGGGAACAACATGCCGGGCCAAAAACCTTTCTTCCCACACCGGAGATTTTGGCTGCGATTGTACGAACCAAGTGCCGCGATTCGCCCGCTTGACGAGAGGGGCGAGATCCGGCGGCACTTTGAAGTGCTTATCGGGCAGCTGGCCGCGGGATTCATTCACCTGCTTCAGATCCCGGGCATTCACGTAGTAGACCGATTCGCCTGCATAGAATTCCACCCCGGGTAGAAAGCGGTCGCAGATCCAAGTCGTGGCTCCCATCGCTCTGGAAGTTTCGACGGCATTTCGGGTGCTGGAATTGGCACCTAGTTGATCTTCGTAACGGGGAAGCAAAAAAACGACCGAGACGACGAAGATTGCTCCCGCTGCGAGCAGCCCCCCTTTCCAGCTTTTCAGGGAAAACGACTCGTGCCGGAGACCCGCACCGAGTCCAACCGCGAGCCAGGGGACACCGGTCAGGGTATAAGTGACGAGCTTGGAAGAGATCAGGGAAAAGACGACGAGGATCAAGAGGGCGGCAACGAGTTCGAACGGAACCGTCTGTAGCCGCTGCCTCCAATCCTTCGCCTGTTTCCACAAAGGATTTGTCACGATACTTCGCAGCGCGACGGGCCACCATGGCAGCCACAAGCCGATTGCCGCGACAAAGTGAAAGCCGAAGAAACCTTGACGCCCATCGACATGCCCCGTCACTCTGCCTGCGAGTTCCCGATGGAGAAAGAAGTCCTCCAATTCAACATGGCGCTCCATCATCAGGAGATACCATGGCGATCCCAAAACGAGGATGACGATCAGGAGCCGGACCGGACGTAGCATTGCCAGCAGATCCCGCCGACCGGCCAGAAGCAAGGCCAGCGTCAGCGCGAGCAGGGGTACAAGGCAGGCCGTCGCCTTGACCCACCAAGCCAATGTCCACAGCGCCGCACCCGCGCTCCACCACCGGAAGCTTCCGGATTTCCCCCCGAGGCAACAACCTGCTGCGAGTGTGGCGAGACCACAAAGAAGCATGTCGGGTGAGAGCAATCTCGCGAGTGCCCAAAACTGCAAGGTGGTGGCGCAGCTTAGCACACCCCACCACGCCGCCTTTTCGCCGTGAATCCTCAACCCGATCAAGGCGACTCCCGCGAGTCCGAGAAGCGCGCCGAGGAAAGAGGGCAGCCGGGCGGAAAACTCGCTGGGGCCAAAAATCCGGAAAGACGCACCCGTAATCCAGTAGATCAACGGAGGTTTGTCAAAATGGGCGACATCGCTCAGAGTCGGTTCAAGCCAGTCGTGTTCCGGCTCCAGCATCTCGAGAGCCATGTTCGCGTACCGTCCTTCGTCCGGCTCGAAGAGGCCATGTCTTCCCAAGCCACCCAAATTCAGAACCAGAACATAGGCGAAGAGGAGGAACCAGCGACGGGACACCGTTCCAGCCGTCGAGATCCCGCGAATTCCGCACAACCTTTGTATCACGGACACTCGGGAGGTACACTCAACGCCTGCGAGATCCATTCTTTCGACTCTTCGAATCACCCGCCGCCACAGACCCGGTTCGATGGGGCTGCCGTGCTGTTGAGCCAATGCTACCCAGGGTCTGCGTATCCACCGACACCAGTCCAAGCAGCGAGATCGTCAGGGTCAGCTCCTGCATCATCCCGCAGTCTCCCTAAAATCGTCGTGACTTGCACGTTATCGTTTGGTAATGCAACCCACCGCGCCCGGGATGAACCTACTCCTCGTTGAAGACGACCTCGAACTCGTCCGCCAGCTTTCCGCCGGTTTGGAGGAGCACGGCTATCGGGTCACCGCCGAAACCGGGGGCCAACGCGGCCTGGAAGCGGCTTGCGGCGGCAAATGGGATCTCGTGATTCTCGACGTTTCCCTCCCCGAGGTTTCGGGATTGGAAATCGTCGCCGCGATGCGATCCGCCGGGATGGAATCTCCCGTCCTTTTCCTCTCGGCCAAGGGCGAGGTCCACGACCGGGTCGCGGGACTCTCGCTCGGTGCCGATGACTACCTCGTGAAGCCCTTCTCCATGGATGAGCTCGTCGCCCGGCTCGTCGCCCTCGCCCGCCGGAGACGGGACGCCGTTCCCACCGCGAAGGTCCCGACCGGCTGGAAACTCGACGCCCTCCGCCGCGAAGTCCTCATCCGGGGCGAAAGCATCCCGCTACAACCGAGGGAATGGTCCTTGCTGAACCTCTTCATGGAGCAGGAGGGCAAGGTGCTGACGAATTCCTTCCTGCTCGACCAGGTCTGGGGCATTCAATTCGATCCCGGGACCAACGTCGTCAACGCGACCATCAGCCGGCTCCGCCGCAAGCTGGATCATCCGGAAAAGGACTCCCACTTTGAAACGCTCAGGGGCCGAGGCCATACCTTCCACTGCGATGTCTAGGAGACCCCAGGCGTCCTCCCTCTGGCAGCTCTCCGCGATGATGCTGGGCATCGTGGCGCTCACCAGTCTTCTCACCTGGATCGTGACCACCTGGACATTGAGCCAACATTTTGACGGAATCGGCCGGGCCATCATCGAGGACGATCTGCGCGAGTATGGCGCCTTTTACCAACGCAAATCCGTGAAAGCCGTGGAGAACCTGTTCTTGATCGCAGGCCACGATGAACAGGATCAGGGCATCCGCCTGCTCGACCCCTCCGGCACGCCCCTGATCGACCGGCCCATCTCAACGACTGCATCGGTTGTGTGGCCTGCCCTGGAGAGGACACCCCTGACCTCAAACGGCGCCACCGACTGGCACCGCATCCCGATGGAAAGAGGCACCGTGATGACCATCGGCCGCAGGCTTCTCGGCGACGGATCCCAACTCTGGTTCGCCCGGACCAACGAAGCGGATCTCGCGGCGATCCAGCGCATCCACAACCTCCTCCTCATCGCCATCGGCGTCTCCCTCGTGCTCGCGATCGGCCCTTCCGTCTGGTTCGCCAAACACGTCCTGCGCCCCGTCCAGGAGATGATCGGCGGAGCCCGCCAGCTCGCCAGCTCGCCCTGTTTGAAAGAGCGGCTCGTCTCCTCCCGCGCCATTCCCGAGCTGATCGACTTTGCCAATGCCTTCAACGACACCCTCGACCGCATCCAGACCCTCACCGAGGAGCTCGAGGCCGCCAACGACCAGCTCGCCCACGAGCTGCGCACCCCGCTCGCGCGGATCCGCGGCAATGTCGAGCGCATCCTCACCAGCGAAACAGCCGGCGGAGACATCGTCGAACACGCCGCCAAAGCCGTCGAGGAGATCACCCGGGCCTCCTCCATCATCAGCGAGATCCTCAGCATCCGCGCCGGCGACTCCGGCATCATGCGTCTGAATGCCGAGCCTCTCGATCTCGATGTCTTGTTGAGGGAGACCGTCGAACTTTACTCCGCCTCCGCCGAGGAAAAGAAGCTCTCCCTGACCCTGTGTCCCGTCGGTCCCATGCCTCCGCTTTTTGCCGACCGCCAGCGCCTGCTCCAGGCCCTCTGCAACCTCATCGACAACGCCATCGCCTACACTCCGGGCGGCGGTGCCATCGAGATCGAGGCGCTTCACGATCCCACGACCGCCACCTTCACCCTGCACGTGCGCGACACCGGCCCCGGCCTGAGTGAAAATGATCCGCCGCGGATCTGGCGCCGCTTCATGCGCGGCTCCGCCTCTTCCGCCGCCCATCCGGGCATCGGACTCGGCCTCAGCCTCGTGCGCGCCGTCGCTCTCGCCCACCGCGGCGAAGCCGGGGCGGAGAACCGCCCGGACGGAGGTGCCGATTTCTGGATCCGGCTGCCGGAGACGGGCGCAGAGGCGTGAATTTCCCGGACGAGCCGGGGCCAGGCCTCACTTCCGGTTCACCGTCACCTTCTGGACGGCCGAGGACACCCCGCGGGCATCGGTCGCCTTTACCTGGACCAGGTTGCGACCTTTCTTGAGAACCAGGTTCGCGCCCCACGATCCCAGGCCTTGGGTCGGGCGGAAACGCTTCCCCTTGGTTCGCGAGTCGATGAACTGCACGGACCGCAAATCCCCATCGGGGTCCGTCGCCGTCCCGCGAATCACCAGCTTTGCGGCCCTCGTTGTGATCTTTTTGGCCCCGGAGATCGTCACCACCGGCGGATTCGTCCGCGCGTAGTCCGCCGTCTCCACGGCCAGGCCCGAAGACCCCGCGTAGATGCCACCGCGCGTCCGCGCCCGTGCCCGCAGCTTCCCCTCCTGCGGCAGGGTCAGGCCGGTCAGCTCCCATCCACCCGCGATACGGTTGCCCGCGCCCAGCGAGGTGAAGCTGGTGCCCCCGTCGGTGGAGAGTTCGAACTCGACCCATTCCGTCTCCGGCGCGCTGCCGCCTCGCAGCCACTGCACCCGCGATCCGCTCGTCGCCGAGAGCGCGGTGGTCGCAGCATCGTTGTCGAGACGGCACAGGAAGTTGTCGTCACCCGTGCCAAAGGGCACGGAAAAGAAAGTGCCTAGACAGACCACCTTTCCCGAGGGCAGCAGCGCCACCCCGTCGCAGAATGCCGACAGCGTGTTCGCAGGATTGAAGGTGGCATCGTGGCTTCCGTCGGAGAGCAGGCGGCAGATGAAGTCATCATCCCCACCCGCGTTGTCAAAGCCGCCCGAGACCAGGATCTTTCCGTCGGCCTGCAGAGCCATGCCGAACACGGAAGCCTGCGTTCCCGCGAGCAGGCTCCCGGGGTCGAAGCTCGTATCCTGCGTGCCGTCGTCGTTCAGCCGACACACATAATCATCCGGGTTGCCGCTGCCCACGTCGGAGAAGTTGCCGCCGACCAGGATCTTCCCATCGGGTTGCACCACCACCACTTGGGCCACCCCCACCAGCAGGCTACCCGGAGAGAAACTCGTATCGAAGTCCCCGTTGGGTAGAAAACGACAAACCCGGTCGTGCCCGGCCCCGTTCGCGTTGATGAACTGACCGCTCACCACCACCGCGCCGTCCGCCTGCAGCGCGATCGAGCGTACCGTGGCGTTCAGCGCGGTCCCCGGATTAAAGCCGGTATCGATCGAGCCATCCACCTCGAGACGACAGAGACGGTTGTTGCCGTTGGCGTTCGTGAAAGGACCGCCCACCAGGATCTTGCCGTCGGGCTGGACCGAGATTGCCTCCACCCGGTCATTGAGCAGGGAACCCGGGTTGAAGCCCCCGTCCACCGTACCGTCGGGGTTGAAGCGACAGAGATGATTGTTGCCACCGGAGTTCGTGAATCTGCCGCCCACCAGCACGTCGCCGTCGGGCAGGGTCGCCAGCGCTAGGACGTCACCGCTCAACTGGAGGCTTTGCTGGAAGCCGGTGTCCACCGAGCCATCGTTGTTGAAGCGTGCCAGGTATCTGCCAGAGCCACTGATGCTGGCGAAAATGCCTCCCGCCATCAACTGGCCGTTCGCGTCCGGAACCGCCGCCGACGCGCCCGCGTCCAATCGTGTCCCCGGGTCGAAGACCGCGTCGTGATCCCCCGGAGCAGCGATGAGAGACGCGGAAAAGAAGAGCGGTAACAGCCGCGGGCAGATGCTGCGGATCACGTGAGGAAAACCGATCCAGAGAGCATGGTGAGGCCGTTTCATGCGTGGAGGAATTGCGATTCCACGGCTGAAAGCAATCCAAATGCCTGCAAGGCGGCGCACGCGGACGTCCGCTACGCCAACACGGGAAATGACGTGCGGAACTCTACCAGCGACCGTCTCTTGCAGGGATGCTGAAAGAAGGGGAACGCGAATGGAAAAGAATGGGGCGCGAATGACACTCCCCCTCGACGCCACCGTGACCCGTGACCCGTGACCCGTGACCCGTGACCCGTGACTCCTTCCCCTCAGCTCAGCCCCACGATCCTCCCCTCGGCATCGACATCGATGACCTCCGACGCGGGTTGTTTCGGCAGGCCGGGCATGGTCATCAGGTCGCCGGTGATCGCCACCACGAAACCCGCACCCGCCGAGACCCGGATCTCGCGCACCGGCAGGGTGAAGCCCGTCGCCGCACCGCGGTTTTCCGGATCGGCGCTGAAGCTGTAGGGCGTCTTCGCGATGCAGACAGGGAAGCGCCCCACCGGCGTCTCGTCCAGAGCCGCGAGCCGCTTCACCAGCGCGGCATCGATGTCCAGATCATCGGCGCGGTAGATCTCGCGTGCGACCGTGCGCAGTTTTTCCAACAGCGGCATCTCCAGCGGATAGAGCGGCGCGAAGCGGCTCGACGCTTCCGCCTCGATCGTCCGCAGCACCTCCGTGGCGAGGTCCGTCGCACCCTTCGCACCATCCGCCCAGTGGGTCGCCAGCACGCAGGGCACCTCGATCGCCTGGCAGAGCGCGAAAAGCCGCTCGCGTTCCGAGTCGAAATCCGAGGCGAAGGCGTTCACCGCCACCACCGTCGGCACGCCGAACTTCGCGAGGTTCTCGAGGTGACGCCGCAGGTTCGCGAAACCCTTCTCCACCGCGCGTGGATTTTCCTTCGCCAGCTTCTTCAGCGAGACCCCGCCGTGATACTTCAGCGCCCGCACCGTGGCCACCACCACCGCCGCCGCCGGGGTCAGGCCCGCCTCACGGCATTTGATGTCGAAAAATTTCTCCGCTCCCAGGTCCGCGCCGAAACCCGCCTCGGTCACCACATAGTCGGCGAGGCGCAGCGCCGTGCGCGTCGCGATCACCGAGTTGCAGCCGTGCGCGATGTTCGCGAAGGGCCCCCCGTGCACGAAAGCCGGGGTGTGCTCCAGCGACTGAACCAGGTTTGGAGCCAGGGCATCCTTCAGCAGCGCCGTCATCGCCCCGTGCGCCTTCAGATCGGCGGCGGTCACGTTGTCGCCCTTGCGGTTCCGGCCGATCACGATGCGGCCGAGCCGGTCGCGCAGATCGGCGAGATCCTTCGCCAGGCAGAAAATCGCCATCACCTCCGACGCCACCGTGATGTCGAAGCCCGTCTGGCGCGGATAATCACGCTCGTGCTGCAGACCCGTGACCACTTCGCGCAGCGAGCGGTCGTTCAGATCCATCGCCCGCCGCCAGGTGATGCGGCGGGGATCCAGATCGAGCTCATTGCCCCAGTGGAGATGATTCTCGATCAGCGCCGCCAACAGGTTGTTCGCCGTGGTGATCGCGTGGAAGTCGCCGGTGAAATGCAGGTTGATCTCGTCCATCGGCACCACCTGGGCATACCCCCCGCCGGTGGCCCCGCCCTTCATGCCGAAGGAGGGGCCCAGGCTCGGTTCGCGCAGGCAGATCATCGCCTTTTTCCCGAGCCGACTCAGTCCGTCCCCGAGGCCCACCGTCGTTGTCGTCTTGCCTTCGCCCGGAGGACTCGGCGAGATCGCCGTGACGAGGATCAGCTTGCCATCGCCCCCCTCTGGGACGGCGCCGGACGCCATGAAATCCAGCTTCGCCTTCCACCGTCCGTAGGGGATCAGGTGATCCGCGGCGATCCCCAGCGTCGCCGCCACTTCCTGGATCGGGCGCAGCGTCGCCGCGCGGGCAATGTCGATGTCCTTCATGCGCGAGACGTGGTAGCAGGGACCCGGCCCCTTGTCGCGGGAAAAGGGCATGAAAATTGCCCGATTTTTTGCGCCCGAGCCACCCAGGCTCGTTCTGTCCGGCGATCGCGGGGAATGAGCTAGAAACGCTCCAGATCCGAGAGCTCTTTCAGCAGCTTGGCCCGGTCGAACTTTAGTAATTCCATCTCGCGCAAGAGCGAGCGGAGTTTGATGTCGGATTTGGTTGCCTCATACTCCCGGTTCAGTTCCGCCAGCCCCGCTTCCAGTTCATCAAGCTTCGTTTGCTTCATCCGATAGAAGGAGGACTCCATCGGATGTTCTGATGGTGCCGTCTTGCCGTCCAGCGCCTTCACCCGGTCGCGATCGCCTTCCGAAAGGCGGGATATGGGAAGGTCAAAACGTTTGCCATCCGCCCTCCGGACCAAGGTGATCTGCGAACCGCTTTTCCCAATGATGGTGGCATCCAGGCTGCGACCATCGATGTCCGTCAAGATCCAGCGCACCGGGATCGCCGGTTTTTGCACCACGCCGGGTCCGATCTGGAGAAGTTCTTTCAATGCCCCCAGTCCCTTCTTCATTTCGGGACTCAAGGGTTCGCTCTTCGATTTCGGCGCCATCGCCTCTCCGCAGGCCGTGAGCAGCAGCCAGGACTCCGGCCGCACCCCACTTCGCCCATGAGCGGAGCCACCAATCGCAGGGTTTCGCTGGAACGCTCGGGTCGTCGAGGCGTCGCGAAGGGGGATCCAGAGCTTCCGCACTCATCGTGCGAAGATCATTGCCATCAGGGACCGGAGCATCAAAACAAAATCCCGCCCCACCCGACCCTCTTGGATCGCCCACCCGACCCTCTTGAATGGGCCGCCCGTGTTCGGATGCCTTCAGCCACAGAAATCGCCGATGTCCTTCAGCCCGCCGAAGACGATCAGGCGATCGCCGGCTTCGAGACGAAAATCGGGACTTGGTGTGCCGGTGACCCGGCGGTTCTCCTCGTCCGATGCCTCCGGGGAGGGCGCGTCGATGAGCCGACGCACCGTCACCAGGTTCAAGCCATGGCGTTTGCGCAGTTCGGCCTCGGCGAGGGTCTTGCCGACGAGCCGCTCGGGGATCTCCATCTCCACGATGGCGTGATCCTCGTCGATGCCGAAATAGCGGCGCACCGACTCGTGGGTCACCTGCCGCGAGAAGTAGGCCGCGGCGAGGCTCTCGGCGTGGATTTTCCCCGTCACTCCCATCAGGTCGAGGAGGTGTTCGTGGACTTCGTTGATCACCCGGGTGTAGACCTTCGGCACCTTCAGCTTCTGGCAGTGGGCGGTGATCATCAGGCTGGCTTCGAAGCCCTCGCCCACCGCCACCACCACCGTGTCGACCTCGCCCACCCCGAGCTGGTGGAGCGCCCCCGCGTCGGTGCCGTCGGCGATCGCCGCCATCGAGACCACGTCGCGCACCCCGCGGATGTGGGCCTCGTCGGTGTCGATGGCCAGCACCTCGTGTCCCGAGGCCGAGAGCTCGCGGGCCAGGGCCGAGCCGAAGAATCCCAATCCGATGATGGCGAATTTCATGATGATATCAGGGTGAGTGAAGCCGGGGAATGAAGTGGAGAAAGGATCAGTTCAGCGGCAGGCGCGCGTCGGGCAGCTCGTAGCGCCGCGTTGGCGCCTGGCCCGCCAGGGTGAAGACGAGGGTCAGCAGCCCCACCCGGCCCGCGAACATGCTCGCGATGATGACCCATTTGGAAAAGGGACCCAGCTCCGGGGTGAAGCCCCGCGAAAGGCCCACCGTGCCGAAGGCGCTGAAACACTCGAACACCACGTCCGAGGGGTGCGCCCCCGGGTTGCCCCAGCTCACCAGCAGGATGGAGAGCGTCACCCACATCACCGAGAGCACGATCGTCGCCGTGGAGCGGTCGACGACATCGCGGGTGATCCGGCGCCGGTGCATGTGCAGCGACTCATGGCCGCGCACCAGTCTCCACAGCTCGCCCAGGGCGATCGCGAAAGTCGTCGTTTTCACCCCGCCCGCCGTGCCCCCGGGGCTGCCGCCGATGAACATCAGAGTGCACATCACCACGATGGTCGCGAAGCCGTAGTGCGAGAAATCCGTGATGTTGAAACCCGCCGTGCGCGCCGTCACCGAGTTGAAGACCGCCTCCCAGGCCCGGGCGCCCGACCAGCCCCAGCCCTCCGTCATGAAGAAAGCCACCGCCCCCGCCACGATCAGCGCCGCGGTCGTCACCAGCACCACCCGCACGTGGAAACGCACCCGGTAGCGCAGCGACCAGCGGGCCACCCGGCGCGACCGCGGCACGATACGCTTCAGCACCGCCAGCAGCCCGTGGCCGATCAATCTCGGCAGATCGTGCAGCACCGCGAAGCCGATCCCGCCCGTGATGATCAGCACCATGATGATCACCTGCACCGCTCGGTTCGCCACCGTGGTCTCGTCCGCCAGCCCGGCCGAAAAGGTCGAAAAGCCCGCGTTGCAGTAGGCCGACACCGAGTGGAACAGCGCATCCCACAGCAGCGCCCCCTCTCGCGGCGGCTGCGCCGACCAGGCCAGGTAGAGCAACCCCGCCCCCACCGCCTCGATCGCCAGCGTCGTCACCACCACCTTCCCCACCAGCGCGCCCATCGCCCCCAGATTGTCCTCGCTGAACAGCTCCGAGATCCGCGCCCGGTCGCGCAGCGAGATCCCCTGACCCACCACCAGCGACATGAAATAGGTCAGCGTCATGATCCCCAGTCCGCCGGCCTGGATCAACAGCAGCAGGATCACCTGCCCCTCGCGGGTGAAGGCGTGCTCCGTGTCCACCACCGTCAGGCCCGTCACACAGACCGCGCTGGTGCTGGTGAAAAAGGCGTCGAGCCACGAGATGCCCTCCGTCGTCGCATTCGGAGTCTTCAGCAGCAAGGCCCCGCCCACGATCGCCAGGGCAAAGGTCGCCACGAAAAAGGTGCCCGGTCTCACATGTTGGAGGGCGCGCGCCCGGGTCAGCCGCAGCATCCGCAGGCCCACCGGCACGATCAGGGTGAACTGCACCACCACCAGCGCCATCAGCGCCGCCGTCCGCGGGGCCATCACATCATCCAGCCAACCGCGCAGGGGACGCTCCAGCCCGAAGCGCCCCGCCGCCAGCAGCAGCAGCGCGCCCAGGATGATCCCTTTCTTCACCCGCGACAGCCCGTGGTCGCGGGCCGCCAATCCCGCCTCGGCCACCAGCGCCGACACCACCAGCCCCCAGGTCGTCCACTCGAACCAACGCGTGTCCGACAGGCTGACCGGCCAGCCCAGCTCCCACACGAGCAGGGTCAGGGCGGCCAGACCGGTCACGGCCTGTACGGCCAGCAGGCTCGTCACGAGGACGGGTCTGCCAGCCTTGGCTGGGGGAGAGTCCGAAGTCATACCTCGCGACGAGAGAGCAGAGCCATAGACCGCCCCCGCTCCCAAGGCAAGCCCCGCTTCCGCCCCCACGACCCACGAACCGTGGCGGGAAACTCTTGCTTTCCCCCGCATCCGCCCTTCAGGTGGGGTGGACGCATCGCGGAGGCCTCGCGAACGGGTCCCGCGGTTCGGACGGGCCGCCGCCATGAAACGCCTCCGCATCCTCCATCGCACTTACTACACCTGGGGAGGGCCCGTCACGCTCGGCCCGCATTTCCTGCGGCTGCGCCCGCGCGAGGGGCACCAACTCCGCATCGAGTCCTCGAAGCTCACCATCACCCCAGCCGCGACCATCGCGTGGCAGGGCGACGTCGAGGGCAACTCCATCGCCACCGCCGCATTCGCCGGCACCACCAACCGGCTCGCCATCGAGAGCGAACTCGTCGTGCAGCAGTTCAACGAGAATCCCTTCGACTTCCTCGTCGCCGACTACGCCGTCGACTTCCCCTTTGCCTACGAGGCCGGCGATTGGCCGCTGCTCGCCCCCTACGCCGCACCGCCCGGACCCGGACCGGGCACGGATACCCCATTGGCCCGCTGGGTCGGCGGACTCCGCACCGGGGGAGAGGCCATCCAGACCGTCGCCCTGCTCCTGCGGATCGCCGCCCGCATCCAGCGCGAATTCCGCTACGGCGTGCGGGAGGAAGCCGGGGTGCAGACGCCCGAGACCACCCTCGCCCTTGGCAGTGGATCGTGCCGCGACTTCGCCGCCCTCTACATCGCCGCGGCGCGCCACCTCGGCCTCGCGGCCCGCTTCGTCAGCGGCTACCTCCACGCCCCGCCCTCTTATTACGACTACGGCTCCACCCATGCCTGGGCCGAAGTTTACGTGCCCGGGGCCGGGTGGAAGGGCGTCGACCCCACCCTCGGCCTGCTCACCGGACCCGACCACATCCCCGTCGCCGTCGGCCGCCTGCCCGACAGCGTGCCACCCGTCTCCGGCTCCTTCACCGGCACCGGCGGCGCCACAATGAGCGTCGGCGTCTGGCTGACGGCTTTGTGAAGGGGGGATGGGTCATATCGAAGCGGAGCGAAGATCAATCACGGGTCCTTGGTCCTTGGTCGGCACAGGCCGACCTCCGACCTCCGATGCGGGATGTGGGATGCGGATGGGCAATTTGACTTCGCCCGAAGTTCACGGCACCTCCAACCGGACGTATTCCCCGGGCTAGATCGTCCCGAGGAGCACCCTCATCGTGTCGTGGATAGCAAGGCGACTTCGGACCGATCCAACAGGGCGATCGCCGCCTCGCGGGTCACGGTGGGAAAACACTCGAGGAACTCGTCGAGCGCGTAGTTCGCTTCGAGATATTGGAACAGCGTCTGCACCGGCACCCGAGTCCCCCGAAAGACAGGCGTGCCGCCGAGGATCTCGGGATCGATGGTGATGAGATCGGAGGCGTCCATGGAGAGGAGTCTAGGCGAATCCGGGAACCGGTGCAACCCGGGCCCGCATCGGGGACGAAGCCCCCTTTTCGACTGCGCCAGCCTTCCGCCTTCCGCCTTCCGGGTTCCGCCTTCCGACCTCCGATCACCTCACCACCAACACCCGCGCCGGCTTGGAAACACCCCCCGGACCCTTCGCGATCACGCGCAGGGCGTTGCGGCCCGGCTTCGGGCGACAGGTGAAACGCCACGCCGCCGTGCCCTTGGCCTTGCCCGCCTGGCCCTTCCCTTTCCACGAGACCTGATCGACGAAGTCGGTGGTGGTGCCCCGCAGGGTGATCTTGGGTTTCGAGGTGCTCACCCGCTTCCGGCCGGTGATCTTCACCGTGGGCCGGCCGGCCTCTTCGACCACCGCGCCCCGGCTTTCACCGGGAAAGTCATAATTGGCCGCGATCTGGCCGGCGTCGTTGATGGCTGTGGCCGAGGACGAGACCGCCCCGGCGGGGAGCGGCAACAGTTCCGGCTCGTCCGCTTCCCAGAACCAGGCCCGGCTCGTCATCTGACTCTCCGGGTAGAAGTCTCCGACGATCTGGTTGATGCCATTCACCGCCATGGCACTCGAGCCGCCCAAGCCGGGACTCGGCAACACCTGCACCGCGGTCCCCTGCCAGAGGCAGGCCACTTCCGTGGTCACCGACGACCACGCCGTACCCACCGCCAGGCCAATCCCGTTCATCGCGAGCGCCCGGTTGTCCGTCGCCCCCTGGGGCAGGTCCAGCGTCGCCACGGTCGCCGAGTTGCTCCACAGGCAGGCCCGCATCGCGCTCGCCGTCAGGCAATAACCCGCATACTTGCCGTCGCCGCCCACCGCGACCGCCTCGGAATCCGTCGCCCCCATCGGCTTCACCGGATAGACGAGGTTCCCCCCAGACCAGATGCAGACATGCGAGTCGAACGACGCGTCCGTGTAGCTGCCCACGATCAGACCCGAGTCATTGATCGCATAAGCTTTCGTGTTGCGGGCCCCGGCCGGCACCGGCAGGATCGTCACGTTGCCGTTCTCCCACAGGCAGGCGCGCAGGTTGGTATCGAGGCAAAAGCCGACGATGGAACCCGCGGCGTTGATCCCGCTCGCCCCGCTGCCCGTCGTTCCGTCCGGCACCGGCAGGGCGGTGGAGACCCCGTTGCGGTTCACGAAAGCGCGCGGCGCGCCTCCGGAGAGGGTGAAATCGCCGACCACGTCGCCCTGCGCGTTGATCGCCTGAAGCTGCGTCGAGCCCTGTCCCCCGGGCGGCTCGATCAGGCGGATGCCCCAGGGTTTTGCCGCCACCGGCCCGGCCGCGAGCAGCAGGGAAAAGAAGGCGAGAGTCAGGATGGGACGCATGGGATGTTTCATCATGTCCCCAGCCTCGTCCCGCGCCGTCTCTGCCGCCATCGGACCAAGGTCGGGGGTCGGGGGGAGAAATGGGCGCGCGGTATCCGACTTTGGTCGGATCTTGGCGGTGCCAGGGTGCCCGATCCAGCGGGTCGATGAACCGCTTGCGCCCGGAAGCAAGTCACACGGCCAGAGAGCAGATGTCAGCGTGGCGCGCTTGCGCGCGGTCGCTACAACGCGTCGTTGGCATTTTTAACTACTGCGGGCCTAAGGGCTCGGGTGGAAAAACTTCGCGAAGCTCCTGAAAGTCAGTGTCGGAACGGGCTGCGATCTCGCTCCACGCACGTTTGAAGGCCGGACGTTTCAGATTGTGTTCGATGCCGTCTCGCCAAAAGCGCCAAGTCGCCTTCGTGATGCGTTTGCGGCGGTGCAGGAATACCTGCTCGTTGCAAAGGTCTATGTAGTGATAGAACTCATCGAATTTTTGTTCGTGCTCGTCCTCGCTGAGCGCCTCTCCGAGAAGTGCCTTGGTCGGCAGCTTCGCGGCAAGTTCGCGATACTCGGGGCTGAATTCATCTTCGAAAGAGGTGATGCTTTGCCTGCGTGCCAACCAAAGCTGCACGGTGGCGACGATGATGCCAGCGGCCGTCGCGAGGCTTGCGATGTCGGAAAGAGTAAGATTCATTCGGCTTTTCTCATAAAATCCGGAAGGCGGTCCTAACCCCCGATGTTGTGGCTTGGTGAGAGGGTCGTTGAGGCATCATGTCGTCTTACCCTTGGAACTTTCAGACATTTTCGCGCAAGCGGTCGATCTCTGCGAGGAGGTCCCGCACTTTGAGACAATCTTTCACTCCCGGGATGATGATCGTGCTCTGGTTTCCGCCGGCCGTGGTCGTGATCGAGAGCGCCTCGACACCTGCGTAGCGCGCCAGGTCATCCTGGATCACAGCGAAGTCCACGATGGCGCGGAAATGAAGTTTCCGGTCGGATCGGCTGACCGAGTGCTGGCGGATCCGCAGATAGGCCCCCTCGACCGAAACGGCCAGGCTGGACGCGAGTCGGCCTGCGATGCGATGGCTGAACACGAAGTAGCACATCAGCGCAATCAGCACGCCTGCCGCCAGCCCTGCCGCGCCGCCTAGGAGAACCGCCAGCAGCGCCACGAGCGGTGAGTCGGTCCCTTTGGCGAAGTGCTCGCTGCCCGGGGGGCCGAGGATGATTCCGAAAAACGCAAGCGGCGTCACCCACGCCGTCCCCCACTTCAGGCGGAGGTAACGCCTGAGTCCGTCACGATCAATTTCGATGGGCAGTTCTTCGGGATAAGGATCACTCATTCATCAAGGGGTCGGCGTCCCGTGGAGAGGCAACGGAGCGCAGGTGGAAGGTTCGACGGCGATCGTAGCAAGCCCGTGACGGGTCTCGCAACTGGGAAATCAGGATCGGGAGGGACAAGGCGCGGAATGAACGACTCGGACGCCCCGGGGGGCTGCGGAAATCGTTTCCCGAAAAAATCGATCCGCAGCAAAATCGGCTTGCCACGTTCATTGCCAGTTTGTTAAAAGGCCTCCCGATGCACCCGATCGCCAAAGTGGCGGTTTTTCATGGGGCAACCCGGAGGGCGACCGGGAAAGGGATCGCTCGTACCCATCGACCAGGTCGCGGAGCGAGCGACCGGACGCCGGCAAGCGAATCGGGGGGCGCGAACGACGATCGGAGGACGCCCTCCAACGACCCGAGGGCATCCCTCAACGCCTCCCCCGCGCCCACCAGCCTTTGGGGGGCAGGCGGCAGCGATTCGGGGGCGCCGCTCAACGACCGCTCCGCGCCCACCAGCTCCTGGCGGGCACCCAGCAGCGGCTGGGGGGCACCCTCCCAAGGCTGCTCCACGCCCCTCAACGATTCGGGGGCGCCCACCAGAGATTGGAGGGCGCCCTCCAACGACCGCAGCACGCCCCCCAATCGCCGAAACGGCCTTTTCCGGCCCCCAAACGCCCTTTTTCGCCCTTTTCCACCATGAAACCGCTCCTCTGGGACTCGATCGACCCCGACACCGGCCTCCCCTACACGTGGAATTCCCCCAACCTCACGTGGTCGGGAATTCTCGAACCCGGCGACCCCGGCTACGTGCCCCCCTCTCCTCCGACTCCGATAACACAAACCAAAAAACACAAAGCTATGTCAAAACAGGACTACTACCCCGGGCCGAGTTCAGACCAGGTCGTCTGGCTCGGCAACCTCGCCAGCAAACTGCCCGGCCACGCCGCCGCCCTCACCTTGACGCCCGCCCAGAGCGCCAGTGGGGTCGAGTGGGCGCTGACCGCGGCCTACTGCATCGGATCGTGGCTGCCCGAGCGGCGCGAGAGCGGCAAAGCCGGCACCGCCGCGGTCAACGCCGCCCTCTACGGCGATCCGATGACGGACATCGCCCTGCCCGTCTTCACCGCCCCCGATCTGCCCGCCGGCCTCGCCGCCCTCGGCAAGAACGGTGCCCTGGTGAAGCTCTTCGAGCTGATCCAGATCATCAAAACCAGCCCGGGCTACACCGAGGCGATCGGTCAGGACCTCGGCATCATCGGCAGCGCCAAACCCGCCCCTGACCTGACCACCCTCCAGCCCGCCATCACCGCCATGGTCGCCGCCGCCGCCGTCGAGATCGGTTGGGGCTGGCAGGGGTATGCGAGCTTCCTGGATCAATTGGAGATCCAGGTCGATCGCGGCGACGCGGCCGGGTGGCAGATGCTGACGATCGATACCACGCCGGGTTACAATGACACGGCTCAGCATCCGGCGACGCTGACGAAGTGGAAGTACCGCGCCATCTACCGCGTCGGCGACATTCGCGTCGGGCTGTGGAGCGCGGAAGTGAGCGTGACGGTGGGTGGGTGAGGGGTGTGGGAAGAAAGGGAAAACGCGGAAAATGAGCGGCCCGGGACCCCGGAGGGGTTCCGGGCTATCTCATCTCCGACCGCATCAACGATGCGAGCAGTCTCGACTAGTATAAATCCGGAAACGAATTAAAAATCGACGCGTCTATTGTCCCTTCTCGAAAACGCCAAGCGAAAACCATCATTCCGTGCAAAATAATTGGGCGTAAAGAAGCTGATTCATCATGTAAGAAAATTATTCCACTCCACGCATCCGGCACACAGGAATTCCGAAGCTCATGCGACAAAAAACTTAAATCTCATCCCAATATTTTGCGCATTATAAAATTAATCTCTTTGCTCCGCTCCGATTCGGAATCGAAAAGGAAACTTTGAAGGGATTCATCACAAAACTGAATGGTGAACTCAAGACCCTTCCGAATCCCGAGATAATGTTCCAGATCACCAAGTTTAAGAATAAACAGGTTGCTCTCGTAACTTGCTTCAATTTTACTCTCCCAATCTTCATGAATTTGTTTAAAGGCTTGAATCTCATCTGAGGACTTGAGGCTTTTTCCAGATTCAACTCGATAATGAACGTCAATTATGAAGTCGAAATCAGCAACACAGTACACAGTCAGTCCGAATTGTGAAAACAAATTTTTCCAGACGGAATATCCCTTTTTCCCGCCCATGTGTAGCACGGCGATTTCCTGATCAGAATTCCGATGTTCGGAGATTATAATTTCTCGAAAGAAGAATCGGTCGGTATCACCCTCGACTAGAAGAACTTTCTTTGCAAAAAATGCATACGTTGAACGGGCGTTGTCCAAGACCCTGATTAGACTCTTCTGGTCAGTATTCAGAGCCGGGGAAAAGACCTTTGTATGACCTGAGCTTGAAAGAGAAAAACGGCGCACACTGCTAATAGTCGAAGAATTAATCAACGCCTCAGAGTGAGTTACAAGAATATACTGGCAGTTTTGATCTCGATTTAGCTCATCAATTACACGCAGGTATTCATGCTGAAACTGATAATGTAGGTGAATCTCGGGTTCATCGATGATGACAACTCCGCCTTTCAAGTCCCCTCTTCCATACGCCTCGAAGACAAGGTGAACGATAGCTTTCTGGCCTGCGCTAAGGCTATTTATGTTTGATATCGCCTTCCCTCTCCGTAAATCGAGAAACTCAAAACTGTAACTCCAAGTTCTTAAATCGATAAGCCGGATCTTACACTCCATATTTACAATTCGAAGTCTATTGTTAATCGACACGAGAAATTCGGCTTGGTTGGCAGCAACTTCACACTCATGTTCCGATAATTGCCCTCTGATTAAGCGAAAATGAATCTCCGCAATGAGCAATCTGACAAGTCCGAATATTGTTGGCTCCGATTGATCACTTGCATTCAAACTCTTGCTGTATTCTCTGTTTTTAATGTCTCGTATTTGATGCGAAGGCTCCTGCTCCCTTAGCGACACAGCAGGTTGAAACGCATGGTAGTTTCGAAAACTGCTAATCAACGTAAATGACTCAAATAGAGGCGGGATTCGATTGTCCGGATTAATGAAATTGTAAATCGTGATAAGCTCTTTAAAATAATTGTAATCGGTGAGATATTTAAACCCGAAATCCTCGTTCCCATTCGGTGTTTCAATGGTAAAACGTTGGTTACTTTTGTCCAAAACAATATCAATTATAAAAGAAGAGCGCTCATGAATGCCGTCTTCAACCGCGTGCATTGAATATGAAGAGCCCAATTCCCGCACCAACGGCAAACTTTGTTTAATGTTAAAAATGTTCCTCTCGTCTATGTCATCCAAATCGATTCTTATTCGAATTCTCTGAGGCTTATCCTCAGTGTCCCAGTTCGGATCCAATCGAAAATCATTGTACGATTGATGGTTTGCTTTTTGGAGAATTTGCCTCCTTCCACTATCATCTAGTATCGCGCGATTGGACAGTAATTCATGGTTGGTCGTGAACTGTGTGTATATCACTCTCCTAAAGAAGAAGTTAATCACCTCAAGTGCGGTAGACTTTCCAGCTCCATTCTCACCGATAACGATGTTCAGACCGCTATCAAATTCGATTATTTCAGCATTTTCGATTCGTTCATGGAAACGAAAACTGAGCACATTGGAGATCTGGATAAATCCTATTTTCATTCAAGGGTATCTATTATTTGTCGCTAAACGATTTCGACAATTCGAATCGCTTGAGTAGGTTTCGGAGTGCGGATCAGGTGATGGCCAGAAAGTCAGCAACTGGCTTTAGGTTATATACGAGGCGAAAGAAGATCAAAATTATTTTCTGAACTTCGCATGGCTCCTTTAGATGTTTTGCGATATCCGATCTCCAGAATGGGAACGCTCATCATAAGCCAGCGAAGAATACTTCAGGGAATTTTTCGCGATCTTTCCGGGCTGCTTCCGGGAGTCGCTTGCCCCCCCCACGGCAAATCCATACAAAATTTCCCTCCGAGCCGCACAAGACAAGCCATCCGGTCGGTGCCTGATTGGGACCCGATCGCCATGACCCAACGCTCCCTTCTGCCGCTCCTTTCCGCTTTCTTCGCCCTCTGCGCCCACCCCTGCGACGCGCAGGATCCCGCCGCCTCCGGCGGCGGCGAGCGGACGCTCGACAATGGCATCGTCCTGCCCGAAACCTGGCCGCCGCGGGATCGCGAGGTCCTTTCGGTGGAGCCCATGCCGGTGCCCTACCTGGCGACGCCGCCCGCGGTGATCCCCATCGATGTGGGGCGGCAGCTCTTCGTGGACGACTTCCTGATCGAGGAGACGGATCTGGTGCGCACCTTTCACCCGGCGGAGAGGCTCACCCCCCAAACCGCCAATGCCCCACCACCTTCCACTGCCCGATCCCCTTCGTCACCTCGGGCCCGGCGCCGATGTTGTGGACGAAGGTGTCGTCGGCGATGACGATGCCGATGTGCCAGAGGCCCTTACCGTTGAGGTCCCAGGTGACGAGGTCGCCGGGGAGGAAGGCCTCACCCTCTGAAACCTCGGCCCCGTGGCGGCGGAAGTAGGTCTCGAGATTCGGGACGCGGCGGTGGTCGATGTTTTTGTCGGGACGTTTCAGGCCCCAGAGCCGCGGGTAGGCGGAGAAGTGGGCCCGCATGTCCTCGTGGACGAGCTGCTGCAGATCGATGCCGAGGGTCCGGTAGGCGCGGATGACCTCGTCGGTGCAGACTCCGGTATCGGCGGGCACGTCACCGCCCGGGTAGTCGATCACGACGTAGGCGGGATCGTAGCGCACCGTGAGGGTGGCGCGGTGCTTCGCCGCGGCGACGAGGCGGTCGGCGAAGTCGTCGGTCTCCTGCCCCTGCGCGAGGTACCGCGTCAGCACCCAGAGGCAGAAGAGGAGGAAGGCGAGAGTTCTCATGCCGTCCTTTACGGGGGGACGCGGGGAAAACTTTCGCGGAGTGGTTAGCTTTTAGCGATTAGCTTTTAGCTTTTTCCTTCGTCCGTGAAACCTCGACGCGGGCGCAGCCCGCACTCGACGATGCCGCAGGCATGGCCCGACGGCGGCAAAGCCGCTGCTCGACGCGTAGCCTCTTCCTTCGTCCGACTTCCGACTCCTAGCTCCTAGCTCCTAGCTCCTCACCGTCACCAGCGAATGCCCCGTCATCTCCACCGGCGCGGGCACGCCGAGCAGGCCCAGAATCGTCGGGGCGATGTCGGCGAGGATGCCGCTGTCGAGGGTGTAGCGATCGGCATCCTCCGCCACGAAGATGAGGTGCACGGGATTCGTGGTATGCGCGGTGTGGGGCGAACCATCGGGATTGATCATCAGCTCGCAGTTGCCGTGGTCGGCGGCGATGAGGAGCTTGCCCCCGAGGGAGAGCACCTTTTCCACGACGCGCTCGACGCAGTGGTCGACGCACTCGACGGCTTTGATGGCGGCGGGGACGTTGCCGGTGTGGCCGACCATGTCGGGGTTGGCGTAGTTGACGATGATCAGGTCGTAGTCGGCGGCACGGTCGAGGATGGTGCGGGTGACGTCCTCGGCGGACATCTCGGGCTTTTCATCGTAGGTGGCGCAGTCCTGCGGCGACTGGAGCATGACGCGGTCCTCGCCGGCATTGGGCTGCTCGACGCCACCGTTGAAGAAAAAGGAGACGTGCGGATATTTCTCGGTCTCGGCGACGCGGAGCTGTTTCAACCCGGCGGCGGCGACGACCTCGCCGAGGGTGTTGGTGAGGTTGATGGTGGGGAAGACGATGGGGCAGCCGTAGGTCTCGTCGTATTCGGTGAGGGTGTAGAAGGCGGTGCGCGGGAAGCCGGCGCGATCGAAGCCGGCGAAGTCTTCCTTCAAAAAGGCGAGGCTCATCTGCCGGGCGCGGTCGGCGCGGAAGTTGAAGAAGAGCACGACATCGCCGTCGCGGACGCGCTGTTCGGCGGGGAGCCCGAAGACGAGGGGCTGCATGAACTCATCAGTGACTCCCTCGCCGTATTTTTCGGTGACGGCCTCGGAGGGGGTGTCGGTGCGGACCTCGCCGATGCCGTGGACGATGGCGTCCCAGGCGAGTTTGGTGCGCTCCCAGCGCTTGTCGCGGTCCATCGCGAAGTAGCGGCCGATCACGGTGACGATGCGGGCGCCGCTGGCGGCGAGGCCGTCCTGACAGTATTGCAGATAGCCGCTGCCTCCGGTGGGCGAGGTGTCGCGGCCATCGGTGATGGCGTGGACCTGGATGTCGTTCACCCCGGCGGCCTTCGCGGCGGCGGCGAGGGCGACGAGGTGGGCCTGGTGGCTGTGCACGCCGCCGTCGGAGACGAGGCCGAGCAGGTGGAGCCGGGTGCCGGCGGCCTTCGCGAAGGCCTCCTGCAGCACGGGATTGGTGGCGAGCTCGCCGTCGACGATGGCTTTGTTAATGCGGGTGAAGTCCTGATAGACGATGCGGCCGGCACCGAGATTGAGGTGGCCGACCTCGGAGTTGCCCATCTGCCCCTCGGGCAGGCCGACGTCGAGTCCGGAGCAGCTCAGGTGCGCGACGGGGTATTTTTCGTGCATCGCACGGGTGAAGGGGATGTCGGCGAGCCGGGGGCAATCCCCGTTGGCCTCGGCGAAGGCGGGTCCGCCGGGATTGTCACCCCATCCGTCGCGGATGATGAAAACGACTGGTTTTTTTGCCATACGGCCGGAGATGTCGGGCAAAGTCGGCCCGGGCGCAAGTGCCGCGGCGCGGGCGAAGGATTTAGTGATTGCCAAGGGCGCATCCCGCCTGTTTCATGGCGCGACGGACACCCCGACCGCCTATGCCGGAATCTCCCGCCGCTCCCTCGAAGGCCCGCACCTTTCTGAATCGCACGCTCAGCACCCTCATTCTGGTGGGCCTGATCACGATCGCCTTCTGGATGTCGAACCGGGCGATTTTCATCGGGATTTTCGCGCTGCTCTCGATGGGGTCGCTGCTGGAGTATTTCCGCCTGTTCCAGGATGCGGGCTTCCGCCGTTTCCGCACGCACGCGGTGCTGGTGGCGGCGGTCTACATCGGGCTGCTGATGTCGCCGCTGTGGGGTTTCGACGCGCCCTGGCTGGGGCAGATCGACGGCCTCGCCCTGGCGACGCTGTTCATCCTGATGGTCTTGTGCCGGGTGAGCACGCCGCTGGAGGGGCACCGCTCGCTCGACGAGATCGCGGCGACCCTGCTGGGTTTCATCTACTGCGTGCTGATTTTCGCCTTCATCCCGAAGATCCTGCTGCTGCCGCTGGAGACGGGCGCGGGACTGCCGGCCTCGACCTGGTATCTGGTGCACCTGGTGGCGGTGACGAAAATGACCGACGCCGGCGCCTATCTGGTCGGTTCGCTGATCGGGCGCGACAAGCTGGTGCCGCATGTGAGCCCGGGCAAGACCTGGCAGGGTTTCTGGGGATCGCTGGTCTTCGCGGTGATCGGCAGCTACGTGGCCTGGTGGTGCCTCGGCGAGCGCGTGCCGCTGCTCGGGCCGGTCTCGGCGGGCGTGTTGGGCCTGGTGCTCGCGCTGGTGGCGGTGCTGGGCGACCTCGCCGAGTCGATCATGAAACGCAGCCTCGCGGTGAAGGACAGCGGCCACGTGATGCCCGGCATCGGCGGGGTGCTCGACCTGGTCGACTCCGTGATTTTCACCGCCCCGGTCTATTACCTCTACCTCCGCATCGCGGAATGATGCGCCGATGCCCGACCCCGATCGTCCGAAAAATGTGGTGGTGCTAGGCTCGACCGGCTCGATCGGGGAGAGCTCGCTGAAAGTAGCCCGCGACCTGCCCGGCCGGATGCGTCTCGTCGGGCTCGCCGCGAACCGCAGCGCCGACAGCCTGGCGGCGCAGATCCGGGAATTCGGCATTCAACAGGGTTGCCTCTACGACCCAACAGGGTTGGATCAGGTCCGGGAGGCGGTTCCGGAAAACGTCGAGCTGCACAGCGGCGAGGAGGGGCTGGTGAAGCTCGCGACCCTGCCCGAGGCGGACCTCGTGCTGATCGCGATCGTCGGAGTCGCGGGTCTGCGCCCGGCCCTGGCGGCGATCGAGGCGGGCAAAGACATCGCGATCGCCTCGAAGGAGATCCTCGTGATGGCCGGCGAGGCGGTGATGAGCGCGGCCCGTCGCAAAGGCGTGAACGTTTTGCCGGTCGACTCGGAGCACAACGCGATCTTCCAATGCCTCGAGGGCCGCACGCCCGACCAGGTCTCGCGCCTGATCCTGACGGCCTCGGGCGGTCCTTTCCGCACCCTGCCCGCCGCCGATCTCGAGAAGGTGACGGTGGCCCAGGCGCTGAAGCATCCCACCTGGGAGATGGGCAAAAAGATCACGATCGATTCGGCGACGCTGTTCAACAAGGGCCTCGAGATGATCGAGGCGCGCTGGCTCTTCGACATCGGCATGGACCGGGTCGATGTGATCGTGCATCCCCAGAGCATCGTGCACAGCATGGTGGAATTCGTCGACAGCTCGGTGCTGGCCCAGCTGAGCACGACGGACATGTGTTTTCCGATCCAGTATGCGGTGACCTGGCCCGACCGCGTCCCGAACCGCCTGCCGCCCCTCGATTTCGCGGCGCTGGCGAGGCTGGAGTTCGAAGCGCCGCGCTGGGACGACTTCCCCGCGCTGCGGCTGGCGAAGGAAGCGGGCACGGCCGGTGGCACGCTCCCTGCGGTGCTGAATGCCGCCAACGAGATCGCGGTGGGCGCCTTTCTGGAAGGTCACTTGAGCTTTCCCGGAATCTGGCACACCGTCGCCGAGACGATGAAACGTCATGATTTGATCCCCCACCCCAGCCTCGACGAGATCATCGCCGCAGACCGCTGGGCGCGCGCCGAAGCCACCCTTCTGCTGCCCTCCCGATGAAAGAATCGAAACCATTGGAACGGGTCTGGATCGGTTTCGACCTCGGCGGCACCAAGATGCTGGCGAAGGTCTTCAACGACCGCTACGAGACGATCGGCCGGGCCAAGCAGAAGACGCAAGGTGCCAAAGGCATGAAGGCGGGCCTCAATCGCATGGTCGAGACGGTCTCGGCGGCGCTGGACAACGCGGGCGTCGATGCCTCGAGGCTCGCCGGGATCGGGGTCGGTTGTCCGGGCCCGATCAATCCAGTGAAGGGAGTCATCGTCGAGGCCCCGAACCTCGGTTGGAAAAACGTGCCGGTCGAGGAGCACCTCGGCAAGGCCTTCGGGGTGCGCGCGGTGATCTGCAACGATGTCGACGCGGGCGTCTACGCCGAATACCAGGCCGGGGCCGCGCGCGGTGCCCGCTGCGCGGTGGGCATTTTTCCCGGGACCGGAATCGGCGCGGGCGCGGTGATCAACGGCCGCCTGCTCCATGGCGCGAACCTTTCCTGCATGGAACTCGGGCACATCCCGCTCTTCCCCGAGACCTCGGGTAAGGGTGAGGACGGAACCACCTTGGAGATGGAATGCTCGCGGCTGAAGATCGCCGCCGAAGCCGCCCGGGCCGCCTACCGCGGCCAGGCCCCCCATTTGCTCAAAGCCTGCGGCACCGACATCGCCAACATCACCAGCGGGGCGCTCGCCAAGGCGATCGAAGCCGGTGACACGGCCATCGAGGACATCGTCCGCCGCGCCGCGACCCTGCTCGGCTGCGGCGTCGCCACGGTCGTCCACCTGCTCGCTCCCGATGTGATCGTGCTCGGCGGTGGCCTCGTCGAGGCGATGCCGGGGATTTATCTGGAGAACGTGCGCAAGTCGGCCGTTGATCGGGTCCTCGGTCCCTACAAGAAGAGTTTCAAGATCGTCACCGCCGAACTCGCCGAAGACGCCGGAGCCATGGGTGCGGCCGCCTGGGCGCGGAAGACGATCGAGGGGTGAGTGGGAAATTTCCGATTTCGGATTTGGGATTCGGGATTGCGATCCAAACAGTATCACTTTAGTGTCACTTCATGAAAGTCGAACTGGTAACGAATCTGAAGCGGAAGGCGACTGAAATCATTGGAAGCCTGGCGGAAGATCGCGAGCCGATTTTGATCACCCAGCACGGTCGCCCCGCAGCTTATTTGATGGATGTCACTGCTTTCGAAGCCATGCAGGAACGCATATCGCTTCTCGAAGGGATTGCGAGAGGCGAGCGCGCCATTGAAGAAGGTAGGACGCTGTCGCATGCGGAAGCGAAAAAACGCATGAAGCGATGGCTCGACTAATTTGGACGGAGCCAGCTCTGGCCGATCTGGAAGGAATCGCCGATTACATCGCGCTGGATGATCCAGAGGCGGCCAAACGCCTCGTGAAACGGGTTTTCAATCATGTCGAACAACTGGTCGACAATCCCAAGAGCGGATCGGTTCCACCTGAGCTCAAAAAACTCGCTTCTTACCGGCAGATTGTGGAAAAGCCCTGCCGCATCTTTTACCGGATTACCGCAGACGGAAACGTGTATGTCGTGCATGTGATGAGGGGGGAAATGCTGCTCAGGCAACGAAATCTGAGACGCCCGTATTGAAGACATAGCATCGAATGAACCCCCGTCCCACCTACGGCTCCACTCCGCAATCCCTCAGCGGGATGCCGCCGGGGATTCCCTACATCATCGGGAACGAGGCGGCGGAGCGATTCAGCTTCTACGGGATGCGGACCATCCTGACGGTGTTCATGGCGAACTACCTCTGGATGATGGGGGACGTCGCGGGCGAACGCATGAGCGACGTCGAGGCGACGAAACGCTTCCACGATTTTGTCTCGCTCGTCTACCTGACCCCGCTCTTCGGCGCTCTGCTCGCCGACTTCTTCTTCGGGAAGTACCGCATCATTATGTGGCTGTCGGTGGTCTACTGCCTCGGCCACGCCGCGCTCGCGCTGATGGGGCTCGCGGGTGAGGCGGGCACCTGGCTGGTGGCGGGGCTGTGGCTGATCTCGATCGGATCGGGTGGCATCAAGCCCTGCGTCTCGGCGCACGTCGGCGATCAGTTCGGCAAACTCAACCGCCACCTGCTCCCGCGCATCTTCAACTGGTTCTACTGGTCGATCAATCTCGGGGCCTTCGCCTCGACTCTGCTGACGCCTTGGTTGCTCGAATGGCACGGACCACACTGGGCTTTCGGCGTGCCCGGCCTGCTGATGGCGCTGGCGACGATCGTTTTCTGGATGGGCCGGTGGAAATTCGTCCACATTCCGGCGCGCGGGTTTCACGTGTTCCGCGAAATGTTCAGCCGCGAAGGGCTCGTCGCGATCGGCAAGCTCTGCGCGATCTACGCCTTCGTCGCGATCTTCTGGTCGCTCTTCGACCAGAGCGGCTCGTCCTGGGTGCTGCAGGCGGAAAACATGGATCTGCGCTGGATGGGCATCCATTGGCTGCCCAGCCAGATCCAGGCGCTCAACCCCATCCTGATCCTGACCTTCATCCCATTGTTTTCCTACGTGGTCTATCCGCTGATCGACCGGGTCTTTCCGCTCACGCCGCTACGCAAGATCGCGGTCGGCTTGTTCATCATGGTGATCTCCTTCGTGCTCGTGGCGGTGGCGCAGATGAAGATCGACGCCGGGGAGACACCCTCGATCTCGTGGCAGATCGTCGCCTACGTGGCGCTGACCGCGGCCGAGGTGATGGTCTCCATCGTCAGCCTCGAGTTCAGCTACACCCAGGCCCCGAAGTCGATGAAGTCGCTGATCATGTCGCTGTGGCTCTTCGCGGTGGCCTTCGGCAACCAGGTGACCGCCCGCATCAACGACTTCATCCAGGTCGACTCGCCCATCGCGGAGGTGAAGGCCAGCGGCAACGAGGCCTCGCACGGGGGCTTCGATGAAAAGGTCGGTACTGAGGACGATCTGCTGCTGAAGTTCGACGCCAACGGCAAACGAACCGATCTTTCTTTCGCGGGGCGCGAGCAACTCGACCAGATCCTCGGCCTCGTCGAGACGAGCTTCCGCGAAAAGGACTTCGCGCTCCCCTCGCAGGCGGAAGGTGCGTCCGTCGCCGGTGCGTTGAGCGATCCCTGGGGCAATCCCTACCAATACCGAATCATCAACCGCAATCAGGCCCGAGTCTGGAGCGCCGGTCCTGACAAGACGCTCAAGACCGAGTGGGACCTCGGTGCGGTCCTGGTGGTGAGTCGGCCCGACACGAGTGAACCGGGAGCTTTGGCGAACTTCATGGCTCACTTCCAACCCGAACGCACCTGGCTCGACACCCGCCGCGAGCAGCTCGGCTTGCCGACGGAAGCGGAAAAGGCGGAGTCAGGCCCGACCATCGCCCGCGACTACTTCGCCGGAGGCCTCGTGAAGCTCGAAGGTGCCGCCTACTTCTGGTTCTTCAGCGGCCTCATGCTTGCGGCTGCGGTGCTGTTCCTGATCGTCGCGAAACTGTATCGACCGAAGGAGTTCTTCCATGACGAGGAAGAAGAGGCCGAGGCGGTGGAGGAAGGAGTGGCGAGGTGACGCACGGGGATGAGGGATTTGAGATTTGAGATAGGGGATGGGCGATACCGAGACCCGATCCGACTCGTGACTCGTGACTCGTGACCTCACACCAGCTTATACCCCACCCCATGCACCGTCAGCAGGTGCTGCGGCGTCCGGCCGTCATCCCCGATCTTTTTCCGGACCTGGGCGATGCATTGGTCGAGAGCCCGGGTGGTGCCGAAATATCGCACGCCCCAAACATCCTCGAGGATGCGATCGCGGCTGAGGACCTGACCGCGGCGCTCGTGCAGGTAGGCGATCAGTTCGGTCTCGCGAGGGGTCAGGGCGATGGTTTCGCCATTGAGCTCGGCTTGGTAGGATGCCGGTGATACTTTCGCGGAGCCGACCTGGATGGAGTCGTCGGAAGGGGCATTCGACCAATTCCGCGACCGCCGCAGCAAGGCCTCGATCCGCGCGATGAGTTCGTTGATGCCGAAGGGTTTGGTCACGTAGTCGTCGGCGCCCGCCTTGAAGCCGACGACCTTGTCGATTTCCTGCCCCTTCGCCGTGAGCATGAGGATGGGGATGCGGCAGTTCGCCTTGCGGAGCTGACGGGCGATCTCGTAACCGCTCGCGCCGGGCAACATGACGTCAAGGATCAGCAGATCGGGCAGGGCCTCGGAGATTTCGCGCAGGGCCTCGGCCCCGTCGCCGCAGCTCTGCACCCGGTAACCCGCTCCGCCGAGCACTTCCTCGAGCCCGAAGCGGATCGAGGCGTCGTCCTCGACGACGAAGATCTGGATTTCGGAATCGTTCATAAGGCGAGAGGGAGTTCCAAAGTGAAAATGCTGCCGCCTCCGCGGCGGCTTTCGTAGCGGATCGAGCCGCCGAGTTGTTCCGCGATCTGGCGGCAGAGGGCGAGTCCGATGCCGGAGCCATCGACGCCCGAGTTGATCGAATTGTCGACGCGGTAGAACTTCTCGAAGATGCGCCGCTGGTGGATCTTCGGCACACCGGGCCCGCGGTCGCCGACCGACAGACAGGCGCTATCGCCCTCGCTTTTCACCGAGATTTCCACCGATCCGCCGACGTGGGCATACTTGAGCGCGTTGCCGAGCAGATTGAGCACGACCTGGGCAAGGGCATCGCGATCGCCGAGCACGACCGGACCACACTCCGACGGAGTTTCGATCGTGAGTTCCATGCCCGCCGCGTCGAAGGACTCACGCAGGCCCTCGGCCACTTCGCGGACGACCTCGTCGAGCTCGACCGGGGTCTTTTCCAATCGAATTTCGCCCCGGTCGAGTCGCGAGAAATCAAGGAGCCGGTTGATGAGGCGCGAAAGACGCGCCGACTCGCGCGAGAGGATCTCGGCGTAGTGGCGCGCTTTCTCCGGTTCGATCGAGCCGGGCCGGCTGAGCAGTTCGGAGAACATGCGGATGGAGGTGAGCGGGGTCTTCAGTTCGTGGCTGACGTTGCCGACAAAATCGGTCTTGCGCGAGGCGAGCCGCATCTCCTCGCCGACGGATCTCAGGATCAGCACGCTGCCGCCGGCAACCGACAACAGGAGAGCCCCGATCACGATCCAGAGCGCCAGTCGGAGGCGCTGCGCGGCGAGATCGAGTTTCGCCGGATCGAGCAGATAGGCGGCGACTTCCCAGCGGGGCAGGAGCGGTCCGACCTCGGTGGCGACGAGGGGTTTGCTCCAATCGGTCGAGAAGCCGGGCACGGTCTGCGCGACCAGGGCGCCATCGGTGTCGAGCAGGGCGAAGGAGGCATCGGCTTCCGCGGTCGAGCGCGTCGCTCCGTCGAAGAATCCCGCTAGCTCCGCACGGACCGCGGCGAGGTCGAGCTCGGTCCAGAAAGTGACGCCGGGCCGCTGCGGATGCCGTTTCCAGAGCAGGATGTGCAGTTCGCCATCGACGATGCGACTGACGGCGCCCTCGGGATCGCCGGCGGGGAGATCCTGAACCATCACGTTGGAAACGGCGAGTTCGGAGAGGCTGCTTTCGAAGGCCGGTTCTTCGCGGGCCAGCGACTGCTGCGCCTGCTGGGGCACCACGTTCCGCCTCATCGCCGGGGCGGAGTCGGCGCGGTCGTCCATGGCGGCCATCGGTGCGGGAGCCGCAGCCGGGGCAGGCACGGACTCGGAACGCCGCTCGGGAATCGCCACCTTCCATTTCTGCGGCGCTTCCTTCTTCATGGCCGTGGCATCGGTCTTCGCAGCCGTTTTTTCCTCGGCAAAATCGGGAGCCGGCTCCGATTCGGCCTGACTGCGGATCAAGGGCGGAGCCTGATAGACCTCGACGACGCTGCGGTTGTTGAGGAAGTCTCCGTTGACCGCCAACAAGCGGTCGACTTCGGGAGTCGCGGCCCGCGAGAGGATATTGCCACCCTCGCCAATGACGGCGGCAGCAGCCGCCTGGCTCCAGCGCGCCCGGACGAGTTCGTTGAAATCGCGCTCGGCGCGGTCACCCTCGCTCGTCACGATCTCCTCGACGAGCCGGGAATGGAAGCCGCGCAGGTCGTTGAGGAAGGCATCGATGCGGTTGGCGAGATCATCGCAGCCGGCCTGGAGCAACTGGGTGCGCTGCGAGACGACGACGACCTCCTGATCCCGCAGCGAACGCAGCGCCAACCCGGCGAGAAGGATCGCCGGCAGCAGGATCATGAGAAGGAAGGCCGGAACGAATCGCTTCATGCGCCGCGGAAAAGGTATCGCGCCTCTCCGGCAATGGCGAGTGCCGAAAAGGCGCGCAGGACGGACAGCGGGGACGACTCAGCGCTTGTTGTTGCGCAGTTTCCACGTGCCGTTGGAGAGCGCTTTTCGTTGCTCGCTGGAAAGTCGGTCGCTCTTGAGTTCCTCGCGGGCGGTGGTGATGGAGTCGATCTCGTTCTGAAGTTCCTTCGCTTGGGCAGCCGGAGCGGCGGCCTGGACTTCTTTCAGCTTCACGATTTGATCATCCAGAACCCGGCGCGAAGACTCCGCGTCGCCCTGGTCGGCGAAGCTGATCGCAGCCTCGGTGGCCACGGCATTGTCAAAAATGGCCGCCTCGGCGACGACGGCCTGGTTGACCGACTTCGTGACCAGCGCGAGGTCCTTCGAGTAGCCGACGACGACGGGAGCCGGCGCTGCCGCGACTTCCTGCCGAGCGATGGCGTCGGCATAACGCACCGAGACCTGTGCGATCTCATTGACCTTGCCGAGGGCTTCCGGGGCGACGAGGCACTCGAGATAGATCTCGCGATTCTGACCGCTCGAGACGGTGGCGAACTGGATCGTCTCGCTGGAAGACTTCAACTCGCCGGGACGACCAAGAATGCGGCGGGGACGCACGCCCTCGGGGCAGCGGATCTCAATGATGACCTCGCGGGCGACGATGCTCTGGAGTTCACCCAGTTCCTTTTCAAAGACCTCGGGCAGGGTCTCGACATCGGCGACGTGGTAGTAGTTCGCATCGCTGGCCTCGGCGAGCGCGGTCATGAGGGTCTCATTGTAATCGCTGCCCAGGCCGATGGTCGTCACCGAAAGGCCATCGCGGGCGATCCGTGAACCAAGATCGGCGATGGAGCGGTTGTCGCTCGGTCCGACGTTGGCGATGCCGTCGGAAATGAGGATGACCCGGTTGATGTTGGCGCGATCGAAAAACTCGCGCAACTGCCGCGAGCCCTCCTCAACCCCACCGTAGAGGGCGGTGCTGCCGCCGGTCTCGATGCGTTTGATGTGATCCCGGATCTCGCCTCGCCGTTCGCCCAGCCGAGCGGCGGGCACGATGACCTGGATCTCGGACTCGTAGGTGACGAGCGAGAGGGCGTCGCGCTCGTCAAGCTGATCCACCAGCAGCAGGGCGGCCTGCTTGGCTTGGTCGAGCTTCGCTCCGATCATCGAGCCGCTGCGGTCGAGCACGATGGCGAGATTCAACGGATCCCGGTCGCGACGCGGGGCCTCGCAACCCTCGACCTCGATCTTGACCACGACGGTGCTTTCTTTTCCGTCCTCGGGGAGAAGCGGCCGATCAACCGAAGTGCGGACGTCGACGGAGCCCTCGCTTCCGGCAAAGGTGTTGATGAGTGACACGCCAGCCACGAGGATCGCGGCGAGCACCGACAGGGGGAGACACGTTTTTGTTTCCATGGAGGCAACTACGGGCTTCCGGGAAACTTTGTGTCAGGTCCGCGTCAGGCTTTTGTCAGGAGATTGTAAAAAACGAAGGGCGCCCGTCACCGGACGCCCTTCGCGCAGATTTTCCCAGTCTCACCAAGGGGGAAAAGTCAGGCCACATACTCGCGCGAGGCGCGGCTGGCCGCCCGGTCGAGTTCGTCGAACTGGCTCGCGGAGATGATGCGCTCCTCGAGGAGGCAACGCGAAATCCAGCTCTCGAAGCGGGCGAAATCAGGATTGGCCCCGGCGTTTTCGACGACGTGCTGCCAGTCGTGCTCGCGCTCGGCAATGGGTGCGGCCAGTCGTCGGATCCGGAGGAAATGGCTCAGGAGCGAATCGAACTCGCGGTCGCTGAGATTCTCGATCACGGCGGGTTCGGGCAGGTCCTCGAGAACGTCTTCGGTCAGGCCGAAACTGATCACGCCGATGCCGTGACGGGCGGCGAAGCGATTGACTTCGTCGAGCACGCGGGGCTCCTCAATGGGAGCGGCCACGATGATCTCACCGACATTCGCCCACTCGGAGGCGGAGACGCATTGGTAAAGATCTTCGAGCAGTGAGCGGTAGTCGAGGGCGAGGCGCAGCTTCACCGCGGCGATGCGGAGCGGCGACTGACCCATGCGGCGATGCACCTCGAGCTTGCGGCGGTCCATCGTGGCGACTTCGCCCTCGTTGTCGGCGGTGTGCCACTCGATCACGGCGAGATCCGGCACGCGCCAGCGGCTCGAGGCCGGATCGGCGGAAAAGGATTCGGCGAAAGCGAAGGGATACTGGCGGACCGACTCGAGGTAACGCTGGACCACGGCGCGAAACTTCGAGGCCCGGGCGATCGCCTGGCCCATCTCGGCGCTGCCCATGACCGCTCCGTTCTCTCCGATGCCTTCGCCGCCACGGAAGAGGTTCCGCGCACTGTTGAGGGTATGGATCGTCGAGGTGCGCAGGTAGTAACCCTGCCCCTGCTCCACCTTCGCAATGGGCGAGGAGGGATCGCAAGACATGATGGAGAAATGGTAGCGCAGGGTCGCGTCGGAATAGTCCTGCTTCAGCTTGTGCTTCACCATTTCGATCAGCTCGGTGCCCTTGATCGCTTGGGCGGGATTCCGGGGAAGGATATCGGGGAGGATTTCTTTGAGCTGGTCACGGAGATTCATAAACTTTGCAGGCAAGTGGTTTCGGAAACTTAAAATTCAGCCCCGGAGTGAATTCGCCGGAACCAATTTTTATCATCCAGACAACAGTTTGAACGCAGGTCAAGCGTTTCGTTCAAAAAGTTGATAGTTAATCCCTCCAAATTTTTAATTTTTGACAATTTTATAATTGCCATGAAATCGGAGGGCTCCGCGCTTAAGAGCGGGGAGTTCCGAGGTGCGGGTCACTCTCCTGCCGGAAGCGGTTTCCAGACGACATTCCGGTATTGGGCCCGGGTCTGGTAGGCGGCGATCCCGATGGGCACGGAGAGCTCGATGTCTCCGGGCAGCAGGCTGATCTTCCGACCTTCCAGATCAAGATCGACCTTCTGGTCGTCATCAATCCACGCCTGCAGTTTGTCATCGCTTACCCGCACGCGGATTTTGTACCAAACGTCCTTTTCAAATCCCTCAATTTCCATGGTCTCGTTTTCCGAGGCGTTGAGATCATCGACGCAGGAGATACCGACGACGCCACCACCCCAGCCGCCCACGACGAAGGTCGCGTGGCTGTCCTTCACCGGAAAAGTCAGGGCGATGAAGAAGTCGTTCCCATCCAACTTCATGGCGTCCAGCGAGATCTCATAGTTCGAAGTGGCGGGGACCTTGCCACCCCAATGCACGCCGGTGATCACGGCGCCGAATCCGAACTCAAGGTTGCCCTCCTCGTCGACGAAGACATCACCCTCGCCGCCGAACGCGGTTTTTTTCCAATCGCCGAAATCTTTCCCATTGAAAAGGGCGGTCTCGGCGGATTTCTCAGGCGCTGCCGGGGCGGGAGCGGCCTCCGGTTTGGCTTCGGGAACCGGCACCGGTGCGGCGGGATTCGCTGCATCGGTCGCCGGTGCCGCGGGTTCCGAAGTCTCCACGATGGCGAGCGTGGTGCGGGCGAGAGCCGACTTGCCGGTGGCGGGATCCTCCTGGAGTGACCAGACAAAAACCCCGGCTTTTTCGTAGAGGGCGAAGTGCATGGCCGCTCCCGCAGCGAGGAACACGACGAGGAACAAGAGCAAGCCGGCCAGATATTTCATGGCATTCAGTTGTCAGAACGTGCGGTTGCACGCAAGGGAAAAGCGCCCGCAATACCGCCGCGCCACGTGACTTTTTCAGAATTTTTTGATTCTTAGAGCCGTAGAAAAATCATAAGCTTTCGTCATGCGCTCCCTTCCTCTTTTGCTCGCCTCACTACTGCTGCTCTCCAACACCTCCTGCCTCCGCAACTCGACGGTGGTGAAAGTGAAAAAGGACGGCACCGGCACGATCGTCTCCCGCTATTCCTTTTCCCCGCAGATGCTGGCGATGCTGGAGCAACTCGAAGCGCTCGGCGGCGCCTTCGGTGGACTCGAAGGGGGCAATGCCGCGGGCGGACCGGATCTCGGACTGCTTAAAGGGATGGCCAAACCCGAGGAAGAGTCCTTGCGCGCTGACGCCGCCAATTTCGGCGAAGGGGTGCGCTACGCCAGCCACGAAGCCGGCAAGGATGAAGAAGGCTGGGAAGGTTATTCCGTCGTCTACGAGTTCGACGACATCCGGAAAGTGCGGATTGACCAGAACTCGGTGCCCGGCAAAGCCAAGGAGTTCGTGAAATCCGCGGGCGAGGAAATCAAGGCCGGCGAGGGCGGCGGAATCAGCTTCACCCTCGATGGCGATGTGCTGACCGTCACGAGCAATTTTGCCAAGAAAGGCCTCGATGGAATGATCGATCAAAAGCAGCTCGACCAGGCCAAAAAAGCCGGCATCGCCCCTTCGGAAATGATGAAGATGAGCGCCGGAATGACCCAGGGCATGAGGGTTGGTCTTTTTCTGAAAGCCGAAGGAGGCATTGCCGAAACCGATGCGAGTCACGTCAAGGATGGCCTCATCACCATCAACGATGTCGACGTGTCCAAGATGATTGCCGATCCCGATTTCTCCGCCTATGTCGACACGGTCGCCGCCGATCCGAAGGCGGTCACCAAGGAGTCCGCGCTGGAGTTGATGGGCAAGATCGAGGCCATGACGGTGGAGACGAAGGAGCGCTTCACGGTGAAGTTGAAGTGAGCTGCGGCTGGCCCGGCGTGAAGGCGTCGGCCACCTTCCTGAAGGCGGCCTTCACACCCCGCACCACCGCCGGATCGACCACGGCATCGACGCCGAGCGCCGCGGCGACACGTTCGGTCTCCTGACGGTGCCGGGGCAGGAGGTGGAATTGCCTCCGGCCCGACTCCGCCGCCGCATCCGGCACCCGCAGAGTCGGGTAAAGGAAACCCCTTTCCAGTTCCGAGCCCGGAGCCCCGGGCAGGGAGATCGTCTTGCGCGGCCCCACGATGAGGTGGCGGCTGACAAACAACAGCCCCGCTCCGTCGCGCTCCAACCGCCCGAAAGTCAGCGCGGGAAAAGCGGTACCAGCCCGGCGGGCGAGGAAAGCCCGGATTGCGCGGGGCTCATACGATCTCCAGACCAGCGAGCGGAGGAAATCGAAGGACATCACCGTGCCGAAAAAGGAGATGCGGAAGGCCCGCGGCGCGAACCGGAGCGCTACAAGGATGAGAAGTCCACAGAGGATCGCCGCGAACACCGGCGCGATCGCTGCGAGCACGGACAGCAGGATGAGAAACGCCCCGCGCATCAACTTGAGCAAAAGATCGGCCAACTTAAAGGGCGAGAGCAGCAGGAGCACGTTGACCGCGTGGTTGCAGAGCCAGACCGCGAAAAAGGCGACCAAGGCGAGCGGCACGAGGATGACCGAAGCCAACACCGGCGTCGCCGCGGCCGATCCGGGAATCGTGGCGGCCACCCTGACCGAACCACCAAAGACCTCCGCGATCTCGTTGTTCAGCAGGGGCAGCAGCGCCGCGCTCGCGACGATGGCGCTGGCCTTGTCCTCGAAGAGTTCGAGCATGTCGAAGGGCTTTTTCAGCATCATCGGCACCGCGGCGCCGAAGAGATCTTTCGCGAACAGCAATCCTAGCAGAACGAAACCGCCGCCCCAGAACCAGGGCGAACAAAACCAGGGCAGCGCGGCGCGGGCCTCGGGTGTCGCCTTGTAATATTCCCATAGACCGACCCCGCAGACTCCGAGCAGCGGGGAGACCGCCACTCCGGTGATTTGGCTGACGGCTTCGGCGAGAGCGACGCCGGGCAGCTTTTCTGCCGCCTCCGTCGGCGGGGCCTGCGGAGGCGGCGCGAGGTCGGCCATTGCGGTCAGGGTGAAAGGAACGAACGCGATGAGAAAGAGGCAGGCCGCGCGAATTTTCATGCCGCCAGCGTGCCGGAAGCGGTGCCCGCGGTCAACCCCGTATGCCATTCAAGAGGGTTGACTCCGTGACCCGACCCTGTTGATTCGGGCATGTCGAAGCACCAGCCATCCTCCTCGCCCGGAACCGACGGTTTCGAGACGCGGGCCATCCACCTCGGGCGCGATTTTGTCAGCGACACCGGAGCGGTGACTCCGCCGGTGTGGCTGACCTCGACCTTCGAATACGGCAACCCGAACGGCTTCGACTACACCCGCTCGGGCAACCCGAATTTCCGCCTGCTCGACCGCGCCGTCGCGAGCCTGGAAGGCGCCGCCCATTGCACCAGCTTCGGCAGCGGCGTCTCGGCGATCACCGCGGTGGTGTCGACCCTGAAAAACGGTGATGTCGTCGTCGCCGAGGAGAACCTCTACGGGTGCACCTTCCGACTCTTCGCCCAAGTCTTCGCCAAATTCGGCGTGTCGGTCGTCTACCTGGACTTCACCGATCCGGCCACCCTGGAAAGGTTGCCCTCGCTCTCCCCCACCCTCGTGTGGATCGAGTCACCGACCAATCCCAACTTGAAGGTGATTGACATCGCGGCCGCCGCGGAGGCCGCCCATCGCGCCGGGGCGCCGTTGCTGGTCGACAACACTTTCGCGAGCAGCTACGTGCAGCGTCCCATCGAGCTCGGAGCCGATCTTTCGCTGATCTCGCTCACCAAGTACGCCAACGGCCATTCCGACGCGCTCGCCGGCGCGGTGTGCACGAACTCGGACGACTGGCAGGCGAAGATGATCTTCGCGCAAAAGGCCCTCGGTCTCCAACCGGCACCGATGGACTGCTGGCTCGTCTCGCGCGGGCTCAAGACCCTTTCGATCCGGATGGAGCGACACAACAGCAACGCCCTGACATTCGCCCAATTCCTCGAAGACGAAACCGGCGCGGAGGTGCGTTACCCTTTCCTCCCCTCCCATCCGCAATACGAGCTGGCGAAGCGGCAGATGAGCGGCGGCTCCGGCATCGTCACCGCGGACTTCGGCCGCGACCTGGCCTCGACGCTGAAACTGGTCGAAAGTCTCCGCCTTTTCCCCAAGGCCGAGAGCCTCGGCGGAGTCGAGTCGCTCTGCTGCCATCCCGCCTCGATGACCCACGCCAGCGTGCCGAAGGAGCGCCGCGAGGCCGTCGGCATCACCGATTCGCTGGTGCGATTCTCGGTCGGCATCGAAACCGTCGCCGACCTGATCGACGACGTCCGCCAAGCCCTGGCCCGATCCTGACATGGCCACACGCGACCCTTTCGAGGAACCCTACTGCGCGGCGGACGATCTCGGTCTGCCCATCCCGGACAGCGACCACGCGGTCTCCGTGTGTCTGCCGCGCTGGCAGGATGTGGTCGGTTACGAGGAGGGCGACGAGGCGGTGATCGATGCGCTCGAGAGCGGCTACCCGCGTTTCGTCGCGCACCCCTTTGTCGCCGAGCTCTTCCTCGCCGCCCAGCAGGAATTCGCGAAGAACTCGAAGAAAAAGGAGTCCGCGCTGGTTTTCCCCTCGCTCGCCGCGGCCTGGCGGTGTGCCGACTACGTGAAGCGTCGCACCGGGACCTCCTGCCGCATCGAAAGCTACGGCTGGGGGCCGCTCACCGCGATTCTGCTCGATGAGAGCGCCTATGATACCGCGTGGAAATACTGGCAGCACTCCGGCGAGATCGTCAGCAGCCGGCTCGCCGAGTCCGCGCTGAGCGACCGTCCGCTCGATCCCGGGGTGGAGGAGGCCGCGGTAAACAGCGACGCCATCCTGCGTGATCGCATCGCCGCGCTCTACGGTGCCACTTCGAGCGACGTGTTCCTTTTCTCCTCAGGCATGGGGGCGATCTCGGCGGTACATCGCGCCCTCGTGCGACTGCGCCCGGGCTTGCCGACGATCCAGATCGAGTTCCCCTACATCGACAGCTTCAAGGTGCAGGAGCAATTCGGGTCCGGCATCATCGACGCCAGCACCACGGAGACGGGGGGACGGCACGAGATCGAAAACTTTCTCGCCGAGGGCGCATCGGCGGCCGCCGTCTTCACCGAGATCCCGAGTAATCCCCTGCTCCGCACCGCCGATCTCGAGAGCATCACTCCCCTGCTCCGCGACCGGGGCATTCCCCTGGTCATCGACGATACCATCGCGACGGCTGTGAACATCGATCCCTTCCGCCACGGCGATGTTGCGACCTCCAGTCTGACCAAACTTTTTTCCGGAGCCGGGGATGTCGCGGGAGGCTCGGCGGTGCTGAATCCTGCCTCGCCTTTCGCCGCGGAACTGCGCGAGATCCTGCGCGAGGAGGAGTCGGCCAATCCGCTCTTCGCGCGCGATGCGATCACCCTCGAAATCAACTCGCGCCATTTCGAGGAACGGGTCGATGCCACGAACGAAAACGCCCTTGAACTGGTCGGATGGCTCGCCACCCGGCCCGAAGTCGCCCGGCTCTGGCATCCCTCCATCACGACCCGTTCCCTCTACGACCAAGCCCGCCGCGCCACCGGGGGCTATGGAGCCCTGTTTTCGATGGAACTCCACGGCGGCGAAATGGCGGCGGCCGCCTTCTACGATGCGCTCGCCATTTCGAAAGGCCCGAGCCTCGGAACCAATTTCAGCCTCGTCTGCCCCTACACCCTCCTCGCCCACTACCGCGAACTCGATTGGGCCGCCGCTCGAGGCGTGCCGGCGAATCTCCTGCGCATCTGGGTGGGGCTGGAGGAACCCGTCGATCTGCGGGAACGGTTTGAGCAGGCTTTTGCCGCGATTGCTTAAGATTCCCGAAATATTTTGTGAGTTTTCTTGCTTGATTCCCTCGCTGGAAACGACTTTGATCACGCGGAATCTTAGATCTCCCTCCACATGAAAAAGCTTTTCGCGATCTTCTGCGCCACCTTCCTGATGCCCACCTTCTCCGCCCAGGCATGGATCGGCGGGCCGTTCAGCAACAACGCTTTCTTCGGTGAAGACGGCGATGATGGCGTTTACGAAGCGATTGCCTATCCGGTCAAGAATCCCAATGGTCGCGGGATCGCGAATGGAATCGGTACGTTCCGCTGGGCGGTGACCAACAACAAGTCTTTCAACGACAGCGTGACCACCTCGGTCACGATTGCCTTCTTCGACGATCAAGGAAACATCACTGCTACGTTCGTTGATGTGCGTCCCCTGACCTCCAACGTTTATTTTGGTGGCGTCGGTCAGGTCGCCCACACCTGGTTCATTGAGGGAGTGGCCTATCGCGGCAACTGCGAAGGGACCGTGAATTCCGGTCTCGGGCAGGTGAGTTGCATCGGACAAGCCACCAATCAGGAAAACAGTTCCCAAATCATTTCCTCGGGTTTTCGTGCCAAATTCGACGGAAGCGGCCAGGGGCTGCCGATCCTCCGTTTCTCCGGCAAAGGTCGTGGAACGAGTGAAAACATCCTCGTGGCCAATTCCAACGTTCCTTTCCGCTTCATCGTTTTCGGTTCCCGTGTGACACCGCTTGTTACATACAACGGAACGAACGGTTGATCTCGGATCCATGTTCGATCTCCGCAACGGGTGACGTCCTCAAAAACGTCGCCCGTTTTAGTTTTCAGCCCCATGCATTCCCCAAACGGGTCCAACCGAGAAATACGGGGCGTCTATCGGCCTGAAGTTCGCGGATTTTCACTTCTGGAGGTTTTGGTGGCTCTCGGCGTCGTTGCGATCTTATTCCTCATCCTGGTGCCGGTCTCCGAGACGCTGCGGGAAAAAGCGGAAAAGGGAAAATGCATGTCTCACATGCGCACCTTGCACACCTCGTTCACTGCCTACGTTCAGGATAAGGGTAGCTGGCCGCAATTGCCGCAGGGTGAGGAGGTCGAATGGTCGGAAGATCTTTTCTACAAGTTCTGGATTGGTTCCCTCGAGCCGTATGGAGCCTCCCGGGAAACGTGGCTCTGCCCCTCGGACAAGCTCACCCTGCAGTTCGAACGGTCGGAACTGGAAAACAAGGACCGCTACTTCGGCACTTACATCCCTACAGCCTTCGATGATGCTCCGGCAACTCCGTTCAGATGGAACCAGCCTTGGCTAGTCGAACGTGGGAATTTCCACGGTACCGGGGCCCACATGCTCATGCCGGATGGCTCGATCCAGGATTCCCAGAACCCTTTCTACGGTCGCTGAGATCGATCAGGGAGCCTTCGCTGCTACCCACTGGGACGCAACGCCGGGATTCGCCCCGATCCATTTTCCGATGGCCTGCCTGGCAAATTTTTCCCGGTCCGAAATCGGCATGATTTGCTCGAAATCCACGGGAAGCTCGGGCAGTGGAAGGATCCAGTCGGGTAAGGAAAAGACCGGACAATCCGCCTCGGCGAGATTCCGGTGAGGATCGATCAAGGGATAATAGGGTCGGCCGTTGAGAGAACACGCCGCCATCACATGGATGTCCACATCCCCTTTACCATAGTCTTCGAGGTTCTTCTTGGTCGCCTGGACATACTGCCAGATGAAGTAGGGATTCTGTCCCAACTTGAGATGCGCGGATGGGGCGACTGAAGGAAGGATCCAAGGTCGCTCTTTGATCCAACGGCCGACCTCGGGGTCAGGGAACCATAACTCGAAGTGATGAACCTTTTCGCGGAGCATCATTCGCCATGAAAACCGCTGGCCCTTCTCGGTCCAAAGTGGGTCCGCAGGGCGCCATAAGTGCCAACGAAGAGGGAAAATGATCTGAAAAACGAAGAAGACGGTTAGCATTGTTACGGTCGCTCTGCTTCCGAAGCCACGCTGCCTTTCGCGATCAACCTCCCACCGGGCCGGAGATTTGGTTTCCTTTGGTGAAAAGAACGGAATCAGGAGAGCGATTCCGATCAACGGAAAGTATCCGATGTTGAAGAGCTGGCTGTTGATGGCGTGAAACAGAACAAGGACTCCGATCCCGAGAATTCGGGTTCTGCGCCACAGCAGCATGAATGGACAGATCAGGTCGATGAAGAGTCCGCCCCAAACCGTGAGCGGAGTGAACCAGTCTTTGACAATGATCTCCTTGAGGAACCCCGGCGGCCGCTTCGTGTGGTTCAGCCAGAACCTTACCGGCTCATATTCGATCAACCAGTCCCTCGTCAATTTGGCTACTGCACCATAGACATACACGATGATCACCTGAAGACGGATGATGACATAATTCCAAAAGGGAATCACTCCAATCGCCTTTCCCCTCCGCAACAGCCGTTTCTCGTCGACACTGAAGCGTACTTCGGCCGAGGTGAAGCTTAGCAGAAGTCCGATCAGGATGATCAGATAAAAGTGATTGTTGTAGGTGATCGCCTCTGCGAAGAAAAAATGGGCGTAGAGCACGGTGAACGTGATGCAAGAGGCACGGAACCAAATGCCGGCCGCCACGAAAAAGGCTGCGAACAACATGACCACCAACTCAATCTCCATGAGAATCGGAGAGGGAAAATGGCGGATCCACGAGAATCCCTGAAAGTAGAAATGCAACACATTGGGGTCGTGAAAGTCCCTGAGCTGATTGTGAAGCCAGTTCACTTCGACACACAGCAACAACCCCCAAACGATGCGGAAGACGCCCAAGAGGGTGCCATCCACGGGTTGACGGAGAACGTTCCCAAGGTTTGCAACGTCGATCTTCGGCATGCTGACAGTTGTCTTGATGATGGACAAATGATGAAGCTACTCTCAGAGCTCCTTCATCATCTTCAAATACTGCTCCCAATCATAATCGGTCACGTCATGTTTTCCGCGGCGAATGTGGTAGCGGACGCTGCCACCGACGGGAGTTTGGAGACCGGGCATGACGTCGCTCTCGATGCCTTGCAAACCGAGCAGTTCGTAAACCCGGCTGGCATGGTAGGCTGATAGAAACTCGCCCCGCGGATCCGCCCACTGGTCTTCGACCGCGCTGGCGACATACACCTTGCGGGGGGCGATGAGGGAGATCAACTGATGCTGGTCGACGGGCAATGCTTCCTCCCGGCCGTTGTATTTGGTGAAACTGTCCGCGAACCAATGCGGAAACGATGTGTTGATCCGGCCGACCCGCTCGCCAAAGCAACGGCGGCTCAGGGCAGCTCCGCCGCAACCCGAATTGTTTGAAACGACCATCGCAAAACGCTGGTCCAACGCCCCGGCCCAAAGCGCGGTCTTGCCGAGACGCGAATGTCCGAAAACCGCGACTCGGTTCGCGTCGATGGCGGGATCGGTCTCGAGGAAATCCATCACCCGGCTTGCCCCCCATGCCCAGGCACCGATCGAACCCCACTCCTCCGGGCCGGGCTTTCCAAAAAGTTCGTGGATGCCGTTTTCAAAGCCATCGTCGAAGTCGGGGTCGATGTCTCCGTAGTAGAAAGTCGCGAGGGCGCATCCGGCCTCAATGATTTTTTCGAGAGGCCAACGGGAAGCTTGATTGCCGCGCGAGGCCTCGGTGGAGCGATGATCTACGACGTGTCCCTTTTGTTCGGGATCGTTGCTGGACCGCATCCAAGCGGTCGAGAGCGTGATCTCGGTGGACGGGTGGATCCCGTGATTGCCGGTGAAGTTCAAGCCGACGAAAGCAGGGACGGGACCGGCGCTCTCGGCGGGCTTGATCAGCAGCAGGTCCAAGGCCGGACCCTCCGCCTCTGCGGAGAAATGGATCCGCACTTCCTCCAGCAGCGCCTTGCCCCCGAGGAAGGGAATGGCCGCCTTCGTCGTCTCAAAACGCATCGCTTCAGGGCGGCCCACCGGCGTTCGCCCATAAACCTCACGCGAGAACAAATCGAGCAACTCCACGCGGCGGCGCGTCCAGTCGTCCGGGGTCTTCACCGGGTTGCCGTCAGCGAAGACGAGTGGATCGGGAAGGGTGTAGGCAGGTACCTTCGCCTCGTCGTAGATCACTTCGGGATCCTCGGCGGCCATGGTGTGGGCGTAGGCGGCTGGGGCAAGAGCGAGCAGGATGCGGATCAATCTCATCCGGGGGATTAGGGCGAAAAGGCACCTCCCATGCAACCCCAAAGCTTGCGGATCCCTGAAGACGCCGGGATCAGTTCCCGTCGACGTACTTTTCGCGGCAATGGACGATGGCGTCGAGCATCATCTCGGCTTCCTCCCGCATCCCCTCGTCGAGGCTGGAGGCAGCAGCGTTGTGGCGCTTGTAAAGACCCGCGAGGTGCCGACGGATTTCGTCGCGGCTCATCGTCTTGGGATTGATTCCGCAAAGGCCCTCGGGCGACATTTTACTGAAGATCCCTCCGACCTCGAGCGGCTCCTCGGTCCCGGCTTCGCGGCCGGACAGCCAGGTGAAAAACTTGGTGAACATGGCGGTCGGATGATGGATTCAGGCGATGCGGAGTTCCCGCAGGTAGGTGGATTTGCGCTCGATGTCGTTCTCGCTGAGGACCCCGGCTCCCTGATATTCGATGGCGACATCCTTCCGCAGCCCGGACTCCTCGTCGTAGACATGCACCCGGACCCGCTGGTTTTCATCGTAGCTGTAGGTCACGGTGACCGCGCATCCCGCCGGGCGTCCCGGAGGCACCCGCAGTGTGACTTTGCCGATGATGTCGACGTAGCGCGGTTCGGGATCGTCGCCCTGAGTGATCTCGACCTCGATGATCTCCTCGTTATCCTCCGAGGTGATGTAGGTCTGGGACATCGAACAGGGGATCGGCGTGTTCTTCGGGATCACAATGGAATTACGCACCGACTCCGCCCCGGTCACGGCATCGTGGACCAGGGCTAGCGTGCCGTAGCTGTGATTGCAGACTTCCGAGACGCGCCGGGCGCGCTGGGCGAAGAGGGCCGCGCCGAGGGCGACGCATTCGTCCACATTTCCGCAGGTGACCGGGGGCTTTCCGAAATGCTTCGTCAGGAGTTCCTGCACTTTCGGAATCCTGGTGCTGCCACCGACGAGAACAACGTGGTCGATGTCGTGCGGCGCGAGCCCCAGGCTATCGAGCGCTTGCTCGAGCAACATGATGGTGCGGGTGAGGAGCCGGCGGATCGCATCCTCGAAGGCGTCGCGGCTCAGTTCCACCTCGGCGAGACCGTAGTCCTCGGTGGCGATCTTCTCGGAGACCACGTTGAGTTTGGAAAGGCGCTTCTTGGTGTCCTCCGCGGCGGCGAGGAGGCGACGACGTTGGGTCGCGTCGAGGATGAGCTCGCGACCATTCTGCTCCCGGTATTTTTCCGCGATCAATTCGATGAGAATCTCGTCGAAGTTGGAACCACCGAGATGACGCGCGCCTTCGCTGAGGAGAATGTCGATGCGGTCTCCGCTGACATCGAGCACCGTGATATCGAGCGTGCCTCCACCGAGATCGTAGACGAGGACGCGGCCCTGGATGCCTTGGGTATGGGCATAAAACAGGGCGGCTGCGGTGGGTTCATTGACGATGCGTCGGACCTTGAGACCGGCGAGACGTCCCGCCGTCACCGTCGCCTTGCGAGCCAACTCGTTGAAGTTCGCCGGCACGGTGATGACCACTTCCTCGAACGGTCCGATGATCTTGGCGCAGTCTTTGCGGAGCTTGGCGAGGATGAGTGCCGAGATTTCCGTGGGGGTCCAACGTTCGCCGTCGATCTCGATGCAGTAGGACGGGTCATCCATGTGCTTCTTGATGTGCCGCACGGTCCGGTCGGGATCGCCTCCGTCTTTGGCGGCCGAACCGACCAGCTTCACACCCTCGTATCGATCGAAAAACACCACGGAAGGGGTCAGACGCTCACCATCCCCGTTCGGAACGATCTCCGGATTCCCGTCTGATCGCACGTAAGCCAGCGCCGACGTGCTCGTGCCCAAGTCGATTCCTACGTAACTGCTGCGTGTCTCTGACATCCCCGTTCCCGCCAACATTAAGGGAATAAATTCAAAAAGCCACAAATATCACAATTTTAAGAAAATAATCAGGAGACCACCACTTCTGCTTTCCGAATGATCACGTCCTTGTCACCGTTTTGGAAGACATATCCGGGCCGTAGGGTTTCCACGACATATGACGGGTGGTCTGCCGAACCGTTTTCAGGTTTCCGGACCGATCCATTCGGCAACGGCACCAGTTTGATCCGCTTCCGCTCGGCGAGAGAGAGCACCGTCCCCGGCTGTAGATCGAACTGCCGCACCGAGTGGTCCTGAAGAAAGTCCACGAAGCTCCGTTTCAGAACCCCCAGTTGCTCGGCCACGCGGGGGTAGAGCCATTTGTTGTCGTAGCGTTTCGCGAGATCATCGATCAGATCGAGCTTCGCGATTAGCTTCCGGAAAAACTCTTCGTCGGGTCCTTGTTCGTCTCCGCCTTTCGGTCCCGCGATCGCGTCGCTGAATACATCGCCTCGGCTGAGCAGTTGCTGCTGGCGCTTCCTTTCGACGGCGTTCCCGATCTCGTTCTCGAGCTTGCGGAGTGCCTGGATGCGGCGCTCCGCCGAGGCGATCGTCTCCTCCTGCTTGGCCGCTTGGTCTCGGAACTCGACCGTGCGTTTTTGGATCAAGGAAAGCTCCAGCCTCGCCGCGTTCAGACCGGCCTTGAGCTGCTCCCGTTCGGCGAGGAGGGTTTCGCGCTGCGACCGGAACTCGGCTTCGCGGGTCTGGGACTCGCGCAGAGCGGTCGCCAACGCGGTGATCTCGTCCTCGATCGAACGGCGTTCGCTGCTGGCCTGCTGGATCTGATCGCGGATTTGGCGCAGGTCGGCATCTTCGCTGGCCAAGGTGAGCTTTTCCTGCCGCAACGTCTCGTAGCGATCTTCCCACTCACGCACGAGGGAGCGCCGCTCCCTTTGCGATTCATCAAGTGCTTCGTTGAGACGGGCGATTTCCGCGCGAGTTCCAGCGAGTTCGGTCTCGGCCTCGACTCGGTCTTCGGTCTCGTCCGACAAGCGCAACCGGACCTCGGCGAGGTGGTCCCAATTCGATCGCAACATCGTCGAGAAACCCTCGCGCGTGGTGTCGAGGTGTCGGTGCAACTGCTGACGAGCTTCCAGCTCCTCACGGAGTCCAGTCTCGAGATCTTCGACCCTCTGCGCAAGCGCTTCGATCTCTTCTTCCCGTTGATTCAGCTCATCTTCGAGGGCATTGCGCTGCTGCTCCACTTCCTCGCGGGAGCGGATCACCCGGGTTAGCTCCTCCTCGACCGCGGAGAGCTTCTCATTTCCTTGAGCCAGAAGCTCGGCCTGCTTCTTGCGTGCATCCTCGCGGGCATGACGGAGCGCCTCGGAGAGCCCCTCCCGGGTGTTGGCCAACTCGACCTCGAGCCCCTCACGGCGCCCACGCTCGGTGCGCCATTGACCGAGCACGGACTCCTGCTCTTCATGATGCCGGGCGACCATGGCCGACTCGGCGGTGGTGAAGCGCGCGTGGGTATCCGCCAACTCCTGCCTGAGCGACTCGATGGCACGGGCATGACTCTCGACGGCGGACCGCTCACCGGCTAGTTGAGCCACCAGCTCGACACGCTGACCCTCGGTTGCGGCCAGCAACTCCCGCGTCTGGATCGTCTCGGAATCGCGCTCCACGAGACTGTTCTCGAGGGCGAGAATCCGTTCCTCCGCTTGCCGTCGCTGCGCCTCGACCCGGGCCAGATCCGACGCGAGTTCGCGATGGCGGCGTTCATCATCCGCGGCGCGGCGGCTGGCACGGCTCAGATCAGCCTGCAAAGCGAGCACCTGATCGCGTTCGCGCTGCACCGCCTCAGATTCGTTCTCGCGGATCTGCTGCTCCAGTTTTTCGATCAACTCGCGGTGCGCGAGCGCAGCGATCGCCTCCTCCTTGATCCGGGCTGCCAGCTCGACGTTGCTGGCCTCCTCCTTCTCGAGCCGACGGGCGAGCAGCCCCTTGGCATGTTTCAATGCTTCCCCGGCTTCCCGGTTGCTTCGCAATTCCTCTTCAGTTTGCTCAAGCTGGGCGCGGAGCCGCTCAAAGGAGCCGGCGAGCGTCTGCTTCTCGCGGAGCACGCGGGCCGCCTTCTCCTCCGCCGCTTGTTGCAGGCTCTCCTGCTCGGCCAGGCTCGCCTTCAGTTTCTGGACGGCTTCCGACTCCTGATGCTGGAGAGTTTGCTCGCGCTCGACGATCTCGCGCTCCTTGCTTTCCAAGGCCAGCTTGAGCTGGTCGATCTCGGCGAGCTGGCGGTTTGTTTGCTCCACCCGCTCGGCCACGGTCGTCGAAAGCCGGGTCCGCTCGGCGACCTCGCGCCCCAGATCGGCCTGGAGGCGGCCAATGGTGCGGGCGGATTCCTCGCTGTGCGAACGGAGCTGGTCCGACTCCTCCCGGCTCGACTTGAGTTCGAGTTCGCGCTCGCCAAGTTGCGCCCTCAGCGATGCGAGGTTCTCCTCCGCCTCTTCGGCGCGGATTCGTTCGCGGGCGAGGTTCGTGTCGAGCTCGGCGACACGCGAGCGCAGTTTGCCATTGAGTTCGTCGATGGACTTCTCCGATTCCTCCCGGAGCCGGTTCAATTCCATTCGGAGCGCGTTTGCTTCGGACTTCGCCGACTGAAGCGCATCGATCTGCTTTGCGGATTCGGCGAGGATGGATTCCTTCTCCCCGCTGAGCGCGACGTGCGCTGCCAGCGCTGCGGTCAGCTCCGCCTTCAAGCCTTCAAATGCACCGACGGATTCACCGGACCGCTCGCGCCACTGCTCACACTCGTCGGAAAGCTCCGCGACACGCCGCTCGTTCTCCGAAGAGACCAAGCGGGCCTTCTCCAGCTCGCCCTCGATTTTCCGGAGCTGCTTCTCGAGCCGGCTGACGTCTTCCTTCCCGGACTTCGCCGCGCTCTTGGCCTCAGCCTGCACTTCTTTGAGCGATTTCTCCAACTTGGCGACGATCTCCTCGTGCTCCGCCTTCGCCGCGGTTTCTGCCGCGATTTTCTCCTCAAGCCGCACGGAAAGGGTGCGCCGGCTTTCGTTCGAGTCGCGCAAATCGCCTTCGAGCGCCGCGATCCGTTCCAGCGCCTGGCTCTTCTCGCCGTCGAGACTTCCGGCCTGGGAATGAGCCTCCCGCAGGGCGGCTTCTGCGGCTGCAAGCTGGCCAGCGAGTGGCAACAACGCGGCAACGCGGGATTCCAAATCTCCCGAACGCTTCTCGGACTCGCCGAGAGCGGTGGCCTTTCCCGCGACTTCGAGGCGTGACTTTTCGAGGGCACCCTCGAGTTCGGCCACCCGGGCGGCGAGCGCGTCCACCTCTTTCCTGGCACGGGCCTCTTCCTTGGCAAAATCGTTGCTCGCTTCCTCGGCGCGCTTCTTCCATTCGTCCCGCTCCCGCGAAATGACCTGCCTCGTTGCGTCGGCATCACTTCCGATCAAAGCGATTTCCTTTTCCAGCACCTGCAGGCGGTCGAGGCGAGTGGCCAACTCACGGTCGCGGGTGGCCAGATCGGTTTCGGCTTTCTCGCGGGCACCTCTCTCCTCCGCGAGCGTGGATTCGATCTTGGCGAGTTGCTCCTCGAGTCCCTGGAGTCGTTTCAGCTCCGCGGAGGAACGGGCAAAGTTGGTAGCAAGCTCGGCAAGCTCACCTTCTTTTTCCTGAGCCGTCTTTCTCAGCAACTCGCAAGTCTGGTCTGCCTCCGACGATTGTGAACGCGCCGCATCCAGGTCCCGACGAAGATCAGCCAACTCACGCCTGCTCGCAGCCAGCTCTCCGGCGACCCGTTCCGACTCAGCCTCACGGGCGGCCGCGCGTTCCCGCGCTTGCCGGTCCTGTTCGCTAAGCTCACGGTCGCTCGCAGCCAACTTCGCGGTGATGGTTTCGACCTGCTGCCGCAACTTGCCGATCTCAGCCTCCCGCGCCGTCAGTTCCACCGAAAGATTCCTGGCTTTCGCCGTTTCACGGGCGGCCTCTTCTTTGGCGGCCGACCGGAGCCGTGCCTGTTCCTCCTCAGCGGTCACGGACTTGCTCCTTTCATGAGCCAGCTCCTCGCGAGCTTGCTTCAGCTCCGCTTCTGTCGCAGCGACCCTCGCGGCCGTTTTCTTCGCCTCCTCCGCCGAGCTCTCCAGCTTGGCTGCCGCCGCCTTGGCTTCCTTCGCGGAAGTCTCCGCCAGGCCGCGGACCGATGCCAGTTCCTTTTGTGTGTTCGTCAGGGTCTCGAGTGCTTCCTCGAGCCGCCGGTTGAGACCCTTCAATTCCTCCTCGCGCTCCCGGCCCGCCTTTTGATGCTCCGCCGAGATCTTCTTTTCAGCGTCGAGGCGGGCCTGCCACATCTTTTCCACGGCCTCATTGCCCATTGCGGTCTTCACGGGCTCGCGGGCAGGAGCCGGAGCGGAAAGAGCGGCGACCGCCACACCCGCCACACTTCCCGTCGCCGCACTCTTCTTTTCCAAGACGATCGCTGAAGTGCCAGAGCCACCTGGCTGCGAGAAGGCAGACCGATCCTTCAGCTCGACGATCTTCGGCATGCCGTCGACCTGTTCCTTCACCTCGACCTTGAGGATGCCGAACTTCAAGATATCGCCCGCCTTGATGATCTCCTTGCCAGCGATTCTCCGGCCGTTCAGAAAAGTTCCATTGCTCGAGCCCAGGTCGGCCACCGCGTAGTTACCGCTCGCATCGCGCACCACCTCGGCATGATATCCGGAAATGTAGGTCTCTTTGATCCGCAGATCATTGTCATGGCGGCGTCCCACGCCATAGCGGGAGTTCTTGAGGATCAATTCGAAAACGTCTCCCTCGGCGTTCGTGGTGACGACCAACTTCAGTGTCATGCGGAAATTTGAAAAGATTGCGGCGGAGGAGCTAAATTTAGCGGAAATTTCCAAAATGAAAAACCCAAAATAGCTCAACTGAGTCTTGATTTATTGAAAATTATCACTTTTGAAAGCCTTGAACGCGAAGCGCTTCCATCGCCGACGGGGCGCAAAAGCGTTGCAAATCCTGCCCGCGCATCGTCCTTTCAAACGCCGATTCTTTGGATCCTTTGAAATGAAACTTTTCGATACCATGAGCCGCGAAATCCGGGACCTGAGTCCCCGCGAGGGCTCGGTCTTCCGCTTTTACTGCTGCGGTCCCACGGTCTATGGGCCGGCCCACATCGGCAACTTCCGCACCTTTGTTCTTCAGGATGTTTTCCGTCGCACCATGGAGTTGGCCGGGACCACGACCTTTCACGTCCGCAACCTCACCGACGTCGACGACAAAACCATCCGTGACTCGCAGGCATGCGGCGAAACGCTGAAAGGCTTCACCGACCGCTGGCGCGACCGTTTCCATGCGGACTGTGCCAAACTCAACCTGCTGCAACCGCATCTCGAACCCAGCGCGGTCGATCACATCCCCCATCAGGTCGCGATGATCGAGGATCTGATGCAGAAAGGCCACGCCTACTCCTCGACCGACGGCTCGGTTTATTATCGTGTCGCCAGCTTCGCCAAGTATGGCCGTCTTTCCCGTCTCGATCAACGCGAGTTGAAAGAGGGGGCCTCGGGAGCGGTCAGCGACGACGAATACGACAAGGATTCCGTCTCCGACTTCGCCCTTTGGAAGGGCCGTCGCGAGGAAGACGGAGAGAACTTTTGGGAAAGTCCCTGGGGACAAGGGCGACCCGGTTGGCACCTGGAATGCTCGGCGATGTGCCGCGAATATCTCGGTGACCATTTTGATCTCCACTCCGGGGGAGTTGATCTCGTCTTCCCTCACCATGAAAACGAGATCGCCCAGAGCGAGGCCTGCACCGGCGAAGTGATGGCGGACCACTGGTTCCACCTCGCCCACCTGCTCGTCGACGGCGGCAAGATGTCGAAGAGCCTTGGTAACTTCTACACTCTCGACCAACTTGAAACGGCCGGTTTCTCCCCCGCCGAGCTGCGTTACGTGCTGATCTCGGCCCACTACCGCCAGCCGCTGAACTTCGTGGCCCGCGATGGCGAAGGGAAGGAGAGCTTTCCCGCCCTCCAGGCAGCGCGCCAAGCCCTGCAACGGCTCCGGAAGTTTGACGACGCCCTTTCCACGGCAGCGGGTGACATGTCCACTCCGGCTTACGAAGTGCTGGTCGGCCCCGGCGAGGGCAGCAGCTTCGACGCGGCTTTCGCGGCTTTGGAGAACGATCTCAACACCTCCGAGGCCTTCGGCAAAACCTTCTCTGCGATCAAGGCCCTCCGACCCGAGACGTTGGCTCCCGAAGCGGCTCAACGCGAGCGCCGCGGACTGCATCGTGTGCTGGGAGCGCTTGGTTTGGTCCTTCCGTCAGGGTCCTCCGAGGAAATCTCCGAGGTGCCTGCGGACATCATCGCCCTGGCCGAGGCCCGCCGGGCCGCCAAGGCGGAAAAGAACTGGACCGAAGCCGATCGTCTCCGCCACGAGATCGGCGCGATGGGTTGGGAACTCAAAGACACCAAGGAAGGCTACGAGCTATGTCCGAAAAACTGAACCTGCCGATCCGTCCGCGCCGCAACCGCAAGAGCGAGGCCGTCCGCGGCCTCGTCGGTGAAACCGTGCTGCGACCGGCCGACTTGATTTATCCGCTTTTCGTTCACGACGACCCTGACAATACTCCCATCGCCTCGATGCCGGGATGCACCCGCTGGAGCGTCGCGGGCCTTGTCGCCGAGGCGCGCGAGGCATGGGACGCGGGAGTGCGTGCGGTCGTGTTTTTCCCAAAAATCGAGGACCGGCTCAAGACAGCCCGGGGCGAGGAGTGTTTCAATCCTGACGGCCTGATCCCCCGGGTGATCCGGGCGGTGAAGTCCGCTCTGCCAGGGATGGTCGTCATCACCGACATCGCTCTGGACCCTTACAATTCCGACGGGCACGATGGCATTGTGGAAACGAGTGCCTCCGGAGAGCTGAAAATCCTCAACGACGCGACCATCGCCGTCCTCTGCCGTCAGGCGCTCTGCCATGCCGCCGCCGGTGCCGACATCGTCGCTCCCAGCGACATGATGGACGGGCGCATCGGCGAAATCCGATCCGCCCTCGACGAGGCCGGGCACGAGGAGGTCTCCATCCTCAGCTATGCGGCCAAATACGCCTCGGCCTACTACGGCCCCTTCCGTGGTGCCTTGGATTCGGCGCCCAAGGCCGGGGACAAAAAATCCTACCAGATGGATCCGGCGAATCGCCGCGAAGCCCTCCGCGAGGCCGAACTCGACGTCGCCGAAGGCGCCGACATCCTCATGGTCAAGCCGGCCGGCCCTTACCTCGACATCATCCGCACCTTGCGCGACGCTTTCGACCTGCCCCTCGCGGCGTATCAGGTGAGCGGCGAATACCTGATGATCAAAGCCGCCGCCCGCGACGGCTGGATCGATGAGGAAAAGGTCGCAATGGAGTCGCTGATTGGGATCAAGCGCGCCGGCGCCGACATGATCCTCACCTACTTCGCCAAAGACATCGCGAGAAAGCTCGGCACCTGATCGTCAGGACTCCTTCCGCTTCAGCTGCGGGAAGAGCACCACGTCGCGTATCGTATCCGCGCCGGTCAACATCATCATGAGCCGGTCGATGCCGATGCCGATGCCACCGGCCGGAGGCATGCCATACTCGAGAGCGAGCAGGAAATCCTCGTCGATCTTCTGCACCTCTTCGCCGGCCTGTTCCTCGAGGCGACGGCGCTGCACATCCGGGTCGTTCAGCTCGGAATAGCCAGGAGAGATCTCCGCCCCGTTGATGATCAGCTCGTAGACATCAACGATGGAATCATCGGCGGTGTTCTGTTTCGCGAGCGGCACCAATTCCTTCGAAACGTGGGTGACGAAGACGGGATCGATCGTCTTTTCCTCGACCAGCTTCTCGAAAACCTGCTGCGAGATCTCGTAGTCCTCCATGCCCTCGGAGATCTCGACACCGAGTTCCTGGCAACGGGCGCGCTTCGCCATCGTGTCGAGCGACCACCAGTCGGCCCCGGCGGCATTCGCCACGAGATCCCGGTAGGGCGCCCGCTTCCAGGGTCGCGCGAGGTTGATCGTCTTCGTCAATTCACCCTCGGCATTGCGATGCTCGATCAACAAGCCGCCGCAGAACTTTTCCGCAAGGTGGCAGACGAGATCCTCGACGAGGGCCGCCATCTTTTCGAAGTCGGCATAAGCCCAGTAGGCCTCCAGCATCGTAAACTCCGGATTGTGGCGACGGCTGATGCCCTCGTTGCGAAAGCTGCGGTTCAACTCGAAGACCTTTTCAAAACCACCCACGAGAAGACGCTTCAGATACAGCTCCGGCGCGATGCGCAGATACATGTCCATCCCCAGCGCGTTGTGGTGCGTCTCGAAAGGCTGGGCCGCCGCACCGCCGGGCACGTCCTGCAGCATCGGAGTCTCCACCTCGTAGAAACCGCGGTCCTGCAGATACCGGCGAATCTCGGCGACCATCAGGCAGCGCTTCGTGAAAATCTCGCGCGAGCGCTCGTTTGCAATCAGGTCGAGGTAACGTTGCCGATACTTGATCTGCGGATCGACAACCCCGTGCCACTTCGAGGGCATCGGACGAAGCGATTTCGAGAGCACCGTGAACTCGAGCACCTTCACGCTGGGTTCGCCCGTCTTGGTCACGAACGTTTCGCCGATGACGCCGATCCAGTCACCGATGTCGAGGTGACCGAAAACTTCCCAAGCGCTGTCTCCGATCGCCCCTTTGTTCACGAACAGCTGGATGCGGCCGTTGAGGTCGGAGAGATCGAGGAAGTGGCTCTTTCCCATGTCGCGCTGGGCGGTGATCCGGCCCGCGACACGGACGGCGAGGCCTTCCGTGAACTCCGCGCGCAACTGCCCCGGCGCATGGGTCGTCTCGAATCCGGCACCGAAGGGGTCCACACCCAACTCGCGCAGGGCCTCGAGTTTCTCGCGGCGAATCCGGAGAAGGGATCCCATGTCTTCGCTCGCTGGCAATTCGGTGTCTTTTGTCATACGCTTCGGCGCTCGCCGGATTTGGCGGACCGCAGCATGATCGAGCCCATTGAAAAATCAACCGGCCTTTCCCCCGACGGGGCATCGGTAACCGTCTCCGCGGCTTGCGGAATCGGCGGCGGACTCGAGCTCGACGGCCGGCTCGCACTTCATAACCGCGAGGCACGTTGGCTCGCGGTCGCCGACCTCCATTTCGGATATGAATTGAGCCGTCGCCGCGACGGGGCGCTCTGGCCGCTCTGGGGCAGCGACAACATCGTCGTCCGGCTCGAGTCCCTGCTCGCCGATTACCGCCCCCGCACGCTCGTGCTGCTCGGCGATGTCGTGGACAGCTCCGCCGCACTCGCCGAGGCGCTCGCCTGGCTACGCAGCCTGCACCGCGAGGGGCTGGAATTGATCCTCATCGAGGGCAATCACGACCGTGGTCTCTGTCGCCGCGAGTTCACGTGGGTCTCCCACCACCGCATCGGCGACACCGTCTTTGAACACGGCCACCTCGCGCCCTCGACCAAGGCGGACCTCCGGGTTCGCGGCCATCTTCATCCTTCCGTTTCCCTCGGCGACGGGGCGGGAACCCGCCTGCGATTGCCCGGTCTCGTGGATCGTGAAGACGTGGACGGCCATCGCGAGATCGTGATGCCGGCCTTTTCCCCCTGGGCCGCGGGAGGTCGCTACGATCAGCCCGCAGGCACCCGCAGCCTCCGCCAATGGGCCGTCACACCGGGCCGGGTCTTCGAGATCCGTGATTGAAGAGGGTCGGGTCCCTGACCTAACCCTATCGAGTCCGCAAATTGTCGCGCCCTTCGCTTTGCGGCGGAGCGGGACGCGGCTATGCTGGAGCGCCCCCCTTGTATGAACCTGCCCAACCAGCTCACCGTTTCCCGGCTGATCCTGACTTTCATTTTTGTCGCTTTGTTGACGATCCCCGGCGTTCCGCAACCGGGCAGCCTCGCTCTGATCGTGTTTTCAATCGCGGCCTACACGGACTTCCTCGACGGCCAGATCGCTCGGAAGCGAAATCTCGTGACCACCTTCGGCAAGCTGATGGATCCGCTCGCCGACAAGGTGCTGATGGCGGCCGGTTTTGTGATGCTCTGCGAGCAGGGTTACTTCCCGGCCTGGATGGTGGTCGTGATCCTTGCCCGCGAATTCCTCGTGACCGGTCTGCGCCTCGTCGCCTCGGCGGAGGGCAAGGTGCTGGCCGCGGAGAACCTCGGCAAGTACAAGACCACCGCGCAGATTGTGGCGGTGATCTATTTCCTCGTCGTCATCGCCGCACGTGAACCGGCCTTTGCCTGGATTAGTCCGCTAATTGAATTCCGGGGATTCGGTCCCCACCTGCTGGGACAAATTTTGATCTGGGCGGCAATGCTCCTGACCCTCGTGTCGGGCCTCAGCTACCTCTGGAAAAACCGCCGGCTGCTGGCGGATTGCTGAACACGAAAAAACCCGGAGGTTTCCCTCCGGGTTCTTCGAAAGCAAAGCGGAAAAAGGCTCACGCCTCTCCGGCTCCGTCGGTGGAGCTGACTTCGACCGCGTCGTCCTCGGGAGTATCGGCGGCCTCGGGGCGGAAGGTGAGGTATTTCTCGTCCTTCTTGTGGGTGATCTTCACGGTCTGGCCGGGCTTGACGTCGCCACGGAGGAGGTGCTCGGCGAGCGGGTCCTCGATGTGGCGCTCCACGGCGCGGCGCATCGGACGCGCGCCGTAGTTCGGATCGTAACCCTGCTCGATGAGGAATTCCTTCGCCTTCTTGTCGAGCTTCAGGTGGATGTTCTTCGCGGCGAGGCGACGCAGCACCGTGTCGATCTCGAGATCAACGATACGGATGAGGTTCTCGCGATCGAGCACGTGGAAGACGATCTTCTCGTCGAGCCGGTTGAGGAACTCGGGCTTGAAGGCCTCCTTGGCGCGCTCGAGGATCTTGTCGCGCATGTTGTCGTAGTTCTCGTCGCCACCGCCCATCGCCCCGAAACCGAGAGTGACCTGGCGCTTGATGACGTCGGCACCCACGTTGGTGGTGAGGATGATGATGGTGTTGCGGAAGTCGATCTTGCGGCCGAGCGAGTCGGTGATCATGCCCTCTTCCAGGATCTGGAGGAGCAGGTTCATCACGTCGGGGTGGGCCTTCTCGATTTCGTCGAAAAGCACGACGGAGTAGGGCCGGCGGCGCACCGCCTCGGAGAGCTGGCCGCCTTCCTCATACCCGACGTAACCGGGAGGCGAACCGATCAGGCGGCTGCTCGTGAATTTCTCCATGTACTCGGACATGTCGATCTGGATGAGCGCCTCCTTGTCGCCGAACATGAACTCGGCGAGGTTGCGGGCAAGGTAGGTTTTGCCGACGCCGGTGGGGCCGAGGAAGATGAAAGAGCCGATGGGACGGCGCGGATCCTTGAGGTCGGCGCGGCTGCGGCGCAGGGCACGCGAGATCGCGACGACGGCCTCGTCCTGCCCGATGACGCGGGACTTGAGCTCGTCCTCCATCTTGAGAAGCTTCTCGGTCTCCTTTTCCTCCATGCGCTGGAGCGGGACGCCGGTCCACTTGGAGACGACGGTCATGATGTCGTCTTCCTCGACGGTGACGATCTTTTCCTCGTTGTTGGCGCGCCATTCGATGAGGATGTCCTCGACCTCCTGGCGTTTGTTCTTCTCCTTGTCGCGCAGGGCGGCGGCGTTCTCGAAGTCCTGGTTCTTGATGGCGGCCTCCTTCTCGGTCACGATCGTCTCGATCTCGGCTTCGAGGTCCTTGATCTGAGGCGGACGCGTCATTGACGAGATCCGCGAGCGGGCCCCGGCCTCGTCGAGAATGTCGATGGCCTTGTCGGGCAGGAAACGTCCCGTCAGGTACCGAGCGGAAAGGCGCACACAGGCCTCGATCGCCTCGTTGGTGTAGCGAGCCTTGTGGTGGGACTCGTATTTGGAGCGCAGGCCTTGGAGGATGAGGATGGCGTCCTCGACGCTGGGCTCCTCGACCTTGACCTGCTGGAAGCGGCGCTCCAGCGCGGCGTCCTTCTCGATGAACTTGCGGAACTCGTTCATCGTCGTGGCACCGATGCACTGGAGTTCGCCGCGGCTAAGGGCCGGCTTGATGATGTTCGAGGCGTCCATGGCACCCTCGGCGGAACCTGCCCCGACGATGGTGTGGAGCTCGTCGATGAAGAGGATCACGTTCTTGGAACGCTTGATCTCGTCCATGACCGCCTTGATGCGTTCCTCGAACTGACCGCGGTACTTGGTGCCGGCGACCATGAGGGCGAGATCGAGGGTGATGACCTTCTTGTCTCGGAGCAGTTCCGGCACATTGCCAGAGGCGATCTCCTGGGCGAGGCCCTCGGCGATGGCGGTCTTGCCGACGCCAGCTTCGCCGATGAGCACTGGATTGTTCTTGGTGCGGCGGCAGAGGATCTGGATAACGCGTTCGATTTCGCCGCTACGGCCGATGACCGGGTCGAGTTCGGCGTTTTGCGCCAGCTCCGTGAGGTCGCGGCCAAAAGCCTTCAGCGCCGGAGTCTTGCCCTCCTTGCGATTGGCATTACCGGGCTCCTCGAAATCGGGCTCTTCCTCGTCGGAGGTGTTGCCGGAGAAATTCGGATCAAGCTCGCGGAGAATCTCGTTGCGGGTGCGCTCGATGTCGACGTCGAGATTCTTGAGGACGCGGGCAGCGACTCCGTCCCCTTCGCGGAGGAGACCGAGGAGGATGTGCTCCGTACCGACATAGCTGTGGTTGAGCGCCTTCGCTTCCTTGCCGGCGAGGGCGAGCACCTTCTTCACCCGCGGGGTGTAGGGGATGTTCCCGACCATCTTCGTCTCAGGACCGTTGCCGACCTGCTTCTCCACCTCGAGGCGCACGGTCTCGAGATCAAGGTTCATCTTCTGGAGCACGTTCACCGCGACCCCCTGTCCGAGCTTGATCAATCCGAGGAGCAAATGCTCGGTGCCCACGTAGTTGTGGTTGAATCGGTCCGCCTCTTTGCGGGCAAGGGCGAGGACCTGTTGCGCTCTGGGGGTGAAGTTATTCATCGTCGGTGTCCCTATCGGTGAGTATACTGCCAAAATCAGGCGGAGTCAGCCCAATTAAGCTCTTGCGAATGATGTCGGCACGCAAAATGTCGCGTTCCTCGGGTGAAAGTTTACACTTTGCCGAAATTTGGAGGTGGGCCGGTTGGATTTCGGTCAGCAGCACGGTGATGGTTTCGCGCTCCTCCTCGGGGATGAAACCAAGGTCGCAGCCCAGCCGGATCATGGAGAGGTGGTTCAGCGCCTCCTTCGAGGAGATGATGTGGGCGTATTTCAGCACGGCGTAGGCGCGGCCGATCTGGTCCTGCATCATCGTGGGCCGATCCTCGAGGATTTTCATCCGCGCGTTTTTCTCATTGGTGAGGAGCTGCCCGATGACGCGGTCGAGCTCGGCGATGATGTCTTCCTCCCGCTTGCCGAGGGTGTTCTGGTTCGAGATCTGGAAAAGATTCGCCAGCGCCTCGGTTCCCTCGCCGTAGAGCCCGCGCACCGCGAGACCGATCCGGTTGGCGCCCTGGATCGTTTGATTGATCTGTTCGCTGAGCACAAGGCCCGGCAGGTGGAGCATGGCCGAAGCGCGCATTCCGGTCCCGAGATTCGTCGGGCAGGCGGTCAGGTATCCGTACTGCCGATCGAAGGCGTAGGGCAGCGAATCCTCCAGCTCGGTGTCGATCTGATCGAGCGACTGGTAGGCGGCGAGCAATTGCAGACCGGGGCGGATCGCCTGCATGCGGAGGTGGTCCTCCTCGTTGATCATCACGCTGACCGTCTGCTTGCGGTTCATCACCGTGCCGCAGCCGGGTCCCTTGGCGGCATGCTCGCGACTGATGAGGTGACGCTCCACCAGGACCTGCTTCTCAATCGCGGTCAAAAGGGTCATCTCCTCGGAGAAGGAATCTTTCATTTCGGAAAGATTCTCGAGCGGAGGACGGACGCGTTCCATGACCCGGGTCCGATCCTCCTTTTTCGCCCAACCGGGGAAAGGGTAACCCACGAGGTTCCGCGCGAGACGAACGCGACTCGTCATGACGATGTCGTTCTCGGGTCCCGGAGTCCGCATCCATTCGGCGGGCTTTTTCAACAGGGTTGAGAATCGCATGTCAGGGGCGGGCGGGTTGGAAAGATTGAAAGCACTACGAATGCCAAACGGGGGAAGGAGCTCGTTTTATCCAAAGGGTTCAGGTCTCTCCGAGCAGGGCTTCGAGCCGCGAAATGGCATCACGCAAGCGGGCGGCCTCCTCGTAGTCCTCGTCCTCGACCGACTTGGACAGTGCCTGGCGCAATTCGCTCAATCGATTCCGGGGATTCTCCGCGGAGGGGGTTCCGAGCGCCGCTCCGATCTCGCGATCGCCGTGCGAGGCGAGCCTGGCCGGCACTTTCCCGACGTGCCGGGTGTGTTTGTGCATCGCTTCGAGCAGCCCATCGAGCCCCTCGTCGAAGACCTGATAACAATCCGCACAGCCGAAGCGGCCCGTCTTCTTGAAATCCGTCTGCGAAAAGCCGCAACTGCCGCAGATCAGCTCGTTTTTGGGCGTGGGTGGGGCGACCGAAGTTTCCTTGCCCATGCCCTCGAGCATGTCGGCAAGCGCGAAGCCCGTCGGATCGGTAACGCCCTTGTCGTCGGCGCAGCCCTTGCAGAGGTTCACCTTCTGCAGTTTTCCCTCGGCCATCTGGCTGAAGAAAATGGTCGCCTTTTCGGCCTGGCAGATGTCGCAATTCATGAAATCCCAAGGGCGGAGCCGTCTTGTTCCCGGCTGTTCCGCTCCTTGTGAATCTTACGACACGAATGACGATTCGTAAATCGGAGTCCCCGTGGTTTGCACGAGTTTTCGGAAATCGGCAATGAGACGGCGGGTGATTTCGCCGGGGCGCCCATCCCCGATGACGCGCTTGTCGTATTCCGAAACCGGCACCACCTCCGCCGCCGTTCCGGTCAGGAAGACCTCGTCGGCGGTGTAAAGGTCGTAGCGGGCCATTTCGACCTCGCGCAGTTCCAGTCCAGCCTCGGCGATCAGTTCGATCACCACTCCCCGGGTGATCCCGTAAAGCGAACCCGAGGCGACCGTCGGGGTGTAAACGACGCCTTTCTTCACCACAAAAATGTTGTCGCCGGTGCATTCGGCGACGTAGCCGGCGGCATTGAGCATCACGCCTTCCTCGGCTCCGGCCGCCATCGCTTCGACCTTGGCCATGACATTGCTGAGGTAATTCAGCGACTTCACCGCCGGCGAGAGGGCATCGTGGTTGGGACGACGGGTCGAGCAGGTCGCCATGATCAGGCCCTTTTCGTACTTCTCCGCCGGATACAAGGAAATCGTCGAGGCGATCACGATGATGGACGCCTTCTTGCAATGATACGGGCTCAGGCCGAGAGACCCCACGCCGCGGGTCACGACAAGGCGCACGTAACCGTCGTGCAGGCCGTTTTCCCGGATTGTCGCGATCGTCATCGCGCAGACTTCCTCGCGGGTCGCCGGGATCTCGAGATGGATCGCCTTGGCCGAGTCGAAAAGACGATCGATGTGCTCCTCAAGGCGGAACACGCGATCGTTGTAGAAGCGGATCCCCTCGAAAACGCCGTCACCGTAGAGCAGACCGTGGTCGAAGACGGAGATCTTGGCCTCTCCCTCGGGATAGAACGAACCGTCGATGAAAATCTGGAGAGGTTTGGCACTCATGAAATCGGGGGTGCGAGCCCGCTACCTTGCCCGAAGGCGTGCGGAAAGCAAGCGATTCGCGAGGTGGCTCCTCACCCAAACAAGCGCTCCACTTTCCGCATCGCCCGGAGGAAGGCCTCCACGTCGGCTTCGTTGTTGTAGAACGCAAACGAGGCTCGGGCGGTCGCGGGCACCCTCAGGTAATCCATGAGCGGCTGAGCACAGTGGTGTCCGACGCGGATGGCGACTCCTTCGGTATCGAGGATGGTGCCGACATCATGGGGATGGGCATGGGCGTAGTGGTAGGCGACGATGGCGGCCTTGCCGGGAGCCGTGCCGATCAGGCGGATACCGTCCATTTTGGCGAGTTCGGCCGAGGTGAGTTCGGCGAGATGTTCTTCGTGCCGGGCTGCGGCGGCGCGATCAATTCCGGCGAGGTAGCGGAAGGCTTCGGCGAGACCGATCGCCCCGGAAATGTCCGGCGTGCCCGCCTCGAAGCGCTCGGGGGATTTGCGGAAAGTGGTGCCGTCGAAAGAGACGCGCTCGATCATGTCGCCTCCGGTCTGGTAGGGCGGCGAGGCATCGAGAAAATCCCGCGGCGCGACGAGGACGCCGACTCCATCGGGAGCGTAGACCTTGTGGCCGGAGAAGACGAAAAAGTCCCCTCCCCCCGCGCCAATGTCGACGGTCTCGTGCGGCACGGCCTGGGCTCCGTCGACGAGGGTCATCACGCCCCGTTCGCGAGCGAACGCCGTCATTTCGGGCACGGGATTCTGCGTGCCGAGCACGTTCGAGACCTGGGTGAAGGCGGCGACGCGGGTGCGGTCGGAAAAGAGCGCCTGCCAGCCCGCGAGATCGAGTTCCCCGTTATCGCGGACACCGGCGACGCGGATGACCGCCCCGGTTTTCTGTGCGAGCACCTGCCAGGGCACGATGTTGGCGTGGTGGTCCATGACGGTCAGCACGATCTCGTCTCCCTCGCGGAGGCGCGACGCGAAGCAGTGGGTCACCAAATTGATCGCCTCGGTGGCGCCGCGAACGAAGAGCAACTCATGCGTGACAGGTGCGCCGAGGCATTCCTTGAGAAACTCACGGGCCCGGTCGTAGGCGTCGGTGGCCTCGCGGCTGAGGGAGTGCACACCGCGGTGGATGTTCGCGTTCTCCTGCGAGAAAAACTTCGAGAGCGCCTCGATGACGCGCCGCGGTTTCTGGGTGGTGGCGCCATTGTCCAGATAGACGAGGGGTTTTCCGGCGATCTCGCGGGAAAGAATGGGGAAATCGGCGCGGACGGCCGCGGGGTCGAAGGCAGGCATCATGGACAATACGCGGCACGGTCGGGGGAGAAACCCTCGCTTGCAAGGAAGTCCCTCCCGGTCACGGCTCCGAATTTCAGTTGCTTCCGGTGCCTCGTCCCGTCTAGCTTCGGCCTGCCCATGAAAAAGCGCTCTTCCCCGCCCTCTCCCGACGCCGCCGCGGCCCGCGTGCCGGTGATCGGACTGTGCGGGCGGGTGGAACACGGCGACAGCCGCCCTTGGTTGGTCGAGGGCGGAGACGGTCAGTTCTACTTTCTGAAACGTGACAACCTCTCCGCCGATCGACTGGTGACCGAGTATCTGATCAGCCGCCTCGCGGAGGAATGTGGATTGCCGGTGCCGGCCGTGAAGATCCTCGATCTGCCGGCGGTGCTGCTGAAACATGCGGAGATCCCCGGCATCCACGAGCTGAGCGAAGGCCCGGCTTTCGGCTCGGCCCGCATCGATTTCGCGGAGGAACTGCGCACCCCACACCTCGCCGCGATTGACGAGGAAACGAGGATGCGAGTGATCTGCTTTGACTGGTGGACGCGGAACACCGCGCGCCAACTCGATCGCATCGGCGGCGATCCGAACCTGCTTTGGGATCCGGTGCTGCAAAAGGTCGCGCTGGTCGACCATGCCGGCTGCCTCGACGCGAACTTCGACCCGGCCGCCTTCAAACGTGGGCACGCCTTCCGCGACATCCGCCCTTTCATCGAGAAGTCGTTCATCAAAAAATGGAGGACCCGCTTTGAGTCGGCGATCTATCACCTCGGCCGGATCTGGGAGGAAATCCCGCCGGAATGGATGAGGGGCGTGACCTTCGACCGGCCCAAGGTGGAAGCCTGGCTGATGAAACCGCAGTGGACCGCAGAGGGTCTGCTCGCCGACTGAACCCTGTTGGGTCTGCATGAACCTGATCCTTAACTACGCCGCGATCGCCTTCCGCCCTTATCCGGAACTCGGGGAATTCGTCAACGTGGGCATCGTCGCGGTCGAGGCGAAAAGCCGCTACCTGGGCTACCGGCTGATCTCGCCGCAGCGGACCCGCCGCATCGCGATCTGTTTCCCCCAGCTCGACATCGCGATCTATCGCAGCGGGCTGCGCCGGTTGGAGAGCCAGCTCGCCGCCCTGGCGATCGAGACGAATCACTGGACGGACGACGCGCGCCAGGTCGCGAAGAATCACCCGGCCCAGAGCGACTTCCTCGTCGACAGCGGCGACGACGATCTTTTCCGCCGTCTCACCGCCCCGCAGGGATCACCCTTTTTCCACGCCTCTCGCGGCACGCGCCTCTGCGCCGACATGGAGGCGGAGATCTCGCTGCTCTACGATCGCTACGTGGAGCACCGGCACCTCACCCAGGCGGACTACGAGGAGAAGCAGTTGACGCGCGACATCCGCCGCCTGCTGCAGACGCACAAGCTGGGTCGACTCTACCGCGAGGCCCCCTGGGTGGGCACCGATGCCTACCACGTCGGCATCCCGCTGGCCTTCACTCCCCGCGGATCGGAGACGCCGGAAAAGGCGATCAAGCCGCTCAATCTGGCGCGCAGCACGACTACGCCGATCTACACCTACGGGGACGAATGGATCGCAAAGGTGAACCGGCTCAAGCGCGTCGGTTGCCTGCCGGAATGTTTTCTCTTCGTGGTGAAGATGCCGGAGGACGGGGACGAGCGGGTCGCCGCCGAGGAGATCTGCGAGGGCTTGGTCAAGGAAGGCGTGCAGGTCGCCGACATCCGCGATGCGGCTTCGATTCTGGCCTTTGCAAAGATCGAGGAGCAGCGGGAGCTCAAGTTGACGAATTGACGGACAGTCGTCCGTTGTTCTTGGTTCCTCGTTCCTGGTGCTTGGTTAGGAGGATTGGAAGCGGTCGACAAGCTCGAGTTGGAGGAGGGCGTTGCGCTGGAGGAGGATGGATTCGCGGATGGTCTGGGACCGGACGGCGGGACCGTACTCGACGTCGAGACTGACGAGCATGGGTTTCACCTCGAGACGGGTGATGCGAAAGACGGGCGCGATCTTGCTGCGAAAGAAGCAATGCAGGGGCACGTCGGAATGGTTGGCGTTCCAGAGGATCTGCGAGGGCGGAAAACCGGGGATGGCACCGAGCGTGGCAAGGATCTCGCGGAGCCGGGCAGAGCCGTGGGCTTTGGCCAGCTTGCGGGCGGCGGCGAAGTTGCGAAGCCGCTCGAGGTAAGAGGTGCGCGGTGCCTTGCCTGCCTCGATCATCTCGTCGATGAGACCACGGGCGTGGACAGCAAGGGCGGCGTGCAGTTCCTCGCGGCTGATCTCGCCGCGCTCGAATTGCTGGAAGAGGACGGGCGGCGTGGGGTGTGAGGAGAAATTCACGCTCGGCTCGGGATCAGCGCTTGCGACGGAACATGCGTTGGAAGATGCCGCCGTTGTTCTCGGGGCGCGGACGGGCGGCCTCCTCCTGTACGGGCGTGACCACCTCGGTGAGGGCCGCCTCGGTGGCCTCGTCGCGGAAAATGGATGTGGCCGGCTGGTTGTCGGTGAACTCCTCGGGCTGATCGGTGACGTCGCCCTCGAGTTCCTGGGCCCGGGCCCGGACCTTGTTGTAATTCTCTTCGGTCAGGTAGCGCTCGAGGAAAGCGCCGACGATGGGTGCCGATTGCTTGCCACCGCTGACGACTTCGCCGGGATCGCCCTCGTAAATCACGGCGAAGGAATAAATCGGATACTTCGACGGGAAGTAACCCGCGAACCAGGAGAGGTTCTGTTTCAGGGCGACATTCCACTGCCCGGTGCCGGTCTTGCCGGAAACGGTGATCTTGTGATAAGCCTGTTTGCCGGTGCCGTTCCCGGCGTTGACGACATCGTAGAGGCCGCGTTGCACGGCACGGAGCGAGTTGCCGTCGACGTTCAGGTGGTTCGAGGTCTCGGGCGAGAAGGTGCGCACGATCTCGTGATTGCGATCCTGCACCTGGAGCACGAGGCGCGGCTTCATCAGCTCCGCTCCGTTGCCCACGCCGGCCATCATCCGCGCGACCTGGAGCGGGGTCACCTCGACACGCCCTTGGCCGATGCTCATGACCGCCTCTTCACCGTCGGACATCAGGTAGCCGTACTTGTCCGCCCAAAAGCGGTTGTTGGGGATGAAACCCTCGGCTTCGCGCAGGGGAAGTCCGCTGGATTGCCCGAGTCCGAGGCGGGTCGCCATGTAACTCATGGAATCGGCTCCGGCACGGGTCGAGACTTCGTAGAACCAGGTGTTGCAGGATCGGGTAAGGGCGCCGACGACGTTCATGGAACCCTCGCCGTTCTTGTTCCAGTTGCGCATCACGAGGTTGCCGACGCTCCAGGCATTCGGACAAGGGTAGAGGTCGTTGGGCGTGATGTATCCGCTCTCGAGGAAGCCGAGCGCGGAGACCACCTTGAAAGTCGAAGCGGCGGGATACGTGGCGCGGAAAGCCCGGGGGAACAGCGGCTTGGCGGGATCGTTGGCGAGGGCGGCGTAGTTTTCCTGAGAGATCGAGGGAATGAACAGGTTCGGATCGAAGGAGGGATAGCTGGCGAGGGCCATGATGTCTCCATTGCGCACATCCATCACGACCATCGCGCCGCGCTTCACCTTTTCCGCGAGCAGGCTCTCGCAGATCTGCTGCATCTCGAGGTCGATGGAGGTGACCACGTTGTAGCCCGGATTCGGTCGGGAGAGCACTTCTTCCTTGGTCTTGGTGCCGTCGGCTTCGTAGAGGACGTTGACGCGTCCGGGAGTGCCGCGCAGTTCCGCCTCGAAGGATTCCTCGAGCCCGTCGACGCCGATGGCCTGGCCCCAGAGGTCTTCATCGTTGACAATGGGACCGGTGAGGCGCGGGGGACGTTTCCCGACGTAGCCGATCACGTGCGACAAGGTTTTGCCCTGAGGATAATGGCGCAGGTAAACGGGCTGCAAGACCAGGCCCTCCATCTTTTGCCGGGACAGCTCGTCGACCTCGCTGTCAGAGAGGACCGAGGAAAACACCAGCGGGACCCAGCGCCGTTCGCGGTAGTGTTTGATGACGATTTTTCCGGCAAGGTCCCAGTCGGTGCCGAGGATGTTGTTGACGTGCAGGATCCGTTGACCCGCGTAGCGCAGGACCTCCTCGTCGGGGACCTCGGCTCCGAGGAAAGGGAAGCTGATCGCGGCATAGTAGGCGACCTTGGTCTGGGCGAGCGGATAACCATTGCGGTCCAGCAACTGACCTCGCGGTGCCGGTACAGAGAAGGTGAAGGTGCGGGCCTCGGTGCGGGTCTGGTAGGAGGAGACGACCTGATCCGGCTTGCTGGCCTGCGGCGCGACCTGAGCGCGGACCTCGCTGGCGGTGACGGGCGCTTCAGTGGCATCGACGCCGAGCGTGTCCATCTTTTTGAGGGTCGAATCCTTCTCGTCGACCTCTTCCTCGACATCGGCCTTCGGGGCGACCACTTCGGGTTTGGCGACGGCGGGCAGATCCTTTTGCAATTCCGCGGGGATTTCCACTGCGGCATCGTCCTCGGACACCGGCATGGCGCGCAGGGGTGCCGTCGGCGCCGCCCCTTCTTCAAAACGCGGGATGGCCTGCGGGTCGGCCTGCATCAGGCTGTTCACCGCCTCCGATTCCGGGAGGTAGGAGTTCGGCCGCGGTGGCTCGGGCACCACACCGCTCTGGATCCCGGGCCCCTGCTGGGCTTGAACCGCTGCGATGGCGCCCAAAAAAATCGTGAGCGCGGGCAGGCGGAGGGCGGACAGGAGGCTTTTCATCGGTGACTCGATCAGGCCCAGCATATCATGAAAATCCCCTGGGTCACCCCCCGAATACGTCGATTTGCTCAGTGGGTTTTCAGAAAATGGAGGATTTCTCCCGCCAGTTTCTCGTTGATCCCGTTCACCGCCGCCAGATCCTCGACGCTTGCTTTCCGGAGCCGGGAGACCGACCCGAATTTCTCGAGGAGACGCTCTTTCCGCGCGCGGCTGATGCCGGGACAGTCGTCGAGGATGCTCTCCTCGATGCGGCGTTTCATCAGTAACTGGTGGTAACCGTTGGCGAAGCGGTGGGCCTCGTCGCGGATGCGTTGCATCAGCTTCAACGCACCGCGGTCGTGCGGGATCACGAGCGGCTCGGATTGTCCGGGCAGGAAGATTTCCTCGCGCTGCTTCGCGAGCCCGACCACCGGCAGTTCGTGGAGTCCGAGACGCTGGAGCTCGCGCACCGCCATGCCGAGCTGGCCTTTGCCGCCGTCGACGATGACGAGGTCGGGCAAACGGACAAAGGGGCGGCGCTTGGGATCGGGTCCGGCGGACTCCTCGCGCTCCTCGATCCGGCGGAGGGCATCGAGCGGATTTTCCTGAGAGGCATCGGCGTCTTCGGCCCCGATCCGCTCGCGGGCCTCGAGCAGAATGCGCGAGTATCGTCGCCGGATCACCTCGGCCATGCTGGCGAAGTCATCCTGGCCCTCGACGGTGCGAATGCGGTAGCGGCGGTAGTTCGAGTTGTCCGGCAATCCATTTCGGAAGCGCACCATCGAGGCGACGATGTGGTTCGAGGAGATGTTGGAAATGTCGAAACACTCCATCACCCGGGGAGGCGTGCCGAGCCCGAGCAATTCACCCAGCTCGGCGACATCAGCCTCGGGATCGATCGCTTTGCCCGGCACGCCGCGTCTGCGGAACTGCCGGGTCGGACGCAGGGTCTGCTGGAGGTTCGCGATCATGTCCCGCAACTCGGCGGCGCGCTCGAAATCGAGCGCGGCAGCGGCCTCGCGCATCTCCTCCTCGATGGATAGGATGAGGTCCTTCGAATGCCCCTGGAGGAAGTCGCAGGCCCGTTCGACCCGGGCGAGGTATTCCTCCCTCGATACGCGGCCAATGCAAGGCGCCGCGCAGTTTTTGATGACGTCGTTGTGGCAGTGCCGGTAGTCGTTCTCGCCCGGCTCCAACGGTCGGCAACTGCGCAGACCGAACTCGCGATTCATCCACGAAATGGTGCGTCTGAGGGCTCCCGAATGGGCGAAAGGGCCGAAGTAGCGCGCCCCGTCGTCCTTGCGCAACCGGGTGAGTTGAAAACGGGGCCAGGGTTCGGCAGGGTGGACCTTCACGAGCAGGAAACGTTTGTCGTCGCGGAAGGCCACGTTGTATTTCGGCCGGTATTCCTTGATCAGCTTGCCTTCGAGGAGCAGGGCCTCGGGTTCGTTGCGGGTCTCGTGGATCTCGAAGTCCCAGATGCTCTGGATCAGGGCACGCGTCTTGTGCTCGGCGAGCCTTTGACGGGAGGGCGCGAAGTATGACGAGAGGCGCTTGCGTAAATCGCGCGCCTTTCCCACGTAGATGACCGAGCCGAGGCGGTCCTTGTGCAGGTAGACACCCGGCTTGTGGGGAACTTCCCGCAGTTTTTTCTGCAGGTCTGGTTTGGCGTCACTGGGCACGGGGAACGATACGCCTTTTGTCCGGAAAACGGAATCGTCGAAATTCTTCCGGGATACGGGGATTGTTTTTTCCGCTCCGGACGGTTAGAAAGATGGGGATATGAAAGGTCGCCACCTCCTCGCCCTCGCTGTGTTCGCTGCCGTGATCCCTCCCCTTTGCCACGCCGTCGAACAATTCGCCTCCACTCCCGATCCCGCCGAAGCCGCCAAAGATCCTGATTTCGCCATCCAGGGCGAGTATGTCGGCGACCTGCCCGATGGAGAGGTCGGCGTGCAGGTTGTCGCGCTGGGCGAAGGCAAGTTCGAAGCCGTCCTCCGCAAGGGCGGGCTCCCCGGCGAGGGCTGGGATGGCGGCGAACGCGAAACGACCACGGGCGAACGAGGTGCCGACGGCAGCGTGACCTTCGACAAGGATGCCATCACCGCCGTGCTGAAGGACGGTGTCATCACCGCAACCAGCGCCGAAGACGTGAACTTCAATGTCACCCTCAAGAAGGTTGAGCGCGAGAGCCCCACCCTCGGTGCGAAGGCTCCCGAGGGCGCGATCGTTCTTTTTGAAGGCAAGGAGTCGGACATCGAGACGCATTGGAAGGAGGGCAAGATCGAAGATGGTCTGCTCACCCAGGGCGCCCTGACGAAGGAAGGTTTCACCGACTTCACGATGCACATCGAATTCCGTCTGCCGTGGATGCCGAAGGCCCGGGGTCAGGCGCGGGGCAACAGCGGCCTCTACCTGACCGGTCGTTATGAGGTGCAGATGCTCGACAGTTTCGGCCTCGCCGGCGTCGATAATGAATGTGGAGGCATCTACAAGGTCGCCGCCCCGAACCAAAACCTCTGTTATCCCCCGCTGCGCTGGCAGACCTACGATGTCGATTTCACCGCCGCGAAGTTTGATGCAGCCGGCACCAAGACCGCCAATGCGAAAGTCACGGTGCGACACAACGGATTCGTCATTCATGACAATGTCGAGCTGCCTGGCCCGACCGGAGGTGCACGGCTGAAGGAGGAAACCGGACGCGGACCGATCTTTCTGCAAAACCACGGCAACCCGGTGCGTTACCGCAACATCTGGGTGCTGAAGAAGTGATCCACGTCAGGGCTGCGATGCCTTTCCCTCGCCCCAGTCTCGCTGATCACCATCCCAGGGTTCTGGACATCGTCGCGCGAATTCCGCCGGGACGCTTCACCACCTACGGCAGCATTGCGCGGGTGCTCCAGATGAACCCTCGCCACGTCGCCCGCATCCTCGCGACACTCGACGAGGACCAGTCAAAACACCTGCCCTGGCACCGGGTCATGGGTGCCGAAGGACGACTCTCAACCAATCTGCCGGAAGGTCTGCACGATCTCCAAAAGTCGCGTCTCGAAGCCGAAGGCATCGCGATCAATGGGAGGGGTTATGTGGATGATCCCGACCGAAACTTTTTCCCGATCCGCTCGATCTGAGAGCGATGAATGCCGAGGTGGGTCGCAGCCAGCGCGGTCCAGCCGAAGGCATCGAGGGGGCCAAACCAAGGGTGCTCGAAACGCAACGATGTGCGCAACTCACTGACCGCGTCCATGGCGGCGAGGAAGGCGTCGCAGGAAGCTGTATAAGCCTGCTCGATCTCCGCTCCGACAGCGGGATCGGGTTTGACCGCGGCCGTATCGGCTTTGCCAGGCGGAATGCGGCCCGAACCGAGCGCGCGGACGACATTTGCAAAGGACTCGTTGGTGATGCGGAGGTGATCCAGGGTCATCCACACGGACCAGTAGCGGCTGCTGTCCTCGAGACCACGAAGCCGCGGAATCAGAACACGGGTGGATCGATCGGCCACAGGAAGGTCCGCGACGAGATGGGCGATCTTTTCCCGTTCCTCATGAAAAACCGCCCGGAACCTTTCGCGGCTGCCGGTGCGGAGTTTGTGGGCGAAGAGGAGACGGGCGATCCAGCGCTCCGGGATCGGCAGTCCGGCGCCGGGACGATCGAGATTGGGCTCAGGAGGCAGCTTCATGGTGGGGACAGGTTCCCCATTTACTTTCAAATCGCAAGTGAAAATACTTTTGATTTGAAAGTAAAAGCCAGCACTTTTGTTGCATGGCTTCATCCGAACGACGCTCCCCCTGCCCGGTCGCCTGCGCGCTTGATCTGCTCGGTGATCGCTGGACGCTGCTCGTGATCCGCGATCTTTTGCTGGGCTTGAGCCGGTTCAAAGACTTCGCCGCTTCGCCGGAAAAGATCCCGACGAACCTGCTGACTGATCGTCTCGATCGACTGGTAGCCCAGGGAGTCGTGACGCGGGTTCCGCTGCCGGGCGGGAAGCGGCATTCCTACGAGTTGACGGCCAAGGGCCAGGCCCTGCGGCCGGTGGTCTTGGCCCTGAAAGACTGGGGTTTGGAATGGGAAGAAGGCACCCGGGCGGCCTTGCTCGACAAAGCCGCCGGATGAAAACATTGTGGGAAAAACCGTAAAAATCGGGTTAGTTTCAACTTTCTATTAATTCCCATGGCCACTTCTGACTCCATCTACGCTCTGATCCTTGCCGGAGGCAGCGGCACGCGCTTCTGGCCGCTCAGCCGCAACGCGAAACCGAAGCAATTGCTCGCACTTTTCGACGACGAGACTCTGATCGAAAAGGCGGTCAACCGTCTGGAGGGTCTGGTGCCTCCGGAACGCATCCTCGTTCTGACCAACGAGGCCCAGGTGGAAGGAGTCCGCGCCGCCCTGCCAAATCTACCCGCCGACAACATCGTTGCTGAGCCGGCCCGTCGCGACACCGCCCCCGCCATCGCTCTTGCCGCTGGCTGGATCGCGGCTCGTGATCCCGAAGCCGTCATGATCGCCCTGCCCGCCGACCAACTGGTGGTGAACGTGGCGGAGTTCCGCCGGGTCCTGCGGGCCGCCTCCGCCGCCGCCCAGGCCGAGGGCGCGGTCGTGACTCTGGGCATCAAACCCGATTGGCCCTGCCCCAGCTACGGCTACATCGAGCGGGGCGACCGAATCGAGACCGATGACGCCGGCACCGGCATCGCGGTGCACGAGGTGAAACGATTCCGCGAGAAACCCTCGGTGGAGGTCGCGGAAGAATATCTCGCCTCGGGAGCCTTCTCGTGGAACGCCGGTATCTTCCTTTGGACCATCCCCACCCTGCTGCGTGAGCTCGGAGCGCATTGTCCACAGCTCGCCGAATTTGTGGCCGAGCTCCGTGACGCCACCGACTTTCCGGCAACCGTCGCCTCGCGTTTTCCCCAGCTCGACAAGATCTCAATCGACTTCGCGCTGATGGAAAAGGCGGGACGCATCCTCAACATCGAGGCCGACATCGGTTGGGACGACGTGGGCGGCTGGCCCTCCGTCGCCAAATACCTCACCCGCGACGAGCAGGACAACGCCCACCGTGGCCCCCTGCTCGCGATCGACTCGCGGAACAACATCGTCTTTTCCACCGCCGGAATGCCGACCCCTTCCCTGCTCGGCGTGGAGAATTTGATCGTCGTGCAGACCCCGGATGCCCTGCTCGTGGCGGACCGTCAATCGGCCGACCAAATCAAGGCGTTGGTCGACCGCCTGCCCTCTGAGTTGCTTTGATGAACGAAACCGTCCGGGCGCTGGGCATCGATCATGGCACGGTCCGGATCGGCGTGGCCGTCGCCGACGAGATCGGACTGCTCGCCCATCCGCTCGAGACGATCCCGGCAGCGGACGAATCCCGCGCCCTTGCCCGGATTGCTCAGCTGGTAGAGTCCCGCGCGATCGCCGACCTGGTCATCGGTCTGCCTTTGCACCTCGATGGTGGTGAAGGAGAAGCAGCCGCCCGCGTCCGCGCCTTCATCGCGAAGTTGCGACCACTCCTGCCGGAGGGCCTCGCGATCCACGAGATCGACGAGACCCTTTCCACCGCCACGGCCTACGAAAAGCTGCGGTCCGCCGGTCGGAAAGCGAAACAGGCCAAACCCATCATCGATCAGGCCGCCGCAGTGGAGATCCTCCAGGCCTGGCTCGACGCCCGCTAAGCTCAACGAGCAAGTCGCTCGGCAATGACCTGAGGAAAGATGCGGTGCTCGGCCTCGTGAACGCGAGCCGTGAGTGATTCCAGATCGTCGCCCGACAAGACGGGCACGCTTTCCTGCCTCAGAATTTCCCCGCTATCGATGCCGGCGTCGACGAGGTGCACGGTGCAGCCGGCCTGCGAATCGCCAGCGGCAAGAGCTTTCGCCACCGGATCCAATCCCGCGTGCCTCGGCAGGAGCGAGGGGTGGAGATTCAAAATCCGCCCGGAAAAAGTACCCAACAGAGGCTCGCGCAGAATGCGCATGAATCCCGCGCAGGCGACGAGATCGATTTTCAAAGCCTGGAGCCGGTCGGTGAGCTCTTTCAAAGCCGCGTCGGTGAGACGGCCCGGCTTCTCCGTGCCCGGATCGAGCACAAGAGAGGGCACGCCGAATTCCTTCGCCACCTCGAGGATGCCAGCGTCGGCGGCATCGGATACCACCACAGCGACCTCGCCACCAAGCCGACCTTCGCGGGCTGCGGAGAGGATGGCCCGGGCATTTGATCCCTTTCCGGATCCGAGGATCGCAACCCGCTTCGGCCCCGTCCCGGCCTCGCCGGCGAGCTGGGCCAGGGTCGCGCTGGTCGACTTGCCAGGAACCAGTGCGAGGATGCGGATCTCGACACCGAGGCGGTCCAGTAGCGCCTTTTCCTCGTCGATGAGTGACTCCGGCGTGTAGTCGCCGCCCTTGGTGTAAAGGTGAGGGCGGACCGCGTTAATGATGCCGGTGGCACGTCGCTCGTCGAAGACGAGGACATGGTCGACACAGCGCAGCGCGCGCAACATCTCGGCACGGTCGCCGGCTGGATTAACGGGACGTCCCGGGCCCTTCAACTCCCGGACCGATTCGTCGCCGTTGATCGCGACCACGAGCGCATCGCCGAGAGCCCGCGCCTCGGCGAGGTAGCGGACATGCCCGACGTGGAGCACGTCGAACACGCCGTTGGTCAGGACCAGCTTTTTGCCCTCGCGGTCGAGGCTGGCGCGCAGGGCGGCGACCTCTTCCAGCGTGGCGACCCAGGGGTGCGTCATACGCAGTAGCTGAACGCATTTTCCACTTTTCACAATCCTCTTTTCCACGGACTGTCTGCCATGCACGATCCCCGCATCGACCAACTCGCCCGCCAACTGGTCCGCTACTCCACCGCCGCCAAGAAAGGCGACAAGGTGCTCATCGATCTCTTTGATGTGCCCGAGGAGGTCGGCATCGCCCTGATCCGCGAGGTCCGCGCCGCGAAAGCGGTCCCCTTCGTGAACATCCACAACGCGAAGATCTCCCGCGAACTCGCGATGGGTGCGACCGAAGACCAATACGACGTCATCGCCGGCACCGCGATGCACCAGATGAAGTCGATGGACTGCTACATCGCGATCCGCGGCAGCCACAACGTCAACGAACTCTCCGACGTGCCGGCAAAGCGCATGCAGCTCCTTTCCGGGAAGATGCGCCCGGTCCTCAACCAACGCGTCAACAAGACGCGCTGGTGCGTGCTGCGCTGGCCGCATCCCTCCATGGCGCAAAGTGCGGGCATGTCGACGGAGGCCTTCGAGGATTTCTACTTCCGCGTCTGCCTGCTCGACTACGGCAAGCTCCGCGCCGGGATGAGCGCGCTGGCGAAGCTGATGACGAAAACGAAACTCGTCCACATCGTCGGCCCCGGGACCGACCTGCGCTTCAGCATCGCCGGCATCCCCGGCATCGCCTGCGGCGGCTCTCACAACATCCCCGACGGCGAATGTTTCACCGCTCCGGTGAAGGATTCGGTGGAGGGAATAATCAGCTACAATGCCCCCTCGATCTACCAGGGCATCGCCTTTGATCAGGTGAAGCTCGAGTTCCGCGAGGGGCGCATCGTCAAGGCCAGCGCGAACAATACCAAGGCCATCAACCGCATCCTCGACACGGACGAGGGCGCCCGCTACATCGGCGAGTTCGCGATCGGCTTCAATCCCGAGATCCGCGAGCCGATGCGCGACATTCTCTTCGACGAGAAAATTGCGGGAAGCTTCCACTTCACCCCCGGGCAAGCCTACGAAGTGGCCGACAACGGCAACCGCAGCTCGGTGCACTGGGACTTGGTCAACATCCAGCGGCCCGAATACGGCGGTGGCGAAATCCGTTTCGACGGTCAGGTGATCCGGCGCAATGGGCAGTTTGTGCCAAAGGCGCTGCAGGTGCTGAACTACTGAACTCCTCAGCGGTGACGGCGGAAGACGTAATGATCGTCGCTGGTCGCGCCCACGAATTCCCAGCCGCCGTCGTTTTCGACCTCCTGGATCTCGCGAGGCAGCAGATTGACCTTGGCGATCTTCTCCACCATCTCCTTGGGAAAAGTGATCTCGCCTTCCTCCGTGACGGGAATGCCCTCTTCCTTCGCCACCGCCCGGAAGCCGATATTGTCCATCTGGGCGCCGTTCAACGCCTTGTATTCGTAAGACGCGGAATCAGAACCACCCGCCCCGATTACTCCGAGCCCGACGAGGAGATTGGCGGACACAACGAGGAGGATCGTCACAAGGAGGAAGAGGATGAGGTATTTCATGGGGGCTAGAAAGGTTTACGAACTCCAAACCAAACCGGAATTCGATGAAGGTGTAAAGCACAACCCGTCTCACCGCCGAAATCGCCGCTTGGAACGGCTCTTGCGGCCAGTCATGCTCTCGTTTACCGACTTTCCGCATGAACCTCTTTGTCTATGGAACGCTGCTGGTGCCGAAAATCTGGGAGGCGGTCAGTGGCACCACGACGCTCGCCTCTGAAGCGGCCACGCTGCCGGGTTTCGAAATCCGCCGGGTTCGCAACGCGGTTTACCCCGGCATCTTCGAAAGTGGCCCAGAGGGGTTCGTGCACGGTCGCGTCTATTTCGACCTGCCTGACGACGCGCTGCGCCGGCTTGACGCTTATGAGGACGCCTTTTATCTCCGGAGCGCGGTCTTTCCCATTCGGGATGGCGGAAGCCGGGTGCCAGCCGACGCTTATGTGGTTCCACACGGGAATGCCTCAGTCTACCTTTCCGATGAAGGCTGGAGCATCGAATGGTTCGAAGCGGAAGCTCTCGCGGCGTATTGGGAACGACTCTTCGCGTGAGATCCGTCACGGCGCGGGACGAAATTCCTGCCAAGGGCCCTTCAGCACGTAAACCGGATCGAGTCCAAGCAACTCACGGAGACGTTGGGCGATGTCCCCACTACGTGCGCAGCCCTCGCCGTCGCAATAGACGATCACCGGTCGCTCGAAGGCATCGCGGAGCGCATCCTGATGCTCGAACATCAGGTCGCCCCATTCCTCGCTGTTCAGGAGCAGGGCTCCGGGCAGGTGATCTTTTTCGAAGTCGGCCCGTGGACGCGCATCGATCCACACCACCCGGCCTGCGGCAGCAAGCTCCCGCGCCCGGGGCACCTCGATCTCCCATCGCTCGCGCGTCGGGTCAGCCACCTCGAACCAGGGAGGTCGGCCGGGATGAAAGGCTGCCGAAATCGCACCCGCGGCGAGGGCGCAGGCGAGGATCAACGATGCCTGCCGCCAAACGCTCATCACTGGACCGAATAATAGGCCAAGGGCCGGGCATAGGATTCAATCTCGCAATCGGTCTCCAGACGAACGATGCCCAGCAGGGTTTTCTCCGTCGAGGCCGGAGTCAGTTCGAGGTGATAGAGTCTTCCTTTTTCGACTTCGACAAGGCGGCAGGCGACCTCCGGTCGTTTGCTCTCGGCCGAGGTCACGTGGACGGGCTTGTCGCGCAGCACGCGAAAGGTCACGGTCTGCGTTGCTGGCTCGCTGCCGCGGGTCCAATTGGTCATCGCCGGCTCGATTTCATAGATCGGCGCGATCTCGATCTTGGTGTTGAGCAGGACGGGCCGTGATCTGCCCTCGGGGAGCACGATAATGCGTCGCTCGGAGCTACCGCGGAGTTTCGAGACATCGAAGATGCCATGAATGTTCGACTCGCCGCCGGCGGCGACGGGATTTCGGTCGATGGACACCTCGAGGCATTCGCAACCGCTCTCGAGCGAGACGATCCGCACCGGCTGCGCACCGGGATTCTTAATCACAAAGGTGACTTCAACCCGCTCCTCGCCCGGATCGGCTTTAACGGTCTGCGAGAGCGGCTCGAACACGAGGTCCGCCGAGTCCGTCTTCTCTTCCGTGAGCGGGGCGGGCTCCGGGGCCGTCACCGTCGCCGAGGCATCGGGCGGATACCAATGATAGAGCATCAAGTAGATGATGACTCCGGTCACCGAAACGAAGAGCCAAGAGGGATAGGTCCACCGTGCCACCCTCTTGTGTCTCTCGAAGCGCCCCCGGAAAGCGGCGACGACAAGCAGGATGATGAAAGGCAGGTTCACCACCGCGAGAATGATGTGGGGGATCAGGATCGCGAGGTAGATTTTCCTGGCGACGGGATGGGACTTGGGAAACTCGACCTGCCCGACGCCATAGTGGTAAATCAGATAACAGGCAAGGAAGGCCGCCGAAGTGATGAGCGCGCTGACCATGACGGGCTGGTGCGCCTCGCGGCGGCCCGATTTGATCAACACCAGCCCGATGATGAGCAGGACGGCGCTCAGAGCGTTGAGCGAGGCGTTGATTGGAGGAAAGATCGTGTAATCGATGGCGGCGAGGACCGGGGTCATGGGGCGGTGGGGAAGGTGAGCGGGGGCATGTCGGAGAGCTTCAGCGCTGGGTCGAGCACCATCTTGAGGTCCCGGCGCAGCCGGTCGAACTCGTAGGCTCCGCGTTCGACACTCATGACATCGTAGTAGCCGCGGATGTTCGCATCGCCATCGACGATGGCGAGACGTTGGTCGTGGGCATAGGGCCCCTGACTCACTTGGAGCGCCGGGTCGGTGACCTTTTCCGTCGCGTAGAATTTGAACTGCGAGATCATGTAGTCGGCGATGGCCTGTGGTTCGCCGGTCAGGAACCACCAGTCAGGCGAGTCGATTCCTTTCTCCTTCACCCAGGCGTTCATCTTCTCCGGAGTGTCACCCGCGGGGTTCACGCTGATGGAAACCAGGTGAAAGCGGGGATCCGAGCCGAATTCGCTCTCGAGTGTCTTCATGATCGCGGCGAGACCGAGGCAGCCCGCCGGGCATTCGGTGTATTGGTATCCCGCGACATAAACTTTGCCGCGTAACTGTCCGAGAGAAACCCCCTTGCCGTCGCGATTGACGGCCGGGAGATCCGTCTCCAGCCGCGCGATGTTCGGGGGGCGCCAGTTTTCCATCTCATAAGTGCGCCGGACGAGGTAGGCGCGCGTGATGAAAATGGAACTCATCGCAATGATCACACAGACCCCGATGATCGATCCCCACCAGGCGATGATCTTGGCACGTTCGGATTCAGATGGGTTTTCCATGCGATTGTCGTGGGGCTAGGCGGGCTGGATCGACCGCCAGGCGAGGTAACTCGCTACCATTACGAGAGGGAGGTAAAGCAGGGTGTAGAAAAAAAGAGTCCTAGCATCCTTCCGTTCGCCGGTCCTGCGGAAGCGGAGCGCCAGAAAGACCATCGGCGAACCGAGCAGCACCATCGGGATGATCCCCCAAATGGCCATCTCACTGAAAAAGACAGGGAAGAGCGCCGTGGCGAAAGTCAGCAGCAGCGCGCTGACGATGGCGATCAGGGCGGTGCGGGCTCCATCGGGATCGTCGTTCGACCACATCCGGAAACCGCCCTTGAGATACTCGTCGCGATACATCCAGTTGATCGCAGCGAAATGCGGCAGTTGCCAAAGGAAGAGGAGCACGAAGACAAAAAGCGCCCCCGCCCGCCAGAGAGAGGCAAAACTGTCGGGAAAGGCCGCGGCCCAGCCGATCAGAGGGGGCAGTGCCCCGGAGACGGCGCCCACGATCGTGTTGATCGAAGAGACCCGCTTCAACGGGGTGTAAACGAAGAGGTAAGTGAGCAGCGTCGCGCCGGCGAGGATCGAGGCCGGTGTGTTCACCTTCACCCCGAGGTGGACGATTCCGAAGGCCGCGAGCACCCAGCCGATCACGAAGGCCGCGGGCTTCGGCAATCTCCGTGACGGCAGGGGGCGGTCCGAGGTGCGGATCATCCGGGCATCCGCCTCGACTTCCATGAGCTGATTGAAGACCGAGGCGCCGGCCGCGGCGAGCGCGGTGCCGAAGATGAGGTGGAACAGCGTCACCATCGAGAAGGAACCGATCCCCTTGGTCCCGAGGCTGTAGCCAAAACAGGTCGTCAGCACCACCAGGACGCTGAGGCGTGCTTTGGTGAGCGCCATCAGGTCCGATTGGATCTGCCGGATGCCCGCTCCTGTAGCGGGCGGAGATTCGCGGTGCGTTTCCTCCATGATTGGCCCGAATCTAGGCGCTCTCCCCGCATTTGGCGAGGGCGCTTCCCGAGCCGGAGGATTTCACCGCCCGGACCGCGAACACGAAGGAGACAGCAAGAATGCCGAGGCCATTGAGCACATGGACATTGGTGACCCAGAAACTCTTTCCGGTACCGATGACGGTGAGCCCAAGCGCGATCTGGATGAGAATGAGGCCGAAAAGCCACCCGGCGTGGCGACCCGCCGAACCGGCCACCGGTTTCCCCAACCGCAGGCACATGCCGGCCGTGAACAGGAACAGGCAGAGCGCGGTGAACTTGTGGAGGAAAAGCATCACGATCATGGGATCGGTGAACTCCGGAATCCAGCGACCCTGGGTCAGAAGGAGACCGTCGTCTGGCAGGGCATGACGATGGAAATGGCGCATCGAGGCACCGAAGACCAACTGCATCAGGACGATGCCGACGAGGAGGAAACCCGCGATCCGCACCCGACGGAGCGAGGTCGGATCACCGACAAATCGCACGTCGTCCCAGCTTTTTCCCGCCACCATGGCAATCAGAATCAGCACACAGAAAAAGCACTGCGCGAAACAACCGTGCACCACCGCGAAGGCATTGGAGATCTCAGTGACGCGTAGCCCACCGAGGATGGCTTGGGTCACCACCATCAACAAGGCGAGGGCGGAGAGCTTCTGCAAAAGATCCCAGCCACGTCGGCGCCAGCTCCAAACGAGCCAAGCCACCGGGGCGATGGCGAGGGTCAGAGCGATGAGCAGCCAGCGCCCCTTGGCTGAGGCATCGCTCCGCTCGCTGCCGGCGGCGATGAAGAAGCCGAGCACCACCGCGAGGTAAAGGACGAGGACCACCACCTCGAGCGCTTTTTTGCCGGAACGGACATAGGACCAGGCGAAAAGCGCGAGGACGAGCATGCCGACGAGCTTGGCCAACAGCCGATGGGTGTGTTCGAGGAAAGGGATGATGTTTTCCAGCCAGCCCGGGGGATTGAAGCTGCCGAGGCTGAGGGGCCAGTCGGCGAAAACCATGCCCGCCTGTTTCGTGGTGGTGGCCGCCCCCCACCAAACCAAGAGGACGGCGACCAAGACCACCACGCGGGTGAAGATCCGGAAAGCCGGACCATGATCGGTGTGTCTGGCTGGAGTCATTTCACGAAGGTTGCCGACGCTTTGCCGGACACTGTCCGGCGTCGATCTCCCGACCCGGAACAGGCATGGTGAAATACGCTCAGCCGAGGCCGGGGGTGCTTCACAATTTCGGCAGTACCGGATTCTGCTCCGCGTACCACTTGTCGAAGTCTTCCGAACTGACCGCCTTCACGATGGAGACCATCTGGGCATGGCCCGCACCGCAGAGCTGCGCACAAACGATGTTCCATTCCCCTTCCTTCTCGGGGACGAACCACATCGGAATCTCCGAGCCCGGGATGGCATCCTGCTGGCTGAACATCGGAACGATGGCCAAGCCATGAATGACATCCTTCGAGGTCACCTGGATCACGACGGGACGACCCACCGGAACCACCAGTTCATTGACCGAAACGAAGTCATCCAGGGAATTGGGATCTTCCTGAACCAGGCCAACGGGATTCGAACCGCTGAAACGCTCGTAGGAAGTGATCCCCACGAGCTTGTCGGCGCCCGCGTAGTGGAAGGTCCAACGGTATTGCTCACCCACGGCGCGAAGGTTGACGACCTCATCTCCGGTGGGGCGGGCCTTGGCATCGGCCCGGGTCGCCCAGAGCGGGAACGCGAATCCAAGCAGCAGCACGACCTCGACGATCACAACGCCAACCTCGACGTGGGTCGAGAAGTGCGAGGTCACCCCGGCGTAGCTCGCGACCGGATTTTTCTTCCGGCGGAATTTGTAAAGGATCGTGACCAGAAAGATCGACCAGCCTACGAAGAGCACGGCCATGAACCAGTGAATGAGACCGAGCATGTGGTTGCCCACGTGCCCATGGCGCGAGGCGATCTCATGCATTCCCTGAATATCGTTGATCCACTCAATCATTTGAAAAGGAGGTAGGGGCGCTGGCCCGTTTCAATTGGTGCTACCGGCGGCGGCATCCTCGGCGGCGACCCGCCGGGCCCGGCGCGCGAGGTAAAAAATGAAGGTCAAAAAGGAAGCGAGCACCGCGAAAAGGAACAAAAGCATCAGGAGGATGGCATTGTTTGCGGCGAGAAGCGTCTTGCCGGAAGCACCGCTCATGCACATCGGACAGGCAAGAATCGTCGAGAAAAGGATCGGTGAGTTGATCATGGCATTCGTGGTCAGAGAACCAGGTGCTTCATCTTCTTGAGGAAACGCAATCCGTAAACCAACATCGCCACCCCGCAGAGCAGGCTGATCCATCCCATGGCACGCAGCCCCTGCGGAAGGCCATCCACGAGCAAGCACCAGGCGCCCAATCCCCCGAAGAAGAGAACCGATACGGTGATGAAGGCGATATGGAAGTTTTTCAGTGACATCGCTATGTCAGGGCCGCTTGAGGTAACCTCCGCCAATCGTCTCCCAGGTGTTGAACTGTTCGATGATGGGATCGTGGTCCGCGAAGAGCGTCAGGATCATCAGGGACAGGAAGAAGAGGAAGGTGAAAAGCAGGATCTTGTAAATCAGGCCTCGCTCATGATTAAGGTGCATGAAGATGAGCGCCACGAGGCTCGCCTTGCAGGAGGCCACGGCCAGACCGAGGACGAAGTCACCCGGAGACGGACCGGGAGGGCCGACATCAAAAAGGGGATGGAGCCCGATCGCGACGGTCACCGCGGTGAAGACAAAGAGGGCGATCCCGACCGCCGTGTAGGTCTTCTTGTGTTTGCTCAGGTCGTGGGATGCTTCAGCCATGGAGTCTGAAAGAGGAAAAGGGATGGTTCAGAGAAGGTACATGATCGGGAAGAGGAAGATCCAGATCAGGTCGACGAAGTGCCAGAAGAGCCCGCCGACTTCCACGCGGTTGGCGAGGTGCTCGGGGTTCTTGAGGTAGAGTTTTTTGCCAAAGACCACGAAGAAGAGGAGTACGAGGGCACCACCGATGACGTGGAGACCGTGCAAGGCGGTCATCGTGAAATAGATCGCATAATAAGTCCCGTATCGCGGACCGTGGTTGCTCATGAACTTGATCTGATCACGCGGGACCGAAAGGATCCGGGAGGGACCGTGGTGACCTTCTGCTTCTCCCCCCCCCGCGGAGGGCTTGCCTTCGCTGGAATGAACCTCGCCATGGGCCTTTTCCTTGGAGTGATCGCCCTCGCCGTGGGAGCCGTCGCCCACGTGGACGTATTGCACATTCAGGTAACGCCCGCGGAGCTGCTTCTCGGGGATGACCCCACCGTGTTTTTCGTAATACTGCTCGAGTTCGTGATACTTCTTGGCCTGCAACTCGAAGAAGTGTTGCTTGGCGGAATCGTCGTTGATCACGGTCCAGACGACCGACTCGCGCTGGCGCTGCGGCATCACCTGCTGCAGATCAACCTCGTGGACCTCGAACTGGACGTCGTCGCTGACGAGTTTTCCGTCGATCTGGGTCCCATCCCGGTAATTGAGGACGGTCTTGCTGTGGAAAACGACGCGGAAGGGATTGGCCTTGAGCTCAAACGGCGCTGCCGCCTGGAGTGTGACCGAGCTATTGACCAGAACTGGGGCCGGGTTCGCCACTCCCTTTGACTTCTCATCACGATACCTCTTCCGCTGCGAGGTCAGTTCCGCATTGGCCTGATGACGTGCCTCCGAAAACCAAGTCTTCATCTCGGAGGCCGACTTCAGCACGATCCCCTTGTGGGCCTCGGGGCCTTCAACCACGGTGAAGACCGGAAAGGCGTCGTCGGAGAGTTCGTTGACGAAATACGGAAGACTGCCTTTGAGACCGAAGGAAACCTTCTCGCCCTGGAAGCGGAAGTGGTCGGACTGGTCGACGATCTTGCCCTCCATCACCGAGTTGTCGACCAACTTGATGCCATGGTGGAGGTTCAGCTTGCTGTAATACTCCACGGACTTGATGCCCATGAAGACGAGGGCACAAGCGACCACGAAATACATGTAGAGCTGATATTTCCGCCAATTGCGCTCCTTCAGAGCAACCCAGGCGAACACCACGCCTACCGACGAGGCGATCAGCACGATCGTGTTGATGGCACCAAGCCAGACGAAGTTTTTGTGAACGCTGACACCCCAGGGCCAGGGATTGTCGAATCCATCTTGAACACCAAGGCGCAGGAAGACGTATCCGGAGAAAAGTCCGCCGAAGAGCATCACCTCTGAAGCGAGGAAGAGCCAGATGCCAAGCTTGGCGTTATAGAGCCCCGTGTCGCGCCGGGGGGTGACTTCATAGGGAATTTCCATTCAACTGAAAGGCTTTGGTGTTTCTCAGCGTCCGCTTTCTCAATGGGCGGAACCGGCCGCTTCCTCCACGGGCTCGGGATCATGCTCGGATCCCTTGGTCAATTCGGGGTTGCTCTCAAATTGCGGAGTGAAATCGCGGGGGGCACCGGGCACGGAGTACTCGTAGGGACCACGATAGGCGACCGGTTCGACATCGAAGTTTCCGTGCGGTGGCGGCGTCGGGGTGGCCCACTCGAGGGTGGTGGCGTCCCAAGGGTTGTCATTCTCGACCTTTTTGCCCACGAAAACGCTGAGGAAGAGGTTGATGATGAAGGGAACCTGGAAAACCGCAAGCAGCCATGCAGAGCCCGAGGTAACGACGTTCAGGTCGATCATGCGCACCGCCTCACCGGGGTCAACGATGTGGAGCGCCTCGAAAATGTTGGCGATGAAGGTGTTCGGTTCGGCAAAAATCTGAGTACTGATCTGCTCGTAGGCTTTGCCACCGTCGAAGGCGCGGCGGTGGAATCCGGCCATGCCTTGAATGAACATCGGGCTGAAAATCCCGTTCATGAAGATCAGCGAAGGCCAGAAGTGCAGGTGACCGAGGCGGGTGCTCATCATTCTGCCAGTGATTTTCGGGAACCAGTGGTAGATCCCGGCGAAAAGACCGAAGATGGTGCCCGGAGCTACCACGTAGTGGAAGTGACCGATTACGTAGTAGGTGTCGTGCAGGTGAAGGTCCGGCAAGGCGAAGGCAAGCGGCAGACCGGTGAGACCACCGATCCCGAACATCGGGATGAAGGCGGTGGCGAAGAGCATCGGCACGTTGAATCGGATCGAGCCACCCCACATCGAAATGAGCAATGAGGTGATCAGAATGACCGATGGCACCGAGATCAACACTGTGGTCGTCTGGAAGAAGGTCGAGACCGCCGGTCCCATGCCGGTGATGTACATGTGGTGGGCCCAGACGATGAAAGCGAGGAAACCGAGCACCATGACGGCGTAGACCATCGTCTTGTATCCCCAAAGCGGCTTGCGGGTGTTGCAGGGAATGATCTCGGCGACGATCGCGATCGCAGGAAGGATGAGCACGTAGACCTCAGGGTGCGCCAGGAACCAGAAGAGGTGCTGGTAGAGCAGAGGGCTGCCACCGCCAGCGGCATTGAAAGGGATCCCTTGGACATTCAGGCCGGTCGGCATGAAGAAGGAGGTGCCGGCGAGTCGGTCCATCAGCTGCATGATCGCCGCCACCTCAAGAGGGGGGAAGGCGAGCAGCAGGAGGAAGCCGGTCACGAGCATCGCCCAGACGAAGAAGGGCAAGCGCATCCAGGTCATGCCCTTGCAGCGCAGGTTGATGATGGTGCAGATGAAATTGACCGCGCCGAGGAGCGAGGAAGTGATCAGCAGGGCCATCCCGACAAGCCACTGGGTCTGCCCGGTCCAGAAAAGGCTGCCGTAGTGAACGTCAGCGGTGTTCGCGAGAGGCGAATAGTTCGTCCATCCGGACTTCGCGGCCCCGGAGGGCAGGAAGAAGCTGACGAACATGAGCGCACCGCCAAGCAGATAGAGCCAGTAGCTGGCCATGTTGAGGCGGGGGAAAGCCATGTCCGGTGCTCCAATCTGGAGCGGGGTCACGTAATTGCCGAACGCGCCGAAGGCGAGGGGCACGATGCCGAGGAAGACCATGATGGTGCCGTGCATCGCCCCAAACATGTTGTAGAGGTCCGGCGTCACCTTGCCTTCGTCATCAAGCCAAGCCTGGAACCACGGCCAGTCCGCCAGAAGCGGGACCGGACGATCCGGGTAGGCGATGCTCCAGCGCATCACCATCATCAGGAAAAAGCCGAAGGCCAGGAATACCAACGCGGTGAAGCCGTATTGCAGGCCGATCACCTTGTGGTCCGTCGAGAAGATGTACTTCTTCCAGAAGGGATCGCTGTGCGCGTGTTCCCCGTGCGCCTCCGTGTGGTGCTCTGCTGTCGCTGCGCTCATGCCGTGTTTTGAAATGCTTTGCCGGTTCGACCGGGCTGGGAATCTGGACCCCGCCGGGGAGGATTTCAAACTCCCGGCCGGACCTGATTTACGAAATCTTTCTCAAAGTGGATCTCCGGTTTCGAGGTTCACCTTGGCTCCGGAAAGTTCTGCATCCGCCGGGATCGCGAGGAGCTGGGCTTCGGTGTAGGGACCAGTCTGGTCCTTGAACTCCTCGCGGGCGGCCTTGATCATTTCGGTGGTCACGACCCCATCCTGACCATCGGGCATCTTGCCGAAGGTGCGACGGATGTAGGTGAGGACCTGCGCGATCTTCTCGTCGCTGAGCGTATTCCAAGGTGGCATCAACTGATTGTAATTTTGACCGGCGACCTTGAGAGGGCCGTTGATCCCGTGGAGGAGGATCGCGCCCAGACGCTTGGTGCCGCCGTCAACATATTCCGATCCGGCCAAGGGCGGGAACAAACCCGGCTGTCCGAGACCCGTCGGCTGGTGACAGGTCTGACAGTTGGCATATTGCTTTTTGCCTTCCGCCATCCACTTGTCGATCCATGCGACGTTGGCGGCAGCCTCGGCTCCTGCATTGACAACGGGACGAGGCTCGGGCGTGTAGAAACGCGCCACGGTCAGACCGGAGAAAAGATGCCCGCCGCCAAAGATCAGGATGAGCGCTGAGATCACGATGACCAGCATGCCCACGGTGCCCCGACCGCCCGGGTGGAGCGAAGTCTCGCGAAGAATCGCATCGTGCAGGTCCACCGTGTTGATGGTGCCCTTCTGGTAATCGATGTTCTTGTCGTCGGAGGAATCCATGGGAATCGCAGTATCGTGGTCCGCTCAGCGTTGCGCGGAGAGGGAGGCTGGCAGCACCTGGTCTTTCTTGAGTGACATCAGGTAATCCACCAACGCCTCGGCCTTTCCAGTGGGGATCCAGCGACCGTCCACCGGAGACCTCCGATAGAGGTTGAGGTAGGCTGGCATGCCGCTGTCGGGATTGATGGAGCGGGGGTCGTAGAGGTGACGATGCATCTCTTCGCGGGTGGTGATGCGATGACCTACGTTCGAGAGATCCTGACCGATACGCTGATATCCGAGCGGCGCGTAAAATTCGTTGATGTAATCCTCCGGCCGGGTTTCCCGGACGAAATCAACCCCATCGCCCTCGCGGCCCCCCCAGCCTTGGCGCCAGCGGTCATAACCGGCATAGGTGGGACGGACAACCTGGGTATGGCAATAGGCGCAGCCCTCCGCGGCATAGATGCGCCGCCCGTAATCGCTGGCGCCATATCGCTGCTGGCTCGCGTCCGGATAGGTCTTCAATCCTCCGTCCACCTCCTCGGTCTCGGCATAATCAGCGGTCGAGAAGCTGGACTGGGAAACAAAGGGTACGATAATCAGGAAGATCCACGGCAACGCGAAGGCGAGGCCGAGAATCGCGAGGAGCTTCCAGAAATTTTGTGAATTCATAGTGAACTTCGGTGTTCCGGAATCAGGAAAGGCCTGCGGCGGCGCGGGCATCGGGAGCCTGTCCGGGCTCCGCGTGGATGAGGGTCGGCCCCGGCGACTTGCGTCCGCGGCCGATGAACATCAGGGCCATCTGGTAAAGGAAAATGAGATTCGACCAAGTGATCAGAGCCCAGGCAACCGTCCGGCCTACCACATAGGCTCCAGAATTGACCGTCGAGATAGAGAACTCGCGATCCCAGTGCGAGAGATCACTGCCTTGGGCGATGCCGCCGATCAACATCGTGGCGACCATGGTGATGATCCCGTAGGTGCTCAGCCAGAAATGCGAGCGGATCCGGTCTCCCGAGGGCCATTCGGCATTGGTGATGCGCGGAACGATGAAGTAAAAAGCCCCGAACACCGTCATCGAGAAGAAGCCGTAGAAAGCGAGGCTGTCGAGTCCGACCAGGAAGTGGCTGAACTGAAGGTACTTCGCGAACAGGAAGGTGGAGCTGAGGGCGGAAAGAACCGCATAGATCGCGAGCATCAGCATTCCGAGGACCGTAAAGCGCAGCGACGGACTGTATTCCCAAAGCTTCGTTGAACCCTTCAGGGTCAGCATCAGGTTGCTGACCGCGGCGAGGATCGCGAGGAGGATGAAGATGTTCGCCGCACCGCTTACCGCGGACATCCAAGCAGGGAAGGGCCCTCCCATGTAGCGGGAAAGACCGGTCCATCCCGACAGGAAGGCCAGCAGCCAGAAGGTCACTTGGGCGAGCGGATAGCTGTAAATCGGTTTGCCGGAGATCTTCGGGATGATGTAGTAGGCGATGGCAAGTGCGATCGGGGCCATCCAGAAGTGGATGAGGTTCGAGACATACCAGACGTTCGTGCCAGCGGCCATAACCGAGGCTGAGCCCTTGTTGATGATTAGGTTGGCGGTCACGAAGATCCATGGGAACCAGACCGCGGCGCCGATCAGGTAGAGCTCGGAAATGTAGAAGAGCGCGTTGCGGCGGGCCTGGAACATCGGAATGATCCACACCACGATCATGGCGTAAGCCGCAGCGAAGGCTGGCCAAAGCCAAGCGGGGAAATCGAGCAGGAGGATGGAGCGTCCGGCCCCGAACCAGATCGAGATGACGGCGAGGGCTACCGCGGCGTTCCAGATGTGACCGGCGACAATGAGAAGGACCTGATGCCGCACCCGCGAGCGGGTCAAACGGGCCATCAGCCAAAGCAGGACACCGACGCCGGCCTGCATCGCCCATCCGTAGACCAGAGCATTGAAGTGGACCGGGAAAAGACGGCCGTACCCCATGTAAGGGCAGTCTTCCCAGAGTCCCGGCACCCGGAGCTTCAGGGAACTCACGAAGCCCATGACCGTCGCAAAGAGGAGCCACGCAGCCGCGCTGGTGAAGAAGAACATCACGGGATAACGCGCGGACCGGTCGATCGCGGCCCGTTCGTTGAGGTCTTCCGTCGTGGGTTGTGGCAAGGTCATGTAGGGATCAGGTCGCGACAGGAATCAAATCAGTTGGCAGGTGCCGGTGCGGGAGTGGCCGGTGCGGGAGCGGCCGGTGCCGGTGCTGTTGGCGCAGGAGTTGCGCCCGTTGCGGGAGCAGCGGCAGCAGGAGCCGGGGCAGCTTGCTGTTCGGCCTGCTTCAAGAAAGTGGGTGAACCGGGAACCACCACGGTGGTCGGGCCCGGGGCCGGAACTTTGGAAGCGAGCGCCTTGAGAGCCGCGTCCACCTTCGCTGGATCAACCAACTTTTCTTGGGCATCCTCGACCTCCTTCAGATTCGCCCAGCGCGTCTGGATGGTCTCTTCGGTGAACATGCCCTGATAGGCACGGTCCTCTGGTTTCCGTGAATGGAGATTCCCGGTCAAAATGAAGGCGAGAAAGCCGAAAAGCGAGAAGAGCAGAAGAGCCCAGAGAACCTGTTTCAGGTTCGAGCAGCAGGGCTTGTTGGAATCACTCATACCGGGAAAAGGAAAGGATCAGTTGATCACGTTGAGAGACTCGTCGAGCCGCGGATCCCGACAGGGGAACAAACTGGCCGAGCCAAGCAGTCTCAAGAGGAAAAACCCGAAAAACCCCGCCACGCTGACGAAGGCAAGCACGTCGAACATCCAAGCACCGGGTATCGCCATGAGCATGTGATCCGTGCCGACGGTGAGGGACGGTCCGCGCTCGGGGATGATGATCCAATAGATGTCCAGCGCGTGCATCAGGAGGTTCCAAATGGCCACAATCGAGATCAACATCGGAACCTTCTTCACCTGGCGCATCAGCAGAACGAGGAAGGGAACAAAGAAGTGACCGATCACGAGAAAGGCGATCGTGTAGGTGTTCCAGTACTCCGTGTTCCGCGTCAGGTAGAACTTCGTCTCCTCAGTGATGTTCGCATACCAGATCAGGAAAAACTGGGAGAAGGCGATGTAGGCCCAGAAGATCACGAAAGCGTGCATCAGCTTGCCCATCAGGTGGTAGTGCTCCATCGTCACCACGTTCTGCAAGTAGCCGGCTCGCCGCAGCAGGGTAAGCAGGAGGACCAGGAAGCCCATCGAGTTCAGGGCGCATCCGGCGAAGAGGTAGACCCCCCACATCGTCGAGAACCAGGTGTAGTCGAGGCCCATGAGCCAGTCAAAAACGAGGAAGGTCCAAGCGGTGGCAAAGAAGGGCAGGAAGCCGCAGCTCCAACGGCGCATCAAGCGGAACCACTTGGGATCACCATCCTTGTCGAGCTTCACGGACCAGCCGCGCAGGATCCAGGCGATGCCACTGAGGACAAGCAGGTAGAAGATCTGGCGAATCCACCAGAATTTCTCATTGAGGTAACCACGTTTCTTGTGAAGCAGCGCCTCACCGGCCTGGAAGTGGTGGTCCACCAAGGAGGTCATCGCTCCCTGTTCGGAGAGGTCTTCTTCGGACAGGTCAGCGGCCTTCTTTTCGAGTTCCGCGATGCGGCGCTCCAGATAGATGCGGTGACCAGCGCTCGGCGTGGCGATGTTGGCGAGATCGGCTTTCGCAGCCTCGACGGCGGCCTTGGCTTTCTCGAGCTCCTTGGTCTTTTCAGCGATGTAGGCGGACTTTTCCTTCTCCGCTTTTTCATGAGCCTCGGTCAAGGCCGCCTGACGCTTCGGAAACCACTCCCAGAGAGCGTCACGGAATCCGAATCCGGCGATCAGCAGGGGGAGTCCAAGAAGGATCATGAAGGGAATCACCCCGGCAAGGTTCTCCATGAGGCGCCTTACCACCGTGCCCCAACCCGAGTTGCTGGCATGGTGCAGGAGCGTCCAGAAGAGCCCGCCAACTCCAAGCGAAAGGAAGAAGGTCACCGCAAAGAGCCAGCTGTATCCCATCGCACCCGCCTTTTCCGGCATGGTGAAACGCAAGATGAAAAAGAGCGCGGCTCCGGCCACGCCGACGAGCAGAAAGACGAGCTGAAGCGGCGCGGGAATCTTGAAACGTTCCCCGTCGCGATAGTCGTCACCGTCTTTGAGTCCTGCCATATGTCGAGAAGCGGTTGAAAGGGAATGCGGTCAGTTGCCGGAGGCGGCTTGGAGGCCACGCAGGTAGGCGGTGATGGCCCAGCGATCTTCCACGGAGAGGACGCCGTTGTAGGGCCCCATGAGCCCCTTGCCATGGGTGATGGTCCAGAAAATCTGCCCTTCGGGCATCTCTTTGACGCGCGGGTCGATGAGGTTCGCCGTGGGCGGAATCGACCAATATTTCGAGACGATTCCGGCTCCATTACCCGCCTGACCGTGACAGGGCGTGCAAGTGATTTGGAAGCGTTGGCGACCACGCTCCAGGAAGGCGGCATCGACCACGAGTTCGGTGGGGAACCCCTTGCCGTAGAAGTCTCCGTAAAGTCCGGTGTTGAAGTAATCCGAACCGCGGGAGAAATCGAGGCGGTTGTGGGTGACGCCGCCCTCACCGGGAAGGGAGAAACCCATCGGAACGGTTCCAGCCACCGGCACGCGCGCTCCTTGGCCGTTCTCGAAGAACTCGCTCGGCTTTTGCGGCTTCAGTTTGAACTGATTGTCCATGTCATTGAACAACATGAACGGCGGGGTGCTGAACTTGTCGCCCCGGGGTCCCAGCGCCAGGGCGAGGGAGATGGACGCGATCGCCAAGATGAGAAAAAACCAACGCATGCCAGACTTCAGTTCAGTGGTGGACTTCCTCGATTTTTCCAGCGCCAATCTGGGTGAGCAGGTCGCGCGTCTTCTCCAGCTTGAACTTCGGATCGCGGGCTTCGATCACGAGCAGGAAACCGTCGTTCGAGAACTTTGAAAACAGGGCCGAATTGAAAAGCGGATGATTCCAGCGGGGCAGCATGATCAGGGCAAGCAAGCCGAAGAGCGTCGCAAAGGCAGACAGCAGGATGGTCAGCTCGAAGGTCACAGGGAAAAACGCCGGGAGGGTGAACAGATTCGTCGGTTTGTCCTGCACAACGGTCGGGTAAAGCGAGACCTGGGTGAAGAACTGCATGAAAAGGGCCAGCATCGAACCGGTGAAGCCACCGCAAAGCACGATGGCCGAGAGCCAGCTCTTGCCCAGGCCCATGGCATGGTCCATGCCGTGGATCGGGAAGGGGCTGTGCACGTCCCAGCGCCGGAATCCGGCGTCACGGACCTTTTCGGCGGCGTGGTAGAGGTCCGAAGCGGACCCGAACTCGGCCACCACCCCGAAGAGCTCGCCTGAACTGGAAGATGAATCGCTCACGATGTCGCTACGGTTGATTTCCTGATGATCAATGGGCCTTGCCACCGCCCCGGCGCTTCTCGCGCAGGTGCTTCCAGTCGTGGTAATGCGGGTCGGACTCCGGCAGCACGCCCTTCACCTCGCTCATGGCGATAACCGGGAGGAAGCGGATGAAAAGAAGAAACAGCATCATGAACATGCCGAAGCTGCCGGTGAAAAGGAGCTTCTCGACCCAGGATGCCGAGTAGTATCCCCACTGGCCGGGCAGGAAGTCGCGGGCCAGCGAGGTCGGGATGATGACGAAGCGCTCGAACCACATCCCCGCGTTGACGATGTTCACGATCACGAAAACCATCCAGAGGTTGTGGCGCGACCACTTGAACCAGAAAACCTGGGGAGCGATCACGTTGCAGAAGAACATGCAGTAGTAAGCCCAGGTGTATGGCCCCGAAAGGATCCGCATGTGGAAGGCGTCGGACTCGAACGGGTTGGCGCTGTAGTAGCTGATGAACAGCTCCATGATGTAGGCGTAGCCCACGATGGTGCCGGTCAGCAGGATGATCTTCGCCATGTTGTCGATGTGCTTGGCGGTGATCAGGTCCTCGAGACCGTAAAGCTTTCGCACGGGGAGCATCAGCGTCAGCACCATGGCGAAACCGCCGAAGATGGCGCCGGCCACGAAGTAGGGCGGGAAAATCGTGGTGTGCCAGCCGGGCACCACCGAGGTGGCGAAGTCGAACGACACGACCGAGTGCACCGAGAGCACGAGCGGGGTGGAGAGCGCCGCCAGCAGAAGGTAAGCCATTTCGTAGTGACGCCACTGTCGGTTGCCGCCGCGCCACCCGAGGGCGAAAAAGCCGTAGAGTTTTTTGGCAATCCCACTGGCCCGGTCGCGCAAGGTGGCGAGGTCAGGGACGAGGCCGATGTACCAAAACACCACCGAGACCGTGAAGTAGGTCGAGACGGCGAAGACGTCCCAGAGCAGCGGGCTCTTGAAGTTCTGCCAGATGCCGTTGGAATTGGGAATCGGTGCGAGGAACCAGACCATCCAGAAACGACCGACGTGAAAGCCGGGGAAAATCCCGGCGCACATCACCGCGAAAAGGGTCATGGCTTCGGACGCCCGGTTCACCGAGGTCCTCCACTTCTGCCGGGTTAGGAAAAGAATCGCGGAAATCAGGGTGCCGGCGTGACCGATACCGATCCAGAACACGAAGTTCACGATGTCCCAGCCCCACGCGATCGGGTGGTTCATCCCCCAGACCCCGACCCCGGTCGAGACGAGGTAGACGAGGCTGAAGACCAGGCAAAGAAACCCGATGACCGAGGGGACGAAGAGGATCCACCAGATGAAAGGTTGGCGGTTCTCGACGATGCCGCAGATCCGTTCGGTAATCCAGCCGAGCGAGCGGCGGTTCAAGACGAGCGGTTCACGCGCCACCCCCTCCGCTTCCGAGGGGTGGATCTTCGAGTTTGCTGAAAGGGTGTCTGCCATGGTGGGGTCGCGACAGGGATCAATGCATCTTGGCGGTCACGGTGCCGACCAGCTCGGCGCCCGGCATCTTCGGATTCGGATTCTTGATGCGGGCGAGGTAGCTCGTCCGCGGACGGGTGCCGATGTACTTGAGAAGTTCGTAGCGCCGGGGATCGGCCTCGGCCTTGTGAATGAGGTCGGCCTCGGCCTTCCGGTTACCGAAGGAAATCGCACCGGCGCCGCAGGCATCCTGACAAGCCACCGTTACCGAATTCGCCTTGACCTGGACGTCCGCGGAATCGCGGGCGGCGGCCTTGGCGGAAATCTTGGCAGCATTAAGGCGCTGGACGCAGAAGGTGCACTTCTCGATGACCCCGCGCATCCGCACGGTCACGTTGGGATTCTTCTGCAGCAACTGGGTCGTCGTGGCGTTGCCGGCGACAGGCGCGAGCGGCCCTAGGGTCAGCTGGTCCAGCGGACGCTTGTTGTAATCGTAATAGTTGAAGCGACGTGCCTTGTAGGGACAGTTGTTCGCGCAATACCGCGTGCCGATGCAGCGGTTGTAGGTCATCGCATTGAGGCCGTCACCGGTATGGACGGTCGCGTTGACCGGACAAACCGTTTCGCAGGGAGCGCTCTCGCACTGCTGGCAGGCAACCGGCTGCGGGATCATTTCCACATGATCGTCGTCCACCGTGCGGCGACCCGGCTCATCCTTGGTGGACTCGGCCTGAACGAGGTAATCCCAAGCGGTGCCTCGGGCGGAAACCGCCTCGTGGTCTTTCGGGCTGGTGAAATAGCGATCCATGCGGATCCAGTGCATTTCCCGACCGTTGATGACCTGCTGCTTGCCAACGATCGGAATGTTGTTCTCAGCTTGGCAGGCGATCACGCAGGCGTTGCAGCCGGTGCAGCGGTTGAGATCCACCACCATGGCCCACTGGTGATTCGGGTCGACGCGGAACTCGTGACCGGGGAGAATCCCGACGACTGGATTGCCCGGGACCTCGGCTTTCTCGTAATTCACCCCCTTGTAGAGAGAGATGTTCTCGGGGATATGGTGATCCATCCCTTGGTGGGCCGCAAAATGGGGATTCTCCTTGAACATCTCCGCGGTGCCTTCGCGGGCGATGGCCCGGCCTTCCATGGAGTAATGCTCGGCCGTCAGTGCGAGCTCGTGTTTGGAACCCAGCTTGCGGGCCATCACTCCGGTGACCGTCTCCGGCTCCGTCGTGGTCTTGAGAGGATAGGCATTGAACCCCGCCCCCTTCGAGGCAGTCCCCGCTCCGAGATCCCCATAATAACCAAGGGCCAGAGTCACCGCGAAGTCGGCCTGGCCGGGCACCCGGAGAACCGGAGCCACCACCTTGCGATCACCCACGGAAAACTCGACGAGGTCTTCGTCCTCAAGACCAAGCTCCTCGGCCGTAGCGAAACTGATCTGAGCGGCGTTGTCCCAAGTGAGCTTGGTGATGGGATCCGGCGCCTCCTGAAGCCAGCCATTGTTGGCGAAGCGCCCGTCGTAAGTCGAACCACCCGCAGTGAGCGTCAGTTCCAACCCACCCGGATGCGGAAAGTCGGGCAAGGGAGCCGACTTCAGGCGCCCGGCGCTCGCCGCCGGATCACCCGAGAAGGTTCCAGCCGGGAGGGGATCGGTCTTGGCAAAACCGTCACGAAGCGCCGCGGTCCAATCCGCGCCACCGAGGCTTCCAAAAGTCTGTTGGACCCGAGCGAGGAGCGCGGCACTCGAATGATCTTCCTGAACAAGACCGAGCAGCAGACGATCCAGCGATAGACCACCCCAGAGCGGCTCGATCGCCGGTTGCTGGACCGAATAAACGCCGGTCAGGCTGCGATGATCACCCCAACATTCAAGGAAATGCGCTCCGGGGACATGCCAGGTAGCGAGCTTGGAGGTCTCGTTCGCGCGATAACCGAGATGAACCAGGGTTTTCAGCTTCTTCAGCTTCGCCGCCATTTGCAGGTCCGACGGGGCGTCAAAAGCGAGATCCCCTTCCGTGGCGACAATCAGAGTTTCGATCTCTCCCGATTCGATGGCGGACGCCAACACCCCCACTCCTTCGAACTCGGGAGTTCCGTGATTCACGAGAGTGATGTGGGGACCATAGGCCCCAAGAGCACGGTTTGCGGCCGCCACGAGCACATGGACCTCATAGGCCAGGCGCGGACCCGCCAGCAGAATCGCCTTGCCGCGCGATGCCGCCAAGTCCGCCGCGCACTCCTTGATCCAGTCCTGACGGAACACCGCCGGCACCAAGCGAGCCACGACCGCGTCAGCCAGGCCCGTCAAAGCGGCATCACCCAGCAAGCCACCCAGTTCCTTGGCCACCAAGGCGGTGACCGCAAGCATCTGCGAAGACGCAACGCGGTAGCGATGATCCGCCATGCCGCCCGTAAGGGTGAATGCCGACTCCACCGAGTAGAGACGGCTCATTCCCCCTGCGCGAGCCGGCTCCCGCGACCCGGAAAACTGGGACCGGACATCCTCCCCAGGCTCATCGATCCCAAGAAAATCGCAGGAAACGGAAAGCACCCGATCCACTCCGGAGAGATTCACCACCGGCACCACGCCCGCCCCATAGAGGGCTTTCTCCGCCGCCAGCAAACCTTCGGGACGAAGACCATCATGAACGAAGGCGCGAACCCCCGGGGCCGCCTTTGCCAGATCAGCCAACAGCGCGAGTCGGGTCGGCGACGAAGTCGCGGAAACGACCACCCCCGTCTTGGCCCCACTCTTGGCCGCACGGAAGGGAGCCAGAAATGACTCTTCGAAACTTTTGGCCGGAACCGCCTTACCTGAATGCACAAAACCACGGGAACGATCCTGGTCGTACAAATCCAGAATGGAGGCCTGGGTATACGAGGTAGAACCTCCCGATACCGCCGGATGCAGGCGATTCCCATCCAATTTGGTGGGCCGACCTTCGTGCGTCGTCACCACAAGGGGATCACAACCGCGCCCATCAAGCCGCGGCTTCGCCGTTGCATAGTAGAGCGCGCGACCGGGAATGACCCACTCGACGTGCTCATTGTAGGGAACCAATTGCTCCAGAGGACGGCTGCAAGCCACCCCAAAGCCCGCCAACGCGGTCGAGGCACCCATCAGCTTCACAAAACTACGCCGAGAAGTCTCATCACCCTCCCACTCCCGGGCCCCGCTCGGAAACTCCCGACCCAGCCACTCCTGGAACTCCCCGGAGTTCTCCAGTTCGCCAAGGCTCCGCCAGTGCTTGCGGGACGCCTCTTCCTCAACCGGGTGATGCCACTTTCGCTTCATTCAAATGCTTGCTGGGACTCTTTGATACTCAGTGGTGACAGGCCGCGCAGTCCTGAGGAGGATGAACCCCCCAGGCGCGCTGGAGGTGGACGCCAATCAATTCCCGATCCCACTTCTTACCCTGATCGAGCTGCTTCAGCACGGCCGCATCCTCACCGGTTTTTCCGGCGACGTAGGCGTAAAAGGATGCAGGATCCAAGTCCTCGGCTTTCCAATCCAGATTCGTGATCTCGTTGAGAGGACGCAACACCTGCTCAGGGTTGCGGTGACATTCCAAACACCAGCTCATACTCAACGGCTTGGCGTGATAGACCACCGGCATCTCGTCGATGCGCCCGTGACACTCGACGCAGCTCACTCCGCGATTGACGTGGGCTTGGTGGGAGAAGTGGGCGTAATCCGGCACCTTGTGAATCTGAACCCAGCGGATCGGCTCACCCGTGTAGTTCTCGTAGCTCGGATCCATCGCCTGACGCAGGGGCTCGAGCTGTGGAGAATCGGACTTGACCTTTCCGGGCCCGTGGCAATTCCAGCAAACCTGCGCCGCCGGGATGTTCGAATGGGCCGAGTTTTCCACTTGGCTGTGGCAGTAGCGGCAGTCCATTCCAAGCTGGCCGGCGTGGAGACTGTGGTCAAAGGGGATGGGTTGCTGCGGCATGTAACCCACCCTCGTGTATTTCGGTGTGAACGAGTACCAGGCGACCGCAACGGCGCATGTTCCGAGGGCACCAAGGCAGATTAAGACCTTGATTGCCAACAGGTTAGTCCAGCGGGGAAAAATGTTGCCCATGTCACGCAAGAGGAGACACTAAATCGCTTGTGAAATTTTTCACAAGCAGTTTTTCAGCGGAAATTTTGAGCCGCCAGACGCAAACCTAGTGTCCGGCCACCAGTCCGGAGAGCAAACTGAACGCGCTCCACCTCGCAGGCATTTGCGAATGCGGCAGGCGCAAACCGCTCTTCACCAAGTCCGGCCAGAACGGCTTCGGTCAGGGGCGAAACTCGCTGACTTGCCCGTTGTAAGGATTGACCTGAAGACAGAAGTAATTGTCCGGAGCATCACTCGTGACCGCCCCCTCCCCCTGAACCAGTGTGATGTACCAAGTATCTCCGCCGCCATTCCGGTTGGGCAAATCCGTGGATCCGTCGGGACGAAAGCGGAAAGCGACGTATTCGGTGGGAACCATCTTTCCGCCCTCACCCACAGGCGCGTCACCGGACTCGCTTCTCGGAGAAGTGAACCCGTACTTTTTGTCTTCGGCAGTGGCTCCCGTGCCACCGGCAGCGAGCAAAGTGCTCAGCGACTCGTGGATCTGCACCGGCGTGCGGACCCGAAAAAACTGGCTGATCGGTACGAGTTCCCCATCCGTATTGTATTGAAAGAGCTGATAAGCCCGGAAAGCCTTCTCCGTGATCGCCTCCTCGGGAGAATCAATTTTGAAGAAGCGAACCTCGACATCCGAGCTTTTCGAAACGGCGAGTTGCTGGGCGTAGGTGAACTGGTTCCGGAGGACAGTCCCCTCTCCCGATAACGTGTTGGCACTGATCAAACTGAAGAGATTCGGCGCCGCAAAAGCGAGGAGCAAGCCGACGATCCCCAAAACAATCATCAGTTCGATGAGTGAGAATCCCCGGTGGGATAATGAGCGTTTCATAGCCTTAAATCGTAAGTCACTCAATTCAGGAGCCCGTCCACTTTGCGCTGCGGAGCAACACCATGGTGGTGAAGACCTTGTATCCCACATTCCCGGCATCGAGCTCCGCCGAGAGGGCCTGTATGTCATCGTCGAAGCTGGCGGTGTTCTTGAAGCGGTTTCCCAAGGCTTTGGAAATCTCGGAAGGTATCCTGCTTCCGTCCTCCAACCGGATCGCCGAGGCCTCATCGATGGCCACCATGGTCACCCGGATCAGCGGCGGCACTTGCTGCACGTATGAGGAAAAGGCATCGTCAGGGTCGCGGATCCGCTCGCTGTCATTCGAGTTGTAGGAATAATTCGGCGCAATCTTGCTGAAGTTTTTGGTCCGGGAGCTTGCCGTATCCTCGATCGAATCTCGCGGAGAGATGATGATGGCCACGATGTTCTCAGCCAGAGGATTAAGGTGCGACTCGAAATTCCCGGCACCAACACCTGAAAGCGCCTGCTTGTACCACTCGGTAAACTCTTGCTCCGAGCCGGTTTCCCGCTCCTGCATTCCATCCTCGAAAACCTGGTTCGCCTCGGCGGGGGGACGAAATTCGAGCAAGCGGAATCGGTAACGATCGGGCGACCTCACAAAGGAAGGTTTGAACCGACGGTCGGTTCCCCACGAAACAAAATAACCGCGACCATTGAACAGGTTGTTCAAGTTCCGGAAGCGTGGGGAAAAACCGAGCGGCGCTTGGAAGAATACCGCGTGACCCATGGGCTCCTGGGTCTCCGTGGGCCTTATCTCGCTACCGATGTCGCTCACGGTGATGAAGTGAAGCTCGGATGTTGGCGCGTACCGCTCAATGGTTCCCTCCTTGTCGACGACCATGTCCCAGTAGGTATTCAACGACGCTTGCCCGATGTTCTTGGCCATGAGGTCGAAGGCCACTCGCGCTTCCCGGAACTGGCTCACCCGGCTTTCCGAAAACCTCCATCCTTTCTGGACCTGGTCCAGGAGCACGGTCAACATCAGCAGGAGGATCGAAAGGATCCCCATGGCCACCATGAGCTCAATCAAGGAAAAGCCCCTCTTGGATTGTTTCTGCCCGCGCTTCATGGTCTTGCTGAATAATCCTGTCCCATCTTGGTGACGAAAGACTGGAATGTCTTGATCAATCGCCGGTTCGCGGGATCCTCAAAGTCGAAATTCGCCCCGGCACCTCCGACAGCAGCCACCTCGACGATGACCGGGCGCACGAAGGGATTGGCTTCACTATCTCCACTGAAGCTGAAACCGGAGAATCGCGCCCCACCCACCGACTTCGGTGCCGACTTGCTGCCATCGGGAGAAGGAATCGAGACCCGGGCGGAATAGATGTGAGGAAAGCTCCCTTTCTTTTTGTTTTCCGAAACGCTTCCTTGGTTCAAGGAATCGCTCAACTCCTCTCCCTGGGCATCGTAGTAGAACTCGACCCAATGGAACGAATCGAGCGGGGACGCCCCGCCTCCGGGTGTTTCGAAGGGGGTCATCTGCAGCTCGTTAAGGACCTGTTGGTGGATTCGCCCCATGATCGCCTGGTCGCCGGCGTCTCGCATCGTCCCCATTCCCTGCGGAATCAATCCGAGCAGTGAGATGACACCGACCGCAGCGATCGCCATCGCAATAGTGACCTCGATGAGGCTGAATCCCCGGTGGGACGTTCTGATGGAAAAAACCTTCATGGCTTCAATTTCGAATGCTGATCACGGTGAGAAACGGCGGGGATTCACGACACGGTAACGGTAGAAGGCGTCGAGGCCGTCGAGGGAACCCTGTGCGAAGTCAGGCACGTCTTCCGCGTCGGGATTAACATATCGCTCAACCAACGAAGAACCACGGTATTCAGCTTGGACCGTATCGGTGGAGGGACGCCACGTCGAGTAATCGCTGGCATTCTCCCTCCTGGCTTGCTTGAGCACCTGGGCCCGATAGTGGACCAGGAAGGTGTTCGATTTGGTAGTCACCCGCGCCTGAATGTTGGTGTAGGGGCGCTCGCGGGAGTTGTCTCCCACAAGTGAGTGATCCTTCCAGTAAGCTCCGCTTTCCATTTCCGACACCTTCGGTGTCCTACTCCCGACCGAACCCTTGTTGCCAAGGCCCATCCGGGTGCTGACTTCTTCGGGGACCAAATGCATCTCACAGATCTCCGTGGAGGATTTGAACAGGTCGGCCCCATTGTTGAAGCGGTTCAGGAACTCGGCGAGGGTTTCATCTTCGCGGATGACGGAACGGAGCCGCTTGCCTTGGAGCGCTCCACCGAGCGGGTTATCCCGCCAGTGATAACCCCGCCCACGGCCGTAGTTATGTTTGTAATCCTGATGCCACTGGTTCGGGATGCAAACCATGTACTCCGAGCGGAAAACTCCGCGGAGTGCGGTGCTCCTTTGGATGTGGAGGAAGGGAACAATGTCGTAGTTCAGATTGACCTTGCCGGCCGTGGACAGCGGTTCGCTGATGGCATACGGCTCGACCACCGGCATCCAGAAGAGATCCATGATCAGGTGATCCGGCGGCGAGGCCGCCCCCGGATGGGGGAGGAACCCTTTCTGGGTGCCGGTCTCGCTGGAAGGTCGGAAGAGAAGGGTCCGCCAGGGTTCATCTTTGAGAACCCCCGTGGGCAGGGAGCCGAACATCCCAGGACCGGAAACTAAGCGGTTGGGCGAGAAGTAGGCGGGACCTCCGGATTCTTGGATGTCGTCACGGTTGAAGTAGGGGAATTCACCGTAGTTCCGACGCGACTCCCAGTAATCGTTCTCTTCCCGCTTCCACTTGCCTTTAAGAGAGTGAATATTGCCTTCGTCCGGCTTGTTAATGTAAGGACCGTCAATCATCAGCCCAGAACCGTTGTCGAAGTCTCCGTAGAGTTGAACAACCTCGGACTTCTCGACTCCAAAGGGCAAGGGGACGCGACCGTTATACGGGGAGTTGCCTGGCAAAGTCGGAATGATCATGTACGGCTTCTCGATCTGAGCGCCAGGATAACCTCCCCCGACTGCGTTGGTGACTGAGTGAGCCATAGGAACAGTACCGTAAAGCCGATGGGGAGCGAAAAGCTCATCCTTCCCAACACTTGGCTTTGCTGCTGAAATCCGAGCGTCACCGTGACGCAGTTCAACCGATTGCACGATATCAGACGGGCTGAACAGAGTGCTACGTGCCCACATGTTGATATGCCCAAATCGCCCAACCGGAATCGCTTTGTGGTTCTTGGGAGCTCCGTTAGGGACATACGAAGAAATTTTCAGATCTTTTCCACCACTCGTTGCACCATCAAACACATAGGGGTTACCCGGATCGGCTCCCAAGCTATTTCTTTCGAGAAGCGACTTGGAATCCGATTCGAAAGCATCAAACTCGTTGAAGCCGCCTCCCAGATGACTCCGAAGGGTCGGTATCATTAGCGCAGGATTGTACATGATCGGATGCACACCTAGATTGTCTTTGTTTTTGCCATTGACCGTGGAAACATTGAAATCCGGGAACTCCACTGTGACATCCTGAATTAGCTCCCCCGCTTCAACTCCATAATCCTTTACATCCCCGATTGGCGTTGAGCGCTCAGCGAACTTACCGCCATGATAGAAACTAAACTTTAGCTCCCCACCTCGGAACGAAACTGTTCCTGGCGAAAATGACCTTGCCGTCCGAACTTTAAACATATCGTCCGGCTCTCTTACTGTCACTGCCTCTGAAATTTTGAACGGTATCGTAACCAAATCATATCGATAGCTTTGCGCATTCTCCTTCTTCGCTGACCCGAAGTAACTTTCAATCACATCATATCCACGATCCAAAGGCGTCAGCCTCGAACGCCCCCCGTAATAGGTAAACGGGTATCCGCCTTTATATTCCTGGGTCGCCCCTCCCGTCCCGGGCCATAGATTGTATTTCGAGCTGGTTCCGTATGCGTCAGAATGATATTTTTTATAATCAGCCACGCCAATCGCTGCCTGACGGTTTCGGATCATGAAATCATCGTGGGCATTGAGCGTGTATTCATAGGGCAAAAGACCACCATATCGACGCGCGCCCCACGCAGAATCAAGTCGATTGGTTGCAAAGACCCATTCATCCTTCTTTAGATTACCGGCAACCCCAGCCACAAACCCAAGGAACTGCGCCTTTCCGGCGGGGTAAATTGGCGGTACGTTCAATGCATCAAAATACATGAAGCCATTTGTTGAGTTTCGAAGCACCTCAATCTTGATTTCCATATCAGGATTGATCGAACCCCAGCCAATGCTCGGAGAGAAGAGATTGAAATAGAGAGCACCTTGAACCAATTGCTCATCGTCCTTCAGCCGTGTTTCCTCATTTTTAAATGCCGCCATCGATAGCGCATGGCGATTGAACTTGGCTGCAGACGGTCCAACGGGAAGACCTGGCATACTCTGACCGAGGACAAGAGCCGAATACTGCGGATCAAGGAAGGCCAGTTGCCAGTTCCAATTCTCCGGATTCATCGCCTCTTGGAAAAGCGAAGGATTCTTTTCTCGAAGATTCTTGAGCCATTCCGGTTCATTCGCGAGATAGGCCGGTGAACCCGGGCTCTCAAATCCCGCGGGATGCGGCGGGAAGTTCATGTAGACCGCTTGTCCGGCTTGGGAGGGGTTCGACGGAGCAATATTTTTCCGGTTGTTATAGCTAGCCGCACCAAAAGATTTCGGCATTGGAATGTCTCCCGGCTCCGCACAGGAAATGACGTGCACCTGCACGCTACCCAAGGAATAGAAACGCCCCATGCCCTTCGTATTCCCAATGCGGATTGGAACCACCTGCCCGTGGCCCTTATGCCCGATCTGGGTGTTCGCGTTGTCCCGCGGATTGGTATAGGTGCGGTTGTCCGCCACGTTGGCATCCTTGAATGCCTCGTTGAAGTCTTTGAAAAGCGAGTCGTCGTGGAGGTTCGTGGTGCGGATGTAGTCGAAAATCTCGGTCAAGATCTGTTTATACTCCTCGTTGGAATACTTGGTAGAAAAACTGTCCCCATATCCGGGATACCGACGTTCAAGGAGATCTTGCAAATATGCGTAGAGCACCCGGTTCCGGTTGATCTGATCGTAATCATACGTAGAACTGTCCGCGTTCTCACGCTTGAAGATGTATTCGTAGCGAGGGTAGGTGCCATCGGTCTGTTTCCCCATCGAGGCGCAATAGTGAATGAGCCGGTCGAAGGGAGTCAGGTGGGTCTGGTACTTCGGATCGGTATTGCTCGCATTATAGATCGGCCAAATCGCGACCCGGGGCAGGTTGAACATGTTCGTCTCCGGTGCCCGGCTGTTTGCGGTGATGAAAAACTTGGAGCGCTCGAGGTAGTCGCTGAGTTGGTCCTCCGGAATCGGCCGACCTTTGGCATCAGGGAACTCGTGAGTCTCCCGATCCGACTTCATAATCACGTCATCAACGGTGGGAAAAAGGGGATCCTTGTCAGCCACCAGTCCGTTTTCTTCCTCCTTGCGGCGGGTATCAATGACCCGGGTTCCGGACTCCGATCCGCCACCAACGATCCTTGGAACCACCTTGAAGAGCATCTCCATGGCGTCGCGATCGTTCACGATGTCGAGAACGCCCGGAGCCAGCGCCGGACTCAGGTGCACGGTGGCCGGGTGACCGGGATAACGCTGCCATTCATGCTGGGCCGGTTGGTATTTGCCCATGTTCATGTCGATCTCTCCCCCGGCTTTGGGGATGTCCCAGGCCAAACCACCGGCATGCGTGTTGATGTTGAGCTTGCTCGTCTCATCGTCCGCCCAGAAGGCGAAGCGGGCGACAATCGGATTTTCCTCGGAAGCGGTTCCAGCCCCGGAAATGCGGTTGAAAGAATAGGACTCGATGCTGCCGGAGGCGTTGTCGCTCAGGACACCCAGGGTTCCGTCCGCCAGCTGGTAGATCCACTTGACGGGCATCGCGGCATGTCCATCCCGCGATGCGGCGATGGGCGACGCCTTTAGTCCCGCCTCACCCTGATCCATCAGGGTACGCCCATCGATCTGGTTGAAGCTGAATCCCTCGACTCCATCCTTGTCGTCACCGAGGCTCCGCGGCCACTCCGGAATCGCAGAGGCGGCCGGGTGGATGATGGGATAATAGACCTTTTGCCCCCGGATGACAGGCTCGTTAAGGTCGACAAAATGATCGGGCTTTTTCGACCAGCCCTCAAGGTCCATAAAGTCACCCTCAAAGTCTTCCCAGCGCGAGGTCTTCATCTGGTCGTCCGAATAGAGTTTGTAGGCGAAGGCCTTGTTTCCTCCGTCATCCCATTGCCGGATCGAACCCGGCTGGGAGGCCCAGGCCACCGTCGTCCCGACCGTGGTGGCCTCGCGGATCTGGGCGATGACCAGGTTCACGGCCTCTTCCGCGACCTGCTGCGCCTGCAGACCCTGCGAGTAGGTGTTCGAGGCCCTATGCTCGCTGGTGGCGAGGGAGAAGAAGGTCAGCACCAGAATCGTGGTGAGGGCCATCACGGTCAGCACGGTGACGAGAGCGACACCGCGGCGGTCTTTGGCGAACCAACGGCTGGGACGAAGGGTTTCGGCAAGTTTCATGGCGATTGGGTAGGGTTCCCGCGATTAGCGGGGATGACTTCGAATTCGGAAATGTTTTACGATGTAAATTCATCAGAAATGCGAAGACATGACAAGACTATTTTCGCATTTTCGACGTTTTTTTGTCCTTACATCGTATTTACCGGCTCCAAATCGACATCACCGAGGAGGCCGGGGGAGCGGATTTGAGCAAATGAAGACCGCTGGCGCAAGACGGAACCTTCCGGATTTGCTGAAAATTCAGGCCGAAGGGTCCCTGGTCAGCGGATTGGCCATTTTCTCCGGGCTGAGGACCTCATCGAGCCGCTCCCGGGTCATCAGGCCCTTTTCGAGGACGAGTTCGTAGACGCCGCGGTCGGTGGCGAGGGCCTCCTTGGCGATGGCGGCCGACATCTCGTATCCCAGATGCGGATTGAGCGCGGTGACGATGCCGATGGAATTCTTCACGTAGGCGGCACAGCGCTCCCGATTCGCGGTGATTCCATTGATGCAGCGGGTCGTCAGAACGATGGCCGCGTTTTTCAGGAGCATCAGGCTGCCGAGCAGGTTGTGGGCGATGATGGGTTCGGCCATGTTCAGCTCGAACTCGCTGGCCTCCGCGGCGAGCGAGACGGTCAAATCGGAGCCGATGATCTGGTAGCAGATCTGGTTGACCACCTCGGGGAGCACGGGATTGACCTTGCCGGGCATGATGGACGATCCGGGCTGGAGCGGTGGCAGGTTGATCTCGTTGAGTCCGCAGCGGGGACCGGAGGAGGCCCAGCGCAGGTCGTTGCAGATCTTGGAAATCTGGATGGCGGTGACCTTGAGCGCGCTGCTCATCATCGCGAAGTCGGCGGCGTCCTGAGTGGCTTCGACGAGGTCCTGGGCCAACTCGACGGGATGCCCGAAGATCGCCGCGAGCTTTTCGGTGACCCGTTCCGCGTAGCCCGGCGGACTGTTCAATCCCGTGCCGATTGCGGTGGCACCCATGTTAACGACGAGCAGGTCGCGCGAGACGCGGTCGAGCCGCCGGATTCCATCTTCGACCATGGTGGCGTAGGCGCTGAACTCCTGGCCGAGGGTCATGGGCACGGCATCCTGGTTCTCGGTGCGGCCCATTTTGAGCACATCCGCGAACTCGGCGGCCTTTTCTCGGAAGGCTTTCTCGAGCACCCGCAGAGCGGAGACCGCCTCCAGGGTCGAGGCAAAAATGGCGAGTTTCACCGCGGTAGGATAGACGTCGTTGGTGGACTGCGAACAGTTCACATGATCGTTCGGATGGCAATGGCGGTAGTCGCCCTTCTCATGTCCCATCAATTCAAGGGCCGCGTTGGCGATGACCTCGTTGGCGTTCATGTTCGACGAGGTGCCGGCACCGCCCTGGACCATGTCGACGACAAAATGCTCGTGCAGCTCACCCGCGAGGATGCGGTCGCAAGCTCCGACGATGGCTCCGGCGATCCGCGAGTCGAGCACCCCGAGCTCGGCATTGGCCTCAGCCGCCGCCTTTTTGATCTGGGCGAAGGCATTGACAAGGTGCTGGAAGTGCGAGAGTCGGATGCCGGAGAAGGGAAAATTCTCCACCGCCCGCATCGTCTGGATCCCGAAGTAGTGCGCGTTCGACACTTCGCGTTCGCCGAGGGAGTCATGCTCGAGCCGATAGCCGGTGACCGGATCGCGGTGACGTTCGGTATGGATGAGCTGCTCGGTGGTTTCGCGCAGTCGCAGATTGAGACGCCGCGCCGCCCGTGCCGCCATGCGGTAGAACAATTCGGGATTCCCGCGGCGGGCTTCGGCGATCTGCTCCTTGGTAACGATCCAGAGCTCGGTGTCCTCGAGGGCGACACCGGAGAGACTGTGGTTGAGATCGTCGACGAAAAGCGTCTCGCCAATCATCGCGCCCTCGGTGAGGCAGGCGATCGTGAGGTTGCGGCCGGAGAGGCCGCGGATCAGATTGACGCGGCCTCGCAGGATGATGCCGAAAAAGCGCCGGGGCGCATACTGGTGGAAGAGGTATTCGCCCGCCCCGAAAGACCTCACCTCTCCCTGCGAGACAAAGTGCCGCAGTTCCTCCGCCGGGACCTCCATGTCTGCGGCGAGCCTTTCGATGATGGCGTCGGTGATTTGCATTGGAAAGGAGCCGACGTCTCACGGAGCGATCACGATGCCACAGCCCATCGCCTCGGTCCGCGGATTCGCCACGGGCCGACCCTCGCGGATCGCGGTGAGGGCCTCGCGGAGATCGTGGGTTTTCACCTCGCGCTGGCGTTTCGTGGGGCCGAGATAAAGATCGTTGATCCGACCCTGATAGAGCGTCTTGCCGTCAGGTGCGATGACCACGACCTCGGGGGTCGTCTTGGCTCCCAGCAGCTTTGCCAGAGTCTGGCTGGCATCGTTCAGCACCGGTGCGGTGATCTCCATCATGGCCGCGTGCTGCTTGCGGTCGGACTCGGTCACGGTCGTGTCCGAATGGACGTAGCGGAAAACGAAGTCCGCCGCGAAATCCTTCGCGATCGCGTTCATCTCAGGCCCGAAAGTGTTTGAAGTCGGGCAGTAAGGAGAGATGAAAAAGATCACCGCCGCCTTTTTCCCCTCCGTCTCCATTGGCGCGACTTCCTTCCCGTCGAGAGCCGCGAGCCGCAGAGGGTCGGCGCTTTCCAGGGACGCGGCGGCGGACCACGCGAGGGCGGCAAGAGCGATGGGTCGGAAACTCCGGGTCATGCGTTCCCCGGTAATTCGCGGGCCGATCTCCCGCAAGACCGAATCCGCGCCCGATTTTCAATTCCCCGCAGCTTCGACCCGCTCCGCGAACCACGGCTCCAGGTCGGGACGGAAGAAGTCATCGAGACGCGTCGCCCGAGCCGCCCCGGGCACGGAGTCGAGCGGCACGAGCCTCAGCCAGTAGGCCTTGCCAGCCTTCATGTCCGCGGCCGCCTCCAGCTTGCGATCGCGGAAAGCCCAAAGAAAGACGAGCCGCTCGGTGCCCGCTTCATCCTCGAAGAGTGTCGCCACAATCGCCGCGGCATACGGCGTCTCCCGTGGATCCTCGATGGCGGAAATCTCCCGCAGGGTGGCGGTGATTTCGACTACGCCAGCGTTTACCGCTGGTAGCTCGGGGGATTCCGTGAGCTTCAGCGCACGCCATTCGATTCCGGCCCGGCGGGCCGGCAGCTCGGGCAGCAGCAGATCCCGGGCAGAGATGAGCCAGACGACCGTCCGTAGTTCTCCCATCCGTGTCGCCGGGAGACGGCCAAAAGCCTCGCGCACCGCGGTGGCCCCGCCCCCGTTGACCGCGATCGTTTCAATCCGTCCGCCAAGCGTGCGGGACAGGTGCGAAGGAAAACCCGCCGCCTCGCCGAAGCCGAGCGCGGAGTCCTCGTAGAGATTCGCGAAGCTGTCGCCCAACAAAAACAAGTCGGCTCGGACACTGCCCGCGAGTTCGACACGACGCAGATCGGCCCGATCCCTTTCGAAAGGCATCCGATCCTCCTTCAAACCTAACATTCCCACCAGATCACCGAGATGTTCGGCGGGGACGTTTCGGATTGATCCCGCCGGACCACCGGTCCCGACGCGCTGCGCCACCACGCGCGCCGCAGCCTCCATCGCGGCGGGCGTCCAATGGGTGTCCTGTTTCAGAAAGGCTCCCCCACCCTGCTCCTGCTCGCGCAGGATGGGGAAGAGGTCCACCACCTCGACCTGCATGCGCTCCAGTTCCGCCAAAGTCGATCGCCACAGCTCGGGAGCTTCGGGTGCCACTTCCAATCCGAGCCCGGCCCTGGCAATCATCGGCTTCACCGGCACCGGCACGAAAAGCAGCCGGATGCCGCGATTTCTCAACTGCTCCGCGAAGTCCGCGATCACCGGAATCGGTGCCTGCCACGCGGTCTTCGCCTTTTCCCGGGCGACCGAAGCGGGCTCCTCATGCAGCGGTCCCTTTCCCGAAAGCGCATCGAGGTCAGGACGGTAGTAGAGCCAGCCTTCGCGACCGATCAGCACCCGGCGATTGCCGATGCCGAAGTGGCGCGTCACCGCATTCTGGTCGTGTTGACGCCAGTGCTCAAAGATCGGCAATGTCTTGAAGCGCGCTTCGAGCGAAACTTCACCCGCAGCCTTCGGACGCAGCGAAGGAAATAGCAGGCTCAGGACCGGCATGATCAAAATCAGCGCGAACCCGACGAAAGCGGCCCACTGCGCGGGGCGGCTCATCTTGATCATCGTGCTTTTGCTCTCCGCCTTCATCAAAACTGGAAGTAAAGGAAAGGATTGTGCCCCTGCAGGCCCATCGCCCGGACGCTGACCACCAGCAGCCCCAGACCCAGTGCGACCTTGAAAGGCGTGACCCGCCGCAGCCAGGCCGCCGAGTTCGGCAAGGCCCAGGCAAAGAGCGCGCAGGTCGCGAGCACGGTGAGGTTCGCCGGTGCGAAAACGACCGAGGCGGTGATCTCGTTCCCCGAACCCGCGCCGCCGAGCGAGGCAAAGAAGTCCAGCGCATCCTCCATACCCGCCGTGCGGAAGAAGACCCATCCTGACAAAACCACCAGCATCGTTATGATCCAACCAAGGGCTGCCGGCGGTTGCCAACCAAGCCGTTCTTTCATCCAACGCTCCACCGCCAGCGCGATGCCGTGGAGCAGGCCCCAGATCACGAAGTTCCACTGGGCACCGTGCCAAAAGCCCCCGATGCCCATCACGAGGATGAGGTTCAGGTAGGTGCGGACCTCGCCTTTGCGATTGCCGCCGAGCGGGACGTAAAGGTAGTCTCGTAGGAAGGTCGAGAGCGAGATGTGCCAGCGCCGCCAGAAATCCGCGAGGCTGGTGGCACGGTAGGGCGAGTTGAAGTTCTCCGGGAAGTGGAAACCCATCATCCTTCCCAGCCCGATCGCCATGTCCGAGTAGGCGGAGAAATCAAAATAAATCTGGAAAGCGTAGGCCAGCACACCCACCCACGCCGCCGCAGGACCGGGTGCTCCCGATTCGAAAACCCAGTCGGCGATCCCACCCGCGGGATTGGCCAGCAAGATTTTTTTGGCGAATCCGTAATTGAAGCGCGTCATCCCCGTGATGAAACCCTCAAGGCTGTGGACCCGCGACCGCAGTTCGTGGGCCACCGTCTGATAGCGGACGATGGGGCCGGCGACGAGCTGCGGATACATCGCCACGTAGCAGGCGAAGTCCATGAAGCTACGGGCGCGCTCCGCGTGACCACGATAGAGGTCGATCGCATAGCTCATCGACTGAAAGGTGTAAAAAGAAATACCAACAGGCAGGACCAGATGCGTGAGGAAGTCCGGAGCCTCGATCCTGCCAAAGCCAAAAAACGCCGCTAGCTCGGAGGTGCTCTCCGCGAAGAAGAGGGCGTATTTGAAAAAGCCGAGGATGGCGAGGTTCGAGACGATCGAGGTTAGCAGCGCCGTCTTCCGGCTCCTCTCCGATGCGCCTTCGCGGCTGATGAAATCTCCGCAGACGTAATCGATCGCCGTCGAGAGCAGCATCAGCGGCACGAACCAGGGATTCCACCATCCGTAGAAGACGTAGCTCTCCAGCGTCAGCACCAGCGCCCGCCAGCGGGGCGGAGCCGCGAAATAAAGCAGCAGCGCCAGCGGCAGGAATCCGAAGAGGAAGATGTGCGAGCTGAAGACCACGTTGGCGGCACCCGGTCCGGGCGAGCCATTATCTTCCGGCTGCCACGGTGGACAAGTCTCGAATCTCCCGGATCAGGCGTGGTCCGAGGTAGATCAAGCCGGTGTATACCTGAACGAGCGCGGCGCCCGCATCGAACTTGCCCTGGGCATCGGCCGCGCTCATCACCCCGCCCGATCCGATGATGGGGATCGCCGGATCAAGGCTGGCGCGGAGCCGGGCGAGCACCGTGGTGGAGGCGTCGGTGAGCGGAGCCCCGCTGAGGCCGCCGGCTTCGCCGGCGTGGGCATGCCCCGCGACCGCGTCGCGCGCGATGGTCGTGTTGGTGGTGATGACGCCGTCGATGCGCGTCTCGCTGAAGACCGCGGCGAGCGCATCGATGGCTTCGTCGGAGAGGTCGGGGGCGATCTTGATCACGAGCGGCACCTGTTTCCCTCCGTGGTTCCGGCGCAGGTCCTCACGCTTTTCCTGGAGCCGCAGGATGAGGTCGCGGCAGGTCTCGGCATTCTGCAGGTCGCGCAGGCCTTTGGTGTTCGGTGAGGACAGGTTCGCGGTGACGTAGTCGGCGGCGCCGTAGACGCCCTCGAGGCAGCGGAGGTAATCCTGCACCGCATCCTCGGCGGGGGTCGCGGCGTTCTTCCCGATGTTGATGCCAAGCACGCCCCGGAAGTCCTTTCGCGAATGCTCGAGGTTGGCGAGCAATCCCTCGACGCCGGGATTGTTGAAGCCCATGCGGTTGATGATGGCCTTGTGCTCCTTCAGGCGGAAAAGCCGCGGCTTCGGATTCCCCGGCTGCGCCAGCGGCGTGACGGTACCGATCTCGACATGGCCGAAGCCGAGTTCGCCGAAGGCGTGGACCGCCTCGCCGGTCTTGTCGAGGCCCGCGGCGAGGCCGACGCGGTTGGGGAATTTGAGCCCCATCACCTCGACGGGCGACTCAAGAGGGTCTGGTCCCCCACTTGACCCTGTCAGGTGCCCCAGCAATCCGATCGCATCGGCGGCCCGCATCCCGGAGAGGGTGAGGTGGTGGGCGGTCTCGGCATCGAGGGAGAACAAAAGGCGCCGCGCGAGCGGGTAGAAATCGGGCATGGCCACGGATAGACCGCAGGGGCGCAGGGGGCAAGTCGATCGCAAAAGTCGGCGTTGCCGCCGGGGGCGGGATGACGGAACGTGTCGCCATCCCCCATGAACCGCCTCGTCGCCGGCGCCGCCGCGCTCAATCAGACTCCGCTCGACTGGTCGGGCAATCTGCGCCGCGCCGTCGCGGCCGTGGCCGAGGCGCGCGAGTCAGGGATCGGCTGGCTCTGCCTCCCCGAACTGGCCCTGACCGGCTACGGCTGCGAGGATTTTTTCCTGGCTCCCGAGGTAGGCGAGCGTGCCCTCGCCTCGCTGGAGGAGTTGGCGCCGCAATGTGAAGGTCTCGTGGTGGCGGTCGGCCTGCCGCTCTGGTTCGAGGGGTCGGTCTACAACGCCGTCGCGGTGATCGCCGATAGATCGGTGCTCGGTTTCGTGGCAAAGCAGAATCTCGCCGGCGATGGGCTGCACTACGAACCGCGCTGGTTCAAGGCCTGGCCCGAGGGCCGGGTGGAAACGATCGCCTTCCAAGGCACGACGGTGCCGCTGGGCGATCTGGTCTTTGATCTCGGCGGAGTGAGGCTCGGTTTTGAAATCTGTGAGGATGCCTGGGTCGCAGATCGTCCCGGCACCCGCCTCGCCCGGCGCGGGGTCGATCTGATCTTCAATCCCAGCGCGAGCCATTTCGCCTTCGGCAAACAGCGCGTCCGCGAGCGTTTTGTGCTGGAGGGATCGCGGGCCTTCGCCTGTGGCTACGTTTACGCGAATCTATTGGGGAACGAAGCGGGCCGCATCATTTACGACGGCGGCACGGTGATCGCCTGCGGCGGAGAGTATGTGGCCGAGGGGAAACGGTTTTCTTTCCACGACCATGTCGTGACCGCGGCGACGATCGACCTGAACCGGACCCGCCTTCAGCGTGCCCGCCAAGTCAGCCATCGCCCGCTCGTCGGCGAGCCCGAAACTCTGACGGTACGTTCTGATTTCCTCCCCGCGTGGAAGGGTCCTTACACAACACCTTTGAGCGAAGCGAGCGACTCCCCCGACCGCAAGGAGGAGGAGTTCACACGCGCCATGGCGCTCGGTCTTTTCGATTACCTGCGGAAAAGTTACTCCGGAGGCTTTGTCGTGTCGCTCAGCGGCGGGGCCGACTCGGCCGCGGTCTCGGTGCTGGTGAAGCTGATGGTCGATCTCTCCATCGCCGAGTTGGGCGAGAAAGGCTTCCGTGAAAAGCAGCGTCACCTGCGTCTCGATGATCGCCCGCTGATGTCGCAACTGCTTTCCTGCGTCTACCAGGCCACCCGCAACAGCTCCGAGACGACCCGCCACGCCGCCGAGACGGTGGCCCGCGCCGTCGGCGCCGATTACCATGAATGGGACGTCGACGCGCTCGTGCAGGGCTACCGGTCGATGGTCGAAAAAGGCATCGGCCGCGAACTCGCCTGGGAGACTGATGACATCCCGCTGCAGAACATCCAAGCCCGGGTCCGCGCGCCGGGTGTGTGGATGCTGACGAATCTCCGCAACGCGTTGCTGCTTTCGACGAGCAACCGCTCCGAGGCGGCGGTCGGTTACGCGACAATGGACGGCGACACCTCCGGCGGGCTCAGTCCCATCGCCGGGATCGACAAGGCCTTCCTGCGCCACTGGCTGCGCTGGATGGAAACGGAGGGCCTGTCTCCCGAGTTGCCTCCGATTCCGGAGTTGCGAGTCATCAACGTGCAGGCTCCGACCGCAGAGCTGCGGCCGAGCGAGGAAGGGCAGACCGATGAATCGGACCTGATGCCCTATCCCATTCTCGACGCGATCGAGAAACACGCGATCCGCGACAAGAAGCTGCCGCTCGAGGTCTGGGAAGTGATGTGCGAGACCCATCCCGAGGTCAGCCGCGAGGCGCTGCGAGGCTGGGTCATCAAGTTTTTCCGCCTCTGGAGCCGCAACCAGTGGAAGCGCGAGCGCTACGCTCCCTGCTTTCACGTCGATGACAAGAACCTCGATCCGAAGACCTGGTGCCGCTTCCCCATCCTCAGCAGCGGCTTCCGCGACGAGATCGCGGAACTGGAGCGGGCCTGAGCGGATCGTGTTCAGCGCGTCACCATCGCATCGGTTTCGGTGATCTTGAAACGCGTCGAGACGACCGAGTGTTTCTCCGGGCCCGGGGCATACTTCACGTAGGTGGTGATGACGAGCGTGCCATCGGGCAGCAACTCGACGCCAGGATACCCGCAGTCGGTGACGCGCTCGGCGTGGTTGTGAAGCAGTTTGATCCGGTACTCCCCGCCCTGTCCCGACTTGATGTCCTCGTAAGTGCCGACCCAGGCGACGAAGTGGCCGCGGCTGGGACTCTCCGGCGCCATGTCGCGAAAGGCGAAAATCCAACGTCCGTCCGACAGGCGGGTGCCGATGTGCCGGTCGCCGCTCAGGCCCCACGGCGTGTCCACCGGCGTGCTCCAGGTCGCGCCTTCGTCCTGGGAGAACATCATCAAGCTGCGGCCTTTGTGGGTGTTCTCCCGCATCAGGCAGCAGAGTTCCTTCCCATCCGGCGAGCGGAACACGAAGGGCTCGCAGGGATTTTTTTCGTCCACGGCAGCAACCAGTTCGGGCTGGCCCCAGGTGAAGCCGCCGTCCGCGGTGATGGTTTGGAAAACACCGAGCGGAGCCTTGTCGGCACCCTCCGGACCCTTGTGGTAGAGCCCGAGATAGCGGCCGTCTTTCAATCGGACCATGCTGCTGAAGGTCATGACGCAAGGAAAGCTGAGCGGCGGCATCTCGCGCCAGGTCACGCCATCGTCTTCGCTCAGGATCGAGGGCATGCCCGGACCACCTCGTTTGCCAAGCGCGGCCGACCAAACCCAGATCCGCGCTTTGCCATCGGGGCCCACAAGCCGGTAGATGCTCGGGCAATTTTGATGGGTGGAGTAGCCCGGGGGCAACTGGTCGTCGAGCCGCGTCCATGTCCGGCCACCATCGCTGCTTTTCGCCATCGGACCCGCCGCGCCCCCGTGGTTGATGCACCAGACCGCGTAGATCGTTTTCCCATCCGGCATCAGCAAAGTGGTCGGGTGTCCCTGATAGGTTTCCTCGGTGCCGGCCGCGATGATGACATGACGCCCGCTTTCCCCTGACAGATCCACCAAAGGCAGGTCGGGGCCATCGGCGGCCGCAAGCGGGAGAGCGAAGGCAAGGGAGAAGAGGGCGGCTTTCATACTCCCGATTACAGCAAGGGAACCCGAGCAGCGAGCCCCCGGAAAAGGCCCATTGACAACTTTATATAGAAATCATAAATTTCATAGCATGAAGAATCTCCTGTTTATCGGCGCTCTTTTGACCGCCCTTTACTTTTATTGGGGTCGCAACGGCGGGAAGGAGTCGATGTCGCATTTTGTGATTTCAGAGGCGACGCCGGTGCAGCAGATGCCTGCCGCAAAACGCATCCGGGTGATCCTTTTTACGGGTACGGAGTGGTGCGGAGCTTGCCAGAACCTCGAATCCAGCGTGATGTCGACAAAGGCATGGCAAGAGTTCGCCAGCGGAGAGATCTCTTTCCAAAAAGTCGATGTCCCCGCCGATCGGAGCCGCTTGAAAGAGTCGGACCAAGCCTTGATTTCCCGCTACGGAGTCAGTGGTTACCCGACGATGGTCGTGCTCGACCGAACCGGCAAGGAATTGAGCCGGCAAGTCGGCTCGGGACCTCCGGTGGAAAACTACAAGGACTGGATCCGCCGCCACGCGAAGTTTTACTGATCCCCCGGCCTCACGGCGCAGTGTGGACCACCCGGCCGCCGACCACGGTCATGACCGGCCGGATTTCGCGGATCTCGGATTCGGGCACGGTCAGGTAGTCGCGGTCGAGGACGAGGAAGTCGGCCATTTTGCCGGTCTCGAGGCTGCCGAGCTCCTGCTCCTTGAACAACAGCCAGGCGTTGGAACGGGTGTGCGCGATCAGTGCCTGTTCGCGGGTGACGGGCTCGCGGATCGCGACCCGGTCGGGGAAGATGCGGCCGGTGGTCGCCCACCAGAGCGTGGTGAAGGGATTCACCGGGGCGACCACACCGCCGTCGCTGCCGAGGCCCCAGATGATGCCACTGTCCTGGATGGCCTTCAGCGGAGGAGAATCGCCGTCGCGTCCGGCGGGTTTGGCGGTCTTGTTGTGGATCGCGAGGGTCAGGCCGAGTTGCTTCGCCCGCGCGATGTTGGCGGGGGAGATGAGGTCGCAGTGTGCGAGGGTCCAGCGATCGATGCTGCCCAGCGGCGCGACCCGCTCGAAGATGTCGAGGTAGGCGCTGATGGTGCTGTCCTGCATGGCGTGGTCGTGGACGTGCCAACCGCCCGCCGCCGCAGCCGCGGCAATTTTTTCGAAGGGCGCCAGCTCCTCGGCGGTGTAGCGCGAGAGGCGCATCGTGCTGTCGTGGATGGGATTGTAAAGGTGCTCGCCCAGACCGATGACGCCGCTCCAGGCATCACCCTGCCGCGGCCGGCTCCCTTGGATGAGGGCGATGGCCGCGTCGGCCTCGGCCGGATCGTTGGCGCTGTAGCGCAGGGTGTGAAACACGCGCAAGCTGGCGCGGCCCTCCGCGGCCAGCCTCGCGCAGAGCTCGATGGGGCCGTCGGTGTCGCGGCCGACATCGTAGACGGTGGTGAGTCCCATCGCGTTGAGCACGCCACTGAAGGCAGCGAGGTTTTCAAGAGCCTCGGCTTCGTCCGGCTCGGGCAGGTAGCGATCGAGGGCGCGGTTGATGAGGGTGCGGGCTCCGGAATCTCCGCCGCCACCACCCCCGCCGCCCTTGCGCATGCCGCCACCTTTGCCTTTTCCCTTGCCGCCCGTCGTGCCTGATCCCGCGTCGGCGAGGGCTTCGTCGGCGAGCGTGTTGGTGTAGGCCGCCATGTAGCTTTTCTGGATCAGCACGGGATTGCGCGGAGCAGCGGCGTCGAGTTCCTCCCGGGTGAATCCGCCCGCTTGATCGGCGAACTGGTCCTCGCTCCATCCTCCGAGCACGAAGACCCACTCGCCGGCGGCCGACGCATTCGCTTTGGCCGCGATCACCTCGAGGGCGCGGGCCCGGCTGGTGATGCCATCGATGCGGGTCTGATGCTGCCACCGCAGCGCGTCGCGCAGGAAGTGGAGATGGTTGTCGATCAGACCGGGGATCACGGCGCGGCCCTGGAGGTCGATGAGTTTCGTCCCGGGACCGGAGAGCGATTTGAGATTCGCGATGTCGTCGGCGGCGAGGATGCGGTCGCCCTTGACCGCGAGACCACTGACGATGCGGAATCCGGCATCGACGGTCACGATCTTCGCGTTGTGATAGATCGTATCGGCCGGTTCGGCGCGGAGCGATCCGGCGAAGGTGAGGACGATGAGGAAGGAAAGGGGTCTCATGGCAGGCAATCTCGCACGCCAATCTTTCGCCAGGATGACGCCGGAAGAGTGAATTTCGTCATCGAAGCGAAAGGTTTGCCGGATTACAAATGCGTTGATGCGCCTGCTGATCGTCGAAGACGAGCCCGACCTGCTCCGCGCGCTCGCGAGAGCGTTGCGCGAGGACGGCTATGCCGTCGACACCGCGGAGGACGGCGAGGAGGGCCGCTACAAGGCGCTCGCCCATGATTATGACGCCATCGTACTCGATTGGATGCTGCCCGTGCTCGGCGGCATGGAGGTGCTGAAGGCCCTGCGTCCGCACAAGACGACTCCGGTGCTGATGCTCACCGCCCGGAACAGCGTCGCCCATCGCATCGAGGGCTTCGACCAAGGGGCTGACGACTATCTTGGCAAGCCCTTCGACATCGGGGAACTCCGCGCCCGCCTCCGGGCCCTGATCCGCCGCAGCAAGGGCGGGTCCCACGACCGCATCGAGATCGGCGACGTCATCATCGATACCGGGGCGAAAGCGGTGAGCCTCTCCGGCACCGCGGTCACCCTGACCGCCCGGGAGTATCAGCTCGTCGAATACCTCGCCCTGCGCCGCGGCAAGGTGGTGAGCCGCACCGAACTCTACGAGCATCTCTTCGACGAGAACGAGGACTCCCTTTCCAACCTGCTCGACGTCCGCGTCTCCCTGGTCCGCAGAAAGCTCGGTGCCGCTTTCATCGAGACCCGCCGCGGGCAGGGCTACCTCCTGCCATGAGCCGTCGCGCCTTTCCTGACATTCGCCCCAAAGGGCTCCGCTCCCGCATCCTGCTCTGGCACGGGCTGCTGCTCACCGCGGTGCTCGGCGCCTTCGGCTTCACCGCGTGGCGACTGCACTGGGCCGGTGAGCTGACCCGGATCGACCGCGGGCTCGACGAACCGCTCTCGCGACTCCACCGTGGTCTCCACTCGCGCAGTCCACGATCCCGCGACGCGCCGGGACGCTCCACCACCGCGCCGGAGAGCTACGAGTTGTCGGAGGAAAACTCCGCACGCTTCGAGGAACAGGCTTGGGAATACCTGGTCTGGAACCGCGAGGGCAAGTTGCTCGCCCGCTCCAGCCCGATGACCGCCACTCTCGCGATGCCCGCAGCCGGTCGGGTCGAGCCTTTCGTGATCCAGCACCGCACCCGCGGCATCTGGCGCGAGGCCTACCTCTTCACCCCGCCGGGAGAATGTTTTCTCGCCGCCGTCTCGCTGGAAACCGACCGCGAAGACGCCCGCAAGCTCGCGCTCTGGCTCGGAGTCCTCGGCATCGGGGTTCTGGGGGCGGGCCTGCTGATCGACGCCTGGATCCTGCGCCGCGCGATCCGTCCGATCGAGGACATCATTGAAGTCTCCGAGCGGATCAGCGGAGGCCGGCTCGACACGAGAATCCCGTCCGTCGCCCCGGGCGATACCGAACTCGGGCGCCTCGTCTCCGTGTTGAACAACACCTTCGCCAAGCTCGACGCGGCCTTCGCGCAGCAGTCCCGCTTCAGTGCCGATGTCGCCCATGAATTGCGCACGCCCGTCAGCGTGATGATCGCGGAGGCCCAGGGCATCCTCGAGCGCGAGCGCGATCCAGATGACTATCGCGAGAGCATCTCCACCACCCTTCGTTCCGCCCGCCGCATGAGCGGGCTCATCGAATCCCTCCTCGAACTCGCCCGGATCGAATCCGGCACCGGTGGGAGTCCGGAGCCATGCGACCTCGCCACCTTGGCCGAGGAGTCCCTCGCCACACTGCGGATCCTGGCAGAACAACAAGGAATCCGTCTCCGCCACGATCTCCGTCCCGCCCCCTGCGTCGCGGATCCTTCGCAGATGCTTCAAGTCGCCTCCAATCTGCTCGCCAACGCGATCCAGCACAACGTCCGCGGCGGAGACGCCCACGTCATGACCGGGACGGAGGAGGGCTACGCCGTTCTCCGCGTTTCCAACAGCGGCCCCGTTCTCGGCGAGGAGGATCTCTCCCGTGTCTTCGAGCGTTTCCACCGCACCGACCGCTCGCGCAACCGCAAGACCGGCGGTGCCGGACTCGGCCTCGCCATTGTGAAGGCGATCGTGGATGCTCACGGCGGCGGGATCACGATGACGAGCGATCCGGGTGTCGAGACTGTCGTGACGGTGCGCTTGCCGCGGATCGGCTTCCCGGATTGACCCAGAGCCCGCTTGACGTCATCCTCCCCGGAAATTCCGCCATGAATCCTGACAAACCCACCCCGGTCAGCACGGCTTCGCGCATCCTCTCGCAATCGCGCTTCCTCGCCTGGTTCACCCTGACCCTGGCAGGACGCATCGTCGCGTCGATCGCCTTCCTCGCCCTCGGCGGTTTTCTTACCCTGGTGATCATCGCGGTCGTCACCCTCGACCGGCGCGAGGACCTCTCGGTCTGGCACACCGTTGTGCTGGAAGAGGAGTTCGAAGCCGGCAACGACGATCGCAGCTTCGCCGACTACCTCGCCCGCGAGGATCGGCTTTTCGCCGAACTCGAAACGGAAATCTACAGCCACACCGAACCGGCCGGACCTGCCGACGTGGCCCGCTACCGCAAGGGCAGCCCAGCCGATCCCTCGACCTACCCGGTGAACTGGAACCGCAGTTTCGAGCATCGCCCCGCCGAGGGCGCGGCCCGCTGCGGCGTGCTGCTGCTTCACGGCATGTCCGACTCGCCCTACAGCTTCCGCAGCATCGGGGAGCGACTTCACGCGGAGGGTGCCCACGTCCTTGGGCTGCGCTTACCCGGCCATGGCACCGCGCCCTCGGGGCTGCTCGAAGTGACTTGGAAGGACTTTGATGCCGCGGTGCGGATCGCCGTCAAACACCTGCGCGAGCAATTGCCCGATCGACCCGTCTACATTGCCGGCTATTCCAACGGCGGAGCACTCGCGGTGCATTACGCCCTCGAAACCCTTGAGGACGAGACCCTGCCGCGCGTCGACGGACTGATTTTGCTCTCGCCTGCCATTGGAGTTTCTCCCATGGCCGGACTGGCCGTGTGGCAGGCCCGGCTCGGGCACTGGCTGGGCCTCGAAAAACTCGCGTGGAACTCGATCTCGCCCGAATACGATCCTTTCAGATACAACTCCTTTGCGGTGAATGCCGGCGACCAGGTCTACCGCATCACGGCTGAAATCGGAAAACACCTCAAGCGGCTCGGGCCGACCGGGAAACTGGAGCGGTTTCCTCCGGTTCTTGCTTTTCAATCCGCTGTTGATGCCACCGTCTCCACACCGATGCTGATCGAGGGGCTGTTTTCCCGTCTCCCGGGCGACCGCCACGAGTTGGTCCTTTTCGACGTCAACCGCAGCGGCCGAATCGACAATTTTCTCGCCCACGATCCGGGAACCGATCTTAGAGAACTCGTTCTCGCTTCACAGAAACCCTTCAATCTGACCGTGCTCGCCAACCGCGCCCCGGACAGCCTCGCGCTGGAAGAACGCCGCTACAGCCTGCGCGATTCCAGCGTCGAGATCGTCGACCCGGGACTGTCCTGGCCGACCGGACTCTACTCCTTGTCCCACGTGGCCCTTCCCTTCCCCCCCGAAGATCCCCTTTACGGCAACGGCCGCTCCCCCGACGATGCTGGAGCTGAATTCCAGATCGGGAACATCGCCCTGCGCGGCGAGCGCGGATTTCTCCAAATCAGCGCGACCGATCAATTGCGCCTGAGGTGGAATCCTTTCCACCCGTGGCTCGCGCAGCGGGTGGTGGAATTCGTGAACCGCAAGTGAGCTGACTATTTCTCAGAAGCGAGCTACGAGCCGCCGGTGCATCTCGCTGGTCAGCGCCTCAATGCGTTGGCTCATCTCTTGGGTGATGCGGGTGAGCTCGGTGTTCTGCTCGAGCAGGGCAAGGAGCTGCTGGTTTTGCTGCGCGGCGAGTTCCTGCCGCTCCAGGCTGGCGGCGGAGAGGGCCTCGCGATGCTGGGCGTCGGCCTCGGACAAGGCCTTGTCCCGATCCGCCTGCCGGGTTTGTGCCAGGAGAATCAAGGGAGCGGCGTAAGCGGCTTGGAGGCTGAAGGCGAGGTTGAGCAGGATGAACGGATACACGTCGAACCGGGCAGCACCCATGACATTCACCGCGATCCATGCCGCGACGATCACGGTTTGGCCGATGATGAAGGTCGGGGTCCCGAAGAAACGGGCGAACGCCTCGGCCTTGAGGCCGAACCAGTCGGACCCAAAGGCGGTCGAGAGGTGCCGGTGCGGCAAATGGAAACGGAGGTGGTGATTGGGCGAAGCGGACGGAGTGGGAGAGGGTGCATTCATGATCTTGAGAGTTCACGATGCGCCGCCGGACTGAAGGCATCAAGCCCACGCAATCATTGGAATTTAGTTTGAATATCATAAAATTCAGAATATCCTAAGCGTGATGCTTTCGAACTCGTCCCGACTGGAGGAGGCCTGGACCGAGTGGCGGTTTCTGTTCCGCTCGCGCTGGTCGACCTGCCTTTTGATCGCCTCCGCGGTCTTTCTGGGAGGTGCGTGGTGGCAAAAGCAGATGCCGGTCTACTACGAAGCCAACGCACGGATCGCGATCCCGGCCTCCCCCGATCCCTTGGCCATCCGCAGTGAGCATCTCGGAAAAGCGGGGAAAAACGAGCTGGTCCGGGCCCGCGATGAAGTGGCCGACTATCGCTTTCTGACCGAAGTCTCGGCAGCGCGCAGCCTCGCTGTCCGCTGGAACACGGCCGATGAAAAATCGCTCCGGGCTCGCCTTTCCGAACGCATCCTGCCCCAGGTGATCTTCAACGAGGATGCTCTCGTGATCCGGGTCCGCGACCTCGACGCCACCGAGGCCGCCGCCATCGCGAACGAGGTCGCCGCTCGCTTCCTCTCGAGGCGACGGGCCGCCGCTCAAGCCGGGGCCAAAGAATACGCTGATCAACTCGGCGCCCAGGTTGCCGCGCAGATCCGGGAGTTGGAGGCGATCGAACAACACATCCGTAGCGCCCAGGATAGCGAACGTCCGGCCCTGCGACTCGCCCTCACCAGCGGGCAGAACCTGCTTCACTCGCTCGAGGCGAAACATCAGCTCGCCCGGATCGAGACCCGCTCGCTACCTACCGCCGCGTCCCTCGTCACTCCCGCATCACCGGACCGGGTTGTCGAAATCCGCACGTTCTGGCAGAGCATGCCCGGCCTGATTTCACTGAGCACTCTGGCCGCCCTCGCCAGCTTCGCGGTTTCGCTGCTGCTCAATCTCCGCGACAGCCGCAGCCGCGCCGTGGCTGCGCTGGTGAAGACCCACCACCTCCATTTTGCCGGCATGGCCCCGGTGGCCGGACGGTCTGCGGTGTCCGATGCGAGTCTCGATCCCGCGATCTTCGAACCCTATCGCGAGATGCGAAACCGCCTGCTGCGTCTGCCCTGCGGCGAATGCTGTTTTTTGACCCTGCTGCCGCTACAGGATTCTCCCTTCGCCGCGGAGACCGTGACCAACCTCGCCTGCGTGATCGCCGACTCCGGTCGCACCGTGCTGGTAATCGACGCCGACTGCCGTAATCCCCGTCTGCATCCCTGCTTTGACGCCGCCCGGCATCCGGGTTTGAGCGATTTCCTTCGCGGAGAGATGCGTCTGGAGGAGACCGTCCTGAAGGCGCGCCGCCCGAATCTCTGGTTCATGCCCTCGGGCGAGGGTCTCGATGATCCCGGCGGTCTTTTCAACGGACGTCGCATGAGCGACCTGATCCGCGAGATGCGGACCCGCTTCGAGTTCATCCTGCTGGCCTCTCCGCCGCTGGAGGGCTGCTCGGAGTCCAGTCTGCTGGCCGGTTTCGCTGATTATGCGGTGTTGATCTCGCCTTTCGCGGCGCATTCCGACCGCCGCCTCCGCGAGGCCCGCCTCGCCTTGGAAACTTCCGACGCGTCGCTCGCCGGGTTGATGCTCACCACGAGTTCGCCTCTCCGACTCCGCGATCAGGCCGGTCGTCCCGAGCCCGCGCCGCTCGAGTCGAGGAACTCCTCGAAGTGACGTCGCATCAGATGCGGCACGATGGCGCTGAGGAGGATGTCGTTGTCCTCGTACTCCTGCGTCACGATCTTGCCCTCGCGATGGAGCAACGCGATGAGATCCTGTCGGGCTTGGGGAATCCGCAGCTTGAGGCGGGCGACGCGGTCCACCATCATTTCACTGAGACGATGGATCAGCAGGTCCATCCCCTCGCCGGAGGTTACGGAAACAAAGACGGCATTCCGCTCGAAATGGCGTTTCAACTCCTGGACGCGTTCCGGATCATCCGCGAGGAGGTCGATTTTGTTCAGCACGATCACCGTGGGTTTGTCGACCGCCCCGAGTTCTTGGAGCACGCTCCGGGTCGTTTCGTAGAACGCGAAGACCTCGGGTGAACTTGCGTCGAGCACGTGGATCAGAAAGTCGGCGATGATCGCCTCCTCCAAGGTTGCCTTGAATGCCTCGACCAGCCGGTGGGGAAGGTTGCGGACGAAGCCTACGGTGTCGGTCAGGAGCAAAGGTTGTCCATCGGGCAGCTCGATGCGCCTCGTCGTCGGATCGAGGGTGGCGAAAAGCTTGTCCTCGGCCAACACATCGGACCCGGCGAGACGGTTCAGCAGCGAGCTTTTTCCGGCATTGGTGTAGCCGACGATGGAGGCCTGGCAAATGCCCTCGTCGCTGCGCTGCTTTCGCTGGACCTGGCGGGTGCGCCGCACCTCGTCGAGCTCCTCCTGGATCCGGTCAATGCGCTTGCGGGCGAGACGGCGGTCGACCTCGATCTGCTGCTCGCCTTCGCCCCGGGAAGCGGCACCACCGCCTTTGCCGCCGCCGGAGCCACCGCGCTGGCGGTCGAGGTGCGACCACATCCGGGCAAGGCGAGGCAAGGAATACTGCATGCGGGCCAACTCGACCTGGAGCCTCGCTTCGCGGGTCTGGGCACGCATCCGGAAGATGTCGAGAATGACCTCCTCGCGATCGATCACGGTGATGTCGCCCTCCTCCTCCCAGGCGCGCTGCTGGGCGGGAGCGAGCTCGTTGTCGAAGACGATGCAGTCCGCCCCGAGCTTGTGGGCCTCGTCGATGAGTTCCTTCGCCTTGCCGGATCCGGTCAGGTAGCGCTTGTTCCGATCCCTGACAAAGACACATGCCACCCCCACGATCCCGATGCCGAGGGTGCCGACGAGTTCGACGAGTTCAGAGAGCAAGGCGCGGGCGTTGGGCTCTTCGGCGCGGTCGAAGTAAGCCCCCACCAGGAAGGCGCCCTCCACCATGCGCGGTTTCTCGCGGGTATCGAACATCAGGAAAGATACGATCGGACCTTGGCAAAGTCGCGGTCAATGGCCGCAAAGACCTCGGCACTGTTGTCCTCTCCGCCTTTGGCGTCGAGGTATTCAACGTGGACACTGACTGGTCCGCTGAAGCCGTCCTCCTTGAGCAGCTTGTAGAAGCCCTTGTCGACCGCACCTTCCCCGACCGGTCCCCAGCCGAGCTTGTTGTCGAGCCAACTCGGCTCCTTGATGTAGACCGTGTCGAGCCAGGGACGGATCGTGGCGAAGTTGAGCGGCCAGGCCTTGGCACCCTCGACGGTGGCGTGGCCGATGTCGAAGGCGACGCCGATGTCGGACGGATCATGGGCGCTGAAGACGGTGGCGAGATCCCAGATCGGAGCGCCGAAGTAGTCCTTGCCGGAATGGTTCTGGTAGACTGGCTTGATGCCGGCCTCGCGGCAGAAGGCGACGAGGTCGGCGACACGCGGCCGGATCTCATCGAGCTGGGGCAGGATCGGCCGCTTCAAATCGTATTTGAAGTAGTTCATCCGGAAGCGCTTGATCCCGAGCGCCGCGGCCGTCCGAAGGACCTTCTCGGTGTGCTGCTCCTTGCTCACTTCGTTGATGCCCGAGGTCATCACTGTAATGACGAGCCCTTCTTTTTTCAGGGCTTCGGCCAGTTTCGGGAGGTCTTCCTCGACCCGTTCCGGCTCGACCTGTCCTTTCGGTCGCACCGGTGCCTCGATGCCCTGAAAACCCATCGCGGCGAGCTTCGCGGCGATCTCGGCCGCCGGACGATTCTGCACGGGCTTGGTGAAGGTGCAGAACTCGTAGGGCAGTTTTGCCTTGGCAGTCGCTTCGGCGAAAAGTTCGGTGATCGGCGCCACCGCAAGGGCGGCGGAGCCGGCGAGAAAGTTTCTGCGGGCCATGCCGCGGTCGGGGTTCATGATCCTTACCCTATCGAGGCTTGCCGGACTCGGCAAGATTGGAGATAGTGCCTGATCCTGTCCCTGATGCTCACCAACCGTCGCCGCATTCTCACCGCCCTCGCCTCTCTCCCCGGCGCTGCCGCCGCGCAGCTGATCGGAACGCGCGGGGAAGGCTGGTCGATCCGAGGTACGGATCCGGTCGAGCTGTTTTTCGGAGAGCGTCGCGTCACCGCCTATCACGCAGCCTATCAGGAGGGCCTGCCGCGACTCGAACCCGTGGTCGGCCCGAACCAGCGGTCCGTGACCGCCGGTTCATCAGGGAAAAAGGATGCTTTCCCTCCGGGCGGGGCCTTCTTCTCCTTCGAACAACTCGGAGGCCTCCGCTTTCCCGGTTTCGGGGCCGCGGGCAACGGCCGCATCCTCCACAAAGGCATGAACGGTGTCTTGATCCGCGGGGAGGTCCTCACGATCCGCACCAAGTCCGAATGGCAGGAAGTCGTCGCCGGAGGCCGCCGGGTCGCTTCCGATCAGCGGGAGACGACCCTCTTTTACCGCGAGGATGGATCCCTGGTCATCGACGTGTCGATCGAACTCATGGCCGATGCCGGCGATCTCGAGATCCCGGGCGATACCCGTGGTGGCTGGTTCATTTCCCTCGCTCCGGAGCTCCGCTGGACCGATGACGGAAACGTCATTCTGAAGAACGCGGATGGCAAAAGCGGCGCCGAGGTGAAGGGCGCCGACGCTCCCTGGGCCTACCTGCAGGGAATGACCGGCGAAGAACCCTACGGCGTCGCCATCTTCGATCACCCGGGGAATCCCGGCACTCCGGCCCGATGGGACCTCGAGAGCCCGGGCCTCTTTGGTGCCAGCCCCTTCCGCCGGAAAGATGCCGCGGCAACCGTCCTGCCCAACGGGGAATCGCTCCATTTCCGTTACCGCACCCTCGTTTTCAAAGGGGACGCGGAAACCGTCGGGATCGGAGTCGCCTACGATCGTTTCGCCGCGGCGGCAAAATGAAAAAGCCGGGATCGCTCCCGGCCCTTTCACGAAATCGTTCTTGGAAATACGCCGCTCAGGCTCCGTCCCAAGTGCTGTAGATGTTGACCTTCGTTCCGTAGGTCGTGTTGTCGTAGATGACTTGGGCCGCGCTGGCGGGCAGGCGCACGCAGCCGGCAGAGGCCGGATAACCGGGCAGGTGACCCGCATGGACTCCGAAGACCGTACCACTGAGGCGCATCCAATAGGGCATCTCCACCCCATAGATGGTGGAAACCTTGCCGACGCGGACGCGCTCGCTCATCGAAAAGCTGCCGCGGGGCGTGTATTTGCCGGGCCGGGCGGTGGAAACCGGAGTTTCGACCGCGACCTTGCCATCCACGAGCAGGTAACCACGCTGATCGGCGATGTCGATCACGAGGCGGGTGTTGCTCTTGGTGCTCTGCGAAAGGATGACCGGGTTGATCCGGGCACCGCTCTCGTCTCGCTTGATCTTGGGCCGGGCGTAGAGGCCGCGCTTCACATTGTCACCGTGGAGCGAAGCGGAAGCCGCTTTGGTGCGACCACGATCGGATTTACAGGAACTCGTCGCCGCGACCCCGAGAAGGAGGCACAGCGCGAGCCCGTAGGAGAGGACTCTGCTTTTCATTTGTCTGCGTGTGGTTGTGTTCGAGTTCAACTTCCGCTCAAATTATGGAAATTACAAATATTTTTGGTAATTACATCTTCGCTTCTCAGGACTTTCCGGAAGGCAGGGGCTTTTCCGGGTTGGTATCCTTCTCATAATCAACCCCTTCCAAACCGAACCCGAAGAGGCGGAGAAACTCGCGCTTGTAGCCGGCGAAATCGGAGAGCGCCTCCAGGTTCCCGGTGTCGACCTGATCCCAGGCGGCAGCGACGGCGCTCTGGACGTCAGCGCGCATTTCCCAATCATCGATGCGGATCCGGCCCTTTTCGTCGAGAACCGGCTCGGCACCCGAGGCGAGATGATCGGCAAAAAGCCTCTGGATCTGCTCGATGCAACCCTCGTGGAGGCCCTTTTCCTTCATCACCTTGTAGAGCAGGGAGATGTAGAGCGGCACCACCGGAATCGCCGAGCTGGCCTGGGTGACGAGGGCTTTGTTGACCGAGACATAGGCCGTGCCCGAGCCAAAGCGACCGTTCAGCTTCGCCGCCGTTTCCTCGAGGTGCTCCTTGGCGCGGCCGATCGTGCCGTTCGTGTAGATCGGATAGGTCAGATCGGGACCGATGTAGGAATAAGCCACGGTAGTGAAGCCATCGGCGAGCAACCCGGCGGAGGCGAGGGCATCGATCCAGAGTTCCCAATCCTCACCACCCATCACCTTGACCGTATGGGCGATTTCCTCGTCCGATGCGGGCTCGATCGAAACGGAATTCACCTCGGCGCTGTCGGTGTTGAGGTTTTTCTGGGAGTAGGCCCCCCCGATCGGCTTGAGCACCGACTTGTAAACCTCGCCCGACTTCGGATCGGTGCGACGCGGTGAGGCGAGGCTGTAGACGATCGCGTCGACCTGACCCAGATCCTCGCGGATGGCTTGGAGCACCTCGGCTTTGATCTCGTCGGAGAAAGCATCGCCGTTGAAGCTGCGGGCGTAGAGACCCGCTTCCGCCGCGGCTTCCTCGAAAGCAATGGAGTTGTACCAACCCGCGCTGCCGGTCTTGTTCTCGACTCCGGGCTTTTCAAAAAACACCCCGATGGTCGCGGCGCCTCCACCGAAAGCGGGGACGATGCGAGAGGCGAGGCCATAGCCGGTCGAGGCTCCGATCACGAGCACCTTCTTCGGAGCATTTGCCAAAGGTCCCCGGCTGCGCACGTAGTCGATCTGGGAGCGGACGTTCGCCGCGCATCCTTCGGGATGGGCCGTGGTGCAAATGAATCCGCGGATTTTGGGGGCAACAATCATCAGGTCGGGAAAGGCGGAGCCTCCCGAGATCTAGCAGTGCTGCCGGGAAATGACAAACGCTTTGTCACCCGCCGACGGCTTCGCCATCACTTGCCCTGCTGGAGCGGCTTGAAATGGATCCAGTGCTCCTCCTCTCCGGGCAGACGCATCCGGATTCCCTTCTCGCTGCGCGACCAGGTCATGATTTCATCATTGGCGTATTGCACGACGACTTGGCCCGGTTCGGGACGCTCGATGATCTTGTAGGCGGTCGCCTCACCCACCCCGTTGCGGATGCGCCGCATCTCGGTGGCGGTGAACTCGATCTCTTCACCTTCGAACTGTGCGAGGATGAGGTGCGAGACCCCTTTCTGAAGACCCGAAACGAGCTCCTTCAGGAATCCCTCGCCGGGGGTGTCGCCTTTTGCTTTGCCCGCCGTCAGATGCGCGATCGTCGTTTCGCGGTCGAGCACCCACTTGCCGACGAGGAAGTTCCTCCCGCAACTCGAGAGGGTCGCGGCCACCAGTAGAAACAAAGCAATCCGGAAGAGCGTTTTCACGACGCGAGGCTAGCTCCCGGGCCACCGCCCTGTCAATGCCCAGACGGTGAAGAGCTTTCTTTCCCCCGGGGGAGATATTTCGTTGATCAAGACCTTCAACAGGTCCATATTTAGTCTCAAAATCCCACTTTTCGGCATTTTTTATAAATGCCAGACCGTTTTTTCGACCCGATGGCCACCAAGACTTCGAGCCCCGCAGCCCGTAAAAAGAGCTCCAAGTCCCCGGCCCCCTCGGAAGCAACGGGCTCCTTTCTCAGCTTTGGATCCCGCAGTGTCGATCCCTACCGTTTTCATGAAGGGGTCGCCATCCTCCTCTTCGGCATCGCCTCGATGCTCCTGCTTTCCTTGATCTCCTACTCCCCGGCCGACCTGCCCTCGTGGGTCCCCTTCAGCAAACACGGTGGCGAAACCGAAGTGCAGAACTTCATCGGCCCGGTTGGCGCGGTGGTGGCTGGTTACGCCTATTTCTTTTTCGGGGCGGCAGCCTACCTGCTGCCGGCGGTGCTTGGATGGTGGGCGATCCAGATCCTCACCGGAGCGCGCCCCTTCCACGCCCGCAACCTGACCTGCTTCGCCCTGCTCGCCGTCTCGGGAGCCTGCCTCATCGAGTATCAGACCTGGTTTTTCGCCGACTGGACGCAGCGACTCAACCTGCCCAAGAGCTCCGGTGGCTTTCTCGGCTACGGGTTCGGGCAGAAAGTCGTGGAGCGGCTGCTCGGCTCGGTCGGCTCGGTGATCGTCATGGGCATCATCTACACGATGGCCCTCATCGTCATCACGGGCATCCATCCCTTCCAATTCCTGCTCCTCTTCCGCGACGGCCTGATCCGCTTTTTTGCCAGTCTTTCCCAGATCGGGCCCCTGTTGGCCCGCCTCGGCGCCCTCATTCCCCACCGCGCCCCGGCTCCGGCCCCAGTCAAGGCCCGCGTCCGCCCACAGCGCCCCGAGGCCGCGCCGAAGGAACCCAAGCCCGCCAAAGCCGCCCCCGCTCCCGCCGCGGTCTCCGCCAGCACCCAAGGCGATCTCTTCGCCGACAATACCGCTCCTTCCCCCGAGCCGCAGATCCTCGACTCCACCCAGCGCGCCCGGAAGAAACTCACGCCCGAGGAGGCCGCCGGATCGCTCTTCGATCGCGAGAAAAAGGACAGCGGCACCCTGCTCGCCGTCGGCCAGTTCCCCGACTACCGCCTGCCCAGCCTCTCGATCCTGCAATATGCCGACGAGGATTCCGCCGTGCCCGCCACCAACCAGGCCGAGTTGCTTGAGAAACAGCAGACCATCGTCACCACCCTCGCGACCTTCGGGGTCGAGGTGAAACCCGGCAACATCACCCGCGGCCCGACCATCACCCGCTACGAGCTCTATCCCACCGCCGGCCTGCGCGTCAACCGCATCACCGCCCTCGAGGCCGACATCGCCCGCGCCACCAAGGCCGAGCGCATCAACATCCTCGCGCCCGTGCCCGGCAAAGACACCGTCGGCATCGAGATCGCCAACAACGAAAAGGTCCCCGTCGCCCTGCGCGAGCTCTTCGAGGACGAAGCCTTCCGCGACACCAAAGCCAAGCTGCCCCTCGCCCTCGGCAAGGACGTCTACGGCCGCACCATCGTCGGCGACCTCGCCCGCATGCCCCACCTCCTCGTCGCCGGCGCCACCGGCAGCGGCAAGAGCGTCTGCATCAACAGCATCATCGCCAGCCTGCTCTACCGCTTCACCCCCGACGAGCTCCGCTTCATCATGATCGACCCCAAGGTCGTCGAGATGCAGCTCTACAACGACCTGCCCCACATGGTCATTCCCGTCGTGACCGATCCGAAAAAGGTCCTCCTCGCCCTGCGCTGGGTCATCAACGAGATGGAGCGCCGCTACGCCCTCTTCGCCAAAGTCGGCACGCGGAACTTCGACGGCTTCAACGGCATGCGCAGCCGCGAGCTGAAAGAGCGCGAAGAGGCCGAAGCCGCCGAAAAAGCCGGAGCCAAAGCCGCGGCCAAGTCGAAAAAAGCCCCCGAGCCCGAGCTCGTCCACCAGGTCCGGCTCAGCGACGAGCTCGAAGACGAAGGCTTCCCCCTGCCCGGCCTCGAAGACGCCGAGCCCCTGCCCCAGCGGAAAAACCGGCCCGCCACCGGCGAGGAGTTGCCCGAGAGCCTGCCCTACATCGTCGTCATCATCGACGAGCTCGCCGACCTCATGCAGACCGCCCCCGCCGACGTCGAGACCGGCATCGCCCGCATCGCCCAAAAGGCCCGCGCCGCCGGCATCCACCTCATCGTCGCCACCCAGACCCCCCGCGCCGACGTCGTCACCGGCATCATCAAAGCCAACATCCCCAGCCGCATCGCCTTCCAGGTCTCCTCCAAGACCGACAGCCGCATCATCCTCGACGCCAACGGCGCCGAGAACCTCGTCGGCAAAGGCGACATGCTCTACCTGCCCCCCGGCAGCGCCCAACTCGTCCGCGCCCAGGGCGCCCTCATCACCGACGAAGAGGCCCAAGCCCTCGTCGACGCATGCTCCGCCCAGGGCAAACCCCGCTTCGAGCAGGAGGCCCAGGACGCCCTCGAATCCGGCAGCTTCGGCGACGAAGGCGACGAGATCACCGACGCCGACGAGGAGACCCTCGAAAAATGCCTCGAGGTCATCTACGCCGAGAAAAAAGCCTCCACCTCCCTCCTCCAGCGCCGCCTCCGCCTCGGTTACACCCGCGCCGCCCGCATGATCGACATCCTCGAGAGCCGCGGCATCGTCGGCCCCGGCGAGGGAGCCAAACCACGGGAAATTCTGGTCGATCTCAACGACGATTTCGGCTAAGATCCGCCGCGGCACCTGCACAGGGACCCCTTCCCGGGCCGCGATCGCCCCCTCCCCGCCCCGGGGAGGCCGCTTCATGGCCACGATCGGACAAAAACTTGTAGAAACCCGCCTCAGTCGCGGGCTCACCGTCGAGGATGTCGCCCACCAGACGCGCATCCCCCGCCACGTCCTCGTCCAGATCGAAGAGGACGACTTCTCCCAGTTCGCCAGCGTCGCCTATGCCAAAAGCTTCATCGGCAAATACAGCCGCCACCTCGGCGTCGACCTCACCTCCGCCATCGCCGCCCTCGACAGCGCCAACACCCGCCTCGGCGACCATCCCCTCATGGGCGAAATCAAGCGCACCATCAAAAAAGACCGCCTCTTCCACTTCGAGCGCTTCGGGCGGGCCCCCCGCCGCATCCGCCCCGACCGGCCCGGCCGCGCCCCCTGGCTGCTGAACCTCATCCTCATCGCCCTCCTCACCTTCCTCGGCCTCTTCTACTTCCTTGGCTACAACGCCCCCAACGTCGAGCAAGCCCAGCGCAACATCATCCGCGGCCTCGGCCTCGCCGATGAACCCGCCCCCACCGCCCCGGCCACCCCCCCCGTGCCATGACCACCCGCCCCGCCACCATCCGGAGCCTGCTCCCCCTCGCCGTCTGCCTCGGCCTCAGCAGTTGCGAAACCTTGGAAGAGCTCGCCGCCACCCTCGATCCCCAGCCCGCCGCCCCCGCACCCGTCGCGCAGCCCCCCGCACCCGCCGAGCCCACCCTCTCCGGCGAGACCTTCACCGGCAGAGTCTCCTGGTACAGCGTCAAAACCAACGGCGGCACCCGCACCGCCAGCGGCATCCCCTTCTCCGACCACGGCGGCACCGCCGCCCACCGCACCCTGCCCTTCGGCACCCTCGTCAAAGTCACCAACCTCGGGAACGGTCACTCCACCGTCCTCAAAATCACCGACCGCGGCCCCTTTCACAAAGGCCGCGTCCTCGACATCGCCATCGGCGCCGCCAAAGAGCTCGGCTTCGCCCAGCAAGGCCTCGCCACCTGCCGCATCGACGTCCTCAATCCCCCCGGCGTCGGCAGCACCTCAGAGACCGATCGCAGCCAGGGAGTTGGAAATACGCCCGACCGCTAGCGCCAGCGTCGGGTGCTCCTCCTCCCAGTGCAGCAGTTGCTCCCGCAGCGCCGCCCAGCGGCCCGACAGCCCCTCCTTCGCCGGCCCGTCCCCGCCATCCATCTGCTCCAGCGCCTCCTCGATCGAGTCCAGCGCCTCGCTCGTCTCCTCGTCCAGAGCATTCAGTTCGATCAAAGCACGACGGATCGCAGCGATTTCACCTTTCATGGGGGGTCATACAAGAGGGTCAAGTCCGGGACCCAACAGGGTCGGGTCCACCCCGCCAATCTGATCCTGCCCCCGCACTTTCGCCAACGCTTTGTGCAGCCGCATCCCCGCTTGCCACCGCCCCCATCCTCGCAAAGAATGAACAAGTCGCGATGCACCCCGCCCCCGCCCACCTGCTGACCTTCGCCGTCGCCCTCGTCCTCGCCGGCTGCCGCTCCATCGAGCCCGACGCCTCCATGGCCCCCATGCTCGATCAGGCCGCCTTCGCCGGAGTCGACAGCGACGCCAGCGGCGGACTCTCCCTGCGCGAACTCGCCACCCACAAACACCGCGAAGGCCTCGCCGAAGTCGACCTCGACAACGACCAGCGCATCACCCTGCAGGAGTGGAAGACCGCCCGCCCCACCGCCACCGACAGCGAGACCGCCTACGCCCGGATCGACACCGATCACGACGGCCACCTCACCGCCGACGAAGCCGCCGCCTACATCAGCGCCGTGCCCACCTTCCGCGACGCCTACGCCAGGATGGATGCCAATCGCGACCAAACCCTCACTTGGGAGGAGTATGCCGCCGGCGACCCTGCCAGCCTCGAGATCTCCCTCTTCCCCGCGCCCGCCGCCCTGCCCGAAAGACCCATGCCGTGAGCTTGCTTGCTTGCGGGGAGGGGGGGGGGCTCCCATCATCCCCCCGAGCGGGGAGGAGAAAAAAGGGGAGAGGTGGCTCGACCCAGATTCGAACTGGGGACACAAGGATTTTCAGTCCTCTGCTCTACCAACTGAGCTATCAAGCCTTTCGCCAATCCAGCGCCGCGCGGCAAAACCGGCGGCGACAGGGAGGGTGACTTTAATCGGCCGAAAAGGAAAGACAACCGGAAAAATGCGCGCGGCCCTTTGAGGAACGCCCCCGGATCCCGAGCCCTGTAGGGGCGCTCCATCCCGTCGACCACCCTCGATGTTGCGGTGCATGGCCCGGAAGCCTACGCCACGGGAAAGCCATTGCGGCCCCCTCTTAGTATGGTTATTATAATGCTCTCTTCCCCGCCCCTTTTTACAATGAGAATTGGAAACGAAGTCGACGCCTCTTCCATGGATCCAATGCACCGTCGGGTGGCGGAACGATCGGTTGATCATTGGGCCCAGGAAAGGTCTGAGAACTTCGGTCTTGCCGCTGCGGTCGGTCTGGTAGCCGCATTGGCCTGTGCCTACGGGTGGGCGCAGTTTTCTCTTGGCACAGGCTTCCGCTTCGGCGCGGTTTCAATACTGCTCGGATTGCTGGTCGGGATCCTGGTCCGGGTATCCGGAAACGGCTGGAGCCCACGGTTTGGATATCTCGCGGCGTTCCTCGCGGTGTTCGCCTGTGGATCTGGCGATACTCTTTTCCAAGCCGCCCTCATCCAACGTGGGGATCCCCAAATCAGCGTGCTCGATGTCATTGCCACACAATCAGCCGAGATCCTGGCCACCAACTTTTCGCCTCTGAATCGTTCATGGCTCTTCTATCTGATTTCAGCGCTCGCAGCATACAAAGTAGGCTTCCGTGATTGAACGGAGGGACGGCTCAATCCCCGACGCGGCACGGGGACACCGCCGCCATCCCAGCGCCAAAGGCGCGTCCCCGGCCAGCCCCGGGCATCGCCCGGGATCGCGGGTGGAACCCGCCACGAATCCCAAGCCCTGTAGGGGCGCTCCGTTACCAGGTCCATGGTTCGCCCCTACAGGGCTTGACCTTCGTTCGCCGCACTTGCTCCCAGGGCCTTGCCCCGGGCTGGGATCACATGCCCCTTCAGGGCTCGATCGCCCCCGCAGCCACCCGACCCCGCCCGCCTCAGAGCCCCTTCGCCAGATCGAGCGAGCCGCCCGCCTCCGGCACATGCACCACTTGGGCGAAACCCGCCGCCTCGTAGACCGCCCGGGCCCGGGCGTTGTTCTCCTGCACCTCCAACGTCAGCCGGCAGCAACCCAGCTCGCGGGCGCGGCGCTCGATTGCCTCCAGCAGGGCCCTGCCCAGCCCCTGGCCCCCCCGGCGCCAGATCGATTTTCGCGTCCGCCAAGGATTCGTCGATCCACGGCAGAGCCTGGTCGAACTTCTTCAGCCCCGGCGCGGGCGCGGGTAGTGATTCAGGAGGCCTAACGCTCAAGCGCTGGCACCGCTGGGGCGGGGGTGAGCGTCGTGACGGGATGGCGGGTTGAAGTTACGGAAAGCATGGCTGACAGAGCAGTCCCAGCGGTTGTCCAGCCGCGCCTTGTGTGTGCCCAGCATGGGCACGTTGTAAACGGGGTTCGAGTCCCCTGTGGGAATACCAGATCATGAGAATGAAGAAACCACCATCTGAAGCCAACTCGGGAAGGGTAACCAACCCGGGGAAGGAAGGCTAGGA
>JAYRWX010000016.1:0-9881 GCA_041917795.1 Verrucomicrobiales bacterium
GAGCTGACGCCGACGAAGCTCGCGCCGCTGATCCGCGAACTGCAACCTCAGCCAGCATGGCGCGAGAAGTCGACCAGTGCCGACCGATCCGCTGCCGCTTGACCGGCAGTTCGATGCGAGGTCGATTTATTGACGGTTACAGATCACCTGCCAGCTCTTCCAGCCGACTTTCCGCGTGTTCCTGCCATCCAGCCTTAATCGCTTCGCCGGGATGTCCCAAACGAGGCGTCCTGAATCGATCAATTCCCGAAGCGCCTTCCGCCCGTCGATTCCATAGTTCTCCAGAAAATGGCGCACCCGCGAGGGCACCAGGCAAAGGGCACCCTCTCCGTGCTCCGAGCAATCCCGGATCCTCGCCCTCGCGACGGACAGCACCTGTTGGATGCGCCCCTCCGACAGGCCCATGCGCGCCGCGATTTGCGGATAGGTGAGGCGCTCCTCTTCCCTCAGTCGCAGTGCTTCCCGTTGCTGGGAGTTCAGGATCTCTTGGTGCAGGTCCTCTTTCATGCGGGTCCAGCGATGGTTTTCCGTGAGTCCGAACGTCCCTCTCGAGAATGATACAGCTTCGCCATCATGACCCGGGATGCAAGCTACTGGCAAAAGGTCCGCCCACCCGCAATAGCCCCCCTCCCCGCGGCATAAATCCTTGATGGCAAAGGCTACCTGCTACCAGCCGGTCATCTCGCGTGCCCTTATCGCCGCGCTCTTCCACGAGGCCAAACGTCGTCGCCTACCGATGACGCGCCTCGTGGACGGTCTCCTCCGTGACTGCCTCCAGGGCACACCCGGTTGGGAGACGGCGGCTCATGAATGGCCCGAGCTGAACTCCACCCTCTCTCGATCCCAGCGATCGGGGGAGATCGACTCCCACCCCAAACCGAACACCCAAGAAACCCATGGCACTCATCCTTACCAGTGACTACAGCAAGAAGCTCGGCCTGCCCGGCTTCTCCTCCCACCAGTTCTCGGTCAGCATCCAGACGGAACTCACCGACCTCGACCGTGTCCCGGGCGAAGTCGCGCGGCTTTACCAGCTGCTCCAGCAGGCCGTCGACCGCGAGATCCAGCAGACGGGCTTCGTTCCGGCCGATGGTTACGGCGAAACCCAGCGTGCCCTGCCGAAGTCGAACGGCAACGGCCACAACGGCCACCTGAATGGCAACGGGAACGGAAATGGCAACGGTTCCCTGCCCCGCCGCGGCACTGCTCCGGTCAACGGCAACGGATCCTGGCAATGCTCCGACAAGCAGCGCCGACTCCTCACCGATCTTTCCCGCGAGCTTCAGCTCTCGGAAGAGGACCTCAACGAGCGCGCCAAGCGCCTCTTCCAGCGTCCGGCCCGGCAGTTGAACAAACTCAGCGCCAGCGGACTCATCACCGATCTGCTCGGTGAGGCGGAAATCCTGCGTCAGGCCGAAAGCTCCAACGGACGCAAGGGCCACGGCCGGTCCACCGCCCGATCACGGAACGGAGGTGCCGCATGAGCACCGCCACAGCACTGACCGCGCCCACGTCCATCCGACCGCTCCCCCAACCCAGCAAACCCGCCACCGGTCCCGACCTGCTCGCCTACCTCAGCGCCTCGCGCCTGAAGTGCTGGCAAACCTGCCGACGGCAGTTCTATTACCGCTACGTGGAGCGGATCGTCGTGCCCACGGCCCCGGCCCTGTTCATCGGCCGCCAGATCCATGCGGTCCTGTGCCGGTGGAACTGGGCCAAGTGGAAGGAGGAGCCGCTCACCCGCGAACAGCTCCGCCTGTTCCTCTTCGACCACTGGGAGAAGGAGGCCGCCGCGGAACCCATCCCGGTCCCATGGAAGCAGCCCGGCGATGAGGCCGTCGCCCGGGACCAGTCCTGGTCCATGCTCGAAACCTACTTCGACCAATGCCCCGTCGCCCCGGAGGAAAAACCCGAGGGCGTCGAGGTGGAGGTCGAATGCTCGTTGGGCGATGGCATCCCGCCGCTCTACGGCATCATCGATCTGGTGCGGCCGAGGGGACGGATCGTCGACTACAAGTCGGCGGCCCGGACCACCAGCGACGGCATGGCCGCCCAGCAGCACGCGACCCAGCTCGCCTGTTACGCCCTGCTCTACCGCAGTGCCACGGGTGAATTGGAAACGGGCTTCGAGCTGCACACCCTCGTCAAGACCAAGGAACCCAAGGTGATCGTCTCCACCTACGGCCCCATGTCCGCCGCGATGGAGAGCGAGCTGTTCTTTCTGATCGACGACTACCTCGAAGGCATCGCCCGCGAGGCCTGGATCCCTTCCCCGGGCCAGCACTGCGCCTGGTGCGACCACCTCATCGCCTGCCGGAGACGTTCCGGCCTGTGAACAACTCTCCTAACAAGCACCCCAACAACCCAACCCATCCAGAGGCCGGCCGACTCCCCGCGAGTCGTCCGGCCTTTTCCTTTCCCAACCTAACACAAATCCTAACCACACCCCACACCACCATGAAATCCCACCTCAAACGAATCCTCCCCGTCCTCGCGGGACTGCTCCTCCTCGGCACCACGAGCTGCGGCAAACGCGACTCCTGGCTGCCCTTCGGCGAGAAGAAGTCCGCCTGCGAGAAGGCTTATGAATCCCTCGAGGTCCAGTTCAAGGACCTCAAGGCCTCCGTCACCGGCGGCAAAACCAGCGCCGACCGCGTCGCCTTCTGGCAGGCCAGCGCCGCCCTCCTCCTCGTGCTCGCCGCCTTCGCCCTCGTCGGCGGAGCGGCCCTCGGATCCCGGGCGCGCCGCGAGCGGGAACGCTTCCGGCAGCCGTCAGCACCAAAGGCAGCGGTGACCCCGGCCGCCGATCAACCCGAACAGACACCCGCATGAAGTCCTTCAGCGAACTCCCCGACTACCCGGATCTCCGCCGGCTCTGGAAGCAGGAACCGATCGCCGAACCCGTCCCGGACCTCGAGCTCACCCCCGACCACTGGGTCGAGCGGGGAGCCGAGGTCCTCGGCTGGTCGCTGGCGCGCCTCGAACATTGGCTCAGCGCCAGCGGTTGGCTCCGGGCCTGGCTCCGGTTGAACCTGTTCCTCTCCATCGTGCTCACCAGCGCCGGAGTGCTCCTGCTGCCCCCGGTGGCGCAGGTTCTCGAACAGATCGCCCGATCCAGCCACTGGCTCGGCGCCATCCTCGGCGAGGTCTTCCAGGTCATCACCGGCCTTCCCCCCGTCGTCATCAGCCTCGGCGTCCTCTACCTCGGATTCGTCGTCTACCGCCGCTTCCGCCGCAAGCGCCTCCCCCACCGGGGCGGCTACCCGCACGAGGACTATTACCAATAGTCCGGCTGAAATCCGAACCCTGACAAACTCCCAAACTTCATCCCATGACCACCCAAACCCATCCCGTCTCCGTGCGCGCCGCCGATCTCAAGGCGGCGCTGCCCGGTTTCGGAAAACTCATTCCCCGCACTCCCTCGCTCGCCTTGCTCGGCTGCGTGAAGGTGGAGGCGGCGGGACCCGGTTCGCTGCGCCTCACCGCCACCGACATCGACCTGACGCTGAGCATCACCCTGCCGGCCAAGGTCGGGAAGGACCTCTCGCCCTTCCTTCTGCCGCTGGCTCGGCTTCGCGAACTTCTCCACGGCCTGCGCGCCGACGAGTTCCTCCCGTTCGGTCCGGTCCCGAAGGCTCCGTCCGTCGGCGAGTTCCCGGAAATCGTCGAAGTCCGCACCCCGGGCCTGACCTTGCCGGAGCCCGTCGTCACCAGCTTGCTGCGGGCCTTCGCCTGCGCTTCGCATGATCCGACCCGCGCGGTCTTGCGGAGCGCCTGCCTCGACACCAGCGGCACGGGTGAAAAGGCTCACCGCATCGTCGGCACGGATGGGCGACATCTGTTCTCGAGCAACTCGATGCATCTGCCGCTCAAACATTCGGTGATCCTTCCGGATCATCCGCTGTGGAGCTGGAAACCGCTCGCCGAATCCCGACCCTGGACCCTGCGTCTTGGCAAGGACAAACACCGGGCGGAGATCTTTCGGCTGGAAGGTTCGCTGCAGGCACACCACTGGTCGGTGACCGGTCGTCTCCTCGAAGGACCCTATCCGAACTACCGTCAGGTCATTCCGGGTGCCCACGAAACCCCGACCACGATCCAGCTGAGTGAAACCGCCCTCGCGGCGATCACCCGCCTGCTGCCCCGCCTTCCCGGCAAGCAGCTCGCCAACCGGCCCATTGGTTTGCATTGCGAGAAGGGTCGTTTCGGACTGCTCGCCCGCGGTGAGAACGACGAACCCTGGATCCTCCATCCTGTGGACCGCTGCGAGATGAACGGACCCGACGTCACCGTCTACCTCGACCGGCAATACCTCGCCAAGGCCGCAGCCTTCGGGCTGGGGCAGGTCGCTCTGAGGGACGGGACGAGCTCGATGCAGTTCAGCCGGGGTGGCGACCTCATGGTCATCATGCCGGTGCGGGTCGTGGATCCCGATCGGATCGAACGGCCCGAGCTGCCGCCGGCGGTGGAGCAGTTCGCTTCCCCTCCCGCACCGAAGCCGAAGGTCGTTCCGGCACCATCGCCCGAAAAACCTGACAAACCCACCAAACCTTCACCACCCCCAACCCCAAGCAAAACCACCGATCCCCTCGTCCAAGCGAGGCAACAGGTCGCCGAAGTTGACGAAGCCCTCGTCAGCGCCCGGCGGACTCTCAAGGGCGTGCGCCGCTCCCTCCACGAGGCCCGCACCCAGCGCAGCGGCATCAAGCGTGAGCTGGGCGGCATCCGCGGCCTGCTCCGGAGGATGCAGCGAACCCGCAAGCAGGAGGCCACGAAAGGATCCTGACCAAACCCCCGACACCCCAAGCGCCGCCCCGGCCCGGGTTCCGTGATCGACCGCAGACACGGAGCCCGGGCCTTTCCTTTTCCAACCTGAATCCCTCAAAACCTCAACCCCTCAAAACCTTCGTCCCATGAACTCATCCCAAGACCTCCTCGCCGTCCTCACCCGGGAAGGCGTCCTCATCAACGCCAGCGTGCGTTACCCGCGCTTCCACAAGAAGCTCAGTCCCGCCGACCTCGGCCTGTCTCCCGAGCAGGTCAGCGAACGGCTCGTCAGCCTCGGCCACAAGAAACTCCTACCCAAGGAAGCCTTGGCCGAACTCGCCCTCGTCGAAGGCCGCACCCATGCCATCATCGACCAGGGCACCTTCCCATTCCTCGGCGGCATCGGCCACTTCCTGCCCAACGGCAAGCTCGTCGACGTGCAGGAACAGCTCAACGCCCAGCGCAGCCACTTCCACAGGGCGAAAGAGACCTTCCTCGCCGCTTACCGGCAGTTGCGGGACGAGGCCCTCACCGAATGGGAAATCGCCATCCGCCACCTCGCCGGTTCCCGCGACGAAGCCGCCTGCCTCTACGCCCAGATCGCCGAGTCCTTTCCCGCCAGGGAAAAGCTCGAGCCGAAGTTCGCCTTCGAGGTGCAGCTCTTCCAGATCGCCGTCCCCGAATCCCTCGGCATGGAACTAGTCAGCTTCGCCGAACAGCAGGAGGTCCGCCGCGCCCGCAGCGAGGCCGCCGAAAGCGCCGCACGCCAGATTCGTTCCGGGGTGGAGGGTTTCGTGGGCGAATGCATCACCGAGTTGCGCCACCAGACCGCCCAGCTCTGTGACGAGATGCTCGCCAGCATGCGATCCGGCAAGACTGAAGGCGTCCATCAGAAGACGCTCAACCGCCTCGTGAAGTTCATCGACGAGTTCAAATCGCTCAACTTCGCCGGCGACGTCGAGATGGAACGCCAGCTCGAACGGGTCCGAGGCGAACTGCTCACCCGAAGCGCCGAAGACTACCGCAACAACCTCACCGCCACCCGCAGCCTCGAAGCCGGTCTAACCCAGCTCCGCGACCAAGCCCGGGATCTGGCCGGTCAGGATGCGCGGGAACTCGTGGAGCGCTTCGGCCAGATGGGTCGCCGGAAGCTCCAGCTCGCCGGCTGAAGCTCCTGACAAAACACTCATCCAACAGGGTTTGGTCCCGCATCGAACCCTGTTGCCCTCTTCCTCCAAATCAAGAACCCAGAACAACCCAACCAAGAACAAAAAGACCATGTCCCACTTCACCACCATCCTGACCCAGATCCGCGACGTCGCTGCCCTCGAAGCCGCCTGCGCCGAACTCGGCGTGGAGCTGCTCCGCGACACCGAGGCCCGCGGCTTCGCCAACAGCACCCGCCACGGCGAACTCGTCGTCCGCCTCAAAGGCCCCTACGACATCGCCGCCAACCGGGCCAATCCCAACGATGGCACCGAGCCCTACGAGCTGTCCACCGACTGGTGGAACGGCCACGTCGAGCGCGAGGTCGGTCCCAACTACGGTCGACTCCTCCAGCTCTACGGCGTCCACAAAACGATGCGAGAGGCCGCCAAGAAGCACCTCCACGTCACTCGCCGTCAGGAGACCGATGGGTCCATCAAACTCACCCTCGCCGCCTGATCCACCCAGACATGAGCACCAAAGAACACATCGTCGTGTGGATCAGTCCCGAGGGGGCCATCACCCTGGATGCCAAGGGCTACACCGGAAACTCCTGCGAGGAAGCCACCCGCTTCCTCGAGGAATCCCTCGGAACCGTCGGCCGCAAGCAGCGCACCCGCGACTACTACCGCCGCCAGAAGAACCAACACCAGAACCCCGACACTCAAACCACATGATCCCCGACATCCCCGACGTTCTCCACTTCAACCCCGACGGCACCGGAGCCGGACTCTACACCGAGCGCATCGATCTGAAGCAGATCGGCACGCTCGAGGTAGTCCGAGCCTCCGAGATCGAGTTCAACGAGACCACCCAGCAGTGGGAGGTCTTCGATTACACCGGGCAAAAGGTCTTCACCGACCCCTCCCGGGAAGCCTGCCTTCGATGGGAACGTGAAACCTTCAACCAGTGAACTCATGAAAGATCCACTCATCCGCTACGCGAGGGCCGGTTACGCCGGCCTTTTTTGTTGCACCTCCGAAGAGGTCCGCGCCGAAGCCGAGGTGAAAGCCGCGGCCGAAGCCCTCGGCCGCCCCCTCCATGCCTGGAGCCTCACCACCGGCTTCGTCGACACGAGCAGCGGCACCGTGCGCACCTGCCCCGATCCGCTCGCCGCCCTCGAGGCGGTGGAGGCGATCGAGGGCGATTGCCTTGTGCTCCTGCGCGACTTCGCCGCCCTGCTCGAGGATCGCGACCCGGTCCTCGTTCGCAAACTGCGCGACACCCTCCGCCATGCCAAGGAGAGTGGGAAACTCCTCCTGCTCCTCGGCGTCTGGAAACCCCTGCCGCCGGAACTAGAGCGCGAGCTCACCCGCCTCGACCTGGCTTTGCCCGGTCCCGACCTGCTCGGTGAAATGCTCGACCAGCTCCTGACCAACGCCGGCATCGCCCCTCCGCCACCGGAGGTCCGCGAGGCGGTGATCCGCGCCGCCACCGGTCTCACCACGATGGAGGCGGAGAACGCCTTCGCCCTGTCCCTCATCGAGTCCGGCGCCATCCAGCCGACCCTCGTCGCCCGCGAGAAAGCCCACGCCCTCAAAAGCGGCGGGTTGCTCGAAGTGATCGAGACCGAGTCCACCCTCGACGCCATCGGCGGACTGGAGAACCTCAAGGCCTGGCTCATCCAGCGTGGCGAGGCCTTCACCGAACGCGCCCGCACTTACGGACTGCCCGTGCCCAAGGGCATGCTCGTCCTCGGCGTCCCCGGCACCGGGAAGTCACTCACCGCCAAGGCCACTGCCAGTGTCTTCGGCGTTCCTTTGCTCAAGCTCGACGCCGGTCGTCTCTTCGGCGGCCTCGTCGGTCAGTCCGAGGCCAACGTCCGTTCCGTCATTCAGACCGCCGAGGCCATCAGTCCCTGTGTCCTCTGGATCGACGAGATCGAGAAGGGCTTCGGCGGTTCGGGCGGATCCGGCGGTTCCACCGACGGCGGCACCAGCTCCCGCGTTTTCGGCACGATGTTGAACTGGCTGCAGGACAAGACCGCTCCGGTCTTCGTCGTCGCAACCGCCAACGACGTCAGCAAGCTGCCGCCCGAGATGCTCCGCAAGGGGCGCTGGGACGAGCTCTGGTTTGTGGACCTGCCCGACACCCGGGAGCGCACCGCGATCTGGGATCTCGTCATCGCGAAGTATAGCCGCGAGGTCACCGCCTACGATCCCGTCGTCCTCGCCCGCGCCAGCGAGCTGCACACCGGTGCCGAGATCGAGGCCGCCTTCGTCGAGGCCCTGCACCGCGGTTTCGCCGCGGAGCGCGAACCCACGGAACTCGACCTCGGTCAGGTCCTTGGCGAATCGGTGCCCCTGGCAATGTCGATGAGCGAGTCGATCGAGCGACTGAGACACTGGGCGAAAGGCCGGGCGCGATGTGCTTCGGGCACGGAGCTGGCAGCGGCCAAGGGAAGGAAGATCGACCTTTGCTGAAGCTGCAGTTCCTTCGAAAACGAAACACCCGACAATCTCACAACCCGCCCGCGAGACCGGGCGGACGCGCCTGAAACGTGTCCGCCGTGACCGGATACTCCCGAATGCGTGAGGGAGGTCCGGTCCGGGAAAACCCGCCTGCATGCAGGGGCGGGTTTTCTTTAGCTCCGTCCTCGAAGGAAAGATCCGATCACGGCTCTGACGGCAACCCCAACCAGAATGGAAGTGAGAGGGTTTTCCCGCACGTAGGAGAGACCGCGTCCATAATCAGCTCGCAGCTCCTCATGACCGCGAGCCAGAACTTCACGGGAATGATCGAGGGAGGGATCTTGTGCCCTTTCCCAAGGTTGCGACATCGTCTGCGATCACTTGAGGAGGGTATCAGCCGAGACTACCGGCTCTGGATCGACGACGTGGTCCCCTCACCCGCAAACCGAATACTTTCTCGCGGGGCAATGAGCCACAAGGTGGGAAGACCTTCGAGGCTCGCCCCGCCTGATGCCCCGCGCCCAGAGGAGGGCGGGGGCTCCCAAAACCGTGTTTCCGAACCGGCTTTCCTAACCTTTTCCCTCCAAAACGTCATGGACTTGTGACAGCATCATTGCCGAAACATGCCCGCAAGTCCCAAACCCGTTTTCCAGGCCGCCCCGTTTCTCACAACGCGGTGGACGCGGGTCTGCCTAGCGAAGGCAGACTCGGAAGATGGCCGTCTTGCGCTCGCGGAGCTGTGCGGTGCGTATTACGAGCCTGTCGTCGCCTACCTTAGCAGTGTGCTGAGGGAGCCGGATGCGGCCCGGGACATGAGCCATGCGTTCTTTGCCGAGATGTTGGCGGGTGGCACCATCCACACGGCGGACCCCGAGCGAGGAAGGTTTCGCTTCTACCTTCTCGGAGCGGTGAAACATTTTGTGGCGCACCGGCGGGAGGCGGATCAACGGCTGCGGCGCGGAGGTGGTGTGCGGCCCTTGTCGCTTGACGCCGAATCCCCCGATTCTCTGGCGCTGAAGGTAGCGGACGATGGCTGTCTTTCTCCCGAGGACGCCTTTGACCGCCAATGGGCCGTCACCGTGCTCGCCCGCGCGCTGGGGGCACTGCAAGCCGAATGCGAGAGGCAAGGCAAGTCGGCGGTGTTCCAACACCTGAAACCTTGGTTGCTCGGCGAATCGGAATACGGCGATCAGGGCACCGTGGCGGAGGAGTTGGGCCTCAGCGCGGCGGCGATGAAAGTGACCGTGCATCGCATGCGACATCGTTTCCGCCAGTGTGTGAAGGCGGAGATTGCGGGGACTCTGAAGGATCCGGCTGCGGTCGAGGACGAGATGGGTTCCCTGCTCGCGGCTCTGGGCGGCAAAAAAAGTCTGTAACCCTTTTTCCGCCTCACGGCATGGTCAAGTATGCCCCCCTCATCGTCACCGGATTCCCAGTGCCCGCGCTGCGGCGAGCTGCTCCCCGCCGATGCGGTGGTCGGTCTCTGTCCGCGCTGCC
>JAYRWX010000017.1:0-150902 GCA_041917795.1 Verrucomicrobiales bacterium
GAGCTGACGCCGACGAAGCTCGCGCCGCTGATCCGCGAACTGCAACCTCAGCCAGCATGGCGCGAGAAGTCGACCAGTGCCGACCGATCCGCTGCCGCTTGACCGGCAGTTCGATGCGAGGTCGATTTATTGACGGTTACGGAGTTCAGGTTCAACTCCCGGCTCAAAAACAAATTCCACTGGGTTTCCGAATCCGAATTTGTCGCGAACCGGGGGCGGTCGATCAATCTCAGCAAGATCCAGAAAAAGGACATCGAAGAGACCTACGATTACCTCATGGCGCATGTGCAGGACGAGTTCCTCACGCCTCGCGGCAAAGGTCCCTCGCCCATCGACACGCGGATCGTGGCAACCGCCCTGGTTCTCGGCATCCGTCTGGTGACCGACGACCGTGACATGATCGAACTCGCACAAATCTACGACGTCGAACACCTCACGAGTCTGGAGTTGATGAAACTGATGCTGGACGAGGGCCGCATTGACGATGCGAAGGTCGATCAAATCGTGGAACAATGGATCTACGACAATGACACGCCCCATCGTGAGTGGCGCATGGAGTTTGAGAGGGTTTTCGGGCGGGAAGCGCCGCGGTGATTGGAGCCTCGTGGATTGGCGGCAAGGCATCGATGTGTCATAAGTGGCGCGGGCGTTTGCGGATTCTTGGGACGCTTCGGTTAACCTTTCGCATTCCCAGCTCCGAAAAATCCTTTCCGATTCAAATGCCAATGAAAGTTTTGTTGTCGATTAAACCCGAATACGCGAACCAGATTCTGGAAGGGACGAAACGATTCGAGTTCCGTCGCCGCGTCCATCGAGATCCCCGCGTCACGTCGGTGGTCATCTACGCCACGAAACCGGTTGGCAAAGTGCTCGGCGAGTTCAGCATCGAGACCGTTCACTCCGAACACCCGGATCGATTGTGGGAACGGACGAAGGAGTTTTCGGGGATCTCGCGCGATTTCTTCACGAGTTACTTCGCGGACCTCGAAGTGGGCCATGCCATCGAAGTGAAGCGCGTGAAGCGGTATTCGAAGCCGAAACCCTTGAGCGATTTTCTGCCGGGCGGAGTGGCGCCGCAGTCTTATGCGTATGTGGGAAATGACAGAGCGAGCTTTTGAATACAGAAGTCTGCGTTAGAAAATCCGAATTAAATCTGAATTGGCCTTTGCGAGAAATCCGGCGGCGGAACCATTTGATACACACCGACGACGATTCCCTGAGAAAGTAAATTGAGCACCACGATATTCGCCCCTCGTTTGATTTCGCACGCGTCAAAGATCACGGACTTCGGATACAAAGCCTTCTTGGAGTTCCGATAATGATGTAAGAACCTGCTAATTATAACATCATTACTGGCCCTCGAAAGGTCATCGAAGTCGAGCATCGTCACCGTCAAGGTTTTAATGGTCTTTGACATATGTAATTAAGAATGAAGTCCTTGCCTTGCTTAAGGAGGGAGCGATTATTAGTTTTAGGAAAAGGCACTAGAAATCTAGCCTTCCTCGTCCGCCTTTTCAGCTGGGTTGCTTCTAAATTTCGCAATCGCTTCGCTGACCGGAGTTACATGAGATGAGCTCTCATCTTGATAGATCCTCAGTGGATTCAACGCCATGTTCGCAGTGGCCGTCGAAAGAAGTTGCTTTACGAAATCTTTATCAACCTTAAGGGCCTCTGATTTGTAACCCTCAAAAGCAAGAGCGCTAGCATATTTAAAACTATAGTCCTCACGAATCCTGCTTATGAAAGAGTATTGGCGAGCGGCCATCCATCCAAGCCAAACAAGCGGGCTAATCAACGTAGCTTTGACGAGCACTTCCCAAACTTTTGGAAGTTCCCCACCTTCAAAGTGCGGTAAGATATAAAAAACACCGGTGCAGAAGATTCCTAGAATCGCCATTACAAACATTATTGCCCACATTAGGAGTGACAATCGAAGCTCATCTTTTCGCTGTTTGAATGACGATGCCATTCCGTATCGGCTGGCAGCCCTAATAGTATCGGCAATCTCTGATGCATTCTTTTGATTTTTTTCGTGAAGCACCTTGGCATTCTGGAAAACAGATTCAATCGCTTTCAATTTTCTTTCAGCGCTTTCACTAGATTTCGCGAGCTTTTCTTCATTCCCTTTCATTTCCGCCATGAGGTTAATAATAGCCTCCTTTTGCGTTTTCGCTTCAGCCTCGTATTTGGTTATTACCTGAGAATTGGCGTCGGCTTCCGTAAGTAAATCCAGAATTTTTTGGTTTGTAGCCTGAATCGACACCTCCGCGGATGCTATGATCTCGCCCGATCCTTCCGTGCTTTCCTTGAGCAGTCGAATCTGTTCAAGGGAGTTTGCGACCTCGACTACGGAGTCGCGATGTTTTAAATACGCTTCTGATGCAGTATTGATTTGGTGAATCAAATTTTCGAGTTCAGACTCCTTTCGAATCGATTCGGAAAAATGAATTACGTAAGCCAGGAAAATTTCATCGTGAATTCGGGTCACGGATTTTAGAAACTCATCGAACTTCTTCTCTGGGTGCTTTCCGCGAACGTCTTCTTCGAGATACCTTTTGCATTCGGCGATGAGTGGTAGGACGGAGCGTTTTAATGCTGTGAGAGGGAACTGATTTCTAAGCTCGAGAATCCGGTTGGTGAGGTCATAGGCACGGCCCAAGTATTCTGTTATAGCCTGGCGCTCAACCCCGGGGTATCCGAAGATATCCGCACCGTCCGGCAGGGATTCCTCAATTTTTTTAATAAGGCGGGTAAGATTGCTTCTAATCTGATTCATAGATGCACAAGGGTTAAGTAATTTATTTTTCCAGGCTAACGTCTCAAATCCCCAACCCCGGCAACCCGCGCACGATCTTCATCGTCTCGAGGCTCACGGTGATCACGCGGAGGAAGAGTTCCAGGGGATACTTGGCGTTGCCCATGGTTTCGGTAGCCCAGAGGTTGGCGTCGTTGGTGATGCCGCTGGCTTTGTCGGTGGTGATGGACTGGCGCTCCATGACCCATTCGAGGGCGGGCTTGCCGTTGACGACGTAGTCGTAGGCCTCGAGGGGGATGTGGCGGATGGTGAGGCGCTCGTTGTAGATCACGGTGGTCTTGTCGGGGACGCTCTTGTTGGTCTCGGGATCGCGGGTCTTGGCGAACTTCATTTTCACGACGCGGTAATCCTCGGGGCGGAGCGAGGAGAGAGGGGTCTTGCCACTGTCGATGGCGGCGCCGGGGTGGATCGCGACGGTCTCGTAGTTCAGGTGCCAGTGGGCGAGGTCGCGTCCGGCTTGGGAGAATGCGCGGAAGTCGGCGTAGGCCTTCACCGCGGGGATGCGGGGCAGCTCCTTGCCGAGGTTGTCGGCGTAGCGGCTGCGGTAGTCGGGCGAATGAAGGAGGCCGTAGATGTAGTAGAAGAGATCCTCTTTCGTGATCGAAACGCCCTCGCCCGGCGCGGGGTACGCGGCCTGGAAATGCGCGAGGCCCGCGTCGGTGATGGCGTCGCGGCGGGTGGGTTTTCGAGAGGGGGAGACAGAGGGAGTGGGTGACGAGGAGAAGAGGTCGCCGTCTTCGGCTTTGGAGGGCTTTTCGTACAGATAAAGAGGGAAATACTGTGATCCAACCATATCCACGGAGTGAAGGCTGGAAATGCAGTTGGCAATACTCACCGAGTATGATCCGCGGGTTTCCGCACCCGGAACGCCAATTACCAAATTGAATGCATTAGAGTTCGGGAAAATGTATGGCATTTGACCGACAATCTCATTCAATCGACGGTCAAAGTATAGCCATTGTTTAGTGAAAGGACGATACAGGCTGGTAACTGCCCCCTCGGATCGGAATTCTAGAGATCTACCTTTGGCTAAATCGCCACGAAGCGCTCGAGTCCAGCTAATATATTTGGAATCGGAACTTGGAAAGGTCTCTGCAGCTGCCTCTCGGTGAATTCGATCAGCGCCAGAGAACTCGACTTCAAACCGTTCGAGCTCTGTATTGTAGAATTCGATCGTGCGCGTCACGTTTGCTTCCAATTGAGTTCTTGATGCGTTGTAGCACCACGCGTCACGCTGAGTCTTTATGCCATTCGAATAATTTTCGAAGATCGTAAGTTGATCGGATTTTTTGTCCCCTAAAACAACGTATTTTTCAAACCCAGCATCTCGTTGTTTTATCCAATCGCCGTGAGAATCGGGTGTGATTGATCTCCATCCTGTATTCGAGGTAATTCCACCTACACTTTTTTCATTTCGAATCTTATTCAATTTTTCATCGCGACTTAGGTATTCGCCAATATCACAGAAGAAGATTTCGCCAGAGCGATTGGTTTTTGGGTTCTTTAAAAAGAGTGAAATGCAGATTGCGGCTCCGCTGCCGGAACCAAAAATTTGACCGCCTTCTTGCTTTGCTCGTTCTCCAGATGTTTTTTGGCCTCGGAGTCCCCGTAGGTGGAAAATATAAATATTTGAGAACTCGTCTGCGAGGCATTTTCTGAGTCCATCGGCAGCCCGTCCATCAATCCAACCAGCATTCGTTACAAACCCTATGATGCCGCTCTTCCCAATCCGGTCGCTGGCCCAGCGAATGGCTCGAATGTAACTGTCATAGAGATGGCTTTGGAGGGTTGCCGACGACTGTTTCGCGTAGGTTTCAGCAATTCGTTTGTCCAACGCCGGATACACGATATTCTGGTTGTTGTCGTTAGCGCTATCCTGCCCCTTGGAATACGGCGGATTCCCCACGATCACCCGGATATCCAGCTTCTTCTGCCGCTTCCTTCGCGCCGAGTTGTCCTCCATCAGATCGCTGACGAGGTCGTCCTTCTCGTACATCTGGAAGGTATCGGTCAGACAGATCCCCTCGAAGGGCTCGTATTTGCCGCCGACGATGCCGTGGTAGACGGCCTCGATGTTGATGGCGGCGAGGTAGTAGGCGAGCAGCACGATCTCGTTGGCGTGGATCTCGTGGCGGTATTTGTGGGGCAGCTCCTCGGGCTTGATCAGGCCGCTCTGGAGCAGGCGGGTGATGAAGGTGCCGGTGCCGGTGAAGGGGTCGATGATGTGGACGCCCTGGCTGCCGAGGGTCTGGCCGAACTCGGATTGGAGGAGGTCGTTGACGCTGTGGATGATGAAATCGACGACCTCGACGGGGGTGTAGACGATGCCGAGGCGCTCGGTCATCTTGGGGAAGGCGTTGCGGAAGAATTTGTCGTAGAGCTCGACGACGATCTTCTGCTTGCCTTCGGCGCTGTCGATCCCGGCGGCGCGCATCTCGACGCTGGCGTAGAAACGCTCGAGGGTGTCGGCCTCCTTCTCGAGCCGGTGTTCGTGGAGGAGGTCGAGGACGCCCTGCATCGCCTGCGAGACGGGGTTGTGGCTGGCGAAGGAGTAATCTTTAAAGAGGGCGTCGAAGACCGGTTTGGTGATGAGGTGCTGGGCGAGCATCTCGATGACCTCGGCATCGGTGATCGAGTCATTGAGATCGTCGCGCAGTTCGCTGGCGAAGGCGTGAAAGGCGGCGGATTCTTTTGAGAGTGGCTGCGGCGTCCCGCCGCAGTTTTCAGGGGGATTCTCCGGCGGGACGCCGGAGCCACTTTGGACAATCACGGTGATCCGCGCGATGTGGGTCTGGGCGATTTTGGCGATGTCGTTCGCCCAATCCTCCCAGTGGCTGCGGTTGCCGCATTTCTTCACGACCTTCGCGTAGAGGGCGCGCTCGAGCTCGCCGACCTGGAATTGCAATTCGCTCTGGACGAGTTTCGGAATCGCGGGCTCGGGCTGACCGATTCCGTATTCGCCCTTGGCGGCGCTGGCGGACTCGCCCTTTTTCGCCTCGCCGACCTTGGCGGACTTTTTGGCGATCTGATCGGTGATCGCGATCACCTCCATCTTTTTATTGTCCTTGCCGATGAGGTCGAGCTTGTTGACGAAGGCGTCAAAGCGGTCGTCGTGCGAGCGCAGGGCCTGAAGGACGTCCCAGACGACCTTGTAGACCTTGTTGTCGGCGAGGGCCTCGTGCGGCTCCATCCCGGCGGGGATGACGACGGGGAGGATGACGTAGCCGAGCTTTTTCCCCGGGGCGATGCGCATGACGCGGCCGACGGACTGGACGACATCGACGGGCGAATTCCGCGGCGTCAGGAAGAGGACGGCGTCGAGAGCGGGCACATCGACGCCTTCGCTGAGGCAACGGACGTTGCTGAGGATGCGGCAGGTGTTGGCGGGCGGATCGGCCTTCAGCCAGGTCAGCTTCGCCTCCTTTTCGGCGGCGTTCATGGTGCCATCGACGTGCTCGGCCTCGCAGAGGAGGTCGTTGTCGCTGTCCTCCTGCTCCTGGTAGGCCTCGACGACGGCACGGAACATGCCGGAGATCTGTTTCGAGCTGACCTTGTGGACCTTCGCGCCCTTGTGCCGCTCGATCACCTGACAGAAGGCGACGGCTCGGCGCATCGGCTCGGGATCGTAGGAGAGATCCTGGGCGAGGCCCTGTTTGCTGAGGGCTTTCCAACAGCCGATGATGCGGGCGGCGTCGTCGACCTTGAGCTGGTTGTTCTCGTCTTTCAGCAGGTTCTGCAGTCGCGAGCTGACGTGGGCCTCGTCGATGGTCAGGACGAGCACCTTGTAATCAGTGAGCAGCTTCAGATCGACGGCTTCGGAGAAGGTGATGACGTGAAATTGTTTCCCGTAGAGGGCCTCGTCGTCCATCGAGCAGATCGCGATATTGTCGCGCTCGGCCTGGGCCTTGGCGCTGTCCGCGTAGATGCGCGGGGTCGCGGTCATGTAGAGGCGCTTCGCGGCGGCGAGGAAGCCCTGATCGTGGACGCGGACGAAATTGCTCTCTTTTTCATCGCCCTCGAAGGTGGCCCCGGTGGTGCGGTGGGCCTCGTCGCAGATGACGAGGTCGATCGCGGGCAGGCCGTGCTCTTTCTGGGCGCGGCTGAGGACGTCGAGGGAGTGGTAGGTCGAGAAGATGACGCTCATGTGCTGGGCGTCGTGCCGTTTCTTCACCTCGTAGGCGAGGCGGGCGGCATTGGTGGTGGCGGGGTAGCGCAGCTCGTGGACGAAGGTCTCGACGATGTCGTCATCGGATTTTCCCCGCTTTTTCCCGACCTCGGCATCGGAGCAGACGGCGAAGCTGTGGAGCGGGATGGCACTTTCCTGGGTCCACTCGGTGAGGGACTGGGAGAGGAGATTCAGAGAGGGCACGAGGAAGAGGACGAGTTTGTCTTTCCCCGCGAGTTCCTCGGCGATCTTCAGCGAGGTGAAGGTCTTGCCGGTGCCGCAGGCCATGATGAGCTTGCCGCGGTCCGATTCGCGGAAGCCTAGGGCGACGTTGGTTTTGGCGCTCTGTTGGTGGGGGCGGAGCTGCTTTTTCGGCTTCAGCGCGGGCGGTGCGCTGGGCTGGTAGAGCGACCAATCGATCTGGGAATTCTCGAGGTCGTGGAGGTCGATCTTGTAGACGGGCGGCTGCTGGTCGGCGAGCGCGGCCTCGGCGTTCTCACTCCAGTCGTTCGTGGTCGTGACGATGATGCGCTGGGCGAAGCAGGATTTGCCGGAGGCGGTGAAGAAGCTGTCGATGTCGGCCTTCCGCACGCGGTAGTCGGGAGCGTAGCATTTGCACTGGATTGCGTGGTATTCGCCGGTGCCGTGGGTGCGGGCGACGAGGTCGATGCCGGTGTCCTTCGCGGAAATCCCGAACTGGGAAGTGCCGATTTCCTTCGCCCAGTCGGCGAAGAGCCAGACCTCGCTGTAGAGATCGGCGTAGCTGGCCTCGTAGCGGAAGTAGGTGCGGATGAGCTCCTCGAAGTAGGTGCCTTTTTCCCGTTCAGTCTGCGAGGTGGCCCGGAAGGCGGCGAGGATGGATTGGAGGGGAGACATGGATTTGGCGCGAACAACGGAACGGGAGCGTTCCGTGGAAACGGATGAGGGGTCGTCAATGGCAGCGGCGAGCTCGTCAAGCGAGTGCAACCATCTCTGAAAGGTTTCGGCGGCGATGTTTTGATCGGTCTGGAGATGCTCCGCGTAATGACTTTGCTCGTGCAAGGGACTCATCCGCCAAGCAGCGAGGAGGTTTTCCGAGTAGGAAACGATCAGATGAAGCAGGCCTTGATACTGCGCGACATCCCTTTGCATCCGGACCAAGTCCTGCCGGATTTTGTCCAGAAATCGGGGCGTGCCGAAGATCTTGCTGCCCTCCGGCCAGTGGTCGTATTGGCGACGGGCCTGCTCCGCGCAATCCACCTGCATTTTCGCGGCAAGGATCATCTCATCGCAGGTCGACCTGGCTGAGTTCAGCAGGCGGCGAACGGGGTCGTCGCTTGGAAGCGGGTCTTTCTGCCCCATCCCGTCGGCCCATTGCTCCAAAATGCAGAGGAACTTGTGGTGCTCGTTCACCTCCGAGAAGGAAAACATCGCGTGATGCCACTGAGCATGCACCATGCAGGCTCCCAAATGGAGATCTTTAAGAGCCCTGGAACGGAGCATGGTGATCGTTTGGCAAAGGTAGCGAAGCCGAAAACGAAGGCTCCGGCTGAGAATTCGGCAGGTGATAGATTGAACACAGTCCTCGAAAAAGGTCAAGGTTCCCGAAAGGAAACGCTGAATCCGATTCACTCCGAACCCGTCTCTTCCAATCCGATTGGCAACCCCACTGATCCGGGTTATCTCTCCCGCCCGTCATCGCCTCGGCAAAATCCGCAATCCCAAATCCGCAATCCCCCGTGTTCACCCTCCTCCAGACCGATTCAAAGACCGCCGCCCGCCGCGGGCGGATGACGCTGGCACATGGGGAAGTGGAGACACCCTGCTTCATGCCCGTGGGCACCCGGGGCACGGTGAAATCGGTCCATCCGGCCGAGCTGACCGATCCGGCCCTCGATTGCCGCATCCTCCTCGGCAACACCTACCACCTTTTCCTCCGTCCCGGTACCGATGTGCTCGATCATTTCGGGGGGCTCCACCAGTTCATGCAGTGGGACCGGCCCATCCTGACCGACTCGGGCGGTTACCAGGTCTTTTCCCTCTCCAAACTGCGGAAACTGACCGAGGAAGGCGTCCGCTTCCAGAGTCACCTCGATGGCAGCCCCGTCCACCTGACGCCCGAGTCCGTGTTGGAAATCCAGCGATCGATCGGCAGCGACATCTGCATGATCCTCGACGAGTGCCCGCCCTATCCCTGCGAGCGGGCCTATGCGGAGAAATCCCTCGGTCTGACCCAGCGTTGGGCGGTGCGGGCCCGGGAATGGGTCGCGAAACACCAGCCCGAGGGCCAGCGATACTTCGGCATCGTCCAGGGTGGCTGTTACGCCGATCTCCGGGAAAAAGCCGCCCGCGATCTGGTCGAGCTCGATTTCGACGGCTATGCGATCGGCGGGCTCTCTGTCGGCGAACCCATCCCCGAGATGCTGAAGGCCGTTGAGATCGCCGCGCCCATCCTGCCGACCCACAAGCCCCGCTACGCCATGGGTCTGGGCCAGCCCGACCAGCTCCTCGAGCTGATCGCCCGCGGGATCGACATGTTTGATTGCGTCCTCCCGACCCGGGTGGGTCGCAATGGCACCGCCTACACCCCCGACGGCACCATCAACCTCAAGAACGCCAAGTGGGAGCGCTGCCGCGAGCCGCTCGCCGCTCCGGGGGAAACCCATCCGCTCTGCGAGGGATTTTCGCTCGGATACCTCCGCCACCTCATCAAAAACGACGAACTCCTCGGCCTGCGGCTTCTGACCCTGCACAACCTCGCCTTCTATCTGCACTTGATGAAGGGGGCCCGCCGTGCTATTGGGGACGGCTCGTTTGCCGAGTTCCGGGATTCTTTTGTCCGGCGTTACCGCGCTGGAAAAGGGGAGCCTTGAGCGACCAACGATTTTTGTTCTCTCCCCAATCTTCTTAAAAATCCCGATGATTTCCTTTGTTCCCCTCCTCGCCCAGGACGCGCCCGCCGCGGGTCCCGGTGGCGGTATTGGCATGTTTGTCCCCATGATCCTGATCATGGTGATGTTCTATTTTGTGCTGATCCGTCCGCAGCGGAAGGCCCAGAAGGCCCAGGAGGAAATGCGGAAAAACATCCGGGTCGGTGACAAGGTCGTCACCGTCGGCGGCGCCCACGGCATCGTTTCGGGCATGACGGACAAGACCGTTTCGGTCAAGGTCGCGGATGGTCTGAGCATCAAGTTCGACCGCAGCGCCATCGCCACGGTCACCGACAGCAAGAAAGACGGAGCCGAAGAGGCCTGAGTCCCGTCCCCTTCTGTCCCCGCTTCGAGACGTTTCACCCCTTCACTTTTTACCTTTCACCGGGTGCGCGGCACCCGTCCCCTCTCATGCAAGCGCAAGATCCGGCAACCCCCGCTCCCGCCACTCCGGCCCCGTCCGCACCAGCGACTCCTGCTCCCGCCGCTCCGGCTACTCCCGCACCGGCCCCTGCTCCCGCCGCGACGGCGACCCCGGCTCCCGCGAGTCCGCCTGCGGCGGCCGCTCCTGCCGCGGCGGAGACTCCGGCACCTGCTCCGACGACTCCTGCGACTCCGGCCGCCCCGGCCCCCGGTCCCTCCGCCGAGCAACTCCAAGAGGCGCTCACCAAGGCCATCGAGAGCGTGCCCCCGGCGACTCCGGCGCCCGTAGCGGTGGAGGAGAACAAACCCGCGATCTCCTCGAACTGGGTCTTCCTGCTCGGTCTTGGCCTGCTCGCCCTTTTTGTGATGTATTTCGGCGTCGAGTCGACTCGCCGGAAGCGCATCGTCGGCACCATCCTTTCCATCGCCGTGGCTGGGCTGAGCGTCTGGCTCTACCAAGAGCTGGGCATGGTCAAGGGCATCGAGCTCCGTGGCGGGGTTTCCATGGAAATCAAGATCCGGCCTGGTGAGGGCAAGGAGGTCAATCCCAGCACCCAGCAGCAAGCCATCAAGGTCCTCACCGACCGTCTCAACGCCCTTGGCACCGCCGATGTCTTGATCGCGCCCCAGGGCACCGACGGGGTCTTCCTTCAGATGCCCGGAATCGAGCCTGAAGAACTGAAGAAGACCCAGGACGCCCTCGAGCAGGTCGCCCATCTTTCTTTCTCCATCCTCCATCCGCAGAGCCAGTTCATGGCGGCCCAGGTCGCCAGCGGCGCCGAGGTCATCCCCGGCTACGAGGCCCTGCCCTATGCCGAGGAGAAAGACAAGGACGGCAACCCCATGCCAACCCGCTACGGTCTCGTGAAGATCAAGCGCGACATGGAGGGCAAAAACGTCGCCAGTGCCGGTTATTTCTATGGGGACAAGGGCGATTCCATCAGCGTCTCCTTCACCGCCGATGGCGCGAAGATCATGGGACCGCTGACCCGCGCCAACACCGGACAGCCGCTCGCCATCATCCTCGACGACGTCATCCTCTCCTCCCCGACCATCCAGGAGCCCTTCTCCGACGGCTGCTCCATCACCGGTCAATTCACTCAGGAGGAGGCGCTCGCTCTCGCCTCGGCCCTCGAGAACCCGCTCGAGAATCCCATCGAGATCGAATACTCCAACTACATCTCGCCTACCATGGGTGATGCCGCGGTGAACCAGGGCATCCTTTCCGGCGTCTGGGGGCTCGGCATCGTGCTGGTGTTCATGATCATCTACTACCGCTTCGCCGGCATCGTTGCGGTGATCGGTCTGACGTCCTGTCTCGCCATCATCTTCGGCACGATGGCGCTTTTCGGGTTCACCCTGACCCTGCCGGGCATCGCGGGCATCATCCTGACCATCGGCATGGCCGTCGATGCGAACGTGCTTATCTACGAGCGTTTGCGCGAGGAAATGGCCGCGGGCAAATCACTAAAACTCGCGATCGAGACCGCCTACGACCGGGCTTTCTGGTCCATCATGGACTCGAACCTGACCTCGCTCTTCACCGCCATCATCCTCTACTACGTGGCCGACGGCACCGTGAAGGGTTTCGCCGTGACCCTCGTGATCGGGATCGCCGCGACCCTCTTCGCCGCCCTCATCGTGACCCGGGTCTGCTTCACCTGGCTGATGGATGCTCCTTTCTTCAAGAAACTCACCTTCCTGGATTTCATTCCGAAAAAGCAGATCGACTTCCTCGGCCAGGCCAAACCCTGGATCATTGGTTCGCTGACGCTGGTGGCGATCTCCATCATCGCCGGGATCGTCATGGATCCCCGCGGTGTCGAACTGAAAGGCGGCGACGCCATCACCCTCCGCACCGGCGACAACATCGACAAGGAGATGATCGTCTCTTCGCTCAAGAAGCTCGATCTCGGTGCCGAGCCCATTGTGCAGGAACAGCGCGCCGTCGGTGAGGAAGGCGTCTTTTACCTCGTCCGCACGCCCGAGAACACCGCCGAGAAGGTGCAGGAGCACCTCAAGACCGATCTGAAGATCGACCTGAAGGATACCACCGTCAGTTCCGTCGGTTCGGCCATCGGCAAGTCGATGCTGACGAGTTCCGGTCTCGCGCTCGTCCTCGGCATGATCGCAATCTTGATCTACGTCACCCTCCGCTACGAGTTCGCCTTCGCGCTCGGAGCCATCGTGGCCCTCGTCCACGACGTCGTCGTCGCCTTCGGCTTGGCCACGCTCTTCGGGCAAGAGCTTTCCCTCATCACCGTCGGCGCCCTGTTGACCATCGCGGGCTACTCGATCAACGACACCATCGTTATTTTCGACCGCGTCCGCGAGGGCTTGCAAACGAAGCGCGGCGAGGTGCGCGACATCATGAACTACTCGCTGAACCAGACCCTCGGACGCACCATCCTGACGAGTGCCACCGTGCTCTTCACCGTCGTCGTGCTGCTCCTCTTCGGTGGTCCCGGTCTGCGCAGCTTTTCGGTGGTGTTGCTCTTCGGCATGATCGCCGGTGTCTACTCGACCCTCTTCGTCGCTTCTCCCATCGTGCTGTGGTGGGCCAACAAGACCGGCACCAACCTGCGTCGCGCCGTCCTCGACACCGAACTGTCGAAGGTCGAGGGCATCACGCCGCAGCAGGTCTGACGAGACGTCGCGTCCTTTCCCCCGATGGAGTCGCGCGCGCAAGCGCCGGCCCACGGTGGATCGACTCGACAGCGTTCTTGATTCCCATCGATGAGCCAGGAAGGTCGATTTCCGGAGGATGAGGAAACGAGGAATCGGACCGCGTGGTTCAGCTTCGAGCGCTTTTATCAGGTCAACCGTCGCACCCTGATCTGGGTCGTCCTCGGCATCCTGCTCTGGTTGTTGCGCTCGTTCTTCAGCATCATCTTCCTCACCTTCGTCTTCGCCTTCATCGCCGCGCCGATCAGCTCGTTTTTCGTGCGGCGTTTCCGAATGCCCCGGCAGTTCGCCATCTGCCTCACCTTTGCCGTTTTTGTCGCGGTGATCGTCTCCGTCTCGACCTTCGTCGTGCCGCAGGTCGCGCGCGAAGCGATGAGCCTGGTGGGGAACCTCCCGAAAACCGAGGAGCGGCTCGTCGAGTTGCGGAAGGACATCGTGGCGAAGTATCCCACGGTCGAGCCCATCTTGATGAACTACCTCCGCAGCACCATCCCGGAGGCTCTGCTCGCCGAGATGTCGGCGGAGTTGGACAAGGTCGCCGAGCCGCTGCCCCCCGACCTCACCCGCGATCTCACCCCCGGCGAGATCGGTCTGCTGCGCACCGCCCGCGAGGACGAGGCCGTGATCCATCTCTTCCTCGATTACCAGATCCAGAAGCTCACCCAGACCGCGCCGCAGTTGATCCGGGCGATGTGGGCGGCCTCGGCGACCATTCTGCTGGCCCTGCTTTTCAGTTTCCTGATCTCCCTCGATACCTTCCGGCTCGGCGAAGAGATCGGAAACCTGCGCAATTCGCGGCTCCGCGATTTCTACGAAGAGACCGCCCAGCCCGTGGTGCGCTTCGGTTACGTCGTCGGTCGCATGATCCAGGCCCAGGCGATGGTCGCGATCGTCAACACGCTCCTGACCTTGATCGGTCTCAGTCTGCTCGGAGTGCCCTCGCTGACGGTCCTCTCGATGATCGTCTTCCTCTGCAGCTTCATTCCCGTCCTCGGCGTCTTCATCTCGACGATGCCCATCGTCCTCGTCGCCATCAATTCCGGCGGGCTCTATACCGCCATGCTTGCGATCGTGATGGTGATCATCGTCCACGCCCTCGAGGCCTACGTGCTGAACCCGATGATTTACGGGAAACACCTCAAGATCAATCCCGTCTTCGTCCTCATCATCCTCTTCATCGGCCACCACGCCTTCGGAGTTTGGGGAATGCTGCTGGGGGTGCCGGTCGCCTATTACTTCATCCACGACGTCTTCGGCGTGCCGATCTGGAACGACAAACGGCTCTCCCTAAAAAAGCAGCCGCCGGAGACGTCTCCGGCAGAGCCGGCTGGGTGAACCACCCTTCGGCCTTTTCTCCGCGAGCTGATTCCTTTTGCGACTTTTCAGAAGGGATTTAAAGTCGCGGCTTCATGCACCTTCGCCCCGTTCTTTTCCCAGTCCTCGCGTTTATACTCCTCGCCGCCCCCGGTGCCCGGGCCCAGTTCGGCGTCTCACCGACACCCGACCTCGTGCTCGGGGCGGCGGATTTCATCTTCAACTATCCTGCCGTGACCCAAAGCGGGATGGAAGAGCCATCTGGAGTCGCGGTCGATCCCGTCTCGGGAAAGGTCTTTGTGTCTGTTTCGGCTCAGAACCGCATCCTGCGATTCGCCAACAGTTCCGCCTTGGCGAACGGCGCGGATGCTGAGGCGGTGATTGGTCAGACCAGCTACTCCGTCGACTCCACCGGCACGACCGCCACCACGTTGGACCAACCCTATGGCATCGACATGGATGACGAAGGCCGGCTCTGGGTCTGCGATTATGGCAACAACCGCGTTCTCATGTACGAAGACGCTGCCAACCTCTCCGAGTTCGGGGCCAGCGCGGACCTCGTCCTCGGCCAGCCTGATTTTGTCACCAAAACCGCGGTCGTGTCCCAGACCAAGATGTCCGGCCCCACCGGACTCCATATCGACGATGCGGGCAATCTCTGGGTCGCCGAGTATCTTTCCCATCGAGTCGTCAAGTTCGCCAATGCCGCCACTTTGGCCAACGGAGCGGCCGCCACGGTCGTCCTCGGTCAGCCCGATTTTGTCACCGGCACCTCGGGCACGAGCGATGTGAAAATGAAGGGCCCCGTTGCCGTGCAGATCGATGCCGCCGGCCGCCTCTGGGTCGCGGAGCAAAACAACAACCGGGTGACACGATTCGACGGGGCCAACTCCCTGACCAATGGGGCTGCCGCGGTTGCGGTGCTCGGCCAGCCCGATTTCATCACCGGCACCAGCGGTTCCACTGCCGTGAAATTCAGCCAACCCAATGCCTTCGCGATCGACCGGAATGGCACGCTCTACATCGCGGACTTCGGCAACAGCCGCGTCCTTTATCACAAAAATCCCGGATCGAAAGCCAACGGAGCCACGCCCGACGGTGTCATCGGCCAGCCCGACCTCATCACCGTCTCACGTGGTGAGACCGCTCAGAAACTGAACAGACCGTATGGCGGACTGGATTTTGACTCCGCTGGCAAACTCTGGGTGACCGATTACAGCAACAACCGCGTCCTCCGTTTCCCCGGAGACTTCAGCACTGCCAGCCCGACCGTGACCAGCAAGGTGCCAAAGGCCACCACCGGGCGCACCCTCGCGCTGCGCGGCACCGCCTCCGATCCCGCCGGCATCACGACCGTGTATTACCGCATCGGAGGCAGGGGCCCCGTCCGGACCGCCTCAGGCACCACCTCGTGGAAGTTCACCGCCAAGCTCAAGCCCGGGCGGAACAAGATCGAGATCATGGCCGTCGATGGATGGGGCAACCAGTCTCCGTTGAGAGTGATCCGGGTCAAACAAGTCGCGCCCCCGACCCCTGGGGGCGGATCGAAACTCCCGCCCTTCCTGATCATTCGATCCTGAGGTGGCAAACGAATTTCCTTTGCAGTTGAGAGCGGGGGATTAAACTCGGGGCATGATGCAAGTGCCCCGATACCTCTCCTTTTTGCTTCTCGCGGCCAGTCTCTCGGTCCCCGCCGCCCGCGCCCAGTTCCCGAATTTCCCGGCCGCCGACAAGGTGCTGGGGTCGCCGGACTTCACGACCTTGGGCACCTCGCCGAGCACTCCTTCGTCGGTCTTCCTTCCCAAGGGGCTTGCGATTGATCCCGTAACCGGAAAACTCTTCGTCTGTTCTTCAAACCAAAACCGCATTCTGAGGTTTGCGAATCCTGGTAGCCTCGCCAATGGGGCCAACGCCGAGGCTGTCATTGGGCAGGTTAATTTTTCCGGAGGCAGCACAGGTTCCACTGCCACGACCTTCAATCTTCCAAGCGACATTTACGTCGACCGATTGGGTCGGCTCTGGGTGGCGGACACTGACAACAATCGTGTCCTCATGTTCATGGGAGCGGGGACCCTGTCTGGATTCGGATCCACCGCCGATCGCGTCCTCGGTCAGCCGAACTTCACCACCGTGACCGCCGGCCTTTCAAACGCAAAGATGGACGCCCCCACCGGCGTTTTTGTGGACGCCAATGACAATCTCTGGGTTGCGGAGGCCGGCAATCACCGCGTCCTGAAATTCGATGGCGCTTCCAGCCTTTCCAACGGAGCCACGGCGACGACCGTACTGGGCCAACCCAATTTCACCACCAACAGCACGGGTACCAGCTCGGTCAAAATGAATAGCCCTCGAGGCTTGATCGTTGATGAGGCCGGCCGTCTATGGGTGACCGACTTCGAGAACTCCCGTGTCCTCCGCTTCGACGCTGCCGCCACGCTCGCCAACGGAGCGGCAGCCAGCGGGGTGTTGGGACAGTCCTCCTTCGTCGGGGCCGGGGGAGGGGTCTCCGCCCAAGCCTTGGACCATCCCACAGGCGTGATGATTGACGGGTACGGTTCGCTCTACATCGCGGACTTTTTCAACTTCCGTGTTTTGATCCACAAGAACCCGGCCAGCAAAGCCGATGGTGCCGCCGCCGATACCGTCATCGGACAACCCGACTTCGACACGAAAACCCAGGCCACCACCGCTCGCAATCTGGCTGGCGCCTTCACGGGAATGGCTTCTGATTCCGCCGGTGGCCTCTGGGTCTCTGACTCCCTGAATTCCCGCGTCCTCCACTACTCCCCCGACCGCAGCGCGTCCGCCCCGGTCGTGCAGGGCAAAGTGCCGAAAACCACATCGAAGGGCTCGCTTGCTTTGAAGGGAACCGCCAGCGATGGCAGCGGCGTCGGCAGCGTGCGCTACCGCGTCAATGGCGGCGCCTTCAAGAACGCCGCTGGGACGACCTCGTGGAAGTTCACGGCAAAACTCACGAACGGCACGAACACCATCGAGATCGTCACCGTCGACACGCTCGGCAACACCTCGCCGGCGAAGCGCTTGAAGGTGACGCGCAAGTGAACCGTGCGAGGGTTCCAGAGGTAAGGGCGCGTTTTCCCCAACGCTTCCCACCGTGCCCCTTTCGCCTTGCGGTCCCTGCTGCCCATCGTAGGCTTCTCGCACCATGAAGCCCGCTTCCGCCCTGTTCGCCCTGCTCCTTCTCTGCGTCACCGGGATTCATGCCCAGTTCCCGGCCAATCCCACCGCCGACCGCGTCCTCGGCCAGGCCAACTTCACCACCGACACCTTTCCCGCAACCACCCAGTCCTCGACGGGCGATCCAAGCGGCATCGCCGTGGATCCCGTCTCCGGCAAGGTCTTTGTTTCGATCGCCGGCCAACACCGGATCCTCCGCTTCGCGAGCAGCGCCGCCGTCGCCAACGGGGCCAATGCCGAGGCCGTCATCGGCCAGACCAACTACACCTCGGACACCTCGGGCATCAGTGCGTCCACCTTCAACCGCCCCCAAGGCATCGACGTCGACTCCGCCGGTCGCCTCTGGGTCGCCGATTACCAGAACTTCCGCGTCCTGATGTTCGAGGACGCGGCGAACCTGCCCGAGTTCGGTGCCACCGCCGACCTCGTCCTCGGCCAGCCCGATTTTGTCACCGGCACTGCCGGCACCAACCAGATCTCCATGCGCGGCCCCCTCGGTGTCCACGCCGACTCCGCCGGCCGCCTCTGGGTCGCCGACTTCTCCAACCACCGCGTCCTCCGCTTCGATGCCGCCGCCACTCTCGGCGATGGAGCCCCCGCCACCGCCGTCCTCGGTCAGCCCGACTTCGACACCGGCACCGAGGGCACCACCAACCTGGCGATGTATGGTCCCGCCGCCGTCCTCCTCGACCCGGCCGGTCGCCTCTGGGTCGCCGACCAGGCCAACCACCGCGTCCTCCGCTTCGATGCCGCCGCCACCCTCGCCAACGGATCGCCCGCCAATGGCGTGCTCGGCCAGACCGACTTCGTCACCAACGCCACCGGCTCCGCCCCCGCGAAGATCGGCAATCCGAGTACCCTTGCCCTCGACCGCAAAGGCACCCTGTATATCTCCGACAACGACAACCACCGCGTCATCTACCACCGCAGTCCCGCCACCAAATCCAACGGAGCCACCCCCGACGGCGTCCTCGGCCAGCCCGACCTGGGCACCGTCACCCAGGGCGTTACCGCCCAAAAGATGAAACGGCCCTATGGCGGGCTTGACTTCGACGCCGCCGGCAACCTCTGGGTCATCGACTCCGGCAACCATCGCGCCCTTCGTTTCCCCGGCGACTTCACCGCCGCCGCTCCCGGGGTCACTGGGAAGGTGCCGAAAACCACCTCGAAAGGCTCGCTTGCTTTGAAAGGGACCGCCAGCGACTCGAGCGGCGTTGCCAACGTGAAATACCGCGTCGGCAATGGTGCCTTCCGCAACGCCACCGGCACCACCGCGTGGCGCTTCACCGCCCGACTCAAGCCCGGCAAGAATACGATCGAGATCGTCACCGTCGACAGCCTCGGCAATGCCTCGGCGGTGAAGCGGGTCAAGGTGACGCGGCAGTGACCACCCCCGGGGCAGGAACGGCATTGCCGCCTTGCCGCCGCGCGACCGGGCCGCTACCATCCCGCCATGAAGTCGACCGCGCTCCTCGCCCTCGCGCTTTCTTTCGCCGGCACCGGAGCCCGCGCCCAATTCCCGAACTTCCCCGCCGCCGACCGGGTCGTGGGGGCGCCGGATTTCACCACCGCCGGCACCGGGGCGGCCACCGCCGCCGGATTGTTTACCCCCGTAGGCACCGCGATAGACCCCCTCACCGGCAAACTCTTCATCGCGTCGACCGTGCAGCACCGCGTCATGCGCTACTCCGCCACCGCCATCCTCGCGAACGGAGCGAGCGCCGAGGCGGTCTTCGGGCAGCCCACCTTCACCGACACATCCTCCGGCACCACCGCGGAGAAGTTTTACAACCCCTACGGCCTGTATGTCGACCGCGACCAACGCCTCTGGGTGGCTGATTACGGCAACCACCGGGTCCTCATGTTCGAGGGGGCCTCGACCGTGCCCGGCTTCAGCAGCGCCCCCGATCGGGTCTTCGGTCAGCCCGACTTCACCACCGTCACCGCTGGGACCACCTCGTCGAAAATGAATGGTCCCTACCAGGTGTTTGTCGACGCCGCCGACAACCTCTGGGTGACGGATTATGGCAACCATCGCGTGTTGAAGTTTGCTGATGTCTCGACCCTCGCCAGTGGAGCAGCCGCCACCGTCGTGATCGGCCAGCCGGATGTCACGACCGTTACCCCGGGCACCAGCGCCGTGAAGATGAAAGGCCCGGCCGGCATCACCGTGGACTCCGGCGGGCGGCTCTGGGTCGCCGAGCAGGACAACCACCGCATCCTGCGATTCGACAATGCCGATGTCCTTGTCACCGGAGCCGCCGCCACCGCCGTGCTCGGACAGCCCGGTTTCACCACCTCCCTTCCGGGCACGACCGCCCGGACCCTCTTCTCGCCCGGCGCCCTCGTCACCGATGCCAGCGGCGCCCTCTACGTGTCGGATTACAACAACCACCGTGTCCTGATTTACAAGGACGCGGCGGCCAAAGCCAACGGAGCCGACGCCGACAACGTCATCGGCCAGCCCGGCATGACCACGAACAGCGCCGGCACCACCGACCGGAAGCTCAGCGGACCCTTCGGGGGCCTCACCTTCGATGCCGCCGGGGGGCTCTGGATTTCCCAGTTGAATACCCATCGAGTCCTCCGCTTCTCTCCCGACCGCAGCGCCGCCCCGCCGCGGACCACCGGCAAGGTGCCCCAGACCACCTCGAAAGGCACCCTCGCTCTCAAGGGCACCGCCACCGACATCAGCGGCGTCGCCGCTGTCCGCTACCGCGTCGGCAAGGGCGCCTTCAAAAACGCCGTCGGCACCACCTCTTGGAAACTCAAAGCCAAACTCAAGCCCGGCAAAAACATCATCGAGATCGTCACCGTTGACGCTGCCGGCAACACCTCGGCTCCGAAGCGGGTCAAGGTGACGCGGCAGTGAGGATCGGCCCCACGCCGTTCACTTCGGCCTCAGATCCCGCTGGTTCCCCGCGCTGCTGGCATCCACGTGGTTTGCCATGGAATCGGACTCGAACCGGAAGATCAACTTCATCGTCGGACGCGTCACCGACACCGTGGCATCGGGCAGCAACTCCCAGGCGAAAGCTTCCGTGCCCTTCGCCCAGGTCGCCACACCGCTGCCATCCTCCTTGAACGCGTAGTCGGTGAACCCGGTCGTCCAGACCCGCCCCGTCATCCACTTCCGCACCGACTCCGCCCGCTCCGCTGCCGGATCCATTGGTGCCGCCGCCGGGGCTCTCATCTTGTCCAGTTCCGCCTTCGTCGCCAGAGCCTCGTCCAGCTTGCCCGCCTTTGTGAACTTCTCCAACAACCGCTCCAGCTGTTTCAGGTAGGTCGCCCGGTGGGGGGCGGTCGCCCGCTCCACCGCCAGCTCATACTGCGAACGTAGCTGGGTCACCTCCACCGGCTCCGCCGCTTGGCAGAGCGAGGTGAACCAGCAGGCGGCGGTGAGGAATCGGAGGCTTGGCGTCATCGATGCCTAGGTTGAACGGAAATGCCCCGCCGTCAATCGCGGCATGCCACATCCCATCGTTTCATAAAAGCTAGCTGGTTCTATGTAGACAAACAGCGATGGTGGGATGCCATCCCGTGGGCACGCCGGGATCGTTTGTAACCCTCTTCACTCCTGGACCTAACCCTATTGAATCGGGGCGCGCCATGCAAAATGCCCGGTTCGTGGCACTCAGAGCCTTGCGTGCAAGGCAAAAAGGCTTGCGCGCCGCGCAAAAGGCTCGCGAACGGAGGCTCCCAATCTCCCCATCACCCCATCACCTCGAGAAACTCCACCGGAGTGCTCGCTGCGAGCAGACCCTCGCGTTTGCTTTCATCAGCGACCAAGCGGGCGATCTGGCTGAGCAGGGCGAGGTGGGCCTCGGGGCGCTCCTTCGGGGTGAGGAGCAGGAAAAAGAGGCGGACGGCACCGTGTTCCTCATCGGACCAGGCGACGCCCTCGTGCGAATGGCCGATCACCACGAGCGCTTCGCCGAGGCCCTCGCAACGCGCGTGGGGCAGGGCGATGCCGTTGCCGAGGTCGGTGGAGATCTCGGTCTCGCGGTCGAGGACGAGGCGGGCGACCTCGGCGGCGTCGATGCCATCGGGCAGAATGCCGGCGGGGATGGCGCGGGCGAGTTCGTGGATGGCGTCCTCGCGGGTAGCGGACCCGAGGGCGGAGACGATGCCGCCGCGCACCACGGCGTCCTCGAGGCGGGCGGGTGCGGGGCTGGTGGTGCCGGTGGCGAAGTCGCCCTCGACGCGGTCGAGCAGGTGGCCGCGGGTGACGATGCCGATCACGGCGCTGCCCTCGCCGACGAGGCAGATTTTCTGGTGGGTCTCGCAGAGGCGGGCGAAGACCTGGCCGATGCTGTCGTCGGGCCGGACGGAGGGGATGGGCCGGACGAGGGCGGTCCAGTCGCCCTTGCCGGTGTCGGCGAGCAACTCGGCGGCGATGAGGTAGCCGATGGGGCGGCGCTGCTGGGGCGAATAGACGGGCCAGAGGCGGTGGGGCGAGGCGGCGAGTCGCTCGCAGGCAGTGGCGCGGTCGAGGTCGGTGGTGAGGAAGTTCACCCGCGACCAGGGCACGAGGACGGAGCGGACGCGGAGGCGGCGCAGCTCGGGGAAGGTGTCGAGGGCGAGCTGGAAGCGGATCTCCTCCAGTTTCACATGGGCGGCGTCGCGATGGACGCCGGTGCCGGCGAGGACGAGGCGGGCGAGGGCGACGGCGGCCTCGGCCTCTTCAAAGACGGCGGCGGTGACGCCGCTCTGGTCGAGCTCCTCGCGCTCGCGCAGGTAGCGGGCGCGCACGACGATGCGGATGCTCTCGTGGACGTTCCTGGCGGCGGTGATGATGGCGGCGCGGTGGCCGGCATCGGGCACGGTGATGACGAGGTGGCTGGCGTGGCGGATGCCGGCCTCCTCGAGGACCCGTTCGTTCGAGGCGTCGCCGAAGATGGCGGTCTTGCCCTCGGCGCGGAGGGCGGAGATGGTGTCCATGTTCAGGTCGATGACGGCGGAGGGGATGCCGGCCTCCTCGACGACGCGGTGGACGGTGCGGCCGACGGGACCGTAGCCGATGATCATGGCGTAGGGTTGGCCGTCCTCGGGGCCCTCGCCGGCTTGGTGGCCGTGGCCGCCGCCCTCGGGCAGGTCGTGCAGACCGGCGGCGGCACGGCGCTCGGCGCGGCCGTTGAGGAGGCGCCAGAGGGTGGGTCGACCGCGCAGCCAGGCTTCGATCTTCGGAACGTTGCGGAAGATGAGGGGATTGAGGGTGATTGAGATGATGGCGGAGGCGACGAGCACGTTGTGGCCAGCGTCGGGCATCAGCCCATGCTGGCGGGCGAGCTCGGAGAGGATAAAGGAGAACTCGCCGATCTGGGCGAGACCGAAGGCGACGGTGAGCGCGGTCCTGACGGAGTAACCGAGAACGGCGACGATGAGCAGGGCGGCGAGGGGTTTCACCAGCAGGATGACGCCGAGGGCACCGAGCACCATCAGCGGCTCCTGGAGGAGGAAGGCCGGATCGAAGAGCATGCCGACGGAGACGAAGAAGAGGACGGCGAAAGCATCGCGCATCGGCAGGGCATCAGCGGCGGCCTGGTTGGCGACGGGCGACTGGGCCACGACCATGCCGGCGAGGAAGGCGCCGAGGGCCATGGAGGCCCCGAAGAAGAAGTAGGAGGCGGCGGCGACGGCGATGGAAAAAACGAGCACGGTCAGGGTGAAGAGCTCGCGCGAGCGCAGCCGGGCGACGCGGACGAGGAGCCGGGGGATGATGCGCGATCCGGCCCAGAGCACGACGAAGACGAGCACGGCGAGTTTGACCAAGGCGATGCCGAGGGTCCACCAGATCGGACCCTCGGGCGCGGCGTGGCCGTGGGCGGCCTGGCCGCCATCGCCGAGCACGGGGATGAGGACGAGGAGGACGACGGTGAAGATGTCCTCGACGATCAGCCAGCCGACGGCGACGTGGCCCTCGGGCGTGCTCATGGCGTTGGCATCCATCAGTACGCGCATCAGCACGACGGTGCTGGCGACGGCCATGGCCATGCCGATGACGGCGCCGGTGGACCACGACATGCCGAACTCGTGAAAGATGACCATGGCGGCGAGGGTGGCGAGCACGCTCTGCCCGACCGCGCCGGGGATGGCGATCTTCCGCACGGCGATGAGGTCTTTGAGGTGGAAGTGGAGACCGACCCCGAACATCAGCAGGATCACGCCGACCTCGGCGAGCTGGGTGGCGATGCCGAGATCGCCAACGAAGCCGGGGGAATGGGGCCCGATGATGACTCCCGCGAGCAGGTAACCGACGATGGGCGAGAGCTTCAGCTTTTGCGTCAGCAGTCCGAGCAGCCACGCCGCGGTGAAGCCGGCGGCGATGGTGGAGATCAGGGAGAGGTCGTGCATGCTGGCTGTTTAGCTGGTTACGGACCCATCCTCCGGAGGATCTTGCCAAATCGCCAAATCGCTACCCGCTAAATATCTCCCCTCACTCCCACTCGATGCTCGCGGGGGGTTTGGTCGAGATGTCGTAGAGAACGCGGTTGATGCCGGGCACTTCGTTGAGGATGCGGTTCGAGGCCTCGGCGAGCAGCTCGTAGGGCAGGTGGACCCATTCGGCGGTCATGGCATCTTCGCTCGTCACGGCGCGGAGGCTGAGGGCATACTCGTAGCTGCGCTCATCGCCTTTCACGCCCACGGTCTTCACGGGGATGATGGCGGCGTAGGCCTGCCAGACGCTGTCATACCAATGCCGGGCGCGGAGCAGGTCGATGAAGATTTTGTCGGCCTTGCGGATGATCTGGAGTTTTTCGGGGGTGACCTCGCCGGGGCAACGTACGGCGAGCCCGGGGCCGGGGAAGGGGTGGCGGCCGACGACCCGCTCGGGCAGACCGAGGACGCGGCCAAGCTCGCGGACTTCGTCCTTGAAGAGCTCGTCGAGCGGCTCGATGACGCGGCCCTCCTTTTTCAACTGCATGATGCGGTCGACGCGGTTGTGGTGGGTCTTGATGGTCGAGGCGATCGATCCGCTCGTGGCACTCTCGATCACGTCGGGATAGAGCGTGCCCTGGGCGAGCAACTCGACATCGTCGCCGACGGCATCGAAGAAGACATCGACAAAGAGACGCCCGATGATGCGGCGTTTCTCTTCGGGATCGCTCACTCCCTGCAGCGCGGTGAGGAATCGCTCGGAGGCGTCGATGGTCTCGATCGCGATGCCGACCTCGCCAAAGAGGGCCTGGACCTCGGCGGCTTCGTTGGCGCGGAGCAGGCCGGTGTCGACGAAGATGTTGCGGGTGTCGACCTGAGCCTCGTGGAGCAGGGCGGCGAGCACGGATGAATCGACGCCGCCGGAGACGCCGCAGACGACCTTGCGACCGCCGACTTCCTTGCGGACGCGCTCGACCAGTTCGTCCTTGAACGAGGCGATCTTGAACTTCGGCAAGTCTTTGGCGAGGGCGAGGAAGTTCTGGAGGATCTCCACTCCCTCCTTGGTGTGCGAGACCTCGGGGTGGAACTGGATGCCGAAAAAGAGTTCGTTCCACCGCAGGGCAACGGGGATGCCGTCGAGGTTCCGGCCGGTGACGACACAGCCATCAGGCAGGGTGCTGACGGTGTCGGAATGGCTCATCCAGATCTGCGAGTGGCCTTTGAGCCCCTTGAAGATGCCGGGGTTGGCGGTCTCAACCATCAAGGTGGCGGGGCCATATTCGCGGGTGTTCCCCGGGGCGACCTCGCCGCCGAACTTGCGGTTCAGCAACTGCATGCCGTAGCAGACGCCGAGCACGGGTACGTTCATCGAGCGCAGGTATTCGAAGTCGATGTCGGGGGCATCGGCCTCGCGGGTGGAGCGGGGCCCGCCGGAGAGGATCACGGCGGCGGGGCTGCCGGTCTCGCGCAATTCGCCGGGTTGGTAGAGGCGGGAATAGTAGCCGAGCTCACGGATGCGGCGCACGATGAGCTGGGTGTATTGCGAGCCGAAGTCGATGACGGCGATGGGATGGTCCATAGCGCCCGAAGGGCGGTAAGAGGTTGAAGGTAATAGGTAAAAGGTAGCCCGACCGACCTCGGTCGGGGATGACGCTTAACTCGCGGGCTGGTAGTTCACCGGCTCTTCGGTGATGGTGATGTCGTGCGCGTGGCTCTCGCGAAGACCGCCGCTGGTGATGCGGACGAAGGTGGCGCGATTTCGAAGTTCTTCCAGGTTCTTCGCACCGACGTAGCCCATGCCGCTGCGGAGACCGCCGAGGAGTTGGAAAACGGTGTCGGCGAGCGGGCCGCGGTAGGGCACCCGGGCCTCGACGCCCTCGGCGACGAGTTTGCCGGAGGAGTTCTGACCGTAACGATCACCCGAGCCTTTGCGCATGGCCTTGAGCGAGCCCATGCCGCGGTATTCCTTCCAGGTGCGGCCTTGGTAATGGACGGTCTCGCCGGGACTTTCGCGGCAACCGGCGAGCAGCGAGCCGAGCATCACGAGATCGGCGCCTGCCGCCATCGCTTTCACCAGGTCGCCCGAGTAGCGGATGCCGCCATCGGCGATCAAGGGCACGCCCTTCGCCCGGCAAACCGTGGCCACGTTTTGAATGGCGCTGAACTGAGGCGTGCCAACCCCGGCGATGACGCGGGTGGTGCAGATCGAGCCGGGCCCGACCCCGACTTTCACCGCGGCGGCTCCCGCCGAAATCAAATCAGCGGCACCCTCGGCGGTGACGACGTTGCCGGCGACGACGGGCGTGCCGAACTCGCTGCGGAGCTTCTCGATCACGGAAAGAACGCGTTCGGTGTGGCCGGTGGCCGCATCGATGAAGACGGCGTCGGCACCCGCCTCGATCACCCCGCGGGCGCGTTCGAAACAATCCTCGCCCACGCCGATGGCGGCCCCGACGCGGAGCCGGCCATTGGCATCCTTGGCGGAGTTCAGGTAGCGGTCGCGCTTCTCGATGTCCTGCGCGGTGATCAGTCCGGCGAGGCGCCCGGCGGCGTCGACGAGCGGCAGCTTTTCAATGCGGTTTTGATAGAGCAGGCGATGAGCATCCTCCAACTTCGTGTCGACCGGGGCGGTGACGAGGCGCTCGCGCGGCGTCATCACCGAGGAGACCGGGGCGGAATCATCCTCCACATACCAGATGTCTCGGCTGGTGACCATGCCGACAAGCACGCCGGCCTCGTCGACCACGGGGAAACCGTTGACGCCTTTTTCCCGCATGATCTCCTGGAGTGTGGCGAGGGTGACATCGGCCCGGGTCGTGAAGGGGTCAACGATCACGGTGTTTTCAGAGCGTTTCACCTTCGCGACCATATCGGCCTGGTCGCCGATCGGCATGTTCCGATGGATCACGCCGAGGCCGCCCTCGCGGGCCAAGGCGATGGCGAGACCGTCTTCGGTTACGGTGTCCATCGCCGAAGAAATGATCGGGATGTTCAGCGGAATGGCTTCCGTGAGGCGGGTGGAAACGTCCACCTCCGCTGGCAGGACCCCGCTGCGTTGCGGGATGAGAAGGACGTCGTCGAAGCTGAGACCAAGAGGCAGATCACCCATAGACAACCTTTAGGAGGGCGGACTTTGGGGTCAAGCGAAAGTTTGGTGCGGGAGGGGGGCGATTTGACCCCTTTGCGCTGGCGGGGAGACCGAGTTTTTGCTTTGGTAGGCGGATGATCGCGCGGCAGTATTTTTTCGAGGGACGGGTCCAGGGGGTGGGCTTCCGCTACGCGACCAAGCAGCTCGCGAAGGGATTCGACGTGCTCGGCTGGGTGCGCAACTGCGACGACGGCCGGGTCGAGCTGCAGATCATGGGCGAGGAGGAGGAACTCGACGATTTCCTCCAGGACCTGCACGACAGCCCGATCGGCCGGCACATCCAGGAACAAACGGTGCGCGTGGTGCCGCTCCTCGAGGGGGTGACGGGATTTACGATCCGGGAATGAAAGCATGAGCGAGTTGGCGGTTTCAGTCGAAAACCTGACGAAGGTCTTCCGGATCGGGTTGAGAAAGGATTACGTGGTGGCGGTGGACAACCTCTCCTTCGAGGTCCGCGCCGGCGAGGTCTACGGCCTGATCGGACCGAATGGCTCGGGCAAGTCGACGACGATGAAGGTGGTGCTTGGCCTGATGGCCCCGAGCGAAGGCAGCGCCAAGGTTTTCGGCCTCGACTCGGGCGACCTGCGCGCCCGGAGCGAGATTGGTTTCCTGCCCGAGAATCCCTATTTCTACAAACATCTCAGCGGCGAAGAGACGATCCGGTTCTACGGCAAACTCTGCGGCATGCGCGGAGCGGCGCTCGATCAGCGGGTCGCAGAGTTGCTGAAGCTCGTCGATCTCGAACGTGCCGCGAAGCGCCGCCTCGGCGGTTACTCGAAGGGCATGCTCCAGCGCATCGGCCTCGCCCAGAGCCTGGTGCAATCGCCGCGCCTCGTGATCCTCGACGAGCCCACCGCGGGAGTCGATCCGGTCGGCTCGCGTCAGATCCGCGATCTGATCCTGCGCCTGCGCGACGAGGGCTACACGGTTTTCCTTTGCTCACACCTGCTCGAACAGGTCCAGGAGGTCTGCGATCGCGTCGGCATCATCTTCCGTGGTCGGATGCGGCGCGAGGGTCCGCTCGAAGACCTCATCCGCATCGAGGAGCAGACCACCGTCACGCTCGAGTCGGCCTCGCCGGAGCTGATCGGCAAAATCCGCGAACTCGTCGCGGCCGATGAACGGGCCAAGGTCGTGGCCGAGGGCCACCCGCACACCAGCCTCGAGCGGCTTTTCATCCAGCTTTCCGAATCCGAAAACCAAGCCTCCACATGACCGCGGATTCCGCCACCCGTCCCGCCCCCACGGGTCACCTGCTCTCGCTCGGGCGCGTCGTCACGATCGCCCGCGGCACGGTGACGCAGCTCGTGCGGATGAAGACCTTCTATTTCCTCCTCGCCTTCGCCGTCGTCATCGTCGCCCTGCGCGACCTGAACATCCCGACGACGGCGGTGCGCGAACTCTCGACGATCAAGAAGGTCTCCTTCGGCACGATGGACCTTTTCGCCTGGCTCTTCGCGATCGTCTCGACCGCGATCCTGATCCCTCGCGACCTCGAGGATCGCACCCTCTACACGATCCTGGCGAAGCCGGTGCGTCGCATTGAGTATCTGTTAGGCAAGCTGGCCGGAGTGCTCGCCGTGGTCGGCATCTCCCTGCTCGCGATGGCGCTGATGTGCGGCCTGATGTTGAAGTCGCGCGAAGTCACCCTCGTCGCCGAAGAGGTCGCCTCGATGCAGTCGGGGGGCGAGTACTCCGAAGCCGAGATCGCCGAGCAGATCGGCCTGATCCAGGCCCAGGGGCTGCGACCCGCGCTGGCGGTGGCCTTGCTGGCATCGTTTCTGAAGGCCGCGGTCGTGGCCGTGGTGACGCTCTTCCTCTCGACCTTCGCCTCGAGCACCCTCTTCACGATCCTCGTCAGCTTTTTCACCTTCCTGATCGGGCACGCCCACTCGATGGCCTCCGATTTCTGGCTCGCGGAGACCAACCAGAGTCTCGTGGTGCAGATGATGGTGAAGGTGATCAAGATCCTGATCCCCGATTACCAGCTCTTCGCCTTCGCCGAGGGCATCGTCGCGGGCGAGTTGCTGGTGCCGGCGCTGGTCTGGCAGATGGCGGCGCTGACGCTGGGCTACCTCGTCGTCTTTCTGTTCCTCTCGCTGCTCGTCTTCATCGACAAGGAGTTCTGACCACCGATGTCCGTGCTGCTCCAGCGTGTCCCCCGGCTCGTCCTCGTCCTCGCGGCGCTGGTGGCTTTCGGGCTGATACGCGCACCGGTCGAGGATCATCTCCGCGAGCGGCTGGTGGAATCGAGGCTGCTACTGCCTCCACCCGGGCGCGGCGCCCTCGAGCAGATGACGCAATCGGCGCTGATGGGCACGCTTGGCGGCTTGCGCTCGCTGGTGGCCTTTTATTTCACCCTGATCGCCTACGACCACTTCGGGGTGAAGGCCTGGGAGGAACTCCGCCAGACCTACCAAATCATCACCAGCCTCGAGCCGCGCGAGGAATCGCACTGGGTCCAGGTGGTCTGGCATCTCGGGATCAACGCCACCGCCAGCGTTCAGTTCGACGAAGATCTGCCGCCCTTTGAACGCGACCGGCGCTTCCAGGAGTATGCCTTCCAGGGCATCGCGGAGGCGGAGCGAGGACTGCAGCAGTTGCCGGACTCGGTCGACATCCGCGTGCAGCTCGCCGAGATCTATCGGGAGAAGCTCAAGGACCCTTGCGCCACCGCCCGCGTCTACGGAGACGCCATGGATCGACCGGGAGCGCTGGGATACCTGCGCCGCTTCCACGGCTACTACCTCGCGGATTGTCCGGGCAAAGAGCGCGAGGCCTACGGTTTCCTGACAAAACTCTATCGCGAGAGCGATCAACAGCGTCTGCCAACCTTGATCAAAAAAATCCAAATCCTCGAGCAGAAGCTCGACATCCCCCTCGCCCTGCGGATCCCCGAACCCGATCCGGACAAACTCCGCCGTCCCGGGGTCAGGTGAGGTCGGGGATATCGTTCCCGACGCGGAAGGCCGAGCCTTCGATGCGGGCCGTGGTGCCGAAGGGCAGGGGCGCGTTTTCGTCGATGTGTCCGGCGGGCAAGCCGCGCAGCACCGGATAGGGCGCGTTGCGGAAGTGGCCCTCGATCACTTGATCTGTCGTCCTGCCGTCGGCTCCGGGCTCGCTCTCGGTAAAGGCGCCGACGATCAATCCGGAGAGACCATCAAAGCATCCCGCCTGCCGCATCGAGGTGAGGACGCGGTCGGTGCGGTAGGGGCGCTCGCCGACATCTTCGATGAAAAGGATGCGGCCTTTCAACACCGGGGCCGAGGCTGTCCCCAACAGCGCGCCGAGCACGGCAAGATTGCCGCCGGTAAGGATCCCGGTAGCGCTTCGGGCGGTGCCGTCGAGCCTTTCCAATTCCCACTCGCAAGCGCCGCGGCCCTCGACGACTTCGATCCAGCGATGCCGGACCGCCCCGGAGGCCCGTCCCAGTGCCGCGACCATGGGTGCATGGACGGAACGGACGCCGGCTGCGTGCCAGATCGCATGCAGGGCGGTGATGTCGCTGAAACCGATCACCTGCTTGTTCGCTTCGCGGACGAGTTCGACGGGAATGCCCGGCAGGATCCGGGTGGTGCCGAAACCGCCGCGGGCGCAGACGATGGCGTCAATGTCAGGGCGCTCCAGAGCCTCGAGGATTTCGGCGAGGCGGCGGTCGTCATCGCCGGCGAGGTACCCGCTTTTGGCGAAGATGTCGGGGCGATGGACGACCTCGTAACGCTCGCGCAGCCAAGCGAGGCCGGCGTGGAAGGATTCCTCGTTGAAGGGCCCCGCCGGAGCGATGACGGCGAGACGCGATCCGGCACGAACGGGGCGCGGCGGGACGAAGGACATGTGGCTGGCAGGACACCGAAGAGGGTCGGGTCGGCGACCTGACCCTCTTGGCTCGAGGTCGGATCACTCGACGGCGGGAATCATGCCGTAATCGCCATCCTCGCGGCGATAGATGATCGCGAGTTGGTCGGTCTTGCCGTCGTGGAAGAGAATGAAGGGTTTTTCGTTCATCTCCATGTCCATGATGGCCTCGTCGGTGAAGAGGTGTTTGATCTTGTATTTCTCCTTGTGGATGATGTGCGGCTCGTGCTCGACCTCGGGGGTCTCGGGCAACTCGGCGGCGAAGACGGCCTCCTGGACGAGTCGCGTGGTCTTGCGCTTTTTCTCGGGCCGGTGCGAACGGGAAAGCATGCGGGTCTTGTGTTTGCGCATGCGGCGCGCGATCTTCGAGATGGTCTCGTCGATGGAGGCATACATGTCGTGAGTGGTCGTGTCGGCCTCGATCACGATGTGGTTGGCGCAGAAAAGGATGATCTCGGCGATGTGCCGGTCCTGCTCGACATTGAGGAGGACCTTGGCTTCGATGATCTTGGGATAGTCGAGATGCAATCCGGCCACTTTCTTTTCCGCGTAGTCGCGCATCGCCTCGGTGACGGAGACATGGCGGCCGGTGACAGTGATGGGCAGATTGACGTTCGTGACTTGCATGGTTCTGAGTTTGGTTTGTTGATCCGGTTACAATTCCGGCTTCGCTAGAAGAGTACCAGAGGGGAGGGGTTTTTGACAAGCCCGCAGGACCGCGTGAAAAGGCCCGTCGGCGCTGCATCCAAGGTGGAAATCACATCGTAAAGCGGTCCCCGAGGTAAAGTTCGCGGCTGACGGGGTCGTTGATGAGGAAATCGCGGCTGCCTTCGCGGAGGACGCGGCCCTCGTAGATGAGGTAGGCGCGGTCGACGAGCTCGAGGGTTTGGCGGGCGTTGTGGTCGGTGATGAGGATGGCGAGCCCGGACTTGCGCAGATCCTCGACGATGCCCTGGATCTCGTTGACGGCGATCGGATCGACGCCGGAGAAGGGTTCGTCGAGCATGAGCAGGCTTGGCATGGTGACGAGCGAACGGGCGATGGTGAGCCGCCGTTTTTCGCCGCCGGAGCAGGTCAGGGCGACGTTCTTGCGGATGTGGGTGATGGAGAAACGCTCGAGCAGCTCCTGGCAGCGGGCGAGGCGCTCTTTTCTCGAAAGGGGCAGAGTCTCGAGCACCGCGAGCAGGTTTTCCTCAACGGTGAGCTTGCGGAAGATTGACTCCTCTTGCGGCAGGTAACCCATACCGAGGCGGGCCCGTTGATACATGGGCATGTGGGTGACGTCGGTGCCCTGGAAGCGGACCTCGCCGCCATTGGGCGGGACGAGACCGACGATCATGTAGAAGCTGGTGGTCTTTCCGGCGCCGTTGGGACCGAGTAAGCCGACGATCTCGCCCGGGCGGACGTGGATGTCGACGCCGTTTACGACGGTGCGTCCGTCGTAGATCTTCACGAGTCCGCGGGTGGCGAGCAGCGACGTGCCGTCGTCCTTGAGACCGGGGGAATGATCGCTCTCGTAGGTCAGGTCGGCGGCCTTTGGTTTGGTTCGTGCCGCGGTGGGCGCGGCGGCGATGGGTTCGGCGGGTGCCGCGGGGACCGGAGTCGGCGAAACGGTGGGTTTGGCGGGCGCGGCCGGTTGAGAAGAGGGGGCTGGTGGGGCGGGCCTTGCCGCGGGTTTGGCAGCGGCTGTGGCCGCAGGCGTGGCGGCGGGTGGGGCGGGGTTTGCCGCCGGTCGGGCGGCCGGGTTCGTGGCCGCGGGTTTTGACGAGGGGGCTGGTGCTCCTTTGGCGGGCGGATTGGAACGGGCCGGCTGGTTCGGGGACGGCTTTCCTTCCGGGATCAGATTCAGATCGAAGAGATCAGGCAGGCTGCTTTCGTGGAGGGCGACGAATTCCTCGTCTTCGATGAGAATGCTCGGCTTGCGTTTCGGCGCTGGAGCAGCCGCCGGGGTGTCGTGGGGATGCGGCGGCACCGAGCCGGGAGGGCGCAGTTTGACGGGAGTTTTCACGACCGGCGAGGGAAGGGGAGCTTCCTCGTGGACGGGGGGAGCGTCATTGAACTCGTCGGAATAGGCTCCGCGCTTGGTGGGCCGTCCTCCAAACAGCTCCTCGATCTCGTCTCGGTCGTCGGCGTAACTCATCGCTGGGGTAACAAGGCGGGGACGGTTCTCAGCGGAATCGGTCGAAAGTGCCCTCAAGGCCGCCACCGAGAGGATCCTTCTTTTTCGCACCCTTCTGTTTGTCCTCGTCGATCTTGATGGAGATGGTGCTGCGGTTGGTGGTGCCGGTGATTTCGTAGAGCCCGTTGCCGCGCATGATGATCTTGGCGTCCTCCGAGTTGGTCTTCACGAAGTTCTCACCGTCCTGGATGTAGGGCGGGCCTCCGCTGAGGATGATGTCCTTGGTGATCGCGTTGTAATCGGCGTTCCGGGCGATGGCGATCTGGGTCTTTTTCTTGCCCTTGTCCTCGACCATGCGGCGGATTTCGACCATGCCGCCCGAGGCGATGGCGCGCTTGAAGTTGGCATCCGACTTGCCGCCGGAGTCCATCCCGACTCCCTCGGCGGTCTGGATCTCGAGCTTGTCGCATTTGATCTCGAACTCGGGGTGGTCGATGAAGACATCGCCGGTGAAGAGCAGCACGCCCTTGGTGTTGTCCATCACGGATTCTTTGGAAAGGATCTCCATGTGTTTGCGGCCGGCGACGGGATAGGCGCCTTGGGCATCTTTTTGATATTTCTTCGCGAGCGGCTTGGGCGCGGGAATGTCGTCGCCCTTGAGCAGGGGAGAATCGGGAATCATCGGCGTCGTCGGGGCGGCTCCGGCGATGGGCTCGGCGGTGCCTTCGGTCATGACGGTGCCGGCTTCGGATCCGATCGCGGCCGGAGTGGCCTCGACGGCCCGGCGGGCGACGGCGGGCAATTCCTCGGGCACCTCGACCGGCATGGCGACGGGGGCGGGGGCTCCGCCGACCACTCCCGGCGCGGGGCGGGTAGCGGGCACATCGGTCTCCGTCATGGGGGCGGTCTCGGTCGTCGGCGTCGCCAGCGGGGTCGGCGCGGTGGGTGTGGCGATGATCGCCGGGGCGGCGGCGGTTTGCTTTTCGACCTCCTTGGCGAGTTCGGGGGCCTCTTTTTGCATCACCTCGTTCGCCTGCTTCAGGACCCGCTCGACCGTGCCGTCGGCTTGGGCCTTTTGGGCTGCGGCCTTGAGATCTTCGATCTTCACGCCCGATGCCTTCTGCTGGAATTGGCGCAAGACGTCATCGACCGCGGCGTCGGGGGTCTGGCGCACCTCATCGAGAGCGGCTCCGGGATCTTGCTTGGCGGTGCGGAGTACGCTCCGGAGTCGCTCGGGAACGTCATCCTGGCCGAAGGCCGGTCCGAAAAGAATGATCGTGGCGAAAAAGGAGAGCAGGGAGCGTCGATTCATGGTGAGTCGAGGGGGAAAAGTCAGGGAGTCTTGGGTTCCGATTTGGCCGCACCGCCAGGGAATCCAAGATCGGGGGCGATGGCTCCGGCATCCGGGACGACGAGGCGCACATTGCCGGTCAGCTTCGCGATCTGGGAGTCCGTCTGGAAGGTCATCGTGTCGCCGGTCATGGTGAAGCGCGGCTGTTCGATCGTCGAGGGCGTTTTGCTGGTCAGGACACCTTCAACGAGGTCGTAGGCGGCATCGTCCATCGAGATCGTAGTCTCGGGTTGGCCTTCGGAATTGTAGACAAAAATGATGAGCTGGTGCAGATCGAGGTATTTCTCGTCGACCCGGGTCACGGTCTTGGAGGTCAGCACCGATTTGAGCCGGTCCCGCTCGTAGGAAGGGATTGAAACCCCGGTGAAAACGCTGCCGATCGGAAAATAGCGGGTCATCTCGGGAGGCAGGGCGGAGCGCACGGCTTGTTCAGCGGCGCCCTCGGCCCGCTTGCCCTCGGTCTTCACTCCCTTGGCGCGTTCCTTCTTCACCCGGTTCGGGTTTTTCTTGGGCTTGGCCGCTTCCTCGGCCGATACGGCGAACACCGCGGAGGCCAGCACGAGGCATAGGATCTGGACCAAGCGTCGGCTCATGCTTGAGGGCGGCGGACGAGGGCGTGAAGATCGCGCAGCAGGACGAGGACCGACTCCAGCCGGTCCAGCGGCACCTGGTTCGGCCCGTCGCTGTAGGCCTTGGTCGGATCGGGATGGGTTTCCATGAAAATGCCGTCGCATCCCGCGGCCACGGCGGACCGCGCCAGGACCGGGGCGAGGCGGCCGTCCCCGCCGCTGGAACTGCCCTCGCCGCCGGGGCGCTGCACGGAGTGGGTCGCATCAAAGACGACGCGTACTCCGGCTTCCTGCATCCAGGGGATGGCTCTCATGTCCGCGACGAGGTTGTTGTATCCGAAGGTGGTGCCCCGTTCGGTGATGAAATAGCGGGAGCAGCCGAAGGCTTCCAGCTTTTCGGCTATGTTCTTAACGTCCCAAGGCGCGAGAAATTGGCCTTTTTTCACGTTCACGACCCGTCCGGACTTGGCCGCAGCCTCGATCAAATCCGTCTGGCGGCAGAGGAACGCGGGGATTTGCAGCACGTCGATGAACTCCGCGGCGATCGCGACCTCCTCCGGGCTGTGGACGTCGGTCGTCACCGGGGCCCCGATCTTTTGGCCGACCTCGGCGAGGATGCGGCAGCCCTCCTCGCAACCGAGGCCGCGGAAGGATCGCACCGAACTGCGATTCGCTTTGTCGTAACTGGCCTTGAAGACGAAGTCGACCCCGGCGCGCCCGGCGATCGCGAGGATGCGCGGGCCGATGTCGTGGAGAAATGCCTCGGATTCGATCACGCAAGGACCGAGGATGAAGAGCGGGCGCTCGCCGCCGAGTTGATGGGGTCCGATCGGGACGGGTGCTGCGCTGGAGGACATCGGTGAAAAGGCCTAGCTTACGCCGGGAAGCGGGCGAGGCAAGCCTGCGACCACGCTTCCCGCGAAGATCAGGCTTTCCTGAACAACCCTGGGCGCGGCCGTGAATTGTCTGGACCTCTCGGGGGCGGCGGATACACTGCCACACCCCGCGGTCGCGCTCCGCCGGGTCCCGTTCCGAATGGAGGAAATTCCCGAAAATCCGCAGAAGGTGATGCACTGCCCCGAGTGCGCCAAACCGCTCGACGTGGGCGGTCTGCCTCCTTATGCAAAGATCGAATGCCCCCATTGCGCGGCCGTCATCCGGGTCTGGACCGAGATGGGGCAGTACCAGATCACCGGGATGCTTGGCGAGGGCGGCATGAGCCAGGTTTTCCGGGCCGTGGACCGGACCCTCGGCCGCGAGGTTGCGCTGAAAATCCTCCACCAATCCCTCAGCCGCGACGGGGCCCTCACTTCGATGTTCGAGCGTGAGGCGAAACTCACCGCCGCGATCGTCCACCCGAATGTCGTCAAGGTTTACTCGGTCGGCCAGGACCACGGCTATTTTTACATCGCGATGGAATTGCTCGACGCGATCAGCCTCGAGCAGCTCATCGCCAACAAGGGCGCCCTCTCCGAGGCCGAGGTCCTCGGCATTGCTCTCGACGTCGCCAAGGGACTCCGCGCCGCCTACGGCGACCAGCTCATCCACCGTGACATCAAGCCAGGCAACATGCTCGTCACCGGCGATGGGACCACCAAGCTGGTCGATTTCGGCCTCGCCCTGCAGCAAGGCGGCGAAGACATCTCCGAAGACCTCTGGGCTACGCCCTTCTACGTGCCGCCGGAGAAACTCGACGGCCTGCCCGACACCTTCCTCGGCGATATCTACAGCCTCGGGGCCACCCTTTACCACGCCCTCACGGGTCAACCGCCTTTCGATGCGAACACCTCCTCGCTGGACGATTTGAAGGTGATCAAGAAAAACGCCATCGATCTGCGCTCCGCGGCCCCCGGCTTGTCAAAGGCCACGGTCCGGCTCGTGGAAAAAATGATGGCATACCGGCCGCCCGACCGGATCGCGACGTACGACGAACTGATCGCGCAGATCGAGGAGGTGCAAAGCCGCCATTTCGGCATCGTGCCGGCCGGCCGGGCCCGCAAGAAAAACCGCCGTCGCGGCTTGGTCGCGGCCGCGGTGGTGGCGGTGCTCGCCATCGTTGGCTTCGTTGTGTTCCAACGGCAGGATGTCCCCATCCTCACCGCCGCCACCGAACTGCCGATCGACACCGGCGAACGCGTCATCACCGCGGGTGACAGCACGATCACCGGCCAGTTCCTGACCGCTCGCGAGCAGTTCGTGCTCGGTCGACTTTCCGAGGCCGAGGACCTCCTCATCGGTCTGGTCGCCAACAACAGCGTCCCCGGATCGACCCGGATCTGGAGCCACTTTTTCCTCGGCACGATCCGGCTGAGCAAAGGCGAGATGACGCTCGCCCGCGAATCGTTCCAATACCTCGTCGAGACCCCCGCCGATGCCGGGGCGGGCGATCAGGAAGCCCTCGCTTTCCTCAAACGGGCGTCCCAATTGCTTCTCGATCCGCTCCCGCTCACGAAAGAGGAGGCGGCTTTCGCGCCGAACACGATCGAGTCGCTCGGCCTGCTCGCCGCCGGCTTGAAAAACTGGCAGCAGGGTGAGTTCGAAACCGGCGCCGCCCTTTTGAAGACCTTCTCCGAAAGCCAGGTACCCGCCGATTATGTTTGGATGGAGCCCCTCAAGAGCCAGGCCGAGCGTTTCCTTGCCGACGCCGCAATCCTGAAGTCGCTGCCCAATCCAGCGGCCTCGAGCCCCGCGGCGGAACTCGCCGCCCAGGCCGAGACCCTCCGCAAAGGTGCCGAAGCGCTTCGCACCCGCGGGGCGGCACCGAAACTGGTGAAACGCCGCATCGATCGCATTGCCGAAATCGGAAAACAAAATCGGCCCGTGGCCGCGACCCAACCCTCTCCGGTCGCCGACCCGACCCTGTCGAGTCAGCCGGCCCCCGCGATCCAACCGGTCGGACCGACCCGCGAGGAGATGGCCGACATCACCGCGTTGCGCGGGGCTCTTGCCACTTTGTCAGGATCCGCTCCGCTGCTCTTCGCGCCCGCGGCCGAGGGACCCCTCAAGGAACTCGCGCTCGCTTCGGAAAAGGGCCGCGCGATGCGCGACGAACTCGTCCTCGCCTGCGGCCGCGCCGATCGGTTCCTGACGGCCCTGGCCTACGCGCTGAACTCCGGCACCTACGAGGGCACGATCCGCCGGCGCGCCGGGCGTCCGCTCGAGGCGAAGATCACCGCGGCCACCGCGTCCCGCTTTGTCATCGATCTCGGTTTCGGACCGAACGAGGTCGAGGTCGAAGAGTTTGCTCCCGACTGGCTCGTCGAGGCCGGGCTCGCGACCTTCCCCGCGCCAACCGCCGCCTCGGCCGAGGCCTGGGAGTCGCTCATGAGCTATGCGATGCTCTCCGGCCTCGGGCCGCTCGTGCAGGCCAAGGTTGCGGCGCTGTCAGAGGTCTCGCCGGACTTTGCGAAACGTTGGACTCTTTTGGAACCGTTGCGTTGAGCCCGGAGAAAACCGGTGCCAAGTTTGTAATCGCGAAGGGCGGTGAACGTCGTAATCCCTTGTGAACATGGCTGGCAAAGATGACGATGGACGGAGCGGATTTCCCGATCCCGAGGAGATCACGCGGAAACTCTCGGATTTCCTGCGCTCGAATTTCGGCGACCGGGTCGCCTTCACCACCAGCGCGGGTCCGATCTTCGGCGATGGTCCCGAGGTGCGGGCCGGAGGCGAGCAGCACGACCTGCGTTCGCAGAATCCCTTCGAGTCACCCGTCGAGGGATTCGACCTGATCCCCCGGCAGATCAAGGAGCACCTCGACCGCTTCGTGATCCGGCAGGACGAGGCCAAGAAGGCGCTCGCCATCGCCGTCTGTGATCATTACCACCACGCGAAGTATCTGAACCAGCTCGCCGCCACCGATCCCGAGGGATCCAAACGCGTCGAGTTCGCCAAGCAGAACGTGATCATCGTCGGGCCGACCGGAGTCGGGAAAACCTACCTGGTCAAACACATCGCCGATCTCATCGGGGTGCCTTTCGTGAAGGCGGACGCGACGAAGTTTTCCGAGACCGGCTACGTCGGGGGTGACGTGGATGACCTCGTCCGCGAACTCGTGCGAAAGGCTGACGGCGATGTTGAGCTTGCCCAGTATGGCATCGTTTACCTCGACGAAATCGACAAGATCGCGGGCGCTTCGAACCTCGGCGGCCGCGACGTGAGCGGACGCGGCGTGCAGACCACGCTGCTGAAGTTGATGGAAGAGACCGAGGTGCCGGTGCGCAATCCGCAGGACATGCAGTCGCAAATGCAGGCGATGTTCGAGATGAGCCGCGGCAACAAACCGAGCCGCGAGACCATCAATACGCGTCACATTCTGTTCATCGTCAGCGGCGCTTTCTCAGGACTCGAGCGCATCATGGAGCGCCGCCTGCGCCAGGGGCCGATCGGCTTCAGCACCGACCGCCCCGAAGAAGCGAAGATCGAGTCCGGCTCGCGCGAGCCAATCACTCAGGACTTCATCGACTTCGGATTCGAAGCCGAGTTTATCGGGCGGCTTCCAGTCCGCGTGGTCTGCGATTCGCTGAGCGCCGATGATCTCTTCGACATCATGAAGCGCTCCGAAGGCAGCCTGATCCGGCAGTACGAGCGCGAATTCGAAGCCTTCGGCATCCGGGCCGAGTTCACCGATGGAGCCCTGCGATCTGTTGCGAATCTGGCGGCGCGGGAAAACACCGGGGCGCGCGGGCTGATGACCGTCTGTGAGCGGATTTTGCGCCACTTCAAATTCGAACTCCCCGGCACCACCATCACCGAACTGGTCATCGACGAGGCCCTCGTCGAAAATCCCGCGCTGCGGCTCGGGGAGACTCTGGCCAAGGCGGAACCGGTCGGTGATGCGGGTGTTGTCGCCGAGATCGCCACCTTCCGTCGCAAGTTCGAGCGCGAACATGGGGTGCGCCTCGCCTTCGACCCGGGAGCGGTCGCGCGTATGACCGAGATCGCCGCCGCGGAAGGGAAAAGCATCGGCGATCTCTGCGCCGAGAAATTCCGGGACTTCCAGTTCGGGCTCCAGCTCATCCGCAAGAACACGGGGCAGACCGTCTTTCCAGTCACCGCCGAAGCGATCGAGAACCCGGACCGTTACCTGAGCAATCTGGTTGTCTCGAGTTACCGCAGCGACGAAGGCTGAGACCTGATCCCGGGATCGACAGCAGACGGTCGTTCGGTGAAAGATGGCCGAAATGAGCGACCGCCTCTCCGGAGTTTTTCCCGTTTTCCAGACACCTTACCTCGCCGACGAATCGATCGATGCCGAGACCCTCGAGCGCGAGATCGCGTGGCTCTTCGAGCAGGGCTCGGATGGGATTGTCCTCGCGATGGTCTCGGAGGTGCTCCGCCTTTCCGACCGCGAGCGCGATCAGCTCGCCACCCTCGCCTGCAAGTTCGCCGCGGGTCAAGGCCCGGCCGTGATCAGTGTCGGGGCGGAAAGCAGCCGCATCGCCGAGGGCCACGCCCGCCACGCAGAGGAGGCCGGAGCGGGTGCACTGATGGCGATCCCGCCGGTGGCTATCGCGGTGGATGAGGGCGAACTCGCCACCTACTACCGCCGCCTCCTCGAGGTCGTCGCGATCCCCGTGATCGTGCAGGACGCCTCGGGTTATGTCGGCCGTCCCATGTCGATCGCCTTCCAGGCGCGGCTGCTCGACGAGTTCGGTCCCGACCGCGTCCTTTTCAAGCCCGAGGCCTCGCCGATCGGTCCTCGTCTCTCCGCTCTGCGTGATGCGACCGGCGGAAAGGCCCGCGTCTTCGAAGGCACCGGCGGCATCGCTCTGATCGATTCCTTCCAACGCGGCATCTGCGGCACGATGCCCGGGGCCGACCTCATCACCGCGATTGTCCCGCTCTGGCGCGCGCTCCAGGAGGGCGAACTCGCCGCCGCGGCGCGCATCCACGAGCCGCTCAGTGCCCTGATCTCGATGCAGACGAGTCTCGACGGCTTTCTCGCGGTGGAGAAACACCTGCTCTGCCGCCAGGGCATCTTCCGCAATGAGATCGTGCGTGGTCCCCGCGGCTTTGTTCTTGATGAAGAGACCCGTCGTGAGGTCGACCGGCTCTTCGACCGCATCCAGGAAGCGATTTCCGAATCATGATCATCGACGTCCACAGCCACGCCTGGCCCTTTCCCGAGGCTTTCAGCGAAGATTTCATTCGTCAGGCCTCCGGGGCCAAGGCGGACACCACCATCGACATTTCGGTACGCTACGAGGATTACCGCGCCACCGCTCCTGACCAAACCAAAACGGTCGTCTTCGGCGGCAAGGCGAAACTCTCCGGCGTCTGGGTTGATGACGCCTACGTCGCCGACTATGTGGCAAAGGATCCCGACCGCCTGCTCGGGTTTCTCAGCGTCGATCCGACCCAGCCCGGCTGGCAGAATGAACTGCGCCACGGTCACGAGACGCTGAGACTGCGCGGCGTGAAGCTGCTGCCGATGTATGCGGGATTCAAGGCCTGCGATCCGGAGCTCGAGCCGCTCTGGGAGTATTGCGAGAAACACGGACTGCCCGTGCTGATGCACACCGGCACGACCTTCGTGAAGCAAGCGCCGCTCGACTGCACCTTCCCGCGCCTCATCGAGCCCGTCGCGCTGAAGTATCCCGGCATCAAGTTCATCCTCGCCCACCTCGGCCATCCCTGGGAAGGGGAGTGTGTCGTGACGATCCGGAAGCACCCGAACGTCTACGCCGATCTCAGCGCGCTGCATTACCGGCCCTTTCAACTCTATCAAAGCCTCATGCTCGTGCAGGAATACGGCGTGTGGGACAAGGTGCTCTTCGGCACCGATTTTCCGTTCACGACGGTGAACGCGACGGTCGACGGACTGCGCGGGCTCAACGGCATGCTCGAAGGCACCGCCCTGCCGAGGTTGAAGACCGACAAGATCGAGGAACTGATTTACCGCGATACCTTGCCGCTGCTGGGACTGGATTGAGGTGGAGAAATTCCTTTACTCGAGGAAGACTCCGGGCTCATCCGCCACGGTGCCGCCGGATTGACAGCCTTTCTGAAATGATGTTTTAAAGTTATTATGACCCGGCCCCGGATTCGATTCCCCAAGCCTCTCCTTTCCAGCGCACTCGTCCTTGCCGAACCATGAAACACCACTTTCTCTCCGCTCTCCTCACGTGCCTTCTCGTTCCTTCCGCCTGGTCCCGTCCCGTCACTTATCAGCGGGCGACCAGCGTGCTCGGACAGCCGGATTTCACCTCCTCCGGTTCGGCATCACCGGTGGGTGCCCAATCGTTCGTCCAGCCCGAAGCCATCGTCATCGAGCCCGTCACGGGAAAAGTCTTCGTCTCGGATTATCAGGGCAACCGCGTCCTGCGCTTCAGCTCCACCGCCGCCTATCAGACGAATGCCGCTGCCGAGGCCGTGCTTGGTCAGGCGGATTTTGATCAGACCAATTCCACGGATCCGCCCACCGCTGCCAAGCTCCATGGCCCGGGCGGAATGGCTTTTGACTCCCAGGGAAATCTCTATGTCGCCGACTACTTCAACCGCCGCATCCTCAGATGGAACAATCCGACCACCATCTCGAGCGGTGCTGCCGCCGATATCGTCATCGGCCAGGCCGACTTCACAAGCAAGGTCGATCCCGGCACCGGTTCCCATTCCCTTTTCAATGGACCTTGGGGGCTCTGCATCGATGCGTCGGACAATCTCTACCTCGGGGATTATGACCTCCACCGGGTCCTTCGTTTTGCCGATGCTCCTTCCCTCTCGGGGGCAGGTATCAACGCCAGTGCGGTCTTCGGTCAGCCCGATCTGGAGAGTTTTGAGACCGGTCTCGACCCCGGCTCCGGCCCTCTCCTCACGGTGGGCATCTTCAGGTATCTCTGGGGGCTGCACGTGGACACCGCCGGACGGCTCTGGGTGGCCGACAACGGCAACGTCCGCGTTCTCCGCTTCGACAACGCCGCGACCAAGCCGAGCGGCGCCCTTCCCGACGCGGTGCTGGGACAGCCTGATTTCGCTTCCTCGGCATCCGGCCAGGGTGCCTCGCGGCTCCGCAACGCTTTTCACCTCGCGATGGATGCGGCGGGCACCCTTTGGCTCTCCGACTACCTCAATGCCCGCGTCCTCGGTTTCAAGAACGCCGGTACCCGCCCCGCCACCGGGGTGAACAATGCGAACATCGTCCTCGGCCAACCGAACTTCACGGCCAATGGCGGCGCTCCGGTCAACGATCGTAGCATCGGGCTTCCCTACGGCATCGCCGTCACCCCGGCGGGTGGTCTCCTTGTCGCCGACCGCAGCGCCTATCGCGTCCTCCACTTCCGCAGCGAGAGCGCCGCCCTTCAGGCCAGCCTCCGCAATCAGATCGCCGCGGCGCAGAAGGCCCTGAAGAAAGCCAAGAAGGCCGGCAAAAAGGCTCAGGTGAAGAAACTCGCGAAAAAAGTCGCTTCGCTCAAGGCGCAGTTGGTCGACGCGAGTTGAAGTCACTCCCGCTCCGAGATTTTTCCGTAGGAACTCGCTTTAGGAGGGCATGATGGTCCGCGCGGCTTGTTTTCATTCCTGAAATCAGACAAACGATTCGATTTTGCCGCGCCGCCGCGAGCATGACGAATTTTCGTGAGTGGGAGAATGTTCACGCATAGAGTCGCAGCCAGGTCCCGACATTTTTCTCCCCCATGATCCCCCGGCTATTTTCCTTCGCCCTCGCGCTGACTCTCCTGCCATTCTCCCGAGCCGCCGAGCGCCCCAACATCGTCCTCGTGATGGTCGATGACATGGGTTTCTCCGATCTCGGCTACCACGGCGGCGAAATCGAGACACCGAATCTCGACGCCCTTGCGCGCGGCGGAATCCGTTTCGCGAACTTCCACAACGCCGGCCGCTGCTGTCCGACCCGTGCGACTCTCATGACCGGTCTCCATCCCCACGAGACCGGGATCGGCTGGATGACCTCCGAGCCGGACCGCGAACGCGGCCAGGACGCCCCTCCCGCCTACCAGGGCCACCTCAACGAGCAATGCGTCACCCTCGCCGAAGCCCTGAAAACCGCCGGCTATGGCACCTACATGACCGGCAAATGGCACCTCGGGCAGAAGGAGCTGGAGGATCGTCCGCTCCAGCGCGGCTTCGACCGCTACTACGGGTGCCTCAGCGGGGCGACGCGCTTTTTCCAACCCACCGGCAGCCGCGGCATGACGCGCGACAACGATCCTGACGAAAACCCCAAAAGCACGACCGAGCGTCCTTTCTACACCACCGACGCCTTCACCGATCATGCCATCGGATTCCTCCGCCAGCATGCCAAGGAAAAGAAGGACGATCCTTTCTTCCTCTACCTCGCCTACACCGCGCCGCATTGGCCGCTCCAGGCGCACGAAGAGGACATCGCGAAATACCGCGGCAAATACAAGGCAGGCTGGGAGGCGATCCGTGAGCAACGTTATCGCCGCCAGGTCGAGTCGGGTCTGATCGACGCGTCGTGGCCGCTCTCGCCGAAGACCGGGGGCATTCCCGCATGGGATTCGCTCGACGAAGCCAAACGCGACGAGATGGACCTGAAGATGGCCGTTTTCGCCGCGATGGTCGACCGGGTCGACCAGAACATCGGCAAGCTCGTCGCTTCGTTGAAGGAGAGCGGTGCCTACGAAAACACGCTCATCCTCTTTCTCTCCGACAACGGCGCTTGTCAGGAGGGCGGCATGCTCGGGCGCGGTGAATTCCACGATGTCGCGAAGCGAAACGAGGAACACGACAACAGCTACGGCGAAGCCTGGGCCAACGCGGGCAGCACACCCTTCCGACTCTACAAGCACTACCTCCATGAGGGTGGATCGGCGACGCCCTTCTTCCTCCACTGGCCTGCCAAGATCTCGCCGCGTGACGAATGGTATCGGGAAACCGCCCAGCTCATCGATGTGATGCCGACCCTGCTCGATGTCGCCGGGGCAAGCTATCCGGCGGAGCGAAACGGCGTGAAGACCGTGTCGCTCGACGGTGTCTCCCTGCGTCCCGCCTTCGCTGGTGCTCCTTTGCAGCGCGGTGAACCGCTCTTTGCCGAGCATGAGACCAATGCCTCGGTCCACGAGGGGGATTGGAAGCTCGTCGGCGCAAGTGTCGCGATGCCCGATGGCACCCAGGCGAAACAATGGGAGCTCTACGATCTCGCCAAAGACCGCACCGAGCTGAACAACCTCGCCGCCGCCCATCCTGAAAAAGTGAAGGAACTCGCCGCGAAATGGGAGGCCTGGGCCGCGCGGGTCGGCGTTTATCCTCGGGCCGAGGGACAGCCTCCGGTGAAGAAAAACAACGCTCCCGTTGCCGAAGCGAATCCGCCGCAGATTGAGGGTCGCGCCTTCCCTGCGACCGCCACCTTGCGCCATCCGAATCCACAAGGTGTCGCCCTCGCCCATGGTGGGAATCAATTCGGTTACGCGCTTTGGTTCAAGGACGGGCGTCCCGTCTTCTCGGTGCGCAAGGCCGGTAAGCTGACCGAACTCACCGCGCCCGATCCGGTGACAGGCAAGGTGACGGTGACGGGACGACTCGAGGCGGATTTCATGACCCTCTCGGTGAATGACACGGAAGTGGCGCGGGTCGCCTCGCCCGGATTGCTGGAAAAACAGCCGGTGAAGGGATTGTATCTCGGTCAGGACATCCCCGACGCGGTCGGATCCTATCAAACGCCCCACATTCTCAACGCGAAACTGCTTTCCCACTCCGTCAATGTGATGGTGCCGAAGGTGGCCATGCGGACGGAATGGGGCGAAAAGGTAACGCCGGAAAACGCCTGGCAGGAATACCCGCGCCCGGCGTTGCGCCGCGAGAACTGGACGAACCTGAACGGACTCTGGGACTACGCGGTGACAACGAAGGCCGACTCCGGTCCTCCGAAGGAGACGTGGGATGGGAAGATTCTCGTGCCCTTCGCGATCGAGGCCCCGCTCTCCGGGGTGGAGCGACGTTTCACTCCGGAGGACGCGCTCTGGTATCGCCGATCGTTCGAGGCGAAGAAGTCGGCGGGAAAACACCTGCTTCTGAATTTCGAGGCGGTCGATTACCAATGCACCGTCTGGGTGAATGAAGTCGAGGTCGGTTCGAACACGGGAGGCAACCTGCCCTTTTCCTTCGACATCACCGAAGCGGTGATAGAGGGCGCAAACACCCTGCTCGTCCGGGTGACCGACGCGACGGACACGGCCTATCAGCTCCATGGCAAGCAGGTCCTGAATCCGCGCGGCATCTGGTACACACCCGTCTCCGGGATCTGGCAGACGGTCTGGATGGAGGAGGTGGCCGCCGCACATCTTCATTCGATCAAGCCGCACGCCCGGCTCGATGGCACCGTGGAACTCGTGTGCGGAAAGTCCGGTCCTGACTTGAGCCTCCCGACGCGTGTGGTCGTTTCGCTGAAGGGAAAGACCGTGTTGGAGGAAAAAGGGTCCGAGCTCCCGGCATCGATCAAAATCGCCGAACCGCAGCTCTGGTCTCCGGCCAATCCCGCCCTCTACGATCTCCGCATCGAATACGGCGAGGATGTCGTCGAGAGCTACTTCGCCTTTCGTGAGACCACCGTCGCGAAAGACGCCGATGGTCACCTCCGCCTCCACCTCAACGGCAAACCCGTCTTCCACTGGGGCACGCTCGACCAGGGGTGGTGGCCGGATGGACTCCTCACGCCGCCCTCCGACGCGGCGATGCTCTCGGACATCGAGTTCCTCAAGGCCGCCGGATTCAATACGATTCGCAAGCACATCAAGGTCGAACCACGACGCTACTACTATCACTGCGATCGTCTCGGGATGATGATGTGGCAGGATCAGGTCAGCTCTGGCACCGGGAAAAAACGGGAAGGGGAGAGCAGCAGTCCCGCCTGGACGAGGCTCCAGCCCGATCCGACCGACGCGGTCTGGCCCGGGGAGGCGCACGCCCAATACATGCGCGAACTCGAGGCGATGGTGGATTTGTTAGGCTTCCATCCCTGCATCGTCCAGTGGGTGCCCTTCAACGAGGCCTGGGGCCAGCATCGCACCGCGGAGGTCGGCGAATGGCTCGTGAACCACGACCAGACCCGCCAGGTCAATGTGGCGAGCGGAGGCAACTGGTTTCCTGTCGGGCACCTCGTCGACGAACATCGATATCCGCATCCGGGTTTCCCCTTCGAGTTGGGTGAAGGAGGGCGTTTCGATGGCTTTGTGAAGGTCGTCGGCGAATTCGGCGGCCATGGCTTTCCCGTCGAGGGCCATCTCTGGAATCCGAACACCAACAACTGGGGATACGGCGGGCTACCGAAGGACAAGGCCGAGTGGCTCGAGCGTTACCAGGAGTCGATCCGCATCCTCACCGATCTCAAAAAACAGGGCATCGGCGCCGGGATCTACACCCAGACCACCGACGTCGAGGGCGAGATCAACGGGCTCATCACCTACGATCGGAAGGTGCGGAAGCTGGAACCGGAAGTGTTGCGGGAGACTGCCAAATCGCTTTTCGAGTGAGCGGAAAGCATTCGCCAGATTCACCGACCTGAGACAAAGTCCCGCCATGAAAACGACCCGACCCTCTTGGCTCCGCCATCTGACCCTCTTGAGTCTTGCCGCTCTTCCCCTGGGCAAGGCCACAGCGCAGGCCCCGATCACGACGAGCAAGGATCCCGGACAATGGGCGCTGATCTATTCCGATGTGCTCGCCAAAAACCGCGACAACCTGAAACCCTACACCTGGATCTACCGGGTGGAGGTGAAGGAAAACAACCAGCTCCTTTTTGTGGATCACCTCGATGCGCATTACGGCAATGACGGCCGGGTCGCGACCCAGCGGGTGGCCCAGGATCTCAAGATCAAGCCTCGCCAGGGCCTCTTGCTCAAGGCCGGTCAGGAAGCGCGCCTGAAGGATGCGGAGGCGAAGATCGAGTTCATGAAAAACGCAATCGGGAACTATGTTTACATGACCCGTGGACAGGTCGTGGACTTCTTCACCAAGGCCCGCAAGACCGAGGCGGTCGGCTATGACAACGCCCTGCGCGCCGACGCCGAAAATGTCCTGGTGAAGGGCGACTCGGTGACCTTGATCGGCGACAAGTCGACCGCCTTTCCAATCTACCTCGCCTTCAGCACGCCGGTGGATGGCAAGACGAGCGTCCGTTGCGAAGTCTATTTCCGCCACCTCCGTCAGGCGAATGCCTTCTACGGTCCGCGGGTCACCGGCGAGTTTACCCAGAGTGGAGGCAAGACCCTCCGCATCGACGTGGAGAGCTACGATTACCTCGCCAAACCCTGACATAACCATTTCTTCTCCGATGAGAGCTCTGCTTGCCGCCTCCTGCCTCCTTCTGCCCCTGACCAGCCTTCCGGCTCAGGACGACTACCCGCGCCGCGAGACGAAGGAGGTGATTGTGCGCGGCGGCATCCCGAACCTGCTTCGCAAGGCGCGCACCGCGGACGGGCGCGAGATCAAGGTCGCTTACCTCGGCGGCAGCATCACCGCGGCACCGGGCTGGCGGGTGAAATCGCTCGAGGGGTTCCAAAAGCGCTTTCCCGGAGTGAAGTGGAAGGAGATCCACGCGGCGATCGGAGGGACGGGGTCGGACCTCGGCGTCTTCCGGGTGGGGCAGGATGCACTGGCTCACGAGCCTGATCTGCTGTTCGTGGAGTTTGCGGTAAACGATGGCGGTTCCGATCCCGTGCAGATCCACCGGGCGATGGAAGGCATCGTGCGCCAGACCTGGGCCGCCGATCCGGAGACGGACATCATTTTTGTCTACACGGTCAGCGAGCCTTTCCTCGCGGATCTCAAGGCAGGAAAGTGCTCGCGCTCGGCCTCGGCGATGGAAGAGATCGCCGATCACTACGCGATCCCCTCGATGCATTTTGGGGTGGAGGTGCAGAAGCAGCTTGATTCCGGGATGATTTTCAAAGGCGAAGCGCCTGCCAAGGACGCTAAACCCGATCCCGCCGCGCCGATGGTGTTCTCGACCGACGGGGTGCATCCACTGACGGAGACGGGCCATGTGCTTTATGCCGGGACGGTGGAGCGAGGTTTTGACGAGCTTGAGAAAGCGCCCGTGACGCCCGCCGCGGTCCTTCACAGGCTCGGCGATCCGCTGCGGGCCGATCATTGGGCTGCGGCGAAACTGGTGCCGCTGAGCGAATCGATGCTGACCGGAGACTGGCAGAAGCTCGATGGTGGCGAGAAGGGTGATGAGATCGCGAGGCGTTTTTCGAAATTCCTCCCGCAGATGTGGCGGACGAGCGCTCCCGGCGCCTCGCTGAAGGTGAAGTTCAAGGGCGAGGTGATCGGCTTCTTCGATGTCGTCGGACCCGATGGCGGGCAGATCAAGGTGAAGGTGGACGACGAAGAGGAAAAGGTCGTGCCGCGTTTCGACGCCTACTGCGTTTATCATCGCCTCAGCAAGTTCCAGGCCGCTGGCGATCTCCCGAAAGACTCGGTGCACACCGTGAGCGCGACTCTTGATTCGGCCGGTCCTGACAAACGCGCCGTGCTCTTCGAGAAAAACCGTCCCGAGTTCGACAAGAATCCGGAAAAGTTCGCCCCCAAGGTCTGGAACGTCGGCGCGGTGATGTTGATCGGCGAGGTGGTGGAGTGAGGCTTCTGATTCATGAGATCGATTTTTTTCATGCTCTTTGCGGGGCTGATCGCGAACGTTTCTTTCGCTTCTGATTTTCCCACGGTCTACAACAGCGAGCCGGGCGATCCCAAACCGATGTCGCCGCAGGAGGCGTTGGCGGCTCTGAACCTGCCCGAGGGTTTCACCGCCACACTTTTCGCCGCCGAGCCGGAGGTGCAAAATCCCATTGCGCTCGATTGGGATGTGAAGGGCCGCATGTGGGTCGCTGAGAACTACACCTACGCGGAGCGGCAGAAACGGTTCGACCTCTCTTTGCGAGACCGCGTCGTCGTCCTTGAGGACGCGGACTGGGATGGCGTCGCGGAGAAGCGCAAGGTCTTCACCGATCAAGTTCAGATGCTGTCGAGCGTGGCGCTTGGGCGAGGCGGCGTTTGGCTGATGTGTCCGCCGCAATTGCTTTTCATCCCGGACGCGAATGGCGACGACCTCCCCGATGGTCCGCCGCAGGTGGTGCTCGACGGCTTCACCGTGGCCGAGGCGAACTATCACAACTTCGCCAACGGCCTCCGCTTCGCCCCGGACGGCTGGCTCTACGGGCGGTGCGGTCATTCCTGTCCGGGTAATCTCGGAGTGCCCGGGACCCCGGCAGACAAACGGGTGCCGATGAAAGGTGGCATCTGGCGCTACCACCCTGACAAACGCATTGTCGAAGTCCTCACCCATGGCACCACCAATCCCTGGGGCCACGACTGGGACGCAAACGGCGAGATGTTTTTCATCAACACCGTGACGGGCCATCTCTGGCATCTCATCCACGGGGCGCACCTCGTCGACTCGAACACGCCCAATCCGCTGATTTACGAGAAGCTCGACATGATCGCCGATCACTACCACTACGACCGCAGCGGAAAGTGGAGCGATTCTCGCGACGGGAAGGCCAACCACCTTGGCGGCGGCCACGCCCACATCGGCATGATGATTTATCAGGCCGACCAATGGCCCGAGATCTACCGGAACAAACTTTTCACCCTGAACATGCACGGCCGTCGCGCCAATGTGGAGCGGCTCGAGCGCAACGGCAGCGGCTACGTGGGCCGGCACGAGTCCGACGTCTTTCTCAGCGATGATCCCTGGTTCCGCGGCATCGAGATCAGCACCGGCCCGGATGGGAGCGGGTTCATTCTCGACTGGAGCGACACCGGCGAATGCCATGAGAGTACCGGCGTCCACCGCACGAGTGGGCGGATTTTCCGAATCAGCTACGGGAAGCCTGACAAACCCACCACGCCCTTCGCCTGGCGCAAGCCGTGGCCGAAGGCCGATCTGGCCTCGGACAGCGAGCATGCGCGCGCTCTTGCGATCCGCGAACTCGTACAGTTTTCGCCGATCGATGCGATCACCGGACCGATGCCTCACGCTCTCTATCCCGAACTGACCTTCGATCCGGTGGCGATGGCGAAAAATGAAAAGTCGTCCTTGGTCCGCCTCAATCTCGCATCGGTGCTCCAGCGCCTGCCGCTCGCGAATCGCGAGGCTCTCGCCCTTGCCTTGGTGTCGCACGAGGATGCAGAGGATCCTTTCCTTCCCAACCTGGTCTGGTATGGCATCAGCCCTCTCGCCAAACACGATCCGCAGGCGCTCGTCCGGATCGCCTCGGCCTCGGATTGGCCGCGTCTGAACCGTTGGATCGCCCGCAGTCTCGCGCCACGGCCGGAGGCGCTCGATGCCCTGCTTTCGGTCAAGCCGAGCGATGCCGTGCTCGAAGGGATGAGCGACGCTTTCAAGGGAATCCGCAAGGCTCCGAAGCCGGCAGCTTGGGAGGAGGTGGCGGAAACTTCCTCCTCGCCCCTGGTCCGGGAGCTCAGCATCCTTTTCGGCGATGGCCGGGCGCTCGACGAGGTGAAGGCGATCGCGCTTGACGATCAAGCCGAGATTCCCGCGCGGGAGGCGGCGCTGAAGACCCTGATCGAGTCGCGGCCTTCCGACTTGCGGGACCTTTGCGGGAAGTTGCTCGAGGTCCGCGGCCTTGGCGTCGTGGCCGCGCGGGGGCTCGCCCTTTCGGAGGATCCCGCGATTGGTTCACGGCTCGCGAAGGTCTATCGGAAGTTTTCGCCGCAGGACCGCGCCGCCCTTCTGGACACCCTTGTTTCTCGCCCTGCTTTCGCAAAGGCACTGCTCGACGAGATGGCCGCGGGTGCCGTCGCGAAGACCGATCTCACCGCCTTTCACGCCCGGCAAATCCGAGCCTTCGAGAACGAGGCCCTGACAAAACAGCTCATCGAGGTTTGGGGAGAGCTGCGCGAGTCGGCCGCGGACAAGAAGGAGCTCGTCGAAAGGCTGAAAGGGGATCTCACGAAAGAGCGCCTCGCCGCCGCCGACCTGGGCAAGGGCCGCACCCTTTACGCCGCGGTCTGCGGAGCCTGCCACATGATGTATGGTGAAGGCGGGAAGATCGGGCCCGACCTGACCGGATCGGGGCGAGCGAACCTCGATTACCTGCTCGAAAACATCGCCGATCCGAGCGCCGTCGTCAGTGCGGACTACCGGATGAGCCTCGTCACGCTGTCGGACGGTCGCTCCTTGAGCGGCGTGATTGTGGGGAAGGACGAGCGCACCCTCACCCTGCGGACGCTCGCGGAGACGGTCACGGTCGATCTGACGGAGGTGGTCAAGACGGAGACCTCCCCGCTTTCCATGATGCCGGAGGGATTGCTGCTCGCTTTCCCGCCCGATCAGATCCGGGACCTGATTGCTTATCTGATGCACCCGTCTCAGGTTCCGCTGCCGTGATGGCGATTGTGTTTCGCGGTGGAAACGTGATAGGCTGGACCCGGCCGGTTCCATGCGACGACATCTTCTCAGCTTGTTCATTATTCTCTTCTGGGCCGGGAGCGTGTTCTGGCTCTGCCGGGTGATCTGGTCGCCGGCGGGATCGGGGATGACCCGCATAGATCCCCGGGAGGTCTATCGCGCCTTTTTCGAGTGGAACAACTCGGTCGATATGACCCTGCTGGAAAACGGACTCCGACGCGGCCAGATCAATATCGCCGGGGGATCGGGAAAAGACGAGGTGACCGGAGCGGTCGATCGCGTCATCTCGCTTTACGTGGGTCTGGAGGATTTCGATGAAAAGACATCTTCCTACGTCCCGAGCCTGTCGTGGCGGGGTGCGATGGTGTTCGACGAAGAGATGCAGCGCAAGGAAGGGTCCGCTTCACTGCGCATCCCGCGCACCGACATGAATGCCACCTTCGAATTCAGCGCTCCCTTGGAGGCGGGAGGACGCGAGGTGATGAAGGCAAAGGTCACGATGGGCGAGCAGGAGCTCTTCTCCGTCGACAATTCCACCGGAGCCGGAATCGACCCCGGGGCTGCTTTGGGGATGCTCGGTCCCATCGGCGGCGCTCCCGCGCTCGAGCTGCTCGATCCCAATAACCTCAGGTTCGAAGCCGAAGCCCGAATCGGGAGCGTTCGTCTCGGTGGGCAGGAGATGCGGAGTTTCCTCCTCACCTTGCAGGGCGCGGCACCCGAGCAGCAGGTCCGCATCTATCTCAGCGAGGCCGGGGAACCGCTTCGGATCGAGTCCGATCTCGGGTTCGAAGCCGTCTCCGAAATCCTCGTGCCGCTCGAAGCCTACAAGCGGAATTCCGCCAACGGATCATGATCGAAATCTCCAAGCTATCGATGCGTTACGGAGGTCTGCTCGCCCTCGACGAGCTGGACCTCGTCATTCCACAGGGCGAGCTTTTCGCCTTTCTCGGGCCCAATGCCGCGGGCAAGACCACGACCATCAAGCTGCTCACCGGCCTGATCGAGCCGACCGGCGGCTGTGCGAAGATCTGCGGCTACGACATCCAGAAGGAGCCGCTCGAGGCCAAGAAACGGATCGGCTACATCCCGGATGTCGCCGAGTTCTACGACAAGCTGACCCCGCTCGAGTTCATGGACTTCATCGCCGATCTCTTCCAGGTCGATCCGGAGCGGGCCGCGTCCCGCACTCCGGAACTGATCGAACGATTCTCCCTCCAGCCTTATGTCCGGCAGCGCATCGAGAATCTCAGCCACGGGACCCGGCAGCGGCTCGCGTTCGCCTCGGCCCTGCTCCACGATCCGGAGGTCATCATCGTCGATGAACCCATGGTCGGGCTCGACCCGAAAAACGCCCGCGTCGTGAAGGAGGAACTGAAAGCCCGCAGCGAGGCTGGCGTCACGGTTTTTCTCTCGACCCACTTGCTGAATGTCGCCGAGGAGCTCGCCGACCGCATCGGCATCATCAGCCACGGCAAGCTCGTCGCACTGGGGACGGTCGCCGAGGTCCGCGAACGCATCGAGGGAGGCGCGGACCGCTCGCTCGAGGAACTTTTCCTGGAGATCACGGAGGATTGATCGGGATCACCGCGACGCGGTCTCCGTTGCTTTCGTGCCGATGCAGAAAAGGTGCTTTTCACCGCGGTAGTAGAGCTTGTTCTCGAACACCGCGGGTGAGGCCGAGACCTTCTCCCCGAGCGGAACCTGGGCGACCACGTCGAAGGTTTTGCCCGGCTTGACGATGGAGATGATCCCCTCGTCGGAGACAAAGTAGGCCAACCCGTTTGCCGAGAGCAGCGAGGCGCTGTGACCACCAGGGAGGCGTTCGCGCCAGAGCCGCTCACCCGTCTTTGCGACGAAGCAGCTCGCCACGCCGTTGTCGGCCACCATCACGAAGTAGTCGCCGACGACTGCCGGGCTGGGAACGTAGGCGGCCCCCTGCATGTCGCGCCAGGCGATGTGGGTTTTCGTGATGTTGCCGGTTCCGTCGGGGCGGATCGCGAGGATGTGTTTGTCAGGAAAGCCGCAGGTCATGAAGAGCAGCTTCGTGTCCTCGTGGTAGACGATGGAGGCGACATATTGCTCGGTGGGTCCGTCCATCCACCAGATCAGATTGCCGGTGGCCGGATCGTAGGAGGTCACTGACAGACTGCCGGAGAGGATCATCTGGGTCTTGCCGTCGATTTCGCGGAAGATCGGGGTGCAGTAGCTCCTGGTTTTGTTGGGGCGGTCCGTCTTCCAGAACGTCGCGCCGGTTTTCTGGTCGAGGGCGACGAGGTAGGCATCGCCGTCGTGGTCTCCGTTGACGATGACCTTGTCCTGCCAAAGCACCGGGCAGGAGCAGTAACCGTGTTTGCTGGAGAATCCTCCGGGCCGGACTTCCCACAGTTTCTCCCCGGCGAAATCGTATGCCGCCACATACATCTCCGTGCGGTCGAGGAAGCTGACGAAGATCCGTTCTCCATCGGTCACCGGCGTGCTCGAAGCATGGCTGTTGAGACGATGGATGTCCTCGAGCGGAGCCTCCAGCACGACCTTGCTCCATTGGATCTCGCCGCTCTTGCGATCGATGGACAGCAGGAGCCGTTTGCCTTCTTCCGCGGTGACGAGAAAGATCCGGTCCTGCCAGATGATGGGGGAGGCATGTCCGATCCCCGGGATGGCCGACTTCCAAAGGGTGTCTTTGGCAGGATCGAATTTCACCGGCAGTTCCGGTGCTCCTTGGACGGAGCCATCGCCGCGGGGGCCGCGCCAGCCCGGCCAGTTTTCGGAATGGGCGCTGGGGGCGAGGCCAAAGAGGAGGCAGAGGATCAGGAGCGGTTTCATGGCTGGGTCAAAAAGGAAAGCAGATCGCGGATTTCACGGTCGGTCAGCATGGAGAGGAGTCCCGGTGGCATCAGCGAAGTGCGGAGTTCGGTGCGTCCGACGATGTCGGCCTCGGGATGGGAGCGCTCCTTGCCGCTCAGATCGCGGAAGACCTCGTTGCTTGAGGAACGCAGCAGGATGCCGACAAATTCGGTGCCGTCGACCAGCTTGACCTGGCTTGGGAAAAACTGCGGCGCGACTTCGCGCTGCGGTTCGAGGATGGAGCGCAGGATCGCCTCCCGGCTGCCTTGCTGCCCGACGAGCGAAAGGTCGGGACCAAGGACGACGCCTCGCCCACTGTGGCGGTGGCAGTTTGCGCAAAGCGCGAGACGAGGATGGAAAAAGAGCCGTCGCCCAGCCTCGGGATCAGGCTTGCCCGGCACGGCGTCCAGTCTCGCCAACCACGCGGCCGTGTTCTCGAAACCCGGGCGTCCCGTTGCCAGTGAAGCGGGATCGACCACGGCATCCACCAGCGGGGCGGAGTCAGGGAAACGATCCGCGACCGACTTGATTGTGGTGGTTGTGTCAGGCTCGAGCGTGGAACCGCGCAACGCACGCAGGGATTCTTCGCGGACGCTGGCGTCCCCGTCAGTGACCAGGGAGACCAAGGCCACCTGATGAGCCGGATCGGTCGAGGCGGCCAGGCCGACCACCGACTCGGATCGCAGAGCCGGACTCCGCCCTTGATCCGCGGCCACTTCCGCGAGCATCGCAGTAGCTTCCGGAGTTCCTTGAGCGCGCAAGGTCCGCACCACCTCCATCGAGAGCAGGTCGTTCCCGAGATTGAGGAACTCACGCAGCCGGTCGACGGTGATGGTCTTGTGATCGGAGGGAGCGAGGCGGAGCGCGTAGGCGCGGATCGTGGGTGAAGTAGCAGGATCGAGAATGCGCTCCGTCAGCACCGCGGGATTCGTGACGCCGGCTCCGGGATCGCCGTTTAGCGTGTTCCAGGTGGCGAGGGCGGCCTCGAACAGCCGGAAGTCCAGATCCGGCTCGGCGAGGACGGCCCGCACCTCATCCTTCAGGTCGACCAGCACGCGGTCGGCGATCCAGCGGAGGCACTCAAAACGGATCTCGGGGTGCGCGTCTTTTAGAAAGGACCGCGGCCATTGGGCACCACCATCACCGAGACGGCGCAGGGCGACGAGGGCGGTGATCCGTTCGTGCGGCTTGAGAGCGGCGACGCTCCCGGGAGTCCACGAGGACGATTGGCTCGCCAAGGCCGCCAGCGCCGCATCGGCGAGGTAGCGATCTTTTGCAGCAGCGAGTTCGAAAAGTTCCTCAGCGCTCTTGGGGATGGTTCCGTTCCGAAGTCCCGCCGCGAGTTTCGCAGCGTCGTTGGGAGGATCGGCTTCCGACTTCATCCACTCAGCCGCGGCCGCGGGATCGATCTCCAGTTTCCAGAGCCGGCCTTTCCCATGGATCGGATAGGAGCTGAAGACCCAGTCATTCAGATAGTAGGCGCCATCGGGACCGACGGCCATGCCGGTGGGCCGGAAGTAGTCGCTGCCCTCGATCAGGGCGACGCGGTCCGAGCGATATCCCGCGCCTTCGCGATGGAGCGGGTAATATTCGATCCGGTGATCGCTCCACGAGGGGATCAACATGCCCGCGCCGAGTGGAACGATCGCGCAGGGGCCTTCGCCGGAGGGACAGATCATCCCCAACGTACCGCGCAGTTCGCCGTTCAGTCCGACAAAGGGATGCACCGGAGCGCTGCCGTAGACCCATTGGAAACCATAGTCCGCCCCTTCGATCACTTGGAGAAAACGGCAGGGCGGTCGACTGCCGGGATCGTTCTCGCAGGCAAAGATTTCACCCTCCGACGTGACCGTCAGGCCGAAAGGATTCCAGAATCCGCGGGCGATGCGGCGCAGCTTTCGTCCGTCGGCGGTGCAACGGAATATTCCGCCCTCGCCCCGGCCGGTGGCGGTCGATCCGTCACGGGCGGTCAGCGTCCAATCCTTCCCGAAGTTTTCTCCCAACGAAAACACCAGATCCCCCTCGGGATGCCAAGCCATCCCGCTGAGCCCGTTGTGCGGGTAGTCGGCGATCGTGTCGAGCGAGGCGATTGTCTCCTCGATGTCGCCGACTCCGTCACCGTCACGGTCCTTGACCCGGAGAATGCGGCCGCGTTCGGAAAGGTAGACCCAGCCATCGGTGCCCAGCACGAGTTGCATCGTCGCGGTGGTCTTGTTGTAGAAGACCCGGCGATTCTTTCCATCGGCATCGAAGACCAGCACCTCGTCGTGCACGGGGCCTTCATAACCTTCGGGTCGGAAATGGGTGTGGCAGGCGATCGTGAAAAGGCGTCCGTCGAGGGCCACATCGATTCCGGTTGGCGTCACGATCGCCGGATGCTCGGCGAGCAGGGTTAGTTTCACACCTGGCTTCAGGACCTTGATCCCCGGGTCGATGTTCTCCGGCACGACTGGTTTCGGGGGAGTGGCGGTGGGCGGCGCGGCGGTCGCAGAGAGCGCGAGGCTCGCCGTCAGAACCAGGAAATGCAAAAAGAGGGACGTTTTCACGAGGCGGGCAGGATGCCGACTCAAGCGCAAAGAGTCAACGTCCGCTCTTGCGCTCCGCGGGTCCGGGTTAAGTTGAATCTTGAATCTCAGCTTTCCAGAGGAACTCCCCGTCTCCCGCCGCCGCGACGACATCCGCGCGGCGATGGAGCGGCATGCCGTTGTCATCGTGTGTGGCGACACGGGATCAGGAAAGACGACACAGCTCCCGAAGATCGCCCTTGCGCTTGGCCGCGGCACCAACGGTCGCCGCATCGGTTGCACCCAGCCGCGCCGCATCGCCGCGACCTCGGTGGCGGCCCGCGTCGCAGAGGAATTGCAGGTGCCGCTCGGTCGCGAGGTCGGCTACCAGATCCGCTTCGAGGACAAAACCGACAAGGCCGCGACCAGGGTGAAGTTCATGACCGACGGCGTCCTCCTCGCCGAGACGCGGAACGATCCTGATCTTCGGCAATACGACACCATCATCGTCGACGAGGCCCACGAGCGATCGCTCAACATCGACTTCATCCTCGGTTACCTTCACCGCACCCTCGCGAAACGGCGCGACCTGAAGGTGGTGATCTCCTCGGCGACACTCGACGCGGGGGCTTTCTCGGAATTCTTCGGCGGAGCTCCGGTGATCGAGGTGGAAGGCCGCACCTTTCCGGTGACGGATCTGTATCAGTCGGCCTTCGACGAATACGAATCGCTCGCCGAGCAGGTCTGCCGCGCCTTTGAATCGCTCGGCGAAATCGACCGGCTCGGCGACACGCTCGTTTTTCTCCCGGGCGAACGCGAGATCCGCGAGGCGGCGGAGTTGCTCGAAGGAAGGAAGTATCGCGACACCCTCGTGCTGCCGCTCTTCGCCCGCCAAGCCGCCGCGGAGCAGGGGGCGGTCTTTCGACCCATCGCCTCAAAACGTCGCGTCATCCTCGCGACCAACGTGGCCGAGACCTCGCTGACGATTCCCAGGATCCGCTTCGTGATCGACTCGGGCATCGCGCGTCTCAGCCGCCACGATCCCGGGTCCGGCATCCAGCGGCTCCGCATCGAGCCGGTCTCGAAGGCGAGTGCTCGGCAACGTCGGGGACGTTGCGGCCGTATCAGCGAAGGGGTCTGTGTCAGGCTCTATTCCGAAGAAGATTTCGAGGAGCGCCCCGACTTCACCGATCCCGAGATCCCGCGCTCCAACCTCGCGGGCGTGGTCCTGCAGATGGAGCACCTCGGGCTGGGCGATCCGCTCGAGTTTCCCTTCGTCGATCCGCCCCAGCCGAAACGCGTCGCGCAGGCCTACCGGGTCCTCGAGGAAATTGGTGCTCTCACCAAACAGGGTCGGGTGGTGCACATGACCGGGTTGGGTCACAGTCTCGCGCGGCTGCCGCTCGATCCGCGGGTGGGACGCATCCTCTTCGGAGCGGAGGCCGAGGGCTGCCTCGCCGAGGGCCTCATCATCGCGAGCGCTCTGGCGGTGCAGGATCCGCGCGAGCGACCCCGCGACCGGCAGCAAGCCGCCGACGAGGCCCATGCTAAATTCCGCGACAAACGGTCCGACTTCACCGGCTGGCTCCGCCTCTGGCATGCGATTCAGGAGGCGCGCGGGAAGTCGGGCAATGCCCTCCGCAAATTTTGTCAGAAACACTTCCTCAACCACCGCCGCACCCAGGAATGGCTGAATCTCCACCGCGAGCTGCGCGACACGCTGCGGGAGATGAAGTGGAAACTCCCCGATCCTAACAAACCGCTCGACGATCCCGCCGACACCTATTCGGAGCCGCTTCACCGCGCCATCCTCGCGGCGATCCCGAGTCAGATCGGCATGTTCCGCGGGAAGGGGCAGGGTTACAAAGGGGCGAACGACTCGACCTTTTGGCTTTTCCCGGGATCGGGCATTTTCGGTGGTTCGCCCGCCTGGGTCATGGCCTTCGAACTCGTCGAGACGGCGAAGCTCTATGCCCGCAACGGAGCCACCTTCGATCCGGGCTGGTTCGAGAAGGTCGCGCCGCACCTCTGCCGTTACCGCTATTCGAATCCGCACTGGAGCCCCGACCAGGGCGCGGTCTACGGAGAGGAGCGCGTCCTCGCCTTCGGTCTACCCGTCGTGGAGAAACGCCGCATCCACTACGGCCGCATCGACGCGAAGCTCTCGCGGGAGATCTTCATTCTCGAGGCTCTCGTCAACGGGAACACCCGGGCCCCGCTGACCTCGCTCTCTAAGAATCGCGAAACCATGGCGGCGGCCGAGCGGCTCGAGCACAAGATGCGCCGTCTCGGGGGCCTCCACCACCCGCCCGGGATCGTCGCTTTCTACGAGGAGCGGCTTCCGGCCTCGATCTGCACGCAGAAGGATTTCGAGAAGTGGATCGCGGCACAGACTCCGGGCTTTCTCGACTTCGCGCTCGAGGATTGCCTCCTGCCGCAACGAGAGCCGATCCATCCCGAGGATTACCCTGACAAAATCACCACGCCGGATGGATCGGCGGAGTTTGCGCTCGTGTATCTGCACAATCCCGCCGATCCCGCCGACGGCATCACCGCCAGGGTGCCGCTGGTCGAGCTGCCGCATCTGCCGCCGTGGTTCGGGGAATGGCTCGTGCCGGGATGGCTCGACGAAAAGGTAACCGCGCTCCTGCGCTGTCTGCGCAAGGAGATGCGCACGATGCTGCCGGCGAACCGCGAGGTCGTCGATGACTTCCTCGACGCGTGGGAAGGCTACGAGCCGCATTGTGGCCTGCTCGAGGCACTCATCGATTATCTTCACGAGGTTCACGGGCTGGATTTGAGTCCTGGTTCCTTCGAGCTCGATCGATTGCCCGCGCACCTCCACCTGCGTTTTGAGATCATCGATGACAAGGGGCGCGTCGTGGGCCACGGGCTCGACCTCGAGGAGTTGCAGCGCAGCCTCGCCGGAAAGGTCCGGGATCGTTTCGACCAGGTCGCGAAGGGCCGGTTTGCGAAGCAGGGGATCACCTCGTGGAATTTCGGCGACTTGCCGCGCCATGTCGACCTCGATCGCCATACGACCGGCTTTCCCGGCCTGCTCGATGCCGGCAAGGATGGCGTGGCGATGCGCCTCTGGCCTTCGGAGTCCTGCGCCCTCACCCAGCACCTGCTTGGAGTGGCGCGTCTCTACCGCCTTGTCCGAAAGGATCCCGTCGAGCGTCTCCTTGGAGTGATCTTCGCGGGTCGCGCCGTTACCATTCCTGTCCCGGCCGGGACAAAAGTTGTAACGAAGCCGGCGGGGGATTTCAATTCGCTGGCGGCGGCTTTTGGCGGGCATGCGAAGACACCGCTGCCGAAGGAAACGGTGCGACCGATGCCGGTCGCGAAGGCGGCTCCGGCCAAGGGGCGGTTCCTGACTCCGGCGGAGGCCTTGGTGTTGACCAAGGTGGGGCCCGGAGCGGGGCAGCACCGCGAGGATCTCCTGCGGAGGATTTTGAGTGATTTGTTAGGCGACCCTTTTTCGGCGAAAGAATGGGAAAAAGCGGTGGCGCGCTGCGATGCGGAGCTTTTCGCCCATGCTCCGGCGATCTGCGAGTCGGTGGCGAAGATCCTCCGGGTCGTCGAAACCGTGAGCGGACTGCTCGCCACGGCTCCGCGCGGTTACGAGGAATCGGTGACCGACGCGCGGCGCCAGCTCGATCGTCTTCTTGCGCCCGGATGGCTGTTGATCGAGGATTTCACACGGGCGTTGGTGCATTTCCAGGGCCTCGAAATGCGGCTGACGCGGATGCTCGGGGCACCCCCGGCGAAGGATCTCGACAAGCTGGCCCGCTACGAGACGGAGTCACACGCGATCTGGCGCGACAACCCGGGCTGTGCCTGCGGGCAATGTCCTCTCGCGGTGCAGCACGCCGACGCCTTCGCTGCGGATCGTGACCTGCGGCTGAAACACTTCGCGCCGGAGTTGCGGGCGAGGTTGAAGTGAAGCATTCACGCCTCCATCGACATCAGCTCTCGGATCGCTCCAAGAACCTCCAAACGCCCCGTCTTGGTTTCGGCCGAGGTGATGAAGGTGACGGGTTCGCCGTCGGCAAATTCCTTCATCGCCTCGAGGAAAAGGGTGCGGTTCGCGTTCACCTTCGAGGGTTTGAGTTTGTCGCACTTCGTGAAGATGAGGGAAAAGGGGATGCCTTTCTCAACCAGCCAGGAAACGAAATCGAGGTCGATGCGTTGCGGCTCGTGGCGGCTGTCGATGAGGACGAAGACATGGGTGAGGCCTTCGCGGAACTCGAGGTAATCGGCGACGAAGTCATTGAAGCGGTCGCGTTCCGCCTTGGCGGCCTTGGCGTAGCCGTAGCCGGGCAAGTCGACGAGCACCCACTCCTCGTTGACGACGTAGAAATTGATCGTACGGGTCTTGCCGGGAGCGGAGGAGACCTGGGCGAGGGATTTCTGGTGGCAGAGCAGGTTGATGAGGGATGACTTGCCGACATTGGAGCGCCCGATGAAGGCGAACTCCGGCAGTTCGGCGACGGGGCATTCGTCGATGCCGGCCGCACTGGTGGCGTAACGGGCGCTTTTGATTTTCATGGTGCTTTGTCAGGAATCGGTGGGTCGCGGCTTGAGCTCGGCTTCGAGCTCGCGGCGATCAACGAGGTTGCGCGCCTTCACACGGTGGTCGCGTTTGGCACGGCGTTCGAGGGTCATGGTGCGTTTCTTGAGGCGCTTCTTCAGTTTGGCGATCTCCTCGTCGAGTTTCAGAAAACCGTCGAGACGTTCGCGTGAGAGGCGTCCGTCGGCGACGGCCTCGCGGATGGCACAGCCGGCGTCGCTGCCGTGCCGGCAGTCGTGGAAGCGGCATTGCATCGCGATCTCGGCGACATCGAGGAATTTCTCGCGCAGGGTGGTTTCGTCGGTCCACATCTGCACCTCGCGGATGCCGGGATTGTCGATGAGGATGCCGCCTTCCTCGAGGACGATAAGCTCGCGCGCCGTGGTGGTGTGGCGCCCTTTGCCGGTGACTTCGTTCACTTCGCCCTCTTCCTGCCACTCCTCACCGAGGAGGGCGTTGACGAGCGAGGATTTACCGACGCCACTCGATCCCACGAAGGTGATGGAGACGCCCGGCTCGAGGAAACGCCGGATCTCGGCAACGTTGCGCCCGTTGACCGCGCTCGTCACGATCACTTCGGCGTCGGGCGAGAGGGCGCGGATCGCGGCGGCGGCTTCTTCGTTTTGTGCTTTGGAATGCAGGTCCGATTTGTTGACGAGGACGAGGGCTTTGGCGCCACCGCGTCCGATCAGGGTGAAGAAACGCTCCATGCGGCGCAGGTTCAGATCGGTGCCGGCATCGGTGACGACACAGACGAGGGAAACGTTGGCCGCGAGCACCTGCTCCTCGCTGCTCTTGCCCGGAGCCTTGCGCGAAAAGCAGGTCTGGCGCGAAAGGCGGGCGCGGATGATATGGTCGAGATCACCCGTGCCGATCTCGAGCGCCACCCAATCGCCGACCGCGGGCAGCTCGGCGTCGCAGGAGGCATCGTGGTAGACCTTTCCGCTCATCACCACCTCGTACTCGTAGCCGCCTTCGGTGAGGGCACCGTAGGTGATCTTGTTGTCGCGGATGAGGCGCGCGGGAACCCAGCCCTTCTTTGCGTAGGGAGCGAACTCTCTCTCGAAAGCGTCGTTCCAGCCGAGGTCGGTCAAGGTCATCACCACGAACTTACACCGCGGAAAAGGCTGGTCGAACCGGGATTCCATGCCGGGCGAGCTGCTCCTTCACCTCCGCGACGGTGGTCTCGCCGAAGTGGAAGATGCTCGCGGCGAGCACCGCATCGGCGCGGCCGCGGTCGAGCACTTCGACCATATGGTCCACCGATCCTGCTCCCCCACTTGCGATCACGGGAATGGGGACAGCATCGCTGATGGCGGCGGTGAGGGCGATGTCGTAGCCGGCTTTGGTGCCGTCGGCGTCCATGCTGGTCAGCAAGATCTCGCCGGCGCCCCGTTGAAACATCTCTTCGGCCCAACGCACCGCGTCGAGTCCGGTCGGCGTGCGGCCGCCGTGGGTGAAGACCTCCCAGCCGCTGCCATCGGGCTTTCGTTTCGCATCGATCGCGACGACGATGCATTGTGCGCCGAAGGCGGAGGAGCCGGCCGAGACGAGATCGGGATTCTTCACCGCGGCGGTGTTGACGCCGACCTTGTCCGCACCGGCCAGCAACATCTCGCGCATGTCCTCCACCGCACGAATGCCGCCGCCGACTGTCACCGGCATGAAGCAACGCTCTGCGGTCCGGCGCACCACTTCGACCATGGTGCGGCGTCCTTCGGAGGACGCGGTGATGTCGAGAAAGACCAGCTCGTCCGCCCCCTGGCGGTTGTACTCGACGGCGCATTCGACCGGATCGCCGGCATCGCGGAGATTCACGAAGTTGGTCCCTTTGACGACCCGTCCATCAGTCACGTCCAGGCAGGGGATGATGCGTTTGGTAAGCATAAGGTCCAAGGAACTTGGCACTTGGCAGGGTCGGGCGCGAGGAAAACAAAATCTCACGGTAATCCCAAAAAATTCTGGTGTTTCAACTCCCGATATGGTTAACTTTTCCGAAATATTGCCACCTCTGCCATGGAAACCGTCGCGCTCGAATCCTACACCGCCCTTCCTTACTGTGATGATTCCTTTTCGGTGATCCCTCGGAATTGCGATACCGCGGTGGTCTACTGGAACCTGACGAGCGAGCGCCAACCGATCCATTCACAGGTCCGTCTCTGCCTCCAGGTCAACGGCAGCGAGACCGATGCGGAGGAGACGATCTTCCTGCATCGCGAATCGGGTCATTTCATCGTGCCGCTGCTCGCCGATGACCGCGAATATCGCATCGCGCTGGGCTGGACCGACACTCACGGCTTCCGCTCGATCTTTGAGCAGACGGTGCGCCTGCCCGACTATCCGGGAGAAACTCCGGGGGCGATGAGTTCATCGCTGAGCTACCGCGGCGCCCAGTTCTGGCCGAAATCCGGGGTGGCCACGGTCAACTGACCACCGCGGTGAGCGAGGCTCCCCGATCCACCGACGCGACCCTCGAGGAATTCCTCGAGTACCTCTCGGTCGAGCGGAACAGTTCTCACCGGACCCTGGCAAACTACCATCACGCCATCTCGCGCTTTCGCGATTGGCTGCCGGCGAAGCAGGGCTGGGTCGATGCGGAGCCCGATGACTTCCGTGATTATCTTTACCTGCTGATGCGGGCGGAACTCTCCCGGGCCACGGTGCGCTTGCATTTCGCGGCCCTGCGGAGTTTTTTCAAATTCCTGGTGCGCCGCCGCGGATATCCGCACAACCCCGTCGCCGAGGTGCTGCTGCCGAAGGCGGAGAAAAAGCTCCCGGTGGTGTTGACGGAACGCCAGGTGATCGAGTTGATCGAGAAACCTCTCAAGATCGAACAGCCGAAGCAGGCCGCCTCGTGGACCGGTGAGCGCGACGCGGCGATCCTCGAGCTCTTTTATAGTTCCGGGATCCGGCTCGCCGAGCTGGCCGCGCTGGATGTCGAGGACTTCGATTTCCATGGGGAATGTGTCAGGGTTTTCGGAAAGGGAGCGAAGGAGCGGGTCTGTCCCGTGGGTGGGCCGGCGGCGGAGGCGATCCATCGCTATCGGAATGCGGCGAAGGTGATGCAGGGCGCGCTCTTCATTTCGAAATCACGACGTCGGCTGACGACACGGGCGATTTCGGATCTGTTCGCCAAGTACCACGCCCTCTGTGACATCCCGCAGCATGCCAGCCCGCACAAGCTGCGCCACAGTTTCGCGACCCACTTGCTCGACCACGGGGCGGATCTGCGCAGCGTGCAAACGCTGCTTGGACATGCCAGCCTCTCGACCACGCAGATCTACACCCACGTCTCGATCGAGCGGATCAAGCAGGTCTACGACGAGGCCCACCCGCGCGCCTGATCATTTTCCCTCGGCGGGCACGAAACGAAGGGCCGCCGAATTGATGCAGTAACGCAAGCCGGTCGGGGGAGGACCATCGGGGAAGACGTGGCCGAGATGAGCTCCGGAAGTGCGGGCGCGGACCTCGGTGCGGATCATCCCGTGGCTGCGGTCGACCACCTCGACGATCTCGCCCGCATCGATAGGCTCAAAAAAACTCGGCCAACCCGTGCCGCTGTCGAATTTCGCCTCTGACGAAAAAAGCGGAGCCCCGCTGATCACGTCCACGTAGATCCCGACTGCCTTGTGGTCCCAGTAGGCATTGTCGAAGGGCGGCTCGGTGCCACCGTTGCAGGTGACGTGGAATTGCTGCGGGGTGAGGCGCTCGCGAAGTGATTCGGTGTCCATGGACCTCAGGATTACGGCAGAAATTCGAGCTTGGAAACTCTGCGATTCCTTGTTATGAGTCTCGATATTATGAATTTTAGCAACCTTGCGATGGTCTCTTTGCTGTTCGTGGCGAGCCTGACGGGTCAGGACTACGACCACGAGACCCTGAGCACCAACACGGGGCGGGTTTACCGCGAGATTTTCATCCTGGGTGCCGACTCACACGGCCTGACATTCCGGCACGCGGCTGGGATCGCGAAGGTGCCTTTCGGGAGCCTGTCCGAATCTTATCGCATGCTCTATGAACCGGTCGCCGATCTTGAAGATGCTCCAGAAACGGAAAGAGAGCTGAAGGGCGAGGAGGAAAAGGCCGAGGTTGTGCATGCGGGAGATCTCGAGCTGCCGGTCCCGGCCGATCTGATGGCGAGGTCGCAAATCACCCTGCGCTTGCCTGCGGAGATCTGGCGGCTGGGCGGTGGCTTGTCCCCCTGCTGGGTCGATCCCGCCGGGCCGAGTTGGTGGCCCCAGCATCAACGGGTCCACCGGCTTTCCCATCCGCTCTACCGCGAGATGGCGGTGCGCGATTTCCTCCACAGCTCCGGATTGCTCCCCGTTCCCTGCCGACGTTGATGGGCGAAGTCGGGGATTGGCGGTCTGAGGTGGAATGTGGTAGACTCTCTTCCCATGATCGGACCCGACGACATCGGCGAGCGCAAGTCCGCCAATCACACGCCCACCATCGCCCTCAGTCTCGCTGCCATCCTGCTGTTGGTGGTGGGAGCGATGAGTTATCGAGATTTTGTCCGCGACGGACTTGAGCGTGAGTACCAGGAAAAGGAGGCGCTCTTATACCAGCGCAATGGTTTGACGCCTCCGGCCCCGGCAACCGAAAAGCCGGTCGCGCCCGCTTCCACGGCGCCGGCACCCGCTACGACGGTGCTTTACGACGCGCAAGGAAACCCGGTGTATCTTTCGAGTTCGCCCACCGCCCTTGCCGCCGCCCCGACCACGGTGCAGGCGCCCGCGACTCCGGCTGCGACCGGGGTTCCGGTCGAACTGCCCGAACCCGAAGACCCCGAAATCTCGCGTCTTCGCCAGTCCCTCGAGGCAGCCAGCCAGCAGGGGCAACGGACCGAGCAGCGCTACAATGAGTTGGCCGGGGGTTACACCGGCCCTTCCGCCAATGCCACGCCCCCCGCCCCTGCTCCGGATGGGCAGGGTGCCGCGATCACTTCCGAATTGCCCGATTTTCTCCGGAACGCGGTGGTCAATCCTCCTGGTGGCAATCCCGAGATGGAGGCGCAACTGGCGAGGGTCCGATCGCAAGTCGTGGCCGCGCCCTCGCTGGCGAAGGTCACGAGCTATGACAAGGAATGGGGCATTGTCACCTTCGATGCGGGAGCCTCGCAGGGAGTCAAAAAAGACCAACGTTTCGCCGTGCGTCGCGGAGGCGACATCCTGGGTTGGGTGAAAGTGGACGATGTCCAGGCGGAAGAGTCGATCGCCGTGTTGGTGACAAAGAATCGAGACATCGAGACCGCGCTCAAGCCTGATGTCGGCGACGATCTGATCGACTTCGAGCTGTACTGACCGCGGCCCCGCGGCAGTTCACGCTACGGCGACGTTGAGAAGCCCCAGCATCGACTCGCGCAGGGTATCGACGCCGTAGGGCTTCTGGAGGAACGAGATCTCGGCGCGGTCTTCCAGGCCGTAGCGCTCCAGTTCGGCGGCATGCCCGCTGGTGAGGAGAATGGAGAGATCGGGATGCCGATGATGCAATTCCTTCGCCAGATCCCAGCCCGAAACGCCGCCCGGCATGACAACGTCCGAAATCACCATGCTGACCTGGTCCTGAACGGTCGGCCATAGTTCGAGAGCCTCGCGCCCGGATCCCACTTCGGTGACTTCACACCCGAGGGTCTCCAGCAGTTTGCGGACGAGTTTCCGAACGGCGAGCTGGTCTTCCACGAGGAGGACGCGGGTTCCGCGAAGTTCCCCGGCCCCCAGCCGATTGCGGGAAAGGGAATCGCCCGCGTTTCTTGATTGGGAGCGAAGATCGGACGGGAAGCTGAGGCGGATCGAGACTCCATCCCGCGCGTCGCGGCTACGTTCGACCTCGATACCGGAGGCGGAGAGTAGCAGGAGGACCGGATCGTCCTCGCGCGACAGGTTGCCTTCCTCGCGGAACCCACCCTTCGAAAGGTAGGAAAGCCAGAAGGTCGCATGATGCTTGCCGGTCCGGTCCTTGCGAGCGGTCCAGCGGGTCGAAAGGGTGAGGATGCCTCGCTCGACGGAATTTTCGTGGGCCTCGAGGATGAGGATGAGCAGCGCTTCGCGGAAGGCGGCCTCGTCGCAGATCACGGGTTCGAGCGCCTGGTCCAGATCGAGCACGAGGGACACCGAATCCATCAGGACTCCATCGATCATGGCAACGGTGCGCTCGACCAGCTTGTTCAAATCCGTACTGTGCAGGGAAGGACGTCGGTGCACCGACTCCCGGAACTTCGAGAGCGCCTCTTTCGCCTCGGCGAGATGGTCGCGGGCGGTGGTGACGTCCGAATCGTTGCCCTCGTGCGCCGGAAGCAATCTGGCCATGGCTGATCCTGCGTGGGTGATTTTTTCCTCGACCGTCGCCGCTGCGCGCGCAGCCCGGGCCATCGCGTTGCCCCGGCAACGAGCCTCCCTCACTTCGCCGAGCAGGTCGCGGCAGTGGCGGGTCCACCTTTCCTGACCCAGTCGTGTCGCAAAGAGGGTGGCGGTGAAAGTCAGCAAACATTCAAAGCGTCGCACCAGCGCACGGGCATCTGCGCCTACAAAACCAGCGCAGATCGCACCAGAAACTCCCGACCCGGGCAGAAGGACCGGTTTTGCCAGAAAAAAGCGGATCTTACCTTCCTCGAGGTCGATCTCCTCGCTGGTCGCGGAAACCTGATGACCTCCGGACGTGACGATCGCGACCAGGGAATTCCGCAAAGAGGTCAGATCGAGGGTGAGATCGGGCGAAGTCGCGGCCACCGTGCCCGCAGGCAGGAGCTTAACATCGAGCGGAAGGTAGGCGACCGTGTCCGCCCGGAGCGCATGCTTCAACAATCGTAACAAGGGGAGGGGGTCGGGCGCGCCAGCCAGCGGGAAGGCACCTTCGAAAAACTCGGCCATCCGGATCTCGCCCTCCCTCAGGTCTCGTTCGGTAACATCAAGGAGGGAAAGCGAGCTGGCTCCAGCCGAGATCATTTCGACGAGCCCCTCGATGCAGGGCGCTCCCGCGACTTCCCCGGGAGGCTTGCGCAGGGTGTGACAGATCAGTAGCCAATCTCCCCGCCCTCCGGCCCGCCAGCGATATTCGCAAAAACTCGTAAGACCTCCAGCGATCAGCGCGGCCTCCAGAAACTCAAGGGCATCGCGTGTGTCGTCGGGGTGGATCCCGTCGATCCATTCTTGGAACGTCCCGGCTGCCAGCTTTCCGAAGGTCTCGATCCGTCCGGTCGCAGGGAGCCATCGCCACAGGGAAAAAGCGCCGTCAATGCTGAGATCGAGGAGCTCCGCCGCCAAATCAGCCCGCGGGCCGGTCTCCTGAGAGAGTCCGACATTCGTTTGGTCAAATCGCGAGTGGCGAAAAGCGCGAAAGACTGACAGCGATGGGGGCAGGAAATTCAAGGAATTCTAGAATTACCATAATAATGGAATTTGAACCACCCTGCAAGGATTTCTTGAAATCCGCGTGAGCTAAGCGGATTTCGCTGAGGAACTTGAAGCACCTCGACCGCCCTCAGTTCTGCGGCGCTGGAGCCGCCTCTTCCGCTGGCTTCGGCTCAGCAGCAGGGGCCGGGGCTACCGTTTTGGGAGCGGTCTCAGGAGCGGGAGCTGTGGGCGCCTCCACCGGAGCCGAAGCAGCCGGTCTCGCGGGAGCAGGAGCAGGAACGGGAACGGGAACCGGAGGAGCCGGGGGCAGACCAGGTAGAGAGACTCCGGGTGCGACCTCGGCGGCACCGCCAGCCTCGGGCTCCTTCTTCTCCTCCATCAACTCACCACGCTTCTTGGCGATCGCATCGATCACGAAGCTGCGGACCTTGAAAACGCGTCCCTCGAGTGATTTCTCGTGAGCGAGCTTTTTCTGCCAGCCCTCCAGCTTGGTCTTGAACTCGGCATCAAGTTTTTTGGCCTCCTCCTCGCTCTCCTCCTCACCTTTCTTGCGCTCTTTCGGTAGATCAGCTTCGACCTTCAGAGTCAGGGGAAGCTCGTTGAGGTCGTTTTTCTCGCCGACGGAGACCTCGTAGCGGAAACCGTCGAAGGTGACGATCTTGAAGGTGTTTCTGCCCGTCTTCTGTTCCTTGGCGGCTTCACCAATAAACACATCGTCGAACTGGGGGCTGGAAAAAGCCGCTTTTATCGAGGCGGTTTTGGCCTTGTCGATCGTCTCGCCGGCCTTGGCGTTTGCGAGGGTGAAATCCGAGGCGTCATCGGGGCGCTCGAGCTTCCAATCATCGGCGGGGGTGCCGCTCATGAATTCAATGGACTTGACCCCTTCCACCTTGAAGAAGTTCTGATCGAGCCATTCCGAAGCTTCCGTCTTCACATCGGAGAAGGTTTCCCCGACGAGGTAGACGGAGTTGCTGTCCCCGCGTTTCACGTAGCGGCCGGCATCGGTGGTGGCCATGCCGCCACCGCCAAAGGGATCGGGCCGCCCTTCGGAGCGGGCATAGACCTTGCCCAGCCAGAGTGAGGCGAGGTCCTTGCCATCCTTGTCCTGAAAGACCAGTTGGGTGGCGGCCTCCTCGGCCTTGGTGTCCGCCCCGGCGGGATCGAGAAGATTGAGACGACCGTACTGGGTCCGCCCGATCGTAATCGGCTGGACGATGTTCAGGTCCCAGATCTTGCGCAGCAAGCCGACGACCGGTTCGGCGTTTGCCGGAAAGCCTTCTCGCTCGGCAATTTCCCAGGCCTCAGCGCCCTTCGTCAGGGTGACGGAAGCCTCCTTGTCCTTCACCACGATCTTCGCGACCTCGTTGATGGGGAAGGCGTCGTAGACCTTCTTTTTCGTGGTGGATGACTCAACGGTGGAAACCGCGCCGCCGCCACGGGTGAAATGAAGCACCGCCGCGATACCGCCGAGGAGGGCGAGGGCGATGAGGAGACGGATCAATGTTTTGGTGGCCATGATTCGTGCAATGTCAGGTTCTCGAAAGGGTGGGATTCAGCGGGCCGCGATGGCACGGCGGCGAGAGATGGCGATCAGGATGCCGGCGACGATCACCAGCACGGGCATGACAAGGGTGTTGCCAAATTTGTAGGTGGCGAGCTTCTGGCGGAATTCACGGGTAACCTCCTTCTGCAATTCGCGCTGGCGGCGGCTGAATTCCACCTCCTCCTTCTTCAGCTTCGTGAGTTCATCCTGCACGTCCTTAGAGAGCAGCGCCTCGTTGATGTTGCCCGGTGTTTTGCTGACGAGTTCGTTGAGCCGGGCCTCGGCGTCCTTCGCCTTCTTGCTGAACTCCGCCACTTCGGCAGCGTATTTCTGCTGCGCCTCGCGATACCATTCGCTCTGCTTGGTGAAGGGTCGGCTCATTCCGGTGCGGCTGCGGACTTTGATCAGGTCGGGATCGCCCGACATCTGTTCGGCCGCATTCTGGACGAGGGTGAGATTCTCGTTGAGCATCTCGGGGATCACCATGTTGAGGCCAGGGATCTGATTGCGGCGCACGACGTTGGCATCGTAGATGAAATCAGCGTCGCCGATCAGGAGGACCCGGCCGGGTGCCGTCGCTTTCTTGAGAGAGGTGTCTTCCTCCTTTTTCGCCTCCTCCTTCTTCTCAACCTCGGGCTTGGCCTCGGCACCCTCCTCCTTTGCCGCATCCTCCGCCTTCTTGGCGGGGTTGCCCTCCGGGAACGCTGTCGCGAACTCACCTGACAAACGAACCACGAGGGCGCGGCGCTCACCGTGAGCCTTGAAATTTTCCCGGATGCGGTCGCTCCCTCCTTCTTGGGTGGGATCGGCGTCAAAGGAGCCGACCAACTCGTTGTTCACCGAGGAGAGCACCAGCGGTTCGACGGTGATCCCCGCGGGGGCGGCCACCTCGAAGGCTCCCGGCGTTAGCATGTTGAGCTGGTTCAGCATCGAAGTCATCGGATCGCTCAAGCCGGGATCGCCCGGCTTGGAGCCCAGCGCGTTCCGACCGAGGGTCAGAAAGGTCGGCGAGAAGTTGCCGCGGCGGATGATTTCCGAACCGAAGTCGAGGTCGGCAAGGACGCGGTTCGCGTCGTACTTCACGCCCCAGGCCTTGAAGAGCGTGGCCAGGTCCGACGAGGGGCCGGGGCCCCCTTGCGGCGGCATACCAGGGATCTGGGACTGCCCGCCCATGGCTCGCGCGTAGAAGAAATTGGGATCGACGAAGGCGATCACGTTGCCGCCCTTGAGCAGGTATTGGTCGATGGCGAATTGACCTTCATCCGTGATGTCGAAAGGGTGCAGCACGATCAGGGTCGTGGTGCCCTCGGGGATCTCCGTGGCGGTGCTCTCGATCGTCGAGATTTCGTAGTCCTTGCCGAGCAGTTCGTAGAACATCCACGGTTGCTGGGGCGGGGCCTGAAAGTTGCCGCCGAAGCCTCCGGCGATGGGCATGCCCGTCATCACGGCGATCTTCTTCTGCTTGCCGCCGTGAACGCTCGAGATGGCGCGGGCGAGGTCGTATTCCAGCGTGGTTTCCGGCTTCGCGGGGATGAAAGGGATCGCCTCGACCGAGTCGAGACAGCGCACCGCGATGCCGAAATAAAGCTCATTGTTCGTCTCCCCGGACACCCCGGCTTGGAGACCGTCGATGATTGCGGAATCCTCGGCGTCGGTGTTCGGCTCGGGATTGAGCTTCTTCACCGTGAGCATCTTGACCTTTTTCTTCTCGAATTCACCCTTGTCGTTCGTCACCTCGATCTCCTTCGAGGGCGCGGTGCGGGCGAACTCGGCGAGGAGGTCGGAGACCCGCTGCGCGCGGGTCCGCTCGTTCGGGCTCATCACCTTCGAATCGTCGGTGACGTAGTAGCGGAGCTCGACCGGGGTCTCGAGCCGCGAGAGGATGTTCGAGGTGCCCTCGGAAAGCGTGTAGACGTCATACTCGGTCAGGTCGAAGCGCACGCCGATCTTGTCGACGACGAAATTGACGAGGAGCGCGATGACAAAGGCGGCGACGAGGCCGATCGCTGCGGCGCTGCGGCGGCTCAGTTTCTTTTCGGAGGGTTCGTTCGTTTCGCTCATGGGAGTGATCGATGGGAAAGGATTGTGGGATCAGGCACGCTTCAGGCGGATCGCGATCGCGGTCGCGAAAAGGCAGAAGGCGATGAAGGTGAGGAAGAAGACGATGTCGCGGAGCCCGAGCACACCTTTGGCCAGTTCCGTAAAGTGGGGCATGACCCCGAGCATATTGACCAGCTTCAGGACCGGCCACGCCACGAGCCAGCCACCCTTCAGGTTCATCAGCATCTCGCTGAGGTGGGGGAGGCCGCCGAGCCAGAGGACCAGGCAGATCGCCACCGAGACGAGCAGGGCGACGAGCTGGCTGCGGGTCATCGCGGAAACGACCGAGGTCACCGCGAGGAAGCAGAGAGCGACGAGGTAGGTGGCCACAAAGCCTGACATCACCACACCATTGTCGGGTTCGCCGAGGTAGTTGATCGTCCAGACGATCGGGAAGGAGAGCACCAGCATCGCCCAGAGCACCACCGCCGCGGCTAGGTATTTCCCGAGGATGGCGTGCCAGGGCGCCAAAGGCATCGTCAGCATCAGCTCCATCGTGCCGAGGCGCTGCTCCTCCGACCAAAGGCGCATGCCGACCGCCGGGGCGATGAGGATGAGGTACCAGGGCAGGTATTGGAAATAGGGGAGGAAGAGATCGGCCTCGCCGCCCTCGAGCACGCCCGTGAAGAAGAACGAGAGCGCGTTCGAGATGCCGAGGAAGACGACGAAAAGCACGTAGGCGATCGGAGAGGTGAAGTAGCTCTTCAGCTCGCGCTTGAAGATCGTGCGGACTTCGCGTGGCAGCACGTAGAAAAGCAGCACGACAAAGATGCCGGCGATGATCGCGGTGGGAATCGCGAAGTGGAGAATCAGGGTGATCAATGCGTCCATGGGGTCTGGAGAGGGTTGCGGTTATTCCGGATCACTTGTCGGCGTCGGTCTTCGTGATTTCGCGGAAGAGGATGTCGAGGCGGCCCTCCTCCACCTTCAGTTCGTGAACGGTGAGGTTCTTGTCGCGGCAAAGTTGATAGATTGCCGGGGCGAGCTTGTCGGCTTTGCCCTTGGCCGGAAGAACCCGGGCGGTGATGCCTTGGTCGTTCGATTCGATCACGTTGACCGAGGCGGCGCAGTCGAGTTTTTCCAGCTCCGAGCGGATGCCCGATCCGGCCAGTCCGGTCGCGCGGACGAGCACGGCGCCGGCATTGGTGGCGCGGGCCTTCAACTCCTCGGGCGTGCCGTCGGCGATGACGCGTCCGCGGTCGATGATGATCGCGCGGGTGCAGGCAGCCTCCACCTCCTCAAGAATGTGCGTCGAAAAGATGATCGCCTTCGTTTCGCCCATCCGGCGGATCAGCTGGCGGATTTCGTGCTTCTGGTTCGGGTCGAGACCGTCGGTCGGTTCGTCGAGGATCAGCACCTCGGGATCGTGGATGATGGACTGGGCGAAGCAGGTGCGGTGACGGTAACCTTTCGAGAGCGTGTCCACGCTCTGGTGGCGCACCGGCTCGAGGAAAGTCGTCTCGATGGCACGGTCCACCGCCGCGGTGATCTCGGACGAGGGCACGCGGCGCATCTCGGCGGCGAAGCGCAGGAAAGCCTCCACCGTCATGTCCGCGTAGAGCGGGGCCGCTTCGGGCAGGTAACCGATCTTGGCCTTGGCTTCGATCTCGTTTTCCTCGATGTCGGCTCCGCCGATGCGGACCGTGCCCTTGGTGGCGGGCAGGTATCCGGTCACCATGCGCATCGTGGTGGATTTGCCTGCGCCGTTCGGACCGAGGAATCCAAGCACCTCGCCTTTCTTGACCGTGAAGGACACTCCGTCGACCGCCACTTTGGTCCCGAAGTGTTTGTGGAGATTTTCGACTTCTATCATTGCTGAAACCGCTGGTTCGGGTTGGAAAGCGTTTCGCCCCGGACGATTTGTCTCCCGATTTCTTGAAAAAATCGGTCCGGCGGTCAAAGCCGTGGAGGCATGCGCCCGGGGGTTGGCGACGGGTGTAGTTCCGCGTTCCCGCGGGATTCGCAAGGGAAAAAACCACCGCGTTCCCGAGTCGGGCGGGCCGGGGGAGAAAGTCCGTTGCGTTCCGGTCAGGGCATGGAATCCTCCGCTCTCTCCGCCATGAAATTGATCAGTTGGAACGTCAACGGCATCCGCGCCGTCATCAAAAAGGGCTTCCTCGACTACCTCGACTCCGCCGGTGCCGACCTGGTCTTGTTGCAGGAGGTGAAGGCCTCGCGCGACCAGGTCGAGCACGACTTCGAGGGCACCGGCTGGCATGTCTCCTGGAATCCCGCGGTGAAAAAGGGCTACTCCGGAGTCGCCACGCTCGCCCGGATCGAGCCGCTCTCCGTCCGTGCCGGGATCGGCCTGCCCGGACACGACGACGAGGGCCGTGTCCTCACCACCGAGTATCCCGACTTCCATGTCGTCAACGTCTACACCCCGAACGCTCAGGACGACCTGCGCCGCTTGCCCTATCGGATGGAATGGGACGCGGTCTTCCTCGACTACGTCAGGGGTTTGGAGAAAACCAAACCTGTCGTATTCGCCGGAGACCTGAATGTCGCCCATCGCGAGATCGACCTCGCCCGGCCGAAGCAGAACCGCAAGAGCGCCGGATTCAGCGACGAGGAGCGCGCCGGGTTCGACAACATCGTCGCGGCCGGTTTCGTCGACAGCTTCCGTCACTTCTTTCCCGACGAGCCCGACCATTACACCTGGTGGAGCTACCGAGGTGGCGCGAGGGAAAAAAACATCGGCTGGCGGATCGACTACTTTGTGGTTTCAGGAATTCTCCGCGAGCGTCTTTCGGGCGCTGGCATCCACTGCGAGGTCCACGGCTCCGACCACTGCCCGGTCTGGGTCGAGATCGCTTGACGTTACGCCTCCTGCCCCTTCAGCCATTCGCGGAAGGCGGCGAGCGCGTTGGCCCGGTGGCTGATTCCGTTTTTCACCCCTGCGGCCAACTCTCCGAAGGACTGCTCGTAACCCTCGGGAATGAAAAGCGGATCGTAGCCGAAACCACCGTCGCCGGTCATCGTGTCGGCGATGCGGCCCTCGACCTTGCCGTCGAATTGAGCCACCACGGCACCGTCGCGGGCCAGGGTGAGCACACAGCGGAAACGGGCTTGGCGCGAGAGGCCGTCCTTCAATTCGGCAAGCAGCTTCACCCGGTTGTCCGCGTCGCTGGCACCGACCCCCGCATAACGCGAGGAATACACGCCCGGCGCGCCTTCGAGCCCGTCGACCTCAAGTCCCGAGTCATCCGCCAGCACCAGCACTCCCGGTGCGCTCAGGCTCGCCGCGACCGCCTTGATCTCCGAATTCGCCGCGAAGGTCGAGCCGCTTTCCTCCGGCGCGACGGCACCGGGGATCGTGGTCAGATCGGTGACCGTGTCGAAGTGATCCGCGAGGATCTCGCGCATCTCTCCGGTCTTGTGGGCGTTGTGGGTGGCGACGAGCAGGGATCGGGACATGGTCTCACTCGATCGCATAAAGAGAGGCGTCGGTCCGCAGAAAAATGCGGTCCTCGGCGAAGGCGAGCGAGGCGTTGGTGTGCTGGTTCGCATCGACGGCATTCTTGCCCAGAAGTTTCAGTCCCGAGGGATCGGGATCGATCAGGTAGGTCGTGCCGAGGGTGTCGTTCACGTAGATCGTTTTTCCGATCAGGTTCGCCGAGCTCCAGCTGTTCGCGCCGAGCCGTTCCCGCCAGACGATCTCACCAGTGTCCACTCTGGCACACTGCATCACCCCGGGTTCGTTGAGCAGGTAGAAATGTTCGCCGAGAATCAGGCCGGACCCGATCCGCTGGGGGTTCTGGTTTTTTCCCTTCGGCGGATCCGCCCAGAGCCGGTGGGTGTTGGTCAGGTCACCCATCTCCTTCGCTGTCGGCAACTTGACCGCGAGGCCGGGGCCGCCGTAGCCGCAGAGGTAAAGCGCCTTGCCGTTGCCGGTCAGGACGTTCGTGTAGCAAAGGTCGCCGAGTCCGCTGACGCGCCAGATCTCCTTGCCACTGCGGGGATCGAAGGAGGCGAGAAATCCGGGCAGGCCCAGCAGCATCTCGTCGCGTCCGTCGTTTTGAATGAGCAGGGGAGTCGCCCACGAGCCCTTGAACTGCTTCGCGTCCGCGCTCTCGAATTCGTCGAGGTCGCGTTCCCAGATCGTTTCGCCGTTGTCCTTGCGAAGGGCGAAAAGTTTCTGCACCGGTCCGGGTCCCGCGTGTACGAGGATCGCGTTGCCCATCAAAACCGGACTCGCCGCGTGCGGGCCCCAGATGTGGACGTAGTCCTGGCCGAGATCGCGGCTCCAGAGTTTCTTGCCTTCGAGATCGTAGGCGTGGAGTCCGGCGTTGCCGTGCCAGGCAATCACGACTTTGCCATCCGTCGCCGGCGAGGCAGGACAATGCGGATTGGTCTTGTGGGTTTCCTCGACCTTGCCGTAGTCGGTCGTGTCCTTCCAGAGCAGTTTGCCGTCTTTCGCGTCGAAGGCCATCAGCGAGCGCTTCTTCCCTTCCTCCTCAGCCTGGGTCAGGAAGACACGGCCGCCGCTGACGACCGGCGAGGAATTGCCGCGGTCGGGCAGGTCGACACGCCAGGCGATGTTTTCCGTCGCGCTCCACTTCACAGGATATTCACCCGCGTCGGGCAGCTTCCCATCGCCGTTCGGCCCCCGCCAGCCCGGCCAGTCGTTCGCGGAGAGGGCGGGGTAGAGGAGAAGCGGCAAAGTCAGGGAGACAAGGAGCTTTTTCATGGGGCAACAGGGTTGGGTCCGTGACCTAACCCTGTTGAATTCAGCGGCTTTTGGCAATCGCGTGATCGGGGCGGGGGTGCCCTTTCCCCCTTTGACCCGTCCGGGGCCGGGTGCTAGGCTTCGCCCCTTTCGATTTTCGGCCCCTTTTTATGAGCGAACCCGACGGCTCCTCCCGCTACAAAGCGACCCTGAACCTCCCCGACACGGCCTTCCCGATGCGGGGAGACCTCGTCACGCGCGAACCCGAACGCCTCGCCCGCTGGGAAAAGGACGGCCTTTATCACCGCATCGTCGAGCGCCGCCGCGCCGCCGCCCTGCCGAAATTCATCCTCCACGACGGCCCGCCCTTCGCCAACGGCGACGTCCACATGGGCACGGCCCTGAACAAGGTGCTGAAGGACCTTGTCCTCAAGAGCAAGTCGATGGCCGGGCACGAGTGCCCCTACATCCCCGGATGGGACTGCCACGGTCTACCGATCGAGTTCAAGGTGGTGAAGGAAACCCGCGGCCTCGAGCCCGCCGAGATCCGTCGCCGCTCCGAGGCCTTCGCCCGGGAATACATCGACATTCAGCGCAATTCCTTCCGCCGCCTCGGCGTGCTCGGGGATTGGGAGAATCCCTACCTCACCCTCTCACCCGAATACGAGGCCGACATCATCCGCGTCTTCGCGACGCTCGTGGAGAAAGGCCTTGTCTATCAAAGCCAAAAACCCGTGCAGTGGAGTTACGGAGCCCAGACCGCGCTGGCCGAGGCCGAGGTGGAATACAAGGACGTCAAGGATCCCGCCATCTTCGTGAAGTTCCCGCTCGTCACCGGCAAGTTCGCCGGAGAGAGCTCCATGGTCATCTGGACGACGACGCCCTGGACCCTGCCGGCGAACCTCGGCATCGCGGTGCATCCGCTCTTCACCTACGTCCGCGGAACCTTCGCCCATGCCGAACGCGGGGTGACGGAGAATTTCATCATCGTCCGCGAACTCGTCGAGACCTTCGGCCAAAAGACGGGCTTCGTTCCTTCGGGCGAACTGTCCGAGCTGAAGGGCGCGGAGCTCGAGGGCGCCGAGGCGCAGCATCCCTTCCTGCCGCGCACCTCGCGCCTCATCCTCGCGGACTTCGTCACCACCGAGACGGGAACGGGCGCGGTCCACATCGCCCCGGGCCACGGATCGGAGGACTACATGGCCGGACAACAAAACGGCCTCGGTCTCCTTTCCCCGGTCGATGACCTCGGCAAATTCACCGATGAGGTCGGCGTCGATTTCCTCGTCGGCCAACACGTCCACGAATCGAACGTGCCCATCATCAAGCTGCTCGCGGAAAAAGGCGCGCTGATCGGCAAGGAGAACTACCTCCACAGCTACCCGCATTGCTGGCGCTCGAAGACGCCCGTCATTTTCCGCTCGGTGCCGCAGTTCTTCATCAAGATCGACCAACTCCGCGGCACCGCGCTGAAGGAGATCGACCGCGTCCAGTGGCTGCCGCATTGGGGCCGCAACCGCATCTACGGAACGGTCGAGTCGCGTCCCGACTGGTGCATCTCGCGCCAGCGCACCTGGGGCGTGCCCCTGCCGGTCTTTTACGACGCAGAAACCTCCGAGCCCATCCTGGATGCCGGCCTCGCGCGCCGCGTCGCCGATCTCACCGAGTCGGGTGGCACGAATCTCTGGTTTGAAAAGGACGACGCCTGGTGGGCGGAGCAACTCGGCCTGCCAAAGGGCACGACCCGCTGCACCGACACCCTCGATGTTTGGATCGACTCGGGCTCGAGCCACGTCGCGGTGATGGACCGCCATCCCGAACTGCATTGTCCCGCCGACCTTTATCTCGAGGCGACCGACCAGCACCGCGGCTGGTTCCAGAGTTCCCTCATGCTCAGCGTCGCGGTGCGCGATGCCGCGCCCTACAAGGCGGTGATGACCCACGGCTTTGTCGTCGACCAGGACAAGAAGAAGATCTCGAAGTCCGAAGCCGCGAAGTCGGGCAAGCCGGTCGATGCCGCCTATTTCTACAACAAATACGGCGCCGACATCCTCCGTCTCTGGGTCAGCAGCGTCGACTGGCAGAACGAGGTGCCCTTCGGCGAGGATCTTTTCAAGCAGACCGCCGAGCCCTACCGCCGCTTCCGCAACACCCTGCGCATCCTCCTCGCGAATCTCCGGGATTTCGATCCTGACAAAGATACCATCGCCGACGCGGAGTTCTCGCTCCTCGATCGCTGGATCCTTGAGCGGCTCCACCAGGTCGTCGTCGAGTGCCGCGAAGCTTACGCCGCCTACGAGTTCCGCAAGGTCTTCAACACCCTCAACCAGTTCTGCGCCGTCGACCTCAGCGCCCTCTACGTCGACATCACGAAGGACCGCATGTATTGCGATGCCGCCGCTTCCCCGCGCCGCCGCGCCACCCAGACGGCGATGTTTCGGGTCTTCGAGGCGCTCGTGAAGCTGCTCGCGCCCGTCCTTTCCTTCACCGCCGACGAGGCGTGGGAATACGCGGGTAAAAAAGACTCCGTCCATCTCGAGCTGTTCCCCGAAGCCGACGCCACCTACGCAGGCACGGGCGCGTCGGACCAGATCGCCCAACTTTCCCGCCTCCGCGACCTTGCCCAGGTCGCGATCGATGCGGCGGTGAAGGCGGATGAGTTCAAGAAGCGCGAGTGTGCCGCCGTTGTCTTCCACCTGCCCGCCGATGACCCGGCCCGCGTACTGATTCAGGGGTCGCGCGAGGAAGCGCTCGAGTTCCTCATGATCTCCGACTTCAGCCTTGCCGAAGGGGGCGAAGCCAAGGCCACCGTTGCCGCGACCACGCATGCCGAGTGCCCGCGTTGCCGCCGTTCGTTGCCGCTCGTTGCGAGCGGGCTCTGCGGACGCTGTGAGGACGTGGTCGTGGCCCTGCCTCCGGCCGCGTCGTGATTTTCTTCCAGTCAGCCGAAAAGGTCAGAAAGCCAGCTCGGACGATCAACGAAAGTTCTCATACCACTTGTCGTCTGTCATCGTTGCGAGCATGGCGAGGCAGTAGCGGTTCGTGGCTCGGGCCGCGAGGATCTTGCGGCTCTCGTGAAAGCTGCCGAGCGAGAGAATCTCGATGTCGACGAAGCGCACTCCCCAGTTTTTCATACGCTCCGCTTCAGGAAAATAAACGTCGATGGTATGGGTGCCGACGAGGGCGCTGCCGTAATCGTCGACGACAAAGATGCGGTCGTAACCGCGGATGCGGAAGCGCGTGCCGAGCGGAAACCGCGACCAGTCGGCGGCAACGGAGTGATACTCGGGCGTGTAGCGCAACTCGGTGCCGAGGGCGGAGCGATTTCCGTAAATCAAATGATCGGCCTCCGTATGGGTGTAGGCGGTGGTGCGCACGCCTTTGACGATCATGGGCTCAGCGGCCATGCCGATCGGCCCGCTCCAGAACAGGGCGAGAGCGAGGAGCATTGAAGAAAGGCACTTCATCGAAAAGGACTCCACGAATGCTACGTTCGACGCGCCAACCCGGCAACGCGGAACTCGATCAGGGTTGCTGGGCAAGCTGCCAGGCCGTGAAAAACACATCGGCCACCAGCTTGGCGTTTTCAGTGGCAACCTCGGAGAGGTAGCGGTCGGTCATTTCGCTGCGTTTCAATTTCCGCCAATCATCGGCCAGATGCGCGGCGAGGAATCCGTCGCGACGGGTGTAGACCGACTTCGCGAACTCGCGCGAAGCGAAGAGCCGATCCGTGAAGACCAAAGCCGCCTCCTCCACGGTGGTCCCGAGGCTTGACGGCACATATCCGTCGAGGTCGGCTACCATCTCCGGGCTGTCGATGCCCCAGAAAAGCGAGGTGTTGGCACGCAGGCCACCACGACTGCCTTCGGGCGCCTGAAGTCCCTCGGACTCCCAATCGTCTTCAAGCGCCTCGCGTTCCGCCGCGTAGCCGTCCCAGACGTGATAGGGCGAGACACGATCTTCGATGGCGTGGGCAAAGGCACCCGCATATTCCGCGGCCTCGACGTCGCGTCCCTCGCTCAGGGCGGCGGCGATGCGCGTGAGGTACCAGCGGGCCCCCGCCTCGGCGAAGGCGCGGTTCACCTCTTCGCTTCGCTGGGTGAAGTAATGATAGGTCCACGGCCGCGGAGTGTTCGGATCCCGCTCCGGATCGGCCCACGCCACCGGAGGGAAGTAAAGTCCGTCGCGTTCCGCGTAAACGAACTGCGTGGATCGTTTCCGCTCGGCGATGTCGGACCCGTCTTTCGAGGGACCGTCGACCCAATCCGGATGCGCGCAGAAACGCTCCACCAACCAGTCGGCGATCGACTTTTCCTCGCCGCTGACCGGATGGCGGTGCGGCTTTTTCCACCGCAGCAGCAGGGCCTCGGGCATCACTTCGAGCGCGCCCCGGGTGATACGGCGATGGCCGATGCCCCAGGCCTGAGCGGGCTCCGGAACAACAGCAAGGATGAGGCAGAACCAAAGGCCCGGGGCGAAGCGTTTCATTTTTTCACGACCGTCACCCGTTGCGGGTTTGATTCGATGCCACGCCGGTCGATCGCCTTCACCAACACCAGATTCCGGCCCGGTTTGAGCAAGGCCCGCGCACTCCACGGGCTCAAGCCAGTGGCGGCCCGGAAGCGTTTGCCCTTCTTCCGGCTGTCGAGAAACTGAACCGATGAAAGGTCGCCGTCGGGATCGGTGGAGGTACCGCGGATCAGCGCGGTGGGGCGCGTGGTTTTGATTTTCCGCGGTCCGGTGATCGTCAGCACGGGACGACTTACCGACAGGAGCTCTTCGACGAAGTAGGATCCATTTCCCTCTCCGGAGATGAAGGCGCGCAGCCTCAGGGTGGCATCGGCAGGCGTGCTGGCACCGGCGAACTCCCAGCCCCCGGTAATACGCGAGGCCGTGCCAAGCGGGTTCCAAGTAGAACCTCCGTCGATCGAGACTTCCAGGGAGGCCTCCGCAGCCTCCGGAGCGCTGCCGTCGCGGAGCCATTGCACCGCCCCTGCAGATGCCACCACTTGGGAACCCGCCTCGCCATTGCCGTAGCGGGCGACTCCGTTCCGGTTGATCGAGGTCGTTCCGTCGTCGATCACGGAAAAGTCGCCGCCGACGTTCACCTTCCCATCCTCCTGGATCGCGATGGCCGAGATCGATCCATCCGTGGTCGCTCCATCCGCACCAAAATTTTCGTCGATCGTGCCATCGGCGAGGAGGCGGGCGAAATGAGCGCGGTCGAGCGTGTTCGTGCCGTCGGAGTAGCTGGTGAACGGGCCGCCGATGAGGATGCTCCCATCCGCTTGCAAGGTCATGGTGTAGACATTGCCTGAAGTCCCCGAGCCTTCGGCCCCGAAGGAGGTGTCCACGCTGCCATCGGCATTGAGACGGGCGACTCCGGACCGGCTCCGCGAACCCACCACATCCGTGATGCTGGTGAACCCCCCGCCGATGAGGATCTTTCCATCGGTCTGGAGCGCGAGCGCCTCGACGAGGAAGTTCGCACCCTTGGAGTTTGCGCCGAATCCGGCATCCACGGAGCCATCACTGCCAAGTCGTGCGAACCCGAGGCGGTCCAAGGTCGAGCCGGCATCGGAGACCATCGTGAAGGATCCGGTGATCACGATCTTTCCATCGGGCTGCACCGCGACGCAAAAGACGTTGTTGTCGGCACCTTTTCCGTCCGCACCGAAAGTGGTGTCGACGCTGCCATTCGAGTTGAGGCGGGCGATGTGGCGGCGATCGTGGGTGCCATTGGCATCGGTCACGTTGATGAAATTACCACCGATCAGGATCTTCCCGTCGGATTGGGCCACGATCGCATTGACGGCAAGGTTGGGGCCTTTGTTATCGGTACCGAAGGTCTGGTCGACGCTGCCGTCGGTGTTGAGCCTGGCGATGTTGCTCCGGCCGTAGGTGCCGCTGGCGTCGGAGACGGTGTTGAACGTGCCGCCGATCAGGATTTTACCATCCGGCAACGCCACGACGGCATTGACCGCTCCATTCGTTCCTTTGCCCGCCGATCCGAATCCCGCGTCGACCGTGCCATCGGCGTTGAACCTCCCGAAACAGGCGCGGGACTGGGAACCGTTGGCATCGTTCAATTCGCCGAAGCTGCCTCCGACGACCAACTTGCCATCCGTCTGCACCGCGATGCTGTAGACCGGACCGCCGACGCCTTTCCCGTCCGCCCCGAACCCGTTCTCGAGCAAGCCCTGCTGTGCGAGGACATTCTGGAATGGAATCGAAAAGACAAAGCAAGCAATGATCGAAAAGAGCCGTGGAAGCATGGGCGGGATTTTAAGCGGTCGAAATGCGCCGGTCGAATCCGAATTTGCGCAGCCCCTCAGCCATCGCCATGATCTCTTTTCGCGGAACCGTTCCGGAAAACAGCTTGAGGATCTTCGCGAATTCTCCTTGATTTAGCATGCACCAAAATTTGCGAATCCATACTACCCTGTCCTTCATTTCCCTCGTTGCGTTCGGCACCCTATTGAGCACGGGCACTTCATCGGGCAGGGATCGCGAACTGATCAAAAACGGCAAATTCGAGAGCGCACTCGCCAACTGGACCGTGGTCTCAAGCAATGGGGGTGCCCAAGGAAACTTCATCTCCGACAACGTCGGCTCCACCATTCCAGGGCCCAACGCCCCGACCGCCGCCAATCCCGCTGGAGGAGCGCTTTATGCAGTCTCGGTCCATAGCGGTCCCAGCTATCAGATCCTCGCTCAACGGTTCCGCGTTCCGAAATCGGCCAAACGTGTGCGCGCATCCTATCAGATGTTCGTTCATAGTGCTGCCGCGATAACCCGCAACCCTGCGCTCTTCGATATCACCGGGACCAACCAGCAAGGTCGGGTTGACATTCTCAAAGGCGGATCCTCCCTGCTCGCTACCGGTGGTTTCGCCAAGACACTTTACAATCTGGGAGCCGATGCGGTTTCCTCGCCGACCGCGATTCCTTACCGCAGCTACCGCTTCAACCTCACTCGCAACCTCAAGGCTGGCCGGACCTACCAGATCCGCTTCGCCGCCACGGTGACCGAAAGCCCTTTGTTTCTAGGGGTCGACAACGTCAGCGTGAAGGCGCGCTGAGATCTGGAGGATCGACGCAATCCTCTTGAGTCGTCGACCCGACCGTGTCGGGTTCAGGATTGACCATGGTTCACCTCGACGGGAACCTGATTCTCGGGTCGTAGCCCGGGCACGATGGTCGCCTTGTCGGCGTAGCGGTCGAAGCGGTTCGAAAGGATCAGCAGGGTCGGTGCCCAGAGCCCGACAAAGATGCCGCAGCGCTCGGCGTGGGCCTTGGCGTCGGGCTCGTCACCCATGGTGAACCACCAGATCGCGATGGAGGCTCCGATCGAGAGCACTCCGAGTTGAAAGCAGAGATTGCTGAGAAAGCGGCAAACCGAGGGACTCATGCCGCGTAGGGTAGGGGAAAAGCGTGCCCCTTGTCCATTCCTCGTTTGCGGGAGAGGAGAGCCCGGAATCGGGCGACCGGCCCACCCGGAGGCGGACCGGTCACCTGGCAAAGGCGAAGGATTACTTCGCGTAAACCACCGGAGCAGGAGCCGGAGCGGCGACTTGCTTCTTGCTGCCACAGGCACCGAGGGAAAGAGCGGCGAAGGCAAGGGCGAGGGAGAGGGCGATCAGTTTCATAATATCAGGATTTGGTGTTTGGACTGGTGAAACGAAAAGGACCGGTCCCCCGGTCCCCTCCGCAACGATGTCTCCCCGCGGGAAGCAGCGAGGGTGTGCCCTCACACCTTCCGCGGGTGACATTTTAAAGTAACACCTTCAAATCCGTCAGGAAACCTAAATTTTAAAATTTTCTAAAGTTATTTTAAAAACTGTGCTCCGCGAGGGTTGATCACGCCTCACGGGTTTCTTTTGCCGGGAAGAGAAGCGAGAGAATCGAAGCCGTCACCAAAGTGGCCAACACGATGATGAGGGAGATCATCGGATCGATCTTGATGCTCTTCACCTCCGCACTGGAGAGCCCCAGGTCGTTGAGGTAGGGCGGCAGAGCCAGGAACAGCAACTTCACCCCGACAAAACCGAGGATCAGGATCAGGGCCGGCTTGAGGTAACGGAACTTGGCCATCAGGGCGGCGAGGCAGAAGTAGAGCGCGCGCAGTCCGAGGATGGCGAAGATATTGCTGGTGAAGACGATGAAGGGGTCGGGCGTGATTGCGAAGATCGCGGGAATGGAGTCGACGGCGAAGACGAGGTCGGTGATTTCCACCATGATGAGCGCGAGAAAGAGCGGCGTGATCGCCCACTTCGGCGAGAGGGTGGCGGGATCCGCGGGAGCGGCCACGAGACGACCGGTCGCAGGGTCGATGTGGTATTCGGGCGCGACAGTGCGGCGGGTGAAGAACTTCTGCCCGTCGTAGAAGGAGACGGTGCGGAAGAAACGCTGGGCGAGTCGGAGCACGGGATTCTTGCCGGGATCATCGTTGCTCTTGATCAGGGCCATCTTCAGAGCGGTGAGGATGAGGAAGAGCCCGAAGACGATCAGGATCCAGGTGTATTGCATGATCAGCCCGGCACCGAGATAGATCATGGCCCCCCGCATGATCAGGGCACCGATGATGCCCCAGAAAAGGACCCGGTGCTGGTATTTCGCCGGGATCGCGAAGAACCCGAAGATCATCGCGATGACGAAGATGTTGTCCATCGCGAGCGACTTCTCCACGACGTAGCCGGTGAGGTACTGGATCGCCGCAGTGCTCCCGCTGACCTCGCCGAGGGCGATCGTGCCCGCCTGATAGACCGGGGTATCCAGTCCCAGTCCAAGCCATTTCGCCTCGTAGGCATAATAGACGAAAAGGGTGAAGGACAGGCCGCAGGCGAGCCAGATCGCGGACCAGGTGATCGATTCCTTCATCGAGACCTCATGGGCGTCTCGATGGAAGACCCCGAGGTCGAGAGCGAGGAAGAGGATGACGAGGGTGATGAATCCGACGTAAGCCCAGATTTTGAGATTCGCGGGTTCGGCGGCGATGATTGCTTCGGCGAGCAGAGGGAAGGTCATGGTTCGGTCAAAGAGAGGGGTAACAAGCGGCGTTCCAATCAGCGGGGGGGCAGAGGCAGTTCGCGCTTCGCCGCGGTCGCGAAGGCCTCGAATTCGGCGGCGTTCCGGCTGATCACGGTGGCGACGATCGCGGCGTCATCGACCAGGCCAAGTTTCCCGATGGAGTCGGGAATGAGATCCTCGGCCCGCTCGAAATAAGAGATGGCGAAGGCGGCTTCGAGCGCGGCTCCGTAAGCGATGTCGCGATAGCGGTCGGTCCAGACCGTCTCGACGAGTTCGGCGAGGAAGTGGAGCTGATCCTCGGTGCCGGGGAAGTCCGACCCGCGCATCTTGGCGAAGCCGCTCCGGAGGTCAGGGAGGCTCGAGACCAGTTGATGGACGTCGCGCGGGCTGAGACGGCGCGCTCCGGTTTCGATGAAGTGGATGAAGTCGGACTCGTGGATGTCGGGGTCGGTATCAGGCATGAATTTGCTTTGTGACGCGACCGTAGCACCCGGGATCGATTCGTATATTACAGATATTCAATCAGACGATTCGCTTTTTACGAATCGTCGAAAAGCCTCGACCGTGGATCAATGCGAGCCGGTGATGGCGCGCACCGCGGGATGGTCGACGCGGCGTTCGGCGGTGATGGCGTAGAAATGAATCTCGCATTTTCTGGTGCGACCGAGGATGGTGAAGCCGTAGCGCTCCACCGCCTCGGCGGCGACCGCGCTGGGCACGTGAATGAAACCGAGGCCCTCTGTCGCGACGATCTTGGCGAGAGCTCCATCCTCGAACTCTCCAACGATGCGGGGTTCGATCCCCTCACCGCGAAACCATTTCTCAAGATCCCGTCGCAGGGTGGTGTTGTGGGTGCCCAGCAACGCGGGAGCCCGGTGCAGGTTGCGGGGGAAGCGTCCTTTGAGGGTGCGGGCCAGCGCCGGAGCCGCGCAAAAGGTGATGCCGCTGCTGCCGAGGGAATGGTTGAAGGTTTTCAATTGCAGGCCCGGCGAGGCGGGCTCATCCGCGAGGACGACGTCGATCCGATGGGTGGCGAGCTGGACGAGCAGATCGTCAATCTTGCCCTCGTGGCAGGTCAGGTGGACGGGCGGATCGAGGTGGAAGACGGGACGGAGGATGTCGAAGCTCTTGAGCTTGGGAAAGGAGTCGACGATGCCCACGTTGAGCCGCAGGGCGCGAACCCCGGGGAACTGCTTGCGGGCGTTGAGCAGTTCGCGGCCGAGCCGGAAGATCTCCTCGGCGTATCCCATGATGAGATGCCCGAACTCGGTCAGCACGAGCGAGCGGGCGCTGAGGCGGAAGAGGTCCTCGCCAAGTGCCGCCTCGAGCAGCTTGATCTGCGCGCAGATCGAGGATTGGGAAACCTTCAGCTTCTCGGCCGCGCCGCGCAGGCTGCCCTCTTTCGCCACGGTGTGGAAGTAGCGGAGGTGATGGTAGTTGAGCCACTCGGGCGGGGTGTACGATTCCATTTTTTCGAAACATATCTTCGGAATTGCATATTTTTCAAAGTCATTGCGGCGGCTACCTTCGAATCCATCGCATGAAATCGAGCCGCTGGTGGTTGGTCCTCTGGGTAGTCGTGGTCTACGCGCTCCACCAGGACGTCTGGAACTGGAACAAGGCCACCCCGTTGCTTTTCGGGCTGCTGCCGCCCGGACTCGCCTACCATCTCGCCTACTCCGTGCTCGCGGCGCTGACGATGGCGCTGCTGGTGCGCTTCGCCTGGCCGCAGCATCTCGAGACCGAAGACCCTCACCATCCGGCCGAAACGGATCAAAAAGCATGATTCCCTCGCTCGTCGTCTTCGCCTACCTCGGGCTCGTCCTCTACGTGGGGATGTTCGCCTTCCGCAAGAGCACGGGTTCAAAGGAGGATTTCTTTCTCGCGAGCCGGTCGTTGGGGCCCTGGGTATTCCTCCTCACCGTGTTTGGCACCAACATGACGGCCTTCGCGATCCTCGGCAGTTCCGGACTGGCCTACCAGCGCGGCATCGGTGTCTACGGACTGATGGCCTCGTCCTCGGGACTAATCATTCACCTCACGATCTTCCTGATCGGCACCCGGCTGTGGGCGCTAGGAAAAAAACACGGATACCTGACCCAGGTCCAATACTTCCGCGACCGCTGGGAATGCGATGGGATCGGCACGCTCATCTTTGCGGTGACGGCGTTGATGATGATCCCCTACGTCGTCATCGGGATGATGGGCGGAGGCCACACTCTCGCCAGCCTCAGCGGGGGATGGGTGCCTTACTGGCTCGGCGGAGCGATCGTGGGCATCGTGGTGATGCTCTACGTCTTCTTCGGCGGGATGCGCGGCGTGGCCTGGGTCAACGCGCTCCAGACCGTGCTTTTCCTTTGTTTCGGGGCGATCGCCTTCTGGCTCATTTCGAAAAACCTCGGCGGGTACGACAAGATCATGGCGGAACTTTCGGCCGACCCGAAGAAATCCGCCCTGCTTACCCGAGAGAGGATTTCGCCGCAGGAGTTCTTCAGCTACACCTTCATTCCGCTTTCGGCGATGATGTTCCCGCATATGGCGATCATGTGCCTCACCGCGGAGAAGATCACCTCCTTCAAACGCACCGTGGTCTGGTATCCGGTCTGCATTCTCCTGATCTGGTTGCCGAGCGTCTACCTCGGCATCGTCGCCGCCCACCAGTTTCCCGGGCTGAAGCTGGGCGAGTCCGACGACGTCATCCTCCGCCTTCTCAGCGCGAACACGGACGTCATCGTCGCCGGCATCCTCGGCGCGGCGATCATGGCCTGCGTGATGGCGACGGACTCCCAGATCATGGCCCTGAGCACGATGTTCAGCCAGGATGTCTTCGCGCATTACGGCGGAGCGAAACGCTATGGTGAGCGGGTCCAGGTCTGGATGGGGCGGGCCTTTGTCATCGTCATCGCCCTGGTCAGCTACCTGCTCGCGCTCGCCCTGGAAGGTCAAAAATCCATCTTCGACCTCGCGATCCGTTTCGGTTTCTCCGGTTTCGCCGCGCTCGCACCGGTGATGTTGGCGGCTCTTTTTTGGAGGCGCAGCAACAAGTGGGGCGCGCTCGCCTCCGTGCTCTGGGTGGTCTTCACGACCGCGGCGCTGTGGTGGCTTCAGCTGCATTCCAACGGCATCGCTCCGAAGCCCGGCCAGCCTCCGGTTCCGATCTTCCCCGATCTCGGCGAGCTTTTCCTGCGCACTCCGATGAATGTGACGATCCATGGCTACATGCCCGTGATGTTCATGTGTCTGGGCTCCGCCTTCTGGATGGTCGTGGTGAGTCTGCTCACCCCGGCGCCTTCGACCACCGTCGTCGCGAAGTTCTTTCCGACCCGGAAATCTCCGCCTGCAGCCGCCCTCTGATTCCTCCGGGGAAAGCGGGATTCTCCCCTCTCACCTCCGCAGCGCGCCGCCGGGTTTCGCTCCGGTCAATGTCCCTGACCGGATCACCGGCACGCCCTTAACGATCACATGGGAGAAACCCGTCGCGTAATGGTGCGGATCCGCGAAGTCCGCAGGATCGTTGACCGCCACCGGGTCGAAGACGACCAGATCGGCTGCGGCGCCCTCCTCGATCCTGCCCCGGTCCTTCCAGCCGAAGGTCTCAGCGGGGAGCGAGGTCATGCGGCGCACCGCCTCCTCCAGCGTTAACACGCCCAGCTCCCTGACATAACGACCCAGAACCCGTGCGTTGTTGCCATAGCTGCGCGGATGCGGCACATCCTCGCCGAGCACGCGCGGCCCTCCGTCGCTGGCAATCATCGTGGCGGGATGTTTCAGGAACACGACGACATCTTCCTCGTTCATCCCGTGATAGACTGCGCCCGCCCCGCCGCGCCGCTCGATCTCGAGGATCACCTCGATCTGGTCGACCACGGTGGCGGATCCGCGCAGGATCTTCGTCACCTCGGGGATGGATTTGCCATGGAGCGAGGGATCGGCGGCGAACTTCGCGATCACCGCGTAGGCGTAGTCCTCGCGTCCGATCTTGCGGAGCGTCTCCTTCATGGCCGCGATGATCGCCGCTTTTTTCGCCGGATCCTCGAGGCGGGCGATGAAGTCCTCCCGTTTTCCTTCGAGGGCGCTGTCGGGGATGGTTTGCCGCAGGCCGGTGCTGGAAGCGGTGTAGGCATACTGGTCGTGGGTGATTTTCAGCCCCTCCGCCCGCGCCGCGTCGAGCTTCGCCATTACCTCTCCGGCGCGGCCCCAGGAGGTCGGTCCGGTCAGCTTCAAATGGGAAACCTGCGCCGGGATCTTCGCCTCGCGAGCGATCACCAGCAACTCGTCGAGGGCCTCGTCGATGCGGTAGCCCTCGTTCCGCATGTGGCTGACATAGATTCCGCCGTGTGCGGCGGAGACTTTTGCGAGTGCGACGATCTCGTCCGTCTTCGCGAAGGAGCCCGGCACATAGATCAGGCCGGTGCTGAGCCCGACCGCGCCATCCTCCATCGCTTTTTCCACAAGCGCCTTCATCGCCGCGAGCTCCGCTGCCTTCGGCGGGCGGATGAATCGTCCCCCCATGCCCGCCTCGCGCACCGCGTTGTGACCGATCAGGCTGGCGACGTTCAGGGTGGTGCCCGCGTCTTCGATTTCCTTGAAAAAGGCCGCGAGATCCGTGCGCGAGTTGCCGCAGTTTCCGGTCACGATCGTGGTCACGCCCATGCGGAGGAAATTCTCGGCCACCGGGATCTTCGCGAGGTTCTCCGAGTGGGTGTGGACGTCGATGAATCCCGGCGCCAGCACCAAGCCCGCGGCATCGATGCGGACGTCGGCCGATCCTGACACATCACCCACCGCGGCGATGCGACCTTCCTTCACCGCAACCGTTCCGTTGAAGGAAGGTGCCCCGGTCCCATCCACGATCCTCGCGTTCTCGACGACCAGATCGTAGTCCGCCGCGACGAGCGGGAGACACGGCAGAATGAAGAGAAAGAAATGGCGCATGAGACTGATTTCAACGGATCGACGGACATCGGGCAAGCCCGGAGACATCTTCCTCCGTCTCTTTTCCCTCGCATCCCGCGGCAGTCGGGGCATCCTCTCCCATGAACCTGCCTGCCAGCGTGACCCTGCGGGAAATGAAACCCGGATTCCCCGTTCTGGAAGTCTCGCATCCCCGTTGCACCGGATCGATCGCGTTGCTCGGTGCCCATGTCATGGAGTGGACCCCATCGGGTCAACGACCGGTCCTCTTCATGAGCGCCGCAGCCAGGTTCGAAGAAGGACAGGCCATTCGCGGTGGCATCCCCGTATGCTGGCCCTGGTTCGGTGGCCGGGATGGCCTGCCCGGCCACGGATTCGCCCGCCTGAGGTTCTGGGAACTTGTGCGGGCGGAGGATTCGGCCGCGGGTGTCGCGCTCGGGTTTCGTCTCCGCGGCGATGGAGATCTGGGGTGGCCACACCCATTTGAGCTGTCCTTGAGCGTGAGCCTGGGCGAAATCCTGACGGTGAATCTGGAAATGAAACACTTCGGAGACACGACCGTGGAGATTACCGCGGCGCTCCACACCTATCTCAGCGTTGGTGCCATCGAGCAGACCCGTGTCGAGGGGCTCGCAGGCTCTCATTACCTCGATTCCCTCGATGCTCATCGCAGAAAATCACAGGAGGGCGCGGTGACCTTCGACCGCGAGGTCGACCGCGTCTATCTCGCCAACGGTGCCGTGCAGGTGGTGGACCCGGTCTGGCATCGCACTCTCGACATCGAAAAGTCCGGCAGTCGCGCAACCGTCGTGTGGAATCCCTGGATCGAAAAATCGAAGCGCCTCGCCGACCTGCCCGATGACGCCTATCACGATTTCCTCTGCATCGAGGCCGCCAACACCGGTGGGGATGTCGTCAAGCTCGCGCCAAACGGGACCCACATGCTGGGACAGGTGATCCGGGTTGGGCTTTAGGAGGCGAGGCCCCTCACCAGTTTCATCCAGCGTTCAGGACGGCCGGTTCCGATTCAAGGATTCCCGACCACCGGACGGAAGTCCGCTTTTGGTGCGTTCGTCGTCCGGACCCGCAGCACCTCGATCGAATTCTCATCCACGTTGGCGGAGTTCGACCACAGGATCCCGATCGCCTGACCCGGCTGATCGAGGCGGTGGAAGAGGCCGTCGATTGCGATTTCGGTAAGAACCGAATTCGCTCCCAGCGGTGCGAAATTGGCTCCCACCGGTGGACAGAGAAATCCGGCACCGTAGCGGTCGTTGTAGATGAATCGGTTGTTCTCCAGACGAGCCATCGCGAAATTGTCGATCCTCAGATGCTCGGCGCGGTTCGCGTCGAATTCGCAGGCCCGCACCAGTCCCCTCGAGACACTGGCGCCCGGTGTCAGGATCTGCAACCCGATGCCCGCGGCATTGACTTCCGTGGCTTCGCTGCTCCATCCACAGCCCGCGAAGGAACTCCGGTCGATCATGAAACCCGCGCTGCGGATGAGCACGCCACCCGTCCCGCAGAGAGCGAAGATGCTGCGCTCGATCGACACGCTCGGACAACCGATCGGATGATGATCCCGGAAGCCGATCCCGCCGATGCGGCTGATCGTGCAACCCTCGATCGCGAGGAAGATCGTCGCGGTGAAGTCTGGGTTGGGATCGATGGAGAGATCACCGGTGACGCGGATGCCATCTCCGCCGAATCCGGTGATGGAGACGTTCCGGATCGCCGGCGCGTAGCAGCCCATCAGCTCGATGCCGTGCTCGTCCGCATCGCGTCCGCGGCCGGAAAGGCGCAGCTTTTCAAAGGTCAGGTCATGCAGAAACTGCCCCGCCTTCTTCACCCCCGTGATGCGGAACAAGGGCCCTTCGGCACCGCGGAATTCGAGGCTCGTGAATTCGGATCCGCGCCCGCGCAGGGTCGGCCCCGAGGCGCGCGTCCCGCCCGGATTCTCGATCGTGAGGGTGCGGTGGACGAGGTAGCGTGGCGCTGGGAAAAACAGCACACAGGGAGTCTCCCGGGCAAAGTCGAGCGCGGCCTGGATTGCGTCCGTGTCATCGGCCGGGAAGCCGGATGCGCCCCATCGCTCCACGGAAATGACCTCGTCGCTTGGCGGCGCGGGACTTTGCGCGGACGACGATGGCAAAACTCCCCGGGACCCGGCGATGATGAATGAAGTCCACAGCATCAAGCCGGGGTGGATGAAGTGTTTCACGAGTGGCCGCATCGGGATGGGTTCATCACAATCGATTGAACCGTAGCGTGCAAACAAAAAGGACCCTTCGATTCCAGTTTCTTGAAGGCATCGATGCTCCTCGACCAGAGAGGGAAACCTCGAACCCCTTTGGATTCCCACGTAACCGGACCAGGCCCGCAACCGTCTGCCGCCTTCGACCAAAGTGGCCACTCCGTCATCCATTCCACTGCCATGGATTCAACCATCCTTTCACGACTCACTCGCCGCCTCCTCGCCACGGCTTTTCTGTTTCTTTCCGCAGGCTTCTTGCCGATGGGGATGTCCGCCGCAGAAAAGGAGAAACCCGCCGACAGCTTTCGCACCCTCGGCGTCCTCATTTTCCCCGGCTTCGAGATGCTCGATTTCGCCGGTCCCGTCGAACTCTGGGGAAACCTGCCCCGCGAGGTTCGGGTCGTCACCTTCGCCCGCGTGGCCGGCCCGGTGAAGTCCGCGCAGGGCACCGCCGTCGTCGCCGAACACGGCTACACCGACTGTCCCGACCTCGACCTGCTCCTCGTGCCGGGTGGAGTCGGGGCTTTCGAGATCCTCAAGGACGAAGAGACCCTGGCCTTTCTCCGGGCGCGTTCCGCGACCGCCGAGATCACCATGTCGGTTTGCAACGGTGCCTCCATCCTCGCCGCCGCCGGATTGCTGGATGGCCGACCCGCCACCACCAACAAACAGTTCTGGAAAGCCTCGACCGCCCCGGGTCCGCGGGTCCAATGGGTGCGCAAAGCGCGCTGGGTGGACGATGGAAACGTTGTCACCTCCTCGGGCGTCTCCGCGGGCATGGACATGAGCCTCCACGTCATCGGCCGCCTTTACGGAATGCGACGGGCCGAACGCCTTGCCACGAGCATCGAGTATGAATGGCATCGGGACGCCGACCGGGACCCCTTCGCAAAAGAACCGGAGTGATTTCCGTCCTTGTCTTCGCCGCTCGGTTTGCCTACTGGTCCAGCCGGATGCAAGTGACACCCGCCGCCATCGTCAACCTGTTGTCGGGACCGCGGAATGTTTCCACCGCGCTGATGTACTCCTTTGCGCAGCGCGCCGATACCGCGGTGGTCGACGAGCCGCTCTACGGTCACTACCTGCGACTCACCCACGCCCCGCAACCGCATTGGGAAGAGATGCTGGAGATCCTTGAAACCGATGGCGAAAAAGTCGTGCGCGAGGTGATCCTGACACCACCACCAGGGAAGCCGGTGTGGTTCATCAAGAACATGGCGCACCATCTCATCGACCTCGACCTCTCGTGGCTGGCCGATCCGCGTGTCGTGAATGTCTTCCTCATCCGCGACCCGGTGCAGATGTTGCCTTCCCTGATCCACCAGATCGCCGAGCCGACGATGCGCGACGCGGCCTACGAGAGCCAGGCCCGACTCTTTCTTCAGCTTGACGAGGCCGGACATCGGCCGCAGGTGATCGACAGTCGCGAGCTGCTGCTTGATCCACGCGCGGTGCTTGGCGAACTCTGCCGCCGCATCGGCATCCCCGCGGATGATTCGATGCTGCGCTGGGAACCGGGCCCGAGAGCGGAGGACGGGCCTTGGGCGAAGTACTGGTATCAAAACGTCCACCGCTCCTCGGGATTCAGCCCCTTCACCGAAAAAGAGGAGCCCTTTCCCGAGCGGATCCGGCCTTTGCTGGAGGCTTGCCTGCCCCACTATGACTTTCTACAACGCCACGCCATCCGACCCTCTCAGGTCGCCGACCCAACAGGGTCTGGTCCCGGCGTCCCATCGACCTAGCCATCATCCGCCCCCATCCATGCCCTCGACTCCATCCCCCGATTTCTCGCCCGCACCGGTGCTGCCCGATCCGCGCAATGCCGACATCCACATCTGGGTGGGCGACCGCCTCTGGCCGCGCGACGAGGCCAGGATCTCCGTCTTCGACTCGGTCGTGCAGGGCGGAGACGCGGTCTGGGAGGGCTTGCGGATCTACGATGGAAAGGTCTTCCAACTCGATGCGCATCTCGACCGCATGTTCGCCTCGGCCAAGGCGCTGGCCTTCGCCCACGTGCCATCGCGGGAGTACGTGAAAGCCGCGATCTTCGAGACCCTGCGAGCCAACGGCATGCGCGACCAGTCCCACATCCGCCTCACCCTGACACGGGGCAAAAAGGTGACCTCGGGCATGTCGCCGGCCAACAACCAATCCGGCTGCACCCTGATCGTGCTGGCCGAATGGAAGCTCCCCGTCTATGACAACACGGCTGGCATCCGGCTCATTACCTCGGCGATCCGGAGAAACAATCCCCAGTTCCTCGATTCCAAAATCCACCACAACAATCTCCTCAACAACATCCTCGCCAAGATCCAGGCAAACCTCGCGGGAGTCGATGATGCCATCATGCTCGATCTCGACGGATTCGTCTCCGAGACGAACGCGACCAATCTCTTTCTCGTGCGCGGCGGCGAGGTGCTGACTCCCTACGCGGACAGTTGCCTGCCCGGCATCACGCGGCGGGTCGTGATCGAGCTTTGTCGCCAACATGAAATCCCCGTGGCGGAGAGGAATCTCTCGCTCACCGAGGTCTACACGTCGGACGAATGTTTCACGACCGGCACGATGGGAGAACTCACGCCGGTGACCGAGGTGGACGGTCGCACCATCGGCAGCGGTGCGCTCGGGCCGGTGACAAGCCGCCTCCAAGCGATCTTCCGAGATCGCACCTCGGTGGAGGGCGAGCCGCTCCCGTTCTGAACCAATCAGGGTTGCAGCATGTCCTCGAAGTATTCGATTTCCACGGCGGAGAGTTGGATCGTGGAAAGGGCGGTGCGGGCGAGTTGCGGATCCTCCTCGACGAGGCTCGGGAAGACTTCCTGGAAAAGCTCCGATCGCTTCAGCGGGTTCGTGATCCTTTCGACCTGCCTCCAGGCCAGCACGGGATGCTCGTAGGCCGCAGCCGAGGCCACGACGGCACGCACGCGGTCTGCTTCCGAGTTCGACCGCAACTGTTCTCCCCATTCCGCAATGCGCGCGGGGTCGGTTCCGGCTTCGGACCAGCCTCTGGCAACACCCTCGATTGCAAAGTCGCGCTCGAGCCCCTGCGGCAGCGCCAGGGCAGCCACCGAAGCAGGATTCGCGTCGTGGGCCGCCCAGGATTCAAAGAGCTTGGCCGCGAGGTCGGGGCGTCGATCCGCCTCCGACTTCAGCGCCGCGAACGCCGCCCCTGGATCGGAGGCACCCCACTGCTCGTAGATGACCTCCAGAGCCGCCGCTTTGCCTTGGTAGACATCCATCGACCGCGCCCAGTCGAGCGCGGTTTTCGGGTTCCGACGCGCCAGTTCGAGGGCGATGGCACGCGTGGCACTCTCGAGGTAAATCAGGTTGGGATTTGGCTTGGCCAATTCGGCTTTCTCGATTTCCTCGGGCGAGAGCCCTTCATATTCCTCGTCAATGGTGCCACCCGAGACGGCGCGATCAGCCAGCACTTGCTCCCGGTATTGAGCCTTCATCGCATCGACGATGCGCCGGTATTCCGATGCGGCGCGTGCGGTGTCCTGCCCGGCCATGCCACTGAGGACTCCTGAGAGGGCGAAGCTGCGCTCCGTCTCGCTGAAGAACGATTCGGCCCAGGTCAGCGCGAGAGGATAGCCGCTGCGCCCGAGCACCACTCCGACGCCGGTGGCGGCCTGCATCTGGTTGGGAAAAATCGTGATGTCGTCCAGAAGCTTGATCGCCGCCGTGGGATCGCGACCGGCCATTTCGACGGCGATGCCGGCGAGCGTCGCGTCCAGAGCCGGACCGGTCAATTGCTCGCGGGCCCAGGCCAGCGCGCTCACGGGATCGGTTTCGGCAGCTTTCAGGAGGACTCGTTCGAGCACCCTTCCCAGCAGGTCTTGGTCGGAGATTTCATCCTTCATTTCCCGCAACGCCGCCATCATGCCCGGAGCGAGTCGATCCCATAGATCGAGCCCTTCCACCTCCGCCTCGTCGAGAAAAGCGGCGAATGACTCCGGATCCTCCTTCAACCATCGCCGCATCAGGCTGGCGATCATCGGGACCACCTGCTCACCGCCATCGCTCCCCTCGAGCAATTGCCGCATCAACCGCGGGAAATCGACGACATCGGCGGAGGCGATCATCTTGAGTGGCTCAGGCGAAGGCGGCCCGGCATCCGCGGACTCCGCAACCCCGACCGGGGCGGGAGTTTTCGACCGAGGTGCGCTGAACCAACACCAGAACGCCACCGCGAGAAAAGCCGCTGACAGGATCATCGTCAGCCGGACATCGGAGTTTTTGGAAGAAGGCATGTTTCAGAAAGACTGGAATTTCCCGGGGCGCGGTGTCAGGAGGGAATCCCGACACCGCGCCACGATTTCAATTTGCGGGTCGTCCGATCTGGGTGTCGGCAAGACTCGGCAACGTGACCCTGCGCACCAAGGCACCGGTCTTGCCATTGGCATCCTTCGCCAGCACCGACACACCGACCTTGTCGGCGAACAGCGGAACCCGCTTCAAGAGATCCTTCACGCTGACGACCGCCTTGAAATTCGCGCTCTTGCGATCCGAGGTCCACTCGTCCCGACCGGAGACAGGCACCGGTTTTCCGCCGATCGTGACGACGAGCGATGTCAAGGGAGCCTGCTTGAGCATGGAGCCCTCGAGAATCAAGCGGGCACTGCGTCCCTTTCCAACGAGCCGGAGCGCACCACCGATCCGCACCACCGGTGCCTTGTAGACCGGTGGCGGCGGCGTGACGACCGCTTCCTTGATGATGTATTCGAAGTTCTCCCCCTCCAGAGGCGGCACCAGCGGCGAATTGATGCGGTGTTGGGTGATCGCCTCGTAGGCCGCCGCCAGTGCGAGGACCTCCGAGTCGTGCCAGAAATGCCCCATGAATCCAAGCGTGCTCGGCTCCACGGAAGGCTGGCTGTTCACCGTCAGGGTCACGGTCCCCATGGGCACCGTGACGAAGGGACTGGAGAACGAATTCACGAGCGAACGAGTCAGCGGCGGCAGGCTCAGGCCCGTGGCCGACTTCGTGGTTGCCGTGGGCAGGATCAGGGCATCGAGATCGTTCGCATCAAGAAAGGCCTCGTAATCGAGGATCTGGTAACGCACCGCCTCGAAGTGCTCCACTGCATCGGGTGCGGTCGGCCCGAAGGTGGTCTTATTCGCGATGGCATCGCGTGAGGCCTGCGAGAGCTGGGTGACCGGAGAGATGCGATTGACCACCTTGGTGTGCAGGGTGTCCTCGGTGTCCCCTATCACGAACAGGATCTCTTCGAGGAAGGTCTTGAACGGGTATCCGCGCGACCCACCCACCATGTTCCCGGTGGTATCCGAGGTCACGGGGGAGTAGAGCTTGCGCGTTGGCGGCGTCACCACATCCGCGGGCACCGAGGCCCGGCGGCCCGTGAAGGTGATGTCGAGCTCCGTGGGAATCGTCACCTCGATGATGGTCGCACCTGCCGCTTCCAGATCGGCGCGGGCCTGGGTGAACAGATCCCGGATCTGGACACTGACTGTATCCGTGCCCGTACCCAGCATGTTCAGCGGCACTCCCAGCTTCTTGCCGGCGAGGGTGGCGCTGGCCACCTTCTCCACGTAGCCGGAATCACGCTCGCGCCCCGGGATCACCTCCACGGATGCCCAGATGTCGAGCGGATCCGCCTCCACCGCGGCCTCCATGATGTAGGCGGTGTCCTTGGCATAACGCGCCATCGGTCCGACCACGTCGCGATCCCACGCCAGAGGTGCCAGGCCGTGGACCGAGATCAAGGCGTTGCTCGTCTTGATCCCCACGATCCCTCCCCGTTCGGAAGGGCTGCGAACCGAGCCCCCGGTCTCGCCGCCGAGGGAGAAGAAACACATGTTGCCACCTGTCGAGGCACCCGATCCTCCGCTGCTGCCCCCCGTCCGGGTCGCCGGGTTGTAGGGATTCAGCGCCAGTCCCCAGACCTGGGAATTCGCCTGCGAGGTGGAGGCTTGGAAGGCATCGAGGTTGGCGTGGCCGAAAAAGACCGCACCTTTTTCCTGCAGCGTCTTGATCACCGAACAGGTTTCCTTGGGAAAAAGATCCGCCCAGAGGGAGATCCCGTCGGTATTTGGCAGGCCCTGGAAGTTGAAGCTGCCTTTCGCCGTGAACGGAATGCCATGGAGCGGCCCGAGCTTCTCCCCATTGGCGCGCAGGCGATCCGCTTTCGCCGCCTCCGGAATCAAACGCGGGTTGATCGCCGGCACGGTGTTCAGCTTGATGCCGTTCTTGTCGTAGGCCTCGATCCGGTTCAGGTAGAGCAGGGCCAGCTCCACGCTGGTCAGCGCCCCCGCCTCCATCGCCTTCTGGACGTCGTCCATCGTCGCGGTTTCCAGTTCGAACTGGATCGTCTGGTCGGCCCGCGCCGTCTGCAACAGGCCCGCGAGAACGATTGCGAGCACGGTTTTTCCCGTCATGGGAATGATTCCTTTATCCTTCCGCATCATGTGGTTGGGTCTCTCTATTTTGTAAGGTGAGGTGCGCCTTCTCCCCGGGAGGATCCGGAGAGTTCGCAGCAAACCCGAGAGCGTTTCCCATGCCACGGCTACGTGGAAATCGGCAGAGGCACACCCGGACCGATGGGTGCTTTGTTAGGATTTTTTTGCATCTTCCTCACGCAGAGCGAGACATCGCGAACAGCGACCTAGTGATTTTTTGCCAAGAGTGCGCCAGGCTCGACAGGGTCTAGTCGGTGACCCGGCCCCATTAGGATCACAGGTGTCCCTGTGTCATTTGGAGTCGCCTGGCAACGAATGGAGGTTGGGAGCCGGCCGAACTTTTATGCTACCGACCATAACCCCTGCCCTCGCTCACAGTGAGATAACCGATTTTGCCCACCGATTTGAATTCATACTGAAAGCGGCCCGGGAGGTTGGTTCTGATCTTGAGGAACCTTCCCTCAATCCTGTCAGCGAGCAGGAAGGGGATTCGGTCTCGAGGCTTGGGACGATAACCAAGAGAGTCGATTCGCAAGGTTCCCGACAAGTTCGCCGTTCCATCGACCCGGAGCACGTCATACTTCCGGGGACTTGTCACATCGATGACCAGGACGCCCTCTTTTTCGAGAATATATTTTCCGGTAATCGTCAGCTTGCCGATAGGATCACGCCAATACCAGATCCAACCCGTTCCTTTCCGGAAGGGAACGAAGCCCGGTTCCGTCTTCCCGCTGACAAACACCTTGGCTTCAAGTTCGCCGAATCCCGCAAGAAGGGAACCGGCGGGAATGGTCACCGCGAGGTCGCCGTAATTACGCGCTCCACGATCTCCGAAAATTATCGAGCCATTCGGGCCCCCAACGATCGCAGACCGGGGCTCAGGTCCAATCGCGTTGTTCGCCTGATCCGCCTGAGCTTGCCTCGGAAAACCTGCGAGACACATTAGGACGCACATCGACCACCCCGTCTTTGAAAAACCAAAATTCGAAACCCACTTTCCGATTGAGGTGGTCGTCGATCGGCGGATCGATTGGCTGAGCAGCGGCGCGGTTGTCATTGGGAGTTCAGTCAGTGAGAAATACCTTTGCGCTTGTGAAAAGGAAACCCGGAAACCAAGGAAATGACGTTTTCATCATGCGAAACCGGGCGCCCGGATCGAATGCGGCGATGTTCTCCCCTCACTGCGCGGGCTTCTCCTGCTCCCACTTCGGCATGTACCAGCCGGGCAGCTTTTCCCGCGGATCGAGGACACGGGTGTCGTCATAATCCTCCGCATGGAAGTCACTCTGCTTGTGCACCCGGTAACGCTCCGTCCAATCGGCGGAGGGATCGACGGTCGGGCTGCCCTGCGATGGAGTGGTGACGAAGCGGATTTCCAGACCGGATTCCTTCGTCTCGCTGATCATCGTATTGCCCGAAAAATGATAGCGTGCCGGTGTCGCCCGCATCGTGGGGATCGCCTGCACCCGCCAGTTCCGCACTTGCTCCAAAAAACGCGCCTGGCCGGCGCCGTCGGTGCCCGGCGGCAGCAATGCTCCAGGTGATTCAGCGATCAGCTTCTCAATCTGTTTCATCTGCAACTCGCGGAACTCCTCCGCGCAGAAGGTCAGGAAACCCCGGTGCTGGTAAGCCTTCGTCACCGTCGCCAGAAACCGATCGTGGTCGCCCTTTTTCATTCCAACGGTGATCGTGCCTCCCTTTTGGAAATCGTTGTAGGAACCCTCGATCACCTCCATCTCAAACATCCCCTCGTATTGGATCGAAATCCCGCTGTCCTTGCCGTAGGGATCGAGCTTCGCGGAGAACTTTCCGTACAAGGTCTCCTGGTGGGGAATTAACTTCACCGTCATCACCTGCGGCAGCATCCGCACCGGCTTCTCGCCCCAGGCGTGGTTCGAAGTGGTCCGGTCTCCGATGCTGAGGCGGTCCTCGATGCGGGTGATGATGTCGCGCCTCTCGTAGGTCCCCGAGGTGCCCTTTTCGAAAAAGCTTTGTTCATCGTGCATCACGCGCATCCGGACCACTTCCTTCATGCGCAGTGCGGACGGTGCGGCAGGGATGGAGTATTTCGTGAACCGCTCTTCTTCTTTCGGCTTCTGGGCCCACCCCCATGGCGCCGTCACAGACAGCGCCGCAACGACACATACACGCAAAACCCGGGAACCTTTTCCAGACATGTCCGGCATTAGAACCGCATCAGACCAATCCGGCAAGCAGGGACATTCTTCTCAGGCCCGCCCTTCGAACGGTTCCGCATACCAGACCCGCTCGAGCCAGAGGCCACCCGGCGGCGCGGTCGGGCCCGCTCCGGCACACTCCCCCCCGTGCAGGAGTGCGGCGAGATCATCAGGAGATCGTCTTCCTTCGCCGATCTCTCAAGGTCCCGGCGAGGCGGCGCACCATCTGCTTTAAGAATCCCGAACCCCGGATCCGGAAACGCAGCACGACCTCGTCCTGAAAGGCAAAGCCGGGACAGGCCGGGCCCTCGCGGGTGCCCTCGGCCTCGAACACCTCCCGCACCGTCGACTTGATTCCCGAGCCCCCTCCGGCAAAGGGCTCGAAATCGTGGATTCCCACCAGGGCTTGGGCCGCTTGGTGCAATCAATGCCTGATCAAGCGGCTCGCGGTACCAGGTCGTGTACCGCTGCGGGTGGGGCAGGTTCGCCGGTCCGACCTGGAAGTAATAGCTGTACTGCTTCGCAATCGCCCGCCCCGCGTGAAAATCGTCGCGCACCGTTTCGAGGCTGATGATCCGTACGCTCCCCGGGAGCCGGTGATTCAAACCTAGGCGCAGATGCTCCTCGGAAAAGCGGAGCGTCTCCAGCCGCAGATGGGCGACCTGACCACTGCCGTGCACACCGCCATCGGTGCGGCCGCTCCCGGTCACCGTCACCACTTCGTCGGTCAGATCCCGGATCGCGGCGATCAAGGTCTCTTCGATCGAGGGTTTTGGATTGGCCTTTTCTCCCACTCCGTTCTGGGTCTGCCAACCGCAAAAGTCGGTGCCATCATAGGCGACACGGATGGCATACTTCGTCCTCATGCCCTCAGGTGTTCTTCATCCGCTCCAGCGCCGCCGCGATTTCGCGTTCGATCATTTCGAGCGAATTCAGCAGGGTCGTCGGTTCAGGCACCGGCGCGACCTCGTTCGTTTGCGGATCCCAGTTCACCGGGCCGTAGCGACAGGGGTCGGGATTGCCCGTCAGGATATGGGCTCCCGCATCGCCTTTGTTGAAATGCCAGAACTCGAAGGGGAAATGCATGAAGCCACGAGCCTCCATCACCTCCGTGATGGCGAGCCGGTTCTCCAATTCCTCTCCGGAGATGTAGGGCGATCGCATCGGAGTGCGCTCGCTCATCTCCAGGTAGGGTACCCCGCGCCAGACCTCCCCACCTCCGTCGCGATGGAAAATCGAAATGTCGATCGCCGATCCCGACATGTGCGTGCCGATCTTCGGCATGTTCGCCGTCAGGACGATGGCCCGGCGGAAGACAAATTCCGGTGTCGGGATTTCCCCGCCCAGTTCCCAGAGGCACTTCTTCAAGACATTGTCGAAGACCGAGGGGCGCCGCACCAGTTGGCGCTGCATCTCCAGCGAGCGGAAGCCGTCCTCGATCTTCAGCACCCAGCCGCGTTCGTTCATGTCGCGACCCGCCTCGACCACCTCGCGGGCGAGCGACTCGCGCATGAAGAAAACGCGGTCGAGATCACCGGCAATCTTTGATTCGGAAAAGTGCATCTCCACCCCAGCCTGGCTCGCGAGATCGGGCAGCGAGGCGAAGGCTTCGCCGCACTCCTTCACGGGAAAGGCGATGAGCTGCTCCACCATCGCGTAGCCCTGCTCCATCTGTTCGGTCCAGTAGGCACGTCGGGCGGCTTGGTCGGTCTCGGGGGAAAGATCGGTCATGGCGGCGAGTGTCGTGGTTTCGCGACCGGATTGGCAAGCGTGGCGAGAGGACCGGATCACGTGCCGAACCCCCGCGACCCGACAGGGTTGGGTCACCGCCCCGACCCTCTTCGATCGGGCACCTCACCGCGTTGTCACCGTGATCGCCGCGGAGTCATTTTCCGGACGTTCGTCGTGACGCACATCGAGGCGTGCGGTGAAGGTGGCCCGGCGCACGCTGGTTTTTTTCACCACCTTGCCACTGGGCTTCTTGATGCGTTTCGTTGAAATGAGGCTGTCCGCGGGGTCGATGACGACTTCGATCACCCGCCGATCGCCGACGGGCGCCAGATTCGCCTCGGCATAGCGTGCGATCGTGATCATGGCGGTGATGTTGCTGCGCTCACCGGCGCGGTGCCGGAAATAGTTGGCGGTGAAAAGCGAGTTCCCCGGAGTGGCCCGGCATGCGATGAAGTCCGCGAGTTCCCCGTCGTTCTCGATATTGAAATAGCCCGTCACCGCCCGTGCGCTCCGCGAGGTAAGCGGAGCCGTCTGCCCCGCGGCCGTGTCATTGTAGACGCCGTCGCCGGTGGTCGAAGACAGGGAGGTACCGACCCGCACATCCGCCTGGGCGCGGACGAAGTCGAACACATAGGCCGCTCCTCCCGCGGCATTGTTCGGAGCGCCCACCACGGCGAGTTCACCGTCCAGAGCCGCCGAGAAGCCGAACAGAATCCCGGCCACTCCGTCCGAGGGATCGATCCGGTAGAGTTCCTCCTCGAATCGCGCCGCATTGAAAAAGAACGCCGCCCCCTTCGAACTGTCGATGGCCGTGCTGGGGGACAGGACGAGATCCCCGGAAAGGGCAACCTCGCCTCCGAGCGAGTCGTTGAGGTTGGCTCCGGTGTGGCCCATCGATCGCAACAGACTACCGGTGGCGAGATCGTAGACGTGTACGGCGCCGTACTGAAGACCGCTCCCCGCGTCGAGATCGTCGTCGGGTGAGCCCACCACGACGAGAGTTTCCGAAAGACCCACGGACGCTCCGAATTGAAGATTGTGCTTCGGAACCGGAGGAGAGAACTTGCGAATCTCCTCGCCCGTCGACAGATCGAAAAGATACGCGGCACCGGCGTCGGTGACCCCGTCGCCCGCGTTGTAGGCACCGACCATTGCGATCTGCCCGTGTACCGCCACCGCTCCACCGAACCGGTCGTTCACGCTGGCATCCGACGCGCGCAGTTTGAACAGCTCCTCCCCAGTGCTCAGGCGGAGGACATAGGCGGCCCCCGCGTTGTTGCCCCCATCATCGTCCCCGTAGGCACCCACGACCAGATAATCGCCCGAGACGGCGAGAAAACGTCCGAAGCTGTCCGCATCCTCGGCGTCCGAGGCGGTGAGTTTGTGGACTTGGGCACCCGTCGCGAGATCGAACACATAGACCGCCCCCGCGATGATTGGGCCGGTGGAGTCCTGATAGGCCCCCACCACGGCATAATGCTCGGTCAGGCCCACGGCATACCCGAAGAACTCTGCCGCGCCCGGGTCCGACGCGACGAGTTTTCTGAGTTGGATGCCGCTGCCGAGGTCGAAGAGGTAGGCCGATCCCGCACCGGAACCCCCGTCGTCGTCCTGATAGGCCCCCACCAGCGCGAACTCCCCGCGCACCGCCACCGCCGCTCCGAACCAGTCCCCGGCCGCGAGGTCCGACGAGACCAGCTTGTTCGCCGGCGTGCGGTTCAAGTAGGGAGGTGCGGCGAGGGCCTGGGAGAAAAGACCCGATACCCAGAGGGACGCGAGACAGGCAAGCAGGTGGAGACGTTTCATGGATTTTTTCTCTAGCAAAATGCCTTCCGTTGTTCCAGCACGATTGCGGCGAGAGGCAAAGATTTTGCCCGGGCACCTCCCGCGGATTCATGCGATCGTTTCCGCGATGTCCCGCCGCGTCCTGCTCCTCCTCGTCCCCGCCACCCTGGCCTTGCTCACGCATTGCCGCAGCCCGGTGGAATCCGGAGCCGCGACGCCCGTGCCATCCGGTTCCGGACCCTTGCTCCAGATCGTCAACGTCTCCGCCTACGATCCGAAGGAGAAACAACGCGAAGGCCGCGCTTATTCCGAAAACGACGTCACCGCCCTGCGCGACAACGGTGCCGTCGCCCTGATCGCCCGGGCCGGCAAGGGGGGCAACCTCGACACGAAATGCGCGAACTTTCTCACCGCGGCTGATCGCGCCGGAATGTTGCCCGGCATCTATTACCGGCTCCAGACCCACGTCGATGCCGTCGTCCAAGCCGACCAGTTCATCGAGCGCGCCCTGGCCCTCGCCGCCAGCCGCGATTGGACCGCCGGCTCCCTGCTGCTCGTCGGCGACTTCGACGCCCAGTCCCGCATGGACGACATCCTCCGTTTCATGGACAGGGTCGAAAGCCGCACCGGCGTCGTCCCCGTCGCCTACCTCGAGAACAGCGGCCATCTCAAGACCCTTCTCAGTCAAGCCGACGAGGCCACCAAGGCGAAAATCCGACGCATGCCCTACTGGGCGGCCCTCTACTCGCACGACAAGGGCTACGATCCGAAGTATCCGCAATTCCCCATCCCCGGCCACCCCGAGGGCCTGACCAAACAATACAATGTCTGGTCCGACTGGACCCTCTGGCAATACGGCGGGGTCGAGTGGACCGGCAGCCGCTCCGTGCCGAAGGTCTACAGCCACGGCCGGCATGCCTATCCCCTCTACTTCGGCGACCTCGACCGCCCGGTGGAGCGAAATGTGTTCAAGGGATCCATGGCGGATCTTCAGGCGCTCTGGCAGCGACACGGGATCACCTTGCGCTGACGCGACCTCCGTCCGGGAGGACCGGGCTCAAAGGATCACCGCTTCCGCCTTCGGAGGTGGAGCCAATAGGCGGCATTCAACCCTCCGGCAAAGGCGAACAGAAGTGCCGGCATGACCCAGCGGGAACTCCAGATCTCGCCGAGGGGTGAATCGCGGACCTCTTCGTAAGGCCTGGAGGTCAGGTGCCACCAAGCCAGCAGTCCGTCCCACGAGACCATCAGGCAGAAGAGCGCGAGCAGGCCGAAAAGCAGCGCGTTGAGCGCAAAGACATGCTGCTTCCATTTCGGGTTCATTTCGCCCCATCCTGAAAGGCGGGAGCGCCGTTATCAAGGACGAACCAAGCGCCCCGCCGCGCAGGTCCGATCCGGTTAAATTTCTTCCATTTGCATCCATTTCCAGCCGACCAACCCGTTTGGGGCCCCCCTTTCCCTCCCGCATCCCGTCCCCTGAAAAGGTGCTTTTTTGGGTTATCTTCCTGCTCTGTGACTCGGTCCGACCATGACTTTCTGTTTCTCCCTCCTCCGGCTCCGCTTTTGCGTTCCCGCCCTCGCCGCTGCGCTTCCTTTTGTTGGCGCCCGGGCCGCTGACGCCCCCAAGGTCTTTCCCGCCGATCAAATCGAGTTTTTTGAGAAGCAGATCCGGCCCGTCCTCGCCGACAACTGCTTCGATTGCCACGGCGGCCACCGCCACGAAAACGGGCTGCGCCTCGACACCTACGCCGGCATCCGGCGGGGGTCCGACTACAACGTGGTCGCGAAGCCGGGCGAGGCCGCGACGAGCCTCCTCCTCAAGGCGGTCAAACATCAGGACGGCGCCCCGGCCATGCCGAAAAAAGGCGCGAAGCTGAGCGACGGCGACATCGCCAATCTCGAAAAATGGATCGCGATGGGCATGCCCTGGCCCGCGGAAAAAGAACCCGCCGGACACGGGGAAAAACCGTCGTGGGAATCCCATTGGTCCTTCCGCAAAATCGAGCATCCCGAAAAACCCGCGAAAGCCGTCTCGAGCCAGCCACTCGATGCCTTCGTCGCCGCGAAACAGGCCGAGGCCGGTCTCTCCTTCGCCCCGCCCGCCGACCGCGCCACCCTTGGCCGCCGCCTCTACTTGACCCTCACCGGACTTCAGCCCACCCATGCGGAGCTCCAGAAATTCATCAACGATCCCTCGCCCGACGCGCCCGCGAAGCTCATCGACCAGCTCCTCGACTCCCCGCAGTACGGCGAGCGGTGGGCGCGCCATTGGCTCGATCTCGCCCGCTACTCCGACACCGAGGGCTATCGCGCCGGCGGCGTCGACATCCGTTATCCCCACGCCTACACCTACCGCGACTGGGTCATCGACGCGCTCAACCGCGACCTCCCCTACGACCAATTCGTCACCCAGCAGCTCGCCGCCGATCATCTCGTCGGTCCCGGCAAGAGCGACCCTTCTCTCGCCGCGCTTGGTTTTCTCACGGTGAACGATTCCTTCCAAGGCGACACCACTCTGCAGACCGATGACCGCATCGATGTCGTGACCCGCGGCGTCCTTGGACTGACCGTCTCCTGCGCCCGCTGCCACGATCACAAGTACGACCCCATCCCGACGAAGGATTATTACGCGCTGTTCAGCGTCTTCAGTTCCAGCGAAATCCCCGCGCAGCTCCCCATCATCGGTTATCCCGGAGACAAGGCCGCCGTGGAGGCCTACAACGCCGGCGTCGCCGAGGTGGAGAAGGAGAAACAGAAGATGCACGAGCAGGTCTACGGCGAGTTGCGCAACACCGAGCGGCTCAGCGATTACCTCGCCTTCGTCCGCGAAGCCGGCGACATGCCCGACGAACAATTCCGCGGTGCCGCGGGCAAGGCCGAGCTCCGCGACCGCATCGCGAAGAGTTTCGTCGACCTCATCAAGGCCAACACCACCGATGACAAACCCCACCCCGTGCTCCTCGCCTGGAAAAAATTCGCCGCCCTTCCCGAGGACCAGTTCGCGACGCAGGCCGCGGCCATCACTGCCGAGCTGGCCAAGCCTGATAGCCCGGTCAACCCCGTCGTCCGCAACGAACTCGCCAAACGTCCCGCGCCGAAATCCTTCGACGACGTCGCCCGGCTCTATTCCGACATCTTCGTCACCTGCATGACCGGCAATGAGCCCGACAACGCCGACTGGCAGGCCGTGCGCGCCCTTCTCATGGACAACAAGTCGCCCATGAGCGTCACCGTCGGCGACATCCACCGCTTCTTCACCCAGAAGGACCGGCTTGAGATGGTGAAGCTCGACAACAAGATCAACCAGCTCGATCTCGAGTCCCCCGGTGCCCCGCAGCGCGCCATGGTGATGGTCGATCGCGAGAAGCCGCGCGACGAGCGCATCATGATCCGCGGCAACGTCGGCCGCCGTGGTGATCCTGCGCCGCGCGGCTACCTCACCATGTTCGGCGGGCAGAAGTTCACCCAGGGCAGCGGACGCCTCGAGCTCGCCCAGGCCCTCACGAGCCGCGACAATCCCCTCACCGCCCGCGTCATTGTGAACCGCGTCTGGGGCCACCACTTCGGCAAACCGCTCGTCAGCCAGACCAGCGACTTCGGCGTCGAGACGCCCGAGCCCGTCCAGCTCGCCCTCCTCGATCACCTCGCCGCCACGTTCATGGACGAGGGCTGGTCGCTGAAAAAACTCCATCGCCACATTCTCAATTCCCGCACCTGGCAGCAGAGCGCCGTCAGCACGCCTGACAAAGACCTCAAGGATCCCGAGAACGCCCTCCTCACCCGGCAGAACCGCCGTCGCCTCGACTACGAGACCATGCGCGACACCATGCTCCAGACCAGCGAGGCGCTCGATCCCGCGAACCGCGGTGGCCGGCCCACGCCCTACAATGACAAAGCCGCCGCGAGCCGTCGCAGCGTCTACCTCTTCGTCGATCGCTTCCAGCAGGAGTCCGTGCCCGCCGTCTTCGACTTCGCCAATCCCGACACCCACAGCCCGGTCCGCTCCGACACCACCGTGCCGCAGCAGGCCCTCTTCCTGATGAACAGCCCCTTCGCCCGCGATCAGGCCGATCGCATCGCGCAGAAGGTCGCCGTCCCCTCGGGCCAGATCGACCCGGAGGCGGTCAAGCAGGTCTATCGACGCATCCTTCTGCGCGAACCCACCGCTCAGGAAACGGAGATCGCCTCCCGCTTCCTCGGTGACGCCGCGAGCCTCCAGACCGGCACGCCCTACACCTGGCAATACGGCTTCGCCGATGTCACTCCTGGCGCACCCGGAGCCACTCCCACTGTCGGCGAGTTCACCCACTTCAAACACTTCCGCCACACCAAGGAAGACGGCACCCGCTGGCGCGTTAGCGAGACCTACCCCGACCAGGAGCGCGGTTACCTCGGATTCCAGCGTATCAGCGACAAGCAGAAGCTATCCGGTCACACCGGACGCGGCTTCACCGCCAACGTGGTCCGTTGGGTCGCCCCCACCGACGCCACCGTCCGCATCGTCGCGCCCTTCAGCCACGTCACCAAGGAAGGCGACGGCATCCAGGCCTGGGTCCTCCACAGCCGCGACGGACTGCTCCAGGAAAGGCATCTCAAGCCCGGCCAAGGCCACGAGTTCCGCATTGAGAAGGTCGAGGTCAAGGCCGGCGACATCCTCACCTTCGCCGCCGGCCGTGGCGGCAATGAAAACAGCGACTCCTACCACTGGACCCCGCGCCTCGAGATCCAGGACAGTCCCGGCGCTCCCTTCACCGTCTGGACCGATTCCGCCCGCGATTTCATGAGCAGCGGCAAATGGCCCGTCGATCTCCCGCGTCCGCAGAGCCCGCTTTCGCAGCTCGCCCACGTCCTCATCATCAGCAACGAATTCCAGTTCGTCGACTAACCCTCGCACCCCTCCTTTCGCCATGTCCCTCCACGATCACCGTCCCCGCCTCGAGCATCAGTTCCTCACCCGCCGCCAGTTGCTGAACCGCGTCGGCATGGGTTTCGGCTCGCTCGCCCTCAGCCAGCTTTTCGGCACCGGCTCCGCCGGGGCCGCGCCCCTCAATCCCCTCGCCGTCCGCAGCCCGCGCTACGTGCCCAAGGCGAAACGCGTCGTCCACCTCTTCATGAACGGCGGCCCCTCGCACGTCGATACCTTCGACCCGAAGCCGATGCTGACGAAACACGACGGCAAGGCGCTGCCCAATCTCCTCAAGACCGAACGTCCCACCGGCGCCGGTCTCGCCTCGCCCTTCAAGTTTGAAAAATACGGCAAGAGCGGACTCGAGATCAGCGAGCTCTTCAGCCACCTCGGACAACACGCCGACGACCTCTGCGTGATCCGCTCCATGCACGCCGATGTGCCGAATCACGAGCCCTCCCTCGGACTGATGAACTGCGGCGAAGCCCGTCTCCACCGTCCCAGCCTCGGGGCCTGGGTCAACTACGGCCTCGGCAGCGAAAATCAGAACCTACCCGGCTACATCGCCATGTGCCCCGGCGGCATGCCCATCCGCCGGACGAAGAACTGGCAGTCCGCCTTCCTCCCCAGCGCCTACCAGGGCACCTACATCAACACGAACAACGAGACCGTCGACAAGCTCGTCGAGTTCATCAAGAATCCCAGCCTTGATCGCCAGCAACAGCGCCGCCAGCTCGATCTCCTCACCGAGCTGAACCAGGCCCACCTCGAAGCCCGCCAGGCCGACGAGCAGCTCGAGGCCCGCGTCCAGAGCTACGAGCTCGCCTACCGCATGCAGGTCGAGGCCAGCGACGCCTTCGACATCAGCAAGGAGCCCGCCTGGGTCCACCAGATGTACAACATCAAGCCCGGCAACGAGGGCGCCTTCGCCCGCCAATGCCTCATCACCCGCCGCCTCCTCGAGCGCGGCGTGCGTTTCATCCAGCTCTGGACCGGAGACGGTCAGCCCTGGGACACCCACGACGAGATCCTCGATCACAAACCCCTCGCCGCCCGCACCGACCAGCCCATCGCCGCCCTCATCACCGACCTGAAAATGCGCGGCCTTTTCGATGAGACCCTGCTCATCTGGGGTGGTGAATTCGGACGCACCCCCGCCGTCGAGTTGCCCACCCCCGGCAGCAACGCCGGCAAACAGCGCGGCCGCGATCACAACCACTACGGCTTCACCACCTGGCTCGCCGGGGGCGGCGTCAAGGGCGGCCACATCCATGGCGCCACCGACGAATTCGGCTTCGCCGCCGTCGAGGATCCCGTCCACGTCCGCGACCTCCACGCCACGATTCTGGCTCTGTTAGGCTTCGACCACGCCACCTTCACCTACCGCTACGCCGGACTCGACTACCGCCTCACCGGCGTCGCCGAAGAGGCCAAGGTGCTCCACGACATCATGGCGTGAGGGGTGCGGACTTCGAACTTCCGGCATGGTCCGCAGGGACCTGAAGCGGTTCGGCCAGTTGCGATGCCGCTTCAGCGTGACCGGTTCGCCACCTCTGTCCGAGTCGGTTCTTCCCGGCACCTTCACGGTCTCGTTTTCCAGCCGCCCCCCCCCCCCCGCCTCAGCGCACTTTCACGCTGACGTTGTCGACACCCAGATTCATCTCTCCCGCGGTCACGGCAGCGAGAAAGCGGATTTTATAGGTCCGACCCGCCTTCACATTCCGGGTCACGTTGACGCGGTAGGTGATGAACGGAGGCGGAGTCACCAAAGAGACGGCGTCCGCACCGCGATTGTAAAGCACCCGGGCAAAACCAGCCGTCGCCGTCAGCGCCGAACTGCTTTTGAGGAGATCGACCCGCGCTTGCTGATTGTTACCGGAAAGGTCGAAGAGCGCGGGGTTGCGGACCGTGGCAGCCTGGCTGTGGGCGAACATCTGGTAGGACAGGAGGACGCGCTTGGCGGAACGCGGCACGCGGAAGGATTGGGCGAGCACCTGGTAGCTTTTGTTGTCCTGATCCGCCAGGGCGTAGAGCGCGCCCCCGGCGGGGTTGGCCGGGGTCGGCTCGCCGCTCCGCGGAGCCGCCGCACCGACAGCGGCTGCACTGAAGGATCCCACGACGCCACCGTCGCTCGCCAGAGTCGTCCAGTTGGCGAGTCCGCTGGAGAAGGTGCCGTTTTTGATCAGTTCGCGATCCTTCGCCATGGCCGTGCCGCTGCCGGCCGCCGAGGCGAGACCGATGAGGGTGAGCAGGGTTAGGATCCGTTGGAGAGGTGAAGGGTGGCGCATCATGGGAGTAGAATGCCTGAAATCCCACGTTCTTCAAACGCCTTTCCCGGGGGCAGGCGACTTCATGGGGCCAGTGATCCGTAGCGGAACCGGCTGGGAATGCCGAAGCCCTCGTCGGCCGAGCCTGGCTCTGACGCACCCGGCAAGCCCGTGGTGGAGCCGACCACGGTTCCGTCAGGGCGCGATCGAACCTTCCGCTACGTTCCCTAGGACGGCACCCGCGGACGGCACCGCGCCGGTGGCACGATGACGATCACCCATCGAGTCGCCCCGTGCGCCGGTTCGACAGGGTCACCCCGCCCACCCGACAGGGTTGCTTCATGCACCCGACCCTCTTGCATCGCCCCACCCGGGGTCGCGGATTTTCAGCCCGTCCGCGACTGGCAGGATGCTAGTCCCATGTGACCGCTCAGCTCCGCTTCACCTTCACCCGCTTCATCGCCGAGGCGACGTTGCGCGAGTCGTAGGCGGTGATCAGGATCGTGTTGCGGCCCGGCTTCAGCTTCGCTTTCGCCGTCCAGTTCGCGACGCCCTTCGCACTGCGCGATTTGCCGCCGCTATCCTTGAATCGTACCGCGGTCAGGTCGCCGTCGGGATCACTCGCGGTGCCGCGCAGCGTGAGGCGGCTCCTGCGGGTGGTGAGGTTCGCTTTGCCCGTGAGCGTCAGCCGCGGGGATCGCGTCAGGTTGACGTTGACGGCTTGGTCAATGATGCCCGAGCCGCTGCCGCCGTTGGCGTGAACGGCGCGGAGCCGGAGCACACAGGCCGCCGGGATCCTCGCCCTCGTCAGCTCCCAGCCGCCGTCGATGCGTCCGAGCGTGCCGAGGAGGGTGTGGGTGAGGCCACCATCCAGCGAGACCTCGGCGATGACGCGGTCCACCTCGGGTGCCGTGCCATCACGCAGCCAGCGCACCCGGGTGAGATCGGGCACCGACCCCCGCGAGCTCGCCGTCCCATTTTCGAGCCGCGCGAAGCAGTTGCGGTTGTGGTTGGTGGCGGCGTCGAAGACCTCGGTGAAATTGCCCCCGATCACGATCTTCCCGTCGGCCTGGACCGCGACGGAGTGGATCGCGTGGTTTGGCCCCGCTAGATCCACACCGAAGGCCGTGTCGATCGTCCCGTCGGCATGGAGGCGCGCGATTTTCCTTCGGTTGTAGGATCCGGTGGCGTCGGAGACCCTCGTGAAATCCCCGCCGATCAGGATCTTCCCATCCGCCTGGATCGCGAGGGAGCTGACCACGAGGTTCGTGCCCGTTCCCTCCGCGCCGAAGGCGGTATCCACGGTGCCGTCGGCATGGTGGCGCGCGATGGTGGCGCGGTTGTGAGTGGCCGCGGCATCGGAGACATCGGTGAAAAAGCCGCCGATCAGGATCTTCCCATCCGCCTGGACCGCGATGGAGGAGACCTCGGCGTTCGTGCCTTTTCCCTCCGCGCCGAAGGTTGTGTCGACCGTCCCGTCGGCATGCAGGCGCGCAATCCTCCTGCGGTCCCTGGAACCGGTGGCGTCGGAGACATTGGTGAAATTGCCGCCGATCAGGATCTTCCCATCCACCTGGACCTTGACGCAGCTGACGGTTTGGTCCGTCCCCGTGCCTTCAGCACCGAAGGTCGTATCGACGGTGCCGTCGGCATGGAGGCGCGCGATGTGGCTGCGGTTGTGCGTGGCGGCGCCATCGGAGACATCGGTAAAAGAGCCGCCGATCAGGATCTGCCCATCCGCCTGGACCGCGATGGAGGTGACGGTGCCGCCCGCGCCCATTCCCACCGCGCCGAAGGCCGTGTCGACGGTGCCGTCGGCGTTGAAGCGCGCGACGCAGTTGCGGAAGTGGGTGTCGGTGGCGTCGGACACCGTGGTAAAGAAGCCCCCGACGAGGATTTTCCCATCCGCCTGGACCGCGATGGAGTTGACCGAGCCGGACGCGCCCTTCCCGTCCGCGCCGAAGGCCGTGTCGACCGTGCCGTCGGCATGGAGGCGCGCGATGCGGCTGCGGTTCGACGTGCCGGCGGAGTCGGAGACGGAGGAAAAATGGCCCCCGATCAGGATCTTCCCATCCGGCTGGATCGCGACCGAGCGGATCGAGTTGTCCGTGCCGTTCCAATCCGCGCCGAAGGCCGTGTCGACATTGCCCGGGATGGCGGGGGTGCCGAAGACGGCGAACTGGTGGTACTGCCCCGACACGCCCGCATTCGGCCAGGCGGTACCCCCGTTGCCGGACTCTCGCGAGAGATTGTCGAACGCCGCGCCGCTGCCCGAGTTCGTGGTCGAAGTGGTGAGGTTCCAGTCGAAATCGCCCGAGACATTCGCCACCGAAACCCAGTAGCGGGTGTTCGCGGCGAGAAGGGGCCGGGTCGCCGAAGTGAACTCGATGTTGCTGGCACCGAGCGGCGCGTTCGAGACGGTGCCGAGATCCTCCACCAGGGTCACCGGCGTGTTGCCGGCACCCGACCAAAGCTTCACCGCGATCACGCTGGCGGCGTAGAGCCTCACGTTCACCGAGACGGAGCGCAGCCGGTGGTCCGTCGCCCCCAACGTGAAGGCGTGGGCCGAGGCCTGGCCGGCCGAGGCCAGCGGATCGCCGGTGGCATAGCTCGCGGCCCGGTTGTCGACCAAGGCGGTCTGCGCCGCGGACAGCGTGGGCCACAGGGGCAACAATCCCACGGCGGCGAGGACGGAGGCGCGAGGCGATCTCATGCGGCGGGACGTTAAGGGGGGGCCGCGCCGATGTCGACCCGCAACTTTTGCCGCCGGCCCGGGCGGTTTAAGGAAGGACGCGGTTCCCGGAACTTTTCGATCAGAGGCCTCGAAAGACCTGCTGATCCGGAACAAGCTCGCCACCGGAAGGACTCATGACCGGGCGGATGCGGAGCGGTTGGGGCAGTGAGTTGGGCTGAGAGGAGTGACGCCGAAGATTCCGAAGGTCTGGTCTTTCACCTTTGTCACCGGATGTTGCTTGACCCCGGTCGACGCTTCCCCATGCGATCACCTCACCTCCACGATGCGATCCCCTTTCTCGATCAACTCGACGATTTGCGGGAGGAGTGGCTCGAACCACTGGAGAAGGGAGCGACGGCTGGTATTGCCGATCCGCAACCAGACTACGACCGGGGAGATCCGGCTCTGCCGATGTCCGTTCACGAAGTCCTCGTCTTTCGTGACGATGACCGCCTGCTTTTTCAGGGCGTATTCCCAGATCGGCGAGTCGTCGGCGTCCCGCAAGCCAATGTCGGCGACGTGTTAGGCGGTGCGGCCGAGATCACCAAGAAGTCTCGCCAGAGCCGGGGGCAACTGGGCATCGACCACGAAATGCATGGTTTATCCAACTTTGAGAATCGGATGATCGGCTTGCTCGGCGGCGAATTCCAAACAGGCGGCGATGTCTTCCGGCTCGAGGTAAGGGAAGTCTTCGAGGATCTCCGACTCGGGAACTTTCGCGGCGAGCAGGTCGAGGACATCCTTCACCCGGATGCGCATCCCTCGAATGCAGGGACGACCGCCACACTGGTTTGGATTGAATGTGATGCGCTCGGACATGGGATGATTCTACGCCATCAGGAAGGGAGGGTAAAGGCCGGGAATCCCTGAAGTCGGGGCGGGGCGGTCGTGTCGCTGACGACGATCATCGGCCGGATTCACCGGAGCCTGCCGTCCGCGGCCAAAGCCGCGCGACCGTCGCGAGATCCCGGGTGACTTCCTCCGCCTCGTCCGGAATGGCGATGCCGCGATCGTGAAGGGTATTAGACTGTTTGCCAAAAGTCCGTTCGTGAATCGGCCGAGTCGGAATTCGTGATGCCAAGGCGCGAAGAGGGAGTGGAGCGGGCTCCATGACCGATCGGACAGGCGCCCCAGGAGCAACGCCGGAAGCGCGAATTCCGGCCAGTTGGGAAAGAGATCCGAGCGAAGCGAGCAAGAGTCCACGCCAAAGAAGATTCCGATTCGCGAACGGACTTTTGGCAGACGGTCTAAGGAACTCCTGACGCGGCAGTCCGAGCGCCGCACCGGCCTGACCGTCGGAGAGGTGCCCTTGAAGGAAGAGACCGAGGGTCAATCCGAAGAGAAGTTCCGTTCCAGATTGCCTGTCCCTTTAAATGTTCGCTGCTCACCGCCCCACGGCGTGACTACGTCGAGATCATGCATCGTCCAAGCTACCGCGCAGCGGCTTAAAACCGTGCCATTCGGGACAGACACGAATGGCACGGTTTTAAGGCCGGCCTTCGATGCTCGAGGCGGTTGCTGGTTCTCATTTTCCTCCCGAAAACCACAAGATGCTGTGCCCGTTGGCGATCTTCGGAAAACCATGCCGCTTAAAACCGGGCCATTCAGGACTGCCACCGTCCGGCGGTGTGAAACACACACCGAGGGTGAGGTTTGTCATGAAATGTTGCCTGACCCCCACCACAACACATGACCCCCACCACAACACACTAAAATTATCAATTATGCGACGGTTAAGCGTAGAATTTTCGCATCTTAGACATAAAATTTGTTGTTTTTGCCTTAATTTTGTTATAATTTTCTATCGTGAATCTAAGCTCACTTACCGCAGCGTTCGACGCGATCCCCTTATGCTTTCGCAGATACGCAATCGCTGTGGCCCGCTCCTTCTACGATGCGAAGGTCATTCCTGGCGACTACCTGTCAGAATCAATCGACTCATTTCCTTCCGAAGTTAGAAATTTCGAAAATCTTTGGGATGACCAAGAACTGGCGAGTGAAGACCGTGCTCGATTCGTAGGCCGCCTTCCTCCGCTACCCTCGGCTGAAAAAATCTATCCCTCGCAGGTGGTGCCCAACTCGCAGTCAGCAAATTACCAATCGGCGAGTAGTGAACGCATGCCCGATCGTCTCCCTTTAGAGCGGCCGGTTCCCTCTTCTCATCCTAAGGATCAGACTTCTGAACCTTTGAGACGTGACGTCGAATCGAATAATCTCTTCATCGATCAACTTCGTGGACTTATTGGGGTCGAGCAACTTCCGACTAATCTGACCATTGTTCTTATCGGTGGTGCGCTCGAACAGGAATTTGGAGAGCGAGGCTTCACCGCGTCTCAAGTTAGTGCGGTATTAAAGCAATGCGGGCGAGTCAATCGGAAAAAAATCAACGTGACCGATTCTCTCGCGAAAATGGCTTCTGCGAAAAATGATCGCTGGATCGAGTTAATCGAGGGAAGTGATCCCGCAAGTTACCGCTTGGCGCGTTCGGGCCAAGATTTTCTGAAGTCAATCTTGAGTGCGGTTTCGCTGGAAAACCGGTCCAATACGCAAACTCGAATCGAAAGGCAATGAAACTCGCGAAGTCATCAAATCGGAAGATCCGCTCTCGGAGTTTCGCAACACTGGGAATTCTGTTTTGGATCATCCTGCCACTAGCGATCTTAACCATTATTCTTCTCTTTCCGTAACGTGATTGAACGCGGTGAAGATACAATTCCGCTAACCACTTAAAGAGAGTTCGGAACATTTTATAACACTCGTCGGCACTGCTATCGGCGCGATGCTTTGAGTCTGGGCTGAGGAGATGGGGGATGGTTCCGCGATCATCCCTTCGATTCATCTGTCACGAAGTTTCGCCGTAAGTCATAAGCCTCGCGAGACCATCGAGGAAAACTTGGAAGCTCCTCGACCGATTCCGTGACGGTGCAATATGTTGCGCCACCGCTACAGCTCGGCCCACCTTGGCACGGGTGCCGGTCAGCTGATGGACGAGATCCGCAGCGTTCGGAAGTTCATCGGGATTCCGAGTGGTCCATGCATGGAATGACTGATGCCGACCTGCAGCCGGGAATGCGGCAGATAGCGCCTCCGGGTCGCCCAACAGCCATGATTCGAGTTCTTGGCAGACGATGCGGATTAGAAAGGGGGGCGCGGGTGGATCGGGAACCAAGGAGACAAGCCGTGCTTTGAGTGACTTGCAATCGCTCCCGTCATTATCGCGAGCGATGAGGAATCGGATCTCCGGTTCCCCCCATGCGCGGATTTTTCGCGGAATCGACGCTTCCAAATCGCTCTTACCACGGTGATGGATCAGTAGCCAGTGGACATTTTCCAGGCGATCAGGGAAAGCTGTAGGCAGCACGATGCGCAGGAACGCATCCATTGACTCCTCCTCGGTGAGGATAACGACTCGTCCGCTCATAGCATTGGCAGCTTCTTGGAATCGAAGAGACCTTGGTTCCACAGGGCACCGGGCGGGTCTCCTTCCTTGGTCAACTCGACCAGCATTGGATAATCGGTTGCCCGATGTACGGAGGTACTGCCCTCTGCTTTTTCGAGCCAAAAAATTCCATCGAGTGGAACGGCGTCGAGAAAATCCGGGGAGTGCGTCGAAACGAAGACCTGCCCTCCCCGCTCTGCGTAGGTAAGGAACTCCTCGGCGAGAACGGTCATTAGCTCCGGGTAGAGCTGATTCTCGGGTTCTTCAACGCAGAGAATCGGGAACGGCTTGGGATCCTCCAATAAAACAAGATAGGCGAACATCTTGATTGTTCCATCCGACACATTGCGATCAATAAACGGTTCCTTGAATGCTCCATCCTTGTAACGCATGAGCAATCCACCATCCTCCGTCGGCCGCACTTCGATCTCGGAAACACCCGGAACCCGGTCTCGCATCTTTGCCAGAATGCGACTCCAAATTTCGGGTTCATTCTCAAGCAGATGGCGGGCGACAGCAGGCAGATTATCTCCACTGCTAGAGAGGTGAACTGCGTCCTGGTCCTCCTTTTTCCCGCGGGCATCAGTGATGTGGAAGTCGGAGACATGCCAGTTCTCAATCAACTGCCGGAAGGCGCTGGCGGCCTTGAACTGCTCGCCGAATAAACCGAGGCCCTTGATGGCGAGGATATCTGGGGAGTCGAGTTTCCGCTGCTCGCGGTTCAGCGGTAACTCTTCTTCGTCGAAGTCCTCTTCGTTGGTCACCACGACTCCTTGGCCGTCTCTAAAGTCAAGATAATGAAAGGGAGCACCGTGACGGCCACGTTTGTAGCGCAGAATCTCGCGCCGAACTGCCGGCTTGCCCCCGTTCAGTCCGACCTCGAGCAAATAGGTCACCAGCCGACTTCTTCCAAGGATTTCGAGCCGAAACTGAACTTCGATGATAATATTTTCCTCGTCGTGCCCTCGGCTCACAACTTCCGTGAAGCCGAGGCGTCCGCCTTCCCTATTTAGGGCGACACGCACATTGTCTTGAAGGCAGGCCTTCAAGAAGGCGAAGACACGAAATAGCGTTGTCTTACCCGTTCCGTTTCGCCCGACGAAAACACTGAAGGCAGGAAGATCCCGAAGATCCACATCCTGCAAAGACTTGAAGTTTCTGACCCGAAGCGACTCGATGTTCATAGTAGTTACGTATTTGTGTCGGTAACCTCAGTTACTGGTAGGAATTCACTTTCTCATCACCTCGGTTTTGGCGCTTCGCTCCTGCCCTATCGGCATTCGATCTTCGTTTCACTCCGGCTCTTCCCGCCGAAGTCCCGGGGTCGGGATTTCCGGCGATGTAATGGATGTTCAGGGCCATCGCGGACAATGTTCCCGCGATTTGGGCGGATGAGTCAAAGATTTTCACCATTTTGTAGACAGACAATCGGAGGGTGGGCTGAAACTTCGTACTCCCAAGGCACGGATTGTCACTGTCGTGTGATTTTGCTTTCGAAACCCAGTGAGCCTTTCCGGATTGCCGCGAGGGAGATGCCTCAGTTCACCCCGGATCCAATCCTTTTGAGTGAACGGATCGAACGCATCAAGAACGATGCTATGTTTGTGGTCAAGGTTCAGTTCGGGGGCAGCCCATTTGGATTCGGCGAAAACCTCTCGAAGTCGCCCCCTCACCCCAACACCCCATTAAACGTCCCACTCGGCCGCATCGCGGCCTCGGCCTTGGCATCATCCGGATGGTAATACCCGCCGATGTCGACCGCCTGTCCCTGCACTGCGATCAGTTCCCCGACGATCTTCTCCTCGTTCGTCGTCAGCGCCTCCGCAATCGGCTTAAACTCCGCCTGCAGCGCCGCATCCTCGGTCTGCGCGGCCAACTGCTGGGCCCAATACATCGCGAGGTAGAAGTGGCTGCCGCGGTTGTCGATGGTCCCGAGCTTGCGGCCGGGGGAGCGGTCGTGTTTCAGGAAGTCGCCGGTGGCGGCGTCGAGGGTCTTGGCGAGGAGCTTGGCGCGCCCGTTGCCGGTAACTTCGCCGAGGTGCTCGAGGGAGACGGCGAGGGCGAGGAATTCGCCGAGGCTGTCCCAGCGCAGGTAATTCTCGGCGAGGAACTGCTGGACGTGTTTCGGCGCGGAGCCGCCGGCCCCGGTTTCAAAGAGGCCGCCGCCGTTCATGAGGGGGACGACGGAGAGCATCTTGGCGCTGGTGCCGAGCTCGAGGATGGGGAAGAGGTCGGTGAGGTAATCGCGGAGGACGTTGCCGGTGACGGAGATGGTATCCTCGCCGCGGCGGATGCGGGCGAGGCTGTATTCGGTGGCCTCGACGGGGGAGAGGATCATGATCTGGAGTCCGTCGGTGTCGTGTTCGCCGAGGTATTCGCCGACTTTCTTGATGAGCTCGGCGTCGTGGGCGCGCTCCTCGTCGAGCCAGAAGACGGCGGGGCTGCCGGTGGCGCCGGCGCGGGTGACGGCGAGCTTCACCCAATCGCGAATGGGGGCGTCCTTGGTCTGGCAGGCGCGCCAGATGTCACCCTTCGACACGTCGTGCGAGAGGAGGACCTTGCCGGAGGCATCAACGACGCGGACGCTGCCCTCGCCGGGGATCTCGAAGGTCTTGTCGTGCGAGCCGTATTCCTCGGCCTTCTGGGCCATGAGTCCGACATTGGGGACGGAGCCCATGGTGGCGGGATCGAAGGCGCCGTGGGCCTTGCAGTCATCGATGACGACGGTGTAGATGCCGGCGTAGCTGGAATCGGGGATGACGGCGAGGGTGTCCTGCTCCTTGCCGAGCTTGTTCCACATCTTGCCGGAGGTGCGGATCATCGCGGGCATGGAGGCATCGACGATGACGTCGCTGGGGACGTGGAGATTGGTGATGCCGAGGTCGGAATTGACCATGGCGAGGTCGGGTCCGGCGGCGTAGGCGGCGGCGATGTCGGCCTCGATCGCGGCCTTTTCAGCGGCGGGCAGGCTCTCGATCTTGGCGACGAGGTCGCCGAAGCCGTTGCGGAAGTCGACGCCGAGTTTGTCGAGGGTGGCGCGGTGCTTGGCGATGAGGTCCTTGAAGTAAACCTCGACGGCGTGGCCGAAGATGATGGGGTCGGAGACCTTCATCATGGTGGCCTTCAGGTGGAGGGAGAGGAGGACGCCCTCGGCCTTGGCGGCGGCGACCTGTTCCTCGAGGAAGGCGACGAGGGCGGCCTTCCGCATCACGGTGGCGTCGAAGATCTCGCCGGCCTTCAGCGGGGTGGAGGCCTTCAGCACGGTGGTGGAGCCATCAGTGGCCACGAACTCGATTTTCACGTCGGTGGGCTCCTCGACGGTGATGGACTTTTCATTCGAGAAGAAGTCGTCGGCGCCCATGGTGGCGACGCGGGTCTTCGAATCGGGCGACCATTTGCCCATGGAGTGGGGATTGGCCTTGGCGTAATCCTTCACCGCCTTGGGGGCGCGGCGGTCGGAATTGCCCTCGCGCAGGACGGGGTTCACGGCGCTGCCCTTGACGCGGTCGTAGCGGGCCTTGATGTCCTTCAACTCGGGGGTGGAGGCGTCCTCGGGGTAATCGGGGAGGGCGTAGCCCTGCGACTGGAGCTCGGCGATGGCCTCGAGGAGCTGGGGGACGGAGGCGGAAATGTTGGGGAGCTTGACGATGTTCGCCTCGGGGGTGGTGGCGAGCTGGCCGAGGGAGGTGAGGAAGTCGGGGATGCGCTGCTCTTCCTTCAGGAACTCGGGGAAGAGGGCGAGGATGCGTCCGGCGAGGGAGATGTCGGGAGCCTCGACCGCGATGCCCGACGACTTCGTGAAGGCCCGGACGATGGGCAGGAGGGAATAGGTGGCGAGGGCGGGAGCTTCGTCGGTCTTCGTGTAGTGGATCGTGGGGACGTTGGACATGGTGGCAAATGCAGTTCGAATCGTACGGGGGTCGATAAACCACGGGGGATGGGAAATCAAGGAGGGGGAGTCAGGAGCTAGGAGTCAGGAGGGCGCAGTATCAGGGATGGTAGGGCGGTTTGGCCCTAAACCGCCGATCGGGCGATCAGGGACCTTCGCGGCGCGTTGGGACAACGCGCCCTACCCAAATCCCAAATCCCAAATCCGCTACTCTCCTCACTCCGCCCCCGGCAGCAGCTTGCTGTCCACGAGCCACTCTTCAAAACGATCGACCCAGGCATTCGCCGGACCTTTGGCCTCGGGGCGGTAGCCGAAGCCGTGGCCGGCGTTGCTGTAGATGTGGAGCTCGGCCTTCACCCCGGCGGCCTTGTATTTCAGATAGAGCGAGGCCATGCCCTCGGCGATGTCGGGGCGGTCGCCGTAACCGCAGGCGATGAAGACGGGCGGCATGCCGGCCGCGGCGGTGAAGGTGCCGGATTTGCCGGGATAGATGAGGCCCTGGAAGTCGGGACGGCTGCTGGCGCGCTCGATGGGGTCGGCGGCGTCGGCCTGGCCGGGGTCGGACTGCATGGCGGAGTAGGCGGCGAGTTCGCCCCCGGCGGAGAAGCCGAGGATGCCGATGCGGTCGGGCCGGATGCCCCACTCGGCGGCGCGGCTGCGCACGGTGCGGATGGCGCGCCGGGTATCAGCCATCCCGTCGCCCTCGAGGGTATAGGTGGAGCCGGGTTCCTTCGAGAGGCGGTATTTCAAGACAAAGGCGGCGATGCCGCGGTCGCGGAACCATTCGGCGAGCGCAAATCCCTCGTGACCGACGCAGAGTTTGGCGTGGCCGCCGCCGGGACAGATGATGACGGCGGTGCCTCGGTTTTTGCCGGCCTCGGGCAGGTAGGGCAGGAGGGAAGGGTTGTGAACGTTGACGATGTTGCTGCCCTCGATTTTTTCGGGTTCGTCCTTCCGCGCCTCGGAGCCGGGGGCACCTTGCGGCCAGAGCGGCAGTGCGGCGGGAGGCTCGGCGGCGGAAAGGACGGTGGCGAGGGAGACGATGAGGGGCAGCAGGGCGGTTTTCATGGAAGCACTTGCGGCCCTAGTAGCGGGGGAATGCGATCGGGACAAGGGCGCATCGGCGTTTGCCGACAAACCATTTGAAAGCCCCGCCGATTCTGCCATGCTCCCAAGGCCCGTTTTCCAAGGCGGCGCCGCAAAACTCCATGGGCAGAGAACGGAAGCAGGCGATTTTGGCGCTGGAGGACGGAACGGTCTTCCACGGCACCGCATTCGGGGCCGCCACGACCCTTTCGGGGGAAATTTGTTTCAACACCTCGATGACGGGGTACCAGGAGATCCTGACGGACCCCTCCTACCGCGGCCAGATCGTGACGATGACCTACCCGCTGATCGGCAACTACGGAGTGGGCGCGGTGGACGACGAGAGCCGGGCGATCCACGTGCGCGGTTTCGTGATCGAGGAGCTCTGCGACATCCCGAGCAACTGGCGCAGCGAGGGTTCGCTGCACGATTACCTGCTCGCCGCCGGGGTGCCGGGGATCGAGGGCGTCGACACGCGGGCCCTGACCAAACGACTCCGCGTCTCCGGCGCGATGCGCGCGACCCTCTGCACCGATGGCAGCCTCGACGCCGCCGGCGCGGTCGCCGCGGCCCGCAACGCTCCCCCGATGGAGGGCTCGGATTTTGTCCGCGAGGTCTCGACGGAAGCGCCCTACGAGTGGGACCCGGACGGCTCGCTGAGCGGCGAATGGACCCTGCTGAATCCCTCGAGCGCCGGTTCGCTGATCCAGGTGGGCGGTCAATACTATCGTCCCCTGCCCGATCCGAAATACCGCATCGTGGCCTACGATTTCGGGATCAAACACAACATCCTCCGCAGCCTGCGGCGGAAAGGTTTCGAGGTCGAGGTGGTCGGCTCGCGCACTCCGGCCCGCGAGGTGCTGGCGCGGAATCCCGATGGGGTTTTCCTCTCCAACGGCCCCGGTGATCCGGCGGCGCTGGACTACATCCACACGGAGATCCGCGAGATCGTGGGCAAGAAACCGATCTTCGGGATCTGTCTCGGGCACCAGGTGCTGGCGCACGCCTTCGGCGGCACGACCTTCAAGCTGAAATTCGGCCACCGCGGCGGAAACCATCCGGTGAAGGACCTGCGCACCGGCCGGATCGCGATCACCTCGCAGAACCACGGGTTCGCCGCCGACGCGGACTCGCTGCCCGCCCACGTGGAGGTGACCCACATCAACCTGAACGACGGCACCGTGGAGGGCATGCGCCATCGCGACGAGCCGGTCTTCTCGGTGCAATACCACCCCGAGGCGGCTCCGGGGCCGAACGACGCCTCCTACTTCTTCGAAGAATTCGCCAATCTGATTGATCAATCGCGCTAATCCGTGGTAAAACCCCACTTCCTATGGCCACCATCACCATCTACGTCCCCGACCAGGAGCCCCTCGAACTCGCCCTCGACGGCTACGAGCAGGTCTCGATCGGCCGCGGTCCGGACAACGACATCGTCCTCGACCACGTCTCGCTCTCCGGCTCCCATGCCGTGATCCACAATGTCGGCGGCACCTTCCAGGTTCAGGACCTCGGCTCGACCAACGGCACTTTCGTGAACGGCCACCAGGTCTCCGACGCCCTGCTGGAAAACGGCTCTCGGGTGCAATTCGGGGCGGTGGAGGCAGTGTTCCAGGACGAGACCGTGGCGGGTGCCGATTTCGGGGCCTCCTCGGGCGGCAGCGGCTACACCAGCGGCCACGTCGCCGAGATCGCCCAGACCTCGACCCGTCCAGCGAATTTCAAAAACCTTTCCCCCATCGAGAAGGTGGTGAAAAAGAATCCCATCGGCCAGATCGCGATCTTCGCCGGGGTCGTCGCGATCCTCGCCGCCGTCGCCGTGATCGCTCTCTCGGCGATGATGAAGGCGTCCTGAGGGACCGCATGCCTGCTCTCCGGATGTTCTGTTCTGCAACCTGAACCGCCGCTCCGGTATCTCCGGAGGAAACCGGTTCGTTTCCCCTTCCAGCGATTTCCCATGTCCAATACCATCGTGATCGGCGCCCAGTGGGGCGACGAAGGAAAAGGCAAGATCGTCGATCTGCTCACTGAAAACACCGACGTCGTGGTGCGCCCCCAGGGCGGCAACAACGCGGGCCACACCGTGATCAGCGAGGGCAAGCAGTACATCCTGCACCTGATCCCCTCGGGCATCCTCTGGCCCGGCAAACTCTGCGTGATCGGCAACGGGGTGGTGATGGATCCCATCGCCCTGCTCAAGGAAATCGACGGCCTCGCTGAAAAAGGCATCGCGGTGTCACCGGAAAACCTGCTGATCTCGAACCGCGCCCACCTCGTGATGCCTTTCCACCGCGAGATGGATGCTTACAAGGAGGCGAACCGCAGCGTCAAGATCGGCACTACGAAACGCGGGATCGGCCCGACCTACGGCGACAAGGTGGACCGGATCGGTTTCCGCCTGCACGAGCTGGTCAGTGATCCGGAGGCCTTCCGCGAGCGTTTTGCCGCCCGGGTCACCGAGTGCAACCGACTCTTTGAATCGGTCGGCCTCGAGCCGCTCGATGCCGCGAGCCATGCCGAGGAACTGCTCGCCGCCGGCCGCCGCCTCGCCCCCTATTGCACAGACACCGTCGAGGTGCTGCACCGCGCGATGAAACAGGGCAAGACCCTGCTTTTCGAAGGTGCCCAAGGTACCTACCTCGACATCGACCAGGGGACCTATCCCTACGTGACCTCTTCGAACACGACCTCGGGCGGGGCCTGCACCGGATCGGGCGTGCCGCCGCAAAAAATCCACCGCGTCGTCGGCGTGACGAAGGCCTACACGACTCGTGTCGGTGAGGGCCCTTTCCCCACGCAGAACGACGACCTCGCCGACCGCTTCCACAAGATGGGCCGCGAATTCGGTGCCACGACGGGACGTAAGCGCCGCTGCGGCTGGCTCGACCTCGTCCTGGTGCGCTACTCCGCGATGGTCAATGGCTTCGACGAACTCGCCATCACGATCCTCGACGGTCTCGACGATTGCCCCGAGATCCCGGTGTGCACGTACTACGAGCTCGATGGGAAGAAACTGCACCTGCCGCCGGCCTCGGCCAAGGACTTCGCCCGGGTCCAACCCGTCTACGAAATGCTGCCGGGCTGGCAGTGCGACACCACCGGCGTGACCCGCTACGAAGATCTCCCCGCGAATGCCCTCGCTTACCTCGCCCGCATCGAGGAGGAGACCGAGACCCGCGTGAGCATGGTCGGCGTCGGTCCTTCGCGCGACCAGACCATCGTTCGCTGACTGCTTTTCCAACCATGACCGCGATCCCCGCGTTCGATCCCGCCAAAGAGATCCCGCGGCACATCGCCATCATCATGGATGGCAACGGACGCTGGGCCGCGGCGCGCGGATTGCCCCGCCGCGACGGTCACCGCGCCGGAGCCGAGTCGGTCGAGGAGGTGCTGCGATCCTGCGGCGACCTCGGGGTGAAGTACCTGACGCTCTACGCCTTCAGCTCGGAGAACTGGAAGCGCCCCGAGGCGGAGGTGACCGCACTGATGGGTCTGCTCGCGCATTTCCTGAAAGAGAAAACGCCGACGCTGATGAAGAACAACATCCGCCTCCGCGTGATCGGCCATATCGAGCGGCTGCCCGAGCGCAACCAGCGCCAGCTCCGCGAATCGATGGCAAAGACGGCGAACAACGACGGGCTCACCCTGATCGTGGCACTCAGCTACGGATCGCGGCAGGAAATCGTGGACGCGGCGCGCGCCCTGATGGAGAAAGCGAAAGCCGGTGAGATCGATCCCGCCGCTTTGGATGTGGAGACCTTTGGCAAACACCTCTACACGGCGGACTTCCCCGATCCGGACCTGCTGGTTCGCACCAGCGGCGAATGCCGGGTTTCCAACTTCCTGCTTTGGCAGATCAGCTACGCCGAGATCGTGATCACCGAGGTATTCTGGCCCGATTTCCGCAGGCCGCATCTCGAGGCCGCGATCGGAGAGTATCAGCGGCGGAACCGCCGCTACGGGGCGGTTTGAGAAACGCTCAGCATTCGAGCTTCAAGCCATCCCACGCGATCCGCACGTTCGGCGGCAGGGTCGGCTCGATGATCCGGTAATCAACTCGGCAGGTCAGGTGGGTCAGCCAGGTCATGCCGGCCCCGAGTTCCTGCGAGAGTTCGACGGCTTCACCGGTGGAGAGATGGGTCCAGTGCGACTGGGGCTGCAGCCCGTCGAGGATCAGGAGCGGCACGCCCTTGAGCAGCGGTCGGCTTTCGTCCCGCAAGGTCTTCACATCGGGCAGGTAGGCGAAAAGCCGCTCGCCGCCACGGGAAAAGAGAAAACCGACCGTCTCGACCTTGCCGTGATTCACCGGCAGCGGCGCGACCTCGAGATCACCAACGATGAAAGGCCCCCGGATGACGCGAGACTCGGCTTTCAAATAACCTCGGTAGCGGTTTTCCCCGTCAAAGACGTAGGGGAAGGAGGCATGGAGCCGCTCGAGGCAGGATCCGGTCGCGTGCACCGCGATCTGTTCCTCCTCCTCCATCGTGAAGCGCCGGAGGTCGTCGAAGCCCATGAGGTGGTCGCTGTGCGGATGGGTGAAAAGGACCGCGTCGAGGTGCCGGATTTTCGCGCGCAGGCATTGCTGCCGGAAGTCGGGGCCCGTGTCGACGACGAGGGAGACCTCCGGCGTGCGCACGTGGATGGAGGAGCGGAGCCGGTGGTGCTTCGGATCGTCCGAGCTGCAGACGGCGCAATCGCAGCCGATCGCCGGCACCCCGATGGAGGTGCCCGTGCCGAGGAAGGTGATTTCGGTCAGGGTCCGCATTGCACGCCGCAACGAAACGCTCCATACTGCCGCCGCCGCCCCGGTGCAATGCTCTCGGTCCTCAAAATCAAGAATCTCGCCCTCGTCGAAGACCTCACCTGGGAGCTCGGGTCCGGCCTGATCGGCGTGACCGGGCAGACCGGCGCGGGCAAGTCGATGATCGTCGGCGCGCTGAAGCTCATCCTCGGCGAACGCGCCAACCACGACCTGATCCGCACCGGCGAAAGCCTCTGCACGGTCGAGGCGGTCTTTGAACTTTCCTCGAACCTCGATCAGGTCAACGCCCTGCTCGAAGGCGGCGGCCTCGAACCCTGCGAGGGCAACTCGCTGGTGGTGAAGCGTGTCTTCGGCACGGGCAACAAGCAATTCGTGAACTGCTCGCCCTGCACCCTCGGTCTGCTGAAATCGCTCGGCGGCCTGCTGGTCGATCTGCACGGTCCCCACGAGCATCAGTCGCTGCTTTCGCAGGAGCGCCAGCTTGCCATGCTCGATGCCTACGCCCACGCCGGCAAGGAGAGCCGCGCCTATCGCGAGGCTTACACGGCCTGGCATGCCATGACCACCGAGCTCGATGAATTCCGCAACCAGCGCCTCGTCAGCGACCAGGAGATCGAACTGCTGCGCTACCAGGTCGAAGAAATTTCCGCCGCCGCCCTCGACCCCGCCGAGATCTCCGAACTCGAGCAACGCTACCGCCAATCACAAAACGGAAGCCGCCTTTCCGAAAACGCCAACCAAGCCGTCGACCTGCTCAACGCCGCCTCCGCCAACCTCGGCAACGCCCAGCGCTGCCTGCGCGAGCTGGAGCGCTTCGATCCCGGCATCGCCGCTAGGCTGGCCGGTTTTGAATCCGCCCGCGTCGAGATCGAGGAGCTCGAGGCAAGCCTGCGCGAATACACCGAAGAACTCGAGATCGACCCCGCCGAAGCCGTCCGCATCGAACAGCGCATCGACGAGATCGAAACCCTGAAACGGAAGTACGGACAAACCGTCGAGGAGGTGCTCGCCTATGAGGCTCGCGCCAGCCAACGCCTCGCCTCGGTCGACGGCCGCGAGGCCGAGTTGCTCCGACTCTCCGCCGCCGTCGACACCGCGCGCTCCGCGGTGGAAAAGGCGGGACGCACCCTTTCCACCAAGCGCACCAAAGCCGCGCCCGCCCTGGCGAAGGAGATCGCGACCCATCTGCAGGACCTCGGCTTCCATCGCTCCAGTTTTGAAATCGTGATGGAGGCCGAGACCGAGCCCGGACCGCGTGGCTTCGAATCGGTCGACTTTCTCTTCGGGCCAAATCCCGGCGAGCCGCTCAAGCCGCTCCGAATCATCGCCTCGAGCGGTGAAATGTCGCGGGTGATGTTGGCGGTGAAAAGCGCCCTCGCCGAGCAGGACCGCATCCCGCTGATGGTCTTCGACGAGATCGACGCGAACGTCGGCGGCGAGATCGCCGTCTCGGTCGGGAAAAAGATGGCCTTCCTCGGCGAGCGCCACCAGGTCGTCGCGATCACCCACATGCCCCAGGTCGCCGCGCTCGCGCATCGCCATTTCCTCGTCACGAAGGAAGTCGAGAACGACACCACCAACTCGCGCCTCGAATCGGTCGAGGGCAAGGATCGCGTCGCCGAACTCGCCCGCATGCTCGGCGGCGTGGGGCCGGAAACGCTCGCGCTCGCCGGAAAGATGCTGGGATCTTCCCCGAAGTCATGAAACGTGTGCTCCCCGCCTTCGTGGCCGCCATCAGCCTCGCGGCCGCAACTCGCTTGACTGCCGGGCCGAGAATCTTCACCGATGACCAAGGCCGCCAGGTCGAGGCGGAGCTGGTGGGCTTGCGCGGTGCCAACGTCGTTTTGGCGGCGGGAGTGGCGCGCGGGCAGTGGCCGCTGGCGCGGCTCTCGCAGGCCGATCAGGCTTTCGTGAAAGAATGGCAGGCTTCCAACACCGCGGTAAAGAAGGTCCAGGTGCAGATTTTCGAGCGCGAGGGCATCGGTCAAAAGGGCACCTTTCCCGAAGCGGCTCCAGCGGGGCCATCCCTACCTTCCGACCTGCCCTTGCCGGGAGGCAGGGAAGTGAAGGCGGGCTATCACCATTGTGAACTGAGCGTTCAAAATCCCGCCGACATCGACGCCAACCATGTCCGGGTCGCCTACGTGCTCTACCTGGTGAAGGCGGACGGAAGCGTCGGCAGCAACGCGGAGTCGCAGCAGGTGGGAAAGATCGCCGCCCGCCAGAATGCCCGCATCACGACGGAAGGCATCAACGCCGCCCGGACCAAGGCCACCCAATTCCGCATCCAGATCACCGACGGGAATCTCTCGGTCGACGAGAAGACGGTCCGATCCCGCGACCGCTTCGGAGGATGCTGGGTGAGAGTCTACTGCGCCGACGGCGCAATCATCGGCGAAGCCAAACGCCTGTCACCAGAGCTGTCACGGCTTGATCCTCCTTGGGTCGAAACCGACGTGCCGGAGGACATCCCGCTCCTGCCATCGCTGGATGGCCTTCGAGAGTTGCTCGAGAAGTTGGCGCCTCCGGCTCCTCCGGGCGGTTTGCCGAAAACGGGCCTGCCGTTCCAGCCTCCGCGGTGAGTTCTCACTGCATGACCCTGATCGATCCCCGCGATTCACCGCTCTTGTCAAACGCGCCCAGCGCCGGCAGCCCGAGGATCTTGTCGATCTGCTTCTCAAAGATCTGCGGCACCGCGTTCTGATAGATCACCTTGCCATTCGCGTTCTTGATCCTGAGGATGTAGCCCGCGTAGGACGACCCCCAGTAGGCGGGCGGGCTGTCGTCGAAGCGGTAACTGACCTCGTCTCCCGTCCAGACAAAGGTCTTCCCGGGCTCGACCGAGACTTCGAAGGCCGACTTCTGCATGATCCCGTACTTGTTGCGGTCCTCGGCATCTTCCCCGATCGCCACGATCTCGGCCTTGGCACCCTGGAGATTGAAATGAATCTCCTCATTCGTGATCTTCACACCCAATTGGAAGGACCCGGTGCGGTCATCGAAGCCGTCGCTCTTGTCCCGCCGGTCGGATTTTCCGGAAGTGATCTCGACCCGCATCTTCGGCACGTGATTCTCAAGATCGTCCTTTTTCCACTCCTCGAGGTACTGCTGGTCGGCCTGGGAAAGCCGGGAAACGGGCACGGTGAACTCGCGTCCGGACATCGAAAGCACCACATCCGCGCCACGCACCTGCACGACCTCGGCGGTGATCGACTTTCCATCCGTTGAATGGAATTCCCGCGTTTCAGAACGCAGTGCCCGGGGCTGGAGGACGAAGGTCAGGATGATCAATCCGGTTGCGACGCTGCGGCGGAAGGTCCTCATGGAACCCTTTTACCGCCCTGGGCTGCCGCCGGGCAAAGGGAATCGAAGCAAAGGGACTACGCAATCGCGGACCCGGAACTCCCCTTAGCCGCTTTTGCGCACCGCCTGGACGATCAGGTTGACCTGTTCGCGACCGCGGTATTCGCTGCGGTCGATCGTGTAGGCGATGTCCCACGGCGGCTTCGGCAGATGATCTGCAGCGGCGTTGAAAAAGATGGCCTCGTGCTCGTGCTCATCCTGACGGAAGCGGAACTTGAGATGCCGCTCCTTGATCAGGCGCGGTTCACCGACGACGCGGACCCCGCGCGACATGAAGAGCGGCTGCTCGTTCCCGGCCCCGAAAGGCCGAAGCAACTCGTAGCTGTCGAGCAGTTCGAGGCTGAGTTCGGAGAGCCGCAACTCGGCATCGATGCGGAGTTTCGGCATCAAGGTTTCGGCATCGGCCCGCTCCATGACATGTTGGATGAAGGCTTCGCGGAACGACTCGAGCCGCTCTTCGCGCACGCTGACCCCGGCGGCCATGTCGTGCCCCCCGCCCGCCTCGATCAGGTGGCGGCAGGCGTCAAGAGCCGCCACCAGCGACACGCCCGGGATGCTGCGCCCGCTGCCCTTGCCGAGGCCGTTTTCATCGATGCCGACGACGAAGGTGGGGCGGTGGTACTGCTTGGAAAGGCGCGAGGCGACGATGCCGACCACTCCCGGATGCCATCCGCGCGCGCCGACGACGATGGCATGGCTGCGCGAGCTGTCGGGCAGGTCGAGCAAGAGGCGCTCGGCGTTCTCACGGGTGGCCAGTTCGAGCTCCTGCCGCTCGCGGTTCTGACGGTCGAGGGACTCGGCCAGGGTCCGCGCCGCGACGAGATCCTGACAAAGCATCAAATTCAGCGAGGCCACCGCGGTGTCGAGCCGGCCCGAGGCGTTCAGCCGCGGCCCGAGCCGGAAACCGACATCGTGCGTGCGGATCGGCGTGGTCACGCCGGCGACGGATTTCAGCGCGACGAGACCGGGATGGATGGTCCGCTCGAGCTGCATCAGCCCGCGGCGGGCGAAGACGCGGTTTTCCTTCTCCAGCGGCACGATGTCGGCGATGGTCCCGAGCGCGACGACGTCGAGGTAGTCTTTCAGGTCGAAGTGCGGCAAGGGCCGGGCCCGGAGGAGGGCATGGGCGATCTTGAAGACCACCCCGGCGGTGCAGAGGTAGTGGAAATCGTCGCCGAGCTTTGGATTGACGAGGGCGACACATTCCGCGGTTCCCTCGGGCGAGGGCTCGTGGTGATCGAGGATGATCAGGTCGATGCCGCGTTCCTTCAGCATCCTCGCCTCCGCCCGCGAGTTCGTGCCGCAGTCCGCGGCGATGAGCAGATCCGGCGGGTTGCCCTCGACGCAGTTCTCGATGCCTTTCACGCTGAGGCCATAGCCCTCCTCCAAACGGGTCGGCAGGAAGGGCCGCGGGTCGAGTCCGTAAGCCCTCAGGATCGCGTAGAGCAGGGTGATCGAGCTGACTCCGTCGACATCGTAGTCGCCGTAGAGCACGACCGACTCCCGTGCATCCACCGCGGCGAGGATGCGGCGAACCGCGGCCTCGACCCCGGGGAGATGATGGGGATCACCGAGGTCCTTGAGCCGCGGGTAGAGGAACTGTTCGAAACCCTCGCGCTCCTCGTGCCCGCGCTGGAGGGCGAGCGAGACCACCACCGGTGCCAGACCAAAGGCCGCCGCGTACTCGCGGACGAGCACGGGATCGGCGGGTGGTGCGAGCACCCATCTGGGGGACATGGCCATCCCGCCACCTTAGAGACTTCGCCGGGGCTGTAAAGGCTCACCAATGAGTTTCCCACTCAAGGTCGTCCGCGCTTCAGGAGCCGCCCCCACCATTCGTTGTAAGGATGGACCCGGTCGGTGACCGTACCTCCGGGATCGATGAGCGGACGCCCCTCGTTGGCCCATTGGAAAATGCCGCCTTCGAGGTAGCGCGCGGCGATGCCTTCCGTCTTCAGCTCCTCGACGATGCGGGCGGAGCGCTCGCCCACGGAGTCGTAGAGGACGAGACGTCCACCCTCGGGCAGAGGATGCCCTTTCAAATGTTCGCGGATCGCATCGCCATCACCGAGCGAGATCGCATCCGGGATCCGGCTGATGGCGAGTTCGGCGGCCTCGCGCACATCCACCAGCATGGTGCCGGGGAGATTCGCCGCGAGCGTCTCCGTCGGGACCGGATCAGCGGCGGGATACTTCATCCGCACCATTTCGATGGCTGCCTCCATCGACTGCAGGGCACCCACCTTGCGATAACCCCGCGAGGCGAGGGCAAGGAGCAGAAAACCCACCCCGAACACCACGGCGATCGCGATGATTCCCTTGCGGCTCATCGCGGATCGGATCAGGCCTTGCGGGCCGCGCGTTCCTTGGCGGGTTGGCGGAAGGCCGAGATGATCAGCAGCCCCGCCGCGATGCAGATGCAGGAGTCGGCCACGTTGAATGAAGGGAAATGTCCGCCCGAGTCGGGCACGAGCCGGTCGTAGAAGGGCAGCTTGAAATCAAGGAAGTCGACGACGTAGCCGCGTCCCGGGATGATGCGGTCGGTCAGGTTGCCGAAGATGCCGCTGACGAGGAGGGCCGCCGCTGTCTTGGTGATTTTGTCAGGAAAGGCTCCCTTTTTCCAGAGGAGCGTAATGCCGGTGAGCGCGGCGAGGCCGATCGCTCCGAAGATCCAGTTGGCGTGCTCGTAGCCGTTGAGCAGGCCGAAGGCCATGCCGGTGTTGTGGACGCGGACGAGATTGAAAAAGCCGGGGATCACCTCGATCTGGTTTTCCGGCGAACCGTAAACGGGGAAACGTTGCAGGATCAGCCACTTCGTCCACTGGTCGAGGGCATAGAGCGGCAGGGTGAGGAGCAGGAAGAAACGGAGCATGTGCGGCGGAGTTTCGACCACGGAGGCGCGTGAATCCAGCGAATGTTGCCGGGCGAAAACCCAGGTGCCGGGATCGTCGGTGAGGCCGCTGGGACCGGGTCTGGCCCGCCATGAAACGAAACGGGGCCGCGGCGTTGACGAAAGGCGGGAAGGGGCGCAAGAATCACCCGCCCCCATGTCCCCTTCGCCCACCGTCGCCATTCAGTTCGAGATCCTCCATTCCGGTGCCGATCCCGCGACCTGGGCGCTGGCGCAGCTCGGACTCCCGGAAGAATGGCGCGACACGAACCTTCCCGGAAACACCGTCCGCTGCCAGGAGGCCGTGGACCGGCTCTTCACCCTGAGCCGCGCCGAGCTGGAAGGGGAGATCGCATCGCGGGGGCTCGTGGCCGAGGACCTTGGCCAGGTTCTCCGCGAACCGGGCTCGCGCGATGGACATTATTTCATCGATCGCCGTGGCTGTTGGGAGACCTATTACCAGGAGCGCGAAGGCCGCTGGGCCGAGGCGGTCTTCGAGGACCTGACCGAGGCGCGGAAGTTCCTCATCAATCTCTGGCTGCCGGTCTGGTTGAAGCGGCTCCGCCTGCCTTGCCGCACTCGCGGCGGAGCCCTCATCACCCAACTTTGAGTTTCTTCCCCAATCCCCGCATGAACCTGATGGCACGATTTTCCCTCGCCGGACGCCGGCTCTTCATCACCGGCGGCAGCCGTGGTCTCGGTCGAGAAATGGCTTTGGCCATCGCGGAGGCGGGCGCCGATGTGGTTTTGACAGGGCGGAGTGCGGAAAGTCTCGATCAGACCGCCGCGGAGATCCGCGCGCTCGGTCGGGAGGTCGCGGTCCTCGTCGCCGACATGGGCGACCCGGCTGCCTGCGAGTCTGCCTGCCGGCAGGCCCTCGATCAACACGGACCCATCGACATCCTCATCAACAACGTGGGCGGCCGGCTCGTCAATGTGCCGGTCGAGGAGCAATCGCTGGAGGACTGGCGACGCATCATGGACCTGAATCTGACCAGCACCTTTCTCTGCACGAAGTTGATCGGCGGGGCCATGGTGAAGCGCGGTCACGGTGGCCGGGTCATCAACATCGCCTCGATCTCCGGCCTCGTCGCCAATCGCGGGATCGGCGGACGCAGCTACGAGACCTCGAAAGCCGCCGTGATCCAGTTCACCCGCGCCATCGCCGCGGACTGGGCTCCGCATGGGGTCACGGTGAACGCGATCTGCCCGGGCGGATTTTTCACCGAGCCGAACCAGCGCTGGTCGCGCGAGCATCCCGAGGTGATCGAGGAGTTTCTCAAGGCGATCCCGATGGGGAAATTCGGCGACCCGGAGGACCTCGGCCCGCTCGCGGTCTACCTCGCCAGTGACGCCTCGCGCTACATGACCGGAGCCGAGCTGGTCATCGATGGCGGATACACGCTCTGGTGAGCCGCGCCGCCCGCAGCATGGTTTTTGATCTCTGTTCCCGATGAAAGCGCCTCTCGCCCTACTCGCCCTCTTCGCCCTGCCTTTGTTCGCCGATGAAAGTCCGCGCGAGATCGAGCTTTTCATCGTCGCCGGTCAGTCCAACGCCGTCGGCTTCGATGCCAAGCCGACCGAACTGCCCGCCGACCCGATCGATGCCAAGGTCCAATTCTGGTGGCGCACCGGCGATCCGCCTCCGGACGAGCACGATACCAGCAGCGGCGGCAAATGGACCACGCTCCAGCCCCAACCGCTCGGCCAGCCCAAACAGCCCCGCGATTCGAAGACCCGCCAATATGGAAACTTCGCCCAGCCCGAGGGAGGTTTCGGTCCTGAGATGGGCTTTGCCCGCACCCTGCTGGGGGCCCAACCCGGGCGCTCCATTGCCATCGTCAAAGCGGCCTTCAGCGGCACCGGTATCGCCCGCGACTGGGACCCGGAATCGAACGGCGAAAACGGATCCTGTTATCGCGCCCTCATCGAACAGCTCCGTCTCGCGCATGCCGCCGCGGAAAAGGATGGCGTGAAACTGAAGCCGCAGGCCCTCCTCTGGGTGCAGGGCGAGAGCGATGCGAACGCCACCGATGCACCGCTCTACGCCGATCGCCTTACCGCGATGATCGCCTCGCTCCGCGAAGACCTCGCCGCCCCCGACCTGAAGGCACTGATCGCGGTCAACACCCGCTTCAGCCTTGGTAAAAATCCGCACATGCCCGCCATCGTCGAGGCCCAGCGGCAGGTTGACGCCCGCGATCCGCTCGCCGTCTACGTCGATACCGCGGCCGCCGAGGTGGTGAACTTCGCCCACTTCGGCACCCAGGGCACCCTCGACATGGGCCGTTGGTTCGCCGAGGCTTTCCTCGGACTGGAAAAAACTCCGGTCCAGTAAGCCGCCCCAGCGCCACGCCCGAATGCTTCCCGATACCCGAACCGATACCCGCAGGGAAACGCTGCGCCTGTTTGTCGTGGCGCTCGTCGTCGCGGGCATCATCACGCTGCTGCATTTCACCCCGCTGAAACAGTGGCTGGCCGAGGCGCAGAACCTCAAACAACAGGTCGACGCCTACGGGTGGAAGGCGCACGCCGCCTTCATCCTCGGCAGCATCGTCGGCATCGCCTTCGGCGTGCCGAGGCTCGCGCTCTGCGGACTTGGGGGAGTGCTCTTCGGCTTCGTCGAGGGTGTGCTCGCCTCGCAGTTTGCGGGTGTGTTAGGGTCATATGGGGCCTTTCTGATCACCCGGCTCTGGGCGCCGACCGCATGGGTCCAGGGCAAGCTGGAGCGGAGCGAGAAGTTGCGCGAGCTGCTCGAGAAACCCAGCATCGGCAGCATCTTCGTGGCCCGTCAACTCCCCGTGCCCGGCATCGTGCCGAACGTGCTGCTCGGCGTGCTGCCGACCCGGCACCGCACCTTTTTGATCGGCACCTTCCTCGGTTACCTGCCCAGCAACATCCCCGTCGCCCTCGCCGGCAGCAGCATGGCCAAGGAATCACTCGGCAAAGCCATCAGCCAGGTTTCCTTGTCGATGCTCGCCCTCGGCCTCTGCAGCGCGCTGATCATGTATGTGCGGCGGCGGGTTCGGTGAACGCGTTTTTGATGTCCCGCCAGATCCGCACTTTTTGCGCGACCAATTCAAATGCTTCCTGGTGAATCCGCCGGGCGCGCGTTTTGGTGTCCCATGGGCGACAAGAGCTATCATTTGATCGGACCGGACGACCTCCATTGGCGGCCATCGAACCGGATGAGGATCCCCAACGCGGACTACCTCGAGCGAACCGGCAGTGTCCATCTTGGTGCGAGGCTCTGGAGGCTGCCGCCGAAAAGCGCGAACACCCTGCACCGGCACCTTCGCTCGGAGGAGTTCTACTTCGTTCTCGAGGGCGTCGGTCGGATCCGGGTCGGCGACGACACCCTGACCGTCCCGCGATATGGGGGCGTTCACGTTTCTCCGGAAGTTCTGCGGCAGGTCTTCAACGACACGGAAGCGGAAGTGCTCTGGCTGGTGGTGGGCGGCCCCGAGGAACCGGAATTCCTTCCCGGCGCACCCGATCCCGTCGACCTTTCCCTCATCTATCCGGTCGACCCGACCCAGCTTCCACCCGAGTTGGAGGGATTCGAATGGCCTCCATCCTGAGGCACCTGTTTGGGCGGCGGAATCGACCGAAGAGGGTCAGGTCGAAGACCCAAGAGGGTCAAGGCAGCGGCTTGATCTCGATCTTTTCGAAAAAGAAACCGCCCTCCATTGAGTTCGCCTGGATCGCGATCAGGCCGCCTTCGGGTTGGATCCCTTTTTCGTTCTCTCCCGGTGCGTAGGGGATGATCTGTTCAACGAAGAGCTTTCCATCGAGCCAAACCGTCACCGACCGGTCGACGACGCGGAAGTGCAGTTCATACCACTGCGACTGGTCCAAGGCGGGTGCCGGCATCTCGGTGAATCCGTGCAGCGTGCCGGTGGGGAACTTGTAGGGCTTGGACCCGCGGTAGAGGCTGACCTCGACCCCGGTGGCGGGGTGCCCGCTCGGGATCTTCGCGCGGCCGTTGATGTGGAAGTAGATGCCCGAATTGGCCTCGTTCTCGCCGCGGACCCGCGCGCGCAGTTCGAAGTTCTTCAGCTTTTCCGGCAGGGTCAGGCTGCCTTTGAAAAACAGATAACCGGGATCATCGGTGACCCGCTTCGCCAGGACGGCTCCATTCTCCAGCGCGAAGTTGCGCGAGCTCCCTTCCGGTCGCCACAGGTCGAGCGCCTTGCCGTCAAAGACCACCTGCCAGCCATCGTCCGCCGGGGTGCCGCCGGTGGCCGGCCCCGGAGCCGTCGCGAACTTCGCGCGGAGCGCTTTCACCTTGAGGGCGTCGTCGAGTTTGCCTTCCTTGGTCAGTTGCATCTGGTAGGCCTCCAGCTTCGCGTCGTGGGCCGCGTAGACCGGCACCGCGGCGAGGTCGCGCTCGGCTTGGAATTTCTTGAGCTGGATCCGGTAGGTGCCGCGCAGTTGCACCAGCGCCGCGGGATCGCCTGCTGCGTCGGTCGGGGGCACGAAGGACTCCTCGTCGAATTTCTTCTTTTCATCGCGGATCGCGAGGGCCTCGTCGAGCTGCCCGGCCTGGGTCGCCGCCTCGAGGGCGCGCTTCAGGGCGAGGGAATACTTCAGGTCGAGGTCCTGGAGGCGGGCCTTGTGGGAGGCGCCGACGCTTTCCTCGTAGGCCGCCGCGAGTTCGGCATCGAAAAGGGCGATCTGGCGGTCGACTTCGGTGGCCGGGGTCTGGGCGCGGGCCGGGAGGGCGGGGCCGAGGCAGGCCAGCAGGAGCAGAGAGGTCAGGCGCGGCTTCATGGAATGGAAGAGAGGATGGAGTTTTCCCGGCAAGGATGCAATCCGCAATCCATCCGGGAGTCATCGCGAAATGGCGTGAGCGGAGCGACGGGGCTGCGGCGCAGGCGCGTTAAATTACGCGAGCCTCGTTGTAAGCAGAGACACGAAGAAGTGCCGGAAACAGCGAGCCGAAGGGGGGAATTGAACCCCCGACCCACGCATTACGAATGCGTTGCTCTACCCCTGAGCTACTCCGGCTTTGTCCGGTCCGAAGGGGACCGGACGGGAATTCTAAGCGAGACGGTCCGGGTGTCAATCGGGACGATGGGGCTGGCCAAGGGGGCGGCGGGGGCGTAACCTTTCCGGAGGGAGGGCCAAAAAGGCTGTCACGAACCCGTTTCCGGCGGCAAATCCCCATAGACCGAATCTTGATGGCCACCGACCGCGAGCATTTCATCGAACAGGTCCGCGAGCACCACGCGGGCCTGCGGGGTTTTGTGCGTTCGCTCGGGGTGGACCCACTCTGGGTTGACGATGTGGCGCAGGAGGCCTTCATCGTCGCCTATAACCGGCTCGACGAATTCGACCGGACCCGCGATTTCGGCGCCTGGCTGCGCGGGATCGCCCGGAATCTGGTGATCAACGAGCGCCGCAAGGATGCCCGCCGCAAACGCATCCTTTCCGACAATCTGACCGAGGTGCTGCTGGCGTCCTCCTCGGCCACCGATGATGAGCCGGAGGAAATGGGCGACTACGCTCTCGCCCGGCTCAATGCCTTGAAGTCCTGCATCCGCGACCTGCCCGAGCGCAGCCTGCGGATGCTGAAGAGCCGCTACGAGGAAGAGCACTCGGCCCAGGACATCGCCGATGAATTTTCCATGAACCCGCCCGCGGTCCGCAAGGCCCTCGAGCGTCTCCGCACCGCGCTGCGCGAGTGCATGGAGCAACGCATCGACGCGACCGCCGCCGCCTGACCCGATGATCTCTTTTCCCCACAACGACGATGAACTGCTGCGACGGCTTCTGAGCGGAGAGGCCGTCACGGAGGACATCGACGCGCTCGCCGCCCGGGCTGCGGACGACCGTGAGCTGGCGTCGCGGGTCTCGCGCGAGCTGGCTTTTTCCGAGCTGCTGCGCCAGGCCCTCGTGCCCGATCTGCCGACGGCGGAGGCGAAGTTTGAAGCGGCGCTGGAGAGTGCCTCGTTGAATCATGCCGACTGCCTCGACCGGATCCGAGAGGGGAATGCAAGTGTCTACGAATGCGAGCGGGTCGCGAAGGTGTTGTGGGAATCCCCCGAGGCGGCCCGCGAGCTGCGACGCGACCTCGCCAAGGACGAATGGTTCCGCGAGGCGATTTCGGATTCGCGCAGCGAGGCGGCCTTCCTGCTTTCCTTGGAAACGCGGATGTGGGCCGAGACGAAGAAGGATCATTTCGTCGATGACTTTGCCCGACGCCTCGAGCAGGAGACCTCGGCTCCGGTAGTCTACGAAGCGGTCGTCCCAGAAAATGTGGTCGCTTTTCCCTCGCGAAGACTGCGCACGGTATTCCGTGTCGCGGCGGCCGCGGCGGTGCTGGCCTTTGGAGTGTTCGTGGTGGTGCAGGTCTCGGGACCGCGCGGTCCGGTGGCGGCCTCCTTGGTGAAAGCCTCGCGCGACGTGGTCTGGTCGGAAGGGGCCTCGCCGAATGGCGATGGCACCCTGCGGCCCGGTCTTTATGAATTGCGCAGCGGGGTGGTCGCCCTGCGGATGAATGGCGGCAGCGAACTGACGGTGCAGGCACCGGCGCGTTTCGAGGTCGGCGAAGATGCCTCGACCGAGGTCATCGCCGGTCTGGCTCTGGCGCGGAACCACGGTGACGAGAGCGGTGGGGAGTTGCGCTCGCGCGGACTGACTTTCTCGGACTCGGCCGGTTTCATCGGTATCGACGCGCGCAGCGAAGCGGTTACGGAAGCGGTCGTTTTCGAGGGCGACGGCGGAGTGTGCCTCACCGACAGCGGCAAATGCCGGGAGCTGAATCAATTCGAAGCGGTCAAGGCGGATCACCGCCGCGAGAAGCTGGTTGATGTGCCCTACAACCCCAGCGCCTTCTCGAAAGCCTGGGCGCTGATGGCCGGGGTCGAGGACAACCTCGGTCCGGTGCGGGTCGAACTGCCGGGCTCCATCATCTCCGCGGCGGGCGGAGCCGAGGGCGAGGTCCGGGTCTATGTGGAGAACGAGGCCTTCCGCCCCGCGGGCAGTCTCGAGGTGGACCGCATCGTCGCGGGCGAGTTCGCCAAGGCCCAGCCGAACGACGGGCAGGCTCTCGTGGCCAAGGGCGAGCTGCGCAGCTACCTGCTCCAGTTGACCCCCTCGGAGAAAAAGGATTCGGGTGAGGTGGTCGAGACCTCGCTGACCTTCGACCATCCCGTCGTCGGGGTGATCTTTTCATCGGATCGCCTCGAAAACTCCGATGCCACGGTGGGCGCGTCCTTCGCCGAGATCGAATCCCTGCCCCGTCGCGGCCTCGACTCGGGGGGCGACGAGATCTTGCTGAGCGAGGATCGCCGCACCTTGAACCTGCGCTTCCGCGGCGATGGTGCGGAAGCGGAACAGGTCCGCGTGCTCGTCGCGCTGAAGTGAGCCTTCAGCCTTTCGCGAGAAGCAACTCGATCGCTTCCGCCGCGACGGCGAATCCAAAGGTGCCGGTCACCGGCGTGGCCGTGCCGAAACCGGATTCGCAATTGAGCTGGAGATGGCTGCCCGGCTCGGGATCGTCGCGCACCGTGCCGTCGGCCCAGGGGTAACGTGCGTTCTCGATGCTGTAGACGGCCCGGACGCCGAAGGGATCGCGCACGTGCTCGGGCGGGTAGCCGTGGTGTTGGCGCAGCTCGCGGCGCAGCAGGCGGAGGAGCTTGTCGTTGGTCGCGAAGTTGAGATCGTCGCTGCGCACGCAGGCCGGATTGCGTTTGCCACCGGCTCCGCCGGAAATGACCAGCGGCAGGCCCAGATCGCGGCAGGCGGCAACGAGCCGGGCCTTGAGCCGGGCATTGTCGATGCCGTCGACGACCACATCGTATCCGCGCCCGAGCAGATCGCGGGCATTTGTTTCGGTGAAAAACTGCGGGACTTCGGTAACGGCGATCCCGGGCCAGATCAGGCGCAGCCGCTCGGCGAGGATGCTGATCTTGAGCCGGCCGTATTCGCCATCGAGAGCGGGGAGCTGGCGGTTGGTGTTGGTGATGCAGACCTCGTCGGGATCGATCAGCGTGATCCGCCCGATTCCGCTGCGCGCCAGCGCCTCAGCCGTCCACGATCCCACGCCGCCGGTTCCGATCACCGCGATGTGCGCGCCGCGCAGCTTCTCCAGTGCATCCGTCCCGTAGAGACGGGCGAGGCCGGAGAAACGATCGAGGTAGGCGGATTCCATTCGGGAACGTTTGTGAGGGTTCAGTGTTCAGTTTGCAGCACGATTCCCGACTTCTAGCTCCTAGCTCCTAGCTCCTAGCTCCATTCACCGGTGATACGGTTCCCCTTTCAGCACCGTGTGAACCCGGTAGATCTGCTCGAGCAGCACCACCAGGGCCAGCTCGTGTTGCAGGGTGAAGGTGCCGAGGGCAAGAACGGCGTCGCTGGCTTTGCGGACGGCTTCGCCGTGGCCATCAGCACCGCCGATGAGAAAACAGATCCGCTTGGTGCCGCTGTTCTGCCATTGCCTCGTCTTTTCGGCGAAGGCGGCCGTGGTCCAGAGTTCGCCGCGCTCGTCGAGGGCGATGCGGATCGCGCCCTCGCTCGCCGCTAGCAGGACCTCGCCGTTGCGCTCCTGCCCGGCATCCTTCCAGTCGGTCATCAACTCGACCGGAGCATAGCGGGTCAGCCGTTTCCGATACTCCTCGACCCCGGCCTTGGCATAAGCGAGCGAGGGTTTCCCGATCGCCAAAATCTGCCACTTCATAAGATGCCGACTTCTGGCTCCTAGCTCCTCCCCTTCTCAATCACCGCGTAGGCATTGTGATTGTGGATCGACTCGAAGTTCTCCGCCTCGACGCGATACCAGGCGATGCCCTCCTGCTGGTTCGAGGCGGCGGCGACGTTGCGGACGAGGTCCTCGACGAAGACGGGATTGTCGTAGGCCTCTTCGGTCACGAACTTTTCATCGGGACGCTTCAGCACGCTGTAGAGTTCGCTGCTGGCGCAGCGCTCGACGAGGCGGATGAGATCCTCGATCCAAATCGGCTCGCCGGAAAACTTCACCGCGTAGGTGACGATGCCGCGCTGGTTGTGGGCGCCGCGGGCGCTGATGGCCTTCGAGCAGGGGCAGAGGGTCGTTACCGGCACCAGCACGGTCACGGTGAACTCGTTTTTCTCGCGGGTCGCGTCGACGTCGAAGATCACCTCGTAGTCGAGCATGCCTTCGCGCTTCGTGACCGGTGCGGGTTTCTTCAGGAAAAAGGGAAAGCGGAACTCGACGTGCGAGCGCTCGGCGTGGAGACGCTCCAGCAGCTCGGCCGGGATGCGCGAGATGGTGTGGACATCGAGCACGGGGCCGTGGGAGTTCAGCACCTCCACGAAGCGGCTCATGTGGGTGCCCTTGTATTGCTCGGGCAGGTCGACGGCCATCGAGATGGTGGCCACGGTGCCCTGCTCCGAGTTCGCCTTGTCGCGGATCCGGAGCGGGTAGCGCAGGTTCTTCACCCCGACCCGGTCGATCGCGATCTTGCGCGAGTCGGGCTGGTTCTGGATGTCGGTGAGGTTCTCCATGCGGCGTCAGAAAATCCCGCCGCAAGAGCTCCGCGACCGGGGGAGGGTCACTAAAGCCCTCACCACGCCGGGTTCAAGTGCCACTTGGTGGCAAAAGGCTCGAGCTCTGGCCGCATCGGCCAGTGGTCGGGCTGCGGATTGATCCCGGCATGGCGGACGCTGGCACCTTTCAGTTCCATGCAGCCCTCGTTGTTGCCGATCTGGATGACCCGCTGCACCTCCTCGGGCGTCAGGGTGATGTCGGGCAGCTTCGCGAACTCCGCGATCTTGTCTTCGATGGCGCGGGCGTCGTCGCCGGCTTCTTGGATGAAGGTCGGGCCGACCGACTTGACCGGCGCCTGGCTCAGATCCCAGATGCAGGCGAACTGCAGCATCGTCAGGCCGTACTTTTCGGCGATGGGCCGCATCTGCTCGAGCTTCTCATTGCCGTGTTCGATCCAACCCGCGGGACGGTAGGTGCGGTGGTCTCCGTCGCGGAAGAAATGCCCCGGCTTCACGTCGTCGTGGAAGATGCCGCCGTAGTCCACCACCCGGGCGAGGATGTCGACGCCGAACTCGTTGGCCACCGGCAGCACGTAGCGGCCCGGCCAGGGCTCGAGGGGATTCAGGATGATCATCGCCCAGGCGATGTCCTCGTGGAAATGCTCGAGGCAATAGGCCATGTCGATCGCAAAACCATTCGCCGGTCCGGGAGCGATGCCCGTCATCTCGGTCAGGCCTTTTTCGCGCAGCTTCGCCATCGCCGCCCAGACCTCGGGGCTGGAGTAGCCGATCGAGTCGGGATTGTGCAGCATCACCACATCGAAGTGATCGGTGCGGCAGCGCTCGGCGCACTTCGCGGTGGCCCGCTCCAGATATTCGACGTAGCCATCGGGACCGCGCAGCTCGGGATCGGTGAAGCGTGCGTAGCCCTTCGCCCCGGCGCGGACGCCGTCGTAGATGTCGTGCCCGATCATCGCGACGAGGCAGTAGCTGTCGCGGTCGAAGCCCTCCAGCGCCTCGCCGAGCAGCTCGTCGCCTTTGCCGATGCCGTAGACGTCCGAGGTCAGGAAGGTGCGAACGCCTTGCTCGTAGGCTTTGCGGGCGAGGTCTTTCCAGCGGTCCTCCTCGAGGCGCTGGCCGAAGTGCATGAAGCGGCCCCCGCTCCAGGAGCCAAAGGCGGTTTTCGTCAGGTTCATGCGCACTAGTCGCCAAAAAGCGGCCCGGGGTCAAGAAACGCAAGAATGCCGGTATCCGCGCTTTCGGCTTTTCATGGAGCCCGCTCCGGTGGCACAGTGCCCGCCATGGCGCAGCTCCCGGCCCGGACCAAGGCCCTCATCTATTCCAACCTCGAAAAATACGCCCGGTCCGGCATGGGCATGGAAAAGGCCTGCGCCTCCCTGCTCGACCAGCCGCGCCTCGCCCGCGCCGAGTTCCAGCTCTACCGCGGCCTGCGCGAGGGCATCCAGCGCGGCGCCTCCATCGCCGATGCCCTCGCCGGGGCCGGTTCCTTCATCTCCCCGCTGGAGCACGAGGTCATCGACGCCGCCGAGTCCGGCGGGCGGCTCGAAAAGGGTTTCGCCCACCTCGCCGAATACTTCCGCCGTCTCGACCGCACCCGCCGCCTCATCGCCAAGGGGCTCGTTTATCCCATCATCCTGCTGCACCTCGCCATCCCGGTCTCCACCCTCGCCATCGGGGCCTTCCGCAGCTTCGAGTTGCAGAGGAGCGGCGGCACCTTCGACTTCGGCGAGGTCGCGATGCGCAGTCTCGGCACCATGCTCTGGCTCTGGGCCGCCCTGCTCGCGGTGCTGATCGCCGGCTGGATCCTCGCGCGGATGGGCCGCACCTCGCGCCTCGTCGACGGACTGCTGCGCTGGGTGCCGCTCTTGGGAAAAGCCCGCCTCTCCGTGGCCATGGAGCGGTTCACCCAGGTCTTCGAGATTTTCCTGCTGGCCGGACGGACCATGAGCGATTCCCTCGCCGGAGCGGCGCGCGCCTCGGGCAGCGGGCTGATCCGCCATGCCGGGGAGCGCGGAGCCCCGCGGCTCGCCGCCGGGAACACCCTCGCCAGCGTCATTTTCGCCGCGTCGTCCTCCTTCCCGCGCGACTTCGCCCGCGGCGTCGCCGCCGCCGAGGAGTCCGGCCAGCTCGACCGCGAGTTCGCCGAATGGAGCCGCTACTACGCCGACAGCGCCGCCGAGAGCATGGAGCGCCTCGGCGAGTGGACCCCGAAGCTCTTCTACTGGGCCGTCCTCATCCTCGTCGCCTGGCTCGTCATCCGCTCCGCCCTCGCCTACAAGGACCTGCTCGAAAACCTCCTCAATTTCGGGGGTTAATTGCGGTCCGGGCGGCGTCTTGCGGCCAGAAATCCGGTCGACAGGGGAGGGGGGCTTGTTAAAGTGGCACTCCCGGAATGAAGATTTTCGCCCCCAGAGAGACCGATCCGATCGAAACCCGCGCCTCCCTCGACCCGGCCGCGGTGAAAAAGCTCGTCGGCCTCGGCGCCGAGGTGGTCGTCGAGTCCGGCATCGGGGCGAAATGTGATCACCCCGACAGCGCCTACACCGAGGCCGGGGCCACCATCGCGACCGACCGGACCGCCGCCCTCGCCTCGGCCGATCTCGTCACCCGCGTCCGCAAACCTTCCGAGGACGAGGTCGCGAAGCTGAAGTCGGGCGCGATCCACATCAGCTTCCTCGATCCCTTCAATGAGAAAGACCTCATCGCGAAATTCGCGAGCCAGGGCGTCAGCGCGATCAGCCTCGAGATGATCCCGCGCACCACCCTCGCCCAGAAGATGGACGCGATCAGCTCGCAGGCGAACCTCGCCGGCTACGTCGCCGTCATCCACGCGGCGAACCGCATGAGAACCATCTTCCCCATGATGATGACCCCCGCCGGCACGATCTCGCCGGCGAAGGTCTTCGTCCTCGGCATCGGCGTGGCGGGGCTCCAGGCCATCGCCACCGCGAAGCGCCTCGGCGCGCGCGTCACCGCCTTCGACGTGCGGCCCGAGGCCCTCGAGCAGGCCGAATCGCTCGGAGCCAAGGCCCTCCGCATCGACCTCGGCGAGACCGGGAAGACCGACCAGGGCTACGCCAAGGAGCTCACCCCCGAGCAGCTCGCCAAGCAGATCGCCGCCCAGGCCAAGGTCTGCGCCGAGAGCGACGTCGTCATCACCACCGCGAAAGTCTTCGGCCGCAAGCCGCCCATCCTGATCAAGGCCGACGTCGTTGCGGGCATGAAACCCGGCAGTCTCATCGTCGACCTCGCCGCCGAGACCGGTGGCAACGTCGAGGGCATCGTGCCTGGCGAGGAGACCGTCAGCGCCAACGGCGTCAAACTCATCGGGCTCGCCAACTACGAGGGCCACGTCGCCAAACACGCTTCCCAGGTCCTCGCCGCGAACTTCGCCAACATGATCGAGCACTTCTGGGACAAGGAGGCCAAGACCTTCGCCATCAAACCCGCCGACGAAATCCAAAAAGGCTGCCTCATCACCCACGCCGGCGCGGTGGTGCATGAACGGTTCAAAAGCGCTTAGCGGTTTAGCTCGCAGCTCTTTAGCCCTTGGCGAACCGCCCCCCTCCGTTTCCTCCCCTTTCCCCTAGACCGCAAAAATTCCTGAATAGCCAAACAGCTACCAGCCAAACAGCTACCAGCTAAACCCCCCATGGACACCCTCGTTCTCCTCCTCTTCGTCTTCGTCCTCGCCGCCTTCCTCGGCTTCGAGTTGATCCAGAAGGTCCCCAGCCAGCTCCACACCCCGCTCATGTCGGGATCGAACGCCATCTCCGGCATCACCGTCGTCGGGGCCATCATCGCCTGCGGCGTCGCCGAGGGTGAGTTCGGCAAATGGCTCGGATTCGCCGCCATCGTCCTCGCCATGATCAACGTCGTCGGCGGTTACCTCGTCACCGACCGCATGCTCGGCATGTTCAAGAAGAAGGGCAAATAATCGCCTCACCCGACCCTCTTCGCTCCCCGACCCCACCCTCTTTGCTCCGTTTCCATGGATCTGAAACAATACATCGACCTCGCCTACATCGTTGCCTCGATCCTCTTCATCTTCGGGATCAAGATGCTCGGCAAGGCCGAGACCGCGCGGAAGGGCAACCTCCTCTCCGCCGTCGGCATGATCATCGCCATGGTCGCGACGCTCTTCTACAAGGAGGTCGTCGACTACAAGCTGATCCTCGCCGGCGTCGCGATCGGGTCCGTGATCGGCTGGATCTGGGCGGCGCGGGTGCAGATGACCGGCATGCCCGAGCTCGTCGCCCTCTTCAACGGCTTCGGCGGTCTCGCCTCCGTCCTCGTCGGCTGGGCCGAGTTCGAGTTCGGCCACACCACCGACCTCGTCACCTCGATCGCCATCTACCTCGCCATCCTCATCGGCGGCGTCACCTTCACCGGCAGCTTCATCGCCTACCTGAAGCTCGCCGGCAAGATGAGCGGGCGGCCCACCCTCTTCCCCGGGCAAAAGGCCGTCAATGCCGTCCTCTTCCTCGCCCTCCTCGTCCTCGGCGTCATTTACGTCGTGCAGCCCTCGGCTTGGTCGCTCTACGCCATCATCGTCCTCTCCCTTGCCCTCGGCGTGCTCGGGGTGCTGCCCATCGGCGGCGGCGACATGCCGGTGATCATCGCCTTCCTCAACAGCTTCTCCGGACTCGCCGGCGCGGCGGCCGGATTCGTCATCCTCAACAAGGTTCTCATCGTCGCGGGCTGTCTCGTCGGCACCTCCGGCATCATCCTCACCATCATCATGTGCAAGGCGATGAACCGCACCTTCGGCAACGTCCTCTTCGGCGGTTTCGGGGCCGCGGGCGGTCCGGCCGGCAAGGCCGTCGAGGGCGAGATGAAAGGCGTCTCCATCGAGGACGCCTACTACGTGCTCGAGGCCGCGCAGAATGTCGTCTTCGTGCCCGGCTACGGCATGGCCGTCGCCCAGGCCCAGCACGCCGTGAAGGAACTCGGCGCCCTGCTCGAAAAGAACGGCGCCGAGGTCCGTTTCGCCATCCACCCCGTCGCCGGCCGCATGCCCGGCCACATGAACGTCCTCCTCGCCGAGGCCGATGTGCCCTACGAGCAGCTTTGCGAGATGGACGCCGTCAACCCCACCATGAGCCAGGTCGACGTCGTCATGATCATCGGGGCCAACGACGTCGTGAACCCCGCCGCCGCCGATGACCCGAGCAGCCCCATCTACGGCATGCCCATCATCAACGCCCACGAGGCCCGCACCGTCTTCGCGCTGAAGCGCGGCAAGGGCAGCGGTTTCTCCGGCTTGGAGAATGCGCTCTTCTTTAGGGAGAACTGCCGCATGATCTACGGCGACGCCAAGGAGACAATCACGGGGTTGGTGGCGCAGTTCAAGGGGTGACACGGGTCACCGGTCACGAGTCACGGGGAAGAGGTTGCGTGCCGCGTAGGGCGGAATTGCATTCCGCCCGGATTTCGAACCTGAGCATCAGCTTTCGAGGTCGGCCTCGCGCAGGGCTTCGGTCATGTCCTCGCGCTGGTGGGCGTCCGCCAGAGCGAAGCGGTGCTCACCGAGAAACTCCCGCAGCGCCGCCACCGCCAGTTCCCGCCCGTCCGTCCCGGTCTCCACCGCGGCTGCTCTGAGCGACTCGGCCAAGGCGTCCGGCAAGTCCAAGGAAATCGTGGTCATGGTGGGATTCTACGGCAGGATGGATCTCCTGTCGACTGCGGGAGTCCACCCGACCGCCTCGGCCGCATGATCTACGGGGACGCGAAGGAGACGATCACGGTGGTTGGTGGCGCAGTTTAGACCGTCTGCCAAAAGTCCGTTCGCGAATCGGAATCTTCTTTGGCGTGGACTCTTGCTCGCTTCGCTCGGATCTCTTTCCCAACCGGCCGGAATTCGCGCTTCCGGCGTTGCTCCTCGGTCATGGAGCCCGCTCCAC
>JAYRWX010000018.1:0-181459 GCA_041917795.1 Verrucomicrobiales bacterium
ATTCCAGTCGTCCTACGGACTCCTTGCATTACGCGCCCGATGCAGGCACAACTGACCCTATCCCGGTGTCATGACTTTTGAGTCAACGACCCCACCTCTCCGAACCTCTCCCGGTGTCATTTACTTTTGAGTTAACGGGCTCGATCAGGGGCTCGCGGGCGGCTCGATTGAGGGCGGGATTCCTTCGCGGATATCGCGGTGTCGCGGGGCCTGACGACGGGTGGAAAAGCCACCCCCACCTCCACTCCCCGCCCCGGGGGACAGAGCACGACGGCAGCGACGGCGACAGGCTCCGCGACCCGGATCTCGCGTCTCTCGCCGCCTACGACGTCCGGTCGCCCAGAGGCAGACGGCTCCGCTCACCCGCGTCTCCGGCGCATTTCCCCGAGTTCCCGTTTCAGAGGTTCCCAATACTCGCGGTCGGCTTCACGCTCGATCCTCTCTTCGGCCTCCAACGCGGCTTCGATGCCTCTCATGTCGCCGACGAGTGCGCTCGACAACAGTTTTCGGAAATCCGCCATTCGCGCTGTCTCGTCGGGATACGCCCGAGCGAGCGAAACCAGCAACTCGGGCGATCGCATCTCCTCAAGCCAAAACCGGACCCGGGCCGGACTGGCCTCGCTCTGGAACTGTTGGTAGTGCGCCTCAAGGAGTCGCCGGATCATCGGCCAGTCTTTGTCGCGCTGTGTTTTCTTGGCTTTGACGAGATCGGAGACTGAGAGCAGATCGCACTCGACGCCCTCCGGTAGCAGGAGGGTGGTCCGCCGCTGCCAGAGGGCGTCGAACTCGTCGACCCCCCGCATCTTGGCCATGACATCGACGCGGAGTCCATCGCAATCGGGATGGTGACAGCGAAAATGGACGGCATGTCCACGCTGAAGGCACTCGAGGTCGAACGCGGGCACGGCGATGACGTCCGCCTGGAGCGATTCCATCGCCTGGCGCAGGCGATGCAGGTTCTCCGGCTCGGCGAGGATGGCGAAGTCCGAATCCTTGCTAAACTCCGCGGCGCCGTAAAACACGCACGCTTGTCCCCCCATCAGCAGGCAGCGGACGCGGTGCTGCGTCATCGTAGAAAGGACTTTGAGTATCGGGTTCGGGATCAAGACTGCCTCCCAGGCTGAGATAGATCTGCCACAGCTTGGCGCTTTCGGCCCAGCGTTGCAAGGGGGTTAGCCGATACCACTCGGCCCACTCCTCGCCGACGAGCTCTTCCATGCTGGGCGGGGTCGGATCCATCTGGGACCAAGCTAACCCGCCCCGCGACGGCTTTTCAAGGAGCATCTCGGGGCAAAGATGGCGGACCATGGCGCGAAGCCCCCCCCTCACACAAACGGCTTCACCACGACCTTGGCGGGGAATTGCCGGTCGCGAATGGCGATGAGGAGTTCGGTGCCGGGTCTTGAAAAGGCGGTGGGCAGGTAGGCGAGGCCGATGCCGAGTCCGAGCCCGGGGGAGATGGAGCCGCTGGTCAGCTCGGCGAGGGTCTCGGTGCCGTTGGCGGAGAGGACGGGGTAGCCGTGGCGCAGCGGCGGGGCTTTGTCGAGGAGGCGGATGGCGCAAAGTCGGGTGGGAAGACCCTGTTGCTTCTGGGACTGAAGAGGGTCTTGTCCGATGAAGCCGCCAGGTTTGCCGAGTTTCACGAAGTAGCCGAGGCCGGCCTCGAGGGGGGTATGGACTGCGTCGAGGTCGTTGCCATTGAGGGGAAAGGCTTTTTCGAGGCGCAGGGTGTCGCGGGCACCGAGTCCGCAGGGGACGGCTCCGGCGGCGAGGAGGCGATCCCACCATTCGCCGATCTGCTCGGCGGGGGCGAAGAGTTCGAAGCCGTCTTCGCCGGTGTAGCCGGTGCGGCAGAGGATGAGGGGGCCATCCTCGGCGATGTGGTTGCGGGCGGGGAGGGGCTGGTCGGGGGCGATCTTTTCCCAGAGGGCGACGGCCTCCGGTCCCTGCACGGCGAGGGCGCCGAGCTCGGCGCTGCGGTCGCGGTAGACGATGCCCTCGGTGGGATGGGCGAGCATCCACTCGCGGTCCTGGTCGATGCGCGAGGCATTGACGACGAGGAAATAGCGCTGCTCTCCGCTGCGGTAGAGGATGAGGTCGTCGATGACGCCGCCGGTTTCGTTGAGGAGCAGGGTGTAGTGCCCTTCGCCGATGGCGAGGGCGGAGACCTGGTTGGTGAGCAGTCCATCGAGCCAGGCGCAGGCGCCGGGGCCCTCGACCTCGAACTCGCCCATGTGGGAGATGTCGAAGACGCCGACGGCGCGGCGCACGGCGTCGTGCTCGGGGAGGATGCCTGCGTACTGGATGGGCATTTCCCAACCGGCGAAGGGGACGATGCGGGCGCCGAGGGCGAGGTGACGATCGTGCAGGGGAGAGCGGTGCATGGGCCGATTGTCGTGCCCGCCGGGGCGATGTCAACGCGGCGGGGCGGCGGTGCGCCGATTGCGTTTGAAATCCGGGCGTTCGCCCCCAAGCTTTGCCGGAATGATTCACGAAACCGGAAACCGGATCCTCGACTCGCTGGAGAGACGCCTCGGCTGGCTCGCGCTGCCCTACATCTTGCGCTGGGTGGCGGTGTTCCAGGTGGTGAGCTGGCTGCTGGGGAAATTCTCGGCGCCCTACCTGGGCTGGATCGACTACGACGCGGGCCGCATCCTCGCGGGCGAGGTGTGGCGGCTGTTCACCTGGGTGATCTATCCGGCGGCGGACAATCCGCTCTTCGTGCTCTTCGCGGCGTTCTTCATGTTTTTCATCAACGACAGCCTGGAGCGCGAGTGGAGCAGCTTCCGGCTGACGGTGTATGTGGCGGCGAGCACGCTGGTGATCGCGTTGGCGGGCCTGTTGCCGCTGATCGGGCTCTATGGTTCGATTTTCCCGATGCTGTTCTACTCCTCGGTGTTCCTGGCCTTCGCGACGATCTATCCGGACCAGCAGATCATGCTGTTCGGGATCATTCCGATCAAAGCGAAGTGGCTGGGCTGGGCGAATGCGCTGATCCTTTTCGGGATGGTGATGACGACCCGGCCGCAGGTGATCACGGCGGGTGTGGTGCTGCTAGGGTTGCTACCCTATCTGCTGACCTTCGCGCCTTCGTTCGTTAGCAACTACCGCCGCGAATCGCAGGCGAAGGTGCGGCGGCATCGCTTCGAGAGTGCGACGGAGGTGCGCGATTCCTTTCACGAATGTGCGACCTGCGGGGCGACGGAGCACACGCATCCGACCCGGGAGTTCCGCGTGGCGGCGGACGGCGAGGAGTACTGCGACTCCTGCCGCAAGACGGCCTGATCAGGGATCGACGTACTGCGGTTGGTAAACCTCGGGACGACGGTTGAGGTAGATCCGCCAACCGGCCCAGCCGAGGGCGCCGAGCAGCAGCACGATGAGGATGGCGTAGTTGTAGGTCCAGTCCATCGGCAGCTCGGTCTTCACGACGATGGCTTCGGAGGGCGGCGAGCTGCGGCCGTCATCGGTGGTCATGACGACACGCATCTCATATTGGCTGTAGGGATTGAGAGCGCTCAACCGGGCCTTCACGAGACGGTCGATCTTTTCGAACTTCACCGCCGGATAGGGTGCCCACACACTGATGGGTTCGCCGGTCTTGTCGTCAACGGAGAGACCCCGGACCTCGACATCATAGGTGGCCGGACCAACGCCTTTCGGAGCGGTCCAGCCGATCTCGATGCTCGTGCTGCCCGATTTCAGAACGTTGAGATCCTCGGGGCGCCGGAGCGAGGCATCCAGATTCCGCTGGATCATGGGAAGGGAATCGAAACCGAGCGGACTCCGATTTTCCTCGAGCACCGTGTCGGGCACCTGGTCGCGCCAGTCGGCACCCTCTTTCGGCACGGTGGCGGGACCGACGGGCATCTGCGGGGCGGGCGGCAGATCATCGAGGCTGGGCTCGCCGATGGTGCCGCGCTGCGGGGAAGAGTCCGCGCCGATCGAGGTCATGCCGGCCGGAGGCAGATCGAAGCTGGGCTCGGAAATCGCACCGGGTGCCACGATGGGAGTGCCGCCGGCGGCACGCATGCCTCCGGCCATGGTGGCGCGGGGTTCGTCGGGCAGCGCGGGATCGCGAACCGGGTCGGGCGTGGGGACATTGCCCACCACCGGGGGATCGGGCAAAGGCATCGCGGGAGCAGTCGGTTGGACCGGCAAGGGTGGTGCCGGGATGGAGCCCGCGGGCGCGACGACATTGGCGAGCAACCGAATCGAGAGGCTCTGGTCGGCGCCGCTGACGGTCATGATTTCGTCGACCGGACCACGGTGCTGGTCGCCGGGGAACAGGCCCACGGAGAGATTGACCGATGAGAGCGGATTGAGTTGCTTGCCGGGATTCGTGAGTAGGCGGAAGGGCTCGGGCACCTTGAACTCGAGCGGCACCGCGACGCCCCCGTAGTTCGTGACGGTGAGACCACGCTCGGTCGAGCGGTTCACTACGATCTGGCCGTAGTTGATGATCTCGGAGTTCAGCGAATTGGGCACGCTCAGCTTCAGGCGGGCGGGCACGACGGCGGCGAAGAGGCGCACGGGTTTGGCGTAGCCGTTCTTGAGGAAAAACTCGACCGAGCCATCGAAGGGCGCGGTGTCGGTGGCCGCGAGCTTGGCCTGGACCTTCGTCACCGCTCCCGGAGCGAGCAGGTAGTTCCTCGCCATGCCGCTCTGGAGCCGGGTGCTGGCGCGGGCTTCGATCTCGAGGGGTTTCGTGCCGGAGTTCTGCAACTCAATGGTCCCGGTGCGCACTCCAGTCTCGGGATCGAGCACCATCTCGACCGACTCGGTGAGCACCTGGAAAGGATCAAGGCCGGAGCCGATCAGTTTCGACGTCCCCGCCGCGCTGCGGCTGAAGCTGAGGAAATAACTCGTCTCGCCCATCAACTCGGGCCGGAACCCGATCTTCAGGACGCGGGCCCCGCGGGGATCGAGGTAGAGTTTGCCATCGGCCGGCTCGACGAGGTACCAGGGCGGGGCGAGGAAGATCTGCCGCTCCATCGGCGCGCCGCCGAGATTGCGGACCACCACCTCCTGCACCGCCTCACTCCCAATCGTGACCTGGCCGAACTCGACCACCGGAGGCACCTGGATCTCGGTCTTGAGGTCGTTCAGGGTGATGTCGTAACGCATCTCCGAGGAGTAGCGCCCGCCGCGGTAACGCACCGCGAAGGAGAAGGCATCCTCCGTGGCGCTCGATGAAGGATCGGCCCAGTAGGTGACGATGGCCTTGTTGCGCTCGCCAGGTTTGCTGACCATCGACACGATTTTTCCGGCGGAGGGGAAGGCCCGGATCAGGAACTCGACGGTCGCGCCCGGGGTCTTCGACTCGGCGCGGATCTCAAAGGTGACCTCGTGGCCTTTCAGCGCCTCGACCCGGCCGGTCACCGGCACCGGCACCCCGATCTCGTCCTCGGTCTGGGCGCGGGGGGCCTCGGTCTTTCGGTTGAAAAGGCCGCCGCCATTGAACAGCTGGGCCGGTGCGGGAATCGCGGCGGCGCACAGTAGCGCCATGGGAATCCCGAGGATTCCGGTCCGTCCGCCCTGGAGGAGTCGCATCATGTCGTGTCGCTTTTCGCCGGAACCGGCTGGAGCAAGGCAGTTTATACCCGATCCGGGAGATTTCCGCCAGAAAGACGCACTCACTCCAACGGCAAATCGCGCAGCCTCCGCCGCACCAGATCCATGACGAGACGGGTGACGCGCTGTTTGAAGCTGATCCGATCCACGGGATAAAAGTAGCGTTTCGCGAAACGGAAGCCATCGGCCGAGGCGAGGGCGATGTGAACGGTGCCGACCGGTTTTTCCTCCGAGCCGCCTCCGGGACCGGCGATCCCGCTGACGGCGACGGCGTGATCGGCGCGACTGGCCGCGAGGCAACCCTGAGCCATCGCCAGGACGACCTCGCGACTGACCGCGCCATGTTCGGCCAGCAAGGCGACCGGCACGCCGAGCAACTCGGTTTTAGCCTCGTTTGAATAGGTGACGTAACCGCGATGGAAGACCTCGCTCGAGCCCGGCACATCGGTCAGGCTGCTCGCGATGAGACCGCCGGTGCAGCTCTCGGCGGTCGCGAGGGTCTGGCCGCGCTCTTTCAGCAAATCGATCACAACCTCTTCGATCGAGGCTTCGCTCTCGACGACGATGTCGGCGGCATACTCGCGGCGCACGATCAGGCTGGCGGACTCGACCACGGCCTCGCCGCCGATCAAGCGCAGATCGACTTCGCCGAGGCGCGCGCAATAGCCGAGTTCCAGCCCGGTCAGGTCCGCGAAGAGCGGTTCGAGCCGGGCCGCGAGCGCCGACTCCCCCACCCCGTAGATGCGGAAATTCCGCCAAGACGGCAGCAGCGCCGATTCCCCGAGGAGTCCCGCCAATAGCGGCAGGACGAGGTTTTCAAACATCGGCTTCAGCTCGCGGGGCGGCCCCGGCAACAGGAAGAGATGCGGAAAAAGCCCCTCGGGATCGGCCGGCAAGTAGAGCCCCGGCGCGGTGCCGTGGGGATTCTCCAGCACCAGTGCGCCCGCCGGCACCATAGCCTGCCGGTCGTTGGCACGGTTCTGTTTCAAACCACGGATGCGGAACATTTCCTGGATCGTCGCGAGGATGCCCTCGTCGAGATGCAGGGTGCGGCCAAGCATTTCCGCCACCACCTCGCGGGTGATGTCGTCGCTGGTGGGGCCGAGCCCGCCAGTGATGAGGATGGCATCGCAGCGGGGAAAAGCCTCGGCCAGGACCGTGCGGATCTCGTCACCGTCGGGGATGGTCGTCTGGCGTTGGATGCGCAGGCCGAGTTTGAAAAGCTGCTGACCGAAATAAGCGGCGTGGGTGTTCACGACCTTGCCGAGCAGCAATTCGGTGCCGGTATTGACGACTTCGAGGCGCATGGGGAGAGCGGGAAACGCCGCGCCTCAGGCCTGCGAAGGAGCCGGCGGAGTCGGCAGGAAATCGAGCGGCACCTCCGGCGCGTCGGACCAGAGATCCTCCAGGCAATAGAGGTCGCGCAACTCCGAGTGGAAGATGTGCACGACCACGTCGACGTAATCGATCACCACCCAGAGGCTGGTCGCATCGCCCTCGGACGAGCGCGGCACTTCGCCGAGATCCTCCTCGGTGTGATGGCGGATCTCCCGCGAGACCGCCTTCAGGTGCGGCACGGACGTGGCCGTGCAGATCACGAAGAAATCGGTCAGGTTCGAAATCCCGCGCAGATCGAGCACGACGATGTCTTCCGCTTGGATGTCGTCGGCGTATTTCGCGCAGGTCTTGGCAATGGTGAGGGAGTCGGCCACGGAGGGAGTTCGGCCACGGAGGGCGTTTCCCCAAGGTGCCGGACTTTCGGGAGATCGCAAACGGCAAATCACCCCGGAGAGGAAGCGGAGACTTGAAGTAATGGCCGAATCCGCGGATGGTGCCGCCCGCATGAAATCTCTTCCCTTCCTGGCCATGCTCGCCGGCTGCGCGCTCCTGCTCGCGGGCTGCGCCTCCTTCGACTCCCGCACCCAGAAGCTCAGCCTCGGCATGACGAAATCGCAGACCACCGATCTGCTCGGCAGCGACTACAAGACCGTCGGTGCCCGCGAAGTGCCCAACGCCAGCAAGGTCGAGGTGATCCGCTACGACGATCCGAAATTCGGCGAACTCCTCCTCTATTTCCGCGACAGCAAGCTGGTCCAGTGGGGCGACATCCGCATTCTCGACAACATGCCCGAGGGCATCTACTGAGCCAGCGTTCAGCGCGGCGTGACACGCACCCGCAGCGCGTCGTAACCCACGATCCGCTCGAATTTTTCCTCGCGTTCGATCCGCTCCTCCGCCGCGAGCACCTCCACCGACGCGACCCGCGCGGCGAGCTTTTGCAGCAGGGTCCGGACCAGAAGCCGCGCATGCGGCGCGCCGAGGCAAAGGTGCGTGCCGAAACCGAAAGCGAGGTGTGGATTCGGTTTGCGATCGAGGCGGATCTCGTCGGGAGAATCAAAGACCTTCTCATCGCGGTTCGCCGAGAACCAGCATAGCGAGATCCGCTGGCCGGCGGGGACCGTCACGCCCCCGACCTCGGTATCGGCCGGACAGACGCGCCCGATGTGGGTCAGCGGGATGTAGACCCGGAAAAACTCCTCGCTTGCATGGACCGCGCGGCCCGGGTCCTCGCGGATGAAGTCGAGGGCGCCGGGATTTTCGGCGAGGTAGGCGAAAATGTTCGAGACCGTGTGGATGATCGTGTCGCGACCTCCCGCGAAAGCAAGATTGGCAAAACCCATCACCTCGTCGCGGGTCAGCCGGCGGCCCTGGTACTCCGCCGAGACCAACGCGCTGAAAAAGTCGGCGCCTCCCGGATTCGCCTCCGCCCGGTCGAACTGCTCGTGCAGGTATTTTTCCAACTCCGTGCCCGGCTTCAATCCATCGCGGACCCGGAAGACATGAATGCCCCAACCGATCCAGGTCGCCGCCTCGGACTCCGGCACGTTCAACAAGTAGGTCAGCGCGTGCGATTGGAGCGGCAGGGCGAACTCGTGCACGATCTCGGCCTCGCCCCGCCCGAGGATTTCATCGAGGAGACGGTCCTCGAGCGCCTCCACCTTTGCGATCATCTCCGGATCCTTGGCGCGTTTGAAAAAGGGTTCGGCGATGGCGCGGTATTCGGCGTGCTCGGGAGGATCGACCTCGATGGGGAGCTGGCGCATCGTCCGCACATCCTCCTCCGACGGGATCGGCACGCGGAAAGGCGCGTCCGAACTGAAGGTCTGCCAATCCTTCGCCGCCTTGCGCACATCCTCGTGCCGGAGGATCATCGTGATCGGCTCGCCGCGGAAGGGGCATTGCAGCACCGGAGCCGCGGCGCGGGCTTCGCGGAAGGGATCGGGATGCGGGTGGCTCATTCCCACGACCATAGAGAACGCAAAAAAGCCACGCAAGAGCGCAATAAATGTGCTCCCTTTCCGTAATCCCCGAATCCAAAGATGAAGACCCCCGCTTCCATCCTGCCTGCCACATTCGCCTTCGCCATGGCGCTGGGCCTCGCCTTTTCCACCGTCGCCACCGCCCAGCAAAAGGGCATCGAGGGCGAGCTCGCTCCGCCGCTCAACGTGCCCGACTGGTATCAGGCCCCCAAAGGCAAGGACCGCGTCGAGATTTCCGATTACAAGGGCAAGATCGTCGTCATGCTTTTCTTTCAGCACTGGTGCAAGGCCTCGCAGGAGCGCGAGCTGCCCGTGCTGCAAAAGCTGGTGAAGCATTACAAGGGGAACGACGACATCGTCTTCCTCGCCATCCAGACGGTCTTCGAGGGTTACCTCGACAACACCATCGACAAGCTGCCCGTGACCGCGAAGAAGTTCGATCTCGACATCCCGATCGGCTTCATCGCCAAGGTCCCCGCCTTCCCCGGCATCAGCGCCACCTACAAGCCCGGTGGCACGCCCTGGTGGGTCATCATCGACCGCGAGGGCAAGGTGGAATACAATGGTTTCATCCTGAACGAAGAGGAGGCGATCAAGGGCTTCGACAAGATGCTCGCCGGGCTGCCGGTGGACTGAAGAGGGTCGGGTCGCGGACCTGACAGGGTCTGGAGATTCCAGTTTCGCGTTCCGGTTTCTCCTGCGATCTTTGCGTTTTGACCCGCCTCCTGCGATGAACTTCGGCGATCTCCGCGCCATCCTCCAATACGTGCCGCAATTCCGCGGATGCACCTTCGTGGTCGCGCTCGACGGGGCGGTGATCGAGTCGAAGGATTTTTCCAACATCCTCCTCGACCTCGCGGTGCTGCGCTCGCTGAACGTGAGGGTCGTGCTCGTCCACGGCGCCGCCGCCCAGATCGAGGCACTGGGGAAAAAGCGGGGCGTGGAACTCTCCAACATCGATGGCACCGGCGTCACCGACGAGGCCACCCTCGAGGTCTCGATGGATGCGATCTCGCGCCTCAGCAACGCGGTGATGCAGAGCCTGACCACGGTGAAGATCAAGGCGGCCACCGCCAACGCGATCCACGCCCATCCCGCCGGAATCATCAAGGGCGTCGACCACGGCTTCACCGGCACCGTGGAGAAGATCGATGCCGGCGTGCTGCAGAGCTTCCTCGACCAGGACATCCTGCCGGTGGTACCGCCGGTCGGCTTCGATGCCGACGGCCAGACCCTGCGCGTCAACTCCGACGCGGTCGCCCGCGAGGTCGCCGTCGCCCTCGGGGCCACCAAGATCCTTTTTGTCTCGATCGATGATCCGCGAGACCAGACCGGCGGCCGGGAGAAGCAGTGGACCACCGACGACGCCCTCGCTTTCCTCGAAGCCACGCCCGGACTGCCCAACGGCATGAACTCGAAGCTGCGCCAGGCCGCCCGTGCCACCCGGGATGGAGTGCCCCGCATCCACCTGATCGGTTCGCGCAATCAGGACGCGCTGCTCGCCGAACTCTTCAGCAACGAGGGGGTCGGCGTGATGGTCTATTCCGATGCCTACCAGAAGATCCGACCGGCGACCCATGCGGACATCGACGAGCTCTACCTCCTGATCCACCGCGCCGTCGAGGACGAGGAGCTGATCGAGCGCAGCCGCGCCGAGATCCAGTCGGTGATCCAGGATTACGTGGTCATCGAGATCGACGGCAACATCGTCGGCTGTGTCGCGGTGCATCCCCATCCCGAGGGCGACCGCGGGGAACTCGCGTGCCTCTACGTGAAGCGTGGTCACACCGGCCAAGGCTACGGCAGCACTCTGGTCAAGGCCGCCGCCGAGCGCGCCCGGCAACTCGGCTTTTCCCGGCTCTACGCCCTCTCGACCCAGGCCGCCGGCTATCTGGAGCGCGAAGGCTTCACCCGCAGCAACGACTTCAACCTGCTCCCCGCCGACCGGCGCGAGAAGTGGGCGGTGAACGGGCGGAATGCCGTGCTGCTGACCAAACGCCTGGAATAAGGAGACCCCGCGTGCATCGCGGCCCGGTCAGGTCAGGCGCTTGAGCTGCGCGTTGATCTTGCGGAGCTGCTTGCTGAGACGTTTCGCGAGAGCGGCAGCGTCGTTCTGCTTGGCCACCCGAATCTGGCGTTTCAGTTTCGCGACTTTCGTTTGCAGCGCCCGGATCTGGGCGCTGTTGTCGGTGAACGTCAGGGTCACCTTTTCGCCATTCGACAAGGTCCATTCATAGGGTCCGGCAGCGACATCGAGGCCCATCTTGGCGAAGGACCCCGCGATCGTCATCGTTCCGGTGATCCCGGTGCCGCTCACGTATCCAAGCGGCAGTTCGACCGCGTTTCGTCCAATCGAAAAATAACTCCCGCTCCGCGAGGTGACAAAGTTCGCCTGACCGGTACCGAGGTTGTTCGGGGCGGCGATGACGACCGATTCGTACGAGTCCGCCGCGTTGTTGATTCCCGTCGTCGGTCCGAATTCGACGAAGGAATTGACAGGATAAACGAGCCCTCGGACGAAGGCTGGATTGGCGGTCCCGAGCCCGGTCAGATCGATCGATCCGGAAAACTCGAATTTGACCTGCCCGACTCCCTGTTTAGCAACGATCGCGACATCGGCGCGCGAAAGCGAGGGAAGCCAGGCGAGAGTGGAGAGGAAAAGGGCACGGACGACGGATGCGTTTCTTGAAATCATGAAGGGTTAATCTTGTTAGGAGGGAGGCTCCCAAGAAACGTGTGCGACAAGACTGCGTCAATTAGAAACGAGGACGCAAAACAGAGTGTCAAACCTTGCTTACCGCGTGCACCACGAACAGGGTGGTATCGTCGAGACCGGATTCCTCCACGGCCCAATTCAGCATGCGCTGCGCGACGGTCGCGGCATCCTGCCCCTTCGAGTCGGCATCGGCAAAACATTCAGCGATGTTTTTGTTCCAGAGCCCGTCGATGACTCCGTCGGAGCAGATCAGGAACCAGTCGCCCGGCTCGATCGAACACGAGGAAACCTGCGGCCGCACGTATTGGCAGCCGCCGCCGATGGCCTGCTGGAGCACGTTCTTGCGCGGATGGGTGCGGGCCTCGCGCTCGTTGAGCTTGCCGGCGCGGAACTGCACCCCGACGTGGGTGTGGTCAAAGGTGAGCTGTTTCAACTCGCCTTGGCGATAGCGATAGAAGCGGCTGTCGCCGACATGGGCAAAGGTCACGCGGGTCCGGTAGAAAAGCCCGCAGACCATGGTGGCCCCCATCCCGGTCAGGCGCGGATCGCGGATGCCGACACGGGTGACGTAATCGTGCAGCGAGCGCACCGCCGACTCGAGCAGGCCCTCGGGATCGGCGGTCCCGTGGAAGTCGCCCATCATCGCCGGCAGGAAACGCCGCAGCTCGCGCACCACCAACGAACTCGCCACGTCACCCGCCGCCGGGCCGCCCATGCCGTCACTGACCGCGAAAATCAAGCCGTTGCCATCGATCGAGCGGACACCACAGAGGTCCGCACTGTTCGCCCATCCGCCCTCGGAGGAAAAAACGGCGAGGGCGTCCTGGTTGACCGGACGCTTTGAACCCTCGTGGGAGAGACCGCACCACTCGAGGAAACGGTGAGCTTCATCACTGTCGGTGCGGTGTTTGGGATCGGGCAGGATCTTCGCCAACTCGAAATCGATCACGCAGAACTGACCGAGCCGAGCGTGGTAGGTGATGTTCCGCGGGAAGGGATCGTCGTGGACGATGCCGAAGTCGGTCTCGAGCGATTTGAAGAGTTCCGCGGCGCGCTCTTCGCTGATCGCGTCCGAGGCGGGTGCCCCGCAGTTCGTCGTGATGATCGTCAGGGTCTCCGGGTCGGAGTCGAGCAGGCGAGGCACGATCTCGCAGCCACGTGCCTCGAGAGCCTTCAGCACCTTCACCTCGTTCTCGAAACGCTCCTCCTTGCCCGTCCCGCGGAAGGTTTTGTGGACGCGTCCGTCGTAGCCGACTTTCACGATGGAGCGAATGCCATCCTTGGCGATTTTCATACGGGAGGGGGGAGAAGGGAGAAGATCCAATCCTAAGGCCTCAGAGGATTCCCTTCAACCCGGACCTCGTCAGCCTTTCCCAAACCTCCTGCTGTTTCCCCTAATCTTAATCTTAATCCTTTTCTTAATCTTACTCCCAAACGCTCCCGGTGGCAGATGCTTGGCGAATTAGGATTGAGAATAGGATTATGAATCTCACAGCCGCACATCCTCGATGATCTCACCATCCTGAAGATGGATCTTCCGATCAACGCGATCGAGGAGGCGGTCGTCGTGGGTCGAGAAGAGAAAGGCCGCGCCGCGCTCGTGGTTGATCCGGCGCATCAGGTCGATGATCAGATTGGCGTTGTGGGTATCAAGGTTGGCGGTCGGCTCATCAGCGATCACCAGCACGGGATCGGTCACCAGCGCCCGCGCGATGGCGACCCGCTGCTGCTGGCCGCCGCTCATTTTCTGGGGGCGATGATGGAGGCGATCCGACAGTTCGACCTCGTCGAGCAGTTTCGCGGCCCGTTCCGCGGCCTCCGTCTTGGACACCCCATGGATCTGCAGTGGCAGCATCACGTTCTCCAACGCGCTGAGCACGGGGATCAGGTTGAAGCTTTGGAAAACAAAACCGATCGAGGCATTGCGCAATTCGCTGCGCGAGGCATCGCTGAGGCCTGCGGCGGGGGTGCCGGAAATGCGCACTTCGCCAGCGGTAGGGGTGTCGAGCAGACCGATCAGGTTGCAAAGGGTCGACTTGCCCGAGCCGGAAGGTCCCCAGACCGCGATGAACTCGTGCTCCTCGATTTCGAGCGAGACATCGCGCAATGCGGCCACCTCGATGTCACCGAAGTGGTAGGATTTCTTGAGATTACGAGTCTCCGCAACTTTCATCCGGCGGGTGGGCTTTCGGGCTTGCAGTCTAGTCGCCCCGGCCCATTTTGCACCCGTTTTCAATGATTGAAAAAGCCTTGTTCGGAATCTGGGGCGCGTGGCTCTTGCTGGTCCTCGTCGCGGCCTTCCGCGTCTTCGCGTTCCCGATGGCGCGGCGGCATCAGGAACGGCTCTGGCGCAAGCGCAACCAGCAGCCCCGCCGGGTCGCCCTGATCCTCTCGGTGAAAGGCTTCGAGCTGCAGAGCACCCCGCGGTTTTTCGACACGATCTTCGCGCAGGACTACGCCGACTATCGGGTCATTGTCGCCTTCGAGAGCTGGTCCGACCCGGTCGCGATGTGGCTCTGCGAGCACCTCGAACTCGGCCCGAAACGCCCGGTGTGGATCCACCCCGACCCGGGCACGGGTCCCCGCAGCATCACGCTGGTATGTGGCGGTCTTTCCGAAGACGAGGGGCAGAAGGTCCACAACCAGCGCGCCGCCTTTGCCGAATTGCAGGAGGATGACGAGATCATCGCCTTCGCCGATTCCGACATCCTCTGCGGCACGGATTGGCTGACCCGGCTGGTCGCCCCGATCACCTCGGGCACGCACCACCTCGCCACGACCTACCGCTGGCTGGTGCCGAAGCGCCCCACCCTGCCGAACCAGGTCGCCTGCACGATCAACGCATCGATCACCACCCAGGGCGGCAGCGATTGGTCCACGGTGCTCTGGGGCGGGTCCATGGCAATGAGCCGCGAGGTGTTTCAAGCGATCGACGCGCCGAACCTGCTCGCCGGCTCGCTCAACGACGACCTACGCCTCTCCAAGGCGGCGCGGAAGAAGAAATACCGCATCGCTTTTGTCCGCTCGCTGATCCTGCCGACCACGATCGACTTCACCTGGGGGCGTTTCTTTGAATTCGTCCGCCGCCAATACACGCAGATAAAATTCTTCAGCCCCATCCTCTACACCGGCGTCAACTTCGTCCTCGGCTTCTACATGCTCGGAGCGCTCACCGTCGTCGGCGCCCTGATCTACGGCTATTTCTACGCGTGGGTCCCGGTCGCTGCCGCTTATGTGATCGACCAATTCCGCGCCCTCGCCCGCCAGCAGGTCTACCTTTCGCTTTTCCCCGATACCGGAACCCGCCAGAAGCTCTTTGCCGCCAGTTGGCTCGAACACATGCTGACGCCCTTCTGGATGGCTCTGCATTGGTTGCTGCTGTTTTCGACCTGGACGCAGAACCGCATCACCTGGGCAGGGATCCGCTACCACATCCTCTCGCCTTCGAAAACCAAGGTGCTGCAGCGCACCTCTGCTCCCGCCGCCCTCCCCGCCGGCGCTCCCGGTCTCGCCATGGTCGGGGCGCTCAACGATCTGCGTCGCAGCCGGCCGATCCCCGCTCATCGAAGCGTCAGCACTCCGGCTGTCAGCCCGACTGTCGATCTGCCGCCGGTTGTGGAGGAAGCGAAGAGGGTCGAGTCGCCGACCGTACCCTCTCCGGTCATCGCCACCGCTCCCCAGCCTCGGACCGAGTCGGTGCCGTTGGCACATCCTGGCGGCATCAGCGCGATCCTGCCGCTCACCCTCAGTTATCACGAGCCTCGAGCCCGCGTGAAGCGCCGGATCATCCGGCCCCGTGGCCCGGCGATCTCGTCCGTGGAGGCGGCCCTGCAAAAGACCCGGATCCGCCCGGCCCGGCTCTTCACTCGGGTCGAGGCAAGCCCCTCACGGTCCGAGATCATGGTCGCCGCAGCTCCGCTGCTGCCAATCCGGCAACCGCTCACCCGCGTGCAGCAGTGCCTGCAAAAGGCGCGCAGCCAGCAGACCTTCCCCGTGGCCCGCGAGGACCGCTTGGAACCGATCCGCCAACTCGTACCACCTCCCGGGCCGAAATTTTACCCGGTGCCCGCCATCGTCCAGCGAGCCTCCGCATCGGACGCGTTGGCCGCACCGTCGGCGTCGATGGCACCCAATGGCTCGCGACCGGTCGGGGGACGCATCACATCACTCGCCGCCCATCGCGCCGTGCCCGGCGGTGCCCATCGTGGTTACGCGCCTCTCAAACTGACCCCGGCGATGTCGGCCCGCACCGCTCCCGGATCCCATCCGCCCGGCGTGCTGCGCGCCCGCCCCGTCTCTCGCGGAGCTTCCGCCCGACCCTGATGCAAGATCCCTCCTTCGAAGATTTTCTTTCCGACGATCCCACCGACGATTTCGTCTACATCGATCGTTGCGCCCTGCTCGTGCGCCCGACCTGGAAATTCGCCGAGTGGCTCCGCTCCCTCGATGACGCGCCCCCGGTCGATGAACGCTCTGTTTTCATCCAGACCGTCTACCTCGTCGAGTATGTCGACCAGATCGACGCACCGACCGCGGTGTCCCTGCTCGAGGCCTATTTCCTCGACATCGCCTCAAGCGAGTTCGGAGCCTGGTGGACCGACGAGAACGACTGGCCCATCCTGCGCAACCTCGACGATTTCTTCCAATACTTCGAATGCGCTCCCTCCGAGACGGTCATCGACCTCGCCGCGGACGCCGATGAGTTCATGGATGTCGGGGAACAGGAGCCCTGAGCCCGGTTTGGGTTTGTTCTTCCGGTCCGTTCCCGACGAAGGATCGGCCGGACCGCTTTGTGCACCAGAATGGTCAATCAATTCTTGATTGACCTTTGTGCTCCCATCGACCTAGTCTGGTCTCGTCAATGTAACCGCCACGAACCCAACTTTGCACATGAACCGATCCCACATTGCCATCGCCATTGTCAGCTTGTGTCTTGCCCCTTGTTCCTGGATCCCCCGGGCGCATGCCGATATCGTGATCAACGCGATTGAGAACAACGGAAACGTTACCTTCTCGTATACGGGAAAGTTGAACACCGCCACCCTCGGTGCTGATTACTCTTGGCAAATCGTAGGCGAAGTTGATCCAGCCAATAGTGAATTGTACTTTGGAGGGAGCAACTTCTCTCCCGACAACTCCGTCCGCTATTATTATACTGCGGTTGCCTCTTCGCCAAGCTCGTTCGGAACTGGAAATTTCGACATCGCAGCGGCATACACGGGAAGTTATTTCGGGATCACTCCCTTCACTGTCATCCTGCCGTCCTCCTACAACGGCACCTCCACCCTGACCGGCACGGTCGTTTTCTCAGGGGAGAATTTCTCAACCCTCGGAATCGATACAACGAGGGATCCTTATGTCTGGACCCTCGAAAATGGAGAGAAAATCACTCTTTATCTGGGTGCAATCCCGGGCCAAGGCAGCTCGGGCTTGGTCTTGAAGCGCAAAATGGAGCGCTTGAAGTTCCAACTATCGAAGGCGAAAAAGGCCAAGAATGCAGCCTCAATCCGGCGTCTCAAAGCCGCCATCGCCAAGCTCAAGCGCCAAATCAGCGCGCTCTGAGAGAACTTCAGGCCCCTGTCACCGGATCAGGGTCACCCGGGCAATCGCTGATTTGACCCCTTCCGAGTTGGTGCCCTGCACGAGGACCCGGTTGCGGCCAGGCTTCAGTTTCGCGCGGTAGCTCCAGCCAGTGCTCGTGATCGTCGCGTTCTTGTAGCCACTCCCACCGATCTTCACCTGGACTCGATCGATTTCCGTTCCGGTGCCCTTGAGCGGATGCTTCGGCTTCGCCTTGCGGACCACCTTGGGACCGCTGACCCTGACCGTCGGAGTCCCCGGCGTGCGGGCGGCGAGACCGTAACACCCGTCGATGCCGCTGATGAAGGTGGTGTCGATGGCATCTCCCGTCGCGGCGTCGTAGGCTCCGACGTCATCACTCGAGAAGTCCCCGACATACAGGCGCCCTTTGTAGAGAACCAGAGGGAAAGGAGTCGATAGCCCGGTGATGAAGCTGCCATCGATCAACGCACCCGTCTCCGCATCGTAGGTCGCGACCCCGCCCGATCCCGAATTAACGACATAGAGGACACCGTTGTCGATCACGAGTCCGGCCGGACTGCTCAATCCCGTGATGAACGAAGCATTGACCACGCTCCCGTCCACGACCTTGTAGCGACCGATCGAGTTGCCACTGTAGTTGCTCACATAGAGGTCCGTACCTGAGATCGCCAGGAAAAAGGGGCCGGATAAACCGGTGATGAAAGATGCGTTCACCGTCGTTCCCGAGGTGGTGTATTTGCCGATGACACCCGATCCGAAATTCGCGACAAAAAGGTCCGATCCCGAGACTGCCATCTGATGCCCGCTGGAGAGACCGGTGATCAGGACCCCTCCCGCGGTCGCGCCGGTCGCCGCGTTGAATCGCTGGATCCGCGAGGCTTCCGACACAAACAAATAGGGTCCGGCAACCAGACATCCGCTCGTATCGAGCGTCCCGGGCGTGAAGTTGGCCTTCCGGAGCGCACCGGTGAAGGGGTCATAGGATCTCACCGAGGTGCCGCCCGCGCCGGTCACGAAGAGCTCGGCCTGGAGGGGCAGGGCGATCCCGCAAAGCAAAAGCAAAAAGCGTGTTCTCATGCCGCGAAGGTATGCAAAGAGCATGCCGTTTGTCGATGCCGGATCTCAATCCGGAAAGACCCGGTCCGGGTCGCGCGGGGTGTGGAGTTCCTCGGTGGCGGCCTTCCCCTTCAGGATCCCGCTCGTCGTCTCGCCCGAACCCAGCACCATCACCGTCGCCCGGCGGGAGCCGGGCTTCTTCGGATGGAAGCTGACCCGGTAGGTCGTGGCTTTGAGCGGAGCCAGCGTCTTCAAATTGGGCTGGGTGATTTTGAAGTCCTTCCGTCCCTCTCCGCGCAGGACGAGGCGGATCCCACTCACCGGCAGATCACCCCGGTTGGTCAGACTGAGCCGCTGCACCTTGCTCTTCCTTCCGACCTGCGTCAGTGGGAAGGCTTTCGCTTTCTGCAGGAAAAGACTGCCCCCGTCGGCGATCACGTCAATGATGAAGGTCGAGGTGTTGATGATTCCGAAATCTCCGGTGTAGGTGTAGGTGATCTCGTAGCTGCCCACCATTTGAGTGCGCGGGTCGAAGAACCCGGCGCTCACTCCCGGTCCGCTAAAGACGCCCCCGCTGGGCGAGACTCCGGTGGCGGTGGCGAGGTCGAGCGGTTTGCCGTCGATCTGGATCTCGATTTCGTCGGTGAGAAACTCCGGCGCGGCAAAGAGCTCGAAGGCGCCGATGTCGGCGGTCGCGACGAGCGAGGTCCGAGAACCTTTGACGACTCGGGCGAACCCGGTGCCGCGTTGGTCGATGGTGAGGGCGTCGGAGCTTTCGTCGACGGCGAGGGCATTGTCACCCGCGTCGATGGCGGAGGAGCCGGGCAGCAGGCGCACCGTGTCGGTGGGCCCTCCGTTGTCCCGCAGGCCGACCGGGTCGAGTCCCGCGTCGTCCGCGCTCATGCCGATCAGGTTGTCGCCGGCCTCGGTGATCGCTTGCGGGCCGGCGATGTCTGTCACGTTCCCCGCGCAGATCGTGTTGGCGAGGGTCGCGCTGAGTTCATTCGAGAGCCCGGTGTCATTGCCGGTGATCGTGGCGTGGCGGGCGAGGAAGGTGCCCGTGTTGGCGATCCCGGTAACGTTGTCGGCAATCGTGAGGTTGATGGTCAACATCGTGCTGCCATCGCCGCTCCGCAGGCCGGTGGTGTTTCCATGGATCGTGGTTCCGAGGATCGTGGCGGAGACGCCGCTTCCCGTCGTGACGGCCACCCCGTGATCCCGGAGGACACACGCGGAGATCGCCAGTTCGGTCGCATTTTCCGCCGAGATGCCCGTGGCACCTCCGACAAGGGTCATTCCCGTGATGGAGAGCGAACCGTCGGTCACGGACAAAAGGGTGAGACTGCCTCCCCCGCCGTTGTTGGTGCCGTCACTGATGGTGAGCATTTTGGCTCCCGTCCCCGTAATCGTCAGATCGCAGGTCACCTCGGGCAGACCGGTGGTCAGGCTGATGGTCTGCGGCGCGGCAAAAGCGGTGGGATCAAAGGTGACTTCACGCGCACCCCCGAGTTCGTTCGCATAGGCGATGGCCTCGCGCAGACTGGTGAGGCCGTCGATGTCGGTCGAGGGGTCGATCGTCGTGGTGACGGTGAGCGAGGGTGTCTCGAGCACGGTAATGGTGAAGTCCGTCTCGTTGCTCGTCCCGCCCGGTCCGCTGACCGTGTAGGTCACCGTCACCTCCGTGCCGAGGGGCATGCCGGAGGAGTCGAAGATGTAATTGCCGTTGCCATCGATGCTCACGCCAGTGCCGCTGAAGACACCGCCGTCCGGAGACGCTCCGGTCAGCGTGGCGAGGTCGGAGAGGGTGCCGCCCGTCGCCACCTTCAGGTCCCTCTGCGTCAAGGTCGGTGCGGCGATCAGTTCATACGCGCCCAGATCCACCGTGCCTCCGATGATGCGTTCCGCGCCGTCGAGGTCGGCCGTGGCAGTGACCCGGCTGTTGTCGCCTGCGTCGATCGCGGGAGAGGTGGAGCGCAGGCGCAGGTTGCCGTTCGCGGCATCGACGAACTGCGGGTCGACATCGAGGTTCCCGCCGCCATCCACCACCGTGCCGAGCTGCCAGTTGGCGCTGCCGCCCGAGCCTTGCACGATGGAGTTCTTCACGGTGAGACTCCCGGTGTTGTCCTCGCTCCCAAAGATAGGAGTTCCGTTGTTCCAGTAGATGCTGTTCTGGAGTTCGATCGTTCCATTGCTGTAGTTGTAGAAGCTGCCGAAGAACCCCGCCGTATTGCCGACCAGCGTGCTGTTGATCGCAGTGACCCGCGCATTCGCCGCTGCATAGAAAACCGCACCTCGCCCGGCGCTGCTTCCGGTGACCCGCACATTGATCAGCGTGTGATTACCGGCGTTCGCCGCGAACGCACCGCCCCGGGAGCCGTTAGAATTATCTTCCAACACGACGTTGATCAGTGTTGCCCCACCTCCAAATGCCTCCACCCCGCCGCCATAACCGCTCGAAGCGCTGTTTTCAACAAGGGTGGAGTTTTTCAGGACCAAGCTGCCGTTCCAGGTCGAGATCGCCCCACCGCTGGTGGGCGAATGGTTCTGGCGGAAGGTGACCTGATCGAAGACGGGGCTTCCTTCGTGATGAAACACCCCTCCTCCGCTCGAGTTCGCGTAGTTTTCGAAAAACAGCACCCGGGACACCGAGGGACTCCCGTCCACGATCACCATGCCCCCTCCTTGGAAGTCCAAGGGGGGCCCGTTACCGGCATACCCGCGCCGGACCGTAAACCCATCGAAGATCGCCGTCGCGTCGGTGTTGCTGCCGGTGACCACGTGATAGCTGTTGTCCCATTTGCTCGCCTGTTGCTCGGTATCGTTGGCATTGAGGTCTCCGTCCAAAATCGTGCCATTGGTTTCGGGGTCGGCATTCCGTTGGTCGAGTTGGGTCTCCGTCCCTGCTCCACTGAAGCCACCGTAAATCGCCAGACCGCTGCGGAGGCGGAAGGTGGCGGCGCGGTCGCCGCTGTTCGCCCCGGCCGGTTTGTAGGTGCCTTGCGCCACCCAGATTTCCGAGACGGTTGGATCGGTCTGGGCCATCGCCGTGGCGGTGCGCAGCTCCGGCATGGCGTTGGGCCAGGTTTCGCCGCTGCCATTTCCGCCAGGGAGCACGCCTTGGTTCACATAGAGGCGCGCCGGAGCGGATTCGACGGCGCCGATGTCCACGCTTTGGCCTCGCACCCGCGACAGGCCGCGCTGATCGGTCGCCAGCGGCAGGTTGTTTTCATCCACGGCCAGCGCAATGCTACCGGCATCGAGCGCCGGGCTGCCCGCGAGCAGCGGCACGCTCAGGACCAGACCTCCGTGGTCTGCGACCGGTCCGAGCTTCGCGAGGAGCGGAGCCGCCACGGTGCCGCTCTGGTCACCGCCCGAGCTGAAGCCGCTGCTGCCATCGCTCTTGCCAACGAGGTTGTTCCCCGAGGAGGTGAAGGCTCCCCAGGCATCCGGCCCCTCCGTGGTCGCTCCTCCCATCGCCGCGTTGTCGGCGATGATCGTATTCGCCAGGGTCACCGCTCCGCCTCCACGATAAATGCCACCGCCCCGGCTCACGGTGCCGCTCGCGGTGGTCGAGTTGATGATGGAGTTGCCCGCCACGGTACAGTTCGTCAGGCTCAGCGTGCCCAAGCTGTAGATGCCTCCTCCCTGGCTGGTGATGGATGACGAGGCGGTGTTTTCGGCAATGGTGCAGTTGAAGAGACCGACGGAACCATCGCGAACATAAATCCCGCCTCCGGTTCCGATACTCTGGACCGGGCCGGGCGAGGTGCCGGCTTGGACCTGATTCCGCGTCATACTGGTGCGATGGATCGTCAGATTCGTCCCGGAGGCGAGATACAGACCTCCGCCCTCGGCCTTGGCCGGTCCGGAGACCTCGTTGGAATCGAACCGGCAGTCACGGATCGCCACCTTCTTCGCAGCGATGAAGGCACCACCGCCCGAGGCGACGTTCGAGAATTCGGCGACCAGCACCTTAGCGACATTTCGCTCAAAGACACAGCGATTGAGTTCGAGGGAATCAAGAGTAAAGAAATTCTCGGCGACGAGAGCTCCGCCGAATACCCCATTCTCGCTCTCCGCCCGGTTATCCGTGAACACGCAGTCCTCCAGGATGGATCCATCCCGGAACGAGAACAGGTAGACCGCTCCTCCGATACGGCCGGACTGGTTGTTGGTGAAGACGCACGACCTGGCCTCCACCTGGCCGCCGGCGGCAAAAACCGCTCCGCCTTGTCCATTCGCTCCGATGGCCCGGTTCCCGGTAAAGGCGCATTGATTGAGGACGAGCCGGGCATCGCTATGCCAGATGGCCCCGCCTTCTCGTGTTGTGTTGCCGTCGTCCAAGCCATTGTCCCGAAAGACGCAACGCTCCAAAGTGAAGTTGCCTCCGAAGTTCGAATGGATCGCACCGCCTCCTCGAGCGTTAATCGTTGATGTGCCCTTCGCATTCGCCAGGGTCAATCCGGTGATGGCCACATCCAGGATCTGGAGCCGGTTGTAGATCGTGAAAATCCGGCTTGGGATCGTCGGATGGCCCGAGAGCGTCAACTTGTCGGCTCCCGGTCCGGTGATGGTCACACTGTGGTCGATGAACAACTCGGTTCCGGAAAGGGTGATCGTGCGCGCCATGCCATCGTGGAAGTTCACCGCGCCATCGGCTGTGCTGTTGGAGAAGGTGACCGTCTGCGGACCGGTCAGGCTCGCGGCATAGGCGAGGGCTTCGCGGAGGCTGATCTGGTTGTCCGTAGGAAGGTCGCTGTCGTCGATGGTGGTGACGGTGAGAGAGGGCGTTTCCGTTGCGTAGAGGACGACCGCGTTGCGCTCATAGCGCAGGCGGTAGAGCGTGCTTCCCAGGGTGAAGGTGGTGTTGTTGGGCAGGCCGTTGAACGTGCCGGTCAGGGAACCGGTGAACTCGATCAGCGTGAAGACGCTGCCCATGGGTGGATCGGAGGGCACCACCAGCGCCAGCGTGGCGCCGCCGAGGGCAACGTTGCCGGTGACCTGGACCTTGTCATGACTGCCAGAGCTCTGGACGTCCAGGCGCAAGGTGGTGCCGCTGGCGAAAGTGAGCGGTCCCGTTCTCAAAGTGCCGATGGCGGTGGTGGCGGGATAGACTTGACCGTTTTCCGTGACCGCGACCGGCCCGACGATGGTGCCGCTGCCGCCGAGGGTGGCGTTGCCTTTGATGGCAGTGATGGCGGCGGGGGCGGAGAGCGTGCCGTTCACCACCAGGGTGCCCTCACTGGCCATGGTGCCGCCCGTGTGACCTATGGTTCCCGGCAGAATCAGCGCGCCCGCGCCCAGCTTCGTCACCGAACCCGTGCCGGTAAGGACGTTGTTGAAGGTGATGGTATCAGACCGGTTGAAAATCAGCGTGCTGTTGTTAACCACAGGGCCGCTTCCCGGCGTGCCCGTCGTGCCGCCGCCACCGATCTGCAACGAGCCCGCGCTGATGGTCGTGGTTCCGCTGTAGGAGTTGGTGCCGGTCAGGGTAAAGGTGCCGGTTCCGACCTTGGTCAGGCTGCCCGTGCCAGCCATGCCATTCGGACTGGTCCCGGAAAACGTGGTCGAGGTGTTGTCGGCCCCGGTCGTGAGGGTGACGCCGTCCCGCAAGATCACCCTGCCGGTTCCCGCGAGCGAGCCGATGGTTTCACTGGCGTTGACGTCCAGGATCGCGGCATTGGCCACGGTCACGGCAATGGTGTCGGCGAGCGCCGACCCTCCGCTGAGCAGGGTAGACCCGCCATTCAGCGTCACCGGACCGGTGAAGGTGTTCGCGGCGTTGAGTTCCAGCAAACCCGCGCCGTCCTTGCTCAAGCCCCCGGTGCCGGAGATCGCGCTGTTGACCCGGGTGGTCGAATTGCCGGTGCCTTCGCTGTTGAAAGTGAGCGTGGAACCTCCCAGCCCGATGCCCGGGCCGGTGAAGAGGAGGAGGATGCGGTCGGTGGCGGTGATCGCCGCATCCGCCGTCAGCGTGATGCCGCCCGAGAGGTTGGCGCCCTTGTTGCCCGTGTCCGAATCGGGCTCCACCCGGATCGCGCCGATCCCGCTGTCGCCGGTGCCGCCGATGGTCAGGGTGTCCGCCAGAACGAGCGTCGGCGACGTGCCGGTGATCAGCAGGGTCGCACCGCTGTTGACGGTCGTCCCGCCCGCACTGCTGCCCAGCGCTCCGCTGCTGGCCGCGACCAGCGTGCCCTTCTCCACCGTGGTCAGGCCGCTGTAGGTGTTGTTGCCCGAGATCGTCAGTTTGCCCGTGCCTCGCTGCACCACGTTGCCGGTGCCGGTGATGGGCAGAGCGGGGGGGCCGATTGTGATGTCGTCGGACCGATTGAAGGCAAGCGTGCCGTTGATAACGTTTGGCTCGGACGAAAAGTCGCTGTGGCTGAAGAACAACACTCCGCCGGACCCTCCATCGCCGATCTGGAGTGTGCCCTGTCCGACTGACACACCGGACCAACTTTCATAGTTGCCCGACACCGTGAAGGTGCCGCTGCCGATCTTGTTGAGAACCGATCCCTCGGATGATCGGAAGCTGCTGATGGTGAAAGACGTGTTGTCACCACCCACGGTCAGGTCCGTGTTATTGACGATCAGCACCTGTCCTGGTCCGTTGATCGAGCCCACGGTGGCGTTTCCAGACCAGAATGTAGTGCCCGCGGCGAGCGTCACCCGCGTCAAGCTGCCGATTCCGAAGGAAGTGGACGTGAGATTACCGCTGTTGACGAAGATCGGGGCCGTCACGTTGGTGCCAGACAGATTCAGGTTCGAGCCATTGGCATTCAGGGCCGACAGATTGGAAATCGGGCCTTCCAACCAGCCCGTTCCCAAGGTCGTCAGCGCGTGACCTGCCCCGTCGAGCGAGGTAAAGTTCACGATACTGCTCGATCCCTGAAAGAACGTCGAATCGGAACCGAGCGTGATCGCGCCGAGGTAGGTTTCACCACCGCTACCCAACACCTGCAACGCCCCCTGGCCCCCGACACCCGCGCCGTTGAGAGTGATCGGATCACCCACGGTCAGGCCTGAATTGATCGCCAGCGTCGCCCCGTCCTCCACCACGGTCCCACCCGCACTGCTGCCCAGCGCGCCGTTGCTGGCCGCCACCAGGGTGCCCTTCTCCACCGTGGTCAGACCGCTGTAGGTGTTCGCACCCGACAGCGTCAGTGTCCCCGTGCCGCGCTGTACGATTTTACCTGTTCCGCGGATATCGTGCGCATATTCGTCGATGGTAATATTGTCGGACCGATTGAAAGCCAAGGTGCCGTAGACAACGTTATGGCCACTGGTATTGGAATCTCCCAGGCGCACATCATCGCCTGTTCCCCCATTACCGATCTGAAGAGTTCCTTCGACCACTTCGAGCCCGCCAAGCTGTTTGAAGGAATCCGTAATCGTAAAATTGCCGGAACCGATCTTGCGCAACCAGGTGTCCTCTCTATCACTTCCAAAACTTCTGATCTCGAACGAGGTATTGTCGCCGCCAACTGTCAGGGAGCTGGACACAATCCCGAACTCGACATTGCCAGCCCCGTTGATCGAGCCCACATCTTCTTGCGCCCACACCGCGAGCGTGCTCCCGGTGGACAGTGTGATCCGCTCGCGGGCTCCCATACCGTTCCCCCAAAGAATCAGGCCGGCGTTATCGACAAACACCGGCGCGGCAATAAATGTGTTTGAGAGCGTTACGCTGCCGTCCCGAACTTGCAGGGCGCTGATATCGTTGATCCTGCCAGACAACCGTCCGCTGCCGCGGATCGTGAGTTCATGATCGTCACCCGTGACAGTGGTGTAGCGTAGGTGATCACTTACTGCCGTAAACCCGATGGTCGAATCGGAACCCAGCGCGATCGAACCGATTATTGAACCGATGACTCCGGTATTGACCGCCCGAATGGCTCCAAGCCCGCCCACGCCGGAGCCGTTGATGGTAATCGCCTCCGAATTCGTAACCCCGGCGCCAATGCCCAAGGTCGCCCCGTCCTCCACCACGGTTCCGCCCGCGCTGGTGCCCAGCGCGCCGCTGCTGGCCGCGACCAGCGTGCCCTTCTCCACCGTGGTCAGACCGCTGTAGGTGTTCGCACCCGACAACGTCAGCGTGCCCGTGCCACGCTGGATCAGGTTGCCGGTGCCGGTGATCAAGCCTCCATACGTCTGCGCATCGTTCCGGTCGAATGCCAGTGTCGCATCGTTGACGACGCTGAAGGACCCGAGATCGCCGCTCGTCCCGCCGTCGCCAACCTTGAAGATCCCACCCGACAACGTCAGCGGAGCGACGCCGCTGGTCGAACCGGTGAAGGTGAATGTCCCCGCTCCCGCCTTGGTCAGGGAATTGCCGGTTACGAGATTGAACACGCCGGAAAACGTGCTCGACGAACCGTCGCCACCAAAGCTGAAAACAAAGTTCGAATTCAATACGGGCATTCGCACCGTGCCGTTGCCCGTGAGAGCGCCGACTGCTCTCGAGCCCGAGCCCTGATTGTCGAGAATGGTTCCGGCACCGACCGAGACCGACGGAAATCCGGCAAGCGCGCCGCTGCCGAGGATCAGGCGGCCCCCAACGAGATCGATAGGAGCGGAGATGCCGGTGTTGCTGAGCCGGGTGACGCCACTTCCGTCACGGATCAGCGAGGTGATGTTCTGGATTGCCCCATCGACAATTATCGCGCCGGTTCCTCCAAAGGTCAGCGCATGGTTGCCGCCTGCGACTCCGCCCATGAGTATCCGCGGCCCTGCGGCCTGACCAGACGGCGAGTCATCGTTGATCCGGGTATCGCCGGCAAGCGTGATCGAGCCAGTCAGCGTAAGATCGTTAACCACGTTGGCAAGACCGCTGCCCGAGTTGTAGAGCGCGCCTTTGCCGCCCACACCGTTGCCGCTGAGGATCAGGTTATTGGCGAACGTGCTCGAAAACGCCGGATCGGTGAGGTGGAGCATCGCGCCGTCCTGCACGGTAACCGTGCCAGTCCCCAGCGTGGCGGCCGTGGCCGCCACCAGGGTGCCGGCGCTGATCGTGGTGACTCCGGCATAGGTGTTGTTGCCGGTGAGAGTCAGGATGCCGGCACCGATCTTTTCCAGCGGCCGCGGACCGTTCAGTTCGGAAATGTCGCCGCTCTGCGTCGCGCTGCCGGTCAGCACCTGCAACTGCGTTGTGTTGGAGTCGATCACGATGGGCGAGGCGCTGGTGATGCCGTCGGCATAGTCGATCACCGATCCGGTGGTGGTGATGGTGCCGCCGACCGCATTGCTGACGCCCAGGGACAGCGTTCCCCCCTTCGCGATCGTGACGCTGTCGGTGATCCTGTTCGTGAGCGTGAGGGTCGTTCCGCTGACGGTGACGGACCCGGTCGGGCTGTTGTCTCCGGCAATCGCGTTGTCGGTGACGATGGTGCCAGGATCACCGGATAGGACCTCGCTGATCTTCAGGGCTCCCGCACCGGAGATCATGCCATTCACGTTACCGGCCAGGTTCTGGAAAGCATCGAGGGTGGCCATCCCACCCCCCAGAGTAAACTGCGGTGCAGTCGCGAAGGAGCCAAGGTCCCAGAGTGCCGGGGCGAAGGGGATCACCGGATTCGCCTCCGCATTCCCCGTGTTCATAAACCCGATCGCCTCGCGCAGGCTGGTGAGACCTTCGCCGGAATCCACTGAATCAAGGGTCGTCGCGACGGCAATGTCATCGGCACTCGCTGCGATCGGGGAACCTGCCAGTGTCAGGAAGGCGATTGCGAGGCCGTGGCGGAAAAGTCGATGAATTCGATTCATGGGAAAACGGACGGGCGATGAGGGTCCGCCCGTTTCTCACCGTTCCCCGGCGGATCTTTACCGAAAAGTTTCGATTTTTTCCAAATGGGCCGGATTCCGTCCACGAGACCCACAATTCGCGAAAGGAAAACGGCAGCAAATATGGTTATTCCAGTTTCTCGAGCAGATCAAGTCAAGCGCGGCCTCGTCCGCTGGCTGCATCCCGACGATCAGAATCCCGATTCCGACGTAGCGAAAGTCGTAAGACTTTCGACCGCCCCGCCCGATGACAACGTAAGTCTCACGACTTTCGCTACACCCCCTCCTCCCGTAGCGAAAGTCGTGAGACTTTCGACCGCGCCACCCACGACAACCTCCCTCCCCTGGCCCGACAAACTCCCCAAACAGGTCGCCCGCATCCGCGACCTCTTCCCCGAAACCGGCTCCGATCCCGCCGCCGTCTCCGCCCGCTTCGGCCGGGCAAACCAAAAACGCCAAGAGCAGATCGAAGGGATTTTCGAGACCCTGCGCGGATTGGGTTTGTGAGGTGCGGTCGCGAGACTCCACCGTGATTCGTCCGACTTCGGCGTCAGGAAACCGCCTTGGTCGCGTGATTCATTCTCAGGAAGACTGTCCAAGCAGGATTTGCGCACCCTCAATCCGGAAACACCCGGTCGGGATCACGTGGAGATTGGATTTCGCCCGTGGCTCCTTTCCCCTTGAGGATCCCGCTCGTCGTTGCGCCCGAACCCAGCACCATCACCGTCGCGCGACGGGAGCCGGGTTTCTTCGGATGGAAGCTGACCCGGTAGGTCGTGGATTTGAGCGGCGCGAGCGTCTTTAGCACCGGCTGGGTGATCTTGAAATCATCCCGGCCAGGACCGCGCAGGACCATGCGCAATCCCCTGACCGGCAGGTCGCCGCGGTTGCTCAGGCTGAGACGCTGCACCTTGCTTTTCCGTCCGACCTGGGTCAGCGGGAAGGCCTTGGCTTTCTGTAGGAAAAGACTGCCTCCGTCGGCGATCACGTCGATGATGAAGGTCGAGGTGTTGATGATTCCGAAATCTCCGGTGTAGGTGTAGCTGATCTCGTAGCTGCCGACCAGTTGAGTGCGTGGGTCAAAGAACCCTCCGCTCACTCCCGGTCCGCTGAAGGCGCCCCCGGTGGGCGAAACTCCGGTGGCCGCGGCGAGATCGAGCGGCTGGCCGTCGATCTGGATCTCGATCTCGTCGGTGAGGAACTCCGGCGCGGCGAAGAGTTCGAAGGCTCCGATGTCGGCGGTCGCGACGAGCGACGTCCGAGAACCTTTGACGACTCGGGCAAAGCCGGTGCCGCGTTGATCGCTGGTCAGCGGCTGGTCGTCGGGATCGAGGACATGGGCCGGGTCTGCAGCGTCGATGGCCGGGCTGCCCGGGAGCAGGCGCACCGTGTCGGTGGGACCTCCATTGTCCCGCAAACCGACCGGGTCGAGTCCCGCGTCGTCCGCGCTCATGCCGATCAGGTTGTCGCCGGCCTCGGTGATCGCTTGCGAGCCGGCGATGTCCGTCACATTGCCCGCGCAGATCGTGTTGGCGAGGGTCGCGCCGAGTTCATTCGAGAGCCCGGTGTCATTGCCGGTGATCGTGGCGTGGCGGGCGAGGAAGGTGCCCGTGTTGGCGATCCCGGTGACGTTGTCGGCAACCGTGAGGTTGATGGCCGACATCGTGCTGCCTTCGCCGCTCCGCAGACCGGTGGTGTTTCCGTGGATCGTGGTTCCGAGGATCGTGGCGGAGACGCCGCTTCCCGTCGTGACGGCCACCCCGTGATCCCGGAGGACACACGCGGAGATCGCCACTTCGGTCGCATTTTCCGCCGAGATGCCCGTGGCACCTCCGACAAGGGTCATTCCCGTGATGGAGAGCGAACCGTCGGTCACGGACAAAAGGGTGAGACTGCCTGCCCCGCCGGTGTTGGTGCCGTCACTGATGGTGAGCATTTTGGCTCCCGTTCCCGTGATCGTCAGATCGCAAGTCACCTCCGGCAGATCGGTGATCAGGCTGATGGTCTGCGACGCGGCAAAAGCGGTGGGATCAAAGGTGACCTCGCGCGCCCCCCCGAGTTCGTTGGCATAAGCGATCGCTTCGCGTAAGCTGGTAAGGCCATCGATGTCGGTCGAGGCATCGTTCGTCGTGGTGACGGTGAGCGAAGGCGTCTCGAGGACGGTGATGGTGAAGGTCGTTTCATTGCTCGTCCCGCCCGGTCCGTTTACCGTGTAGGTGACCGTCACCTGGGTGCCGAGGGGCATTCCGGACGAGTCGAAGACGTAATTGCCGTTGCCATCCACGCTCACGCCGGTGCCGCTGAAGACACCGCCTGCCGGAGCCGCACCGGTCAGCGCGGCGAGATCGGTGAGGCTGCCGCCGTTGACGATGGTGAGTTGGGTGTTTGTCAGGGCCGGCGGTGCGATCAGCTCGTAGGCGCCCAGGTCCACGTTCGTTCCGATGATCCTCGCGGCTCCGTCGAGGTCGGTCGTTGCGGTAACGACGCTGTTGTCCCCGGCGTTGATGGCGGGAGAGGTGGAGCTCAGCCGCAGGTTGCCATTCGCGGCATCGATGAATTGGGGATCCGAATCCAGTACCGTCGTGCCCGAGAACCCTCCCTGCACAATGCTGTGGGCGACGAGACTGGCGCCCGGCCCGGCGTCAACGATTTCCCCACCCCCGTTGTTCCAGAAAATCGCATTGTGAATCGTGGGATTTCTGTCGACGGAAAAGTTGTAGATGCCGCCACCCGTCGAAGCGGAATTGCCGCTGAAAGTGAGGTTCACCAGACTGATCCGGCTCTGACCGGTGTTGACCGCGCCCCCTTGACTCGCCTGGTTTCCCGTGAAAACCACCTCGCGGATGACCGGGCCGGAGTTTGTCAACGCGACCATGCCGCCCCCGTTGGCGGCCCGGTTTCCGGCAATGCGGCTGGACGTAATCGTCGGATTCCCGTTGGTGAAAATGCCACCGCCATTCATCGCATGGTTCCCGATGATTCGGAGGCGGTTTAGGATCGGATCGCCGGTATTGTAAATCCCCCCTCCGTTGAACCACGGAGCGGTCGATTTGTTCGCGTTTCCTCCGCTGACGGTGAAGCCGTCGAGCTTGGCGGTCGCATCCGTTCCAAACGCAACGACGACATGGTAGCTGTTTTCGCCGTTGTTGGCGAAATTCGCTCCATCGTTTCCGTCCAAATCCCCGCTCAGGACGGTTCCATTGGTCTCCGGATTCACATCGCGCTGATCGAGATCGGTCTGTCCGCTCGAAAAGCCACCGTAAATCGCCAGAGCACTGCGAAGGTGGAAGCTCGCTTCACGGTCCCCACCCGCCGAGGCAGGCTTATAAGTGCCGCGGGCCACCCAGATCTCGGTCACGGCCGGATCGGTCTGCGCCATCGCCGTCGCAGTACGTAGTTCGGGCATCGCGTGGGTCCACGATTCGCCACTGCCGTCACCGCCACCGGGCACGCTCTGGTTTACATAGAGCCGCGCCGGAGCAGATTCAAAAGCACCGATATCGACGGTGCCAGAGCGGACGCGACCCTGCCCGCGCTGATCCGTACCCAATGCCGTGCTGTTTTCATCCACGGCAAGGCCATTGCTCCCGGCATCGATCGCGGGACTCCCCGCGCCTAGGGCGTGGGTCAGCGTGAGACCGCCATTGGAAGCCAGAGGCGAGAGAGCGGGATCAACGTTGGTCAGATTGCCGGTGGTATCGTCACTGACAGTCGCGCTTGAGCCCGCCAGGAAAATCAGGTTGTGGCCACGCGAGACGACGTTGCCAGACACGTTGGGGTTGGATCCGTCGCTCGTGTTCCCGGCAATGATCGAGTTTTGCGCAGTCACGTCTCCGAAAACGCCGCCCCCTTCGCCATCAGAGCCGGTCGTCACGGTGGCGGAGTTGGCTGTCACTGTCGTATTGATCAGTTCGATCACTTCACCATTCCCTTCCGCATAGATGCCGCCGCCCTCGGCACTACCGTTTCCGACCACGGCGGTGTTTCCGGAGATCGTGCTGTTGATCACTTTCACCCGGGCCGTGGCCGTTGCATAAATGGCCCCTCCGCGGGCAAAGCCGGAACCCTCGGGTCTCCCCACCGTGTTTCCGGTGAAGGTAGATCCGATGATCGTGGTAATGCCGCTGGTGAAGAGACCTCCGCCCCGGGTTTCGCTCCCGCCCACAAACGCCCCGCTGTCTCGTACCACGCAGCGCAGCAGAGTGAGGGTGCCGGAGTTCAAAATCGCTCCGCCGGTGCTCGTGTCTGATACGATGGAAAATCCGTCCGCCACCGTCAGGTCTCCGAGGGTGAGTTCGCATCCAATGCCGATGCTGAAGACGGTGCGGAACCCGCCGGTACTGATCTTCAGCCGATCGGCTCCGGGACCCGCGATGGTGATGTCTTTTCCCGCTTGGAAAAAGTTAAGCCGCCCTCCCAGCGCGATCGTCCGCGCCGAGCCATCGTGGAAGTCCACCGCGCCATTGGCGGTGGTGTTGGAGAAGGAGATCGTCTGCGGCCCGGTCAGGCTCGCGGCATGCTCAACGGCCTCGCGCAGGGTGGTCAGGCCGTCGGTATTCGAGGTGGTGTCGCTTGTCGTAGTCACGGTGAGCGACGGAGTCTCGAGCACGGTGACCGTGAAGGTCGCGCTGTTGCTCGCTCCAAAACCATCATTGACCGTGTAGGTGACCGTGTAGGGTCCCAGAGCCAACCCTGTTGGGTCGAAGGTGCTGCCGGTCACGCCCGTGCCGGAGAAGGTGCCGTCCGACGGAGTGGCTCCGGTGAGCGCCGCGAGGTCGATCGTGCCGCCGCCGGTGATGACGGTCAGCGCGCCGGTGGCCAGGGTAGGGGCGGCGAACAACTCATAGGCGCCTATGTCGGGCTTGGCCGCCGGAGAGCTGGCGAGACCCTTCTGATTTCGCGCGAAGCCGCTGCCGCGCTGGTCGGTGACCAGGTTCACCGGAGCGCCGGCGTTGTGCGTCGTGGCGGTGGTGCTGTTCGCCCCGCGGGTGACCAGCAGGGCGGTGGGGTTTGGCACGTTGTCCACCTGGGCCACCATCATCTGCTCGGAACCAATCTGCACGGTGGCCCCGGGGGCGAGCAGGGAAGCGTCTGCCACGGTGAGGATCGTCGAAGTGGTGTCCGACACTGCCGCACCCAGACTGGTCACGTTCGCCCCGGCATCGACGGCAAGGCCGCCGGCCTTGAGCGCGATCGTCCGGGTGGGCCCGCCGTTGCCTGCTGGGAGACCCGCCTGGATTCCCGTGAACGGGTCGGCACCGACGGAAGTGAACACGTCGGAGAGATCCGCGTTGGTGAGACAGGACGTGAGCGTGGGCGGCGAAGCGGTGGCGAAATGATTCGCCACTCCGTTCGCCTGGTTGCCGAGGAAGATGCTGTTGACGGCCTTGACGAGCCCCTGACCGGCAATCGCCCCTCCCGCGATCGCCGCTTGGTTTCCCGTGACGGTGCAGTGAACCAAAGCGCTCGGAGCCGGCACGATCTGGTAGATCGCACCTCCTTGGTCGCCGCTGCGGTTGCCGGCCAGTGTGCAATTCAGCATGGTGGTGCTGCTTGCCCACATGGCTCCACCCGCGCCACCTGCGTCATTGCTGGTGAAGGTGCTGTCCATCAGGTAAAGAAAGGGAGAGGAGGACGAGATCGCCCCGCCGTTGCGGGTGGCGGCGTTCCCATTGAAGACACAGCGGGTCAGAGTCGATGGAAGGGAGGCAAATACAGCCCCGCCATCGGCTCCCGCCGAGTTGCCGGTGAAGGAGCAGTCCGTGGCCATGATTTGCCCGCATTGAACCGCGCCTCCGGCAGTGTCGGTCGAGTTGTTGACAAGGTGACAATTGGTCAACACCAGCTGGGCTGTTGTCGATATCGCCCCACCGCCTGACCGGGGTGCAATTGCCTTTCCTCCGGTGAGTTTGAGCCCGCTGAGGGTCAGTCCAAAAGGCGCATTGAAGATGCGGCTGAGGGACTGCGCATCGAGCGTGAGTTTGTCCGGCCCCGGTCCCTGGATGGTGACCTGGGTCATGACATCGATCTGGGTCCCGTTCAATTGGATGGTCTGCGGCGTGGCGAAGACCGTGGGGTCGAAGGTGATGACAGGGATCGTCGGTCCGGCGAGCGTGCCCGCGTAGGACACGGCCTCCCGCAGGCTGGTGAGGCTGTCCGTGTCGGTGGAAGTGTCGCTCGTGGTGGTGACGGTGAGACTGGGGACTTCTTTGGCACCCGACTCATAGGCACCCACATCCACGGTTCCGTTGTTGATTCGCGGACCAAAACCTCGCTGGTCAGTGGACACCCCGGCGGGCACGAGTGCATTGCTGCCCCCATTGATGGCGGGACTCCCGGCAATCAGAGCAATGGTCTTGGTTGGCCCGCCGTTGTCCGCCAGGATGTTGGTGCCAAAGATGGCGGCATACCCGCCGGGCACATTGGTGATGCCGGTGATGCCGCTCTGGCTGCTGTCACCTACGAGAGTGTTGCCGGCGTTGATGGTTAAGGTTCCACCTAACTCCAGGGAATTGAAAAAGTCGCCGTTGCTGTTCCCAGCGAGAATGGAGTTGCTTATATTCACCTCAACGTGGGCGCCGTATGCGCGAATGGCGAGGCCACCACCCCAACCTGAGGAATTGTTGGCGACAGTGCAGTTGTTCAAGGTGAGCGGTGTGTAAGTAAGAATACCCCCGCCCCGGATGCTTGAGGAATTATTGGCAATGGTGGTGTTGGTCGCCGTAAAGGTATGCAGATTCCAAATGCCACCTCCTTCCCCGTTGAGCCAATTGTTGGAGATGATGTCATTCATGGAAGTGTAGATGCCGCGATTGCTTATGGCGCCACCTGCTGCCCAGGTTTCATTGGAGTCGAACGTAGTGTAGGAGGATGCGCAGGTTCCGAGGTTCTTCAGGGCACCGCCCTCACTAGCTGCAACGTTGTTTACGATTCTGTCCCAGGTTGAGGTGAAGGTGCCAGTATTCACAATGGCAGCCCCCGACCACGCCCAATTATTGCGCATCGTAGAACGGACGGAAGTAAACGTGCCACTGCTATAGATTCCGCCACCACCGTCCGCGAGGGAGACATTTGATGTATTCTCCGCGATCGTGGTGTCGGCTAACGTGAACGTGCCGGCATTGAAAATGCCCCCGCCCTGCCCATTTACAGCTGCGTTGCCGGTAAAGGCATCGTTCTTTGAGCTGCAAGCTCCTGAGCTATAGATACCTCCACCTGTGCGGGCAATGTTTCGGTGGATCACCACGTTACTGAAAGATAGAACCTCACTGTTCGCAATAGCACCACCATTACTGCCCGCCTCATAGTAAGCATTGCCGTTTTGCAATGTTAGCCCAGTGAGGGACACCGTTTGTTGCGTGGCGGTTCCATCGTCGATTTTGAAGATTCGGGTCCCGATGGCGCTTGGTTCAAAATTACCTAGAATCCGACCATCCCAGCCGCCATCAATGATGGTGTTTGCCGGGCCGTTGCCGATGATCGACATCGAGGCAGTGATGGTGAATGCCCCCTGCGTGGGTTTGATCACCTGCCCGTCCAGGCTGGGGGCAAAGGTGATGACGGGGTCCGCCCCTGCCGCGCCGCTATTGGCAAACGCGATGGCTTCCCGCAGACTCGTGACGCCGTCGATGCTGGTGGAGCTGTCGCTGATGGTCGTGACGAGAAGAGCCGGGACTTCAGGCGGGGTGCCCCCCGACTCAAAGGCTCCGATGTCCACCCTGCCATTCGTGATCCTTGGGCCATAGCGTCGCTGGTCGACTGAAACTCCATCAGGCACGTGAGCATTGCTACCTGCGTCGATGGCTGGGCTGCCGGGGAGCAGAGCCAGGGTTTGCGTGGGTCCTCCGTTGTTTGCAAGCGTGCCAAGACCGGGCACACTGCTTACGATGACGTTTGGCCCCGCACTCAATCCGGAATCGGCGGCAACACTGATGACGTTCAATCCCTCGGCGATCGTACTACCCTCGGCTCGATCAATGTCCGCACCACGTACGGGGGCCGTGTTCCCGGCAACAATGCTATTGGTCAACATCACCGTGCCGGCGCGAATGCAAACGGCGCCTCCGGAAACGGAAGATCTGTTGCCCGAGAGCGTGCACTGTATCAGCACCAGCGTGCCGTCATTGGAGATCGCACCGCCAGAGCCGTTTGTGGCAGAATTGCCCGAGACGGTGCATTGAAGCAGCGTCAGAGTTCCACCCTGGCGATTGCAGATCGCACCGCCCTCGTCGGTGGAGTTGTCAGAGAGCGTACAATTCACGAGAGTGAGAGAAGCGGAATCATTGCAGATGGCGCCGCCAATACCGCCGTTGCTTGCCCCGGAGCCGTTGCCACCGGTGAGGCTGAGCCCCTTGAGGGTAACGCTGCCGAAGCTGTCCCCTGTTTTCGTCAGTCGGAGAATTCGCCGGGTCCCACCGCCACTCAACGTGAGACCATCGGGCAGGCTGCCGGCGTCGATCGTGACGTCAGCCCGGTTGCTCATGTCCATTTCGATCTCGCTGCCCAAGTTGATGGTCTGGCCAGAGAGCGCTTGCGCGAATGTAATCGTGTTGCTGCCTCCTTTGCTATGCGCATGTGCGATCGCCTCACGCAGGCTGGTGATTGCGTCCAAAGGATTCACCACATCCAACTCGGTGGTGACCACGAGACTGGACTCCTCCTGCATCTCGACGGCACCGAGATCGACCTTCGTGCCGACAAAACGGGGCAGCCCTCGCTGATCCGTGGTGAGTGGTTGACCGTTTGCATCCAGCGCATTGGCATTGATGCCAGCGTCAAGGGCTCTGCTGCCGGGGAGCAAGGTCATGGTGCGGGTGGGGCCTCCGTAGTCGCCCAGAGGGGCGAGGCCAGGATCGGTCCGACTGACCCAGTTTGCTCCGTGGTGAAGGATCCGCGCGCCACCACCTCCAGAAAACCCCACCTGGATGCAGTTGGTTAAGGTTATGTCCCCGTAATAGCCCTGGAGATTGCCAACGAGGGTGCATTGCGTGAGTGCCGTGTTGCCATCAATTTGGAACACCGTGCCGCCCTCGCCGCCTTCGCCATTGGCGGTCAGGGTGCATTGGGTCAGCCGCACAAGGCCACCAACCACAGCTACAGCGCCGCCTCCCTCAGACGAAGCGTTTTCAGTCAGGGTACACTGCTGCAGCGTCGTCGTGCCGTTGCTATTGTAAATGGCCCCACCAAAGCCTGAGACGGTGTTGGCCACGAGGCTACACTGCGTCAGGATCAAAGTTGCCCCACCGTTGTAAACTGCACCGCCACTGCCTGCACCCTGGGTGAGGGTCAGCCCCTTGATGGTGGCAGTGCCGAAGGGTGTGCTCGCTTTTGTGACATTGAAGATGCGGGTCCTTCCGCCTCCGCTGAGGGTGACCCCGGCAGGCAGGCTGCTGGCATCGATCATCAGATCGCCCGTGCCGCTCATGTTCATCCCGATCTCACTGGCGAGGTTGATGGTTTGGCCGGAGAGCACGGCAGCGAAAGTGATGGTGTCAGCACCCGGATCGTTCGCGGCAAGGGTGATCGCCTCGCGCAGGCTGGTGACGCCGTCGTTGGAATCCACTGAATCATCGGTCGTGGTGACGATAATGTCAGTGGCACTCGCTGCGATCGGGGAACCTGCCAGTGTCAGGAAGGCGATTGCGAGGCCGTGGCGGAAGAGTCGATGAATTCGGTGCATGGGAAAACGGACGGGCGATGCGGTCCCGCCTTCTTCTCACCGTTCCCCGGCCGATCTTTACCGAAAAACTTCAATCTTTTCCAAATGGGCCGGATTCCGTCTCCGGCAGCCAGGAAATCGCCACAGAAGATGAAAATAGAATACGGTTATTCCAGTTTCTCCAGCAGATTGAGACAAGCGCGGCTTCGTCCGCTGGCTGCGTCCCGATGGTGACCTCTTCCCCGAAACCGGCTCCGATCCCGCCGCCGTCTCCGCCCGCTTCGGCCGGGCAAACCAAAAATGCCAAGAGCAGATCGAAGGGATTTTCGAGACCCTGCGCGGATTGGGTTTGTGAGGTGCGGTCGCGAGAGTCCACCGTGATTCGTCCGACTTCGGCGTCAGGAAACCGCCTTGGTCGCGTGATTCATTCTCAGGAAGCTCACCTCAGAAAGATCACTCCGGATGCTGGCGTGCTCCACCGTGATCGAAACGACGTGGCCCGACTGGTCCAAGTCCAGATAAATGTCTTCGGACAGCTCCCGGGTCTCGGCAGGAGTGCCGCCCCCAAACTAGAGTAGAGCGGTGTCCGTATCCTCGAAGTATTTGATTTTCATTTCCTTTTCCCTTCGTAGTCGCGATCAAAGAAAGCATTATGGACCGTCGCGCCATCCTCAAGAAGGATACCCTGAGGGCCCGGTTCTCAAAGTCGGAAATCCGCGCCCAGCGGCGAATCCGCCCATCGGATTGGATCTCCTCGGATTCCGGATGGGCGATGACGTGCTCAATCCACTCGTCCCTGATTCCGGCCCGGTCGGGTCGCTGCCGTGTGTGCTTGAAATAATCGGATCGCGGAAAGAGCGGCATCGGAGACGATTCTGAGTACGAGTCAATTCTTCCCCGCCCGCACCCGCGAAGGCAAGTCCCGAATCGCCTAACTCCCAACCGTCTCCACCCGCTTCGGCCGGGCGAACCAAAAACGCCAAGAGCAGATTGCCGTCATCCTCGAGACGCTGCGTGAGTTGGGGTTGTAGGGGCAAAAGATCGTCTCGACCTTCCTCCAGATCGTCTCGCGCGAGTCATCGTGGTCGCAATCGATTGAGAAAGGGCGGAGCACGCGGAAGCTTGGGGCATTCCCGAAGCGAGCGCCACGCCTCCCACCCCGGACCGTTCCCATTGGCGGGTCCTGCGTTGTGAGGATCTCCCGTCAATGAGCCGTCAGCACTTCATCGACTGGCAGGCCCTCCCGCCCTCGGACCGGAGCCACGCCGCCTGGGAGATGGTGGTCACGGCGTGGAGAATGAAGGGCCGCGATCCCAATGAACTCCGACTTCAGAGAGCTCTTGCAATGTTTCGCCGCGGCTGAGGTCCGCTACCTCGTGGTCGGCCGCTTTCCGAAGGTGCGCTTTCTCAATCCCTTGAGGTAAGCTGCGACACTTGTTTTCGCCGCGTCCGACTCCCGACTCCCGACTCCCGACTCCCGACTCCCGACTCCCGACTCCCGACTCCTGACTCCCCCGCTATCTCTCCCTCACATAATCCCGCGCCCAACGCGCGTAAAAATCGTCCCCGGTCAGTCCGGCTAGGCGGACACACATCTCCAGCCAGCGATTCCCGGGCTCGTGAACGAGGCGGTTCGATTCGGTGACGCTGAGACCCGCGACGGCCTCCAGCAACTCCGGCAGCCACTCCGGCGCGGGCACGGGCGGAGCCGGGAAATCCCAGCGGAGGAAATCGCGGCTGGCGGTGCCGTGCAGGACGCTTTGACCATCGGGGCTGAAAGTGGTGTGCATGCCTTGGCTGAAGAAGCCGATCCCGATCCCGGTCGGGTGCGGCTGCAGCAGGGTGAGCGGTTCACCCGTATCACTTTCCCAGAGACGCTGGCCGAGGTGATCCTCGGTGAGGACCCTGGTGCCATCGGGACTGAACCTCGCATGCCGCAGGGCGGATCCATGGCGCATCGGATCCCCGATCGGCTCGCCGGTGGCTGCGAGCCAGAGGGTCGCCGCGCCCGATCTATCGGCGGTCAGGACCTTGGAATCGTCCGGGCTGAACTCGGCATAGGCGACCTCTCCATCGACCCGCAGCTCGGGACCTCGCGGTGCTCCGGTCCGGGCATCGCGGATGCGGGCGGTGCGGTCATGAGAGGCGGTGACGATCCACTTTCCATCGTGGCTGAAACGGACGGAGACAAATTCATCGTCGGCCTCGATCACCGGGGCGATGGGCCGACCGGTCGCGGCGTCGCTGAGGAGGCAACGCCCGTCCTCGCCCGCCGTCGCGACGAATCGGCCATCGAGCGAAACATCGACACAATTCAGCGGGGCATGGTGCGGGGGTAAATTCACCAACACCGCCGCCGTCGCGACCTCGCGCACCGCGACCTCCCCCGAGGTCAGGCCGATCACGACTCGCCCGCCATCGGGGAATAGGCGGACGCTTTCAACCGAACCGATTTCCACCGGCCCGAAAACTCGACGCCGCTCCGACGCGGACCAGAGGCTGTAGTTGCCTAGGGTGCTGATGACGAGGAAGCGATCCCCATCCGGCAGAAAACCGAGCCCCCGCGCCCAGCCTTGGATCTTCGAATTCGGCAACGCAAACGGCGCCTCTTCACCAACCTGCATCACGAGACCTCCACTGACGCCATTCCCCACCCACATCCCGCCATCCGGACTCCAGGCCACGGAACTGGCCGTCGCCGCCAGCGGATCGGCGAATCGCAGAGGTCGCCGCCCCGGAGGCTCGAGATCCCAGAGCCGCGCGGTGCCGCCCTTTGGATTCCACCGATCATTCCAAGGATGGTTCACCACCAAGAGCTTCGTTCCATCCTGACAAACTCCACTGCCGATGACAGCTTCGCGATGGAGGATGGGTGCGCCCTTCGGCAGACCGCTGGGGAGATCCCAGAGCCGCGAGACCCCGTCGTGTCCGCCGGAGATCAGGGTCCTGCCATCCGGGGAAAAGTCGACGGAGCTACACGCATAGTGGTGCCTCAGCCTTGGCGTCAGAGCCCGGCCGTTGGTGGCATCCCAGACGCGCGCCCAATTGCCGGCCGATCCGCCGGCAAGACGTTTCCCGTCAGGACTCCAGGCGAGGGCGAGGAGGCCGCCCAATTCTTCAAACTTCACTCCGCTGGGTGCCCCCGTCGCCGCATCGCCCATCCAGAAGACCCCTTCCGACCACGCCGCGAGCCGCGAGCCATCCGGACTGGGCAAGACGGCCGCCAATCCGGACCCGGTGTGGGAGAAAAGCTCTCCACCGTCGCGGGACCATCCTTTGATCCCGACCGTCGAGGCCGTGTAAAGCCGCCCGCCATCCGCGCTCCACGCCAACGCACTGCCGGCTCCCCCGAGATCGAGCCGATGGAGCAGCCCCCCCTTCTCCCAAATCGCCGCCTTGCCATCAGCCGAGATGGTCGCGAGATGATCGCCCGAGTAGGCCAGCATCCTGACGGCTCCGCCGTGCGCCAGGGGCGGCGTCAAGGGATCGCCCGTGACCGCATCCCACTCCCGCGCCGCGCCGTCATCCGACGCCGTCGCGACGCGCCGGCCGTCCGGCGAATACTCCACCCAACGCACCGGACCCGTGTGTCGCATCACCTTTCCGGTCGGCGCGCTCGTCGCCGCCACCCAAAACCTGGCCGTGCCATCCGATCCGGCCGAAACGATCCTGCCCCCATCCGGGCTCAACCGCGCCTGCGTCACCACGTAAGCCTCGCCATGCGAGATCGCGGGGGCCACCGGCGTGGCGAATCCACCCTGCTCCAGCACCGAGATCGCCAGACTCGCCGCCCGCGGATTCGACGGATTGGACCGCAGTAGGCGCGCGAGCTGGGCCATGCCGCCGGAGAGGTCGCCGCTGTCGAGCATCTGCACGGCGCGCCTCCACTCCAGTTGCTCGACCGACTCGCGCAGCGCCACATTCGACTCCAGGGCGGTCCGCCGCGCCTCCTCGGCGAGACGCCATTGCCAGAAGACCCCGCCGAAACCCCCGACTAGCGAAACCAAAAACAAGCCTAACAGAGCCGCCGTTTTCGGCCGTCGTTTCGCCCAGCGCCACATTGCCTCGGGCAGGGTCAATGGCCGTGCCCGGATCGGCTCTCCGCGGGCAAACCGATCGAGATCCTCGGCCAGATCGAGGGCACCGTGATACCGCCGGGCGGGTTCCTTCTCGAGGCACTTCAGGCAGATCGTCTCGAGATCGCGGGGCACTTCGTCGAGGCGGGCCGGCATTTCCTCGACCACCTTCCGCGCCGTCGCGATCGGGCTGTCAGCCAAGAAGGGCGGGCGACCGGAGATCATTTCATACAGCACCGCGCCGAGCCCGTAGACATCGGTCAGGGTCGTCTCATCGGCACGTCGTCCCTCGGCCTGCTCGGGAGCCATGTAGCTGGGACTGCCGAGAATCTGCCTTGTCAGAGTGAGTCCGCTGTCGACCTCGCGGTAGAGCCGGGCGAGGCCGAAGTCGGTCACCTGTGGCTCGTCGTTTTCATCGAGGAGCAGGTTCGAGGGTTTGAGATCGCGGTGGAGCACGCCATGCTCGTGCGCGTGTGCGATCGCACGCGCCACCGTGGCCATCATCGCGGCGATGCGACGGGAACGCCCCGCCGTCGGCAACTCGCGCGCCCAATCGGCGACGTTGCGATTCCCGGGCACGAGACGCATTGAGAAAAAGTGGCCCGTCTCTTCCTCGCCGATCTCGTAGACGGGGACGATGTTCGGGTGCTTCAGCCCGGCTGCCGCGCTGGCTTCATTGTGGAAACGCTGCACCGCCTCGGCCGTGGCCAGATCGCCCGAGACCAGCATCTTCAAAGCCACCTCGCGGCCCAGCGCGGTTTGCCGCGCCCGGTAGACGACGCCCATGCCACCCCGCGCGATTTCCTCGATCAGCTCATAGCCCGCGATGCTGCGCTTCTGGCCGGCGACAATCAGATCATCCCCGGGCAGGTCGCGATCCAGCCCCGTGCCACTCGCGAAGCCGAGCAGGCAACGCGGACATTGCCCGAAAGGCGCATTCGGCGCGATCGGCCCGCCGCAGGTCGGGCAAAAGGTCTGAGCAGATCCTGACATCGGTTCTCTATCCTTCTCACCCAAACCCAAGACGTTCTTACAAAAATCCTTCCGAATTCTGACCCCTGACTCCTGACTCCTGACTCCTGACTCCTGACTCCTGACTCCTGACTCCTGACTCCTGACTCCTGACTCGTGACTCGTGACCCGTGACTCACCCCCCCACCGCCCTCATCAACTGTGCGATCTCCTCCTCGACCTCGGCCGGCGAAGCGACGGTCTCGGCGATTTCCTCGCGCATGCGTTCGCCGTAGCGACGCCGCATCCGGAAGACCGCGGTGCCCACGGCGGCGGCGCTCATGCCAAGGTCGCGGGCGACCGCCTCGTATCCGGTACGAGATGGCTCACCAGCGAGGTAGGGACGGAGGGCCTCGTAGAGCTCGCGTTTCCCCGCCTCGTCGTAGTCCTCGGCGAGGCGTCGGAAGACCTTGTCAATCAAGGCCAAGGCCCAACTCCGCTCGAACTGGGCCTCGGGCGTGAGCGGATCGCCGATTTCGACGGAAAAGCGCTCTTCCGCCGCCATCGCATCGAGCGAGAGCGGTTTCCGTCCGCCACCCCGTTTCAAGGCCCGGTCGCGACGGTGTTCGTTGTTGAGGTAATTCCGCATCGAACCGAGCAGAAAGGTCCGGAATTTCCCCCGGTCCGCCCGCGCCCGCGCCAGCGCCCCGCTCTCGAGCAGATGGAGAAAAAAGCCCTGCGTCGCATCCTCCGCATCGAGAACCTCGAGTCCCCGCCGTCGGGCGAAGGCATAGAGGGGATACCAGTAGTCCTGGCAGAGACTGGCGAGCGCCGCCTGCGATTCGTCCACCTCCCCCGGACCTCCCGCCAACAGGACACGCGACCAGCGTGTCGTGCGGAAGGCGTTGGGATTGTTGTCGGACATCTGCCGGAATGGAGCATCGCGGCAGGGACTGTCCAAGCAGGATTTGCGCACCCTCAATCCGGAAACACCCGGTCGGGATCACGTGGAGATTGGATTTCGCCAGTGGCTCCTTTCCCCTTCAGGATCCCGCTCGTCGTAGCACCCGAACCCACCACCATCACCGTCGCCCGGCGGGAGCCGGGCTTCTTCGGATGGAAGCTGACCCGGTAGGTCGTGGCTTTGAGCGGCGCGAGCATCTTCAGCACCGGCTGGGTGATCTTGAAGTCCTTCCGCCCCGCTCCGCGCAGGACGAGGCGGATCCCGCTCACCGGCAGGTCGCCACGGTTGGTCAGGCTGAGCCGCTGCACCTTGCTCTTCCGTCCGACCTGCGTCAGCGGGAAGGCTTTCGCTTTCTGCAGGAGGAGGCTGCCTCCGTCGGCGATCACGTCGATGATGAGGGTCGAGGTGTTGATGATTCCGAAATCGCCGGTGTAGGTGTAGGTGATCTCGTAGCTGCCGACCATTTGCGTGCGTGGGTCAAAGAACCCAGCGCTCACTCCCGGTCCGCTAAAGACGCCCCCGCTGGGCGAGACTCCGGTGGCGGTGGCGAGGTCGAGCGGTTTGCCGTCGATCTGGATCTCGATTTCGTCGGTGAGAAACTCCGGCGCGGCGAAGAGCTCGAAGGCTCCGATGTCGACGACGGCGGCGAGCGAGTCCCGCACTCCTCTGACGATGCGCGAAAAACCGGTGCCGCGCTGGTCGCTGGTCAGCGGAGCGGAGTTTCCATCGACCGCGAGGTCGTTGTCGCCCGCGTCGATCGCGGAGGAGCCGGGGAGCAAGGCGTGGGTCATCGTCGAGCCGCCGTAGTCTCCCAAAGGAGCGAGCCGCAGATCCGGCTGGTCGCCAATGAGGTTGTTGCTATCGGTGGCGGGCGAACCGACCAGATCCGGAGTGGTCCCTCCGGTGTTCCCCGAGATGATGCTGTTGCGGATGTGCGCGGTGCCGATGTTCGCGATACCGCCGAGGAGATCGAAGCCACCTCTCGCGGAGTTGTCGGTGACCGTGCAGTTGGTCAGCTCCAGGGTGCCGACCGAATAGATCGCCCCGCCCACGTTGTTCCCGTTGTTGCTCGAGTTCCCGCTAACCGTGCTGTTCACCAGGATCAGCGTGCCGCCGATGTCATTGTAGATGCCGGCACCGTAGTTGTTGGCGGTGCCGTTGAGGGAATTGCCGCTGACGGTGCTGTTCTTCAGGATGGCGGTTCCGCCGTAATGGTAGATGCCGCCACCGAACCGGTTGAGTCCTTGGACGGCATTGTCGCTGACGCTGCTGTCGACCAGGGTCAGGTCTCCGCCGACGTTGTAGATCCCGCCTCCGTTGGTGTTGTCGCTGTCGGTGGCGTTCCCGCTCACGACACATGCGCGCAGGGTGAGGTCGCCGTTCTGACTGCTGATACCGCTGGATTCGGCTCCGGTCACCGTCATTCCGGAAAGTTCCACCGTGCTCGCGTTGGAAATCCCCAGCAGCGTTCCCACATTTCCCAGATTGCGGAGGATCAGTCGGTCGGCGCTGCTGCCGGTAATGGTCAGGATCTGGTTGTTGATCAACAGCGTGCTTCCCGCCTCGAGGGTGTGCACGGCCCCGTCGTGGAAGTCCACGATGCCCGTTCCGGTGGCCTTGGGTAGCGCGGCGGGATCGCCGTTGAAGCGGATCGTCTGCGCGCCACCCAGCGTTTTGGCATAGGCGATCGCCTCGCGCAGGCTGGTGAGGCCGTCGACGGCGGTCGAGGTGTCGCTCGTCGTCGTCACTGTCAGGCTCGGCGCCTCCGTCACCGTCAGCGTTGCGATCGCGGTGTTCACGGTTCCCTCGGAGTTCGTTAGCACGGCTCGATACTTCTGGCCGTTGTCGGCGAGGGTGGCGTTGAAGGTCAGTGTCGACGACGTGGCGCCGGGAATGTCCTCGAAAGTCGCTCCGCCATCCGTGCTCACCTGCCATTGCACGGTGACAGCAGGACTGCCCGTAGCCGTGAACGAGAAGCTCGCGACTTCGCCGGCAGTGAAGCTGCCGTCCTTCGCATCCACGGTGATCGTCGGCGCGGCGGGCGGCTCGCGCAGCACCACATCGTCGAAGGCGATGCCGTCGCTGTTGATTGGGAAATTGTCGTACTGTTGAAACTTCACCCGCACGTCCGTCCCGAGGACGAGTCCGTTATCCCGGGCAAACTGGGTGAGGTTGAATTTAAAATCGCGGAACGTCGAGGTCGAGGCCGCGCCGGTCAGGCTAACCAGCCGATACCAATTCACCCCGTCCACGCTCAGCGCCACACCATCGGAATTGCTGCTATCCGTGAAGGTCGCCGGCATCGGATGGTCTTCGTCCCCAAACTCCCGCTCCCTAAAAGCCAGCTCGATCTCGGCCGAGCCCGCGCTCGTCGCATCGAAGTGCAGGACCGCTTCGTTGAGGCTGTTGCTGACGGCGAAAAACGTATCCATCAACATCTGCTGGTTGCTATCACCGTTCAACGACTTGACCAAGACGCGCCCGCTGTTGCTGCTGTTTATTTCCCAGCGGGCATTCAGCCCGGCGTCAAAATTCTCCGTTAAAGGAACGGAAGCCGGAGTCGCCGGCCCCTGCACGGCGGTGAAGGCATTGACCAAACCCGAACCCGTCACCGAATCCGCTCCCGTTGTTCCAAGGTCCGCCGCCGTCGCCTTGAGTCGCGCATAAAGCTGCGCCGGCTGGAAAGTGGGATTTGCCTGCAATACCAGCGCGGCAACGGCTGCCGCGTGCGAAGCTGCCGCAGCGGTGCCAAAGAAATTCGGTCGCCCGTCCGCCTCGAAATCTCCCCCGAAGAAGGTCGTATTCACTCCATCCACCCCGGTCAGGTCCGGCTTGGCCCGCTCCGTGGGCGGGATCGGGGTACCGTTCGCGCTAAATAGAATCGTCGCTGGTCCGCGAGACGTAGCGGCCGCTGCCGTGCGCTGGTCGAAGTAATTCACCGCGGCCACCGCCATGGCGTTCGCGCTCGCTGCGTGCGGAGTGATCGTCGGGCTGTTCGTCGCATACTCCACACTCGTGATCACTCCATCGGTCGCCGCGCCGTAGTTCACCCATTTGATCCGGTTCGGCGTCGAGCCGGAGAAACGGTCGATGATGATCTCGTAGGTCTTCGCCGCGCCGCTGGTATTTTTGAAGCTGATCGTTTCGACCGGTTCATCCAAGAGAGTCGAGTCGGCAGTCGAAAAAGCGACCAACTGATTGGTCGTCTGGTCCACGAGGTAGACATCCAGATCTGTCTGCACACTGGAGAAGAAGGGGTTGTCCCACTGCAACACGAGGATCGCCGTCTGATTGCTGTTCAATGTGATCGACTGGCGCAGGTCCGTGCCCGCTCCCGGATCGAGGTCGAGCGCGTTCGCGATTGGAAACGAAGAAATGCCAAATATAGCCGCCCCAAAGTTCTCCGAACCGGTCGAGGGAGCACTGGTCAGTTCAAAGGCCTGGTTCCCCAGATTCCCCGCGGCCGAGAAGTAGGCGACGCCCGAGTTTTGCACCACGTCGTCGATCGCCTGGGCGATCAATCCATCCTGGAAGAAGGGCTCCCTGGGAAAGCTCATGCTGTCCACGATCACGTCGGCTTGGAAGATGTCCGCGAGGTCGCGGATCGCCTGCGCGGCCGTCGCTTCCGAAACACCCGCGGCGGCAAAGGCGAGCGTCGCGCCCGGAGCCAGATCGTGGATCACCTGCAGCATCGCCCGGCCTTCATCCGTGCCGCCGGCGGCCCCTTCCGAGAGCACCGTCACGTTCGCCGGCAGATCGCCGGAGGCCACATCGGCCGACGCTCCGCCGAGCCGGTTGTAGCTGTCGCTCACGACACCGATCCGGATGCCCGTGCCATCGCTCCCCGTCACGAGTTGGCGGAGCCGCGTCGCTTGGGTCACGATTCCGCCCTCGCTCTCCACGCCGCCCGCCATCGCCGCGGGCGCAGGCAGGAACGGGAGCAACAGGGTCAGAGCGATGTGGAGTCGGTGGTGTCGGCACATAGGGAAAAGGTAGGGAATTGGAGGGCCTGGACCCGATTCTCGCTGGTCCAGCACCGGCCATTTCCGATTTTTACCAAATCGGCGCAAAACCCTTAGGGCATTCCGCCGCCTGACGCAAATCGCCTTCGTGTCGAACTCAACTTTCTCGTTACGGACCAAACTCTCTCCGAAAGATTCCGACTCATTCCGCTGTGTCGGGTTGCAGATCAGACAGGGTCAAGTCGTCGACCTGACCCTCTCCGGCGTTGCTGAGAAAATTCTGCATCGCCCCGAGCAGCAAATTGCGGAAGCGACCGTGCCCGGTCGAGGGCTCCGCTCTCAAGAAGGTGGAGAAAAGAGCCCTGCGTCACCTCCTCGGCATCCGGGACGTCGAGACCGCGCCGCCGCCCGAAGGCATAGAGGGGATACCAATGGGTCCCGGCACAGATCCGCAAGTGCGGTCACCGCTTCGTCATCCCTATCCGGCCCGCCCGCCAAAAGCACGAGCGACCAGCGCGTGGTGCGGAAGGCTTTGGGGACATGGTCAGGCATGCTGCGGAAATGGAGCATCCCGCGATGCCATGTCCGAGAGCGACTTGCGCCGGTTTCTCACGCCAACACCGCCCGCACCACCTTGCCATGGACATCGGTGATGCGACGATCGAGGCCGTTGTGGTACCAGCTCAGACGCTCGAAGTCCAAGCCTAACAGGTGCAGAACCGTGGCGTAGAACTCCCACACCGTCGTGGGATGTTCCTCCGCACGCCGGCCGAAGGGATCAGTCGCCCCGTAGCTGGTGCCGCCCTTCACTCCCGCGCCCATCATCCAAAGGGTGAAGCCGTCGGGATTGTGATCGCGGCCGGCGGTACCCTCCTGCCGGGTCGGCATGCGACCGAACTCCGTCGACCAGAGCACCAGCGTGTCCTCCAGCATGCCGCGCTGTTTCAGATCGGTCAGCAAGGCCGCGGTGGGTTGATCGAAGACCGGGAGATGCCGCTCGTAGTCGGCCTTCAGCGTCTTGTGGGCATCCCAATTCAAGAGGCCGTCGACGCCGCTGGCGCGGGACGCGCAGTAGAGGCTGACGTAACGCACCCCGCGCTCGAGGAGACGGCGCGAGAGCAGGCAGTTGCGCGCATAGGCCGCCTTGAGTTCGTTGTTCGAATCGGTGCCGTAAAGCTGGTGGATGTGTTGCGGTTCACCCGCGAGATCGCTCACTTCCGGAGCGGAGAGTTGCATGCGCGCGGCCAACTCGTAGGCGGCGATGCGCGCCTGCAGGGCGGTTTCCCCCGGGCGTACCGCGGCGTGGCGTTGATTGAGAAAGGCGGTGAGTTCCCGCGAACCCAGGTCGGCACGCGGATCGAGCGCAGCCGGCCGGGCCAGGTTGCGGATCGGCTGGTGCGCCGCCAGCACGATGGCCTGGTGTTTGGCGGGCAGGAATCCATTGCTCCAGTTGGCCTTGCCGTTGGGCGGCTCGCCGCGGACATCCGGGATCGCGACGTAGGTGGGCAGGTTGTCGGTTAAAGAACCGAGCGCGTAGCTGGTCCAGGCTCCGGCACTGGGAAAACCCTCGGTGGGGTGGCCGGTGTTGACGAAGACACAGCCGGGACCATGGGTGTTGGTCTTCGAGGTCATGCCGTGGAGGAAGGCAATGTCATCGACATGCCGCGCCATCTCCGGCAGCATCGACGAGATCATCTTGCCGCTCTCCCCAGCCCTGACAAAGTCCCAAGGACTGCGCATCAGCGGACCGTTCTTGCCCTGAAAGGAGACAAGGTTCTCCTCGCCGGGCAGGGGCTGGCCGTCGTATTTTTCGAGATCTGGCTTGTGCTCCCAAAGATCGACGTGCGACGCGGCCCCGGGACAGAAGATCTGAAGGACGCGTTTCGCCTTGGCCGGGAAATGCGGTTTTCCCGATCCCGGCATCCACTCGTCAGCGGCGGCCGCATCGCGTCCCAACAATTGCGCCAACCCGACCCCGAACAGACCGGTGGAGACCTGTCCGAGAAACCGGCGGCGGGCGAGTTCGGGCAAAGAGGGTTGGGTCATCGACTCAAGAGGGTTCAATCGAGGTAGATCAGCTCGCTTGCGTTCAACAGTGCCCGCGCCACCGCGGGCAGTCCCACCTCGCGGATCGCGGTGGCAGTGCGATCGATCTCCTCCGCATCGGCGGAGCGCTGAAAGATGAGACGGAATGCGGCCGCGGCCTGTTCCTCCTCCCCTGCCCCGGCTTTCGCGATGCGATCCGCGAAGGCCGCAGCCATGTCGAGGGTGAAGGCGTGGTTCATCATGGTCAGGGCCTGCAAAGGAGTCGTGGTCTCGGCGCGGGCGGGAGCGGAAAAGGCGCAGTCGGGCTGGTCGAACTCGGTCATCAGATCGACGACGGAGGCTCGGGCATTCTGGTGGTAGATGGCACGTCGGTAGGTCTCGGGACCATGCGCGTCGAGCGGCGCGTAGGTGCTGACGTTGTCCTGCATGTATTGGTAAAGCCGGAATCCGGGTCCGCCCATGCGGCGGTCGAGTTTTCCTGACACGACCAGAATCGTATCGCGCACCTCCTCGGCGGAAAGGCGGCGCGGCGGGAAACGCCAAAGCAGACGGCTGTCGCCATCGACGCGTCCAGCCGCATCCTGCCAGGCCGAAGACTGCCGGTAGGTCTCGGACAACACGATGAGCCGGTGGAGCGGCTTGAGTTTCCAACCGGACTCCTGCAGCTTCATCGCGAGGAAGTCGAGCAACTCGGGATGAGAGGGCCGCCCGCCCATGTAGCCGAAGTCGTTCGGGGTATCGACGATGCCGGTGCCGAAGTGGTTTTGCCAAATGCGGTTGGCGAGCACGCGGGGCGTGAGTGGATTGTCAGGGTGAACGATCCAGTCGGCGAGGGCGCTGCGTCGCTGCGCCTCGGGCGTGGTATCGCTCAAGCCGTAAACCGGAGCGACTTCGGCGAGGGTCGAGAGGCTGGCCGGCTCGACCGCCTCTCCGGGTTTCTGCGGACTGCCGCCGATGAAGAGATGGAAGGGCCCTTTGGCGTCGCCTTCGTTGGGATTGCCCATCCACACGCTGGGCAGCGCGGGCACGGCGGCGATGTCGCGATCGACCGTGCCGAGATCGGCTCGCAGTTTGGCGAGGCGGGCACTTTCTTCCGGGGTCCGCACGAGCCGCGCCAGTCTCACATCACGATGCGCATCGCTGACAGGAACCCGGTCGCGGCCGTTCGCGACCTCGCGCCATTCCTTGCCATCGTTGGAAACCTCGATGCGGTAGTCGCAGACGAAGGTGAACTTCGGCTGGGCGGGCGAGCCCTCGTTCCTCGCGCTGGAGAAAAAGACGCGGTCGATCACCGCGGGCGTGGCGAACTCGATGGTCAGATCATTGCCCGTTCCGTGGTAGTGCGCACCGAACTTGCCGTCGATGGTGAGTTGCGGCCCGTAGGCATCCGGGAAGTCGTCGATGCGACGGGATGCACCGGTGGCCTTTCCCCCGTTGGCCGCGAGGGCGATGTTGCGCGGTTCCGCGCCACTGCTCCAAGCCTCGAATTCGTCGAGCCGGTAACCGGTGGCGACGGCGGGTTTCGTGTCGAGCCCTTCGGATATGAAACGGACGAATTTCGCCTCGACCGGCGCGAAGCGCTCTTCGGTGCCGGTGCGATCGGGTCGCGGGCGCACCCAAGCGGTCTCGTGCTTTTGCCTCTGCTCGCGTCCCCTCTGAAGAATCGCGGCCTCGAGCTGCTTGATCTCCGCATCAAGTTCGCCACGCCGGGCCTCGAGTGGTTTCAGCTTCTCAGCGCGGGCGGCTTTTTGCTCCCCGGTTGCCAAGACACGCTCGCCGTGGCGGACTCCGGCGAAGGTGGCGTAGAGGGCGTAATAATCGCGCTGGGAAATGGGATCGAACTTGTGGTCGTGGCAGCGCGCGCAACCGAGCGTCATGCCGAGGAAGGCTTCGCCGGTGGCGCTGATGATCTCGTCGAGGGTGTTGGCGCGGATCTGCGCGGCCTGGGCCTTGTCCTGGTTGCCGACATCGTCGTAGGGACCGGCGACGAGGAAAGCACTGCCGATCTCGATGTCTGGCTGATCCTTGCCGATCACGTCTCCGGCGAGGTGTTCGCGGATGAGACGATTCATCGGCTTGTCCTCGTTCAGCGAGCGGATCACGTAGTCGCGGAAGGGCCAGAGGTTGTCGATGATCTGGTTGCGCTCGTAGCCGCGGCTCTCGCCGAAGCGGATCACGTCGAGCCAATGGCGACCCCAGCGCTCGCCGTAGTGCGGTGAGGCGAGGAGACGATCGACGAGTTTTTCGTAAGCCTGCGGATCGGCATCGGCGACGAAGGCCTCGACCTCTTCCGCGGTGGGTGGCAGGCCGGTGAGATCATAGCTGAGCCGGCGGATCAGCTCGCGACGGCCCGCGGGAGGATTCCGCTCGAGCCCCTGCGCGGCGAGGGCGACATCAATGTGGGCATCGATGGTGGCGTGCGGCGATTTTTTGAGCGTTTGATAGGCCCACCAGGAGCGGTCGGCTTTGGAGGCCTCTTTCAACACGAGCCCCTCGGGCCATTTCGCGCCCTCGTCGATCCAACGGCGCAGCAGCTCGGCCTCGGCCTCGGTCAGGGGATCGCCCTCCTCCGGCATGGCCGGTTTTTCCCCGGGAGCCTCAGCCACGACGGCCAGGTAAAGATCGCTCGTTCCGGCTTGGCCGGGCACCACGATCTCGTGACCTTGCTTGAACACTCCGGTGGCCGTGGAGAGGTCGAGGTCGCCTTTGAGGATGTTCGGATTGTGACAACCGAGGCACTTCTTTTCGAGCACGGGTTTCACCTCTTTCTCGAAATCCACGGCCTCGACCGCGCCCGCGAGGCTCAGCAGGGCGATCACGGCGAAAAGGCCTTGAGTTTGCACGGGCATGAGGGTCAGGTTACCGGGGAACTTTTGGATTGTCTCCCAATTTGCATTGTATACAATTCCGCGATACCGCCATGCCGACTCCCCTCCACGCAATGACCGATAAGGCCGCCCGTCCGGGTGGCAAGGTCGCGGTGGTACGTGGATTGATCACCGGGCTGTTGCAGGGTGAATACCTCGGCGGCGCGCGGATCACCGAGGCCGACGCGGTGACACGCTTCGGAGTCAGTCGCACCCCGGTGCGCGAGGCGCTGCTGGAGTTGCAGGGACTCGGCTTCGTGGAACTGCGGCGGAACTGCGGCGCGGTCTTCCTGCCCTTCGGACCGGAGGAACTCCAGGAGATCTACGCGGTGCGTTCGTTGCTCGAAGCCGAGGCCACTCGCCTCGCCGCGGGTAAGCTCGACCAGGCCATCATCGACCAACTGCTGGCCGCCTTCACCTTTCTCCGCGAAACCCGCGGGGCCGATCCGGAGTGGGTGAACGACCGCATGCTTCACCGTGTCATCGCCGAGGCCTCGGGAAATCGCCGACTCCTTGCCGAGATCTCCCGCTACGGAGAAGTCGTGCAAACGGTGCGCGACATCGTCGGCAAACAATCCTTCCGCATCCACGAAACGACCGCCGACGAGCACCTCGACATCCTCGCCGCGCTGTCGCGCGAGGACGGCGAAGCTGCCGCCGCCGCCATGCAGATCCACCTCGCCCAAGCCGCGGCATCCGCCGCAGATGCCGTGGGTCGAATGCGCCGGGCTTTTCTCAACGCCCCATCATGAGGCCCGACCTTTCCAGTCCCCGCACCGTGGCCACCGTCACCCGCCCCGAGGATCTCGAATACCTCTCCTCGGGTGCCTCCCCCCATTGCGACTTCCTTGAGTTTCGTTTGGATGATTTGTCAGGATGCGGTGGGCGGCTGGAAGAAGTGCTCTCCATCACGCCCCGCCCCGCCCTCATCACCGCGCGACGCCCCGAGGAGGGAGGAAAAGGCGCGCTCGACGCCAACTCCCGGCTCGCGCTTTATCACCCGTACCTGCATCACGCCGCGTTGGTCGACACGGAGGTCGCCTCGCTGCTCGAACCCGGCTTCTCCGGTTTCTCCGCCGCGGTGCGGGCGGCCGGTGCGTTACTGGTGGCGTCGTTCCACGATTTCAACGGCTTCCCGGGCCGCGAGGCGATCGCCGGCAAAATCGCGGCCGCCCATGGATGCGGGGCCGACATCGCCAAGGTTGCGGTGGTGGTGAACACGATGGACGAACTGTTCGCTCTGGTCGGCCTCGTGGAAGCCGAGGTCGCCGCCGGACGTCTTATCTCCGCCATGGGCATGGGACCGCTCGGAAAGCTATCCCGCCTCGTCCTCGCCAAGGCAGGATCGTGCCTGAACTACGGTTACCTGCAGGTGCCGAACGCGCCGGGTCAGTGGCCGGCCTCGCGGTTGCAGGATCTGCTGGGAGAGATCTGAGTCTCACCCTTCCTCCGCGTCATTGCCCTCCCGACAGACTCGTGTAAAATTCCGCCATGACCATCGGACTCACCCGCGCATCGTTGTTTTGCCTGCTGATCGGGTTCTGCATGGATGATGGACATGCCGCACCCATCGTGATCGACGATTTCTCAACCAACATCGGCCCGACCACCTCCAACGTCGCCCTGGACGGTTCGATGCTCGGTGGCGAGATGGACATGTATTCCGGCCTGCTGGATACGGCAACCTTTGAGATCAACGGAGGCATCGCGACCATTTCGGGAGTTACCGATGCAGCAGCTCCAAACAACCTCCAGATTTCCTATGACGGGAACGACAACGATTCCGGTGGCTTTTCTTACGGACTCGGCGGGGTGGATTTGACAGACGGGGGCTCGAACGACCAATTCGTCGTGAAGCTCACCTCGGTCACCGGCGACATCGATGTCATTTTCAGGATCTTCGAGAGTACCGGAAATTACCTGACGCTGACAGTGGAAGGCATCACCGAGGCAAGTGACATCGAGTTCCCCTTTGCCGACTTCACTGCGGTTGGCACCGCGGACATCGCTTCCGCGGAGACGGTTGCCGTCTTTTTCGTTCTCGACACCGGAGAAGGCGTATCGATCGACAAGATCGAGGCAACGGGCCCGATCGTACCAGACACCCTCGCCCCGAGCCTCCGGGTCACCAACGCAGCGAAGCTTCGCAAACCGAAGCCTTCCCACGTGATCAAGGGCACCGCCTCCGACAACGAAGCCCTCTCGCGGGTGGAAGTGAAGGCACCGGGCAAATCTTACAAAAACGCCAGCCTGAAAGCATCGGGCAGTTGGACCTATCGCGCCAAAGGCTTGCGTTCGGGGAACAACCGCTTCCAGGCCCGCGCCCACGATGCCTCGGGGAATGTTTCGAGCACCCTCCGCTTCAAGGTGAAAGGGAAATAAGCGCGCGGATCGAGCCGCCGCTCAATGCGTCGGAGCCGCCACGGTGTTGTCGGCAATCTCGCGGCGCCGGGTTTCGACAATGCGACTGGCGATTTCGAGGATGGTCTCCTCGAGGATGAGCCGCAAGTGGCTGCCGGCGCGATAGTCGGCCGGGGCGATGTGTTTGATCCGTCCCGCCACACCGGAGAGTTGGTAGGCTTTGCGGAAGCTGATCCGCGACTCGTCGCCCGGATTGTAAACCGCGATGCTGTGGCCGCCGAAACGTTTCATCACGGTGAAACACGGCACGTCGGTGGGACCATCGCCGATGTAGACCATGTTCGGGAACGGGATCGGCCGGAGATTGTCGGGCATGTGATCGTTGACGTCCTCGGAGGGATCGAGCATGCCCTTGTTGATGCGGAAGAGGTATTGCGTCTTCGAGGTGTGCGAGATGACGCGGCGCGGGAAGGAGATGCGGCCCGCACTGTTCTCGGCGAACTCACAGCCGAAGATCTCCTTGATGTAAGGGCGCAGGCGGCTGCCGTCGATGAGGGCCTTGATCCCGCTGGAGACGATGTAGTGCTCGATGCGCACGCCCATGGCCCGGTGCTCGTCACTGAGGATGGCCTCGAGCTCCGCGAAGACTTCGGGCAAACCGGGAAAGAACTGGAGCCCCTTGCCCAGTTCACGCAGGTCGGCGTTGCTGGGTCCATCCATCTCGAGGTAGTCGATGATGGCCTTGAGGTAGGCGAGTTCGCTCTCGTAACCCTGCTCTTCGACGAGGATCTTGCAGCGTTTCCAGAACTCGGCGGGATTGATCCCGAACTTCGGAAAGAGCACCTCATCCTGCATGTAGGTCGGGCTGAGGGTCTGATCGTAGTCGTAAACGATCCCGATGATGTTCTGCGGTGCGGCCATGGCGGCAAGTGTCAGGGTTGGCGCGGGTGGTTTCAAGCTCCCGATGGATGGTCAGGAGGATTCTTCGAACCGGAGACCGCGTATTCGACCTCGCGCAGCGCGGTGGCGAGATCCGGGTATTGCCAGTCGAAACCCATCGCCCGGGCCATGACGGGCTCGACCCGCTGGCTGTCGAGGAACAGGCTGCCCATGCCACCGGGGAGCCGTTTCAAGACAAAACCCGGGGCCGGGAGCCAGGCGCGTCGACCGAGGGTCCGAGCGTAGACCGAGGCAAACTCGCGATTGGGAGCGGGATGCGGGCTGGCCGCGTTGATCGCTCCCCGGTAGCCGGGATTTTCAATGCAGTCCGCGAGGAGCCGCGCGAGATCGGAAAGGTGTATCCAGGGCATCCACTGGCGCCCGTTGCCGAGCCTTCCCCCGAGGCCGCATTTGAAGATCGGGCGCAACCGTTTCAACAACCCTCCCGGACCGAGCACCAGCCCGATGCGAGGATTGACGACGCGGACCCCGAGCTTCTCCGCGGGCAGGGCCGCTGCCTCCCAATCGCGGCAAACCTCGGCGAGAAAACCGAAGCCGAGTTCGCTCTCCTCATCGAGGAATTCATCGCCGCGATGGCCGTAATAGCCCGTGGCCGAGGCCGAGACCAGCACGCCGGGACGTTGCGAACGAGGCAATTCCGCGATCGCCGCGACCAGGGCGGAGGTCAGCGCGACGCGGCTCTCGCGGATCTGCTTGCGTCGCTCGGCGGTCCAGAGTCCGGAGATCGAGGTGCCGGCGAGGTTTATGATCGCATCGAGTTCGGAGACGTCGAGGGCATCAAGGTTGGCGACCGGGCGGATGGCCTGGGTCCCGGGCAGGGGGCGCGAGGGATCGCGCGAAAAAGCCACGACCGTCCAGCCGCGTCGCACGCACTCGGCGACGAGGGCGCCGCCGACAAACCCCGATGCTCCGGTGATCCCGACTCTCATGTAGACTTCGATCCCTCCGCCGGGAGGGACCAAAGACTGTTCGGTCGCGGACCTGACCCTGTCACGCGAATTCGGAGACCTTCACCGGTCTGCCTTCGCGCGCCGATCGGTCGCAGGCGAAGAGCACCCGAAAGGTCTCGAAGGCGTCGGCGAAACTGGTCCGCGGCATCTCCTCGCCCTTGTCGATCGAATCGAAGAAGGCTTGGAACTGGTCCTTGTAGGGGTGATCGGCGACGTCGCCCGAGTCGGCCATGGCCATGGGCAGTTCGGCCCACTTTTTGTCTCGCAGCCCGAGCTTGGTCGAATAGAGCTTGTTGTCCAGAAGGCTGCCCTCGGAGCCGACGAGGTGGGTGTGGAAGTAATAGGGCTGGAGACAGTCGATCACCGCCGCGACCTTGCCGATCGCTCCGTTCTCGAACTTCAGCAGCGAGATCGTCGTGGTCGCATACTCGTATTTCTGGAAGATCTCGTGCGCCGAGGTCGTCTCGTAGGCGGTGACCTCGTCGACCTTCCCGGGCATGCAGAGCAGCAGCGCATCGAGCGCGTGGCAACCGGCCGAGAGCAGGGCGCTGCCGCCGTTTTCCGCAGTGGTGTTCCAGCGATACTGGCCATACCAGGGTCCGATGCCATGGTAATAATCGACCTCGCCGTAGTGGACGTTGCCGATGAGCCCCTCTTCGAGCAGCTTCGTCGTCGTGAGGAATTGGCTGATGTAACGCAGCTCGAAACAGACGCAGGATTTCACCCCGGCAGCGACGATGGCATCGCGGATCGCGCGGCAGTCTTCCCAGGTCAGCGCAATGGGCTTCTCGAGGATGATGTGTTTGCCCGCCTTCGCGGCGGCGACAGCCTGGGCGCGGTGTTGGTTCGGATAGCTCGTGATCGAAACGACGTCGATGTCCGAGGCGAGCATCTCGTCGAGGTTCGTGTAAGTCTTGATCGGACTGCCGTGCCGGGCCGAGACCTCGGCGTCGTCGAGCGGTCGCGACGAATAAACCGCCGTCACCTCGCCCTGGGTGGTTCCGTTGATCGCGTCGGCGTGGGCCGTTGCCGCCCAGCCATATCCAATGATGCCTACCTTGAGTGCCATGCGGGCATTCAACCGAACGCAGCCACCGCGGGCAACGGAAAAATTCGCCACGGATGCGCCTTCACGCGCCCTCGCCGATCTCGAAGGACATGCCCACGTAGGCGCCACCGCTGAACTCGCCGCCGAGGCGGCGCGCGATCTGGATCTCGGGGAAGAGCAAAGGCTCGCCGGAGACGACCTCGCGACCGCGCCACCACATCGCGACCCAGGCGATCGTGCCGACGAGGGCGAGTCCGCCGAGGATGAAGACGAGGGTGACGATGAAGGAAAGCACCTTGCCGCTCTCGTCGATGAAGATGCCCGGCGCATACTCGCGCAGCAGCTCGGGGGCATCGGGCGAGGCCATCAGCTCGTGCACGGTCGCGGCGGCATTGATGGTGGCCCGGTCCTTGTTCTCGCTGGCGATGAGCCGGCTCAGCCAATAGAGCTGGATGCTGAGCTCGATCGCCATTTTCTCCACCTGGTCGGGAGCGAGATCGGCGACGGCCCCCTCGCGCAGGCAGTTCTGGCGGATCCGCTCGAAGACGGAGGCGGGGAGCGTGTTGCGGACGTTGCTGTTGAAGACGAGCTCGGTCAGCTCGGGCTTCTCACGATAGTAGAGCATCAGCACCGTGGGATTGTCGGAGAACCATTTCTCGTGCAGTTCGTCGAGATTGACATCATCGGGCACCTTCTGGTTTTCGCCGATCGCCATCACGAAGATGCGAAACTTCGATTCATCGGCGTGGAACTCTAGGAAACGCATGATGTCGTTCGACTTCTGCTCGGTGAGGAGCCGTTGCGGGTCGATCAGGTAATCGACGGGAGCATGGGCGAAATAAAGATCGGCCAGTTCACCCTCCAAGGGCGGGAGGGGCTCGTAAGCCTCTTCCTCCACGATTTCCTCGGGCACATAAAAGGTGCCATCGGGATTCTCGCGCACACGCTGCATCGAGAGCTCGCCGCCACGTCCCTCGTCGGCGGCACCCTGTGGGCCGTAAAATTTCGCCTGCGAGGCATCGGCGATCGTGATCACGATGGGCTGGGGCTGCGGACGACCCGGAGCGGGCGGTCCCACGAAGTCGATCTGCACCGTGGTGGTCCCGACAGCGGCGACGACAGGCTCGGTAGCGGTGGTTTCGCCGCCCGGTTGCTGATCCGCCGCGGTGACGTCGGGGATGAGGTTTTTCGGCCATAGTCCGCCGCCCAGGTAATAGACGGAGGCTTCGCTGGCCTCGTCCCAGGCGGGCAACTCGACCGCCGCCCGGGCTCCGGCGAGCGGCACGATCGAAAGGACAAGAACGGAGAAAAACTTTTTCACGGTCAGGCGGACATTCGGGCGAACTCCGAAACCGGCTCTTCACGCGGCGGCTTGGGAAGGACATGGGGCACCTGGAGGTGCGGCGGCAGATCGAGGACCGAAGCCGCTTTGCCGGAAAGGATCTCCTGGATCTGCTCGCGGGTGAGCTTGCGGAGCTTCTTGGCCTGGCGATCGAGGACTTTGCCGAGCCGCACGAAGACCTTTTCAAAGGCAGGGCCATACTCCGCGTTGACGAGGTGAGGACGCGCCGCGGTAAGTGCGCGGTAGATGTCCTCCTCGGTGATCAGGGTCTCGGCGAAGTATCCGAGCGAGATCCCGATCTGCTTCCGGTGCAGGTCCATCAGCAGCAGGATACCGTTCTCATTGGGGCGGGCATACTCGGCCCCTTTCACCTGCCCGTGGTTGAGCAGCCAGAAGCCGAGTTCCTGCAGACTCAGGTGATTCGGCAGCGTGCCCAGATAGGCGCAAAAAAGCATCTGGGGGAACTTCAGCTCCAGCAAATCCAGCGTGGCACCGAGATCGTCGCGCTCCTGTTTCCGCAGGCAGTGGGCCGCATCGTGGATGCGGTTCAGGTAGACCTGGTTCGATCCGCAGGCCGCCACCGCATCGCTCTCACTATAGCCGCAAGAGTAGCAGCTCGCCGCTTCGTGATCGACGGGTCGGAGACAGCGGGGACACTTCATGGAAGTTGCGAGGAATGACAGCAAGGAGACCCTTTATCTAAATTATCAGATTTACAAGATTATAAAGCGATCTTAGAAAAGTCAAGGGACCCTCGCCATTCTGTGACATTTTCGCAAAGCGGCGAAATCGTGGCGAAAGGGCCGCGATCTGTCCATCCGTAGAGGCTCCCTTTTTTGCGTGCCTCCAAATGGGTCGAAACTAGATCGACATCGCCGAGAAGCCGCCGTCCACGATCATCTCGATGCCGGTGATGAAAGATCCGGCCCGGTCCGAAGCCAATAGCAGGGTTGCCCCGATCAGCTCGTGGGCCTCGCCGAAGCGCTTCGAGGGCGTGTGCCCCATGATCGCCGCGACGCGTGACTCGTTGAGCACCTTGCGGTTCTGCTCGGCGGGGAAAAAGCCCGGGACCAGCGTGTTGACCCGCACCTTTTGCTCCGCCCACTCGCGGGCGAGGTTCTTGGAGAGGTTGTGGACCGCCGCCTTGCTCGCGGAATAGGTGAAGACCCGGCTCAGCGGCCCCAGGCCCGAGATCGAGCCGAGATTGATGATGGATCCACCGCCCGCCTCGAGCATGTGCTTGCCAAAAATCTGGCAACTCCGCAGGATGGACCCGAGGTTGATGTCGAGGATGTTGGAAAACTCCTCGTCGCCGATCTCCAGCACCGGGGTCGGCGAGTTGATGCCCGCGCCGTTCACGAGGATGTCGACCCGGCCCTGTTTCGCCACCACCGCATCGAGCAACGCGGTCAGCGAGGCCCGGTCGGCCACATCGGCGGAGACAAAAAGGCCGCTGCCGCCGGCCGCCTCGATCTGGCGGAGACGCTCGGCACCCTTTTCCTCGCTCCGGCCGACCACCGCCACCGTCGCACCGGCCTTGGCCAGACCGAGAGCCATCTCGCCACAGAGCACGCCGGTACCGCCGATCACGACCGCGGTCTTGCCTTCAAGGGAAAAAAGTTCGTGGAGGTAATCCATGCGCACCGATAGCCCGGAAGCGCGCGCGGTCAACGCCCGAGACGCCGCGCTGGTTCACTCGGCGGATTCGCCCACGACGCCGTCGCGCTCCCGCTCATCTTCGTCGGCGGACAACGGCGTCTCCGCGTCGCCCGGCTCGGAATCGGTCCCATCCTCGATCTCGCGGCGCCACTCGCGCGAGATCCAAGGCCGCACGAAACCGTAGGCCAGGTAGGTCACGAAGATCAGCAAAGGCACGAACTCGACAAAGTTCACCGCGCAGACCAGCACCAGGATGGCCACGAACAACCACACCAGCGACCGTTTCGCCCGCCAGTTCATCGCCTTGAAGCTCGGGTAGCGGAACTCGCTCAGCATCAGGAACGAAAGGACCGGCATGATCACCACGAGCAGGTATTTCCAGTTGCCCACATTCTTTTCCCCCTCGTTCAGCCAGAGCATGAACAGGGTCAGCGAAGCAATCAGCCCCGCCGCCGCCGGGATCGGGAAACCGACGAAGTCCCGGTTCTTCGACGCGCCCGAGACGTCCTCGGCCGCCGCCTGCGAGAGGCAGTTGAAACGCGCCAGGCGCATCGCCCCGCAGAGCAGGTAAACGAAGGCGATCGTCCAGCCAAGCCGGTCGTCGAACGACTTCAGCACCATGTCCATCACCAGCAAGGCCGGCGCGATGCCGAAGGAAATGATGTCGGCCAGCGAGTCGAACTCCCGCCCGAACATCGAGTCCTGCCCTTTCAGCCTTGCGATCCGACCATCGAGCGCATCAAAAAGACAGGCCCCGAGGATCAGGAAAATCGCGAGGTGGAACTCCTGCGCCCCGCCTTCCGGGCTGCGCATCCCGTCGAAGATCGCCATCACCGCGCTGAATCCGCAGGCGAGGTTGCCCGCCGTCATCAGGTTGGGCAGCAGATAGACCTGGGGATTGCTCCAGGGACCGGGGATGTGGCGCTTCATGAGAGTACGGTCCGCCCAAGCACCGCAAAGTTCAAATTTCAAATGCCAAGGCGCCCGGGAGAGGCCATAATGAAAGGATCATGACCTCCACCGCCACCGCGCCAGCCCTCGACGGCGACACGCCCATGGGAGAAATCCTCGCCCGCTACCCCGGCGCGAAGCGCGCCCTTTTTGCCCGCTACCACATCGGCGGCTGCCGCAGTTGCGCCTACGGCGATGACGAAACCCTCGCCGCCGTGTGCGAACGCAACGAAAACCTCGATGTCGTCGAAGTGGTCGCCCACATCCTCGCCGCCCACGAGCACGACCTCGCTCTGCTGATCGAGCCCACCGACCTCGCCGCCGCCCTTTTGGAACAAAAGCCGCGACTCATCGACCTCCGCACCCGCGAGGAACACGAGGCCGTCGCCCTGCCCGGCTCCGAACTCTTCAGCAACGAACTCCTCCAGACCCTCTTTGCCAGCGAAGCCAAGGACCGCCTCATCGTCCTCTACGACCACACCGGCGACCGCGCCCTCGACGCCACCGCCTACATCGTCGGACACGGCTTCAAAAACACCCGCGCCCTCCGCGGCGGCATCGACGCGTATTCAAAGGAAGCCGACCCCTCGATTCCGCGCTATCAGCTCGAGTTCGAGGATTAGCGATTTGGGATGTGAGATGTGGGATTTGAGATCCGTGATAAAACGTTCCAGCCCCCGCTCGCTCCATCGCCCATCCCATATCCCCCATCTCACATCTCTCATCCCATGACCACCGAAGACCGCATCCAGGCCGCCCTCGCCAACCCCCAGAACATGGGCGAAATGGAAGATGCCGACGCCGTCGGCACCGTCGGCAATCCCGAATGCGGAGACATGGTGAGGATGTGGCTCAAGTTCACGGAGAAAGACGGCAAGAAGATCATCGATCGTGCCTCCTTCCAGAGCTTCGGTTGCCAGACCGCCATCGCCGTTGCCAGCATGGCCACCGAGATGCTCCGCGGTAAAACCCTCGCCGAGGCCCGCGAACTGAAATCCGCCGACCTCGCCGAGCCGCTCGGCCCCCTCCCTCCCATGAAACTCCATTGCGGCGACATGGTCGAAGGCGCCCTCCGCGAAGCCCTCAAAGCCGAGTCGTCCGCGGCAAGCGCCTCAACCGAACCCTCTCCGGTCTCCGATGCAACCCTCCTGGGTTCCTTCCAGGCCCAGCCCCTGAAATCGGGTAAGCTCAAGGTCGTCAAACTCGACTGACTTTTTCCCAATCAAGAACCACACCACGAACCAGAAACCGCGCCACGCGCGCGGCAATCGCCATGCACGAAGAAATCACCCTTTCCCGCGAAGTTGAAGCCATCCAGATCCCCAGCGGCGATCTCATCACCCTGCCGGCCGGCACCCGCGTGATGATCACCCAGGCGCTCGGCGGCACCTACACCGTCGCCACCACGTCGGGTCTCGCCCGGATCAAGGCCGAAAACGCCGACGCCCTCGGCATCGATCTCGCCGCTGAGAAAAGCAAACAATCCGCCGCCGCCGAGGCCCTCGCCGCCGGTGACATCGAAGGCGCGGTCTGGTCGCAGTTGAAACTCGTCTACGATCCCGAAATCCCCGTCAACATCGTCGACCTCGGTCTCGTCTACGATTGCCAGGTCGAAAAACACGAGGACAACGAAGTCACCGTCGCCGTGAAGATGACTCTCACCGCACCCGGCTGCGGCATGGGACCGACCATCGCCGCCGACGCCCAGTCCAAGATCATGCTGCTCGACGGTGTCCGCGACGCCAAGGTCGACATCGTCTGGGATCCGGTCTGGAACCAGGACATGATCTCCGAAGAAGGGAAGATGAAACTCGGCATGATCTGACCGCCCGGAAGGGTCGGGAAAACAGCGATCACGGGGAATTTCGACTTGCGCACGCCCGGATCGCCCCCATATTCCCGCCCTCCCTTTCGCGTTTATCGCTTGAGCTTCAAGTGACCCGTTCGTCTAAGGGTTAGGACACCGCCCTTTCACGGCGGTAATACGGGTTCGAATCCCGTACGGGTCGCCAAAAACAACCGCCGCTTGCCGGCGGTTTTTTTGTTGCGACCCGTAGGGATGAGAACCCGTAGGGGTCGACTGCCACGTCGAATGTTGGCGCAGCCCAATGAGATTGAAAACTTGCGGCTCTGCCGCCACACCGCAGGGACGGAGCGAAGCGCAGTCAATCCCGTACGGGTCGCCAAAAACAACCGCCGCTTGCCGGCGGTTGTTTTGTTGCGGCTAAGCGCAGTCACCCCGGATCGCTCGCCTACCGCTCCACATCCTTCGCGCACCGGAAGCCCGTGTGGTTGGCAGGCGACTCGTTGTCGATCTGTTCCCTCGAACCGGGCTGATAGCCTTTGCACCAGAGGTCCGAGCAAAGGAAAGATCCGCCCTTGGTCACATGTGAGGCTGGCTCGTCTTCGGGCTGGGCGGCTTCTTCCTTCGAGGGGCCCGACGTGTTCGGCCGGGTGGCGGAGGGCAGTCGATAAGCCTCGGGATGATAAAGGTCGGAAACGATCTCCCACACATTGCCGGCCATGTCGTAAAGCCCGTAACCATTCGGCGGAAAATGCTTCACCGGGGCGGTCGCGAAGAAGCCGTCTTCCTGCTTGTTCTCCAGCGGCCACTCGCCCTGCCAGATGTTCGCCATCCAGACCTGGTCGCCTTTGGGAAACATTTCCATGCCCCAGGTGTAGGGCTGGTGCTCGAGTCCGCCACGGGCCGCTTTCTCCCATTCCGCCTCGGTCGGCAGCCTTTTCCCGGCCCACTTCGCATAGGCTGCGGCATCTTCCGGCGTCACGTTGACGACGGGATGATCGAGCAGGCCGTCGAGGTTTGTGCCAGGACCTCCCGGTGTCCGCCAACTCGCCTCAGGTACGAGTTTCCACCATTGGGAAAGATCGTTCCGGTCGGTCACACCGTCCTCCGGCACCGCAAAGATCATCGAGCCCGCGAATTGCCCGCCGGCGGATGCTTTCTTCAATCCCTCGATGGCTGCGAGGATCTCCGCACGCATCTCCCCGTTGGCATTGGCCGCCATCAGTTCGAGCCTCGCCAGATCGCGCTTCACTTCCTCCTGCAATTCCCGCACCCGCTGCTCGGACAAGGGACGCTCGGCAAAGGTGCGGTAGCCGGTAGCCTCGACGAACTCCTGGAACTGGCGGTTCGTCACCTCGGCTTCGTCGATCCAGAACGCATCGACTTGCACGGTATGAATCGGAAAGGCGGTCTGGTGCGAGGCGGAGTCGCCGCCCATCTCGCCGGCGTCACCGCCCCGTTGGTAGGAGCCCCCCGGGATGTAAACCATGCCCGTTGGAGCAGGTCCGGGCACCGTGGCCTCCGCAGGTAGCGGAGCCTTCTCCCCGGAACAGGCGGTCAAAAACGAACCGATCAGGTACAGAGTCAAAAGCCGCGGGTTCATGGGAGCGAGGAGGAAAGGAGAGGCTAGCGATGCCCAAATCCCCCGCCCTTGTCAATCCCGGGAACCCTGGATCCGGACGATCATTCCGACCTCAACTCCCGATCGCGAGCCATTGGAAGTCGACGCCATAGACCCGGGTGCCCGCCCAGGTCGTGACCACCACGGTGAATCCCTCGCAGTTGATGTCCTCAGCACGGAGGTTGATCCGGGCGGTATCGCGCTGATCGATGTCGAAGCCCGTCAGGCCCACCTGGACCACCGGCACGACCATGAAAGGAGCCGCGAAGGCGACCCTCGACGTGTAGGTCCGGATCCCGCCGTCCTCGGCGAGATCGGTGTGCAGTTCCCAGCCTTCGCTCCCCAGACCCAGCGAAACGGGGGCGGAAAGGATTGTCCAAGGTATCAGTGTATCGTTCATGCCCGGTTCTCCAGCAACATTCGGGCCGGACGGAGGCAACACTTCCGGGCACCGTCGGGCTGGCATCCATTTGTGCATCTGCGCTATGGCCGGAACGCGGAAACGTGTTTAGGATCGCGCCGCTATGCCGAATCCATGGACCGGGGTGGGCAACCCCTACACACGACAGGAAGTCCTCGACCGTCTCCGCGACACGATCTCGCGGGGCGAGGCCATCATCGCCGCGGGCGCGGGCACGGGGATCAGCGCCAAGTTCATCGAACGCGGCGGAGCCGACCTGATCATCATCTACAACTCCGGCCGCTACCGGATGATGGGCCACGGCTCCATCGCCGGCATCATGGGGTACGGCGACGCCAACGCCACCGCCATGGAGATCGGCGAGTTCGAGGTGCTGCCGGTGGTGAAGGAGATCCCCGTGATCTGCGGCGTCCACTGCACCGACCCGCGACGCCGCATGTGGCACTGGCTGCAGCAGGTCAAGGCGATGGGTTTCTCGGGGATGAACAATTTCCCCACCCACACGATCATCGACGGCTCCTTCCGCCAACAGCTCGAGGAGACCGGCATGGGCACGGACAAGGAGATCGAAACCGTCGCCCTGGCGCGGCGCATGGACCTGTTCACCATCGTCTACGTCGCCTCCCCCGCCGAAGCCAAAGCCATGGCCGTAGCCGGAGCCGATGTCATCATCGCCCACGTCGGCTGCACCGTGGGCGGATCGATCGGCGTGACGAATGCGGCGATGTCGCTCGAGGATGCCGCCGCGGCGACGCAGGCCATCATCGACGCAGGCAAGTCGGTGCGCGACGATGTCATCTACCTCTCCCACGGCGGCCCCATCGCGACCCCGTCGGACGCGGCCTTCATCAACGAACGCACCGATGCAGTCGGCTTCGTCGGAGCGTCGAGCCTCGAACGCATGGCCGTCGAGGAATCTCTGACCCAACTGACCCGCGAGTTCAAGTCCATCCCCCTGCACCGCACCAAGTGACATGGCCGGAAAACGCATCGCCGTCATCGGCACCCTCGATACGAAAGGCGCGGAGCACGCCTACGTCGCCGATTGCCTGCGCGAGTTCGACCATGAGCCGGTCCTGATCGATCTCGGCACCGGCGGACCGGCCACGGTCATGCCCGACATCACCCGCGAGGAAGTGGCGGCAGCGGGCGGACTCGATCTTGCCGCCCTCGTCGCGACCGGCGACCGCGGCCTCTGCGTCACCGCCATGAGCGAAGCCGCTCCGGTGCTGGTCGCGAAGCTCGCCGCCGAGGGTCGCATCGACGGCGTCATCTCGCTGGGCGGCGGCGGTGGCACCGCCCTCGGCACCGCGGCGATGCGGGCCCTGCCGGTCGGCTTTCCCAAGCTGATGGTCTCGACCCTCGCCAGCGGCAACACCGCCCACTACGTCGCCAGCAAAGACATCGTGATGTTTCCCAGCATTGTGGATGTGTCAGGACTGAACCGCATCTCCCGCACCCTCTTCCGCCAGGCCGCCGCGGCTATCGCCGGCATGGTCGACGCTGGAAAGCCTGAAGCGGCGGAAGATCGCCCGCTCATCGCCGCGAGCATGTTCGGCAACACGACCACCTGTGTCGATCTGGCCCGCACGGTCATGGAGAAAGCCGGCTACGAGGTGCTCGTCTTTCACGCCACTGGCACAGGCGGGCGAACCATGGAGACGCTGATCGGTGATGGCCTGATCCGCGGAGTCCTCGACATCACCACCACGGAATGGGCCGATGAACTGGTGGGAGGCGTCCTCACCGCGGGACCGCAACGTCTCGAAGCCGCCGCGCGATCCGGCGTGCCGGCCATTGTCGTGCCCGGCTGCCTCGACATGGTCAACTTCGGTGCCCGCGACACCGTGCCGTCGCAATTCGAAGGCCGGAATTTTTACCTCCACAATCCCCAGGTCACCTTGATGCGCACCAACGCCGCCGAGTGCGCCGAACTCGGCCGCATCCTCGCGGAAAAAGTCAACGCCTCCACCGGTCCGGTTCGGGTCCTTGTGCCGACCCGGGCCATCAGCATCATCTCCGCCGCGGGCCAACCCTTCCACGATCCCGAGGCCGACGCCGCCCTCTTCGCATCCCTGCGATCCCACCTCGACCCACGCATTCCGCTGGTCGAAATCGAGGCCGCGATCAATGATGAGGTGTTTGCAAAAGCATGTGCGGAAGCCTTGCTGGAGATGTTGCACGAGTGAACCCCTTCGCCTTCATCTCCCCATCCTTCTCGAAACTGAAAACTGAAAACCTTTCTCCCCCATGCCCCAGGTCAAACACTACGGCTGCTTTGAATTCCACCCCGGCACAAGCGATTCCGTGATCAACGGCTGTTTCTCCGCGATGGCCTCGATGGTTGGCCAGATCCCCGGGCTGGTCGATTTCCACTACGGTCCCTACGATTCGGCCGAGGGGCTCAACGACGGCTACACCCATGGTTTCATCATGACCTTCGAGAGTCCCGCCGCGCGCGACGCCTACCTGCCCCATCCCGTCCACGAGGTGGTTAAGGCGATCGTGGTCCCCTGCCTGTCACGGGTCGTGGTCTTCGATTTCAACATGCCGGAGTGATCAGCGATGGAAGGTCACTTCGATTCCCGCTTCCCCTCGATCGAGCGCCTGCGCGAACGCACCGCGCGACGCCTTCCGAAATTCGTGCTCGAATACCTCGAGGGGGGCTGCAACGCGGAGATCAACCTGCGCCGCAACACCGAAGAGATCCGCGAGGTCCGGCTGATGCCGCGCTACCTCGGCGAGTTCGGCGGCGCGAGCTTGAAGACCGAACTCTTCGGCGAGACCTACGAGGCGCCCTTCGGCGTATCCCCCATCGGCCTGCAGGGCATGATCTGGCCACGCGCGACCCAAATCCTTGCCGCGGCGGCAACAAAGCACGGCCTGCCTTTCATCCTCAGCACCGTCGCCACCGCCAGCATCGAGACCGTCGCCGAGATCACCGGTGGCAAAGCCTGGTTCCAACTTTACCATCCTGTCGAGGAGGCGCTGCGTGACAAGATTCTCGACCGGGTCGAGGCGGCGGGACTGCCCGTGCTCGTCATCCTCGCCGACACTCCCGTCTTCGGCTACCGCCCGCGCGAAATCCGCAACGGCCTCGCCATGCCGCCGCGCATGACCCTGCGCAACGTCGCGCAGATGACGATGCGCCCGCATTGGTCATTCGCCCAACTCGCCAACGGCGTGCCCGAGTTCGCCACCCTGAAACCCTATTTGCCGGAAGGACTCGACATGAAGCACCTCGGCCTCTTCATGAACCGGACTTTCTCCGGCCGGCTCAATCCGGCTCGGCTCGCCTCGCTCCGTGACCGGTGGAAAGGAAAACTCGTCGTCAAGGGCCTCGTCGACGAGCAGGACGTCGAAACCGCGCTCGGGATCGGCGTCGACGGTATCATCGTGTCCAATCACGGCGGACGCCAACTCGACGCCGGCGAGTCGACCATCGCCCCGCTCACGCGGCTCGCGCAGCGTTTCGGCGACCGCACCACCCTGATGCTCGACAGCGGCCTGCGTTCTGGACCCGACATCGCCTGCGCCTTGGCAAGCGGAGCCCGCTTCACCTTTCTCGGCCGCAGCTTCATGTACGGAGTCGCCGCGCTGGGGGAAAAGGGCGGCGACCACACCATGACGATGCTGAAGCGACAGCTCAAACAGGTCATGGAACAGATTGCCTGCGAACGCACCGCGGAATTTACACGGCATCTCGTGGGACGGGAGAATGCCTGACCACCGGCGGATCCATGGACGAAGACATCGCCGACATCGAAGCCTTCGGGGAACGGACGCTTTGGGAATGTGTCAGGGCAGACGAACGAGATCCCCGTTCCTGGCTTTCCGAGGCCCCACTGTGCGCGCTCCTCCGGGTCCACCACATCGCCCATGCCGGCCGGATGTGGGCGCGGAGTCCCTTCGCGGTGGTGCGCGGCGAATCCTCCGGGACCTTCGCCCTCGCCGGACTCGAGGGCGAGGGCGAAACCCTCGTTGATGGAGATTGGCGCAGTGTCAGGGCCGGAGAACTTTGTCTGCTGCCCGCCTTCGCCCCCACCGGGATCCGCGCGAAAGGAGACGGTGTGTGGCACTTCGCCTGGGTTCGCTATGAAGAGGAACGCGAGCTTTCCCCGATTCTTTCCGCCGACAGTCCCGTGATCCACGAAGTTCCCGGACAACCGCTCGACCACGCCATCGCCGGGCTCATCGCGGAGTCCTCGGATGAGAGCGCCGAGCCAGCCGCCCTTCATCACTGGGTCGAACTGATCCATGGATTTGTCGCCCGCGCGGCGCGCCCCTGGCAGGGCGACGACCGGCTGTGGCGGGTGTGGCGGGCGGTCGAGTCCGACCTGTCCCGCGACTGGAAACTCGCCGACCTCTCCGAGATCGCCCACCTCAGCGAAGAGCATCTCCGCCGCCTTTCCCAGCAACAGCTTGGCCGGAGTCCGGTTCAGCAAGTCACCCACCTGCGGATGCGGCGGGCGATTTCCCTGATCTCCGGCACCGGCGACAAGATCGAGACCATCGCCCTCGCGGTCGGGTATGAAAACCCCTTCACTTTTTCAAATGCCTTCAAACGCTGGACCGGTCGGAGGCCCTCGGAATATCGGGAGCGGCGGGGTTGATCCCGAAGATACGACCTGCATGCACGCGTGGATTTCGGGCATGGCCGCCGCAATACGGAGGGCGCAATATGACTGGATGAAGCTGATTCTGGCCGGGCTGATCCTCTCCGGCTGCCCGGTTTTGGTCCTAGCGGAAGCACCTCGCCCTAACATCATCCTCATCCTCGCCGACGATCTCGGATACGGTGACCTCGGTTGCTTTGGCTCACGGCGGATCAAGACGCCGCACCTCGACCAGATGGCGTCGGAGGGACTGCGGCTGACCAGTTTCTATGCCCAGGCGGTCTGCGGTCCCTCGCGGGCCGCGCTGATGACTGGCTGTTATCCGATCCGCGTGGCGGAGCCCGGCAACAGGAAGAACCAGCACACCGTCCTGCACCCGAAGGAAATCACGATGGCGGAGGGTCTGCGCGGAGCGGGCTACGCCACCGGCTGCATCGGAAAATGGCATCTCGGCGAGCGCTCGCCGGAATCACCCAGCGGCTTCGATCCCGCGACGATGCCGAACGAACAGGGCTTCGACGAATTCTACGGAACGCCCCTCTACAACGGCGCCACCGTGAAGGTGAAGGACTCCAAATTCCGCAGCACGATCCTGCGCAACGAGGAAGTTGTCGTGCCCGCGGTGGAGTCGTGGGACCACATCACGCAGGACTACACCCGCGAGGCGGTCGATTTCATCCGCCGGCATCGCGAGGCCCCCTTCTTCCTCTACCTCGCGCACAACATGCCGCACATCCCGCTCGGGGCGTCGGAGAACTTCAAGGGCAAGAGCGCGGGCGGTCCCTTCGGTGACGCCGTCGAGGAGATCGACTGGAGCTGCGGCGAGATCGTGAAAACCCTGCGTGAACTGGGGCTTGCGGAAAAAACGCTCGTGGTCTTCACCTCCGACAACGGCCCCTGGGTCGAAACGACGCATGGCATGGTGCCAAACGGAAACCCTTTCATCCCGCGCAATCATTCCGGCAATGCCTATCCCCTGCGCGGCTACAAAATGCTGACCTGGGAAGGCGGCCTGCGCGTCCCCTGCGTCGCATGGTGGCCTGGCAAAATCCCCGCCGGCTCGACGAGCGACGCGATCACCTCGACCATCGATCTGTTCCCGACCTTCGCAGCCCTGGCCGGGGGCACCCTGCCGGGAGACCGGATCATCGACGGCCGGGATCTCACCAACCTCCTGCGTGATCCAGCGGACACGGGATCTCCGCACGAGGCGTTCTATTATTATTGCTTCACCCACCTGCAGGCGGTGCGCAGCGGAAAATGGAAGTTTGTCAGGAAACGCCCGGCACATCCCCCCTGGGTCGGCTTCAGCGGGCGATTCGCCGGCAATGCGGTGGACGAACTCTCGCTCTACGACCTGGAAAAGGACATTGGCGAAACCACCAACGTCGCCTCCGGACATCCCGAGGTGCTCGCCCGGCTCCGCCAACTCGCCCACGACGCGCGCATGGACCTCGGCGACCACGACCACACCGGCAGCGGAGCGCGTTTCTTCGATGGGCCCGTGCCAGGACAGTAATCCCGAAAAATCACCCCTTCCCCTACATGCGCAGGTGGATTTCGGACATGGAGTCTCGACGCACGGCAAGCCATCCTGTCATGATCCCGCAACCCCCGATGAAATCACGTCTGCTATTACTCCTCGCTTTTGTTTGGCTTTGTATCCCCCTCACCGCGCAGGACGCGGTGCCTCTTTTCGACGGCAAGACCCTCGAAGGCTGGGACTTCACCGAGGGCTTCTGGCGCGTGGAAGAGGGCACCGTCACCGCCGGCACCGGCACGGAAAAGATTCCGCGCAACGAGTTCATCAGCACGAAAAAATCCTACGAGAACTTCGAGCTCACCCTGAAGATCCAATGCACCGGCGACCCGAAAACCGGGATGATCAACAGCGGCATCCAGATCCGCAGCGCCCGGCTCCCCGGCGGCGGCATGGCCGGGTACCAGGTCGATTGCGGGGCGGGCTGGTTCGGAAAGATCTACGATGAACACCGCCGCGCCCTCATCTACGGCACTCCCGTCGATGCCGCCGCACTTGAAAAAGCCGTCGATGTCTTCGGCTGGAATGAATACCGCATCCTCGCCGAGGGGCCGCGCATCCAGGTCTGGATCAACGGCGTCAAGGCGAGCGACTACACCGAGACCGACCCTGACATTCCACTCAACGGAGCCATCGCTCCGCAGATCCACAGCGGCGGACACGCCATCGTCCGCTTCAAGGACATCACCGTCCGCGAACTACCCGCGACACCCGGAGCTCCCACCTGGGAGTCGCTCGGCGGCGTCGAGGCCGCTCTGCAAAAAGTGAAGAAACCCGCACCGCCGCAGGCCGGCAAGCCGATGAAGGAGGGGAACACCGTCGCGGGCGAGGCCCGCAGCGCCGCCGAGCAACTCAAGGCCTTCCACCTGCCCGAAGGTTACGAGATCGAACTCGTCGCGCAGGAGAGCGAAGGCATTGGCAAATTCATCTCCGTTTACTTCGACCAGCGCGGGCGGCTCTGGACCCAGACCGCGCTGGAGTATCCCGTCGACGGCAACGAAAATCCCGCCGCCGCCGCCGCGCTCTACGCCGGAGAAGGCCGCGACAAGATCCTCGTTTTCCCCCGCGAAGGACTCGCCGACTTGCCCGAGGGCGGCCTGACCGATCCCACGATCTTCGCCGACGGACTCGCCATCCCACTCGGCATCCTGCCTTGGGGAACCGGGGAGACTTGTTATGCCCTGCACGGCCCCGATCTCGTTCTGCTCCGCGACACCGATGGCGACGGGAAGTCCGATCAACGCGAAGTGCTGCTGACCGGCTTTGGCGTGCAGGACAGTCACCTCTTTCCCCACCAGTTCACCCGCGCCCCCGGCGACTGGATCTGGATGGCGCAGGGGCTGTTCAACCAAAGTGAGGTCAAGCAACCCGGGTCCGACGCCATCGTGACTTATCCCCAGTGCTCGATGGCCCGGATGCGGCCGGATGGCAGCCAATTCGAAGTCACCAGCACCGGACCGAACAACATCTGGGGACTGATCCTCACCGGCGAGGGCGAGGCCTTCATCCAGGAGGCGAACGACTACGGCTATCCCATCATGCCCTTTCACGACTACGCCTATTATCCCGGCGGCATGTCGCGTCACAAGCGCAGCTACCAGCCCGATTTCCCGCCGACCGCGGAGTTCCGCATGGGCGGCACCGGACTCAGCGGACTCGCCCTGCTCGAGAGTGGACCCGCCCGCGTCGCCGATGCCGACCTGACCACCCTCGTCGCCAATCCGATCACCACGAAGATCAACGCGATCGCGATGCACCGCGACGGGGGGGATTGGAAGCTCGAACAGCTCGCCGACTTCGTCTCCTGCGACGATCCCTTTTTCCGTCCCGTCGCCCTGACCCAGGGACCTGACGGTGCCCTCTACATCGTCGATTGGTACAACAAGATCATCTCGCACAACGAGGTGCCGCGGAACCACCCTGACCGCGACAAAACCCGCGGCCGGATCTGGCGCATCAGGGAGAATGGCGCGCCCTCCGAGGTGCCCGATTTCACGAAGCTCTCCACCCCCGACTTGATCGCCCTGCTCGGCCAAGCACCCGCCGCGCGGGCCCACCTCGCCGCGCAGACGCTGATCGACCGCAAGGATCCCGCGATGATCGCCCCGCTCCAGGCCGCCCTGACCGACCCACAAAAGAGTGACGCCCTCCGCATCCAGTCGCTCTGGATCCTCCCAGCCGAGGCCCGCGCCGCCGCCGCGCCGCTCGCCCAATCTCCGAACCGCAACGTCCGCCGCGAGCTGGCCCGCTTTCCCGAATTCGCGGCCACGCTATCCGCCGACCCGGATCGCGAAGTGCGGGCCGCCGTCATCCTGACACTGGCACGACAGCTCGGGGAATATCCCGGGGTGCTTCCAGCCCTGCTCTCGCTCGTCGAGCCCGCGTTGCGCGAGCCCGTCGTCCCCGGTTCACGCGGCGGCACCATTCTCGCCGGGGCCGCCTACGACCGCGCTTACCAACGCTTCCTGATCCGCCGTTTCCTCGAGCAACATCCCGACCTCGTCGCCACCTTTCTGGACTCGCCTGAAGCCGCCAAACTCTCCACCGAGGCGCGCGTGCTCGCCACCCTATCGCTCGGGACCGAAGAGGGTTCGGTCCGGCTCCCGACCCTGTTGACTTCGCTCGACCGCGAGCCGGAGGAAGAAGAGATCCTGCTTCTCGCCAACGCCATCGAACAGCCCGCCTCCGCTAAAGCAATCGGGGCACTGCTCTTGGCCCCACGTAGTGCGGGAGCCGTCGTCGCCACTCTTTTGAAACACCAGGCCGCCCTCGACGCCGCAGAGATCGGTCCTGTTGTCGCCAAGACCGCAGAAGCTCTCCTCGGCAAGGGTGAAGTGGCCACGGCCGCAAAACTCGCCGGCACCTTCCGCATCGCCGCGCTCGAGTCTCGACTGGTCGCCGCCCTCGATGCTGCGGGATCAACCAATACGATCGCGTTGCTCGAGGCTTTGCGTTTGCTGCGCAGCGAAGCCATCGAGCCCATCGCCAATCTCACCACATCTCCGGACCGTGCCGTCCGCGACGCCGCCGTTGCCGCGCTGGCCGAATCCCGCTCGCCCGAGGCGGGTCCCCGGCTCGTCGCCCTCTACGGCGGACTTTCGCCCGCGCAGCAGCGTAACCTCGTCACTCAACTCGCCGGTCGGAAGCAGAGCGCGGAACTCATCCTCGACGCACTCATCGCCGGCTCGATCCCCAAGACCGCCCTCGACGGTCCCGCCGCCGAAAAACTGAGCTCCGTGCTGGGGGCTTCGCCCAAACTTACCCAGCTCATGGATTCAATGGACGGACTGTTCCACGAGATCCTCGTGTTCGATGGAAGCAAGGGAGCCACCGCCGCCACGAAGCTCGACCTGGCCGGCCCCTTCACCCTCGAGTCCTGGGTTCGTCTAGAGCCCGGCATCGGCAACGAGGACGCCCTCCTCGGATCGCCGGGCCAGCTCAGCATCAACTTTTTCGACGGACGCTTCCGCTATTGGATCCAGGGCCGCGGCGACCTCGTCGTCTCGGCGAAACCCATGACCCCCGGACTCTGGACCCACCTCGCCCTCACCCGCGACAAACAGGGAAACCTGACACTTTACCAAAACGGCGAGCTTGACGCGGTGGGTGGGAAAACCTCGACCGAGACGCTGGCCCAGGTCCAGCTCGGGCTCTCGACGGTGGCTCGTGGCACCGAAGGAGCCTTCTCCGAGACCCGGATCTGGAATCGCGCCCGCAACGCCGGTGAAATCCGCGCGGCTTTTGATCGGACTCTTGCGGGCGAAACCCTGCCCGAGGGTTTGATCTACCGCCTCGGCAGCAGCGGCTCCACCCTGGCTGCCGGAGCCAAAAGCGCCCGCACCACCGAGGGGCCGCCCCTGCTGAGCAGCGAACAGGCCACCCGGCTGGACGCGGACTTCGCCCGCTTCGAGGCGCTTGGGAAACGGGGAGGCGATCCCGAGAAAGGAAAGGTGCTCTCCGCGATGTGCACCGCCTGTCACCTCATCCGCGGTCAGGGCGGCCAGATCGGACCCGACCTCAGCGGTGTCGGCTCGATGGGACTCGAGGGCATATTGAGAAACATCCTCACGCCCAATGCGGCGATGGAGGCCGGCTACCGCATCTACCGTGTTGAGATGAAGAATGGCGACCTCATCGATGCCTTTTTCGTGAGTGAAGACAAGGAAGCCGTCGTGGTCCGCATCCCGGGTGCCGTCGACCGCCGCATCCCGCGCTCCGAGATCGAATCGACCCGCTACATCCGCCGCAGCCTGATGCCCGAGGGTTTGATCTCGGCCCTCGACGACCAAAGCGCAGCCGATCTGCTCGCCTACCTCTCGAGTTTGAAATAATCCGAACGGGCGCTGTTGACCGAAGAGAGATTTCGATCACTTCACCTTGGCTTTGCCCTTGCCCTTCGGCTTAGGCAGCGGCTTGAGCATCACGACCTCAACATCATTTTTCAAATTTGGCCCCGAAGTCGTGCGCCCGCGGGCGATCGCTTCCTCCATCATCGCCTTCATCTTCGCGACACGGTCGGGATGCTGCTCGACGAGGTTGGTTTTTTCACCCGGATCAACCGCGAGATCGTAGAGCTGGAATTCCGGCTGGCCCGTGGTGTCATCGGCACCCGGCTTCGGAAAACTCCACCCGCCCGATCCGGGGCAGAGCAACAGCTTCCACTGGCCGTCGTGGATCGCGAAGCTGCCGTTGATCGACTGGCTCACGATGCTTTTCCGCTGGCTTGGGCCTTCACCGAGGAGAACGGGCAAAAAGCTGAAGCTGTCCTCGCCCGCGTCGGCCGATAGCGGATGGCCTGACAGATCCGCCATCGTCGCGAGCAGGTCGATCTGGCCGACGAGCGCATCGGATACGGTGCCCGCTTTCACCTTCGCGGGCCAGCGCACGAGGAAGGGCACGCGGTGACCGCCCTCGTAGGCGTCGGCCTTGTGACCACGGTAAATGTGGCTCGGATGATGCCCTTTGGCGACGAGCTCCTCGATCTTCGCCTGCGGCGAGCAACCGTTGTCCGAGGTGAAGACGAACATCGTGTTTTCAGACAATCCGTTGGCCTCGAGCGCCGCGAGGATCTTGCCCATGTCCGAGTCGACCTGCAGGACGAAGTCGGCATAGGCATTGAGCCCGCTCTTGCCTTGGAACTCCGGCGTCGGCACGATCGGCGTGTGGGGCGCAGCCAGCGGCACGTAGGCAAAGAAGGGTTTGCCCGCTTTCGCATCAGAGGCGCGCTCGCCAACATAATCGATGAGCCGCTGCGTGATGCCCGGCTGCACATCGACCGCCTCAAACTTCGGACCCGCCGGTCCCGTCCGCAGCCAGGTCTTTTCCGCGGTCGCCTCCTCGGTGGGCAGCCGGTCGCGGATCCAAACGAAGGGGAACATGTCGAGGGAGGCACTGATGCCGTAGTAATGATCAAAGCCGCGGTCAACCGGACCGTTCTGGATCGGCGCGGTGTAATCCACGAGGCTGACGTCCTTGAAAGGCTTGCCGAAATTGCCTTCGTCATCGGCCACCGCCCCGCCCTTCAGCGGCCACTCCATGCCGAGGTGCCATTTGCCGATGCAGGCGGTGTGGTAACCCTGCGATTTCAAAAAGCTCGCGAGGGTCGCGCGACCTTCCGAGATCAGCGGCAGTGAAAAACCGCCGAGAACACCGCTCTGCAGTTTCGTCCGCCAATGATAGCGACCGGTCAGCAGCGAATAACGCGTCGGCGTGCAGACACCCGAGGAGGTATGTCCGTCGGTGAAGCGCATTCCCTCGGCGGCGATGCGATCGATGTTCGGCGTCGCGATCTTGGAGTCGGGATTGTTGCAGCTCACGTCACCATAGCCGAGGTCGTCGGCGAGGATGACGATGACGTTGGGGCGGTCGGCGGCGGAAAGCGGGAGGCTACCCCAAAGGGCAGCGAGGATCAGGGAGAGGAAGCGGGGAATCATGGAACGGGGATGTCTCAGGGAACTTTCGTTCACGGTTTGAAAAGATTCGGTGCCCACATCGAGCCTTCACTGACGGGAGGCGTCACCCCGTCCTTCGGAAAGGTCGACTTGGCCGCCTCTTGCAGGGTCTTGCTGAGCTCCGCGACGGTCGTGGCGTGTTCGGTCTTCTTGGCGAGGTTCACGAGTTCGCCGGGATCGTTTTCGTGATCGTAAAGTTCGGCGCCCTCCTTGCCTTCGTCCCACTCGGTGTAGCGCCAGCGATCGGTGCGCAGGCTGTAGCCGAAGAAACGTTTCCCTCCGGCCCCTTTCGCCGCAGCTCCCTTCGGCTTGCCGACGCCGCCGCGCACGACCTGGGTCAAAGCCCAGCCACGTCCTTTCGCGGCGGGGTCTTTCAGCATCGGCACGAGCGATTGCCCCTGCAGGGTTTCCGGCGCCTTGACTCCCGCCAATTCCGTCAGGGTCGGATAAAGGTCAACGTGGCTCACCGGCTCGTTCACGACCCCGCCCTTCGTCTTGCCCGGAGCCACGATCAGCATCGGCACGCGCGCGCTGCCCTCGAAGAGGCTCTGTTTCTGGTAAAGCCCGTGCTCGCCCATGTGGTAGCCGTGATCGCTCGTAAAGACGATGATCGTGTTCTCCGCGAGCCCGAGCCGATCAAGCGCGGCCACGACCCGCCCGACCTGGGTGTCGAGGAAGCTGATGCTCGCGTAATAGGCCTGCGCACACTGGCGGTGCAGTTCGTCATTGAGTTGATCCTGATCCTTCTTGTAGCTGCCGAGCGCGGCGGCGGGGACGTCGGCGGGATTGTCCTTCACGCTCATGTAAGGCCGCATCGTCTCCGTCGGGTAGTAGTCGAAATACGGCTTCTCCGGCGCGACGTAGGGCGTGTGGGGACGGAAGAATCCGACCGCGAGGAAGAAGGGTCGGTCCTTTTCCTTGGCACAACGTTCCAGAACCCATTCCGCGTCCTTCGCGTTGAGGGCGTCGGTGTGGAACTCATCGCTCTTCGGCGAGGCATACCAGCTCAGAGTGCCGCCGTATTGGCCGGGCGTGAGCGTGACGATGGGCCCCTCATCGAGACGATCGACTCCGGCGGGATTCAGCTCGAGCTCCCACGAGCCCGGATCATCGTGGCCGTTCGTCCCGATCGAGTTCGGGACGTTGTAGTGATAGAGTTTCCCGATCCGGCCGGCGAAATAGCCGTCGAGCCGGAAGGCCTGAGGCATGCTGATCGCCGAAGGAATCGTCTGGCGGAAGATGAGGGAGTTGGTCAGGATGCCGGTGCTGTTCGGATAAAGGCCCGTCAGCATCGAGTTCCGGCTCGGCCCGCAGAGAGGAAAGGAGCAGTAGGCTTTCTCGAACTTCACCCCGCGCGCGGCAAGGGCGTCGATGTGCGGCGTCTTCGCCTTCTCGTCGCCGTAGCAGCCGAGGTAGTTGTTGAGATCATCGGCGATGAGGAAAAGCACGTTCGGCTTTTCCGCCGCCTGGGCGAGGCCGGTGAAGAGAAATAACGCGAGAGTGAACAGGGTTCGATACATGGGTCAAGAGGGTAAGGTGGAATGGAACTCCATGGAAAGCGCGGAGTTGCGTGAGGGAAAGCTGGGAGCGCCTTCCCTGGGAGCGCCGACGCCCTCGTCGGCATCGTATCTTCCCTCGACTCCCGGTTGCTCGTCAGTCCCCTTCATGGCTTGCGAATGCCGACGAGGGCGTCGGCGCTCCCAGCATCACTTCCCCTTCCCCGCCGCCTTCCACTTCGGCTCCCATTCCGGCAGCGGAGTCCGCGCGGTTTTCAAATATTCACCGATCTTGGCAGCAATGTCAGGATGCTGCGCCGCCACGTCGTTCTCTTCGGCGACGTCGTTCTCCTGGTCGTACAACTTCACCGGCGCATCGGGCCCGCCCTGACGAATGCCCTTCCAACGGCCCTGATACAACGCGGCTTGCTTGAAGCCGCCCTCGTGGAATTCCCAGTAGAGAAACTCGTGCTCTTTCTGCTCGCCGGGCTTGCCGGTCAGGAGGGGGACGAAGCTGATGCCGTCGAGGTTCGCGGGCGTTTCCGCCTTCGCCAAATCCGCTGCGGTCGGGAGCCAATCGGGAAAGTAGCCGACATGTTCGGACACACCGGGCTTCACCGTCCCGGGCCACCAGGCGATGAAGGGCACGCGGATGCCGCCGTCGGTGAGGCTACGCTTGATCCCGGTGTAGGGTCCGTTCGGATCGAAGCGCTCGAGATCGTGTTTGCTCTCGTTGTGCGGTCCGTTGTCGCTGGTGAAAATGACGAGCGTGTTTTCGGCGAGGCCGAGTTTTTCGAGCTGGTCGAGCATCCGGCCGACGTAGCTGTCGATCCGGCCGATCATCGCGGCCTGCCCCTTGTCCTGATCGGGCCAGTCCTCCTTCGCGTAGATGCCGTAGTCGGGCACGTGGGCGCCGTCGCCGATCTCCCTGGCACGCTCGTTGTTGGCGTGCGGGATCACGAGGCTCCAGTAGAGGAAGAAAGGACGGTTCTGGTTTTTCGCGACGAACTTGAGGGATTCATCCGCGAAAAGGTCGTCGGAAAAAAGGATCGGGTCGTCGGTGTAGCCTCCGCCATGCTCGCCGACCGGGGTGACGTAGTTTGGCAGCTCGACCTTGCTTTCATTCCGCCAGAGGAAATCGGGAAAATGGTTGTGGGCGTGGTGCTGGTTGAGGTAGCCGAAGAACTCGTCGAAACCGTGTTTTCCCGGCAGGCCCGTCTCGGCCTCGCCGACATCACCGAGCCCCCATTTGCCGATCAGAGCCGTGCGATAACCGGCCTTCTGGAGAACGGAAGCGACGGTGACATCACCGGGCTTGAGCGCCTGGGCAGCGGGGTTTTCCTTCCCTGCATTGCCGCGGACTCGGGTGTGCCCGTGGTGCAGTCCGGTCATGAGCACGCTGCGCGAGGGAGCGCAGACGGTGGCACCGGCGTAGAAGTGGGTGAATCGCATCCCGTCAGCGGCCATGCGATCGAGGCGCGGGGTCTTGATGACCTGCTGCCCGTAGCTGCCGAGATCCCCCCAGCCGAGGTCGTCGGCCATGATCCAGATGAGATTGGGACGGGTTTCGGCGGCCTTGGATTTACCAGCGAAGGCACAGAGTGATAAAGAGAGGAGAACAAGGAGACGTTTCATGGTTTTTGCCAGGGGGTGGAACCGCCGCGCTGGATGTGGCGCGAGAGTGCGGTGGAAAGTTCGTTGAAGATCTTCGGTGCCTTGGTAGCGATATTGGTGGTTTCGCCAGGGTCGTTCTTGAGATTGTAGAGTTCCAGCGGGCTGTAGGGATCGTTCTGCAACAGCTTCCACTCGCCGCGGATGAGGGCCTGGTAATCTTTGCCGCCGTAGGCCCGACCGCCCTCGCGACGGACGAAATAAAGCTCGCGTCCCTCGGGCATGGCCTTGCCTTCGAGCAAAGGCACGAGGCTGACCGCGTCGAGCTGCTCCGGCGCGCTGGACTTCGTCCCGGCCAGTTCGAGAAAGGTCGGAACGAGGTCGAAGTTCAATCCGGCGTAGTCACTCTTCGATCCGGCCGTGATCTTCGCCGGCCACCGCATCAGGAACGGCACGCGCAAGCCGCCGTCGTAGTGGCTCTGCTTGCCGTCGCGCCAAGGATCGTTGTTTTGCCCGTGCGGGAGGGACCCGCCATTGTCGGCGCTGAAGACAACAAGGGTGTTTTCGGCGAGACCGAGTTCATCGAGCGAGGCGAGGACGCGGCCGATGCCGTGGTCGAGGTGCTCGACGAAGGCGATATTGGCGGCGCGTTTTTCGTCCAGATCAGGATGGCGTGCCTTCACCTTCGCGAGCCATTCGGCGGGCGGCTCGATCGGGAAGTGCGGGGCGTTGTAGGCGAGATAAAGGTAGAAGGGCTGACCTTTTTTTGCGGCGCGCTCCTTCAGGTAAGCGATGGACCAGTCGGTGAAAAGATCGGTGGCGTGACCCTCGGCCTCGATGACCTCGTCGTTGAGACGCAGGTAATTGTTCCCGTGGCGGAGATGGGTCGTGTAGCTGTCCATCATGTCGCCGAGGAAACCGTGGAAGAAATCGAAACCGCGCTCGTTCGGCGTATTCGGCGATTCGAGGCCGAGGTGCCATTTCCCGACGATGCCGGTGTGGTAGCCGGCCTTGCCGAGTTCGTCGGCGATCATTGGCACACCGGGCGCGAACCAACCCCACGAATTTTCCGGCTGGGTGCGGATCACGCCGGGCACGCCGACGCGGTCGGGATAGCGGCCCGTGAGGAGCGCCGCCCGCGAGGGCGAACAGACGGTGCAATTCGCCCGCATCGTCGTGAAGACCATCCCTTCCTTTCCGATCCGGTCGATGTTCGGTGTCTGCACGTCCTTGGCCCCGTAGATCGAAACATCGCCGTAGCCGTGGTCATCGGTGAAGATGACGAGGAAGTTCGGAGCCTCGGCGCGGGCCTCGACACACACGAGGACGAAAAGCGCGGAAAGGACCGGGAACAGGAAACGAATTCGCATTGCTTCATGCTACGAAATCCAACCGGGATTGGTCAAGAGACGCAATCGGCGGATCACGTATCCACAAAGGCCCCCGGCTTACGCACCGTGTAGGGCAGACGCAACCCCGACTCGTCCCATGAATCGACCACCTCGACACGAGTGCCGTGGGTGACCTGCTCGAAGAGAATCGGGGCGACCTGCTGGGGCAGGCGGATGCATCCCGCCGAGGCCGGGTAGCCGGGCACGTCGCCGACATGCATGCCAACGGTGGTGTGACCGAGCCGCATCCAGTAGGGCATGAAGACATGATAAAGGGTCGAGACTTTGCCGGAGGCAACTTTTTCGGTGATTTGATAAGAGCCCCGCGGCGTGTGTTTGCCGCGTCGCGCCGAAGAGATCGCCGTGTCGATCGCCACCAGATCATCGATGATGAGAAAGGCACGCTGCCGACCGATGTCGACCATGACCCTGCGACGCTTCTCTCCCGCAGACTTTAACAAGGCTTCGTTGATGTAGGCATCCCCGTGCGCGTCGCGGTAATGGGAACGGTGCTGGGGGCGCGGCCTCGGTTTATCCACGGTCGCCGGAGCGCTCTTCGCCTTCTTTCTCGCCTTCAGTTTATCGAAGAGTCCGGCCTCGGCGGCGGAAGCAGCCAGAATGGAACACACGATCGCAACGTAGACCCGGCAGCAGACGGATGGTGGAAAGAGCGATCTCATGTCGTTCGCGGGCGTCCGGTTCCGGAAGGCGGATCCGGTCAAGAATAGATCGGCAAGGCAATTCTATCATCCGGAATTTCGCGAGTGGGATGGGGAAGGACAAAGGAATGGAGACATGGGAATGAATGAATGAAAACCCGGTTTCTTCGATTCCACTGTCCCCATTCCCTTGTCCAACTCCCTTCGGCATCCCCACGGATCCGCTCACGCGAATCGACCCATCCTCAGGCGTCATCGCGGCATCGCCAAGCCTTCCCGCGCCGGACTAGGATCGAGACCGATGAAATCCGCCCCGTTCGCTCTTCTCCTCGCCTTGGCCACCAGCTCCGCCACCCTTGCCCAGGAATCCACCCCTCCCCTGCTCCGCGCGGGCATCGTCGGACTCGACACTTCCCACGTCCCTGCCTTCACCAAACTCTTCAATGATCCGAAGGCCGACGGCGATCTCGCGGGCATCAAAGTCGTGGCGGGTTATCCGGGAGGCACCGACATGCCGGCGAGCAAGGACCGCGTCGCGAAGTTCACCGAGCAGGTCAAGGGCATGGGCGTTGAGATCGTGGAGACGATTCCGCAATTGCTCGAGAAGGTCGATGTCGTCCTGCTCGAGAGCGTCGATGGACGCATCCACCTTGAGGAAGCGAAACAGATTTTTCCCTCGGGCAAACCGGTCTTCATCGACAAACCGCTCGGTGGCAACCTTCCCGAGTCCATCGCCATTTTCGAACTCGCGAAGAAACACAAGGTCCCCTTGTTCTCGAGCTCCTCGACCCGCTTCGGGGCCGGACTCTCTGCCGTCGAAGGCAACGCGGAGCTCGGCGACCTCCTCGGCGCGACGACCTGGGGACCCTGTTCCTACCAACCCGGCACGCCGGATCTTTTCTTCTACGCGATCCACGGAGTCGAGGCCCTCTACACGATCATGGGCACCGGCTGCGAGACGGTATCGCGGGTGAAAGGCCCCGTGCATGATCAGGTCACCGGCACCTGGAGCGGCGGACGTCTCGGCGTCTATCGCGGCATCGTGAAGGGCAAGGCTGACTTCGGCGCGACCGTCTACGGCAGCAAGAGCATCCTCCAGATCGCCGAGTCGCCGAACTATGCGAACCTCTGCCGCGCCATCGGCAAATTTTTCCGCACCGGCGTCGCCCCCGTCAGCGAGGAAGAGACACTCGAACTGCTCACCTTCATGGAGGCCGCTGATGAAAGCGTTCGTCAAGGAGGCAAGGTGGTCGCACTGAGCGAGGTCTTCGCGAAAGCGAAGGAGGAGGCGGCCAAACTCATCGACTGAATCTTTCGAATTCCATGCGTCTCCTTCTTTTGCTCGCCCTCGCCTTCCCCGCGTTCCTTCGCGCCGCGAATCCACCCGCCGTAAAAGTCGGCGAAGTCCGCCGGATCTTTCACAATGGCGAGCACAACGCCTTCACCGACCTCTGCCGCTTCCGCGACCAGCTTTACCTGACCTTCCGCAGTTGTCCCGATGGACACATGGTGCACCCGACCGCTTCGGTCATCATCCTGCGCAGCGCTGACGAAGGCAAAACCTGGGAGCAAGTCCACCACTTCTCCGTGAAGGACCGCGACACCCGCGATCCGCATTTCCTTGTCTTCCGCGACCAGCTCTTCGTCTACACCGGTACCTGGTGGAGCGGTCCGACCACGATTCCTGTGGCCGAGTATGACATGAACAAACACCTTGGGTTTGCCGTCCATTCCGCCGATGGCTCGAACTGGAGCGAACCCGAACTGCTCGAAGGCACCTTTGGATTCTACATCTGGCGCGCCGCCACCCACGACGGCAAAGCCTACCTCTGCGGACGACGCAAACCGGGCTTCGAGATCGGGCCGCGCGGCGAGGGGGAAAAGATCCAATCGCTCCTCCTCGAGAGCGAGGATGGCCTGATCTGGAAAAAACGCGCTTACTTGAATGAAACGGCCGGCGACGAGACCGCCCTCCTCTTCGAACCCGACGGCAGCCTCCTCGCGATCGGACGCCACGGAGGCGGGAGAAACGCCTTTCTGATCCGGTCAAAGCCGCCTTTCACCGAGTGGACCCGCGCCCCCCTCGATCGCCCCATCGGCGGCCCGCTCGTTGCGAAATGGGGCGACCACGTCCTCGTCGGCGGGCGCAAGACCACGAAGGAACACGGCCCGAAAACCTCGCTCTGCTGGCTCGTCGATGGAGCACTGCAAGAGTTCGCCGAACTGCCTAGCGGCGGCGACAATTCCTATCCCGGTTTCGTCACCCTCGCGCCTGACCGCGCCCTCGTCTCCTGGTATTCCAGCCACGAAAAGGACGAAGCCGGCAAAACCATCACCGCCATCTACCTCACCGAATTGACCCTGACAAAACCATGAAAGACCTCTCCCGACGCCGTTTCTTCGAGGAATCCGTCATGGCCGCGGCCGCCGCTGCACTTCCGGCTCAGTTACTCGCGCAGGAGAAGGCCCCGGCCGTCAGTGCCAATGAAAAGCTCACCGTCGCCATCATCGGCTGCGGCATCCGCGGCAAGGCCCACGCCCGCGAGCTCGCCCGTCTCCCCGATTGCGACATCGCCTACGTCTGCGATCCCGACCTCGACCGCGCCGACGAGGTCGCGGCCTTGCTCACCGGCGAATTGAAACGTCCCATGCCGAAAAAGGTGCAGGATCTCCGCGTCATCTGCGATGACAAGTCGGTCGACGCCGTCTTCATCGCCACGCCGAACCATTGGCATTCCCTCGGCGGGATCTGGGCGATGCAGGCGGGCAAGGACGCCTATGTCGAGAAGCCGGTCAGCCAGAATGTCGCCGAAGGTCGCCGCCTCGTCGAGGTCGCCCGCGAACTTGGCCGCATCTGCCAGACCGGCACGCAGAACCGCTCGCGCGGGGCTCTCGCCTCCGCCGTGCAATACATTCGCGAAGGCAAACTCGGCGAGGTGAAACTCGCCCGCAGCATCATCTACGGAGGCCGCGGCTCCATCGGCGGGCCCGTCGAGACACCGATCCCGCCGCGTTGCGATTACAACCTCTGGGCCGGTCCGGCCCCGATGACGAAGCTGACCCGCGCCCGCTTCCACTATGACTGGCACTGGATGTGGGACACCGGCAACGGCGACATCGGCAACAGCAACGTCCACTCCATCGACATCTGCCGCTGGGGGCTCGGTGTCACCGGTCTCGGCGACAGCGCCATCAGCTATGGTGGCCGCCTCGGCTACACCGACGTCGGCGATACCCCGAACTCGCAGGTCGGCATCTTCCGTTTCGGCGACAAGTCCATCGTCTCGGAAACCCGCGGCCTGAAGACGGCCCCTTTCCATCCGGTCATCAAAGCGATGTGGTTCTTCTACGGCAGCGAAGGCATCATCGCCGAAACCGGGCTCTACGATCCCGAAGGCAACTTGGTCCAGGCCTTCGAAGGCAAGTCCGTGAGCCACTTCGCCAACTTCCTCGACGCCGTGCGCACCCGGAAACGCGAGGACCTGAAGGCCGAGATTCTCGAAGGCCACCAGTCGTCGGCGCTCTGTCATCTCGCCAACATCTCCTATCGTCTCGGCACGACGGCGAGCGTCGAGGAAATCGAAAAGCGCCTCGGCGAGGTCCAAACCAACGCCGAAGCCCGCGAAGACCTCGATCGCACCCGACATTACCTGGCCGAAGTCGGCGTCGATCTTGGCAAGACCCCGATGACCCTCGGACGCCATCTCCGACTCGACGGCGACAAGGAGAAATTCCTCGATGATCCCGAGGCCGACGCCCTGCTGAAGCGGGAGTATCGCGCGCCCTTTGTGGTCGAGGGGGTGTGAGACCAAGGCGAACGATTGACATTTCAAACGTGCGTCATTATCGTGCGTCATGAAATCCGTAACGGTGCGGGAGGCTCAGCACAATCTGGCCAAGGTTCTCAAGGCGGTCGAGAGCGGCGAAACCGTCGAGATCGTCCGCCGCAACGTGCCCGTGGCTCGACTTTCCCCTGTTCCCCAGCCCGGGGAAAGCCCGGTCGATTGGAGCGATCACTCCGCACGGCTATCCGCGATCTGGGGCACCAAGCAAGTGACCGGGCTCGATCAAATCCTCGACGACCTGCGCGGAGACCGGTGATGGGACCCTTTTTTGACACCAGCGTCGTGCTGAAGCTGATTTTGGCCGAACCGCTCAGCCCCAAAGTGCTCGCCTTCGTCAAGCGGAGGCGATCGACGATCCCGACGACCCGGCTGGTCGAACTCGAGATGGAGACCGCGCTGAATGCGCTGGCCTTTCGCGGAGCCATCACGTCCGCGGAACTCAAGTCGTCCATAGCGCTGATTGCACAGATGACCGTGCAAGGGAAATTCGTCCCTACGGGCATATCCCTGGATGATATCGCCGCCGAAAGCCTCCGCCTTTCTCCTCGCATCGCTTCCAAAACCGGATGCCGCACGCTCGACCTCATGCACATCGCCTCGGCACTTTTGCTGGGATGCCCGGAGTTTGTCTCGACCGATCAACGGCAACTGAGAGCGGCGAAGCTTGCCGGACTCAAGATCATTGATCTCTCAAAGCGATGAAGCGTCTCCAAGCAGCCGAATCCCTCGGGGTGATTGCATGCCTCATCGCCTCCTTGTCCGGTTGCGGCTCCAGAACACAATCGACCACGGCAGCTCCCGCTCCCGCCTCCACCGCCGTCCCCGACAACGCCATCTCCGAAATCGCACAGCGGGAGATCATCCGGCGTCAGGAGCGCATGCGTCAGATGGACGCCGTGGCACTGGAGGCAAATCGCGCGCTTTCCGAAAACGATCTCGAGCGTGCCGTGAGCGGCTTCCGGCAGGCTTCCAGCGGGACCTCGCGTTAGGAGGATCAAGCCGGGATTTTTCCGCACCCTCAGCGCAAGCCGCGCTCCCGCAATTTGTCCTTCTTGCTCTTGCGGCGGCCCTTGATACCTCCCGTGGAAGCAGTCGTCGCCACGGCGACTTCGACCGGCTCAAATCCGGTGATCTCCTCGCGGGTGACACACAGACCGAGGCGCTTCTCGATCAGGGAAAAGTGCGCCGCCGATTCAGCCGTGAGGAAACTGATCGCCGTGCCCGACTTCCCCGCCCGTCCGGTCCGGCCGATGCGGTGGGTGTAGTCATCGACCGAGCGGGGCAGGTCGTAGTTCACCACGACGGGGAGTTTCACGATGTCGAGTCCGCGCGCCGCGAGGTCGGTCGCGACGAGCACCTGGAACAGCGAGTTTTTGAAATCGAGCAGCACCTCGTTCCGCGCCCCCTGGCTGAGATCGCCGTGGAAGGCGAGCGCACCGATGCCGTTCCGCCTCAGCTTATCGGCGACGTGATCGGCGGTGTATTGGGTGGCGACAAACACGAGGACGCGGTTCCAGCCTTCGCTCGTGATGAGATGACGCAGCAGCGGGGCTCGCTTCGCCTTGTCGACGCGGATGGCCCGCTGGGTGATCGCCGGCGTCTCGCGGGGCACCGGCTCCACCTCGATCCGGGTCGGCTCATGCAGCAGCTTGGCGGCGAGAGACTCCACCGACTTCGGAAAAGTCGCGGAGAAGAGCAGATTCTGGCGCCGCTTTGGCAGCAATGTCAGGATGCGTTCCAGTTCCTCCGCGAAACCCACGTCCAGCATCCGATCCGCCTCATCAAGGACCAGCGCCTTCACCGAGGAAAGTTTCACCGCATTCTTATCGACGAGATCGAGCAGACGCCCCGGGGTCGCCACGATGACGTCGGCCCCGCCGCGCAGCGCCATCATCTGCGGATTGATTGAGACTCCCCCGACCGCGCTGACCACCTTGATGCGCTCCGGCAAATGCGCCGAACACTGCTGCACCACCTCGCGAACCTGTGCGGCCAACTCGCGGGTCGGGACGAGGATCAGGGCGGCCACGGAACGCGGCCGATCACGCTGGGACGATATCCAACGCTCCAGCAGCGGCAGGACATAAGCCGTCGTTTTTCCCGATCCCGTCTCCGCGGTGACGAGGGCATCGCCTCCTACCAGCACGACCGGTATCGCCTCCGTCTGCACGGGAGTGGGAGCGGAATAAAGCTCAACCGCCCGCAAAAGCGGAGCAGAGAGCCCAAGGGAGGAAAAAGACATCGCCACCCTTAACCTCATTCTCCGCTCGGACCAAGCGATACCATCGGCGGCAAAAGCAACTTGCCCGCCCCCTCACAAAGCCGAAGCTCCCTTCGTGGCCAGTCAACGTCCCCGCTCCAGAAAACACCAGCCCTTCGGCCTCGGGATCGTCCACGAGGACCGCGACGTGATCGTCGTCAACAAGGCCCCCGGCCTGCTCTCGATCGGCACCGGCAACGACGGGGGGCGCACCGCCCATGCCTCGCTGATGGACTACGTGAAGAAGGGCAACCCCAAATCCAGGGAACGGGTCTTCATTGTCCACCGTCTCGATCGAGAGACCTCCGGACTGCTCGTCTTCGCCCGCACCGAGGAAGCCAAGCGCACCCTCATGATGAACTGGGCCGACACCGAAAAACATTACCTCGCCATCGTCGAGGGGCATCCCGACCCGTCCGAAGGACTCATCTCCAGCTATCTCGTCGAAAGCGAATCCATGCGCGTCTATTCGACGAAAGATACCGAACGCGGCAAACTTTCGGAGACCGAATATCGCGTCGTGAAAACCATGGGCTCGCGGGCCTGGGTCGAGCTCCGCCTCCTCACCGGCCGCAAGCACCAGATCCGCGTCCATCTCGCCGACCAGGGCTGGCCCATCGTCGGTGATATGAAATACGGAAAGAACCCCCGGAATGAGAAGGGCCTCGCCCTTCATTCCCATCGCCTGAGCTTCGACCATCCTTATCGCGGAAACCGGCTTGAATTCACGGCACCTCCGCCCGATCATTTTCACCGGATTCGGGGATGAGACGGCGCACCGGGCCTTGCCGCAGGCGGGGCTTCTCCACGAAGTGAAAATGGAGCCAGGCGAACGCCTCGGCGACGCTGGCAGGGAGACGCTCGAGTCCGAGCCGCTCGTGTTTGACGAAGGGACGCAGTTGCTCGAAAGGCCGCGATACCAGCGGCAGAGCGAGACCGGCGAGGGTCATGACCGATTCATTGACGAGCAGATCAGGAGCACCCATCGCGACGACTTGCCCGTTGCCCATGAGGATGACACCATCCGCCCAGGCCGCGGCGAAATCGACGTCGTGCGTCGCGACGACGAGGGTCTTGCCCGCGACGTGGAGATCATTCAGCAGCACTTGGATTTCATCCTTGCCCGCCGGATCGAGCGAAGCCATCGGCTCGTCGAAAAGGAGAATGTCCGACCCGGCGGCGAGCACCCCGGCGATGGCGGCGCGCTTGCGCTGACCCTGACTGAGCGAGAAAGGGGCGCGGTCGCGCAAGGTCCAGAGTCCCACGGCGGTGAGGGCCTCACAGGCGAGTCGCTCGCAGGTAGCCTCGTCATGCCCCGCCTGCTCGGGACCATAACGCACGTCCTGCAGCACGGTGGGTGCGAAGACCTGGTCATCGGGATTTTGAAAGACCATCCCGACCCTTCGGCGAATCGTCGCGAGATTTGCCCGCGTCACCTCGAGCCCACCGACCGCAACACGCCCGCTCGCGGCGAGGAGGACTCCATTGACGTGGAGCAAGAGCGTGGTTTTGCCCGCGCCATTCGATCCGAGGATGGCGATGCGTTTGCCGCGCGGAATGTTCACGGTCACTCCGGAGAGGGCGTTTTCCGCCGCCCCGGGATAGGCGTGGTAAAGGCCTTCGATGAGGATTTCATGCCGGGGATCGGGCCCGGTTTCATTCCCCTCACCGACCGGCGGCAGCTCGCGTGAAGCCCGGGCGGCCTCGCAGCGCTCGCTCCGTTTCAAGGTGCGGAGAAAGAGGCCCGCGACCAAAGCGGCGAGCCGGGTGAAACGCAAACGCACGCGCCGCCAGCGGGAGCCGGTCCCACCTCCCACCGACGAGGAGGCACGCAGCCGACAGGCCAGCATCATTTGCCGTGCCTCCCCCGCGAGCGTACCGAGATATCGCACCGTGGACTCGAGGATGTCGACGAGCGGTCCCGGAATCCGCAGACCGCGCAAGGAGGCGAAGAGCCGCGGCACCGGCGTGGTGGCCGAGAGATACGAGAGCAGCAGGGCGACCGAGACCAGTTTCACAGACACGACCGCGGCGAGGCGCAGTCCATTTTGGCTGAAGGTCAGGCCCGCGATCTCGATCCGCGGCCCGTCCATCGTCCACGGGACGAATCCGATCGCGATGAGGCCGAAGGGCAAGACCGCGGCGACGCGTTTCCACGCCACGCGCAGAGGCACGCGGGCCGCAACCACCACGACGGATGCAGCGAGCAGACCGGCCGCGGGAACCCACGGTGGTGCCGCGGCAGGCACCGCGGAGACGAGGGTGATCGTCGCCAGGGTGGCGGCGGTGCGGGCGCGGTCGGATGCGATCAGCGGACGCGCCCCGGCGACCGGATCGGACCAGTTCTCCGCGTAGTTCCTGATCCCGAAGCGTCCCATGATACCCTCTTTGGTCTCAGACCGAACCCTCTTGGGTCGCCTCCGGTTTTCGCCGGCAATAAAGCCAGAGCACGAGCCCGGTGGCGGCGGCCCCGATCAATCCGGCGAGCCACTCGTAGCGGACCCATTCGGAGATGGCGACCCCGCCGACCGGCTCGGAGCCCTCGTGCCCGATGCGTCCGGCGGCGGCCTCGAGCCCGTCGGGCAGCGAAGAAGAGACGCCGGTGAGGAGGAGGAAGGCGATCGTGCCCAGCGCGAGCACGAGCAAGGGGCGATGATGAGCGCTTTCAGCCATGGCTACGGGATGTGAGCAGGGAACGTGGTTCAAATCCGGATTGATATAGGGCCTTGAGCACCGCCACGGTGATGAGAGCCTCGGCGACTCCGATGACGAGATGGGAACCGAGGAGGAGACTGAGCAAGGTGGCCGGACTCGCGACGCAGGAAGGCATCAACTCGAAGGCCACGGACGCGGCGGCGGCGAGGGTGGATAGCAGCGCGGCGAGAAAGGCGGCGATCGTCTCGCGGCACCCCCAGGTCGTCGGAGCGCGGTTTTCCCCGGCACCGCGTGAGGGCATCGCGATGACGCGGAAGATCAGATAACCCAATCCGTTCGCGACGATGGCGAGATTGAAAAGGTTCGCCCCGAGCGCGGTGACGCCACCGTCCTGAAAGAGCAGCGCCTGGAGGATGAGGACGCAGGACATCACCAGCAAGCCCATCCAGGGCCCGAAAAGGATCGCCAGGAAAGTCGCCCCGAGGAAATGACCGGAGACCTGGCTGGCGACGGGAAAGTTCACCATCTGGGCGGCGAAGACGAAGGCGGCGGAAAGGCCCACGATGGGGGCCTTCGTCCCGAGGCGTCCCTCCCGACCGAGTCGCCGCAGGGCGAGGACGATGCCCGCACCGCTGACGACCCCGAGCGGGACGAGCACTTCGGGTTCGAGAAAGCCATCGGGAATGTGCATGTGTCAGGATGAGGGGATCAAACCGTTTTCCGCAGGTTGCGTGCCAGCACGGGAAAGATGGCACTCATCTCGCGGCGCACCTCGGCGAGGGCGCGTCGCAGGAGGATGCTGCTCGCGGCGAGGATTTTGATGGAATAGCAATCGCCCGCGGTCTTCGACATGCCCACGAGGCAGGTGTCTCCCGAGCCGACCGCCTCGATGCGCTCGATCCGGTCGACCTCGAGATCGGCGAGCGCGGGACCGGCCGTCCAGACGCAGGCGTAGTAGGCGTGATCCCACCCGGCCACGTCGAGCATCCGGCACGCGCCGGGCGGCTCGACGAGGGCGCGCTCAAGCGCGACGAGACGTCCGGCGACGCGGAGCGAGAAGGACCAGTCGAGGCGATCGTAGGCGAATCGCTCGCCGTGGGCGACGCGGCCCGGGGCGAGGGTTTCCACGAAGTAGAGCGAGCCGCCCTCGGCCACCTCGACCTCGGTGGCCTGCCGGTAGGAGGAAGCGCGCTGCGGGATGAAGAGCTCGGGCGCGACCTCGAGCCAGGCGCCACGGCCCACGTCGAAGCGTTGGAAAAGTTTGGCGCTGCCGCCATCGGTCATGGTGTGCGCCCGGGCCGCGCTCGGCGACGCCACCGCGAGACTGGCTCCGGCACCGACCTCGACCCGCGACTCCATCCGGTCGCCCGCGAAGATGCCGGCGGTGGGATTGACGACCTGGGCCATCAGCACCCCGCCATCCCAATAGGCCTTGCTGACGTGAAAGGGCACCGTGTGATATTGCCGCACGATGGAGGTGCGTCCGTCGGGCAAGCGCGCGGCGAAGAGATCGAGACGCCCGTCGAGGGCGTTGGAGGCGACCGCATTCGCAGCGGGAGCTTTCAAACCATCCCCTCCCCGACGAGATCGGAAAACATCACGTCGCGCTCGAACCAGGCGAAGAGTTCCGGCAGGCCCCGGCGCGATTTCAAATCGCAAAAAAGGAAAGGCCGCTCGCCCCGGGCCTTGCGCGCATCGCGCTCCATCGAGGCGGGATCGACCTCGACGTAGGGCGCGAGCTCGACCTTGTTGATCACGAGGAGGTCGCTGTAAGCGATCGCGGGGCCGCCCTTGCGCGGGATGTCCTCGCCCTCGGTCACGTCGATGACGTAGATGAAGACGTCGACGAGCTCGGGCGAAAAGGTGGCGGTGAGGTTGTCGCCCCCGCTCTCGACGAGGACGAGTTCCAGTCCGGCATGGCGCTCTTTCAGCTCGTCGATCGCGGCGAGATTCATGGCGATGTCGTCGCGGATCGCGGTGTGCGGGCAGCCACCGGTCTCGACCCCGACGATGCGGTCGGGCGGGAGGGCTCCGGCGCGGACGAGGGCCTGGGCGTCCTCGCGGGTGTAGATGTCGTTGGTGACGACGGCCATGTTGAAGCGGCTCCCATATTCGCGGCAGAGCGTCAGGGCGAGCGTGGTCTTGCCCGATCCAACGGGCCCGCCGATGCCGACGCGGATGAGGGGTTTGTCAGGGTGATTCATCAGGAGAGGAAGAGCCTCAGCTCGGCTCGCTTGTGGCGGGCCGAGGCGATGTCGGCGACCGGGGTGAATGCCCCGAGATTCCCGAGGTCGATCCCGCGGGAACGCTCGATGACTCCGGGCAAAAGGGCCGTCACCTCCCTGAGCAATTCCTGTACCGGAGTCTGTCCTATCCGCATGATTTTCATGGAGGCGGAAAGGATGGCGGAGGCCGTTCCGAAGGCGAAAGCCTGCAACGCGGGAGCTTCGGGCAGATCGAGCAGGGCGGCCTCGATGCCGGCGACGACGGGGAGGTGAGCATCGCGCAGCGGCGGAACGAGGGCCTCCCATTCGCGCGGATGGCTGGCATCGAGATGCATGACCCGGGCGAGCATCTGGAGCCGTTGTTTTCCCGATCGCATCGAGGCGAGGCGGATTTCCTCAGGCGGACAAAGGGCCCCGGCGATCTCGTCGAGACGGGCGATGGCGGCTCCATCGAGATCGAGTGCGGCTTCGCGGCTGAGGCGCAGCAGCGGCAGTTGGCAACGCTCGAGAGTGGGCAGCACGGTGTGTGCGAGAAAGCGGGCAAGCCCCTCGCGGTCGCGAACCTGTCCGAGCTGCAACATCCCCTCGAGCCCTCCGGAATGGGCGAACGCTCCAGTCGGATAAGCCGTGTCGGTAACCTGGAGGAGCAGTCCGAGCCAGGAAGGAGCAATGTCCGGTTCACCTTCAGTGCTCATGTCAGGATGGATTCAGAAGGGCGAGACGCTTTCGTGGCCGAAGATGAAATGGCGGTGCTCATACTCCAAGCCCGGCACGTGGACGTGATGGTTCGCGCTGGCGCTCACGGGCGGGCGAAAGACCTCGAAGCCGCTCCGGAATCTGATCCCCATGGCGCCGAGGAGACGGCGCACCGAGGGATCATCACCGACGAGGAGGTCCCCGTCCTTCGCCTCGATGGGCTGGTGGAGATTCCCGATGGACCATGCGAGCCGGGCCAGCTCGAGAGCGTCGGCGGGCAAGGGTATTGTCAGGACGGCCTCGGGCAACTGGCAGACCCGGTAGCGCTTTGTCGCGGTCTCGTGGACACAATCCCCGTCGGCGAGCGGTTCGCGCAGGGAAAACGCGAAGTCGGTGCCGTCGGCGGCATTCCTCCGCCAGCGGCATTTCTGCAGGCTGTGTCGATCGACCTCGATGACGACGAGTTCGCGCTCTTCCGGACCCGCCTCGATCGCTTTTTCGACGATGGGCATGGCCGATCAGAACAGGAAATAGCGCTGGGCCATCGGCAGCACCTTGGCCGGCTCGCAGGTGAGGATGACGCCGTCGGCCTTCACCGTGTAGGTCTCGGGATCGACCTCGATCTTCGGGGTGGCGGCGTTGAAGAGCAGGTCCGATTTCGCGATCTTGCGGCAGTTCATCACCGGCACGAGGCGCTTGCGCACATCGAGCGCGGCGGCGAGTCCTGCATCGAGCGAAGCCTGGCTGACGAAGGTGACGGAAGTCGAGGCCTTGGCCCGTCCGTGGGCCCCGAACTGCGGACGGTAGAGCATCGGCTGCGGAGTCGGGATCGAGGCGTTGGGATCACCCATGTTGGCGCAGGCGATGAGTCCGCCCTTGAGAATGAGCTCGGGTTTCACGCCGAAGAAGGCTGGCTTCCACACGACGAGGTCGGCGAGCTTGCCGATCGCGAGCGAACCGACGAGGTGGGCGATGCCGTGGGTAATCGCGGGATTGATCGTGTATTTCGCGACGTAACGCAGGGCCCGGAAATTATCCGCGGCCGGATGCAGGGCCGATTCGAGCTTGCCGAACTGCGCCTTCATCTTGTCGGCGGTCTGCCAGGTGCGGCAGACGACCTCCCCCACCCGGCCCATCGCCTGGCTGTCGCTCGAGATCATGGAGATGGCTCCGAGATCGTGGAGGATGTCCTCGGCGGCGATGGTCTGCGGACGGATGCGGGACTCGGCGAAGGCGACGTCTTCGGGAATCTTCGTGTCGAGGTGGTGGCAGACCATCAACATGTCGAGGTGCTCGTCGAGCGTGTTGACGGTGAAAGGACGCGTCGGATTCGTCGAGGAAGGGAGGATGTTCTGCTCGGCGCAGACGCGGAGGATGTCGGGAGCATGGCCGCCACCCGCGCCCTCGGAGTGGTAGGTGTGGATGGTGCGCCCGGCAATGGCCTCAAGGGTGCGTTCGACAAAGCCGGCTTCATTGAGCGTGTCGGTGTGGATCGCGACCTGCACGTCCATCTCATCGGCGACGGCGAGGCAGGCGTCGATGGCTCCGGCGTGGGTGCCCCAATCCTCGTGCAGCTTCAGCCCGATCGCCCCGGCGAGGACTTGCTCGCGGATCGGCTCGTGGGTGGAGCAGTTGCCTTTGCCGAGAAAGCCGAGATTCATCGGATACTCCTCGGCGGCCTCGATCATGCGGGCGAGATTCCAGGCACCCGGCGTGCAGGTCGTCGCGTTCGTACCGGTCGCCGGTCCGGTGCCGCCTCCGAGCATGGTCGTGACGCCGCTGGCGAGCGCCTCGTCGATCTGCTGCGGGCAGATGAAATGGGTGTGCGAATCGATGCCACCGGCGGTGATAATGCAGCCCTCGCCCGCAATCACCTCGGTGGATGCGCCGATGATCATGGGATCGAGCCGCCCATTGCGGGGATCGGGCAAGACCGAGCCGATCCCATTCTGGATACCAGGATTACCGGCGTGGCCGATCCCGACGATGCGGCCGTCCTTGATGCCGATGTCCGCCTTCACGATGCCGACCTCGGCATCGAGGATGAGCGCATTGGTGATGACGAGGTCGAGCGAAACCGCCCGTGTCGCGGTGGGCGACTGGCCCATGCCGTCGCGGATCACCTTGCCGCCGCCGAATTTCACCTCGTTCCCGTAGCCGCCCGCAGCGGCGACATAATCGGCCTCGACCTCGATGAAAAGCCCGGTGTCGGCGAGCCGCACCCGGTCGCCGGTGGTGGGGCCGAACATCTCGGCGTATTGTCGTCTGCTGAGTTCGAGTGGCATGGGTGTGGGAGCTTTGTCAGGGCAGCGGACCGTTCACCTTTCCGTTCAAGCCGTGGACCTCGCGCGAGCCGGCGAGGGCGACGAGCTCGACCTCGCGGTCGTCTCCGGGCTCGAAACGCACCGCGGTGCCGGCCGGGATGTTGAGGCGGAATCCCAGCGCGGCGGCGCGGTCGAAGGCGAGGAAATCGTTCACCTCGTAAAAATGAAAGTGGCTGCCGACCTGCACGGGCCGATCGCCGGTGTTGGCCACGGCGATGACCTTCGTCTCCAGTCCGGCGTTGGCGATGAGAGGCCCCTCTGCGGCCACGATGATTTCTCCGGGGATCATGAGCGGATCGGGTGATGGACGGTGACGAGTTTGGTGCCGTCGGGGAAAGTAGCCTCGACCTGGACCTCGTGGATCATCTCGGGCACGCCTTCCATGACGTCCGCCGCCGTGAGAATGGTGGTGCCGAAACTCATCAGATCGGCGACGGAACGTCCATCGCGCGCGCCCTCCATGATCTCGTAGGTGATGATGGCGACGGACTCGGGATAGTTCAGCTTCACGCCGCGGGCCTGGCGGCGGCGGGCGAGGTCGGCGGCGGTGACGATGAGCAATTTCTCGCGTTCGCGGGGGGTCAGGTGCATGCGGGGGACGGATCAGACCTGCAGGTATTTCTCCACCGCCGCATCATCGAGATCGGCGATGGGGCCGTGTTTCACGACGGCGCCGCGGTCCATGATGTAAAAGTGATCGCTGACGGCGCGCGCGAAATCGAGGTATTGCTCGACGAGGAAGATGCTCATGTTTCCCTCCTGCTTCAGCTTCACGATGGTATCCTCGATCTGGTCGATGATGGAGGGCTGGATGCCCTCGGTCGGCTCGTCGAGGATCAGGACCTTCGGCCGCATCAGGAGGGCGCGCCCGATCGCGAGCTGCTGCTGCTGGCCGCCGCTGAGCACGCCGCCCTTGCGGTTGAGCATTTCCTTCAGCACGGGGAAAAGCTCGTAGACCCGCTCGAGTTCGTCCTTCGCGGATTGACCGAAGACGACGATGGAGACCTTGAGGTTCTCCCACACGGTCAGGTTCGGAAAGATGTCCCGACCTTGCGGCACATAACCGATCCCCTTGCGGGCGCGTTCCTCCGGCGGCAGGGCGGTGACGTCCTCACCCCCGAGGAAGACCTTGCCCTTCCGCGGCTTCAGCAGCCCGGTCGAGGTCTTCAGGGTCGTCGTCTTGCCGACGCCGTTCCGCCCCATGAGGCAGACGAGGCTTTTCTCGGGCACCTCGATGTCGACGTTCCGCAGGATCACCGACTCGTCGTAGGCGACCTCGATGTCTTTCAGGCTGAGCTGGGCTTCGGGCATGTCTGGCGGGAAAATAGGTGGTTCTGTCAGGCAGCGTCGCCGGAGACGGTTTCGTCGGCATCCCGGGCGTGCTTCCGCCCGAGGTAGACCTCGATGACCTTGGGATCGCGCTGGACGTCGTCGATCTTCCCCTCCTTGAGGATGCTGCCCTGGTGGAGCACGGTGACCTTTCGAGCGATCTGGCGGATGAACTCCATGTCGTGCTCGATCACGATGATGCTGTGTTTGCCCTCAAGGCTGAGGAGCAGCTCGCCGGTGCGCTCGGTCTCGTCATCGCTCATGCCAGCGGCGGGTTCGTCGACGAGCAGGAGCGTGGGATTCTGCGCCAAGAGCATCCCGATCTCGAGCCACTGCTTCTGCCCGTGAGAAAGCGAACCGGCCAGCTCGGACTTCCGATCCTCGAGGCGCACGGTCTGGAGAATCTCGTGGATGCGGTCGCGATCCTCCTTCGACTCGCGGTAGAAGAGCGTGGCGAAGACTCCGCGCGGGCCCTGCAGCGAGAGCAGCAGATTGTCGTAGACGGTGTGACCGTTGTAAACCGTGGGCGTCTGGAACTTCCGACCCACCCCGATGCGGTTGATCTCGTATTCCCGCATCTTCGTCAGATCGTGCTCGCGCCCGGGGCCGAACTCGATCGTGCCCGAGTCGGGTTTGGTGCGGCCGGTGATGAGGTCGAGCAGCGTGCTTTTACCCGCACCGTTGGGACCGATGATGGTCCGCAGCTCGCCCTTGTCCATGTAGAAGTTCAGGTCGCGGATCACCTGGAAACCGTCGAAGGCCTTGTTGAGGCCCTCGATGGTGAGGATGAACTCCGGATGCGTGACGTGTTCCATTCAGAAAGTGGGGTTCGTGGGGAGGACTTCGACCATGTTTCAACCGGCGGTGCTGCCGTCCGATGCCGCCGCGGTGCGGTCGCGGTATTTCCCGATCCATTTTACCACCTGGGCCTTCACCACCGGCACGAGGCTGGCGATCCCACCAGGCAGGAAAAGCACGCAGAGGGCGAAGATGGTGCCGAGGATGATGATCCAGAACTCGGGATAGTGGTAGGTCGCCCAGCTTTTCAATGAGTTCACGAAGACCGCGCCGATGACCGGCCCCCAGAGCGTGGCCCGGCCACCCACCGCCACCCAGACGACGACCTCGAGCGACTTGTAGGGCTGGATTTCCTCGGGGTTGACGATGCCGACCTGCGGCACATAAAGCGCCCCGGCGATTCCCGCCATCACCGCGGCGACCACGAAGATGAAGAGCTTGAAACTCGTCGTCGAATATCCCGAAAAGAGGACCCGGTTTTCGCTGTCGCGGATGGCGCGCTGCACCTTGCCGAACTTCGTGCCGAGCAGCCACCAGCAGAACAGGAGCGAAAGCACCAGCACCACGCCGGAGGCCATGAAGAGACTCCGCTGCATCAGGTCGGAGTTGATCGGATGCCCGAGCAGGGTCTTGAAGTCGGTGAAACCGTTGTTCCCGCCGAAAGTGAAATCGTTGCGGTAAAAGAGGAGGCAGGCCGCATAGGTGAGCGCCTGGGTCATGATCGAAAAATAGACGCCGCGGATGCGCGAGCGGAAGGCGAGGAAGCCGAAGACCAAGGCGAGCAGTCCCGGCACCCACATTACCGCCCCGGTCGCGAACCAGAAGGAGTAGAACGGCTTCCAGTGCGTCGGCAGTTCCGTGTAGCCGAGGAAGACCATGAAGTCGGGCAGTTTGCTTTTGTATTGCCCGAGCTCGCCAATCATCAGCATCAGATGCATCCCGAATGCGTAGGCGCCCAAGCCGAAGAAGAGGCATTGACCAAGACAAAGCAGCCCCGTGTAACCCCAGAGCAGGTTCAAGCTGACCGCGAGGATCGCATAAGCGAGGTACTTGCCCCAGAGGTTCATCTGGTAGCTCGGAATGTGGAGCACCGATTCGGCGGAGGTCGCGCCGTTCAGCAAAGGAATCAGGACGACGACAAGGAGGAGGAGAATCCCCATGCCGGCGAACTGGAGGCGGTCGTTTCGATTCATTCGAAGCAAGAGTCGGGAGTGGAAGGGCGGCGGGCTTCGGTCAGTCGAGCGAACGGGACTTCGTGGGGAAGAGACCGCCGGGACGCCATTGCAGGAAAAGAATGATCGCGACGAGCACCGTGACCTTGCCCATGACCGGCCCGACGAACGGCTGCAGGACCTGGTCGAAGACCCCGATCGTGAGCGCGGAGACAACCGTGCCGATCAGGTTGCCGGCTCCACCCGCGACGACGACCATGAAGCTGTCGACGATGTAACTTTGTCCGAGCGCGGGCCCCACGTTGCCGATTTGCGAAAGGAAGGCCCCCGCGAGTCCGGCCAAACCCGAGCCGAAGGCGAAGGTGAGCATCCGAACCCGCGAGGTACGGATCCCCATGCAAGCCGCCATTTGCGGATTCTGCATGACGGATCGGATGCAGAGACCCACCGGCGTTTTTGTCATCAGCAGCCAGGTGCCGAAGACGATGAGAATGGCGAAAAGAATCACGAACAAGCGGTTGTAACCGAGCGTGACATCACTGACCTCGAAGCTGCCCATCATCCAGGCTGGCGAGTTCACCTGCCGGTTCGAGGCACCGAAGATCAGCCGGAAGCCCTGCTGGATGATGAGCGAGACGCCCCAGGTCGCGAGGAGCGATTCGAGCGGCCGTTTATAGAGAAACTGGATGATGCCGCGCTCGAGCAGGGCGCCGAAGAGGGCGGCACTGAGGAAGGCGAACGGAATCGCCACGATGAAATAAACCTCGAATCCGAAGCCCTCCTTTCCAAACCAGGCCGTGAACCACTTCTCGGTGAGGTAGGTCGCATACGCACCCACCGCGATCATCTCGCCATGAGCCATGTTGATCACCCCCATCAGCCCGAAGGTGATCGCCAGACCCAAGGCGACAATGAGGAGGACGGAACCAAGACTAAGCCCGCGGAAGGCCGTGCCGGCGATGTCGACGAGTTGGAGATAGGCGTCAATGGATCGCAAAGCGATCTTGGCGGCCTCGAGCAGTTCGGCGTCCTGCTCCGCGAGCGGCTTCTTTTCCTGCTCACGGATGACGTTGAGAACATCGTCGCGTCCCGACACGGAGCATACCTCCCCGAGGCCTGCCAGCCCGGTCAACATCTGGCTCCGATCGCCGGTCGCAAGCTGGGTCACTGCGATCCCTTCGCGCAGCTTTTTCTGGATTTTGCCATTCTCCTCAAGCGAGAGACGTCGCTCCAACACTTCCAGATTGGCGGGCTTGCGCGCCATCCCGATCGTCGTTGCCGCTGCGAGCCGGACCACGGCATCATCGGACGCGAGGGAAAGAAAGTCCGCGGTTGCCTTCATTTCGGTGCGGAGAGCGCGGCTGGTGTCGACAGGCTTGAGGTCCTTGGCAACGAACTTCATCGGCTGGCCGTCAGGCCCAACCATTGGCTGGCCATCAATCAGCTTCACGGCGGCCGATGGCTCGCTGCCTTCGGGCATCTCAAGGGTGAAGGGGACCTTGGTGCCATCCGCCGCAAGGTGGATGAATACCTCGCCGCGTTTCCACATCTCGAAGAAATCGCCTACAAACTCGTCACCCGTGTCACCGAGACCACGGATCCGGGATTTCATCGACTCATCATCGGGAGCGAGAAGGGTTTCGACGATCAGGCTCCGCGTCGCATCCTCCTGACCTCTCGCGAATCCTGACAAACCTGCCAAAGCAACCAAGAAGAGGAAAAGACGGCTCATCATCGCGGAGGATCGGAACATCGGTAGAGAGGGATCATTCGCAGATCGCAATTCCCATGCCACCATTCCCACGTTTCCTCCCTCAAATGGGAATCGCAAAGCGAGTCAAGTGACTCCCCTGAAAACGAGAAACCCGACCCGCCTGACGCACCTCGCGCAAGCGGATCGGGTTCGATCTCAAACCCATGTCTGCAGGGAAACAGAACGATGGAAAACGAATGAAAGAAGCGGCTGATCACTTCTTCTCGAAGGTGCCCTTCAGGAAGGGCTCTCCGTAGACATTGTCGAAGGACTTGATCACCTTGAACTGGCCGTCGGCCATCGTCTCGCCGATGTAGACGTTCTTGGTAAGGTGGTGGTTCTTCTGGGTCGTCACGGTGCCGCCAGGGCCGTCAAAGGAAAGTCCGCTCTCGAGAGCCTCGACAACCTTCTCAACTTCGAAAGTGCCGGCCTTCTCAACCGCGGCCTTCCAGAGGTAGACGCCGACGTAGGAAAGGACCATCGGACTGCAGGTCACGCGACCTTCCTTCTCGATCCCGCTGACGGTGGTGGTCTTGAGCCAGGCTTGGAAATTCTCGATGAACTTCTTGTTGGCAGGCGTGTCGAGCGACATGAAGTAGGTCCAGCAACCGAGGTGGCCGACGAGGTCCTTGGCCGGAAGGGAGCGGAATTCATCTTCGGAAAGCGAGAACGACACGACCGGGCAATCCTCGGCCGTCAGTCCGGACGCCGCGAATTCCTTGAAGAGAGGAACGTTGGAATCACCGTTGACGGTGTTGATGACGCAGGCTTCACCACCGGCGGAGAAACGCTTGATGTCGGCCACGATCTGTTGGTAGTCGGTGTGGCTGAAGGGAGTGTACATCCCGGCCGAAATCACCTTGCCATCGGCGTCCTTGCGCAGGCCGCCACCGATGTTTTCGATCGGAATCCCCTTGGAAAGGAGGTACTCCAGAAGGACCAAGTTGGTGGTCTGCGGATAGACGTAGTCGGTGCCGAGCAGGTAGAACTTCTTGAAACCTTCCTCAAGCAGGTAATCAACCGCAGGGATCGCCTGTTGGTTGACCGCTTCGGCGGTGTAGAAAATGTTCGGAGACAGCTCTTCACCCTCATATTGAACGGGGTAGAAAAGCAGACCCTTGTTCTCTTCGAAGACAGGAAGCACCGACTTGCGGCTTACCGAGGTCCAGCAGCCGAAGGTGACGGCGACTTTGTCCTGCAGCAGGAGTTGTTTCGCTTTCTCAGCAAAGAGGGGCCAATCGGAGGCCCCGTCGACAACGACCGGTTCGATCTTTTTGCCGAGCACGCCGCCGGCCGCATTGATCTCGTCGAAGGTGAAAAGGAGCACGTCGCGGAGGGACGATTCGGAGATCGCCATGGTGCCGCTGAGGGAGTGGAGGACGCCCACCTTGACGGTGTCCTGGGCGTTGGCTCCGGTCGCGAGGAGACCCGGCAGGGTCGCCATCCCGGTCGCGAGGAAAAGGCTCAAAAGAGATTTGGATTTCATGCTGAGATGCATTTCGTGTTGGATTGGTCGTGAAGATCTAAGAAGGGCGTCCGCCGCCATCAGGCTTTCATGCGGGTCCGCCTTTGCCGCGCCTCCGGATCGGGAGGCGCGGCCGGGAATCAATTCAGAGAGGGAGAACCGGATTCTCAGAATCCGATCGAGATGCCAGCGCTGGCGGTCCAGAACGCGTCTTCCGGATTGTTCGGGATCGCGTCTTCGTCGGTCTTGTAGAACGTGGTTCCGAGATTCAGGGTCCAGTCACCATACTCGGCAGGAATCGGAAGCGGGTAGGCCGCGTTGACTCCGGCGGAGGCGAAGGCGAAACCGGCGTCACCACCGTGGTAGAGGTCGGTTGCGGCACCGACGTTCACCGGGACGGTGATCGTGACCGGGCCGGCCTCGACACTCGGGGCGATTCCGCCGACGAAGAAGAAGCCTTCATCGCCGAAAGCAGCTCCTTGGTCGGGACGGTAATGGATCGTGAAGCTGGGATTGAGGGGAGCCTCAAAGCCGAGGACGAGGTCCACGATGTGCTCGGTATCGCCGCCGTAGATCCACTGTTGGTAGAGCAACTTGGCTTCGATCAGGCCGAAGTCCTTGCCAACACCGGTCCAGACATCCACTTCCTGGATGCGACCGCCGATGGCGGACGGATCGATGTTGCCGTTCACATCCCACCAGGAACCAACCACGAGGTAGGCGTCACTGGGGAGCGCGAACTTCAGCTCGAGGGAGGGATTGAAGAGGCTGTCGTTGAAGGTGCTGCCTCCATTGCCCCAGACGTCGGCTCCATAGGAGATGAAGTGGGTGTTGTAGTTGAAGGCGAAGGTTCCCGAGATGAACGGGCCTTCGGGCTCCACGACTCCTTTGTCCACAACGGCTTTGCCCCAATCACCAGCTTGGAGCGAAACCCCGGCGGAAAGAGCCGCCAACATCGCTAACAGGTTTGCATTCAATTTCATAGAGTTGTTTTTAACAAGTAGGTTCGTTTGTTAGACCCCTCCGTTTTCGATGCCCCGATTTCAAAGCAAGCGAGTGAAGGATTTCTCCTGCTAGCTCAGCACTACGCGTGCCACAAGCGGATTTTATTAGATGGTTTTGCTGGTTTGTTAGAGTTTTTTTCCCGGTGTCCACGGCATTGTTTCGCTTACAAGCACTTATCCATCCGGGTCGACGTTCACACGGATCGAAAAAAATTTCACACCCTCTCTCACCCGGCCCTTTCGGGCCTCCAGCCCAATAAAAACGCGCTCTCCAGCTCTTCCTCAAACAGTTGCACAAATGCGGAACTGCTCCGGGTCCGGACTTCAAAGTTCCCCCGATCCTCGTTCCTCATCCCCAAGTCCCCCGATATCAACACACTAGAGAAATGAACCATCACATCCTGCCGATCGGACGCAGCGCATGACTCGCCGTGCCGACTTGAATGGATTCATTCGCAATCAAACGACGGCCTGAATCCGAGGAGTGAACGCATCGTTCGACGGGCTTGTTTCCTCAGCGTCAGCGTCTCACGTGGTCAACCCGCCATTTTTGATCTCGATTTCGCGTTCTGAATTTGTTAGCGAAGAAGGATGCACGGATTCTTCCACCTTACCGTATGGCTTCGGAGCCTGCCGGTTCTTGCCGCCCTTGGTTGCTGCCTCGTTCAGGTCACGACCAGATCGGCGGACCCGATTCTCTTTGTCTCCTCATTCGCCGGAGGCCCGGAGGGTGCCATCAGCGCTTTCCGTTTCTCGCCCGAGGAAGGAACGCTCACGCCCATGGAACGAACCAGCGGGATCGCCAACCCCTTTTTCATCGCGATCTTACCCGACGAGCGATTCCTTTACTCGGTGCGCGCCAGCGAGTTTGGGGGTAAGACCGATGAAGAAGTGCTTGCCTTCCGCATCGATCAGAGCACCGGAGCCCTGAAGCTCCTCAATCAACGCTTTGCGAAAGGCACCGCCACCTGCTTTCTCGAGATCGACCCGACCGGACGTGCCTTGCTGCTCGCCAACTACGCGAGCGGAAGCGTCGCCGCCCTTCCCATCCATGATGATGGTACCCTCGGAGAGGCCACCTCCGTGATCCAGCATCAGGGAGGTTCCAAGGTCAATCCAGAGCGCCAGGACGGACCCCATGCCCACTGCATTTTGGTCGGCCCCGACCATCGCCACGCCTATGCCGCCGATCTCGGCCTCGACCAGATCCTCGTCTACCGGCTCGACCCCGCGCTCGCGACGCTCGCTGCCGACGGAGCTTCTCCGGTCCACAGTTCGCCCGGAGCCGGTCCGCGCCATCTCGCGTTCGCTCCTGACGGCAAAAACCTCTATTCCATCAATGAACTCTCCAACACCGTGACCCGTTTCGCCGTCGACGGTCGACGCCTGGAGCGGTCCGAGAGCCTCTCAACCCTGCCGGAAGATTTCGTGGGCACCAGCTACTGCGCGGATCTGAAGTTCACCCCCGATGGGCGGTTCCTCTTCGGAACCAACCGTGGTCACGACAGCATCGCGATCTTCCAGGTCGGCGATGGGGGAAAACTCAGCCGAAGCGACACCGTCCCCAGTCTTGGAAAAGGACCGCAGAATCTGCTGATCACGCCTGACGGGCGATGGCTGATCTGTGCGAACATGCCTGGCGACCGGATCGTCGTCTTTCACATCGATCCCCAAACCGGGGCCCTGTCACCGCGTGGCGAACCTCTGGTCGTTCCGCGGCCCTCGTGCCTGAGAATGATCGGTGGCTGACCGATCCGAGAGGAAGCCCCTCACTCGGCGTTCGCGTTGCTCTTGGCCTTTCCTTTGCCCTTCCCTTTTCCCTTAGGCTTCTCGTCCCAGAACAATTCTTCGTCCGGCAAGGGACCTGCCATGGGCGCTGTCTCGAAAAACTTCCCGTCCTCGATCATGCGCGGATCACCGGTTCCCTTGAGCACGTCCAGCAACTCCGTCTCCAGCTTTTTCTTCACCTCCGCGTAGGCCGGATCATCGGCGAGATTGGTGGTTTCGTGAGGATCTTTCCTCAGATCGTAGAGCTCATACCTCGGCCGCTTGCCGTAGACCCATTCAAAATGCTCTTTCCATTCCGGAGTGTTGCGCACGCCTACCAGCCAAGCCTTCGTGGGGCCTGAATCCTCGTCGGGCAGGGTCACCCGCGTTTCGTTTTCCAGTTCATCAACGCTCGGGTCCTCGCTGCTGTCGAGACGATACCAATCGCCCATCGGATAACGGTCGGGACGGAAATTGATAATGAACACATGATCGGCCGTGCGAATGGCGCGCTGCGGATAAGGCGTGTAATCCGACCGAGCGATCTCGACGTGGCGTTCGCGACCGGTGAAGACGCGGGTCCGGGTTTCGTCGACGAGTCCGCTTTTGTCAGAGGCGAGCGTCGGCCAGAGACTGCGGCCGGTCATCACTTCGGGAGCCTTCAATCCCGCCGCCTCGAGGAACGTCGGGGCGAGATCGGTGAGCGAAGCGAAGTCGTCGACGACACGCCCGCCCTTTACCCCGGGACCGGTGATCGAAAGACAGACATTCGTGCCGAATCCGTAGAGGTTGCATTTCCCGTGCGGAAACCCGGGAGCCCCGTGGTCGCCGCTGATCACGACAAGCGTGTTCTCCTTTTCGCCGCGCGAGTCGAGTTCCTCGAGGAGCGCGCCGATCCCGGCGTCCCATGCTTTGATTTCGCCGAAATAATCCGCGAGATCCTCGCGCACCTCGGGCACATCGGGAAGGAAGGGCGGCATCTTGCCCTTGAGCGAATCGGGATCGATGCCCCAGAGCGCCTTGCCGCTGCCTTTGATCCACTTCCGGTGCACGTTCGTCGGGCCGAACCAGTAACACCACGGGCCCTCACCCTGCTTCGCGTCGAGGAAGTCGGCGAAGTTGCCGCGCGATTCCGAGAGCAATTCCGCTTTGATCGTCTCGAACGGCGTGCCCTCGGCGACCGCCTTGGTCGCGTTTTGGGAGAACTGGTTGAATCGACCGCCGCGCTTCGTGAAGGCCTGCTCTTTCGTGAAAGGCGAATTCGCCGGCGTGCCGGGCCCCCAGACCTTGTGGGTGCAACCGATGAAATAACCCGCCTCCTGGAGCAGCAGCGGGTAGCTTGGGATTGTCGCATCCCAGACCGCGCCGCGCAGGATCGCGCCCGTATTGGTGCGCCAGAAATGTTGTCCTGTCAGGAGCGCGCTGCGGCAGGGCGTGCAGGACGGGGCGCTGACGTGGGCGTTGCGGAAGAAGACGCCTTCCTTCGCGATCTTGTCGAAATTCGGTGTCTCGACGACGTCGTTGATCGTGCCCGGTCCCTCCGTCTCGCGCAGGATGGAGGCGTAGCGGCCCCAGTCGTCGGCGAAGAGAAACAGGATGTTCGGTTTCTTCTCGGCCGCCGCGGTCGGCAGAACGAGCAGGACCAGGAGACAGAAGAGGGTCAGATGCTTCATCAAAGAGGGTTCGATCGGGGATTTCACGGCTTGCGGGCCTTCTTTTTACCCTGCCGTGCGGCGGAAGTTGCATCCGGATTCGCATCGAGAAAGGCGCGATCAAGGGCCGCGGGTCGAGCGTCGCGATAGCGATCGAGTTCGGCCTGCAGCTGCGCCCTCGCCTCCGGCGCGGCGTCCGGGGCAAGGGGTTCGCCGGCCTCGAAGGGATCGGTGGCGAGATCAAAGAGGCGGCCATCGCGGTAAAGCTTGTGCTTGTGGTCGAAGGCGTATTCCTTCACCGTCAGATCGGCCTTCTGCCGTGGCGAATACCAGAGATAAAGCGCCTCACGCGGCAAACCCTGCTCCCCTTTCAACTGCGGCAGGAAACTGATCCCGTCCAGCCCATGGGGCACGTCCAACCCGGAGGCCTCGCAGAGAGTCGGGAGGAGATCGACCACACCAACGAGATCCTGACAAACCCGCCCCTCCGCCATCGCCGCGGGCCAGCTCGCGATCAGGGGCACGTGGCTGCCCCGCGCGGTCGTCGTCCCTTTGCCGCTCTGGTAGTCCTTGCCTTGGAAACGGCTCGTCACGGTGGCATGGGTTCCGTTGTCGCCGAGGAAGAAGAGCAGGGTGTTTTCACGGATGCCGAGCTCAGCGAGCTTCGCATCGAGGCGGCCAATCATCTGGTCCAGGTAGGCGGTCATTTCCGCAAAGTGTTTCACATCGCGGTTGACCCGTTCCCCCTCGGCCTTCGGATCCCAGTCCGCACTGTCCGGCGTTGGCTGGAAGGGATCGTGGGTCAGAATCATCGGGTAATAGAGAAAGAAAGGTCCGTCCTTGTGCCGCGAGACGAAGTCGAGGGCGAAGTCGTTGATCAAGGTCGGCCCGTAGCTGCCCTCGGGATAATCCTCTTCCTTGCCGTTGCGCTCGAGCCCGGGATTCGCGTAGCGCGGCGGACGCCGGGTCTGTTGCCAGAGCAGAGACTCGTCGAAGCCGAAATGTTGTGCCGAATCGGATTCTTTGCCGAGCTGCCACTTGCCGCAGACCCCGGTGGCGTAGCCGGCCTGCTTCAGGAGATGGGCGAAGGTGGTCTCGCTCCGAGGGAGAGTGCCGAAGTTGAGGTAGTTGCGGATGTTGTGCTTGCCGGTCATCAGCGCAACCCGCGTCGGCGTGCAGAGCGGATAGGAATGCGCGTTCTCAAACCGCACGCCCGCCGCCGCGAGGCGGTCGAGATGGGGTGTTTGATAGGATTCGCCGCCGTTGGCCCCAACACATTCATAACCGAAGTCGTCGGCCATGATGAGGATGAGGTTGGGTCGGGTTTCCGCCGTCCCACCCGAGACGAGCGAGGCGGCGAATCCCAAAAGAGCCAGCAGCGGGCAGAGCCGGCGTTTCATGGCAGGAGCGGCTTCAAGCGGGTGAGATGATCCATCTCCACGGGATAACGCGCGCCATGGGCCTCGGTCTGCGAGATGAGCCCCTCCATCATACGCCGCAGATCCTCCGGCCGCGACGCGGCGAGATCGTTCTGCTCGAAAGGATCCTCCGCCAGGTTGAAGAGCTGGTAGCGGGCTCCACCCGATTGAATCAGGTCGCCTTGAGTCGGCACGTCCGGCAGGTAGTGGTAGATCACCTTCCAATCGCCGTCGCGCCAGACCGTGAAGTAGTTGCTGCGGTGCGGCGCATGCGGGTAATGCATCAGGAATTGCCGGGGATGGGAATCGTCCGCCTTGCCGGTGAGCAGCGTTTGCAAGGGACGACCATCGACGGCATGCCCCGCGGGCGCGGCGACTCCGGCGAGCTGGAGGAGGGTCGGAAAGAGATCGGTGACATTCGCAACCTGCGACTGGATCGCTCCCGCCGGGATGGGCAAGGCCTTTTGGAGAGGATGATCGGGATTCGGTTTGGCCCAGGCGGCGATGAAGGGCACGCGCATGCCGCCCTCGTAATGGGCGCCTTTTTTTCCCCGGAGCGGAGCGGCGCAGGCGACCTCGTGCTGGTTGCCGAGCGGAGCATCGGAGCCGTTGTCGCCGAGGAAGATCACGATCGTGTCCTCGGCTTCGCCGATCGCCTCGAGATGATCGAGGACGTCACCGAGGGATTTGTCCATGCCCTCGACGAGGGTGGCGAAGGCCTGGGCCTGCTCCGGCTTGCCGGAATCCTTGTAGTGGGCCGCGAATCGCGGATCGGAATTGAATGGGGCGTGGACGGCGTAATGGGCGAAGTAGAGGTAGAAGGGATCGCCCGTCGCGGCCACCTCTTTCAGCGCGGTGTTCGCCTCGATCGTGAGGGCCTCGGTCAGGAACGTGTCGGTTCCGTGATACTTTTCGAGCCCAGGCACGGCGTGCTTCTGATTCTTGCCCATGCCTCCATAGTTTTTCTCTCCGTAATAGCTGCCGGGGGCACCAAAGGCCGCGCCGGCGATGTTGCGCTGAAAACCGAGGGTCGAGGGATCGGCCCCCGGCAGATCCTTCGCGGCGAAATGTCCCTTGCCGACATGAATGGTGCGATAACCCGCTCCTGCGAGCAGACCGGGCAGAGTGACATCGCCGGGTGCGAGCCCCTCCCAATCCCAGTCGGGCGCGCCCTGCGGGCCCGCATTGTTTTGCTCGGGATTGATCCAGTTGGTCACGCCGTGCCGCGCAGCGTTCTGCCCGGTCATGATCGAAACCCGGGTCGGCGAGCAAACGCTCATCGCATAGAATTGATTGAAGCGGATCCCCTGCCCCGCGAGCCGCTCCATCGAGGGAGTGCGGTAGAAATCGTTCAGCGGATAACGCATTGGTTTACCCTCGCTATTGGTGAGAAAGGGCACGGAGGTGTCCATGATGCCCATGTCGTCGATGAGAAAGACGACGAGATTCGGACGGTCCGCAGCGACGATCGATTGTGCGAACGCGCCGGCTCCAAGCAGGAGAGAAATGAGGCGGGGGGTCATCGCGCTATCGGAACCTTTCACGTTGGCAATGTCAAGATACGGCAAGAGCCTCAGCGGCCTTTCGCCGCCGGCAACGACACTTCAAGATAAATCACCCTCACCCGGATGCCCTCCTTGAGGGTCACCTCGATCTTGTTTTCCCCTGTCTTCACCAAATCGACAGGACAATGGAAACACCGCGTGTCCTCTTCCGTGCCGAGCCAAGCTTCGTAGGGGTGCGGCAATGGCTTTGCGACGAAAGGCGCCGGAACGAGAGGCGTGCCGTTCAACTTCACCTCGATGACCCGATCGGCGATGGACTCGTCGGAGCGCAGGCGCAGGAACCCGTCGTGGTGAACTTCTGGCAAGGGTGCCATCTCCATCGTGAAGGTCTGCGGTTGGTTCCGCTGCAGAAGTGCTGGCAAAGGCAGATCGCGTAGCGCGACATCTTTCCGCGCGGCGGTGAGGAAATAGCAATGCGACTGCCGGGCAACGAATTCGCGATCGCGCAACTTCGGCAGGACGTGGAAGGGCGGCTCGTCAAAGGGCCCAATCTCCGGAGTGACGTGGGCGCGGTAATAGGGAAAATTGAAGAGGCTCACGCCATCGGCACCCTGCCCGTAGGCGAGGTGCGCGGCGGTGTAGAACTGCTCATCGGTGGTCCGCAGGTAGGGCTGCGTGCCGCTCCCTCCGAGGGCTTTGCCGGTGAGCGTGGTATGCGTCATCTCGACAAGAACGGACGTGTCGGGAATGAGCGTCTTCACCATCCTGACAGAGTCGTCCTGCAGGGTGAAGTAGCTCCACGAGAGCGTCACCACGTCCACTCCGGCCGCGGCGAGATCGGGCAGATGGATGCCCTGCTCGTCGTGCAAGGCCACGATCGCCGGGACGCGGAGACAGAGCGATCGTTCGCGTCCGTCCTTCGCCTCGGCGGCATCGAGGGCCGAACGGACCTCGCGCACAAAGGCGGTCGTGATGGCGCGCCGTTGTTCGAGAGGCGTGCGATCGGGAGCAAAGCGGACCCAGTGACGCAGGAAGTCGAGTTCGATCCCGTCGAGCGGATAGGTCTCGATGAGTTCGCGGATGAGGGCGAGTTTTTCAGCCGGCACCTCGGGATGGCTCCAGTCGAAGACACCCTGGCTCCAGTCGGCCGGGTCGGGTCCGAGGCGGAATCGCTCGTAGTTCTCCCAATAAAACCGCGACATGCCCTGCGAGGGTTTCCCTTCCTCGAGCGCCTTGGCCAATTCGCGGACATGGTGACCGTCGTTGACGCGATAGGAGACGATCGCCTTCACTCCGACCTTCCGGCACTCGTCGAGGAAAGTCGCCACGACATCGCCGCCCTCGAGGAGATAACGCCCATAAGAACTCGGTTTCGTGATGCCGAACCCGCCGAGAAAGGTGCCGTAGTGATCGGTCGGAGAATAGATTTCCGACTTCCACCAGGGAATCCACCCGAGCCCGGGCTGCAAGAGATGCGCGTCGACGCCCGCGGCCTCGCGGATCGAGGCGCGGAGATCGTCGCCGGAGAACCCTTCCCTCCCGCTCCGATAGGGACTGTCGCAGGAGGTGATGTGGGTGGTGTCGTTGCTGTAGAAGACGAGCGGCGGACCGGCAACGACATGTGCGGATGTTACCGCCAGTGAGAGAATGAGAGCGATCCGTTTCATCATTCCGCCTTGTCCGCCTCCGCCTCGCGGAGCCGCTTGACCTTCGGCACGTAGCCTTCCGAAAGATTGGTTTGCGAGTCACGGAGTTGGTCGATGAGGAGCCGCTGCATCCTGAGGCGGATTTCCGAATGGTCCCCTTCCAACGCCAGATTGGTCATTTCAAACGGATCCTCAGTGAGATCGAAAAGGAACTCCTTCTCTCCGTCGAGCCACCATTTGTGGCGGCCATCGGTGACCATCACATTGTTCCCGCGTCCGTTCGAGATTTCACTGATCGCGGCGGGTCGAATCGCATCGACCTCACCCTTCGCGAGCGGCAGCAGGGACTTCGCATGACGACCGGGTGACAAGGTGCCACCGACCGCCTCCAACGCGCTGGGATAGACATCCATCATCTGCACCGGCGCCTTCGTGCGCCCCGGCTGGACCCGGCCCGGCCAACGGACCACGAGCGAGACCCTTGCGGATTCCTCGTAGAAGCGACCTTTCGTGAGCGTCCCTTGCGCCCCCATCATTTCCCCATGATCAGACGTCATGGCGAAAAAGGCCTCGTCCCAGGTGCCGCGGCGGCGCATCGCCTCGACGAGAGCGCCGATCTGATCATCGACCAGAGAGATTTTGCCGAGATAGTTCGCCAGCATCTCCCGGGTCTCGGCGTGCCCGATCGTTTTCATCTCGCGGCGATAGGGCTCGGGAATATTGGGCGGCAGCGAAAGGGTCTCGGCATCATACATCGTCGCGTAGTCGCCCGGAGCGTCCAACGGAGGGTGCGGCGAATGGAAGCTGACAACGAGGCAAAAAGGCTGGTCCGCCGGTTGGCGCTCGATGAACTCGACGGCGGCCCGGGCTACAAAGCTGTCGTGGTAATGCTCCGGCGGAGCGGGGTTGGCGCGAGGCTCATACTGCCATTTCAAATAGCGGTGATGCATGTCCTTCGCCACGGCATCGAGGAGGCCGAGTTCGCGCAGGTATTCCGCGTAGGGATTGCGCTCACGGGGATCGGAGGGCGGACCCGATACGTCGATGACGTGATCCAGACCGAGGGCGGCATGAAAACCGGCATCACTGCCAAAGGTCTGTTTCACGGCCTTGCCTGAGGACCAATGGGTTTTTCCGATCTGCGCGGTGGTGAGGCCGGCAGCCTGCAAGTCGCGGAACATCGTCGCCTCCTCCGGCGGCACATGGTAGTCGAGGAGATTTCCCCAGAGTCCGTGCCCCGCGTTGTGCGGATAGAGACCGGTGATCAACGAAACCCGCGCCGGCGTGCAGACCGGCGAGGTGGTGTAGCAGCGGTCGAAGATCATGCCCTCTTTCGCGATGCCATCGAGATGGGGGGTGCGAACCTGCGGATTCTCCCAACTGAGCCAGCGAGGACTCCATTGGTCGGTCAGGATGATGAGCACGTCAGGCTTTTCCGCCGCAGTAGCGATACCTGAGAGCAGAAGCAAAAGGAACGGGAGACATTTCATCGGAGCGTCGCTTTCACTTCGATCATTCGGCGACGGCTCGTTTGCCTTTCTTCCCCTTCCCGGCCCTGTCACCTTCGTAATAGCGGCGAAATTCCGGCCGGATTCTCCACTCCGCCTCATGGGCGCGGTAACGATCGGTCTCGAACCAGTTTACCGGATTGGGGTCGGCGGGCTCGACCTTGCCTTCGGGATAATCGTTTCCTGCGAAACTCGCGTCCATCGTGGCGTCCCAGGCGAGGAGTTGCTCCTTCATCCGGGAGAAAACCTCGGGCTCTGCAGCGGCGAGGTCCTTCGACTCGGTGGGATCGTTGACCAGATCGTAGAGTTCGTAGACACCATTGCGCTCATCGGTGGTGAGCAGCTTGTAACGATCGCTGATCAGGGCGCGGGCCTTGTTGTAGCGGAATCCAATCGGAGCACCCCGTTCCGCAGGTGTCTCCGCACCTCCGGCAAACAAGGGACGCAAACTCTGTCCATCGAGCGGTCGGATCATCACCTCTTCCGGCAGGCCTAACACATCCACCACCGTGGGAAACAAATCCATGACGCAGGCCGGATGATCGGTGACACGGGGTGCGATCGTCCCGGGCCATTCGAAGATGCCGGGGACGCGGAGTCCGCCCTCGTAGACGCTGCCCTTGAAGCCGCGCAAGCCGCCGACCGTTCCCGGAGTGATCTTGGGCAGACCGCCGTTGTCGCTACAGAAGACGAGCAGGGTGTCGCGCTCGATGCCAAACTCGCGCAGCTTCGCCCGGAGGGTGCCGATGCTGCGGTCCATCGCGGCGAGCTCGCCGTAGTGATCCGCCGACTCGGGATCGAGATGGGCGAAGGGCGCGAGATCGGCATCGGAGGCCTTGAAGGGGCTGTGGGGCGAGCCATACCAGATCACCGCGAACATTGCCTTGTCGCCCTTTCGATGGCGATCGAGGAACTTCACCGCCTCGTCCACCGCGATCTCGGAGGAATCGCCGGTGAAAGACTCGATCTGCCCCATCCGGCCGAGGAGCGGGTCGCGGTCGAAAAAGTTTGTCGCCGAGACCCATTCATCAAAGCCGAAGCCACCGGGACTGCGGGGATCATCGGCAAGCACGGGAGCGCCCGGACCGCGGAGACCATTGAGGTGCCATTTCCCGAAATGGCCGGTCACGTAACCATGGGAGCGCAGAGCCTGGGCGATCGTCTTTTCCTGCAAACGCAGCGCGTAGCCGTGGCTCAACACGCCGGTGCGGTCGTGGGAGCGTCCCGTCAGCACCGAGGCCCGCGTTGGCGAACAGACCGGACCGCCTGCGTAGAAACGATCGAAGCGCAGTCCGTTCGCGGCCATCGCGTCGAGATTCGGCGTCTTGAGGAGGGGATGATTCCGGTAGCCGGTCTGCCCCCAGCCCATGTCGTCGGCCATCACGAAGATGAGATTCGGTTGCTCCTTCGCCCCGCCGATCGGCGCGAGGAGGAACGAGTGCACGAGTGCAAAGAGCAGCGCCTTTTTCATCGGAAGATATGCGAAGTTCACTTCCACACGCCCGGCGCATCGGTCCACTCCGTCAGCACCTGCCGTTTCGTCACCGGCCACCATTCCTGGAGCCGGGCCGCGAGGCGGGCGACGACCTCGGGATGCTGCGCGGCGAGATTGGTGTTTTCGTGAGGATCGACGAGCAGATCGTAAAGCTGGGGGCGCTTCTCGGTGCGCGGATGCGAACTCGCATAGCGGTCGAGCTTGCCGTCGTAGGTGAGCAGCAGCTTCCACTTGCCGTCGATGACCCAGCGGTAGAGCAGCGTCACCTCGGGATCGTCGATGTCGGCAACATCGTGGGCGAAGCTCTCACCGAAGACTTCCTGACGCGGCGTCGGCTCACCCGATTTCAGGATGGGGAGAAGGTTATAGCCTGGCAGATTTTCAGGGATCGACGCGCCCGCCGCGGCGAGACAGGTCGGCACGAAGTCGACGGTGGAGCAGAGCTGCTCCTTGCGATCGCCCGGCACGATCGTGCCCGGCCAGGAAAAGAGCAGCGGCTGGCGGGTGCCGCCTTCGTTGGCCGATTGCTTGGAGCGGGGAGCGTAGCCTTGGCCGTTCGGATCCTGGATCCAACCGTTGTCCGAGGAATAGACGATGAGCGTCTTTTCAGTGAGTCCCTTTTCCTCGAGCTTGTCGAGGAGCTGGCCCACGGTCTCATCGAACCACTCGATCATCGCGTAGTAGCGGGCGACGTGGTCGGACTCGACGCCCTTGGCTTTGTACTTGTCGAAGAGCCGCTGCGGCGGGGTGTGCGGCGTGTGCGGCATGAAGGGGAAATACCAAACAAAGAAGGGTTTCTCCGCCGCGACGGAGCGATCGATGAAGTCGAAGATGGGCTCCATGCCCTCGCGGCCGATCTTGAGCCCTTCATCCCCGTGGCGGCCGCCGGGATTCGGGAAGCCGCGGGTCATGCCTTCGGTGAAACCGCCGCGCGCCGGGGTGCCTTCCCACCACTTGCCGGATTGGTGGCTGACGTAACCCTTCTCTCCGAGCAGGTCCATGATCGTCGGCTGCACATCCATCTTCGCGATGAGCTTCTCGCGCAGCGCGGCGTATTCGGGGGACTCGGGCTGGCCTTTGCCTTTTCCTTTGCCCTTCTCCTTCACAGGCTCCGTGAGGGGAGCCGGATCATTCCCCGTCACGCCGTGTTGGTGAGCGTAGAGTCCGTTCGCAAAAGTCGCGAGGGCGGGACGACACAGCGCGGTCGGCACGTAGCCGCGGGAAAAGAGCGCGCTGCGTTTCGCGAGTTTGTCGAGGTGCGGCGTCTCCACGATCGGATGCCCCATGAACCCGTAGTCGGTCCAGGCGTGGTCATCGGAAATCAGGTAAATGATGTTCGGCGGCGAGTCGGAGGCGCGGGTGAGGGTCGCGCCGAGTCCGAGGAAAAGAGCGAGGAGGATGCGGGGGAGTTTCATGCGGTGTTAGGAAAGAGGAATCCGGGGGAGGCGTCAAGATACGGAGAACGTGCGGTAGCCGGGGTGAGATGGTGAAACCGTGCCGGGGGGAGGAAGTTGCCGATTTCGCCCGACGCGTCCAATTCAGGGCAGGCAGCAGAGGACCTCTGCATCAGTTACCCTCGTCTCCTCCGCCGAAAGCATGGCCGAAGCCGGCCCTGGCAGGATGTCCATGGGCGTCAACCCAAGGGAGCGCCCCACCGCCAGGAGCGTCCCGTAGGGACGCGAGAGAGTGGCCGGGGGTGGACCAAGCGAAGCGAGGGGAACCCCCGGACATCCGGACACCCTTTCAGAGCGCCCCGGAGGGGCGCGAGAAGGACGCGGAAAAACTGCCGCGAGCGATTCGTGTTCGACGATTCGTCAAGGCGCAACTCTCGCTTCTTCCGCCCCTCCGGGGCGGCGGGGTTTACTCAATCAAGAATCCGGTGGTTGCGCTCGTTCCTCGCTGCACCACCGGCTACCCTCTTCGGCCCCTCCGGGGCCGCCCCAAGGACGGATCGCGTTTACGCAATCCCCGCGCTACAAGCAATCTGAATCAGATTGGGCATCCCTTGGGTTGTCGTTTACGGGCAGGATGCCCATGCCACGTCCCGGTCTTTCCGGAAACATGGCGCAGGGAAGAACAGCAATGAAAAACCTCTGTGGTGACCTTCTCAACCCGGCCCAGCTCCCATGGGAGACTTGACGATTCCACCGGATTACTGACGCACGGAAAGCCGATACTCCTCGATCCGCTCCTGAACGCCTTCGAATTTACCAGACGCCGCGTCCTTCGTCGCCTGTTCCTGGACTTCACGCCACCACTTGTCCCGCTCGGCGATGAGGAGCCTTCGGTTGATCTCCGGGAGTTCCTCTTCGGGAGCCCTCTGGATGAAGTCAATCATCTGCTCTCGCAAGTCCTTCGGAATGGGCTGGGGTAAAGGCGACGACATCGGGCTATCCTAGCACCCGACCAGCCCCTTTTCCATCCTGAAAATCCCAACCCTCCCTACTCCAGATGCGTCTCATGAAGCCGCTTCAGGCGCTCCAGCACCTCCGGGTTCTCCGAGGCGCGGTTGGTGGTTTCGGCGGGGTCGTCGGCGAGATTCACAAGAAAGTTTTCGAGCACCTCCTTGGACTCGCCGTCGCTGGTGTCGCGGGAGCGGCCGATCAATTTCCAATCGCCCTCACGCACCGCCCAGTCAGCCTTGGGCCCCTCGCCGACCTGCCAATGGAGCGATTTGCCTTCGTGCGGAGACGATGCGGAGCCATCGGTGAGGACTTTCACGAGGCTGCGTCCATCGAGGGGTTTGTCAGGAAGCGGGACCTCGCAGAGTTCCGCCAGCGTGGGCAACCAATCGCAGGCGTGAGCGAGTTGATCACGCGCTTCTCCATGAGGCAAACGCCCCGGCCAGGTGATGATGGCGGGAAGCCGGATGCCGCCTTCGAGAAGACTGAACTTCGCGCCGCGATAACCGCCCGCGCTGCCTCCGCCAAAATGGGCGCGCTCCTCTGTGGAATGGCCGTTGTCGCTCTGGAAAACGATGAGGGTGTTCTCACGGAGAGCGAACTCGTCGAGCTTCGCGAAGAGCAGTCCAAGCCGCTCATCCTGCGCCGCGACGAAGGCGGCGTAGAGATTGCGAGGGTAAGGCAGGTCCTTGAAGCGCTCGAGCCACTTCGCGTCGCCCTGGTAGGGGTAGTGCGGTGAATTGAGCGCGTAATAGAGGAAGAAGGGTTTCGCCCGGTTCGCCTCGATGAAGCGCGAGGCCTCCTTCACCATGAGATCGGGAAAGAACTCGCCGTCGTGAAAGACCTCCACCCCGTTGCGCCAGAGATCATGACGGTTCGGACCGCTCCAGTAGAAGAAGTGCGAGTAATTGTCGATGCAGCCGCCCATGTGGCCGAAGGAATGGTCGAAGCCCTGTTTCAGCGGATGCGTTTCGGGCGTGTAGCCGAGGTGCCATTTGCCGATCTGGGCGGTGGCGTAACCGGCGGCATGGAACATCTCGGCCATCGTGATTTCCTCCGGCGGCAAAGCACCTTTGGCCCCGGGCTGCGAGGCACAGTTCCCCGGGACGCTGGCACGGACCGGATAACGCCCCGTGAGGATGCCCGCCCGCGAAGGCGAGCAGACGGGAGCGGCGGAATAGAACTGGGTGAAACGCACCCCGCGCGCGGCGAGGGCATCGGTGTGCGGTGTCTCGAGGTCCTTGGAACCGTAGCAACCGAGATCGACGCTGCCCTGGTCATCGGCAAGGATGAAGATCACGTTGGGACGGTCGGCGGCGGATGCACTGAACCACGTCAGAAGGGAGAGGGACAGCACCATAAATCCCTTCTGATTCCCGTTCATTCGCGGCCCATTCGTTTTCATTCGCGTTGAATTCATTCTTGGAAACACGAACGGGCGCGAATGTCCGCGAATTTTCGCGAATGCGTGGAGGGCGTCCAAGTTCATCCTTTCAACTCCGGAAACACCGCCTCCAGATCGAGCGTGTCATCGAGTTCCTTCTGCAAACCCCGCAGCTTCGCGAACAGTGCCCTTTTCCGATCCGTCTGTGCGGGATCGCCGGCAAGGTCGCGCATCTCCTGCGGGTCTTCCACGAGGTGATACAGCCTCGCGACCTTCGCCTTGGGATAGAGGATCAATTTCCACCCGTCGTTGATCACCGCCCGTTGCAGGTCGATATAGGCGCCGTAGACAGACTCAAGTCCCTCCCCTTTTCCCTCCAGCAGCGGACGCACGCTGGCGAACCCGATGCCCTCGCAATCCGCACCCGCGAGATCGAGCGCCGTGGCCATGACGCTCTGGAGATAGACCGGCGCGTCGATCCTGGCCCCGGCCTTCACGCCCGGTCCCTTGACGAGGAAGGGCACGCGGAGGCTGTGATCGTAGAGGTTCTGTTTTCCAAAGAGCCCGTGATGCCCCACCGCGAGCCCGTGGTCGGCGGTGAAGAAGATCCAGGTGTTGTCCGCCTCGCCCGACTGTTCGAGGGCATCGAGGATGCGGCCGATCTGGTGGTCGAGATGGGTGATGATGGCGTAGTACTCCTGGCGGTGGACCTTCACGGCGTGTTCATCGCGGGGAAACGGTGCGAGTTTCTCGTCTCGCAGTCCCGGACCGCAACCGATGGTGTCTTTGTGAGGATATTCAGGGAGGAAGTTCGCGGGCACGGTGATGCGATCGAGCGGGTAGCGGTCGACATATTCCTGAGGAGACTGTCGCGGATCGTGGGGGGCGTTGAAGGCGAGATACATGAAGAACGGCTTCTCCGATTTCGCGGCCGTGCCGAGGAAGGTGGTGGCGTCGTCACCGACGACTTCGGTCCAGTGTTTGCCTCCCTCCCAGAACCCGCCGTATTCCGGATCACTCGGACTCCAGGGATCGGGCTGTCCCGCGAGGGGACGGTTGTATCCCTTCGGGGAATCCTTCGGCATTCCGGCCCGGATGTTCGCGGTGTGGTCGAAACATTTCGCGGCATCGGTCTTGATGTGCCATTTGCCGGAGAAGAAGGTCTCGTATCCCGCCTGCGACATGCGTTGCGGCCAGAGGCGACCCGCTTCGCGCTCGAGATCGGTGTTCTTTCCCTCGTAGACCTGGTTCGCATGCCACACCGTCCGGCCGGTCACGAGCATGGTGCGGCTCGCGACGCAGACGGCACCAGTCCAGGAGCCCATGTTGTAGGCATGGGTGAAGGTCGTGCCCTCCGCAACGAGCCGGTCGAGATTCGGCGTGTCGATGTCGGTGTGACCGAAGGCCCGGATCGTCTCGAAGCACTGGTCGTCGGCGAAGAGGAAGAGGATGTTGGGCTTGTCGGCCGCTGGGAGAGACGCCGCCACTTGGATGAAGACGCAGAGAAGAAAGGTTCGCATGGGCATTCGGGGCTTGGACTTTTTACCTTTCACTTTTTACCTTTTACCGCGGAACCCTTCGGCTTCCGCTCCGCCGCCCGACCGTTCGGTTTGGCTGCGTCGAAGTCCGGATTCGGCGTGGGGAACTTCGCGGCGACTTCCTCCTGCCAGGCTTTCAATTCCGCCCGGAGCGCGTCGACGAGATCGGGACGTGTGAGGGCGAGGTCGTTCGTTTCGGAGAGATCGGCGGCGAGGTCGAAAAGCTCGATGCGGTCGTCCTCGAACCAGTGGATCAGTTTGTGATTCCCTCTGCGGATCGCCGCGGCCGGCGCGCCGCCTTGGTTGCCGTAGTGCGGGTAATGCCAGAAGAGGGCTCGCTCCGGCAAGCTGCCACCCGTGAGGACGGGCACAAGGCTGACCCCGTCAATTTTCAGGTCCCCGGGATTCTTCGTTCCGCTAGCCTCAAGGAAAGTCGGGAAATAATCCACGCTGCTCACAAGCGCGTCCGACACGCTACCCGCCTTGATCTTCGCCGGCCAACGCACGATGAGCGGCTCGCGGATGCCGCCTTCATACATCCAGCCCTTGCCTCCACGAAGCGGTTCATTCGAGGTGGGCCAGCCTTCGCTGGTGGACAGGCCGCCGTTGTCACTCGTGAAGAGCACGAGGGTGTTTTCGGCGAGACCAAGTTCATCGAGTTTCCCTAACACTTTGCCAACAGCCTGATCCATCGCCTCGACCATGGCGGCGTAGACGGCGTGCTCCTGGACGAGGCGGACATCGCGTCCGCCTTCGCGTCCCCATTTTTCTTCGAGCCCGAGCTTCACGCGCTTTTCCTCGTACTTCTTCACGAGATCCTCGCGTCCCATCAGGGGAGTGTGCACGTCGTAGAAGGGATAATAGACCAGAAAGGGCCGGTCGCGGTGCGCCTCGATGAACTTCCCGGCTTCGGCGGCGAGGCGGTCGGGCAGATGCTCGCCTTCGGGTCCGTCCTCGAGGCGGGGATTGCCGTAGGGAGCGAAGTATTTCTTGCCACCATAGGGACCGCCGCGGTCGATGCCGCCCTTGTTGACGTCGAAACCCTGATCCTCCGGCCACCAGCCTTCGGGACCGAGGTGCCACTTGCCGGCGAAGAAGGTCGCGTAGCCAGCTTCCTTGAGCGCCTCCGCGAAGGTCACCTCCTCGTGCGCAAGCCGGTCGGCATAGGGCGCAGGGAGCAGCTTCGTGTTGCGTTTCCAGAGATCGGGCTTCAGCGGAGCCCCGATGTAGTCGGTGATGCCGGTGCGCTGAGGCCATTTGCCCGTGACGAGCGCCGCCCGTGTCGGCGAGCAGACCGGACAAGCGGCGTAGGCGTCGGTGAAACGCATGCCCTCCGCGGCGAGTCGATCGAGATGAGGGGTTTCGTAGTAGGTGCTGCCATAGACGCCGAGATCGCGTTGCCCGAGGTCGTCGGCGACAAAGAAGACGATGTTGGGCCTGTCGGCGGCGACCAAAGGCACGGACGCGAGAAGGAGGACGAGGAAGAGGGGTTTCATGAAAGGCATTTGAGTCAGATCATCTGTGAAAATCAGTGGGTATCTGTGGCCATCTGTTTTGAAAGATCCTCCTTCACCTCATCCAGATTCGCGCTCATTCGCGGAGATTCGCTGCTATTCGCGTTGGAATCTTTTTGGACCGCGAATGGGGGCGAATGCCCGCGAATTTTCGCGATTGGACTCGAAAGAGATCGCTTCATTTTCCTTCCTTCATCCAACGCCGGTAAACCTCCGCGTTCTCCGAAAACACCCGGTGGCGTTCCGAGCCCTGCTTGATGACCGCGAGTTCGTCGGTGATCTCGAGATCGTACACTTCCGGTGATTCGTCACCAGGATCCCTGCTTTCCGCGATCCATTGATCGAGGCGCGCTGAGAGCGCCCGCTTGGTTTCCGCCTGGGCTGGGTCGTCGGCGAGATTCAAGTGCTGCCATCGGTCAGTCCTCCACTCGTAGAGTTCCTCGGCCGGCCGGACCGGAGCAAAGAGCAGGTTACCCGACAGCTCGGATAGCGAACCCGCCGCATGCAGCTCGCGGAGGCGTCGCACGATCGCCTTGCTGTCCTTGTAATCATTCGGCATCAATAGCGGACGCTCCGGATGGAAGTTCCGGATGTAAAGATGCGTCCCGGTGCGCACCGAACGAATCCGGTCGGCGGCTTCACCGCAACGGTCGCGGGCGGCGAAAGCGGCGTCGCGCGGCTGGTAATCTTCCGCGAGAAGATCACGCCCCTGCATCCATTCGGGAATCGAAAGTCCGGCGGCGGCGAGGGTGATCGCGGCCATGTCGATGTGTTCGATGAGGTCTTCCCGAACCGCCCCTGCTGCGACGCCCGGGCCGAGCACGATGAAGGGAATATGCGTGCCCTCGTCGTAAAGAAACTGCTTGCCGCGGGCGTGACTGATCCCGTGATCGGTCATGAAAATGACGAGGGTGTTTTCGAGGAGACCCTCCGACCGGAGTCGGTCCATGACCTTGCCGACGTGTTGATCGGTCAGGCGGACGCTGTCGAGGTAGGTGGCCCAGTCGCGCTTTAGGACCGGATCATCGGGATAGTGAGGCGGCAGAGTGACTTTGTCAGGATCGACGGAGCTTCCGAATTCCTTCGCGGCGCGTTTCTCCAGCACCGCGTAGGCTGCCTCGCTGTCGCCGCGCAGCTTGCCGCCGTGGAGCTGGACCTGCATGAAAAAAGGTTGGCCCTCTTTCCGCGCGGCCCAGTCGTGGCTGTCGTAGATCGCCTCGTCCCAATCGAAGTTGTAATCGGTCTTGCCCTTGCGGTCCTGCTTTGCGGGCAGTCCGCGATGATCGATGCCGGCGAGGCCGCTGCCGATACAGGTGAAGTAACCGGCCCGTTGTAACAGCGTCGGCAGTGGCTCGACGCCATTGGGGAGGGCGATGCGGTGTTCTCCGCGGCCGCTGCGGTGATGGTGCGCGCCAATCGTTGTCTGGTAGCAGCCCGTGATCATCGCCGAGCGGCTGCTCGAGCAGACCGGGGCGGTCACGAAGGCATTCGTGAAACGCGTGCCCTCGGCGGCGAGTCGATCGACATGCGGAGTCGAGATCAACGTTTCGCCGTAGCAGGAAAAATCCGCCGACATGTCGTCGACGACGAACCAGAGGACGTTCGGCCGCGGCTCGGTCCGAAGAGGCTCGGCGGCGCGGACGGAGATCGGGACGAGGAGGCAGCCGAGGAGAAGGAAACGCATTCGGGGAAGTTGGAGGCTATCAGGAACCCCATGGTCTGTAAACCGTTCCCAGACCGGAGGGGCGTGTTTGCGTCGGCTACAGACAATCCTTCAAGACCGGAGCTTCCGGAATTGATTTGAGATCCGGAATCTGGGAGAATTCCGCCATGAATCCCGAGATTGATCCGAAGTTGCTGGAGGACCCGGTGTTCCAGCGAGTTCTCGCTGACGCACTTGCCATTCAAGACCGTTTCTCCGCGGAACCGGTGTTCGCGAAAACGGGAAGAGGTTCGCTAAAAAGCGCCGGGGTCACCGAGTTGGCACAAATCAAGGCAAGCCAAAGTGCGCGGGTCAAAGAACCAGAGCCATGAAAAGGGTTCAGGCTTGGCTTTCCCCGTACTCGTGGGACTTTGTCACCGCCCAGAACGCCCTTTTGTGTGCGGCAAATGGCGCCGTCCACAAACCAACATCAGACGGACACTCCGAGACCAAACAGCTTTGGGATGATTCTCATCGCAACCAGATGAGTCTAGCGGAAGCTGCGTCCCTTTGCCGAAAATGCCATTGAATGCCTCCTTTTTGTTTCTACAACGGAAACACCTTCGCCTCAATCATGAGAGATGTGATCCTCGGACTCAAACTCCCGCCCGACCAAGCTTTCATCATCCGCAGTCTCGCAGGACACATCGTCGCCGGTGTCTCGACGGGCGAAGTAGAGAAAGCCTTCGCTGATTTCTGCGCCAGTTTGGAGACCGACTGAGCGACTGCGACCGCTCACTCCTCCCCGTCCCGCAAGCGTTTCAACATCCCCACGATATCCTTCCAGCCGCGCACCGCGACGAGGATCGTGACCGTGCCGTACCACACGACGCAGGCCCAGACGAGGAGATGCCAGAAGGTGATCATGCGGTGGTTTGGTCAGGCTTCCGCGGTTTGATCAGCGATCCCACGATCATTCCGATCGCGGCAGCGGCAAAGGCGGCGATCCCGGCGTTGTCCTTGCCAAAATCGGCGGCCCACGCGGTGGTGGAACTCATCTTTTCGAGGCTGAGAAAAATGATCGGCACGAGCGCCCCGCCGAGGATCGCCCCGAAGGCGCCCCAGGAGTTCGCGCGCTTCCAATAACAGCAGGCGATCAGCAGCACCGACATGCTCGAAAGGTTGACGGAGCCGCTCAGGAGGAGGTAGGACCACACGTCGCCCTGGATTTCATAAAGCAGGCCGAAGACAAAAAGATACACCCCGATGAGCGCGACGATGAACCGGTTCCACCGGATCGCCCGTGCCTCCGGCCATTGCCCCTTGCGGAATGGGGCGAGGATGTCGTTGTAGATCACGCTGCCCCAGCCGAGCATGTAGGAGGAATTCGTGCTCATGTCGGCGGCGAGCATGGCCGCAACCATTAGTCCCATCAGGCCGATCGGCAGGAAGGTGGCGAGGAATTGCGGCATCGCCATGAGGGTCGCCTCGCCTTCCTTCGCCGGACCGAGCACGGCGAGGGCGGAGACACCCCAGAGCACGGGGATGAGCCAGCGGCACACGAAAAAGAAACTGGTGCGCGAGTAGACCTTTTGGCCCGTGGCCGCATCCTTCGCCGAAAGGAGCCGCGAGATCGTCGTCTGCCAGGTCAGCGTTGCGGCGGTGTTGCCGAGGATCTGGAAGACGAGGTAGGACCATCCCATCGTCGGGTTGGCGAGGGGATTGAATCCGCCTTCCCCATGATTCACCCGCACCGCCTCCTCGAGCTGTTCCCATCCGATGTGGTGGAGGATGAGCAGGGTCACGATGAGCAGACCGGCGCTCATGATGATGAACTGGAGAAAATCCGTCACCAGCACCGAGAGCATGCCGCCAAGGATGGTGTAGATGCAAACCAGCAAGAGCAGCCCACCCATCACGAACACGAGCGAATCGGGATTCCACCCGCACACCGCACAAAGGAAATCACCACCAATTTTGAGGAAGACGCCCATGTTGAGCAAACCTCCGAGCACGATGACGACGCCGGCGAGCCACCGGACCCGTTTGCCGAAGCGTTTCTCGAAGAGCTCCGGCAGGGTCATCGCGCCGGAGGCGCGGAGCGGTTTCACGCAGAATCCGGTCAGCCCGATCACGAGCATGGCGAGGGCCTGGCAAATGCCCGGCACCGCGCCGGCGAAGCCTTTCGTATAGCCCGCCTCGGCGGCATACATGCAGGTGATGATCCCGAACTCGGTCGCCGCGAGCGAGGCGATCCCGAGGTAGAGATTCATCTCCCGTCCCGCGACGAGGAAATGCTCGACCTTCGAAACGTAGCGTCTCACCCAGATCCCGGCAACCATCGTCCCGAGCAGATAAAGCCCGACGATGCTGCCGTCGATCCAGGGATGGAAATGGGACATGCGGCGGCGCTCCGCGGAAGCTTACTTGAGGAGTTCCTCGAGCTTTTGTTCGAGTAGCGCACCCCTCACGCCGGTCGCGATGACTTCGTTGTCCTTCACCAGGAAGACGGCGGGAATGCTGTTGATGCCGTATTGGTCGGCATACTTGCTGTCCCATCCCTTGCCGTCACAGATCTGCGGCCAAGGCATCTTTTCCTTTTCGACGAAGTCCTTGAGGCGGCTCTCACTGGTATCGAGCGAAATGCCGATGATCTCGAAGCCCTTGTCATGATACTTCTCGTAAGCCGCCTTCACGTTGGGCAACTCGGCGACGCACGGGCCGCACCAGGTCGCCCAGAAGTCGAGGAGGACGACCTTTCCCTTCATGGCGGCTAGATCCACCTTTTCGCCCCTCACGGGACGGGCCACCAGATCAATCACGTCCCCTTCCTTCAGTTTCTCACCTTTCTTGTGCGTAACCTTGGGCCGCTCCACTTCCCCCCCGCTGGCGGTCGCCGCCCCCTGCTCAGCGACAAATTTTTGATCCTCTTCGCTGAGCTTCGCGAGTGGCAAACCCAGCACCGTGCCATTCGGCCGGAGCACCTCGACGGTATCTCCATTGACCTTGCGAAACTCGCCCTCGACGGTGCGGCCGGAGCCGGCCTCGGTCCAGGTGCGGGCTTGGGCTGAAGAGGCAACAACGAAACCAAGCATGAGAATGAAGAGGCTGCTTTTCATGGGGAAAAATGGATTGGGGTGATACTTCCTCAAAGAAACCGACGATTTCAGAATAAAGATCCGGGCAAGCGCTGTCCAGCCTGATCTCACAACTCGGGCGCCTCCCATTCCGGAATCCCCCCGGCCGCTTCCTGCTCACGATACCATTCGTGGTAGGGTTGGGTGGGCGACATGGCAGCGCTCTCGTTGACCATCAGCGGAATCGCTTCGGTCCAGTATTGATCGAAGGCGGCCTTCATCGACGCGGCAATTTCGGGATGATCGGCGATGATATTCTTGGTCTGCCCGGGATCGGCCACCAAATCGTAGAGCTCCGGCCCGCGCGTTTCTGCCGGAGCGCCTTTCTTGCCCTTGCCTTTACCACCCCCGCCAGCCTGGGATCCGACATAACGGTATTGCTGGTTCCGCACGGAGAAGTTCACGTTGCGGAAGTCTTCCGGATTCGCCCCGGTGGGCCAGCGGCAGACGTGATTGAAAAGATAACGGTCTTCCCATCCGTCGGTCTTGCCTTCGAGGAGCGGCAGCAGGCTGCGTCCCTCGACCTGCCCCTCGGGCAACTTCGCTCCGGCGAGCGCGGCGAGCGTGGGCAACACGTCGATGTGCGAGGCGATCCGGTCGATCTCGCGTCCCGCCTCGATCTTGCCGGGCCAGCGCACGAAGAAGGGAACGCGGGCACCGCCTTCATCATTCGATCCTTTGAGTCCCTTCATTCCGGCATTGTAGAAAGGATACCCCGGCGCGAGCTCCTTCCCGACCTGCCCCGAGCCTCCGCCGGTCATGCCATTGTCGGACATTAAGATGACGACGGTATTCTCCGCGAGGCCCCATTCCTCGAGTTTGGCATGGAGGCGGCCCATGTTTTCGTCGATGTTTTCGATCATGCCGTAGAATCCGGCCTGCTCCTTTCCGAAACCCAGATCGGTAAAGCGTTTCGCGTTTTTCTCGGGGGCGATGAAGGGACCGTGGGGAGCGTTCGTCGCGAGATAGCAGAAGAAAGGCTCCTTCGCGGCGGCCTTGGCCTTGATCCAACCGAGTGCGGCGGTGAAGAAGACGTCGGTGCAGAAGCCTTTCGTCCTGACAAAGCGACCATTGTGGCGGATCACGGGATCGGTGTAACGGTTTTCAGGGGAGTCGGCGCAGGAGCAGTCATAGGCCTGGCCGATGCCGCCGGCTCCGTGGATGAAGACCTCGTCGAAGCCGCGTTTCTCAGGTTGGTATTCCGCCTCGTCGCCGAGGTGCCATTTGCCGAAAATCGCCGATTGGTATCCCGCGGTTTTGAGAACCTGGGGCAAGGTCGTCGCCTCGAGGGTCATGCGCTCGCGTTCGAGGATGGTGTGGGTGATCCCGTTTTTCTCCGGATGGCGGCCGGTCATGATCGCCGAGCGGGTCGGCGAACAGGTCGGGGCGACGAGGAAGCGGGTGAAGCGGGTGCTCTCGCCGTGGAGCGTGTCGAGATTCGGGGTTTTCAACCACGGATGGCCGTGGGCGGCGATCGGCGAAAACCCCTGGTCATCGGTGATCACGAGGACGACATTGGGTTTCGTGGACTTGAGGCCGGCGAACGCAGGGGCGGACGCCAGCATCAGGAGAATGAAGAGGGTCAGGTGCTTCATGAGACAGGGTTGAATCGGGATTGTGCTGGAGAAAGCCGGTCTTGGCACGCGCGAAAAGACGCCATGGACCAAAGTCCTATGCCTGGAAACTTGAATCGCGTTGCCGCTCGCACGTCCATCAGGTATTCTGACACGACTTCGGCATTGCCGGCAAGCCAACCCGTGAACCCGTCCTCTCCATTCGCCGACCTCGCCCCGGAGATCGAAAAAGCCTTGGCACGCGCCGCCGCTGCGGTGACTCCGGAGGAATTCCGCGGCCTCATCGGCGATCCCGGTCACACCACTCTGCGGATGGTGCGCGAATCGCTCTCGGCCGACTCCATTTCCGTCTGGATCGCCGATGTCGAGGAAACATCTTTGATCGTGACCCATTCGGAACCCGATCCCGAGTTCGTCGGCTGGGCGCAGCCACTTTCCGAAGGCCTCGTGAGCCTGGCCTATGCCTCCGAGCAGTCGCTTTGCGAGAATCAGGTCTATCTGAACAAAAAGCATTCGAAACGCGCCGATGAAGCGCTTGGTCAGGTGACCGCGGCGATGATCGTGACGCCCTTCTATTTCGGGGGGAAGGTTCAAGGCGTGATCAGTTGCGTGCAGTTGAAGGACTCTCCTGACGCATCTGATCCGGCCGGTTTCACCGCCCGGGGACTGAACCGGGTCCGCCGCCTCTCCACGGTGCTGGAGCGCCTCGTCAACTACCGGCTCCTCACCAACCTGCTGGGGATCGAGTTATGATCGCAGCGAGCTCCGAAAGATCGACGTCCGGCTGGCCCAGCTTGGAAGAGGCTCGCGAGGCGGCCCGCACCGGAACAGGCGAAGGGGTAAAGATCGCGGTGATCGATTCGGGCATCGAGTCTGATCATCCGCGGCTCGCCGGCCTGCGGGTCCTCGACTCGGTTGGATTCGAGGAATGCGACGGTCAGGTCCGTGTCGTGGAGGGCGGCGGGCACGATACCTACGGTCACGGCACCGCCGTGGCTGGCATCATCCATGAAGTGGCGCCCCATGCGGGCATCGGCAGTTTCCGTGTGATCGACGCTCGCAGCGCGTCGCGCTCTCACCTGATCTGCGCCGGCGTGCGCGAGGCGATCGCCCGCGGATACCGCGTTCTGAATTGCAGCTTCGGCTGCCGCGGCCTGGCCAAGTACATCCTCCCACACAAGGAGTGGGCGGACGAGGCTTGGCTCAAGGGCGCACATGTCGTCGCCGCCTGCAGTAACACGGACAGTCGCGAGACCGAGTGGCCCTCGCACTTCGCTTCCGTCATCGGGGTGGACCTCGCCGAGACCGACTCCGACGATCTCTACTTCCGCCACGACCACCTCGTCGGGTATTCGGCCCGCGGAGAAAATGTCGAGGTCGCCTGGATCGGTGGCGGCATCCAGCTCCAGACCGGCACCAGCTTCGCCGCACCCCGCGTCACCGGCGTCATCGCCCGGATCCTTTCCGTCTTTCCGAACATCCGTCCGCCCTTGATGCACGAGATCCTCTCGTCCATCGCGCAGCCCTGGCATCCCGGCCTCAGCAGTGACTGGTGACCGTCTTCCAACCCAACCGCAAGAACACGACAACCCACCCACCCTGACATGAACACCACAGCCACCTTTCTCGGCCCAGTAAACCAACTCCCCGCGGAGGGGAGCGACCTCGACACCAGCGCGAAGAGCGAGGTGGAGATCTGCGCCTCCCTCTTTTCCGGATCCGACCTGTGGTTCGATGTCTCCGTTGACGGCGTGACCCTGGTCTCCAATCCCCAGGAGACAGAGCTCTTCCAACTCTTCACGATCGAAGTCAGCGAAAACGCCAAGGAAGTCGCCCCCGCCTGGAGCGACCGGGCTTACGAGATCTCTCTGCAGGGACTGTTCCCCGACAGCGCTTCCTTCGAGACGCTCTCCGATGCATCCGAGCCCGAGGATTTCGTCCGCCGCTTCCTCGAGGTGATGGCTTCTTCGCTGAAAAACTCGGACCTCGAGGCGAAGGGCGCCACCCTTCCCCTGATCCGCTGGCAGGCGGGACCCGATGGCAACTCAGCCAGAGTCCAGCTGCTCGGCCTGCTCCTCGCCGACGAAGGCCGCTTTGAAGAGTTCTGCCGCAACAACTCCGGCGACTTCGGTTTCATCTTCGAAGACACCGAAGTGCAGGCCCACGGGGTCCGCGAAGCGATCACGGTGCTGGCATTGCTCGGCATCGCCCTGGGATCGGTCACCAGCGCTGAGGCCGGGATTTTCAAGGCTCCGAGAAAGAAGGACATGCGAATCCAGCAGGTCTCCTACCAAAACACCGTCAAGTCCGCACCTGCCGCCGTGCAGGCGAAGACCAGTGGCTGGCAGGACGTGCACCGCGACGCCTACGTGAACCAGGAACTGCTGGCATTGAAAAAGGGCGGAGAGCGGCGCATCGTCGTTGACGTCTCGCGGCAGCGCGCCTACCTGCTCGTCGACAACGTCATCGCAATCGACACCGCTGTCTCGACGGCCCGCACCGGCAAGTACACGCCCCGCGGCGAGTTCAAGATCACCGAGCGGGTCAAGTCCGGCAAGACCTCCACGATCTACGGTTGTTCACTCCCGTATTGGCAGCGGCTCGGCGACAGTGCGGTCGGCATGCACATCGGCGACCTGCCCGGTTATCCGGCCTCCGCGGGCTGCATCCGCCTGCCCGAGTCGATCGCTCCCATCATCTTCGAGAACACCGCCAGCGGGGTCACGGTGCAGATCGTCGACAGTTGGAACGGCCCGAATCCGGTGCAATCGATCGCCCAACAGGCCCCGATCGTTGCCCAGGTCGTCAGCCAGGCCGAAGGTTGATCATCGCGGCGCGCCCGCGGTGATCTCCTCAAGTCGTTTTTTCAGCCGCACGGCGATTTCGGGATGATACTCGATGACATCGTCCGTCTCGCCGGGATCCGTCGTCAGATTGAAAAGCTGGAAACGGGGCACATCCACGTTCTCCAGGGGCTTCTCGACGACCAGGTTCCGTGCTTTCCCCTTGTCGTGACGGACCAGCTTCCATTCCCCCGAACGGAAGCCGAAGTTGCCTCCGCCGCCATTATCCTGCTGCACGAGCTCGGATCGCCCCCGCGCCACGGCATCACCTAACAGAGCACCCAAAACGTTCTTTGAATCCATCGCGGCTCCCTCGGGCATCCCGGCTCCGGCGAGACCGGAGAGGCTCGCAAACAAATCAATCGTACAAACCATCTCTTCCGACACACCCGGCGCGATCGTGCCCTTCCACCGCGTGATGAAAGGGGTCCGGGTGCCGCCCTCGTAGATGCTGTATTTGCCGCCCTTGAAAGGCCCCGCCGCCCGATGCTCGCCGACTTTCTCGAGCGCCCCGTCGGCGTAGCCATCATCCATGACCGGACCATTGTCCGAACAAAGCACCACCAGCGTGTTTTCCGCGATGCCGAGCCGGTCGAGCGCAGCCATCAATTCACCCACACACCAATCGAATTCGACGATGCTGTCGGTGCGGAATCCATGCGGCGTCTTTCCCTGGAATCGCTCATGCGGCATGCGCGGCACATGCGGCTCGTGCGCGGCGAAGAAGAGGAAAAAGGGCGCTTCCTTCTTTGATTCGATCCAGGCAATGCTGCGCTTCACCCACTCATCGGCGAGATCCTCGTCCCGGAAGCGGGCCTTTTCGCCACCGGTATAGAAGCCGATCCGGCTGATGCCGTTGTGGATCGTGTTGTTGTGACCGTGGGTCCAGTCCATCTTCAGGGAGTCGCGATGGCTGATGCCGGTGGGATGATCCTCCGAAGGCAGCTTCTGGTAGACGCGGATCGGATCGACCGGATCGAGATTGAGGACGCGACGGTCCCGCAGGTAGACCTGGGGCACCCGGTCGTTGGTCGTGGGCAGGAGAAAGCAATGATCGAAACCGATGTCGAGTGGACCGGGACGGATCTCCGCGTTCCAGTCGGGACCATCGGGACCACCCAGACCGAGATGCCATTTGCCGATCACCGCCGTCGCATACCCTGCGGAACGCAGGGTGCCCGGCAGCGTGGGGAAGTCTGGCGGGATGATCGCAGGGGCGCTCGGCGGCGCAATGCCCGTCCCCTTGATGCGGAACGCGTAGGTGCCGGTGAGGAGCGAGTAGCGTGTCGGTGTGCAGGTCGAGGCGCTGCAATAACCGCTCGTGAATCGCAGCCCCTCGGCGGCGAGCCGGTCGATGTTGGGGGTTTGATAGGTTTTGGCTCCCTGGCAGGAGATGTCTCCCCAACCGAGGTCATCGGCCATGATCACGATGATGTTGGGCTGGCGTGGCGCCGAAAAGGCGGTCGCAGCGGTGATCAGCAGGAAAAGAAGGCCGAGTCTCATTTCGGGAGACTCTAGGCAGGGAAGGCCCTCGCGGGCAACTACTTCCGGATCCCGAACATCTGGATCGAGTCCTCGTCGCGCATCCGGTAGCCGGTTCCGAAAGGCAACGGACGCGCCACACCCGAGGCGTAGACCTGGCGCAGGTAGGGCTGGTCGAACTCCTTGAACATGTCGATCGGCCCCGCGTAACGACCAAAATAGGTCACATTGAAATAGGTCGCGAAGAACTCGGCCGGAATGCCCGACTCGTCCTGGAGGATGTAATCGCAGTCGCCCACCAGGTAATTGCGGATGTTGGCGAATCCGTTCTGGTGCATCAGGTAGGAGGCGGCCTTCAGGTAACCCATGCCTCCGGGCCGTCGGTCGAGAAAGGCCTTGAGTGTGCTGCTGGCCTTGAAGCCCCCGTCCGAGAGGTCGTATTTGAAATAGTAGAGTAACTGCGTCGGCGGAAAATCGGGGAGTCGGTCGAGGGCTCGGATCTCGAGCCGGATGCCGTCGGCTTGCGCGGGATCGCTGACCGCGGCCTCGCCCGAGGCGCTCAGCCTGACAAAGCTACCGCTGATCACCTCGTGATTGGTCAGCGCGGCGAAATAGAGCAGCACGGGGAAGACTCCGTCGACGCCCAGCTTGCCGAAGTCCTCCCTCATTTCCGTAGTGATGAAGAAATTCCGCTGCGAGATGCTGCGCAAGGTGTGATTGACGTGGCTGAGGTAGGAGTCCACCTGCGGATCGCTCATCGCGAGGAAGTCGGGGATGGACCCGAGCGGCTCGAGACCGACGAGCGTGTATTCGTTGGCTCCGGGGAAGATCGTCGCGGCATGGACGAAGTCGGGGCCGCCGAAGGGATACTTCACCACCTTCGGGCGCGAGATCTTTGGATGGATCTCCGCCTTGGCCCAGTCGCGCAATTGGTTGAGACGTCGATCGTGCCAGGTCTTGTTGAGCCCCTGCGAGTCGGCTTGGTGTTTGCGCACCGAGGGCAGCCCATCGAGGCGCGCCAACTGGCTGCCTGGGGCGAGGGGCATCCCGGCCAGGAAACGGGCGAGATCGTTGAAGGTCACCTGGGCAGAGAGCCGCGGCGAAGCGAGCACGGACACGACGAGAAAAAGGAGGGCAACAGAACGCTTCATGGGACCGGATAGTATCGACCCAAAATACGAGCCGAGCATCCCGCTCTTTCAAGATTTTCGTCACCCGATCGGGTCAGGGGGCCGCGATGATCTCATCGGCGATCCTGGCGAACTCCCCTTCCCTCTCCGTGCAGATCGCAGCGTAGGCCTCCCAGCCGAGCTTGCGTTTGCCGGTCTCGTCGAGCAGGCCGAGGCGCAGGCCGCCCTCGCCATCCGGCATGTCCTGATAGCGATGCAGGTGCCAGGCCTCGATGGTGGGCAGTGCCGACAGTTTGCGGAAGGTGTAGATCAGACCGGCGACCTGTCGACGCTGGTCCTGCTCACCAAGCGTCGGCGTGTTGAAACCCTGCTCCGAGCACAGGATCGCCCGAGGGAATCTGCCACGGTAACGGAACCGATCCTGCGCCAGATAGGCGGGCAGCACCTCGAGATTTTTCGGCGTGATGTAGGGCGTCTCGAAGTCGCCGCTCACATCGACGTCCTTCCAGGAGTCGGGATTCCGCAGATCCTGCGGGTAGGGATGGTAGGCCACTCCCCATTCGAAATCACCCTCGGCCACGGCCATTTCCGCGAAACGGTCGAGCAGCGGACGCACCGTGTAAGTGCCCGAGCCCGAACTGGGCTTGGTCCAATGATGCGTCAGGGAGATGAAGGTCCGCGCATGCGGATCCCGCAGCCGCATCGTGTGATAGACGAGGCGCATCGAGCGCAGGTAGCTGTCGAGGTAGCGCTCCAACGGCTGGTCGCCCATGTTCGTCCAGACGCCGGCCTGATCGATCTCGTTGTGGAGGATCCAATTGATGATGCGGCGATCCGGCTTCGTGAAGCGTTCCGCCAGCAAATGAATCGCGGCGCGGTAATGGGCGGCACCTTCGGCTGCGGCGAGATTCGGCATCGCATAGATTCCACGCGGTTCCGCCTCCGGATGCGTCATCGACTGGCCCGCATGGTTCGGCACCAGCAGGATGCCACTGACCAGCACATCGCGGGCCTGGAGATGGCGCACCGTCGTTTCCAAACCCCGCAGAAAGGGATCGTTCGCGAACCATTGGCGTCCGTCGACGGTGAAGGAGGTGAAGCCCGGCTTCTTCACGGCCGACACCATCGGAGACAAAACCAGATTCACCGTAGCATGCCGGATGCCGAGCTCGAAAAGCACGTGATCGGGCGCGGTGACCGGAGGAACTCCGCCGAGTCCCTTGGGATGGGGTGCGGTCAATCGAGGAAGATCGGACGCCACCCCGGGGGCTGTCTCATCATACCAATGCGCGGCCGAGGCCGGTGTTCCATCCGCGCGATCCAGCCTCCAACGCGAGAGTGCCCGGTCGCGTCCGTCAACCACGCGGGGCAATTCGATTGCAAAATCTCCCGCAGCCACCTTCGCCGCCGCTTCGAGCATCGCGGGCAAATGCGATGGCTCGTTTAAAAGCACTTCGACCAGCGCGAGGGCCTCGGTCGCATGGCCCGAGACTTTCACCGTCGCCGGGGAGACCTGGACACCCGTGATCCGGCTGGGATAGGGCTTCCACAGATGCTCCACGATGGCGAGTTGGTCGGCCCGACGTTCCTCGCGAATCTCCTCGCGCCGCGCCTTCGCGGCCAGTTCTTGCGCATTCGGCTCGCGCACCTCGAAGTTGCGGATCCGCAACGAGGCACCCGGCTTGAAAGCGAAAGCGAGATGAAAGCGGAACTCCGGATCGCCCCGCGGAGCAGGAGGATCCACCGCACCGAAGTCGATCGCAAAGGGTTGCCAGGTCTCCGCCAAGGGCAGGTGGGATTCACCCGCGAAGGTCATCTTGCCTCCGGTCTGGCGGTAGCGCAGATGGACAGCGTCGACTCCGGAAGGCGAAAAGTATTCGAAGGCGAGGACGGTGTGCTTGTCAGGATCAAACCGTGGATCGACCGGCGCGGTCCAGAAATGGGGAGCCGTTCCGGTGAGAACCATCTCGGAGATCCCGGGTGCCACCGATGTGATGGTGAGATCGCGGTGTGGCCCGGTGCGCAGCGGCACCGGATCTGCGGCGAACACCGGCATCGCGATGAGCCCGGCGAGCCACACCCATCGCGGAAAGAGCGCCATCCCGCGACGGCTCACAGCTTGGGTTTCTCAGGCTTCAGCGGCGCCGCCCAGGCCTGGGCGCCCTCGAGCTTGACCTTGCGTTTGAAGACTTTCGAGCCGCAGGTCGCGTAGAGCGTGTTCCCTGACAAAGCGACATTCGACGGATGGCGTTCGCCGATCGGGCTCGGCACGATCAGGTGGACGCGTCCGGGTTGATCACAGATCTGCACACCCATCGCCGTGGCGACGAGCAGCCAACCGTCTTTTGCCACCGCCATGCCATCGGCCTGGCTGCGCACGTCGATGGAGGCCGGCGGCAGATGGAGATGGTAGTAGGGCTGCACGTAGGCCAGGGAGCCGTCGGCCTTGCGCTGCCCGGACCAGACGAATCGCCCGCCGTAGTCCGCCGCGTAGACCAGGGATTGGTCGGTGCTCAGCACGACACCGTTGACGCCGGAAAAGGCATCCGACGCCACCTTGACCTCGCCCGAGGGAGTGATGACATGGATCGCCTTCTTGCGCGGCTCGGAGAAATAGACCGTGCCGTCGCTGGCCACCACGATGTCGTTGGGCTTCACGTTTTCGGCGTGCACCTTCGCTTCGCCGGTCTCGATGTTCCACGAGACGATCCGACCCGGGTTGCCCTCGCATCCGTAGAGCGTCTTGCCATCGGGAGCGAAGGCGAGCCCGTTCACATTTCCGGTGTTCTCCTGGAAGAGCGCCACCTTCCCGTCCGCACCGACCCGCCAGATCTTGCTCTGCTCGAGGTCGGTGAAAAACAACTCGCCCGCCGCATTAACCGCCGGCCCCTCGGTGAAACCGTGACCTGCACTGACGAGTTGCCAGCTCTCGCCCTCGACGAGGAAATCATTGGCCTTGCTCTTCGATTGGTCGGGATGGGTGCGCACCACGGCCCCCGCCCCTTTCCAATCCTGCCAAAGCCACTTCAGCACCTCGGGAAAGATCGCGTTGCCGTGCTTGCGGTTGTGCCCGCCCTCGCCCCAGGCGTGATTCACCTCGTAGCCGGCCCATTGAAAGGAGGCGAGCATGTCCTGGTTCGCCACCCACCAGCTGCCGCAATAGAGGTTGTTGTCGTTCTTTCCGTCCTGGAGAAAAATGCGGATCGGCTTCGGCTCGAGTTTGCGGACCAGCACGGGCAACTCGTTGCCGCCACGCAGACCGACGTAGGTACCCACCGTGGTGAAGACCCGGCGGAACTGGTCGGGCCGCTCCCAGGCCACCTGGAAGGCCGCGATCCCACCGGAGCTGGAACCGCAGATCGCCCGCATGTTGGGATCCTGGGTGACGTTCAGGTCCTTCAAAGCGTGGGGCATCATCTCCTCGATCAAAAAGCGCGCGTAACGGTCGTCCGCGGCATCGTATTCGAAGGAACGGTTGTATCGGGCCAGCGAGTTTTCGTTCAGCTCCGGCACCACACCGGGATTCACGAAGAGCCCGATCGTCACCGGCATGTCGCCGGAGTGGATCAGATTGTCGAAGGTCACCGGCACGTTGTTCAGATAACCGAACCCATCCTGGAAGACCATCAGCGCGACCGGCTGGGTGCCGTCATACTGGGCCGGCACGTAGACCGCGTATTCCCTCGTCGTGCCGGGAAAGATCGAGCTCTCGTTGAAATTCCCTTTGGTGACCACGCCGACCGGCACGCCCTCCTGCTTCACCGACTCCGGAGGCACGGGATAATTCTCCTCCTCGGCGTGGAGGCCGGAGAAGGCAAAGAGAAACAACAAGGAAGGCAGCGCTTTCATCGCGCCAGCAATCGCACAGGGCATCTCCGCCGCAAGCCCGCTATCACGGAAGACTGAAGAGGGTCAAGTCGTCCACCCGACCCTGTCGCGTCCGCGAGGTCAGAAGAAGACCTTGAAGATCGCGGCGATGACACCGATGGCGCCGGAGATCACCGCGAAGGTGCTGGCGACGCCACCCCGGACACCTGGCAGCAAGGCGGCCACCGCCCCGAGCGTGCCGAGCAGGATGGCCAGCACGGCCAACACCAGCCCCCAGAAGGCACCACTGGCAAAGCTGCCGATGGCACACAGCACGGAGAGGACGGACACAATCGAGAACACGGGACCTTTGGAACTGGCTTCACTCATGGGATCTACAGGGAGGGTGGATGTTAAGAAAGATTACGCGCAGCATTCGTGCCCGGAGTCCATCCAAAACTTCACGCGCCCTCAGTTCGCTGCCGTTTCCTTTTTGTCACCGGCGGCGCGGCCTCCATCGCCGCGCCTCTTTTGGAAAGGCGCGCTCTCGACGATTCCGTAGACGATCTCGCGGAGGGTCCCGCCGTTTTTCTCCGCCCTCGCGACGATGCCGTCGATCGTGGGTGCATCGAAGTACTCGACCCCGCGACCCACCGCGTAGGTCATCAGCTTTTCGGTCAGGGCGCGTTGGAAATCCTCCTTGCGGGAGGTCGCGAGCACCTTGGAGAGTTCGCGGGCGTTGTTGAACGCCTCACCGGTCATCAGCTTCCCGGCGGTGTCGATGGGCTGGCCCTTCTCCTGGTCGCGCCAGAGGCCCATGGCGTTGTAGTTTTCCAGCGCGAGTCCGATCGGGTCCATGCGCGCGTGGCACGAGGCGCAGAGTTTCTGCTCGGCGTGGATCTTCATCACCTCGCGCAGGGGCAGGTTGCTGTTCTTGCCCTTGGCCGAGGCCTCCAGCGGGGGCACATCCGGCACCGCGGGCGGCGCGGGAGTGGCGAGGAAGTTCTCCAGGACAAAAAGGCCGCGTTTCACCGGCGAGGTTCGGGTCGGATTCGAAGTGACGATGTGGAAGGTGGCCTGGGTGAGAAGACCGCCGCGATTGGCCTCGGGCTTGAGCTCGACCTTGCGCATGTCGCCACCCTTGACGCCGTCGATGCCGTACCACTCGGCGAGGGGCTCGTTGAGAAAGGTGTAGTCCGCCTGGAGCAGTTCCCCGACAGGACGGTTCTCGCGGAGGATGTAAGCGAAGAACTCTTCGCTCTCCAGACGCATCGCTTGACGGAGGCGTCCGTTGAAAATCTTTCTGGCCTTGTCGAGATCCTTCTCCCCGAGCAAGGAGCGTTCGTTGAGACTGATCGTTTCGACATCGCGCGCCTGGAGCCACTGGCCGATGAAGTTGGTGATCATGCGGTCGGATTTTTCATCCTTCAGCATGCGGTCGACCTGGGCGCGGAGGTTGGCGCGCAGCTTGCCCTCGCCGGCGAGTTTCAGCAGCTCTTCATCAGGGATGGAACTCCAGAGGAAGTAGGAAAGCCGCGAGGCCAGGCCGTATTCGTCGATGGGCACGACCTTGCCCGGATTGTCCGGCTCGGGCTGGATCTCCGCCCGCATCAGGAAGCGGGGACTGACGAGGATGGCGGTGATGGCCTCGGCGATGCCGTCTTCAAAACCGTGGTCGGGCTGCGTGTCGACCTGGCGGGCGAGGGCCACGAGGCGCGCGACCGTGGCATCGTCGACCGGACGACGGAAGGCTTGCGTGGCGAAACGGCGCAGGATCTTTTCGCGATAGGGATCGCGCAGCTTTTCATCGGTCGGGGGAGGCCCTTCGGAGAAGAGATGACGCGAGTTCCACGGATAGTCCTTCTTGCTGCCGTCGAGCGGACCGCGCAGGCGGATCGATTCCACGTCGATCGCGAGTTTGTTTTCGCCATCCTGCGGCGGCTCGCCGATCTCGGTGGCGAGCCAAAAGACCGCATCCTTGCCCTGCTTCAGCTTCGCCTTGGTCTTCAGCGTGATGCGCTCGGAGTTGTCCCAGCCCAGTTTGCGCTCCGTCAGGGTCTGGTCGCCGACGCCGAGTTTCAAGGTGGCGGTGTGCGAAGTAGCCTCGTCCGAGCCACGGATGCGGAAGTCCACGCGCAGCTCGTATTCGCCGTCGTAGCTGACCCATGGTTTCGCCTCCAGCTTGCGCGGATGATCAAAGGGCATCCAGTCGAGGTTCCAATCCTTGCTGCGGGCGTCGCGGAAATCCTTGATGTTCAGCCACCACTCCACGATCTGCGGGCCGTCGGTCGGCACGGCTTCCTCCACCACGGAGGTGGCGGCCTCGAGGTACTTCTCCATCAAGAGGGGCGAGATGCTGAGCACGTCGCCGATCGTGTCGAATCCGTAGCCGGTATCGTCCGCGGGCAGGACATCGGCGACATTGAAGTCATATTTCAGCAGGTCCTTGATCGAGTAGCGGTATTCCTCGCGATTGAGACGGCGGATCGTGACGCGGCCGGGATCGGGATTCGCCGCGTCGATCTTGAAGACCGCTTGTTCAATGAAGGCGAGGAGCAGGTGCTTCTCTTCGGAGGTCAGCATCGGCTTGTCGGCCGGGGGCATCAGGTTGCCCCTGACATTCTTCCAAATCTCGAACCACACGTCGAAGTTCGCGAGGTGTTCGGACAGGCTCTGGTAGTCGTCCATCCGGAAATCGCCCTTGTCCATCCCATCGCCGTGGCAGTCGTAGCAATGGTTCACCAGGATCGGCTCGATCGCGGCGAAGGCCTGGTCATCGGCGCGGACGGACGACACCACCCCCGCACAGGCGAGGGCGAAAAAGATCCGGAAGGAGGACGGAAGAAAACTCATGGAGGACGACACGGTTCACAGTCGCATACGCCTCCCCGCCTTTCACCGGCGCGGGCATGACGCCTTCACGTAGGCACCTGAGGCCCGTTCGGGTCGGGCCCGCAGCCTCACTTGGCCGCGGCCTCGGCGATCATCGCCTCGATCGCCGCCTTCGTGGCGACGCCCCGGGTGCCGGTGACCGGCTCGCCGTTCTTGAAGACGATCAGCGTGGGGATCGAGGTGATGCGATAGCGGGTCGCGATGTCGCGCGCCGCGTCGATGTCGACCTTGGCGACGACGGCCTCGCCCTCCTTCGCCTCGGCGATCTGCTCGATCACCGGGCCCAGCATTTTGCACGGGCCGCACCATTCGGCGTGGAAATCCACGAGCACGGGGAGCTGGGTCGAGGCCAGGGTGGAATCGAAGTTCTCGGAGGTGAGGACGATGGCTTTCATAAATTCAAACTTGTTACGCTGGAGTCGTCGGGGAGGTGCGGGTCCTTACAAGCTTTCGCCATTCGATCACCAGGCCACCAGGGCCACGGCCACGAGGAGCAGGCCGTAGGCGGCGCCGGCGATCGCACCGATCTGGTAGCGCTGCGGACGCTCGGTGACCCAGGCGATCTGGTCGCGCAGCAGGTAGGGTTTGCCCACCCAGAACATCCCCTTCACGGCGATCACGTAAGCGAACGCTACGAGAAACAGGCGTGTCGTGGGCTCTTTCAAAAACGCCGACTCCAGCATCGGCGCGGCGGCGAGGATCATCAGGAAACCGAGGGCGCGGACCGCGAGAAATTCCTTCACGAAGACGATCATGCCGATGCAGATCGCGATGATCACGATCTGGATGTGGCGCTCGATCACGAAAAACTCGCCGAGGTCCATGCAACTCCAGATCACGAAGGTCCAGGCGAATCCGAGGATCACCAGCACCGCACCGACGTTGTCGTTGCGCGGGAAACGCTTCAGCCAGGGTTTCACCAGATCCGGCTTCACCAAGGCGAAGACATGGCTCGCGATCAGCCACAGGCCCACGAGGATGCCCATCACCTTCAGAGGAATGCCCGGCTCGTAGAGCAAATTGTAAAGCGCCTGCATCGAAGCTAAAAAAGTCGCTCAGGGTCGGACCGATTCCGCCATTTGCAAGGCGGAAGCACCGCCCGTCACCGCGCCGTCCACGGGCACGCCGTAAAGGGTGTAGCCCGAGCTCTCCTCGATGTGGATGTCGATCAACTCGCCCGCCAGCCTCCGCGCGTCGCCCTCGAAGATCACGATGCGGTTCGTGCGCGTCCGGCCCGAGAGACGGGCGGCATTGTAGCGGCTCGGCCCCTCGCAGAGCACCTCGTGGACCTGGCCGACGTGTTCGTGGTTCTTGCGCTCGACGATGGAGTCGACCAGCGCCAACAGGTCCTGATTGCGCTCTTCCTTGACCCGCTCGGGCACCTGGTCCTCCATCGTCGCGGCCGGGGTGTCTTTGCGCGGGGAATAGCGGAAGATGAAAGCCTGGTCGAACTGCACCGTCTCGACCGCCGCCTTCGTCGCGAGGTAATCCTCCTCGGTCTCCCCGGGGAAACCCACGATGATATCCGTCGAGATCGCGATGCCGGGGCGGGCCTCCTTCATCCGCGCGCAGATTTCGAGGAAACGCTCCGCCTTGTAAGGCCGGTGCATCGCCCGCAGGATGCGATCCGAGCCAGACTGCATCGGGAAATGGACGTGGTCGACCAGCTTCGGCAGGTAGGTGAAAGCCTCGATCACATCCTCCTTGTAGCCGATCGGATGCGGCGAGGTGAACCGGATCCGCTTGATGCCCTCGATCTCGTGGACCGCCTCGAGCAGCTGCACGAAAGGGCTCTTGCCGTCCACCTTGGGAAACTCGTGGCGCCCGTAGAGATTCACGATCTGCCCCAGCAGGGTCACCTCGCGCACGCCGCGGTCGGCGAGCCGGCGGCACTCTTCCACGATCTCCGCGATGGGACGGCCGCGCTCGGGGCCGCGGGTGTAGGGCACGATGCAGAAGGTGCACTTCATGTTGCAGCCCTGCATGATGCTGACGAACTCGCTGACGCCGTGATCCTTCGCGACATGGTCGCGGATCGTGTTTTGCGAGCCGGTCTCTTCCTCGATGTCGACGATGGGGCGGCGCAGGTCGTCCATCTCCGCCTCCTCCTTCGCCCGCATCAGATCGACACAGTGATCGACGACCCGGTGGTATTTCTGGGTGCCCGCGACGAGGTCGAGGTGCGGCACCTCCTCGAGCAATTGTTCGCCGCGGCTCTGGGCCATGCAGCCCATCATCCCGAAGACCATGCGCGGGTTGCGCTTCCGGTGTTTGCCGAGGTGGCGCATGTTGCCGAGCGCCTTCTGCTCGGCCTGGTCGCGCACCGAGCAGGTGTTCATCAGCACGACATCGGCGTCGCCCGGATCGTCCGAGACCGTGAAACCGCGCTCCACGAACATCTGCGCGACCTGCTCGGAGTCGCGCTCGTTCATCTGGCAACCAAAGGTCCTGAAATACACTTTCGGCATCGGGCAATCCCGTTCGGGGAAAGGCGCAATCTAGCGGCGAAACGGCGGGAGACAAGGGGCGGAAAAGCTCACCCTTCCGTTGTTGGCACGTGGATCACCTCGCCGGGAGCCACCCGGCCGACCGCCGCTTCCAATTCAAGTCCCAAATCGACCAGATCGGCAAACCGATTGCTTTTTGCGTGGATCACGACAATTCCGAAATCAAGCTCCTTCAGGTTCTGCTGGTATTGAAGATTGGCATCGATCGTCACGAAGACCTCGCATAGGGACGGGATGGCCGAAAGCAGCTTCCCGTTTTTTAATCCCGCAAGTCCAGCTTCTGGAACGGTTTTTGCATCCACTTGGGGGATCAGCCGCTTCAGCTTGCGTGGCAAACACTCATCGATGATTACACGCTTCGTTCTCAAGCGGCCACGGGGTTCTCGATCGCATGCTCGGCATCCGCCAGTACCTCTTTGACTTGCTCGAACGTCACGGTCGGAAAGTCATCGAGAAACTCGGGAATGGAGTCCCCGCCGAGCAATGCATCGAAAAGGTTTTTCACCGGCACCCTCGTCCCGGCGAATACCGGGATTCCTCCGAGAATCTCAGGATCTTTGACGATCACTCTCATACCCGGATTTTAGCGCCTTATCTTCGGACGAGCAAGACGGGGATGGGTCCATCCATCTTGTGCCTCCCCCATCAACAAAAAACCCCGCCGTCTCCGGCGGGGTCTTCGTGAGATTCGTCTCTCGAATCACTGCCTCACACCTGCTTGTCTTCGGGGAAGATCGTGTCCTGCGTCTCCTTCACCCCAGGGATGCGCATCGGGTGGATCGGCAGCTTGCCGTTCATGTCGATCACGTCGGGCACGAGTTTTTGCTCCGCCTTCCACATGTCCTCCCAGGTGATGCGTTTGCCCGAGTAGCAGGCGGTCCGTCCGAGGATCGCCAGGGTCGTCGAGTGCCCGATCCAGGCCGCGTCGTCCTTGCGGTTGCCCGAGCGGATCGCCGCGAAGAACTCCTCGTGTTCCAGGTCGTACATGCTCTTCGGCGTGCGCGGCTTGCGCCAGTTCCAGTTCGTCTCGCCGATGATCTCCGCCGAGCTCGTGCCGAACTTCGCGATTCCCTTCGTGCCGTAGTAGGTGTCGCCCGTGAAGTTGTAGGAGTCCACGAACTGCCGCCACTCCACGTGCGCGTGGGCATCGTTCGCATACTCGTAGGTCACGCTGAAGTGATCGTAGATCGTGCCCTCGTTGTTCGGGCGCGTCCGTCCCCCACTGCCGAAAGCCGCGATCGGATCCGCATCTTTGAACGCCCACGCCACCCGGTCCACGTTGTGGCAGCCCTGCTCCACGATCCCGTCGCCGCTCAGCCAGGGGAAATTGTACCAGTTCGAGATCTGCCACTCCGTATCGCTCATCCCGTCCGGACGGCTCGCCGGATCCGGCATCGCCTTCACCGGACCCGCGTAGTAGATCGAGTGCACGCTGCGGATGTCGCCGATCGCCCCGTCGTGGATGCGCTCGAACAGCGCCCGGCCCTGCTCGCTGTAGCGATAGCAGAAACCGCACAGCACCGAGATCCCCTTGTCCGCCGCGATCTGCGCCGTCGCCAGGAAATCCTTCACCCCCGCGATGTCCGTCGCACAGGGTTTCTCCACAAAGGCATGGATGCCCGCATCCACCGCCGCCTTGAAATGGGTCGGGCGGAAACCCGGAGGGGTCGTCAGCAGGATCACGTCCACCCCCGAGTCGATCACCTTCTTGTAGGAGTCGATCCCGTCGAAAACCCGGCTGTCCAGCGAGTCCGACAGCTTGCCCGCCGCCACCGGCGACTTGCGCACCATCTCCAGCTTCTTCTCCGCCTCCGTCCGATACAGGTCGCCCATCGCGTAGAGCTCCACATTGTCATCCGCCGCCAGCGCGTTCAGCATCGCCCCGCCGCCCCGGCCACCCGTGCCCACCACGCCGATCTTCAGCTTTTTGTCGTTCGGCGCGCCAAAAGTCACCGAGGGGAAAGCGATCGCCGCACCCGCCGCGGCCACACCGGCGGATTTGACAAAGGAACGCCGCGAGGTCTCCGGCGCAGGAGTAGCAGAGGGATTTTCGTTCATGGAAATAAAGAACCGCCGAATCGCGGGACCGAAACCGAAACGCACGATCTTTACCCTGTCAAAAGGCCATCTTTACGCGATGAATCCCCTTGGCGGCCCCTGCCCCACCCCGCCCCCTGGCCATGGATTTCTGGTTTTCCCTCAAAAAGCTCCTCGCCCTCTACCTCAATCCCGTCACCATCACCCTCGAGCTCCTCTTCCTCGGGGTCGCCCTCATCGGGATGGCCAGCCGGCGGCCCCGCAAGCCCGTCAGCCCCCGGCGCGCCCGCATCCGCGCCTTCCTCGGCGACTTCGGCATCCTCCTCGTCATCCTCGGCATGCTCACCCTTTTCGTCGCCGGCATCGACCCCGTCGCCGGCGGGCTCACCCTCCACCTCGAGAAACAACATCCCCCCCTCGTCGAGCAGGACGGCCGCTACCTCGTCGAAAAAGCCCCCGCCCACATCGTCGTCCTCGCCGGCGGCCACCTCGCCTCGCCCGGCAAGCCCACCCTCTCCCTCCTCTCCCGCCACGGTCTCGCCCGCACCGTCGCCGCCGTCGATCTCTGGAAAGCCTTCCCCGAGAGCCGCTTCGTCGTCACCGGCCACCCCGACGAGACCGGCGCCATGCGCGCCGTCGCCGAGCGCCTCGGCGTGCCCGCCGACCACATCATCGAGGAGACCGAGTCGCGCGACACCAAAGACCATCCCCAAAAGCTCAAACCCATCCTCGGCGACGCCCCCTTCCTCCTCGTCACCTCCGCCACCCACATGCCCCGCGCCGTCGCCCTCTTCCGTAGCGCCGGACTCGCCCCCACCCCCGCACCCGTCGACTTCCTGATCTGGCCCGAGTCCACCGCCTACAACCCCTACCAGCCCGGCGCCTTCGTGCCCCGCAGCTTCAATCTCGACCTCACCTCCATGGCCCTCCACGAGATCGCCGGCCTCACCTGGTCCCGCTGGCGCGGCGAGATCGCCGATTGATCAGCCTCGCAGCGCCGCCACTGCCGCCAGGAAATCCCCGTGCCGCTCCCGCGCGTAGTGGATCGCCCGGAAACCCGCCGCCGCCCCCGCCTCGCAGTTCGGCAACGAATCGTCCACGTAGATCGTCCGATCCGGCACCAGATCCAGAAAATCGCGCGCATGGGCGAAGATCGCCGGGTCCGGCTTCATCATCCCCACCTCGTGCGAATAGATCCGCCCCCCGAACAGGTCGAACACCGGATAACGCGCCTCGAAAAAAGCCGCATGGATCCCGTTCGTATTCGAGAGCAGGCACAGCCGCGTCCCCTCCGCCGCCAGCCCCTCGATGAACTCCGCCATCGCCACATTCGGGTCGAAGATGTCCACCAGCGCATCGTGCAGGAACTGCCGATCGCCCCGGTAGCCCACCGCCGCCGCGGCCGCCTCGAGGAAGGCATCCGACCCCATCCGCCCGATCTCCAGCTCCACCATCAGCGGAGCCACCCGTTGCAGGATCTCCTCCGCCGGATGGTCGCAGAGCGGCGCCAGCTTGCGCGCCGTGATCCTGAAATCGAAAGGCAGGATCACATTGCCGATGTCGAAAAGAAAAGCGTCGGGCATGGGCCGTCACCAGTGGCAGGGGAAGCGGCGGGTGTCAATGGGGGGCGGGGAAGGCCGGGCAGCGACCGCGGTAGAAGACCAAGATCAACCTTGAATCCAGGGTTTGTCCGGATCGCGCACGTAAAACCGAACAACTGTGCCGCACTGCCTGCACAAATCCGCATAGAGCTGCTCTGTGCCACGAAGAATCGACCAGGCCTTGTAGCTCAACCCAATGGGCCCCGTTTCGGCATTCTTTGAAACTGCGATCCCCACAACAATGTCAGAGTTTTCACATTCTAGCCATGCGCGTTGCTTTTGAGGAAGGGAAGCCATGAAAATCTCGGTGGTATTTCCGCTTAACGTAGAGCGCATGGAGGGCTGTAAGCCCTTCCATGGCGCGGCTTGTTAGCCTTTCTGTGCTACACGGAAATAGCGATCCATAGCTCCTTGCGGTCAGCTCCTTCGGAAGAGAGCAGAGTCATCATGTCGCGAAGGAACGCCTCGGCAATCGAGTCGTCCCATCCTGTCAAAAAGAATTCCTCAGTCTCCATCCATCGCTCTACGATATCAGGAATCTCCTCCTCAGACAATGCTGACAGAGCCTGCCGAAATCGAGCGGGAACGCCGCATACGGTCTTCTCGCCGGACTCGTCACTGATGATTTCAGGAAACTCATCAATAATCGCGTCATCATAATCCTCACCCGTGAGTGCGGTAAGTAATGCGCCTAAGCTGATAGGGTCGGTTCCCTTCGCGTAGACCCCACCGAATTCTTTCGCTGGATCATGCGATGCCAGAACTGCTCGAGCCTGGCTCCGGTCCGCTAAAACTAGGTCTGTTTCGACTCCCATGGTTGATTCTTTCTTTAGAGTTTTCTGGCTAACGTCAAGCATGAGGCGCGGCTGACCGGGAGCGCGCACTCAATGCAGGACTGGGGTTGTAGTTTCGGGGAACCATTCGAACTCTCAGCGGGTCAGCCGTTGCTCTCCATGCGCTTGTTCTGCCCGGCGTATGTTCATACGCTGGTCTCCATGGCTTCGGCATCGTCCAATACTTGAGCCCAAAAACAGCCCTCGAATGAGTCCAATGCGTCCGGATCTAGCCGCACCATCTCGGATCGGACATCTACAAGTGCTCGCTCCCCGCAAAACAGAGCAATAAAATCCGGGATAAGTTCCACACTCGCATTCATATAAAGGGCTGGCTGATTGTCTCGCTCAATAATCACTGTTCCTGATGGCTGTTCAACGATAATCGGGTCGTCGCCACATTGCCCAATAACGAATGGTCCTTCCGAATCAAAGAGGCCGAATTCGATTGCAGGGTAGTCCGTGAACTCGGGGAGGCCTTTCGCCATAAGAAAATCCTTTGCCGATGTGGGGATATCAACATCCTGCAAATCCTCTTGAGGCCACCTGATTGCGATCATTCTTGGCAGAACGTAGAGCGCTGGCACCCGCTACCGGGAGCGCCACGCCGCAACGGGATTGAGGGTTGAAGCTACGGGGATCATTTCGACTCAGGGCGCTTAGCGGGTTGTCCAGCCGCGTTTTGTTCGGCTTGGGGCTTTCGAGCAGAGAAAACGACTGCGTCCCTCCCAAACGAGACCTCGAGGCCCGAGTCTTCTGCGATCAGATCGCAAAGCCGATCAAGTGGGATGTCACGTAACCGCAAGTTCAGTGGCCGTGAAACATTCTCAGGATCGAGCAGAACAAAATTCATTTTTCGGTAGGTCGGCCCACCCTCAATTTCAACGGGGGTTCGCGTTAGACTGTGCAAGTAATCAACTGCATCAGCTACCGGAACATTCTCGAAATCGATCGTCGGGATTCGGAACGTGTGCGCAAAAGATCGAGTAGATCGGAAATGAGCGAAAGTGGGGTATTCGTGAGAACGCGTTTCTCCGAGAAGATATCCCACCGCGACTCCGAAACAGAAGATGGCAAGACTCGCAGTGAAGAATCGGATGTTCATCTTGATTGAGCCGAACAGTATTAGTTCGTATGACCGCGCCCAGTGATATCACCTCGCCAGCCGGACCGGATGATCCGGAAAAATCCCCGTCCTGACAAGGAGAATCGGCCGCCGCGTGCGTGTATCGGGCTCTCTTCGGGGCCGGTAAATGGGGCCGCGTTCGTCGGGTGATACACTCACCTTTCACCCGTGTTCCACCCCCACCCCGCCCGGGCCGGACGGGTTACCGGTCGCGCGGTCCGGGATCCCGGGATCGGGTGGCAGGCACCCGACGGCGGGGGACAGGCCGACCAAGGGGGCAGGCCCTACCCTGTTGAGTCGAGGGCCCAACCCTGTTGAATCCGCCCCCCTTCTCGACCGCCAGCGGACCGCGGCTCCGACGGAACACCCAATGCCTGCCGTCTGGTCCTCGGCGGTGCCGGCGGACACCAAAATCCAGCTGTCGGGTCCTCGGCGGTGCCCGCGGGCGCCAAAATCCAGCCTTCTGGTCCCCGGCGGAGGCCGCCGACGTCAAAAATCCAGCCGTTTGGCGTCCGGCGGAGCCCGCGGACGTCAAGATCCCGCCGTTGGGTGCCCGGCGGAACCCGCCGACACCAAAATCCTGCGTTTTGATCCGTCGCGGACCCGCGGAGGACTGAAAAGGCACCTTTCCGCGGTTTTGCGGCCTTCTGCCCCCCCTCTTCCCGGACCCGGACGTAGAGGCATGGCAGCCCGATCCGGGAGCGCAGCCTCGATGGGAGGTTAAGGATTTGAATCAGGGATGTCAATCACCTCAAAACGAGATCGGGCTTGCCATCGCCGGGTTGTTCGCTGTCTCCAAATTGGGTAACTTCGTAGCCCCTTTGGCTGTGATATTCGATAAGCCGGTCCCAGACTCTGTCTGTCTCGTCGACGGTGAAATCCGATCCATCGGCCCACCGCCATTTGGCGGGGTACAAGCAAATCCCCAAGGGGTCCGAATAGAACTCACAGTCAATCAGTGCGTGCCTTCCCCGCTCTTTGTAGACCAATCCACATCTTCCTTGGTGGACCACTCGAAATCCCCGGCGAGAAAATATCATCGGTGTATCAGGCTAAGGTTCTTCATTACCCAGCGAACGTAGAGCGCAGGGGAGGGCTTCAAGCCCTTCCCTGTCGCGGTTTGTTGTGCCGTTTTTTAGCATGGTCCTACGTCACTGAAAGCACCAGCATCACGAGAATGGCAAGCGGCAGAATGAAGCCAATCGCAGTGGAAAGGAGGGCGTCAAGGAGAATGAAGAATTTGTCGGAGATGCCGGCCTCTTTCCAGTCGGCAATGATCGTTGAACGAAACTTCTTGTTGAAGATGAAGAGCCAGAAGCCCGTAGCATAACCGATGGCTTCGATTGAGTCAGCCATCGCCTCACATTTGGTTTGGACTGAATGGGGCAAGGTTCATTTCTGGCACGTTTAAGGAATCTCGGCCCGATCAGGGGGCGCGTCCCCAATCGGAGGTAAAGGACTCGAATCAGGGAAGTCAATCAACACGGGGCGTGATCGGGCTTGAGATCTCCGGCATGTTCCGCTTGGCGTGTTCAAATGCTGAATTGTTGGAATCTCTCTCACTCGTCCCGGATCTACGTATGAAGGCGGCAAGATTCCCGATGCCCGTAATCAGGAATAACGAAGCCGGTATCACACGGCCCGATGTCCATATCTTTCGGTAAGGAGTATCCTTTACTTCATCGAAATCTAAGTTCGTAATTCGCCACCATTCGGAAATTCCGTCCCAATAGATCCAAAAGTGCAATAAACCGACAAAGCAGAAGAGAAGAGCATTGAGCCCGAATAGCCATCGTGGTGTGCTTCTCTTCATTTTTTGAGCAGAACGTGGAGGCGACTCAGGGCTGCAGGCCCTTGAGTCCGCTGGTTTGTTGTGCCCTTGTGGAGTGGCCGCCACCTGCCGCCGGGCGAAAGTCTTCATAGAATCTTCGTCCAGAAAGCTTATCCAAATAAAGTTCATCTGCGGAGGATAAAAATAGAGCATAACGCCGCCACTTTGACTCATCTTCGGTTAATGGAAGCGGATCCTTCACCACTGTCGTGTAGGGTGAAAGCTTGATGTGTTGCGTTCGTGGCGGCGGAAACTGCATGAGCGCGCGCCGGTTTTGGAACGCTAAATAATGCGCCTCCTCATCAGACCCTCTGTAAACGATGGATGGCATATCGCCCGTTTCGATCTTGCTCGTAAGCTCGGAATAGCTCATACGCTGAGAGCAACCCATTAGTGAAGCGGAAAACAGGAGTGCGATTACGATCTTCGTATTCATTTTTCCGGCACAACAGTGTTTATTCGTATGATCGTCCGGCGTGATATCACCGAAGCAATCCTGCGCAAGAATCCCGGAAATTCCGCGTCCAGACAAGGAATTTCGGCCCGAAGGTTCGTCGATCAGCCCTTCCGCCATGGCGAAAAAACCGCCCTCGTTCCCTTGCTGATATCACGATGCCAGCGGGCCAAGGGCGGGCGGTCGAGCGGGGGTATCCCCTACCAAAAAGCGCGTCTCCCGCTCGGGAAGACGCGCTTTTTCACGCGGGCTGGATTGGGGGCTGGCGCGATCTCAGCGTCCGTCGCCGTCGGCGTCGCCGGGCAGGCGCTCTTCGATGCGGTGCCAGCCGGCGCTGGTGGCGGCTTTGGCCTGCTCCCACCGCAAGCGGGAGCCGCCTTTGACTTGGTCCCACTCGCGCTCGAGGTCGGGCTCGCGATCCTCCCACCGGCTGTCGCCGTAGCGGGCGCGGCCCTCGTAGCCGAGGCGGTAGGCGGGGGCGTAGTCGTCGTCGTAGCTGGTGTCGGCACTGGCCCAGGGCTGCTGGGCGTGGTTCTCGCGCCAGTAGGCGTCCTCGACGGTGGGATTGATGGCCTCGGCGGCGCCTTTGCCTATGTATCCGCCGATGACTCCGCCGGCGACGGCTCCGAGGGCCGCTCCGACCGGGCCGCCGATGGCTCCGAGGGCGGCTCCGGCGGTGGCTCCGCTGGCGGTGCCGAGACCGACCCCGACGGGGTGGGCGCCGGGTTCGCCGGTGAGGGGGTCTTCGTTGCGATCGCGTTCGGCTTCGGTCTTCATGGGTGGGGGGGGGTGGGGGGCGGGGTTACGACCGCTCGGTGCAAGGTCCGACGGACGATGTCCCCTGCCCCATCCTCCCAGCAAGAGGGGTGCCGGATGGTCTGCGGCCCGGTGCGACGGGATTCGCCATCCACGCAGGGCGGTGATGGTGCGGCGCGGCATGCAGAAGTCGGACGCGCGGGATGGCAAGTCGCACGGTGGTAGATCGGGCGCGTCCGGTAATCCGCCACCCCGGCGACCGGGGCGGTCGCCCTACAGGAATGGCGAATGGGCGCGTGCGGTGATCCGACCCCCGCGGCAACCGGGGCGGTTGCCCTACATGTCACCGCTTCGCCTTCAGCTTGAGGGCGCCGGCGACGACGTCGCCGAGGGTGGTGTCGCCGGTGGAGGCGCGGCCGGCGAAGGTGGCGGCGAGGAGGCTTTTGCGGGCTTTGAGGGCTTTCAACTGCATCTGGAAGCCGCGGCTCTGGCCGCCCTCGAGCACGAAGCCGTAGGTGCCGGTCTTGGCGGCAGCGGTGGCGTTGCCGCCAGTCTGGCGGTCGATCAGGACGACGTCGAGGTCGCGGCTGCCGGGGGTCAGGAGCACGGTCTGCCGGTCGATGAAGCTGCCAGCATTCTTGAGGATGGGGTAGAACTTGACGGGGCGCTTGAGGGCGCCTTTCTGGGTGAGGGTCTGGCTGCTGCCGGGCACGGTGCCACGCGCGCCCTGGCCGAGCCCGGTGGTGGCGGCGGGGTTGCTGGTGATCATGGCATCGAGGGCGGGGGCTTTCTCGCTGGTCTGGAGTCGGCCGCGGATCTGGAGACCGGCGATGGCCTCGGCGACGATGCGGATTTTGCCGGTGCTGCTGGCGGTGGGGGTGAAGAGCACGTAATCCTCGCCCTCGACTCCGGGCAGGGTGGTGACCTGCTCGCCGGGATTGGGCAAATCGATCTGCTCGCCGCCGATGCTGAAGGGGTCGGTGGCATCGCCACTGCCGACGCGGTTGGAATAGACGGCGACCTGATAGATCTGGCCGGGGATGAGCCCGGCGATGTCGACGAAGATGACGGCGCCGAGGGCGTTGCCGATCCAAGATTGGGACTGGATGGCGTTGCCGTTCAGACGGGTGTCGCCGAAGACGATGCCGGACTCTTTGGCGGTGAGGGTGACGGCGAGGGTGTCGCCGGCGCTGTCCTTCAGGGCGATGGTGTCCTGGGAGTCCTGCCCCGTGTTGGTGTCGGCCTGGATGCGGTTCCAGATGCCGCCCCCGTAGATGCCGGTGCCGTCGAAGGCGGGCGCGGTGGGCGAGCCGGAGGTGAAGTTGACATTGATCAGCCCGGCGTAGAGGCGGGTGAGCGGGAGGAAGCCGGCGACGAGGAGCAGGAGGGTGGCGGGGAGGCGCATGGGTGGGCACTTTACCGTAGAACGGGTTTTTGGGAAACCGGGGATCAGGAGTCAGGAGTCGGACAGATGACGGCGTCGCGAGCGTTCACCGCTTCACCTTCAGGCGGATGGCTCCGGCGACGCAGTCGCCGAGGGCGGCTTTGCCATCGGAGGGTTTCACGGAGAAGCTGGCGGTGAGGAGGGTTTTCCGGAGCTTGAGGGGTTTCAATTGCATGGGGAAGCGGCGGGTCTCTGCTGCGAGGAGGTCGAAGCGGTGGCGTCCGGCTTTGGCGGCGGCGGTGATGTTCTCATCGGTGGTGCTGTCCCTGAGGACGACGGCGAGATCCCGATCCGGATATTTCAGCAGGGCGATGGGACGGTCGACGATGGTGCCTTGATTGGCGACGACGGGGTAAAAGGTGTAGGCCAGCCTGCCCTTTCCTTGCTGGGTGATGGTCTGCTCGCGTCCTGCGGAGACGCGGCGAATGCCGCTACCCTTTCCGGTGGTCCCGGCGGGGTCGGTGGAGATGGTCGCGTCAAAGGCGGGGAGGGCCTCGGAAGTGACGAGGCGGCCCTGGATCTGGAGACCGGCGATCGAGGGGCCTGAGATGACGAGCCTGCCACTGGAGTCGGCCGCGACGGTGACGAGCAGGTAGTCGACGTCCTCCGTGCCGGGGAGTACGATGTCGGCGGCACTTGAGGTGGGGAGCGAGTGTTTGACTCCGTTGAGGTGATAGTCGTCGGACGGCGCGCCCGATCCGACCCGGTTGGAGTAGAGCGCGAGCCGGTAGGCCTGCAGGGGAAGCAGGCCTTTGAGGGTGAGCACGAGGTTGGCTCCGTCGGTGCTCCCCTCCCAGCCCTCGGATTGGACGAGGTTTCCATTGCTCACCGTGACCCCGGCGATGGTCAGGGGGAAGTCGATCTCGAGCGTCACCGGAGTCTCGAGGCTATCCGCCTTCCGCAGGGTGAAGGAGTCGTCGCTCGCGGTGGCGGGTGCCTTGATCCGATTCCAATTGTCTCCACCGAGAGCGCCGACTCCATCACTGCCGCTTCCGCTGGAGGTGCCGTGGGTGAAATTGATGTTGATCAACCCGGCCTGCAGATTCTCGAGAGGTAGCAAGGCGGCGGTCAGCAGGATGATGGAGACGAAGGCTCTCATGGACGGGGACCTTATCGCAAGGCGCGGATTTTGGAAACGTTTCATCGTGCCGGAAGCGACTCGTCGGCAAACCCGGCTGGCCGGGCGTCGCGGTTCATTTCCTCCTGGAACATCACGGCCATGCCGCGCAGTTTTTTGAGCTGGGGTCCGCGGATGGGGGTGGTCTCGCCAGGGTCGGCGGCGAGGTCGTAGAGGGTGGGCGCGGGACTGAGGAAGAGTTTGTGGTGACCGGATCTCACGGCGGCGAGCTGGCCCTCGCTGCCATGGTAGAAGTAGGCGTCGAGGTACTCCTGACGGGTAAAGAGCTCGCGCCACTCGCCGCCCTGGGTCCAGGTGCGGCGCAGGGGAACGCGGGCGTTGCGGGCGGGATCGGTCGCGGGATCGGGGATGGTGTCGGTCTTCCCGAGGAGCAGGCTGCTGAGGTCGCGCCCGTCGATGATGCGACCCTCCGGCACGGCGATGCCGGCGAGACTGGCGAGGGTGGGATACCAGTCCAGGGCGGAGACGAGGGCGTGACTCTCGTGTCCGGCGCGGATGCCGAGCCCGGGTCCCCAGGCGATGGCAGGCACGCGGATGCCACATTCCCAGGTGGTGAGCTTGTTGCCTTTCATGGGCTGGGTGGCATCTCGCCCGGGCCCGCGTCCGTTGTCGCTGAGGTAGAGGACGAGGGTGTTTTGATCGAGCTGCTGTTCTTTCAGCGTATCGAGGAGTCGGCCGGTGTGGTGGTCGAGCTCCTCGATGGCGTCGCCGTAGTCCCCCCATCGGGAAGATCCGCGGAAGGCCTCGCCCACCCCGACGGGCTCGTGCAGCATGGTGTGGGGCAGGTAGAGAAGGAAGGGACGCTCGCGTTTTTCACGGATGAAACGGATGGCCTCGTCGGTGTAGAGCCGGGTGAGCTCGGCGGGATCGGCGGGGCGTTTCACGACCTCGCCGTCATCGCGGACGAGGGGCACCCCCTCGTCGCCGAAGTCAATGGTCTCGACGGGATCGAGGTTGTGGAGCAGACCGTAGAAATGGTCGAAGCCTTGTCGCCGCGGTAGGAAGGGCGGCGGGTCGCCGAGGTGCCATTTGCCGATGCAGGCGGTCTCATACCCGGATTCGCGAAAGAGCTCGGCGAGGGTGAGCTCGTCGGGATGGAGACCGCGCGTGGAGTCGGCGCGCTGGACCCAGACCTCCATGCCGACGCGACGCGGGTAACAGCCGGTAAGGAGTCCGGCCCGCGAAGGGCTGCAGATGGGGGCAGCGGCGTAGTGGTCGGTGAAACGGATCCCCTCTCTGGCAAGGGCGTCGATGCGCGGGGTCTGAACCTCGGTGGCACCGTAACATCCGAGGTCGTAGTAACCCTGATCGTCGACGAGGATGATGATGACGTTGGGAGCGGCGTGGGTGGTGAGAGGCAAGAGAAGTGCGGAAGCGAGGGCAAGCTTGCGGAGGGTCATGAGTCACGAGTCACGGGTGAGAGCAGGATAGCGAAACCTTGACGGCTTGGCGAAGTTTCGGTGGAATCCGGGGGTGCGCTCTCAACTGCTCCTGCTCCCGATCCTTTTCCTGTCGCTGCCGCTGGTGGCGGAGGAGGCGCCGGCATCGCGATTCTTTGCGGAGGATACGGTGGAATACGTGCTGGGATCGCTGCCCCTCGTCATCGCGGCTCCACATGGTGGCACGCTGAAACCGGACACGATCCCGGACCGGAGGGACGGGGTGAAACAACGCGATGCAGAGACGGATCTGCTGGCCCGCGAGCTGGCCCGGGCCATCGCGGAACGGACGGGGGCCTGGCCACATCTCGTGATCTGCCATCTGCACCGCGCGAAGGTGGACTGCAACCGCGACGCGCTGACGGGGACGGGTGGCAATCGCAAGGCGCTGGCGACCTGGTGGGCGTTCCACGAGGCGATCGGCACGGCGCGGGCGCAGGCGAAGGAGGGGCTCTACGTGGATCTGCACGGGCATTCCCATCCGATCGCGCGGGTGGAGATCGGTTATCTGCTCGATGCGGCGCAGTTGTCGCTGCGAGGCGAGGACTTCGAGGCGCTGCGACCTCTGTGCAGCGTGGCGGCGCTGGCGGATGCGGGCGCGGGCAGCTTTGCGGATTTCATCCGCGGTCCGCGCAGCCTGGGGGCTTTGTTAGGCGCGCGGGGCTACGCTGCGGTCCCCTCCCCCGATGCGCCCGATCCGGGTGCGGGACCTTTTTTCCGCGGTGGTTTCAACACGGCGAACTATGGCTCGACCAAGAGCGGACGCTACGCGGCGGTCCAGCTCGAATGCCCCAAAGCAGGGGTGCGCGACACGGAGGAGAACCGGCGGAGATTCGCGACGGCGTTGGCCGAGGCGCTGATCGAATGGCTGGCGGCCCATGGGCGGCCTTTGCTGCCGCCAGTGCCTGCGGCGGGCAGCGAATGACTCAGCGTCTCCGCACGGTGACCCTCTGGGTGGGCGAGAGGTTGCCGGCGGCGTCCTGCGCGCGGATGAGGATGGGATTGTTGCCCTTCTTGAGGCGAGCGGTAAAACTCCAGCTCGCGGTGCCGGCGGCGCGGCGATAGGCGCTGGGGCCGACCTTGGCCTCGACGAAAGCGACCCCGATGTTGTCCGAGGCGGTTCCGGCAATCCGCGAGGTGGGGCGACGGGTGGTGATCCGCTTTGGTCCCCGCACGCTGACCGCGGGAGCGGCCGTATCGGGACGATCGGGCACGGTGGCGGCATAGACGCCCCATTTGGTCCCGGCATTCGTCTCGCCGGTGAAGATGAGCCGGGTGGTGCTGGCGAAACCGCCGATGGAATGGAAGGTGAAGGGCGACAAAGCGGTGTTGCTGCGACCGGCGGTGCCGGCACTGCGATCAGCGATGGTGTCCCCCTCGCGGATGACGAGCTGGAGCACGCCGTTGCCATCCTCGACCCAGATCGAGTCGTCGTTGGCCGCGGTGATGCCGGTGCCGCGGAGCCGGGCGTGAAAGGCGACATTGCCGTAGGGATTGACGGCGGGACCGGTCTCGCCGATACCCGTCAGGAAGCTGGAAAAAACGACACCGGAATCGAGTCCGGGAGCCTGCTGCCCCTCCCGGACGAGCAGGGTGAGCGCGCCGGGCTTGCCTTTCCACAGGCCCCATTCGTTGTCGGCGTTGATCGGGGTCCCGATCAATCTCGCGAAGAAGGCGATGGTGCCCTCGTCGCCGAGGCCGATGGATCCATTGAACTGGGCGAAGGTGCCATCGGTGACATCGGGCGCGCCGTCGCCCTCGAGGGCGACAAGGCCGAGGGTGCCCTCGTCGGTCGCCCAAATCCCGGTGTCGGCCCCCGCAGGCGAAGAGGTGATGGACGATTGGAAACACAGCTCGCCACTGCTGTTCGCGATGAGATAGCTGAAAACACCGAAGCGGACGATGTTGATGGGATTGGGAGCACCGGGAGGTACCGTGGTGCCCTGGCGGTAGAGCAACTCGATGTTTCCAGGCGTGGCCCGGAAAACTCCGACCTGGTTGGTGGGCACGACATTGCTCCCGCTCAGTTCAGCGATGAAGTAGCCGCGGCCGCTCGCATCGATGGAATTGCGGTTGCCATAGAAATAGGAGCCGAGAAAGAGATCGGTCTGTCCCGCCACGACATCGCCGGTCTCGCCGAAGGTCTCCAAAACTCCGGTCGAAGAGCGACGATAGAATCCGAACACAGGATCGAAGACGGAAGACAGGTTGCCGTAAAAAAGCGAGGTACCCGAAGCATTGATCGAGGGTGAAGCGAGAAAGGTGAGGTAGACACCACTGCCACTCAGATCAGGCGGCGAGCCCTCGCGCGAGGTCATCCTCATCGCCGCAGGAAGACCGGCGAACCCCGCCGTATCCGTGCCGGAGTTGACGCCGGAACCAAGCAAGAAGGAAAGGAAGGTGAGGTTTGCCGGGTTGGTGGAACCGCTCGCGTAGGAGAAGGAATCGTAGGTCTCGTCACTGACGCGGTCGGGGGCGGCATCGCCCTCCAGCGCGAGCGTGGTCACTGGCAATCCGGCCCTGACCGGCTGGGTGAGCACGAGCAGGGCGGCGAGGAGGGCGCATGGGATCTTCATGGTTGCGACAATTGCGCGGCGAGCAGCATGACCATCGCCGCACCACGTTTGTCAGGTCCGAGGACGGCCTCGCGGAGATAGTAATCTTCCAAGGTCGGCTGTTTCCCGGTGCCGGTGCAGACATTGATCAGGTTTTTCCCGTCGGTGGAGACGTGCATCTTCAAGGCGGACCATGCGGCATCGAGCCGGGGGCGCCACATGGCCTCGTCGATCCAGTCGTGCTCGATGGCCACGGCGATGGCATACGCGATCATCGCGGTGGAGGTGACCTCGGCGTAGCTGTCGGGATGGTCGATGATCTGGTGCCACATGCCGTCGGCATCCTGATGCGGGGCGAGTGCCTCGAGGTGGGCCCGCAGGCTGTCGCGCATCAGCGCGTAACCCTCGTGATCCTTTGGAAAATGGCTCAATGTCAGGGTCAACCCGAGCGCGGGAAAGCCGTTGCCCCTACCCCAAGCGGCGTCATTGAGCGGGCTGTGACGGTAGATGCCGTCGGGGCGGTGGCAAAGGCCGGCGATGAACTGGAAATTCCGGAAAGCCGCGTCGTGGTAGCGACGCTCTCCGGAGATCTCTCCGGCCCGGGCTAGGAGCGGCGAGGCCATGAAGACCGCATCGCTCATCTCGTTGTGGAGCGGCATGGCCTCGAGCGGCGCTCCTTGATCGTCGAAAGCCATGTCCGCCACGGCGAGAAGCCGCTCCTTCGCCCAAGGCTCGTCGACCTCGGCGAAAAGCAGAGTGCCGGCGAGATCGCCCGAGCTCTTTGGCAAGTCGGACTTGGCGGCGAGGCGCGCCTTGGCGAGTTCGGCGGCGCGATGATCCAGACCGGCGTTCTTTCTCGCCATGATGGCCACGGCATCGAGGTAGGAGCCGTCGAATTGATCCCCGTAGTGCATTGCCAATTGCTGAAGCACTTCCTGCGGGGTCCGCTCAACCCGGGCCAGCATCTCGCTTTTGGCCATGGCCTGGACACTGTCATCGATGGGCAGGACAATGGACTCCAGCGTACCATCGTCGCCGGCGCGGTTCACGAAGACGGGGATCATGCCGACCCCGGCGGGCGGATGAGTCTGGAGAGCTTTGCCCAAGGCGAGGCCTTCGGGCGTGTCGGGGACGAAGACGGCATCGGGAGCGGTCAGCCCGATCCATCGCCAGATCGCGTGCGAGGAGGAATTCGGCGCGTGGAAGGCTTTGCCGGTCGGGGGAAAGTCGGTGGTGTCGAGCGGGGCGAGCAACCCGAGCCAATCGTTCTCCGGCGAGAGCTTCGCGGCGATCTCCTGGGGCACGTGTTTGCCAAAGTGGATGAGCCGGTAGGCTTTCGTCGGCAAATGCCGGGTGCCGCCACCGGCCCACGCCATGATGGGGGTGCCGGTATTGTCGCGACCGATCGGGTAGGTGTGGTAGAGGGTCTCGTTGAGCTCGGAGGTCGGGTGCAGCGAGACTTCGAATTTCGAGAGCGTTTCCTTGGAGGCGGCATCGTGATAAACGAAGCTGCCCGGCCCGATCTCGACCAGCGGCCGCAGCCCGGCCTTGGCCGTGAAGCGGAGTTCCTGGATGACGAGACTGGCCGCGACACCACGCTCGCTCGCATCAGCCCGGTTGGCACCGATCGCGAGCAAGCCTTGGCCGGGGTTCTCAACAAGGGTGCAACGGGTCAGGCTGTGCCGTCCGCCCGCGAGCTGGGTCGGGCCATCGAAAACACTGTCGCGATGGTAAGTCTCGGCCTCATCCCGGGATGAGAAGCTGAGCGAACCACCTTTGCCGATGAGCCGTCCTTCGTGAATCCAGCACGAGGCGCGATCGCCGGCCTCGAAGGCCTGTTTCCCGTTGTCCTCGGCGACGACGCCGAAGAACTGGAAGCCCCGGCTGTTGCCACCGATGGAGAAGCCGCTGAGCCGGTGATTGCGGGCGGTGAGATTGAAGACTTTGACATTGCGGTTGTCTCCCCGCGCCAGTACGCCGACGTCGCGGGTGCCCGCACCGTCGAGGGTGACGCCGTGTCCATCGATGACCAGACCATTTGGTGCGCCACTGAGGTCGATGCTCTGCTGGTAGACCCCGCCCTCCGGCTGGAGGACGATGCGATCCTCGGGCTCGGCGCGATCCACCGCGGCCTGGGCGGTGGCGAGGGGCGCGGCAGCGGTGCCTTCCGCCGTGTCCACGCCGTTACCGGGATTCACAAACCAATCGCGAGAAAGCAGCGGCTGGTGCAACACCAGACCTGACAAAACCAGAATCGCCTGCCAGCTTTTCATTTCTCAATCACCCCGCAGGATGCGGACGACGGAATCGCGGAGCAGCGCGTTGGTCGCAAGCGCCTCTCCCGCGTCGATGCGCCCCTCGTTGCCGGACCAGTCGCCGAAATATCCACCGGCTTCGCGCAGAATCACCGGGAAGGGACCGCAATCCCACACCGCCATGACCGGGTCGAGCATGATCTCGGCCCGACCCGTGGCGACGAGCAGGTAGCCGTAGGCATCGCACCAGCCGGCGTTGTAGTAGACCGATCGCTGGAGCCGCTCCCACGGTTCCCCTTTCCCGTTCTTTCCAAAATAAGCGGTGTCGATGTGGGCGCACACCGCGCGGCTGAGATCGCCGACCTCGGAGACCTGGCAAGATTTGCCGTTCCAGCGAGCCCCGAGACCGGTAGCCGCCGAGACGGTCTCGCCGAGCGCGGGAAAATGAGCGCAGCCCACCTCGACGCGTCCCGCGATCTCGAGGGCGATGAGCACTCCGTAGAGCGGCACGCCGTGGGTGAAGGATTTCGTGCCGTCGATGGGATCGATGATCCAGCGGTATTCGGAATCTCCGTTGCTGGCACCGAACTCCTCGCCGACGATCTCGTGGCCGGGCCATCGATCGGCGATACGCTGCCGGATCAGTTCCTCGGCCTTGCGATCGGCGATGGTCACGGGCGTGTCGTCGGCCTTGAACTCGGGCCGCGCCGCATCGGTCAGGAAATACTCGAGCGTCAACGCCCCGGCGGCCCGGGCGGTATCTTCGGCGAATTCTAAAAAGTCTCCAAGCATAGGTGGCGACTGGGAGCAGGAATCAGACCCTCTTCGGTCGGCAACCCATCAGGGTTGCGTCGGCGCCAGAACCACCTCAACCTTCTTCTCGGCCGAAGGGATCGCGTCGGCGTCGATATCCTTCAGAGCATACTGGATGCCATCGAGCATGTGCTGGAGCACGACCTGGTTGGCAAAGGTGAGGTCGTTGTGGCCGAGGTTGGTGAAAAAGAGGCGGCCCTTGCCGATCTCGCGGCACCAGGAGACGGGCACGTCCACGTCGGCGGGCGCCTTGCCGGCGAGTTTGGGCTGCTCCTTCTCATTCTCGAGCGGCTTCTGGTTCTCGGACTTGGACATGTCGAGGCTCAACAAGACGCGCAGTTTCTCGCGACCCTGGAAGTTCTCGGGCTTGTACCAGTAGATCTCGTCCTTGTGCCAGAAGCCCTGTCCCTTGAAGGCCGCGTTGAGAACATGGCCGGGATCCTCGACCTTGAAGGCCCAAGTGCCGCCGGCTCCCCAGGGGTGGCCGTTGAAGATGCCACCGATCAGGGCGATGCCCTCGTCCCACTTGCCGAAGTTGTCGGCGGCGGCGTGGAAACCGACAATGCCCTTGCCGCCGTTGATGAAGTCGAGGATGGCGGCACGCTGGTCGTCGTTCGGATTGAGGCCGGTGGTGTTGTTGAAGATGATGGCGTCGTACTTGGCGAGGTTCTCCTTGGTGAAGACCTCATATTGGTCCGCGAAATCGGCGGCGAAGGCACCGGTGCTCTCGGCGGTCTTTTTCATCGCGTGATTGCAGAAGGGAATCGAGGTGTGGATGAAACCCTCGCAGCGGTAGAACACGAGGACGCGGCGCGCCGCCTTCGGCGTGGCGGTGGCCTTGGGCAGGGCGGCCTCGATCAGGGCCTTGTGCTCATCGGTCGGGTTGTTGCCGAAGCGCTCGGCGGCCTTTTCCTCCCAGGTCTGCGGCTTGGCCGGCTTCTCGGGAGCGGGATTCTGGGCAAGGAGGCCGAGCGGCAGCAAGGCGGTCAGGGCAAAAACAGCGGTGGATTTTTTCATGGCTTGGGTGCCGCCGAATCTAACGGTTTCGATCGGGAAGCAAAGTCTTAAAGGCCCTTTTTCGCCCGGCGATAGCGACTGGTTCGCGCCTCCTGGTCGGAATCGGGCGACGCCGTTTCCGTCGCGGGCGGCGGCGCGGGCGAATCGACCGCAGGTGCGGGGGCCGGGGCGACGACGGGCTTCGGGCGCGATGCTTTCACCTTCGACCTCACCGGGAGCCGCCGCACCGGCATGCGCCAACCCGCCCGGGTAACGAGTGCCTCGAGCAGGAACAGGGTGAGGATCGCGATGAGAAGGGGCGAGAAGAGCGGCTCCATCGCGGCATCCGGAAAACTCCGCCAGGCGCGGGTCAGGTCGAGCAATTCCTCTCCCCCGCTGCTGCGCGAGACCTCGCGCAACTCTTCGATCCGCATGGTATCGAAATCCCACTCCACGCCGGAGCCGGCCACGACCGGTCCGAGCGAGATGGCCGCGTCGCCGACCTGAATCGCCGCCCGGGTCGGCACGGTGCCGTCGAGGGTCGTGGAGACGGAATAGTGCCCGGGGGCGAGCCGCTCCCAGGTGAGTTCCCGTCGTTCTCCATCGCGGTAACCGGATTGAAGGATGACCCGCGGCGCATTGACCGCGAACCGGGCCTCCCACGGCTCCGCCTCGTAGATCAGGTCCATCGTCCAAGTCGTGCCATCGAGCCGGTGGCGGGTACCGATGCCAGCGGGCGACTCGTCTCCCATGATCCAACGGGTCAAGGTCTGGACGAAGTCGCCATACTGCGGCCACGTCCGCGCCTTGTCGGAAAACTTTCCTCCGAGCGGAAAGGACACCGCCGCCGTGCGTCCGATGCCGCGGCGACCGAAAGCGACGAGGGGCGCGAGGTATTCATCCTGGGTGACGAGGGCGACCTCGTCTCCCTCGCGCAGATAGCTGAGATTGTAGCCGTCGACTTCGGGCATCCACTTCGCATCGCGGCGCGCGATCTCCAGCCAGCGACCGCTCGACTTTGCCCCGGTGGTCTCCTCGATGAAGGATGACCTCGCCACCGCGACGGTCTCCTGCGCGAAGATGTTGGGCAGCTCTCCGGGGATCTCGCTGAAAAAAATGCGCCCTCCGCCGAGCGTGGCGATGTCTTCCAGCAACTTCGCGTCGGCGCCGGTGCGGGTGCCCATGCCGATCACGCTGATGGTGGTGCCCTGGGCCCGCATCTCGGCGATCAACTTCTTGTAATCGCCGGGCTCTTCCGAATCGTTGACGTCGCTGAAGAGGATCATGTGCCGCTGCCCGAGCGGGGCTTTTTTCAGGACCTCCCAGGCCTTCGACATGCCCTCATGGACGAAAATCCCGCCGCCCATCGACTCGACGCGCCGGACCCGGCTGATCAGCTCGCCGCGACTCTTTCCAACATTGGTCAGTGGGGCGATCTCGTGGGCGACGCTGTCGACGGCGAAGACGGTGACCGCGTCCATCTCGCCAAGCAGCTCGATCGACCGCGCCGCGCCCTCATTGGCGAGCTGCATCTTGGTGTGGCCGCTCGGGGTGGTCACCGCCATCGAGCCCGAACGATCCATCACGATGGCCATGGCCACGCCCAGCTTGCGGTGCTCGCTTTTCAGTTCCATCGACACGGGCAGCAACTCGTCGACGGCCGATTCGTAATAACCACCCGACCCAAAGCTGCGATGGCCTCCGACCATGACCAGTCCCCCACCCTGCTCCTTCACGAAAAAGGGAATCGAGCCGATGAAGTCATTCGGCAGCTCGTAGGCGGGCACGTTGTTGAGGATCAGACCTCGTGCCCCCGTCAACATTCCGGGCTGGAGGCGCGCCGCATCTGTCACCGTCGCCACCTCGAAACCCTGGGCCCGCAGCACCGCCGCCATCGGATCGTCAGGATAGGCAGTGACGAGGAGCAGTCGCGGTCCCGCCACCACCTCGACCCAACGTTCCCGCCCGTTGTTGCCGGGGTAGGCATCCTCCCGGGGCAGAATCTGGAACCGGTAGGAGTGGGCACCCGGACTGGCAAGGCGGTCGGAAAAGCGGAATCGCCCCCGGCCTTTCTCCACGCTCACCTCCCCCTCGTAGATCCGGCTTTCGCCGCGGAAGATCTCGATCGGCACCTTGGCATCGCCTTGGCGCCCCACCACCTCGAGGTCGACTGAAAAAGGCTCGCCCAGCCGGACCCGCTCGGGCAGTTCCACCGCGCCGACCTGGAAATCGACAAGATCAGGCGAGCGGACGAGGCGGTAATCGAGAGGAACTCCCGCCGCAGCGAGCTTTTCACCCAAATCGCCGAGCGGTTCGGTGCTGTAGCCGTCGGTGAAAAGCAGCAGTCGATGCCGGCGCCCCGGATCCATCTGCGCAAGCGCCTCCTCGACCGCGAGCGCTGTCCGCGTCCGGCCGCGTTCCCCCACGTAGCCCGCCGTGTCGCCCGACTCGGATACACTGACCTCGTCGGCGTAGTTCACCACATGCCAGAGATCCCGGCGACCCGGACGTGAGCGCTCCAGGAGGCTCCGCCATTCCGATTCCCCCGAGTCCACCAGATCGCGGGCGGATTCCGATCGATCGAGCAATACCCAAAGGTCGGAGCCGCCGTTTTTCGAGGCGAGATGGGGCTGGCAGAAAAGAAGGGTCACCAACAAGAGCAGCAGCAAGCGGAGCGGCCGAAAGATCCCGAGGCGGGGAAAACGCCAACCCAGCAGCGCCCAAAGTGGCAAGAGCAGGAGAAACTGAGGGGCCGCGAGCGCCATGAATGAGCTTCACTCTAGGAGAGCGGAGCTGATGAAAAAGGAAAATCTAACCCGAGGAGATCTCTATAATTTCTATTAATCTCAAGGCCATTTAACTAGAAAAGAGAATTTTTGCGAATGCGCGAAAAACTTCTGAAAATCACTTTGACAGATTCCATAAATTAAATAAAATCCATATTGAGTCTAGAAAAGTCATGAACGCAAAGCTCGGTTACTTGCTGATCACGATCGGTCTTTTGATGTCCGCGGCCCCTCTGCACAGCCAGATCCGCAACACCGAAGGATCGGCCAATCTGCTGGCGATGAACTGCTCGGCCAGTTCCGGTTACGCGGCCACCGGCTACGAGGAATACTCGCGCCGCCTCGCCAAAACCCTCGGGGTACTCTCCGGCGAGCAGCAACGCCGCGTCTTCGGTTACCTTCCCACGCCCTACGAGGGCGGCACCGCGGGAAATGATTCGGCGGAAGCACTTGGCAACACCAGCGACTCCGCTACTACCGTTGCGACGAATTCCGCGAGCAACAGCACCACTTCGAATACGGATTCGTCAGGCGGGAGCCGCAACTCCAACGGGGACAGCGGCAACAGTTCCAACTCAGGCAGCAACTCGGGGTCTGGACTGGGTTTGATCGAGCAGGTCGTGGACACAACGAACAAGACGGTGACCTCGGTTTCGGATACGGTGGCTCCCGTCGTGGAGAGCACCACCGGAGTGGATCTCGCCCCGGTCACCGACACGGTGACGAACACCACCAAATCAACGGGCTCCACCGCCAATCAGGCGCTTCAGCAGTTCTGGAACTCCATCATCAGTTGGTTCCAGTCGATGCAGAAGTAAGAGCCCTCTGGCGTCCGCCTTCCCCGCCTCAATGACGGGACACGATTTGGTTTGCGCCCCCCCGGGACCCGGTTCACGGTCCGCCCATGTCTTCTCTCGCGGGTAAAGTGGCGATCGTCACGGGCGGCGGATCCGGTATCGGACGCGCCATTTCAGAGGCTTTCGCCGGAGCCGGAGCCTCCGTCGCCATCTTCGATCTCGATGAGGCCTCCGCAGGCGATACCGTCGCGGCCATCGCCGCCGCCGGGGGCAAAGCCGCCTTCCACCGCTGCGACGTCTCCGAGTCCTCCTCGGTGCAAGCCGCGGTCGATGGCGCGGTCCGCGACTTCGGAAAAGTCGACGTGCTCGTCAACAACGCCGGCATCGCCAACATCGGCACCGCCACGAATACCGCGGAAACGGACTTCGACCGCGTCATGCGCGTCAATGTGAAGGGCGTCTACCTTTGCCTGCAATCCGTGCTGCCCCTGATGATCGAGGCGGGCGGCGGAGTGGTGCTGAACCTGTCGAGCATCGCCGCGATCACCGGCCTGAAGGAGCGCTTCGCGTATTCGGCCAGCAAAGGTGCCGTGCATACCATGACGCTCTCGGTCGCCGCCGACTACCTCGACAAGGGGATCCGCTGCAACGCGATCTGTCCCGCCCGCGTCCACACGCCTTTCGTCGACGGTTACCTCACGAAGAACTACCCCGACACCCGCGACGCGATGTTCGAGAAGCTCTCCAAGGTGCAGCCCATCGGCCGCATGGCGCGCCCTGACGAGATCGCGTCGCTCGCCCTCTTCCTTTGCAGCGACGAAGCATCCTACATCACCGCCCAGACGTTCAACATCGACGGCGGTTATCTGAATCTCCGCAACTGAATCCAAACCTGTTAGTCACCCAACCCTATCAAGTCCACCATGAAACCCTCTTTGCTCGCCACCCTCGCCGCTCTCTGCCTCGCGGCTCCCCTCGCCGCCAAGGATGTCCACGATTTCAAGGTCGCCGACATCAACGGAAAGGAAGTCGACCTCTCCAGCTACAAGGGCAAAGTGCTGCTGATCGTCAACGTCGCCTCGAAGTGCGGTGCGACGCCGCAATACGATCCGCTCCAGGCCCTCTATAAGAAATATGCCGACAAGGGACTCGTCGTGCTCGGCTTTCCGGCGAACAACTTCGGCGGCCAGGAGCCCGGCACGAATGAAGAGATCGCCGAGTTCTGCTCCACCAAATATTCGGTCGATTTCCCCATGTTCTCAAAAGTGTCGGTCAAGGGCGACGACAAGGCTCCCCTCTTCGATTACCTGACCTCCGCTGAGAACCCCGACAAGCAGGGCGACATCGGCTGGAACTTCGAGAAATTCCTGATCGGCAAGGATGGCAAGCTGATCCGCCGCTTTGCGACGAAGACGAAGCCCGACGATGCCGCAGTAATCGAGGCCATCGAGAAGGCGCTCGAGTCCTGAACGGACGCGGGGGGACGGCTCCCGCTCCTGTCACCTCCGGCCCGAGCGTGTTCGCGTCCGATTGCGGCGCGCCACGCCCGCACCTATAGTTGGAAACCCCCATGATCCAGCGCACCATCCCCCTGGCGTTCTCGCACCGTGTGGATTTCACCCACGGAGCCTTCGAGCCCCAGAACCATTGCCTCCGGGATCTCGTCGCGGAGGCCTGCGCGCTCGACGGCAAAGCCAAGGTGCTGGTGCTGCTCGACTCCGGTGTGGCCGAGGCCGACCCGGGGCTGACCACGAGGATTTCCCGCTATTTCAAGGTCCACGGCGAGGTGCTGCAGCTCGTCACCGATCCCCTCCTGATGCCCGGGGGCGAGTCCTGCAAGAATGACTGGGGCCTCGTTGAAAAAATCTGGAAGGCGATCGAGTTCTTCAAGATCTGCCGCCATTCCTTCGTCATCGCGATCGGCGGAGGCGCCTTTCTCGATCTGGCCGGCTTTGGAGCGGCCACCGCGCACCGCGGCATCCGCCTCATCCGCATGCCCACGACCACGCTCAGCCAGGGCGACGGCGGCGTCGGGGTGAAGAACGGGGTCAACTACTTCGGCAAGAAAAACTGGGTCGGCACCTTTTCGGTCCCCTACGCCGTGGTCAACGACCTCGATTTCATCACCAAACTGCCCCCGCGGGCCTGCCGGGATGGATTGATCGAAGCGATCAAGGTCTCCCTGATCCGCGACCGGGCCTTCTACGAGTTCCTCGAAGTCAATGCCGCCGCCCTCGGCCGGCTCGAAGCGCGGGTCGTCGAGATCGCCATCCGCCGGAGCGCGGAGAACCACGTCGACCACATCGCCGGCAACGGCGACCCCTTCGAATACGGATCAGCCCGGCCCCTCGATTTCGGTCACTGGGCCGCCCACAAGCTGGAGCAGATCTCCGACTTCGCGGTCAGTCATGGCGAAGCGGTCGCCATCGGCATGGCGATCGACCTGCTCTATTCCGTGCAGATCGGCCTGCTGCCCCGGAAAACCGCCGAGCAAATCCTGACTTTGATCGAAACCACCGGCTTCCGCCTCTGGTCCGACGAGCTCGATCGCCTCGAGCGCGGCCGGCCGGTCATTCTCGCTGGCTTGGAGGAGTTCCGCGAACACCTCGGTGGCCGTCTCACCATCACCCTCATCCCCGCGATCGGAGAGAAGGTCGAAGTGCACGAGATGAACGAAGCCGCCGTGCTGGCGGCGCTGGCGGAACTGAAGGCCCGGCATCTCGCGAGCAGCCGCGTCCCGGCTGTGTGAGCAAAAAAAACGGCAAGGCGTTGCACCTTGCCGTTCGCTCCGCTTTCGCGGGACCGGATGTTCCCGATCAGGGAATCACGAGCCGCTGGCCAGCCTTGATCGTATCACCGGAGAGACCGTTGGCGTTCTTGATCGCAGCGACCGTGGTGCCGTGCTTCAGGCTGATGCGGTAGAGGTTTTCCCCGCTGGCGACAGTGTGGGACTTGCTGCCCGAACCCGTGTAGGAAACCGGGGCCGGAGAAGAAGCAGGGGCGCTGGCCGGACCGCTGTAGGTCGGCTGATTGTAGGTCGGCACGGAAGGCACGCTGGGGACTCCCGAGGGTCCGGGAACCGAGGTCGGCGGCGTGTAGGTGTTCTCGGTATAGGAAGGATACGAGCTGTTCGAGGACGAGCTGGCGTAGTCCGTCGTGCTGGAAGACGATCCGTAGTAGGGATTGTTCTGATACGGATTGGTGGAGGCAACCTTCGGATTGCTCTTGCACGAAACGAGCGCCAACAGCCCGAGGGGAAGAAGGAAGGTAAAAGTTTTCATGTTGCAGAAGTTTGGGTCAATAACTTGATGGGAATATTAAGTTTTCTTAAAGAAATGGCAAGTTCATTTTAAAAATAATCTTGAGATTTATGTTTTTTATCAAAATCGGCCGATCAGATTCCCGGCGGCATTTCGGGTTGCGCGTCCATCGCGGGCGGATCATGCTCCGGGCCACATGAGCATCACCCGCGCCCTCATCTCGGTTTCGGACAAGTCCGGCCTCGAGGATTTTGCCAAAGGACTCCACCGCCACGGGGTCCAGATCCTTTCCACCGGCGGCACCGCCAAGTTCATCGCCGCCCTCGGCATTCCGGTCACGGAAGTCTCCGATTTCACCGGATTTCCCGAGATGCTGGACGGCCGGGTCAAGACCCTCCACCCGAAGGTCCACGGCGGCCTCCTCTACCGCCGCGACCTGCCCGAACACTGCCAACAGGCCGGGGAGCACGGCATCCTCCCGATCGACCTGGTGGTGGTGAACCTCTACCCCTTCGAGCAGACCGTGGCGAAGGAAGACGTCACCCGCGAGGAAGCGATCGAGCAGATCGACATCGGCGGTCCCAGCATGCTGCGCTCCGCATCGAAAAACCACGACGCGGTCACCGTGGTGGTCGATCCAGCCGATTATGCCGCGGTCCTCACGGAGATGGATGAACACAAGGGCGCGACGACCCTGAAGACCCGCGAACGTCTCGCGATCAAGGTTTTCCAGCGAACCGCGGCCTACGATGCGGCCATCGCCGCCCACCTCAACGAATCGCAGGAGACGGAGGCCTCCTTCTCGATCAGCCTGCCCCTCTGCCAGGAGCTGCGCTACGGCGAGAACCCTCATCAAAAGGCTTCGCTCTACGGCAGCTTCACCGACCATTTCAAACAGCTCCAAGGCAAGGAACTCAGCTACACGAACGTGATCGATATCGCCGCGGCCGGAGAGCTGATCCTCGAATTCCGCCGCCCCGCCGTCGCGATCCTGAAACACACCAATCCCTGCGGTGTCGGTGCGGATGAGAACGACCTGCGCCTCGCTTGGGAAAAGGCCTTCGAAACGGACCGTCAGGCCCCGTTTGGCGGCGTCATTGTCTGCAATCGCCCGCTCGGCATCGGCCTGGCCCGGGTGATCTCGGAAATTTTCACCGATGTCATCATCGCCCCCGAATTCGAGAGCGATGCCCGCGCTTTGTTGCAGAAAAAAAAGAATCTGCGCCTCATCCAGATGAACGAGTCCTTCCGCGATACTCTGGAAGACCCGGTGATCCACTCGGCTCCCGGCGGCTTGCTGGTGATGGATCACGATGTCCGCGCCCTGGGTCTGGAGGAGATCGAAAAGAAGGTCGTGACCCAGCGCCCCCCCACCGCCGAGGAGATCGAAGCAATGCGCTTCGGCTGGCGCATCGTGAAGCACGTGAAGTCCAACGCGATCGTCTTCACCACGAGCGACCGCACGCTTGCGATCGGTGCCGGACAAATGTCACGGGTTGATTCCTGCCGCATCGCGACCTGGAAAGCCGAGCAGGCTGGCCTCAGTTTGAAAGGCTCGGTCGTAGCGAGCGACGCGATGTTCCCCTTCCCCGACGGGCTCACCTACGCGCTCGAAGCCGGCGCCACCGCCGCGATTCAGCCGGGCGGCTCGGTCAAGGACGAGGATGTCATCAAGGCCGCCAATGAAAAAGGCGCGGCGATGGTCTTCACCGGCCACCGGCATTTCCTGCACTGATCCAAACACGCTCTCATGGCGATCGAGTGGAAAGTCCTGGGTCGGCCCGGGCGGGACAACGCCCTCCACGTGATCGTCGACTCGGGACAAACCCGCGACAGTATGCTATTCGACTGCGGCGAGGGTGTGCTCGACGACTTGCGCAGCGCCGAAGTCCAAGCGATCGCCCACCTCGGCTTTTCCCACTTCCACATGGATCATGTGGCGGGGTTCGACGGTTTCTTCCGGCAAAACTACAATCGCCCAGACGTGCCGGTGCAGGTCTGGGGACCGCCGGACACCATCGGCATCCTCGAACACCGGCTGCGCGGCTTTGTCTGGAACCTGCATGCCGACCAACCGGGCGAATGGATCGTGCGGGAGATCGGGCACGAGCGGATCGGCACCGCCCGGTTTTTCACCCGCGAAGCCTACGAAACGACCCATCGCGGCCCCGATCGCCCAGCCGGAGGCGAGGCTGTTTTCCAATCGCCCCACTGGACGCTCGAGTGCCGCCTGCTGCCCCACGGCACGATCGACTCGGTCGGCTACCGCGTGGTGGAATCACCCCGGCGGAACATCGATGTCGCCGCGCTCAAGGAGGCCGGCTACGTGCCCGGCCCTTGGCTGAAAACCGTGGTCAATGAATCATCACCCGTGACCGAGATCGTCCGGATCGAGGGGAACCTCATCCCGGCAGAGGAACTGCGTCAGCGTCTCCTCGTCTCCACTCCCGGAGAATCAATCGCCTGGCTGACCGACTTCCGCGTCGAACCCGGCAGCGCCGGTTGGGACGGCCTCGTGACCTGGCTCTCGGGCACCGGAGTCCTCGTCTGCGAATGCCAATACCGCGATGCCGACTCCGCGTTGGCCGAAAAAAACGCGCACATGAGCGCCTCGCTCGTCGGCCGGCTTGCCCGCGAGGCGGGGGTCAAGAGGCTCGTGCTCCAACATCTCTCGCGTCGCTACAGCCGCGCCGAGTGGAGTGACCTGCTTGCCGAAGTGCGCCGCGAATTCCCCACCGCCGAAGTTCCCGGCGATTGGGGATGGTGAGCCGGAGCGATCAGGAGTTCCCACCGGCACTCATCGGCAGTGACCTGATGGATTGCTCGTAACGCGCATACTCGAGCTGATTCATGACCTGTTGGTTGTGCTCCTGGATCCAACCTGAGATCAAAAAGGCGTCGACGATCCACCAGACGAGGATGCCGGCGTAAGTCACAAAGCCGACACAAACATAACAGAGCGGCAGCGATAAGATCGTCGTGACCAACATGGCGGCCCCCGTGCCGCCCCGGTTGCAATAGAAGCGGTGTCCGCCAAAGATCCCGAGAAACCACCAAAGCAGAAAAGCGACCACGGGATCCTTTTTCCGAACCTGAAAGGCCATCAAGACCGTCGCATCGGTGATCTGCATGGGCTGGCTCATGATCGAGACGATAGGGATCAGGGAATCCAAGAGCAAGCCAAAGCGTGCGTCCGGGCCACCCACCGGCGGCTCGGAAATCACGATTCCTCCTCAATACCAAAGCTTCGGTTCCGTCGCTTGCGTCGCCGCGCGTGCGAGTTGCAGGGCGGCGAAAATTTTGAAGTCGACGAAACATCCCTCCGCCTGTTTGTCCCGGCAAAACTTCGCCACGTCGCTCTGGTAGACGTAATGGACGCGGATGTTCTCGTCGCCCACACCGCCACCCTCCGTCATCTTTGTCAGACCGGTGGCGAGAAAGATCGTGACCCGCTCATCGGTCATGCCCGCCGAAGAGGTGCCCTCCAGCAACATCGTCCAGTGCTTCGCCACGTAGCCGGTTTCTTCCTTCAGCTCGCGCTGCGCGGCGACGACGAGCGGCTCGTCTTCTTGCAGCGGGATGTCCCCCGCGAGACCGGCGGGCAGTTCGATGACCGGGCGTTCCACCGGGGGCCGGTATTGTTCGGTCAGGATGACCCGGCGGTCGTCAGTCAGTGCGAGGATGGCGACGCAGCCTTTCACCTTGGGACGGGTGACGTACTCCCAGCCGGCCGCGGTCCGGCGGAAGGCGAGATGCTTTCCCACAGCGAGGGTCTCGTCGTCGCCCGCCATGCTCCGGGATCAAAGCCGGGCGTCCAGGACGACCCGGTCTTCCTCGAAACGGACCTGGGTCATCTGCCGGAGCAACTCGTACTCATCGGTCAGGGTGGTGCGCGCCCGCAGGAACAGATCGACGATGGGCTTCATCGTGCGCGTGCCCAGATCGATCCGACCCAGCGACCAGTTCGTCGGCTTGTACTGGATTTGGCCGCGGAACGCCTCCGGCACGAGCTTGACGCTCATGGTGAGCGGCTGTCCGAAGACCTCGCGCTCGATCACGATCTCGGCCGAGTCGTGGGAGAAGTCGATGAAGGTGCCGCGATACTTCACGATCGATGCGACCGGTCCCTTCTGCACGCCCTGGAGGCGCCGGCTGAGGTAATGGTTCACCTCCTCCTCGGTGAAAGCGATGTCGGCGTTGCGATCAACCATCACCTTTTGGGCTTCGGTCAGGAGATTCCGCGGTGCCTCGGCGGCGACGGGAGAGCTGACAGATCCCTTGATCTTGGAAAGGTCCTTCGGCAGCACCACCATCACCGCGACCCCGAGCAAAGCGAGGGCGGCGAGTGTGATGAGCACCGTCCCGAAAGAGATGCCTTCGCGATAAACCGGTTTCTGCACCGGCTTGCGGTAACCCGCCCGCGGAGTGGAGAGCTTGGGCTGCGGACCTCGGGAGGCGACCTTCTTTTTCGCGGCTTTCTTGGCGGGACGCTTCGGCGCGGGGACAGGAGCCGGGGCCGGAGCGGCGGGTGCCTCGTCATAGACCCCGGCACCTTCGGCGTAATGGCCGGCTACCGCTGACGGATCGTAATAGGCGGCATTCGGATCCACCACGCCCGCATTCGGATCGTAGTAGGCCTGGGTCGGATCGATGTAGTTGCCCTCGGCGTCGTAGTAGCCGGTCTCCGCCGCCGCGTAGTTCTGGCCCTCGTCAACGTAGGCGGCCCCGGGATCGTAGCCGTAGGGATATTGGCCTGCCGCGGGATCGGGCACGGCGCCCTCCGGATTTTCGGACCAGGCTTCCTGGCGATAGGGGTCGTCACTCATCGGTCGCTCGAGGGTGGGTATGAAATTCAGCTATCGGACTTGGCGGGCGCCGGTGATGCGGGTGCGGGAGTCGCTGGAGCCGCGGGTTTGGACTCGGACGAAGAGGACGAGCCGCCGCTGTCGCCGCTGTCGCCGCTGGTCTTGTCGGCACTCGCCGCCTTCTTGTAGGAATCGCTGCGGTAATCGGTCTCGTAGAAGCCGGATCCCTTGAAGATGATCCCGGCACCGGTCCCGAGGAGACGCTTGACCGATCCATCGCAGGTCTCCAGCGGGCAATCGGTGAGACGCTCGTCCTTCATCGACTGGAACACCTCGAAGCGGTGGCCGCATTTTTGACACTGGTAATCGTAGGTAGGCATGGATTTTCGGAGGAAATCAGCGTCCCCACTATGGAAGCGACCCACCCGCCCTTCAAACCGATTTTTGTCCCCCACCCCGACCGCGAGGCGGGCCGGCCTCACGAGGAAACCTTGAAGGTTTGCAGGAGAAAGTCCACGGAATCGGCCGGCAACGCAGCGCCTGCCGCCTGCTGCACCCAGACACAAGGCACCCCGGCCGCCTCGCAGGCCTTCCGGATCTCCCGGGCATGACCGGGATGATGGAGGTAGTGCCCGCGGTTCATCGAGGCCACGTCGGGCAGAGGATTCGAAACATAAACCGGTCCGTCGCCCGGCCCGATCCAGGAAAGCATGTCGCATTCGCGCAGCACGGTCTGAGCCTCGGGCTTCAGCAGATCCTCCTGCACCTGGAAATGGTAGAATTCTGCCGCCTCGTTCGGGGAGGTCCACCAGGCGGGATCGGAGGGGCCGAGAAAGGTCTCCCATTTCGTAAGATCGTAGGTGGCCTGGGTGCTCATCAAGACCGCCGCCTGGAGGCGGGAGGATTCTCGCGCGACCGGATCGTCCGAGGCCGCATCGGCGAGGTCGTCGCGGGAAAGCAGCCAGAGCGAGGTTCCCGCTCCGGCCGAACCACCGAATCCGGCGAACCGGGTCTTGTCGAGGTTCCATTCCTCCGCCCGCGACCGCAGCGTCTGGACGGCCCGCGCCGCGTCGCGGAGGATCTCCTGAATCGGGGCATCCTTCCGGAAGCGGTAGTTGATCGCCGCGCAAGAGACGCCGTTCTTCACGAGGCGTCCGATCTCGCCCGACTCCCGCCACTTCGCCTTGTCCCCGCCCGTGAAACCACCGCCGTGGATGAACACCACGAGTGGTCGAGGTCCCTCGCCCTCCGCCTTCCAAAAATCGAGCACGTTCCGCTCGTGCGGACCATAAGCGAAATCCGCCTCCGTCGGAGTCGGGACCGATTCCTTGGCTCCGCCCCCCTTCCCGGCTCCTTTTCCCATCCCCGCCATGGCGGTACGGGCATAGGCGATGGCCTCGGCGCGGGTCAGGTTGCCGTCGCCGTTCGTGTCGGCGGCGGGGAAACGCTGGATCAGCAACTGGATCTCGGCGTCACTGGCTTGCTCCAATCGCGAGATCAGGTTTTGAGCCTGGGCGATGGAACAAGCGAGGAAAGGGAGCAACAGGAAGAGAATTCTCATGATCGTCCCCCCATAGACGCCGCCCGCGCGATTTCGTTTCAAACATCTTCGGGAAGCGGCTTGCCTTTGGTTTCCTGGAGGAAGACAAGCACCACCAGTCCAAGCACAAAAATCAGGCTCATCCACTGGCAAGTCTCGCGGAAGGCTTCCAGCTTGGCCTCTGGCGTGGTCGCTCCCGCGGCCAACTTTTGCAGCAGGATTCCCATGGTGAACGGGCCGCTCGCCGCCAGAAAACGCCCCACGTTGTAGCAGAAGCTCGTACCCGTGCTGCGCAGCCGCGTCGGGAAGAGCTCCGGAAGGTAAATCGCAAAGCCCGCGAAGAGCGCCAGTTGGAAGAAGCCCATCACCGCGCTCATCCAGACGTCCTTGACCCCGTTGAAAAACTCGAAATAGCCCCAGGTCGCCGCCATCGCGCCGACGAAACCAATCGCAAAGGCAGGCTTGCGACCGACGCGTTGCGCCGCCCAAGCGAAGGCGATCATCCCGAAGAAGGCGCCGAGATTCTGAACGATGCTGTTGACCCCCTTCCAGTGGGCCGCTTCGCCCGCGATCTCGGTCTCCGCCACCCCGCTGGCACGCAGTGAATTCGAAATCACGTCACCGACCAATTCGGGAGCAAAGAAACCGATACCCCAGAGACCGATCACTCCCGAGATGCAGAGGATCATGCCCAGGAGTGCCGGGCGACGCCAGCGCGCCTCGCCCAAAAGACTGACATAGGAACCCATCCCCTTTCCGGAGATGCGGCTTTGCTCGCGCGCCTGGATCCACTTTTCGGGTTCCTTCAGCTTGAATTGAATGAACACACAAAGGAATGCAGGCACCGCGCCCATCAGGAATGCCATCTTCCACGCCGTGTCGGGACTTAGCTTGCCACTGCTGATGAGGCTGCCGATCCACATGCTGATCACTCCCGCGGTGATGTTGCCGATCGCCGAGAGGGCCTGCAGGAGCCCCAGCGCACCCGTTCTGGATCGGTCCGGCAAGGAGTCCGCCACCAAGGCAACTGCCAGACCGAACACGCCACCAACGCCGAGGCCGGTGATGAATCGATAGATCGCGAAATCCAGCCAGCCCGTTGAGAGCGCCGAGAGACCGGTGAAGACCGAATAGAGCAGCACCGTCGTGGTCAGCATCTTGGCCCGGCCGTATTTGTCACCCAAAGATCCGAAGATCAAGCCACCCATCGCCCAGCCTGCCACGAAGATCGAAGTCGCGTAGCCCCCGAACTTCTTGATCACCGTGGGATCCGTCCCCTCGGGCAGCAGGTTTTGCAGCGCCTGTTGGCGGAACAGCAGGAAAATCTGCTGGTCAAGGCAATCGAAGAGCCACGCCAGCGACGCCATGGCAAAGACGAACCAGTGGTAAGGGGTCAACGCACGCCACCAGGGATCGTTCGCGGAAGCAAGGGATGGGGAAGAGCTCATGGGAATTTTCGAGGATCGGGAGCCGGCGGCCGAACCAGGAAGGAACGCGCCGGAGCCCAGCACCCTGTCGTATCGGCCCTAACCCGTCAAGCACCGAGGCAGGCGCGTCGACGGAAGACCTGGCAGGAGCAGCGGACGGCCTCGGGGAAATCTTGAGCGTTCGCAGGCAATTTGAGACTTGCAATGCAGTGCCACTGCCGGTCAACTTCAGCGCATTCGACCACTCCATGATCATGAAATCCATCTCTCTCCTCCTTCTTTCCCTGGGCCTCGGTGCCCTGCAGGTCCATGCCCAAAGTGAAATGCGCTATTTCCGGCTGGTGACGCCGGCGGCGAACGGCGAACCGGAATACGAGGAATCGATCTCGCTCTTTGTGTCAGAAGACTACGCGGGCGGCACGGAATTCGCCGGCAGCGCGGAGACACACAGCGCCTACGGCAATCTGACGGCCGTGGTGCGGCCCGACGGAATCATCCATGCGACGTGGAACTACGAGATCGAAGGCTCGGAGCAGTCCGAGGAGCAATTGCTGAAACTCGACGGCGACACGCTCTACCTCGGCGAAGGAGAGCTGGAGGAGCGCGGCCCGGGCCAAATGGTGCTGAAGGATCCGGCGGCGGTGGTTTTTGAAAAGGCTTTGAAAGAGGTGGCGATGAGCGAGCTGCCGGCCAATGCGGAGGAGGCGGCTGCCTCGGTGGCGGCGCTGAAGGCGGAGATCGCGAAGCTGGCGGGCGGTGCGGTGGAGCTGGACGGGATGCTGCGCGAGACCCAGGGCTGGGTGCGTTTCCTGGGTTACCTGGCACCGGCCGAGGGGGCCACACTGCAGAACGCGGAGTTCGCGGGCCGCTTCCCGAATGAGTTCCAGATTCAGGTAAAAAAGGACGGTGACCAGTGGAAGCTGATCCGCCATGGATTCCGCGGTGCGGAGGGCTACTTCGAGCTGACGGAGGCGTCGGAGGAGTACGAGTCGGCTCCCTGGCCGCTGGAGGAGGAGATGCTGCCCTGAGTCGATCGACTCGGAACACGGCCGACGGGCTTCCCCCGGGGTTCGGTGGTGGCAAGGGACCGCGAGCGCGGTCCCTTTTTTGTGGGCCGGTGGAGCAACTCAACGGGTCGCGACTTCCGCCGCCGCCTTGGCGAACTTCAGGACGCGGCCGTGGACGTTGTACTCGGACACATACAGATCGCCGCCGGGGCTGAAGGCGACGCCGTGGGGGGCGTTGACAATGCCCTCTTTCCACTGGGCGGGCTCGATCTTGTTGGTGCCGGTCTCGGCGGCGTTCGGGTTGGCACCGAGCTGGGCGACGATACGGTTTTCCTTGTCGAAGATCGTGACGCGTCCCTTGATCTCGCCGACGGCGAGCAGATCGCCCTGCACCACGGCGGCGGCGGGCAGCAGGAGGCCGGTGGCGACCTCGCCGATCAGTTCGCCCTCGAGCGAGAGGTGGACGACGCGGTTGTTGGCACGATCGGTGCCGACGAGGCGGGGCGGATCGAAGCGGTTGTCGATGGCGATCTTGTGCAGGGTCTTGAAGTTGTAGGGGGCGCCCTTGCCGCCGAAGCTGGACTGGTACTCGCCCTTGGCGTTGAAGCGGTGGACGTAGTCGGAGGCATAGCCGTCGGTGACATAAATGTCTCCGTTCGCGGCGACGGTGCAGCCGGTCAGGCGCAGGGCGGCCTTTTGGTTCTTGGGATTGACCTGCCAGTATTGCTGCGGGATGGCCTCACCCGGGATGGTCATCACCACCTTGCCGTCGAGGCTGAGTTTCACGATCTTGCCGGCGTTGAGCTGGGGTCCATACAGGAATTCGCCGTCCGCGCCCTTGTGGATAACAAAGCCGTGGAAGTCGGTGGGGGCATCGGGCAGGTTGCGCAGGTAGGTGCCATCGGCGGCGTAGACCTGGACGCCGGCACGCAGGCCGTTCATCAGGCTGACGTAGACGTCTCCGTTCGAGCTGACGGCGACATCGCCGTGCTGATTGCCCATTTCGGCAAGGCCCTGGGGCAGCTTCAGCGGATCAGGACCGGGCAGCCACTGGCCGGCCGAGGCCTCGGGAGCCGGCGAGGGGGGCGTCTCGACGGCGGGTCGGGTGGCGACGAGCGCGAGGGCGAGGATGGAGAGGGCGGCGAGCGCCGGGGCGGCGGACCGGAGGGATTTCCGAAAGATCGGGAGCTGGGGTTTCATGGTGGCCCTTTCCTCTCAGGTTTCCCCCGGGCTGTCGAGCCGCGATTGATGGCGCGATCGCTGTTTGCCCCGGGAGTCAGGAGTCAGAATCGGAGCGAAGCGAAGATGGACGGAGTGAAACGAAGTCGACGCAGGAGACAGAATTGTAGCGTCGTTAAACAGTCGATAGAATCGAGATCGGTGCCCAAAGGGCAAGCGAAGCGTCCAAAGCGGAGCGAAGTCAATCAAGAGTCCGAACCCGCCCGCTCGAACTGTTCCGCGAGTCCTTCTCACAGGCGTTTCAGGAGCACCGTCATTTAGCCGTGCGTTCCCGCGGGACGCGTGATTGCCTTACAAAGACAATCCGAGGCCAACTTCCTACGCCGCGCGCGGAGCCCACTCCCTCAAATCCGTGGTGAAGGGAAACCGGTCCAGCGGACTCACCACCCCGAGACCGTTCGCGCCGGTCGCGACGTGCAGGTAGATTTCTGTGGTCGTAATGTCTTCGTGGCCGAGGATCTCCTGGATGGTTCGCAGATCCGTTCCCGCTTCGAGCAGGTGGGTCGCGAACGAATGCCGCAGCGCATGACTCGTCACGCGTTTCTCGATCCGCGCGGATTGCGCGGCGCGTTTGATCGCCTCGTTGTAGACCTTGCCGTGGAGGTGATGGCGCCGCCGGAGACCGCTTTCGGGATCGATGGAGTGCTGCTTCGCCGGGAAGATCCAAAACCACTCGAAGCTGTCGGCCGCTTTGCGGAATTTCCTCGCCAAGGCTCCGGGGATGTAAACGCCCGCGACACCGGCGAGTTGGTCCTGCTCCCACAGCGCACGTGCCCGTGCGATTTGCTCTGCCAGTTCCAAGCACAGGCGTTTCGGGAGCACGGTCATTCGGTCTTTATCACCCTTGCCCAGTCGCACTGTCACCGTGCCGCGGTCGAGATCGATATCTTTGATGCGCAAGCGCACCACCTCGGAAAGCCGCAGGCCCGCCCCGTATTGCAGCCGGGCGACCAGGCCGTAACGGGCGTTCTGCCGTTTCGGCGTCGGCATCCCTTGTGGACATGATTCGGACTCCGCCGCTTCGGCGACTGCCGGATCCGGTCCCGGGTCGGGATTCTCCAGCGCTTCGAAAAGCCGTTGGGTCTCTCCCTCTGAAAGCACCACCGGCACGCGGGCCCCGGTCTTTTTCAGTTTCACGTGGAAGACGGGCTCTTCCCGACCAAGAACATGCTTGAAGAAAAACGCCAAGGCGTTGAGCGCCTGTTTTTGAGTACTGTAGGCACAGTCCTCTTCATCCACGACGGAGGTAAGAAAGCGTGTCGCCGTTTCCTCCCGCATTACCTCGCGCTCGTCGCCCGCGAAGTTCGCGTATCGGACCGCCCAACGGCGGTAGCATTTCTTGGTTTCCGGTGCCAAACCCCGCCTCGATCCCGCGGAATTCACCGCCGCACGCAAGCGCTCGGCCAGACTGCGGTGATCGCCGCCCTCCTCGGCGCAGGCCTTGAGCCAGTTCAATTACCACTGGAGGGCGTCTCCCCATTGCTCGAGTTGCCACCTTTCCCGCTCCCGCCCCCTGCCGAGCACCTCGTCCCGCCAGAAGCTCTTCGCCGCCTCGCGTCCGGCCGGGAGTTCGTGCCGCAAACGATAATTTTCGAACCATTCCAGGACGAGGAGGAATCCCGTTCGTTCCCGGTCGGTCAGCCCGCGGAAGGCGGTGAGATCCTTCCTCCAACACCAGCGGGACTTCTTGTGGGTTTCGGTCGTGCTCATGGTGTTCAGGAAAACAATCTCACTGCATTTTGTCAAACTGAAAGTGTTCTCGCGAACAGTTTTCGAGAAAGTGACCTTCACCGATGGGCCACGTTCTCCGAGGGCACCGGTCCGGATCCCCGGTCCCGCGAGGGGTATCCGGGAGGGAATGTTCGGCCCGGAAGCCCGGGGTTCGGAAACCTGATACAGCCCGTTAACTCAAAAGTAAATGACACCGGGAGAGGTTCGGAGAGGTGGGGTCGTTGACTCAAAAGTCATGACACCGGGATAGGGTCAGTTGTGCCTGCATCGGGCGCGTAATGCAAGGAGTCCGTAGGACGACTGGAAT
>JAYRWX010000019.1:0-724336 GCA_041917795.1 Verrucomicrobiales bacterium
CTCGGCAAAAAGCTGCGGGCGGAACTGGGCCTTCCCAAAACGATCGACGACTGTGTGATCCATTTTCAAACCCTGCTAACCGAAAGAAAAATCACCGCCGCCTGAAAATTCGGTTGAATGACTACATGCCCGGTCATTCGCTGCGCGCAGCGCATTCGCGTTGCTTCCGCCCATCCCCGCAGTGACTCGTGATTGACTCGCGCCCCGTGACTCGTGATTGACTTCGCTCCGCTCCGTCTATCTCCGCTCCGCTCCGATTCGTGACCCCCGTCACATCCCGCCGCTTGCGCCCTCTCTGCCAAAGACCGATTCGTCTTGGAGCGTGAACTCCGACCCCAGCTCTCCCCGATCCCTTCCCGCCTACCAGGCTGCCGTGGCTTCGCTCTCGTTCGGGAAGGTGCTGCCCACGGCGGTCTACCTCGTCGATGATCCGGACTTCCCCATGCCGGAGACGCTGCGGACCATTGCGAACCGTCTCCGCGAGCGTCTCCAGCTCGGTCCCGAGTTCAATCTGCTCAAATGGGGCAAGCGGGAGCTGAAGCTCTCTTTCCTTTCCTATCCCACTTTTCGGGACGAGGCCCATCCCGCCCTACAGGAAGCGGTCTCGATCGATCTGGCGAGCGGGCAGGTTCGCCGGGTCAGCTATGCCGGGCGTTCGAATCCGCCCATTCTTCATCGCAAGGAAACCTTCCTTCCGGAAGGGCATCCCGATATTCCGACTTATCGACGTCTCACCGAGGCCGAGGAGGCCGCCGGCCTTTACGAAGACACCACCACGATCGGCTTTCAGCGGAATTGGGAGAAGCTGCTCCAATCGAAAGGCCTCGCGATCGATGGACACCGGCTCGTTGCCCGGACCGCCGACCCCGCCGACAGTGACGCGGGAGGAAACGACCGCGCCGCCCCGAAGATCGAGCGTCACCGCACCGCCCTTTCCCGTGCCGGTCTCTCCATGCCGGTGCGCACCTTGCTCGAAAACGGGATTCTCCGACCGAGCGATACCTTCTTCGACTACGGCTGTGGACTCGGTGACGACGTTGCGGGACTGGAGGCACTCGGTTATCACGCCCAGGGTTGGGATCCCTACTACGCGAAAGGCGAACCCAAGGTCCGCGCCGAGGTGGTCAACCTCGGGTTTGTCCTCAACGTCATCGAGGACCCGGCCGAACGGGTCGAGGTGCTCGTTGATGCCTGGAACCACACGCTGCGCGTTCTCGCCGTTTCGACGCTCGTCAGCGGGCGGGAGCACTACGCCCAGGCCGATTCCTTCGAGGACGGACTCGTCACGGTCAGGAACACCTTTCAGAAACACTTCGAGCCCGGCGAGCTCGCCGGATTGATCGAGCACGCCCTCCATGCGGAATCGATTCCGGTCGAGTTGGGGCTCTGCTATGTCTTCCGTGACATCGGCGATCAACAGGATTTCCTCTCCCGGCGCACGAGGCGGGTCATTGATTGGGAGCAGATCCATCAGCGGCTCCGCCTGCTCCGTCCGGCCCGGGTTCGCCTCTCGCTCTACGATCGTTTTCCCGAGCTGCTTGAGGCGTTTTGGAAAACGCTCGTCGATCTCGGCCGGCTTCCGCGTCCCGAGGAGTTCGACCGGATCGAAGACCTCCGCGCCGCCCGGATCACGATCAATCAGGCGGCCCGTCTCTTTGTCGAAAAATACGGCGAAGAGCCCCTGAACGAGGCGCGCCAGCGACGCCGCGAGGATTTGCTCGTCTACCTCGCGACCGGGGAATTCCAAAAGCGTCGCACCCCCTTTGCCCGGCTCTCGAACTCTCTTCGGTCCGACATCAAGGCCTTCTTCGGCCACTACGCTGGAGCCTGTGACGAGGCCCGCGCTCTGCTCTTCGCCTCGGGTGACTCCGACGAAATCGAGGCCGCGATCGGCAACCTGGAATTCGGCTGGTTCGACGCCTCGCAGGGGCACTTCACGATTCATCGCTCCCTTCTTGATCGACTCCCCGCGATTCTCCGCATCTACATTGAATGCGCCGCCCGCCTCTACGGCGACCCGCGGCAGGCCGATCTCATCAAGCTGCACGTCTACACCGGGAAACTCACCTTCCTTCACTTCGACGACTTCGATGGCAAGGCCCTGCCCGAACTCGTCACCCGCGTGAAGATCGACCTGCGGCGGCTTTTTGTCCTTGTGGTCGATCACAGCGAGGGTGCGACGCATCAGATCCTCTTCTTCAAGGAGCGCTTCCTGCCCGCCGATTACCCGGGCCGCGAAGGGTTCGGGCAATACAGCAAACGGCTCCGCAAGCTCGGGATCCACGAAGGCCTGCTCGGCCCGAACGACCAGGGCGCGCCGAGTCGCGAGGAGTTCGAGTCGGCGCTCGAACAGGTCGGCTTGACCCGGGGGCTTGCCCGGAAGCCGAAGCCGCGATAGCCTGCGTCAGAGATCATCCAGTACACGATTGGCGAACTTCGGGAGCGTTCTCCCCAGTCGAATCACGACGTCCTCGATCTCCAGCCTGCGCTTGCCTGCGATCTCCCCGAGACAGGCGGCTACTCGTTTCGGCTCCATTTCGTAAAGTACCACCAGGTAATCTTGGGGATGCTTGGCTGTCACGTGCCACGGATCGAGGTCATCACTGTGGAAGTGGCGGAGATTGAACGTAAGAATCAGCGGGCATCCGCCTTTGATCGCCGCCGCGAGGACATGCCGATCCGCCGCGTCATTGGTCAGATTGGGAACGATGGCCTCGTAGCCACGAATGAAGCTTTCGGGAAAGGTCCGCCTCAATTCCACCTGAAACGAGTCCGCGAGCTTCTCATCCCAGCCGAGCTTGTCGAGATGCGTGCGCCGCACTTCGTCGAGGATCTCTCCGGACCACTTGGGCCGGAAGAGACGGGGTCGCTCCGCGAGGCGGAGAAGGAGATCGCAGACGCCGAAATTGGCGAGCACGCACGCGTCGATGAGGACGTCGTAGTCGGCCCTCATTCCTCCCCTGCGTAGTCGGAATCGTATTTCCCGGCCGCGAGGACCTCCTCCGTCAGCCGGTCGAGTCCCTCCCGGCGGGTCCGGTCCCGCTTCCTCTCGTATTCGAGCAGGTCCTTGAAGGTCACGCGGCGGTGCGTCCCGACCCGGTGAAAGGGGATCTCCCCGCTCTCCAGCAGATTGACAAAGAACTGCCGCGACATCCCGAGGTAGTTCGCGGCTGCCTGGGTGGTGAAGGCCTCGTCCTCGGGCATCATCACGATGGCGCGGTGCTCGGCCATCAGGCGGACGATGCGCGCGAGGTGGGTGAAGAGGGCCTCGGGGATGTGGGTACGGTTCCCCTGATGGTCGATCAAGGCGACCTGGTCCGGCTTCGCAAAGAGCTTCGCGAGCTCGGCGAGCTCCTCCTCCGGGAACAACGATGGGTCGAGTCGGTTGGTTCGGGTGGTGAGCATGGTCGGCTGGGTTTCGTTCCGGGTCTTCGAACGGGAGGAGCCCGCGCGAGGATGGACAGGGGGGCTTGCTGGAACGTTCCCTCTCAGGATCGGGATTTCAAGCAGTAATCGCTATAAACGCTACGGCAAGCTCTGGCCGAATGACCAGGGGCAAATTCAGGAGAGAAGGACCACGGACTTCAGGATTATACGGATCCAATCCATCGACCCCGGAATCTCTACAAATCCGTGTTCATCAGTGCCCATCCGTGGTCAAAAACCAGATTCTCGAAGGCTGGACCACGAATGCCGCCTCTGCTGAACACCCTTTTCGTGACGCCGCGAAAATGATATCGAAGGATCCCCGAATTGACTCGCGCCCCCGCGCGTGACACCCTGACGAGTCACCCGCCCCCTCACGCGCATGGAGCCAGAAAACCCGAGCCGCTTCCCGCATCCCACCGTCATCGCGATTCGGGAAGCCTTGAAGATTCGCCCGCGCCCGACGCTCGAAAGCATCGAAGAGCAGATCCTCGAGGCCCAGTCATGGCACCGGCGGCGAACGGAAGGCCGATCGGCAGACTCCCGTCCCGAATCCCGTCTGCCCCATCCCGACGATATCGCCGCCCGCGCCGCGCTGGCGAAGCAGCCGCCCGCGTCCCTCGAGCAGGTAATGATCCAGGCCAAAGCTTCGGAGGAATGGCGGAAGCGCCAGTCGGACGGCAAATCCGACTCCTGACCTACCGCGTTTTGCCGCGCACCGCCGCCTTGAAGGTCGATCACAAAAGTGACACCTCTTCTCCCTGAACACTGAATACTTGCAAACTTCTCCCAATCCCTGGCTCGGTCGCCTCGGCAACTTGAACGTCTCCCGATCCGAGAGCCGCGGCCCCGCTCCCCACAAGCCGCTCCTGCTTCTCACGGTGATGGACCAGATCGAGGCCGGCGAGGTCGGGCCGGACGCTCTCGTCCACTACGACGTGCGCCTCGTCTCGCGCTTCCGCGATTATTGGGAACTCGTCCTCGACCGTCGGCGGAATTCCCCCGACATCGCCATGCCCTTTCACGCCCTCGGCAGCGAGCGCGACCGGGTCTGGGAGCGGCTGACCGTCGATGGCGCACCGTCCCACGCCAAACTCACTTCACGGCTCGCCCGCCTTGATCTCGAGCTCTTCCATCTCTTCCAGGATCCGGCCTTCCGCCTCGCGGCACGCCGTACCCTGGTCTCGATCTACTTCACGCCTCGCGAACAGGTCATGCTCTGCGCCCGGCTCCGCTTGCCCCTGCCCGCCACCGGCGAGATCGAAGCGCTCCGTCGCGATGCCGAGACCTTCAAGGCGAGCCAACGCAAGGGCCGCGACAGCCGCTTCAAGAGCGAGGTCCTCGGAGGTTATCACTACACTTGCGCCCTCACCGGTTACCGGCTCGAGACCGTCACCGGTTCCCTCGTTCAGGCTGCCCACATTCATCAGCACGCCCGGAGCGGCAATGACGATCCGCGGAATGGTCTGGCCCTGACGCCCGACGCGCACTGGATGTTTGATGCCGGACTCTGGACCGCCGTGCCGAAGGGGGATCATTTCCTCGTGAAGGTGGCGAAGGGGAGGTTCCAAGAGGGTTCGGTCGATGGGCGCACCCTGTTGGGTCGGGACGGGATGGCCTTGGTGTTTGATCCGAGGGCGAGGTTGAGGCCGGATCCGGTGCACTTGGATTGGCATCGGGGGAGGCATGGGATTGCGTGACGGCTCAGCGGAGCCCGCCCACTTCAAACCGACCCCGCCCGGGCCGGACGGGGCTCCCCGGCAGCTTCTTGGTCACTCCGCCTCGGCTGGATCGCCGAATCGGATGAAGGGCAGGATCTTCTCAATGATCCCATCTTTGATTCCCGTTGCGCGACTGAGATCGTCGGCGTCCCGATACGGCCTCGACTCAATTAGTGCCATTGCGCGGGCTTCAAGAATTTGTGGTAGTCTCATCAATTCATCACGCGACGCCGTGTTGATGTTGATCGTCTGCCCCTCGACGAGTTTCCCTTTTCCCGTTAGCTCCTGAAACTCAGCCTCATCCCTCCGCTGACTGCTGCGTTCAGCCGGCAGGCTGTCCCAATCCGTTTCCGCCCAGATCCCGGTACCCTTCTTCGCGGCGCGCAGTTCGAGGTCCTGGAGCAGGGCGAGGTAATCTTCCCGGCTCAGGCCCGATGGCGTACCGCGCGACACCCCGTAGGCCCGCGCCAGGCCACGGGTGACGAGGTGCTCGCCGAGGTCCGTTCCATCGTGCAGGAAGACGAAGGCATAGACGCGCTTGAAGTTCGGATCACCCCGGCCGTCAGCGAACGAGGAGTGCACCGTGAAGGGCTTTGCCAGGACCCGCTGAACCTCCTCCTTCGCCTTCAGCCCGTAACTTTTCGCCACCGGGAGGGACTTCTCGACGCCGAAGTAGCGACTCTGCGCGCGGAGCCGGCTCACGTCGGATTCATCGTTCACGTGGAGCTCGATGCAGTCGATTCCGTAGAGCCGGACCGTGAACACCTTGCCCGCGTCCGCCTTCACCTGAAAGCTGTCACCATCCGCCCACTCCGCATCGACGAGACGGCAATTGCGGAACTCTTGCAGCGGGTTTTGAGCGAGTACGGAAATCGGCAGGCACAGAGCGGCGAGGATCAGCAGTCGGGACATGGCGTGATCAGAAGAGCGGAGAAGTGCGCCGGGGGCAATGGGGAAGAGAGCGAAACGGCGCGGCGTACCGTCGTGCCCCGTGTGAAGCATCCTTTGGTTGTGAGCGGCTCAAAGTTCCCTAAATTTGGCGATGACACTGACGACCACTCATTGGCTCATCCTCGCCGTCTTCTTCTTCGCGACGATCGGGCTCTTCATCGCCGGGTTCCTTTTCTTCACGAAGCTCTCCCGCAAGGGGCGGCATCCGATCGGGAAAGACCAGCTCCTCCTGCGACAGCCCGGCGAGACCCTCAGGGAGGAAATCGGGAAGCTCGATGAACGCCTCGAAACGGAACTGCTCTTCGGCATTGGCGCCCCGATCGGCATCGCGGGCCTGCTCCTTTCATGCTTGAGGTGGCTGCCACAGGGCGCATCGATCCTCACGATCCTTGGGCTCATTGCAGGCACCTTCGTTTTCAGCCTCATTTATCAAGTTCTCCGCACTCATCGGACGGTAAAGCAGCGCCGGCACCTCAGACTCGGGCTGATGGGCGAGCGCCTCGTCGCGGACTACCTCGATCCGTTGAAGCGCAAAGGTTATCACGTCTTCCACGACGCTCCCGCCCAGGGAGCCCGGACGACCTTCAATCTCGATCATGTCGTCGTGGGTCCGACCGGCGTGTTTCTCGTTGAAACGAAGACCCGGACCAAAGCCAACGCGACCGCCCGCGATGATGACTACAAAGTCAGCCTCGAAGGTGATGCTCTCCAATGGCCGACTTGCCGCGATACCGAATCGGTGAGCCAGGCCTTGAACAGCGCCAAATGGCTTCAGACCTGGATCCTTCAGAGATTGGGCCGCCGGGTCGAAGTCGTCCCCGTCCTCGCCATCCCCGGTTGGTTGACCAACGAGACGCCCAGCGGCGCTCTTCGTGCTTTGAATCCGAAGCGGATCTCGCATCACATCACATCGGGACCGCCTCTTGACGCGGAGTCTGTTGAGTTGATCGCGCGACAACTCGACTCCCTGTGCCGGAACGTGCCGTGCGTGGGGTAGGGAGTGCGGCAGTCCCTTGAGCAAAGTCCGCGCATGCCAGCCCGACCCCGCCCGGGCCGGACGGGGCTACCTGTTCCGCCCCAAGCCCGCGCCCTGACAATCACCCAACAGGGTCAAGCGCCGCATTCGACCCTATTGAACAGGGTCCACCCATCCTCCCGTCGCGAACAGCGCAAGGCGATGCCGAGCAGGGGCTCGGCGCTCCCAGGGGACCCGCGCGCACGTCACGGGAACCGCCGCAGGGCGTTGATCAGCTCGTTCAGCTTGCCGCGCATCATTTCGTAATCATCCAAGGTCGGCGGGTTTTGCGGGGCGGTGTCGAGGGTGGCGACGCTGTTGCTGTTGTTGCTCGTCGTCAGGATCGCGGCGGTGAGTTGGGCGTTGGTCACCTCGCCACCCGGGACCGCGTCGATCAGGGCTTTGAGGGCGTTGAGTTGCGAGCGCATCTGCACGGCATCGATCTCGGTGCCGGCTTGGGGGAGATTGGGGTCGAAGGGCATGGCGAAAGAAGTCAGGAGTTGGAATTCAGAAATCAGTGGGCGGGCGCAGCCCGCGTCCTTCGTCCTTCGTCCCGAGTGGGTGCTTCGCGGAGGAGAACGAAGCACCACGAACCCGGAACCAGGAACGCCTGACGCGCCCCGCGCGCGTCAGGGCGTGACCGTTGTACCCTTCGGGTCGGTGTAGGGGCCGGTCGGGGCCGAGTCGTCGTAGAATTGCAGGCGGTAATCGCGCACCTCGGGCGTGCCGGGCACCAGCAGGGGACGCTCGTCCAGATAGGGGCTGGCGAGGTCGATGCCCAGCAACTCCCAATCACCGCCACCGCGACGGCTGTAGACCGCCACACCGTCGCGGCCATACTTGCGGAAGAGGATCTTCACGCATTCGCAGGAGCCGCCGCCGCGCTCGTTCTTCACCTCGAAGGTCGGGCGATCCTGCTCCACGGTGTCCTCGGCACCCACGATGCCGAGCTGCAGGCCGATCGCCTCGGTATAGTTCGGACTGGCCTTGATCGTCTGGATAAACTTCGCGATGCGCTCCAGCGCACCCGAGTCCACCGGCACCACGCCGCCGAGCGCGGGCGGGGTGAAGACCGTCAGCACGTGGGGCGAGGTGCCGGGGCCGTAGAGCAGTTCCTCGACCGATGCCGTCGCCGCCGGACCGAATTCGCGCACTGCCGTCAGGTAGGGGCCGCAGGCGTATTCGCAGAAGAGGGCGTCCGCGACCGAGTTCGCGACCGCCGGAGCCGGCAGGGCCAGCGTGGCGTTGGCCAGGGGCAATTCGGTGCCGTAGTTGCGGAACCATTCGGGCCGTTGGCTGATGATTCTGGGGAAGTAGGGTTGGCGTTTCATATCACGACGGATTTTGGGTTTCTGGTTTGGATTTGCGGAGACGGGCGGATCGCCCGGCCCCCAAAGGGCTCCCGAGTTCCAGGTGGCGGCATTCCAGAGCGGAGGCATTGGGAAAAGCGATTCGCGGTTGGCGATTGGGGATCACGCTGGGCGGGGAAGGGGGCCCCGGATCAGCGTGCGGGTTTGTTTTGCCGGGGTGCAGGATCGTTCTGCCGCGGTGCAGAACCGTCCCGCGAAGGAACAGGATCGTTCTGCGAAGGAACAGGATCGTTCTGCCAAGGAACAGGATCGTTCTGCCAAGGAACAGGATCGTTCTGCCAAGGAACAGGATCGCTCTGCCAAGGAACAGAATCGTTCTGCCAAGGAACAGGATCGTTTTGCGAAGGAACAGGATCGTTTTGCGAAGGAGCAGGATCGTTCTGCCAAGGAACAGAATCGCTCTGCCAAGGAACAGGATCGTTCTGCCAAGGAACAGAATCGTTCTGCCAAGGAACAGAATCGTTCTGCCAAGGAACAGAATCGTTCTGCCAAGGAACAGAATCGGTCTGCCAAGGAACAGAATGGGTCTGCAAAGGCGCAGGATCGTTCTGCAAAGGCGCAGGATCGTTCTGCAAAGGCGCAGGATCGTTCTGCAAAGGCGCAGGATCGTTCTGCGACGGGGTTTTTGGCCGTTCCACGCCGGATCCGGCGGTTTTCGTGGCCCGGCAGGGCCACGGAGGCGGTTTGGGAGCGGCGATCCATCTGCCGCGGATTCCAGCACAAAGGCCCAGCGGAGCGTTAGTCTAGAAAACTGGACGCCTCGTTCCCCCGGCTTTAACGGCGCACCGCCCCACCCACGACCGATTCGACCGTCGCCCCGAGCAGCTGGCACTGGACCGCGACGTGGTAGATCGAGGGGCTGTGGACCGCCTTTTCGTTGTTGAGGATGCTCTGCTTCGTCAGCAGGCCCGGCACCGCGAGGGCGTGGGCGCTGATTCCCCGGGCGAGGCGCAGGCGGCGCAGTTCGGCCCCGACCCGCTGCGAGACCCAGCGCGGATAGTCCCGGTCGGTGGGGGCGGGGGCGTCCGAGGCGGATTCGGCGGGTGGCGGTGCGGCGGGCGGTTCGTCCGGCGGGGGCGGCGAGGGCCGTTTCGGCCCGGTGGAACCCCGGCGGCTCCGGCCCCGGGGCAACGCATCATCCGCAGGCGGGATGGGATCCCGTCGTTTCCCTTGCGCCCGGTCCCGATCCGGACCGGAGCCCCGGCCAGAGGGCTTAGCCATGGTCCAGCGGCATAGCAAAATGCACGGGCGAAGGGAAGGATTTTTTGGGGATTTTGGGGGATTTCGGGTCCCAAGGGAGGCGAGGCTGAATCGCAAAACGGCCAAAGGACTAAAAGCCCGCCGTGAGGTGCCCGAAAGTTTGGAAAAGTGAAGGTTTCTGGGGCTTGGGGATTGATTGGGGGGCTGGGGGAAGGTAAAAGGCTTTTTGCAAATGATTGAAGCCACAAAACCGCGTCTGCCGTGACAAAGTTACGGATGGTCCGCCTCATATAACGATGACACGTCCATACATTAACAAGACAATTCCAGAGTTGGAATCGATCTTTCATGCGAGCGTCACTGATCGCGGAATCCTACAAGCACTGAGTGACGAACTAACGCTTCGTCCGTCGAATCAAGCAAAGGCGTTGCAAGAAATTATTGATAAACTTTTTGGGCAGTCCATCAATGGGATCGAAAAAAAGTCGGTAACCCAATCTGCTCTCCTCGCTCGGCTAAGGCCACTAAGAGAAAAACTCGTCGACGTTACGCTCCGAAGTCGGCTACTGAATTATCGTGACCTTGGCAGTCAAACGCTTCCGCTCCTGCCGTGCGAGCTCGATGCTTTGTATCAGTGGCTCGTTACCAATGAAAGGGAATTAGAGGTGGAGGGCGTGCAAAAGAGTGAAGCGGGTGAACGTCCAAACGCTGACGAGGAACCGCAATTACCTCCTCCCGGCGTGGATTTCACAGGAGACGACGCCACTCATGATATCAAAGGCGGTGTTCTGAGGTCACGCGACTCGATGCTAAAGACTGAGAATCGGATGACCAGTCTTTTTCGCAAATACCGCGAATGCTTGGACGCGTTCGGTAGCAATCTCTGCTTCCTAGCTTTTGGATTCCTGGAATGGACAGACCCAAAACGGCAAGACGATGAAAAACGCTATGCCCCTCTTATTCTGGTGCCAGTCGCTTTATCGAAAGTAAAGCGTGAAATAGGCGTCGAGGCTGACTTGGATCAATTCCAGTTGGACGGTGAATCCCTTTTGCGTCGCCGTGGTCGGCCGCGTGCCGCAAGGCCTTCCCTGACAACACGAATGATGGCTTATCGCTTCACCGTGAAGTATGACGGTGAGGATGTAGCTGATAATGTGGCATTGCGGCTCAAACTAGAGTCCCTACCGGGCGGGATAAGTCTTCCGTCATTTGAGGCTGGGGACGACGATGCAAGCGTTGAAGAGTATTTGGCTGCCGTGGAGATCGCTATTCGCAGACTCCCATCAGAAGTGAACCCTGGATGGAAAGTAATTCGCGGAGCAAGATTGGCCTTTTTCAGTTCCGCTAAGGAGGCAATGTACCGCGATCTAGACCCTCTCAAGTGGCCCACCTCAGGTCTTGTGAATCTGGAATGGATTCAGGCAGCCTTAGATGGTCGCGATTCCGACAAAACTCCTGCTGTCACAGACGACGAAGTGACGAAAGCACTACATATTAATCCGGTGCCTACTGTTTTGGAGACTGATGGTTCTCAAATGAGAGCGATCGTAAGAGTTCTGCGCGGCGATCCCATGGTGATTCAAGGACCGCCTGGAACGGGCAAGAGTCAGACAATTACGAATATCATCGCGGCGACTCTCGCGAACGGAAAATCGGTGTTGTTCGTTGCCGAAAAGATGGCAGCTCTGAGCGTGGTGCGGCAAAGGATGGACGAATCGGGACTGGGGCGATACTGTCTGGAACTTCATTCAGCTAAAGCGACGCCAAGGCAGGTGATAGATCAAGTTAAGAAGCGTCTTGCACACCGCCGTGCTGCCACTGTATCGGAGTCACAACTGGAGTCCGACCGTCAGCGACTAAATAAACATCGCATTGCATTGGGCAACTATGGTGCCTCCATTCATCACATAGATAACAGCCTGGAAACGAGCTTCCACGAGGTAGTGTGGTTGCGCTCACGGATTTTGGACGATTTAGAAGAATTGCTTCTTGATCAAGAAATTTCAGTCGACTCTTTACCTGCGCTCACGATCAATCGAAATGCCGGACATGCCGATTTGAGCGCTTTGATCGATTCCTTGAAGGTCGCGGGCCGCTGCGTCGCGGAAGGCGTGCATCTCGCTGGCAAGCCTTGGCAAGGATCGTGTCCCCGTGAGTTGCCTGGGCCGCACACGGAAGAAGCTGTGCGACGCACACTTAAAGACGCAAAAGAAGCAGCGCAGGCATGGCAGGTGGCGGAAAGTCGTCTTCCTCTGCAAGAACAGTGGATCGGCCTTACAGCGGACCAGTGGTTGAACCTGCGTCAGGATTTTCAGCCAGGGCCAACTCCAGAGTTGGCCCCATGCATGTGCCGTGAGTTGGCGGCGGATTTCTCCTCGCTTGCACAGTACGAAGATTACCTTTCAGCCCTCTTGGCATGGAGAGAGCCGCATCCGGATGCCGCACGCAGATTGTCCGAAAACTCCAGCATTGACAACGCGGCGATTGAGCATGCAAGGGCAGCAGCGGAACAATTAGAGCGCACCTTGATCTCTCGGATGCCGAGTGCAACTCTGGGGGAGCTCATGGCCTCCAGTGAACAAGTGCTTTGGCTGCGCGACACGCTTATTGCTCGCTCCGAGGCGCTCGCAGCTCTGGCAAAGTTGATTCATGTGCCGCTTTCCGATGTCACTTTTGAGGAGGGTAGTAAGCTTGCTGAGTTCGGGGGGCGGCTGGCGCAATTACCACCGAGTGTGTGGCGCTGTGTAGATCCGGCGCTGTTGCATCCATCGAGCCTTGCTCAATTTGCCTCCGACCAAAAGCGATATAGCATTCTCGCTGAGGAGAGAGATGCCATCGGCTCCCAATTACGACTCGAGGATCTGCCGAGTGCCGAAGAGTGGAGTGAGATGTCCCGGGAATTGCGCCAAACCTCGGATAGCTGGTTTAATTGGATTCCGGGTACGAGAGGAAATAGAATCCGCAAACAGTTGCGAGCGCTTTTCGTCCAGCGACCTCCTAAGGAGAATGCATGTATGCGGTCCGTCGAACGGGCGCAGAAGTGGCGTGCCGATGCTGACGCTTTCTCGGCAGCCGTCGATTCTAAAGCTCTGCTTGGTCCGGCCTTCGCTGGCATGGCAACAGACTGGACCTCATTGGAGGCCGCAGCCGCGCTCGTTGGTGACTGGGTGAAGCTGTTTGGTATTTCCTCGGCACAGGAGCTTATAATCGAACACAAGGATGACATTTTTTCTCAATCGCCGCACATCTCAAGCCTTGCGGTGAATTCAGGGGCTTGGACGAATGAGTGGATTTTTCTCGCATCTACTTTGTTCCGGCAGGAAGAGTCCACGCTTCGCCAACTTTCGACTCAGACCTTAAGTAGAGATCTAAATCAGCAAGCAGAAATTGCAACGAGCTTAGTCCGATCACTCGAGAAGGTTAAGCTCTCTCCAAATACTGAAAGTAATGCTGTGCCCTATCTATGCTCTGTCGCGCTGAAACTAAGAGAGCACGCTAACACGGTTTTGAAACTCGCGGCCCGCCCGAACTTCCTCGGCGATTGGCATCAGGGACTTCTTGCTACAGATCCAATAAGGGTCGCTAACGCTTTGGGATGGCTTCGAATTCTTGTTGAGGCAAGGGGATTGCCTCATGCCATCAAGGTGTGGGCGCTCACGGAATCGACATCCCAGCGAGTTTTAGAGCTAGTCGAGCGGATCCGCGGCATCGCAGAAGCTATTGAGGGCTGGCAGATTAGGATGTCGCCGCTAAGCGAAATTTTTGCTGTGGAGTCTACTGATGCGCATATTTCGCCGAAAAATTTATGTCGAAGTGTGACGGAGACTCTGTCACACCTTGAAGAGGGGATTGAGGCAGTCTCGTCATTGCTGCCGTGGTATCATCTGCATGAGAGTGAGCAAGAGATAGATAAGGCAGGCGGTAAATCACTTTGGGAATGGTGTCGCCAACATAATTTAGATCTCGGAGCCATCGAAAATGTTGCACGCCTTGCGTTTGCGAATCATTTTATCAATTGTTTACTTGCACAGCACCCCGAGCTGAAGGCATACCATCGCCAAAAGCTTGAAGAGCATCGAGAAGGTTTCCGATCGCTCGACAAGCGGGTTGTGACCTCCTTTCAAAAGGCGGTGGATCGGAGTATCTTTCGTAAGCACGAAGATGCGCCTACTGGTCACCGAAGGGGTTCACCAAAGAGCTATACTGAAATGGTCCTACTTCGTCACGAAATCGAGAAGCAGCGGGGGCATGTTCCCGTGCGTAAGTTGGTTCGACAGAGCGGGGCTGCTCTGCAGTATCTTATGCCCTGTTGGATGATGGGACCGCAAGCAGTTGCGCAGTTCCTTGAGCCGGAGGAGGTTGAATTTGATCTTCTCATCATTGACGAAGCATCTCAGGTTCGTCCGGAAGAGGCGCTTGGCTCATTGGCTCGTGCCAAACAAATTGTAATTGTCGGTGACTCTAAGCAGATGCCGCCCACAGATGTTTTCCAGGCTCTTGGTGTCCAAGATTCAGACGATGATGTGGAGGATGAGGATGGCGAATTGATCTCGTCCAGCAGTGCCGCGCTCGAAATGACGTCCATTCTCGATGCCTTCGAGAAGCAGCTGCCCGCTGAAACGCTACGCTGGCACTACCGTAGCCAGCACCAAAGTCTCATCGCCTTCTCAAATGAGAATTTTTATGAATCGAGTCTGATCGTTCCGCCGTCCCGCTGGCATACCAGTGATGATTTGGGTATCGTGCGGCACTTTTTGGAGGCTGGGCGCTTGCAGGATCGCAAGAATCCTGCAGAAGCAACGAAGGCAGTCGATTTAATGCGTGAGCATGTATTGCGAGAGTCGGCTCGTGCTGAAGATGATCGTGAGACTCTGGGTGTAGTTGCAATGAACGCCGTTCAACAAGAGTTAATAGCAGAGAAGTGGGAAAGGGCTTGTAAAGACGATTTTGATCTTGAATCCGCACTAAACAAATTCTCTTCCAAGGCGTCGTTATTCATCCGCAATCTCGAAAATGTTCAAGGGGATGAACGTGACGTGATCATTATCTCCACCACGTATGGGAAGAACAACGCTAATGAAATGTATCAGCGATTCGGACCTGTGAACAAGCCTGGCGGCTGGCGTCGCCTCAATGTTCTTTTTACTCGTGCCCGCAAGCGAATTCATTTAGTGACCAGTATGTTGCATAGCGATGTGCAAGTGGATACGAAGCAGGCGGAATCCGGTCGCAATTTCCTCCGCAAGTACCTGCAATATGCCGAAACAGGCAATCTGCCTGATTCTGGGACGGCAGGTTTCAAGGGGTCGCCAGACTCAGAGTTTGAGGTATCTGTGGCTCGTAGTCTAGTCGGGCTCGGATATGAGTTTCACTTTCAGGTGGGCGTACAAGGCTTCTTTATCGACATTGGCGTTATTCATCCGGATTACCCAGGCCAATACATCTGCGGAATTGAATGCGATGGAGCTGCCTACCATTCCCATCCGATTGCCAGAGATCGAGACCGTATCCGCCAAGAAATTTTGGAGAACCGTGGCTGGCAGATCTTTCGCATTTGGTCTACGGATTGGTTTCGAAACAAAAAGCAAGAGATCGAGCGACTGCACACTTACCTGCGTCAACGTTCGTATGGATGAGTTACGTAAAGGACGAACCTCACCGCCTCCACAAATACACCCACTTCTCCGAAACCACCTTCCCGTCCCGATCCTTCAACTCACAGGTCAGATCGATTTCATTGACCCCGTCCTCGGGCTCGAACACAAAAAAGGCCCTGAGCACCTGGGGCATGTGGACGGTGGGGCTCTGGCCGAGGCCGGCGGGGAGGTCGTTGACGTTGGCCATGCTGAGGTCATCCAGGCCCACGTGAAGCAACTCGACGCCGTCGCGGCTGAGGGTGACCTCGGGCTGCCAGCCGGAGATGTCGTCCCACTTGGGATCGCCGACCTTCGGCTCGGCGACGAGGGGTTTGGCGAACTCGATGGTCATCAGCACCTGTTTGGGCAACTGCACGGGATTGCCGGAGCGGGTCGAGCGCACCTGGAAGAGGCCGGTGGCGGGCAGGTCGCGCAGCCAGTGGAGGCGGTAGTGGAAGCGGTGCGGTTTTCCGATCGCGAGCGGGGTCTGGGGCTCCCAGGCGAGGATGATGTTGTCGTTGGTCTCGTCCTCGGTGGGCAGCTCGATGAGGTGGAGCCGGCCCTGGGCGAATCCCGCGACCGGCTCGACCTTCACGCTGGGGCGGTTGTGGTAGGCGGCCTCGACGTCGAGGTAGGAGGCATAGGATCGATCGCGCTGGAGCAGGGACCAGGAGCGCGGATTCTCAAGGGAAAAGACGCAGTGGCGGACCTGGTGTCGGGTGACCTCGAGGGGGCGGTACTGCCAGCCGCCGTCGGCGGTCTCGATCAGCAGGCCGTCGCTGTCGTGGATCTCGGGCCGGAAGTCGTAGGGTTTCGGATGGGTGCCCTCGCCGTACCAGAACATGGAGGAGAAGGGGGCGATGCCGAGCTGCTGGACGGGGCGGCGCAAGGTCAGCTCGGCCTCGATGTCCATCGTGGTGACCTCGCCGGGGGTGATGGTGAAGCGGTAGGCCCCGGCGACGCTCTCGCCCTCGAGCAGGGCCTGGGCGACGAGGTTTTTTGAACCAGGCTGGCGTGCCCCGGGCTGGGGTTTCTCGAGGTAGAAGCGGGTGAAGTTCGGAAACTCCTCGGGCACGCCGGGCAGACCGCTGTTGATGGAGAGGCCGCGGGCGGAGAGGCCGTAGTGGCCCTTCGCTTGGACGGCGCGGAAGTAGCTGGCCCCGAGGAAGACGAGGAACTCGTCCATGTAGTCGGGCGAGTTCAGCCGGGTGCGGGCCCGCCAGCCGGCGTATCCGGGAGGCGCGGGGGTGCCCTCGGGCACGACCTGCTTGCCGTAGTCGAAGAGGCCGCGGTCAAAGGCGAGGGGATTGGCAAGGCCGCCCTTCACCTCGTGGATCGTCACGGTCTGTTTGGCGGTCCAGCCGGGGTGGAAGAAGTCGACGGAAAAGGGGCCGTCATTCCACCAGAGGCCGGACTCCATCTGAAAGCGGATGTCGCGGTGGCCGTCGTAGGTGAGGTTTTTCCAATAATCGGCCAAGCCATCGGCAGGCGGGGCGTAGGGCACTGCGGCGATCCGGCGGGCCTCGAGGCAGAGCTTTTCAAAGGAGAACTCCTCGGCGGCGAGCGGAGCGAGGCCGAGGGCGAGGGCAGGGGCCATGAGGCGGGGGAGGGAGGGCATGGGTCACGGGTCACGGGTCACGGGTCACGGGTCACGAGGGAACGGCGAAGCGAAGATGGACGAAGTCGGGCAAAGGACAAAGGACTTCCGTCTCGTGACTCGTGATTGACTCCGCTCCGCTCCGATTCGTGACCCCTGACTCGTGACCCCTTCCCCGTGATAACGCCAGCGACAGATCGTCTTATTTGCGATTATGATCGCTTATACGAAAAGATGGAGCCGCTTGCGATTTTGCCTGAACCTGCGTCCGCGATGGACGAGATGCCTTCGCCGACGGGGGCAAAAATGCTCGCTTTGCTCGATTTGCTCTCGCGCCACGGGGCGGGGCTGACGGTGGCGGAGGCGACGCGGCGGAGCGGGTTCACCCAGAATCTGGTCTTCCGTCTGCTCAAGACCCTGGTGGCGATGGGTTACGCGACCCAGCGCGAGGATCACAAGGCCTACGTGCTGACGAATCGGCTGCTCGAGCTGACGGGGCCGCGCAGCGGCGAACGCAGCCTGACGCTCTGCGCCCACGAGGCGCTGCGGCAATTGCGCGACGAGACGGGGGAGACGGTGCAACTGACGATCGCGGCGGGGGGCAAGGCGCTGGTGCTGGAGCAATTCCGCGGCACCCAGGCCCTCCAGGTCTGCGGCGAGGTGGGGATGCGGGTGCCGCTTTATTCCTGCGCGCCGGGCAAGGCCATCCTCGCGCATTGGGGCGAGGCGGCGCTGGCGGAGTGGTTCCGCGGCAAGGGGCGGACGCTGAAGAAATTCACCGCCACGACCCTCTCGCGCCGCGAGGACCTGCTGCGCGAGCTGGAGGCGATCCGCCGGCTCGGTTATGCGGTGGACCGCGCCGAGGGCGTCGAGGGCATCCACTGCGTGGCGGTGCCGGTGTGCGACGACTACCGTCAGCCGGTCGGAGCGATCACGGTGATGGCCCCGATCCATCGGATGCCGGAGGAGGAATTCGCGCGCTTCGCGCAGCGCTGCCGCGAGGCGGCGGACCGGGTCGAGAGGAAACTGCGGGGATGAAGGGGGAGATTTCAAGGAGGGGCGACATTCCTGTCGCCCCGCGAGTCGGGCTTTGCCAGATGGGCGACAGGAACCGTAGCGAAGCGGAGATCGCCACCCGTAGGGTGCCCGGAGGGCGAGCCTGCCGAGGCAATGTCGCCCCTCCTTGGGTGCTGCTTGGGATCGTCAGCTCTCTTTCGCCCATCCTCCACGCCGCGCCCATCACCGATCCGCAGCGCGAATTTTTCGAATCGCGGATCCGGCCGATTTTGGCGCAGGAGTGCTACGAGTGCCATTCGGAGGCGACCAAGGCGAAGGGCGGTCTGTTGCTCGACTCACGCGAAGGCTGGATGAAGGGCGGCGAGTCCGGCCCGGTGATCGTGCCGGGTGATGCGGAGGCGAGCCTGCTGCTGCGATCGATCCGCCACGAGATCGCTGATCTGAAGATGCCGAAGGCGGGGGCGCAACTCGATGCGCAGGTGATCGAAGATTTCCGCGCGTGGATCGCGGAGGGCGCGCCGGACCCGCGGGATCGTCCGCCGACGCCGGAGGAATTGCAGGGCGACACGGACTGGTCGGCGATCTCGGCGCGCCGGGCGCAATGGTGGAGCTTTCAGCCGATCCAGAATCCCGAGGTGCCCGGAAACGGGGGCGAAGGCCATGCGATCGATGCCTTCATCCGTGAGCGCCTCGCGGCGGAAGGCCTGGAGCCGGCACCGCTCGCAGAGTCCCGGACGCTGGTGCGAAGGCTCGCCTTTAACCTGACCGGGCTACCGCCGGGGGCCGTAAACGGTGGGACCAATCCGATGACCGAGGACGACCTGGCCGCCCTCGTTGACAGCTACCTCGCCTCTCCGGCTTTTGGCGAAAAATGGGCGCGGCATTGGATGGACTGGACCCGCTACGCGGACTCGCACGGCAGCGAGGGCGACCCGGCGATCCCGCATGCCTGGCAGTACCGCGATTACCTGATCCGCGCGCTGAATGCCGATGTGCCGGTGGATCAACTGCTGGTCGAGCACCTCGCGGGCGATCTGCTGGATCAGCCGCGCTTGAACGCGGCGGGCACGATCAACGAAAGTGCGTTGGGCCTGGGGCATCTGCGGATGGTCTTCCACGGGTTCACCCCGACGGATGCGCTGGAGGAGAGGGTGCGCTTCACCGATGACCAGATCAACTCGGTGACGAAGGCCTTCCTCGGGCTGACGGTCTCCTGCGCGCGCTGCCACCACCACAAGTTCGACGCGATCAGCCAAGACGATTATTACGCGCTCTACGGCATCTTCACAAACGCGCTGCCGGCGACGATCGCGGTCGATGCTCCGGGTGTGCTGGAGCGGAACCGTGATGAATTGGCGGCGCTGAAGCAGGAGATCCGCTCGGAACTGGCGGAGTGGTGGCGCGCGTCTCTGACCGTCGATGTCGAAGGATGGAAGCAGCGGAAGATTAGCGATCCGGAAGGCTTGGCCGCCTTCATCACGGAGCTGGCAGCGGCCTCTGATGGCGCGGCCATGGACAAGGTCTGGGACGAGGCGCGGAAACGGCTCGCCGATCATCGCGCCGCGTCGCAGGCCTTCGCCGCGCAGGCCGCGTGGCGGGGAGACCTTTCCGATCCGGCCGAACTCTCCCGTTGGAGCCGCTACGGGGAAGGAAGCTCGGAACGACCGACCGCGGCCGGCGACTTCCTCCTTTCCGCGGAGACGGATGCGGTGGTGGCGCGGGTGCTACCCGGCGGTGCCTATTCCTCGACGCTATCGACGCGGCATCGCGGGGTGCTGGCCTCGGCTCCGCTGGATCTCGAGCGCGAATTTGACCTCTTTGTCAGGATCGCCGGCGACCAGGTGCAGGCGCGCTACGTGGTGCAGAACTATCCGCGGACCGGGACGATCTATCCGCAGACGAATCTGGGCGGTGGCGATTGGGGTTGGGTCAAGTATGACCTCGGTTACTGGAAGGGCGATCGCATTCATTTCGAAGTCACGACTGCGGGCGATGCTCCGGTGAACGTGAAGGAGGCGGACCGTTCCTGGTTCGGAGTCGGCGAGGCGGTGCTGGTGCCGAAGGCAAGCGCGGCGCCTCCTGCGCCCGCCGACGGTGCGCTGGCGGTGGTGCTCGACGCCGTGCCGGAGAATCCCGACAGCGTCGCCGCGAGCCTCGCGGCGGTGTCCGCGAGTCTAGAGGGTCTGGTCAACCGTTGGACAGGGTCAGGTCCGATCAGCGACGACGAAGCGATGGCGATCGATCAGTTGGTGCAGGCCGGTTGGCTGGGGAATGATCCGAAGGACTTGCCGGAAGGTCTCGCGGTGATGCTGAAGCGTTACCGCGAACTGGAAGCGGACATTCCACTGCCGACCCGCGCCCCGGGCGTGTGGGAGCGACCAGGAGCGGATCAGGCGCTCTACGTGCGCGGGAATCACAAGCAGCCCGACCATGTCGTGCCGCGCCGTTTTCTGGAGGCGATCGATGCGAAGCCCTACGAGACGCAGGGCACCGGACGGCTCGAGTTCGCGCGCGATCTGGTCGCGGAGAAAAATCCCTTCACGGCCCGGGTAATCGTGAACCGGGTCTGGACCCATCTTTTCGGCGAGGGCCTCGTCGCCTCGGTGGACAACTTCGGAAGGCTCGGCGAGGCCCCGAGTCATCCGGAGCTGCTCGATCATCTCGCGCTGCGTTTCCGCGGAGAGCTCGGCTGGTCGATCAAGGCCCTGATCCGAGAGATCGTGCTGAGCGAGACCTTCCGCCAGGCGAGCGGTCCGAGCCCCGCGGCGCAGGCGAAGGATCCGGCGAACCGCCTGCTTTCCTCCTACCCGATCCGCCGCCTCGAGGCCGAGGCGATCCGCGATGCGCTGCTGGCCATCTCCGGCGGGCTCGATCGCACGCCTTTCGGCCCGCCGGTCGGGGGCGATTCGATGCGGCGATCGATCTACCTGCGGGTGAAGCGGAACGACCTCGATCCTTTCCTGACCACCTTCGATTTTCCGACGCCCGCCTCGACCGTGGGACGTCGCGATGTCACCAACGTGCCGGCCCAGTCGCTGACTTTGCTCAACAACAAGACGATGATGGAGCGGGCCGCGCAGTGGGTGGATCAGGTCGGGACAGAGGACGGAGAGGTGGAAACGATCCGCGCCTTTTTCCGAGGGGCCCTCTACCGGGAACCGGACGCCGCGGAGATCGATGCGGCCCGCGCGTTCGTGTCTCGCGTCGGTGAAATCCATGCCCGCGACGCGGCCCGGTTCACCGAGGTGAAGACGGGTTTGGAAAAGCGCCGCGCCGCGGTCGCTGCGATGCTGGATCCCCTGCGCGCGCGGATGGAGGCGGAGCGCCTGGCGGCCTTCCAACGCGAAAAGGGGAGCCTGCCCGGCATTCAGGCGCTCCATCCGATCGCCTCGTGGGATTTCGAGAAGGACGCCGCGGATGCGGTCGGTGATCTGGACCTCAGTCTCGAAGGCAGTGCGCGAATCGAGGAAGGGGCGCTCATCGTCGATGGCAAGGGTTGGGCCCAAAGTCCGCCGCTTCCTTTTGACCTGGGCGAGCGCAGCCTGGAGGCGAAGGTGAGGCTCGCGACGCTCGATCAAGCGGGCGGGGGCGTGCTCAGCGTGCAGAGCGAAGGGGGTGCGCTCTTCGACGGCATCGTGTATGCGGAGCGGCGGCCGCGCGAATGGCTCTCGGGCAGCAATCTTTTCGACCGCACCCTCGATTTCAACGGACCCGCGGATCTGGCGGCCGCGTCGGAGGTGGTGCACCTCGTGATGACCTACGCGAATGACGGAACGATCCGCGCCTTCCGCAACGGCGAGCCCTACGGGGAAGCGATCCGGAAATCCGATGCGGTGGTCTACCGGAAAGGCGAGGGCGAGATCCTGCTCGGCCTGCGCCACGGGCGCGCCGCGGTGGCCAACAAACCCCTGCGCGGGAGCATCCTCGAAGCGCGCCTCTACGACCGGGCCCTGACCCCGGCCGAGGCGAAGGCGGCCTACCTCGGTGGTCCGGTGCCGGTATCGGACGACGACCTGCGGTACGCCCTCTCCGAAGCGGATCGCGCACGGCTCTCCCAGCTTGAAAGCGAGATCGTCGATTTCGAATCGGAGGAGGCCGCGCTCGCCGACGCGGGGGCCGGAGAACCTGCCGAAGCGCATCGCTGGACCCAGCTCGCCCATGCGATCTTCAATCTGAAAGAGTTTGTTTATCTGCGGTAGACGAACCTGGTAAAGTGATCAAAAACGCTCATCCCACCCGTGACCGATGACCCGTGCCCCATTATCTCTCTCCCGCCGCGACCTGCTCTCCCGCGCTTCCACCGGCTTCGGCATGGTGGCCTTGTCAGGGTTGTTGGGATCGGCTTCCGGAGCCGTGCCGGGCGGCAAGCCGATGCCGGCGATCCGTCCGCGGGCGAAGCGAGTCATCTTTTGCTACATGTCGGGCGGGGTCTCGCACCTCGATACCTTTGATCCAAAACCGCTCCTCCGCGACCTGCACGGCAAGCCCATGCCGGTGAAGGTGGAGCGGACCCAGTTCAACAACAACGGCAACGTCTTCGGCAGTCCTTTTGATTTCGCGCCCGGCGGCGAAAGCGGGATCCCGATCTCCGACCTGTTTCCCTACCTGCGTCGCGACTGCGCCGATGATCTCGCGGTGGTCCGCTCGATGACCAGCCCGGTCAACGAGCACGCTCAGGGGAATTTCTTTTTCCACACCGGCTTCCCCTTCATCGGGCATCCCTCGGCGGGTGCGTGGACGAGTTATGGACTCGGCACGGACAACGCGAACCTGCCCGCTTACGTCGTGCTGAAAAGCGGGGAGGCCGACACCCCGCACGGGGGCGTCGGGCAGTGGTCGAGCGGATTCCTGCCGGCGCAGCACCAGGCCTCGGTGGTCCGGGTCGATGCTCCTGATCCGGTGCCGGACATCCGGCCAAGGGAACGCGATTTCCTTCAACGGGGCCGCCTCGATTTCATCAACTCGGTGGATCGGGACTTTGCCAAAGAGATGCATGGCTCCGCCCAGGTCGAGGCGGCGATCCGGAACTACGAGACCGCCTACCGGATGCAGTCGGCGGTGCCGGAACTCTGCGACCTATCGGGGGAGAGCGAAGCGACCAAACGACTCTACGGCTTCGAGGCGAAGAATCCGATGACCCGGGCCTACGCACAGCAGGCCCTGCTGGCCCGTCGTCTCGTCGAGCGGGGGGTGCGTTTCATCGAACTGACCTGCCTGCCTCAGAAACCCGGCGGAGGTCAGGCGGCGAATCCCTGGGACCAGCACGGCGGGCTCGAATCGGGCCACCGCAACATGGCCGAGCAGGTCGACCAACCGATCGCGGGCCTGCTCGTCGATCTGAAACAACGCGGTCTGCTCGAGGACACCCTGGTGATCTGGGCGGGTGAGTTCGGGCGGACCCCCTTCTCACAGGGCAGCGACGGGCGCGATCACAACCCCTTCGGGTTTTCGATCTGGCTTGCCGGTGGCGGGACGAAGGGCGGTACGATCTACGGAGAAACCGACGAGTTCGGTTATCACGTGGTCGATGGCAAGACCACCGTCTACGATCTCTGGGCGACGGTGCTCCACCTGATGGGCATCCACCACGAAAACCTGACCTTCCGCTATGCGGGACGGGACGTGCGATTGACCGATGTGCACGGCGAGGTCTGGCACCACCTGATCGGGTGAGGGATTCGGTGCTCCGACCGGCGCGCATCCGGTCGGACGGCAAGCCAGCTTTTCGTTCCTCCCGAGCACGGGTTTGCAAATCATTCGATGCAATCGTATCATTTGCATGATGTGGATCGATCGTTGGATGGAACCTGTCGTCCTCGACCGGGCGAAAACCCGACCGGTGGTAGTCTTGACGGGGGCACGGCAGACCGGGAAGACGTCGCTGGTGAGGCGTCTCTTTCCCCGGCATCACTATGTTAGTCTGGATTTACCGAGCGAGGCCGCGCAGGCGGAGGAGGATCCGGCGGCCTTCCTCTCCCGTCATCCCGCTCCCGTGATCATCGACGAGGTGCAATACGCCCCTGGCCTGCTGCGCCATTTGAAACGCGAGGTCGATGCGCATCGGGGGGAAAACGGCCGCTTTATCCTCACCGGATCCCAGCCCTTCGAACTCATCACCGGCGTGGCCGAATCACTCGCGGGAAGGGCGGCGGTGTTGACCTTGGGCGGCCTCAGTTATTCCGAGATTCTCCGTGCTCGGCCCGGCACCACCGTCGAGGAAGCGATCCTGCGGGGCGGATTCCCTGAATTGCACGAGCGACCCGAGATCGACGCGCGCGGCTTTTTTCAATCCTATGTGGCGACGTATCTCGAGCGCGATCTCCGCAGCCAGTTGCAGGTCGGGAATCTGCGGGATTTCGAGCGTTTCGCCCGCGCCGCCGCCCTGCGCACTTCGCAACTGCTCAATCGCGCGGAGATGGCCCGCGACGTCGGCGTGGCACCGTCCACCGCGGGCCAATGGCTCTCGGTGCTGGAACGCTCCGGTGTCGTCTCGCTGCTGGAGCCCTGGTTCTCCAATCGCGGGAAGTCGCTTGTGAAATCTCCGAAGTTGCATTTCCAGGACGCCGGACTCTGCGCCTTTCTCATGGGCATCGGTTCAGTGGAGGATCTCCTCGATTCGCCACTGGCCGGAGCCCTCTGGGAAACGATGGTGTTTTCGGAGCTGCAACGCCTACTCGCTTCGGGCCACGGATCCTGGCAGCTCGCCTTTTGGCGCGACCGCACCAAAGAGGCCGATTTCCTGCTCCACCGGGCCGGAAAGTTCCGGCTCGCCGACGCAAAATGGACCGGACATCCCCCGGGGCCCGGTCGTCTCGCCGCAGTCGCCGCCGAGTTCGATCTGGCACCGCCTCTGGCGATCCTTTGCCGCTGCACCCACCCCTTTCCGCTGGGGGAAAACGCCAGCGCCGTGCCCTTGTCGGAAATGGGGAATTGGCTGGCGTGAGTTTGCCAAGGTCGCGGGATGGGACTTGAGCGCGGTGCCGTGTTCCCGCCCGACCTCACCTCCGTTGCGCCAGCCGCACGGGAACCCGCACCGAACCCCCGGCCACTTCCGTGGACCCATCCTCGTAGGTGTGGTCCATCGCGATGATGATGGTGATCGACCCCCGGCGTCCGCTCAACCGGCCGTTGATGCGAACCTCGGCGCTCCGGAAATCGAGCCGGCCCGGGTCATCGAGGAGGAAGGAACCGGTGAAGGTGCCGTTCGGCCGGAGCCGCAACTGGGGCGTCTCGCGCCGGGTGATGTTGGTCGATCGGACCACGGCTGGCTGCGTCCCCATTCCCGGGATCGTCGAGACACTGAGAGCCTGGAGTCCGACGATTTCGATGTTTCTGATGATGCCCCGCGCGGTCGAGTCAAAGGCCGCGAGAGTCGGCAGGGAAATCCCGGTGGTGGTCCCGCCGTAGTGGCCGACGGCGGAAGGATCGGCCGAGGCGATGCCGGTCGAAAGAAGGGTAAGAAGGAAGGCCAGTCTGGCAGTGCGGTGTGTTTTCATCGGATGTCTGTGTGGTGGGGTTGACGCACGAGAAATAACGATAATTCATAATTTTCATATTTTTGTGGGTTTTTTAGCCTAGTCACGTCGACCGCGATGGGGTCATTTCTGGCGGGAGCGCTGCCGCATCCCGGATCGAAAGCGCGTTGGAACCTCGCTGAAATCGAGGAGTCATCCCGGGGGTGGCCCGAGTTGATCCAACGCAGCTTTCTCAGCCCGGACCGCGCCAGCGCTACGTCGATCGGATCGCGGAGCGAAGCGCGCGCCTCTGCGGCGGTAGCATCCGTTCCGGAACGGGCGGCGAATCCCGACCTCAATCGAGCCGGTCGAGACGGCCGATGCCGTATTGGAGGAGCTGCTGGTTGACCAGCTTCGACACGCTGTCGTCGACGTAGATGACTTTCGGATAGTCGTCGAACTCGATCGTGTGGAGGCCGTTCTCGGGGACTTTGGCGAAAGCTTCGGAAAGGTCGCGGATGTTCTTGATGAAGGTGCCGTTGACCTTGGTCACGACCACGGAGTTGATGCCTTCGTAGCCAAGCGTGCTGGGGGTCTTGAGCACGTTGCTGAGGAACACGAGCTTCTCGCGGCCTTCCTCCTCGAAGGGCTGGGGATTGGCGTTGGCGTAGACGAGATTGAAGGGCGCCCGGTTGATCCAATCCTCACCCCAGCTTTCCAGATAGGGAGCGGTGAGCTCCTGGAAGATGAGACCACCGAAGATGAGATACTTCGGACCCCGGTCGAACATGTAGGGATCGATGAGGAACTCGGAGGCTGATTTGCGGCTGAGCGGTACCTCGATGGTCTTCGCCTCTCCGTCGCGGATGAGGTCGAGCTTGATGGAATCACCAACGGTGGCATTCCCGCGGACGAGGTGGGAGAAGTTCAGTTTGCCGTATTTGGGATGATCGTAGTTCCCGCGCGAATCGATCGTATGGTCGTTGATGGAGAGGATCACGTCGCCGGCCTTGACTCCCGCCTTTTCCGCCGAGGTGTTCTTGTTGACCTCGCGGACAAAGATCCCGCCATCCTTGTCGGCGACCCCGGCGAATTCACGCAGGGTTTCATCGAGCAGTGGCGCGAAGGAAAGCCCGAGGTTCGGAAAACCCTCGTAGGCGCCGTCATCGAGGTCCTTGAGGAAGGCGGTGATGATGGGTCCGGGCAGCACGCTGGCGGTCTGTTCCTTCGAGGAGTAACTGAGCAACATCCCGGAGAGCTTGCCGTTCTTGACCACGGGCAGGGTGAAGCTGTTGGTGCGGGCCTGGAGGGATCCCTTGACCTGATAAAGCAGGAAGATGGAGCCGTTGATGAAGTAGCGTCCCACATCGACGCGGAGCACGTCGACCTCGGTGGTGACGCCGTTGCCGTTGTCTTCGATCTGCCAGACCTCGATGGTGTCGCCGGGGACGGTGGTGTCGTCGATGTCGAGTGGAACGATGCCCTCGAAGACCCGGGAATTCTTCTCGACGGGTTCGAGCACGGCGAGGTTGGCCTCGTAGTCGATGCCGGCGATGCGCGCGGTGACGCGCGATCCGTTGGAGGGATGCTCGAGCTCGAGGAAGGTCGAGTTCACGCACATCTCGGCGGTGATCAGGACCCGGTTCCCGGCTAGCACGGCGCCGAGTCCGCGACGGGGAACGGGAGCCCCTTTTTCCCAGGGCCGCAGGAAGCTGTAATCCTGGAGGGTGGCGTTCACCCGCACGATGGACTTCTCGGGAGCCACCTTGTCGTCGGAGCGACCGACGTTCGGCAGGGATCCGAGGATTCCGCACAGGAAGAGAATGGAAAAGGCGCGCATGTCAGGAAAGGGGATGGAAAGTGGCACGGTCGTTCAGGCGGCTTTGTCCTTGGCGGGTGCGGCCGTGGGTTTGTCTTCCGAGGGTTTTGGAGAGGCCGGGGACTTCGTCTCCTCTGCCGGCTCGGCGGGAGCCTCCTCGAGGAGGTCTTCCAACTGGAGGATTTCGGGCTTCTCGATGAAGTGGTCAAAGCTCACGTTGTACTGAGCCATGATCCGGTCGTGGGCGGCCTTGGCATCGGCGCGCTTGAGGACGAGGGGCCGCTCTTCACCGACCAGCCGGATGACGTGGAAGTCCTCCTTGCCCTCCTCGCTCAAGTCGCCGTGGAGCGCATCGTAGACATCCTGGAGCAGACGGATTTTCTTTCCATTGATGGAGTCGATGACGAGGTGCTTGTAGTTCTGGAGGTGCGTGTTCGTGGCATCCGGCAACACTTCGGTCAACACGATCACCTGGGGACGCTCGCGGTAGAGCTCGTGGTCGCCGTAGAAGCCGTAGTAATAGCGGGTCCGCAGGTCGCTGATATTGTGGGCGGCCATCACGCTGCGGTCGAGTGGTTGGAACTGGAGGCCGGCGAAGAGAACGAAATTCGGCTGCTGGTCATACTGCGACGCCTGAATCAGGTAGGGGATGAAGCGCTTCAAGGTCACCTCCACGTCCATCTTCTTGCCCTCGCGAAGCAACTCCACGGCGACCTTGTCGCCCGCGAACTTGCGTTCGATGATCTCGTTGAGGTCGACACGTTCCCCCTCGATCTCGATGAAGCCGTCGGAGGCGATCGGGTGGCCCTCGATGCTGAGGAGCACGTCCTTGGTTTTCAGCACCCCGCCTCCGGAGCCCGCCGCATCGGCCTTCGCGACCATCACACCGATGCCGTCGTCGGGGAGATCGAGGGCGCGGCGCTGGGCGGGATTGAGCAGGGTGAGGAAACTGGTCGCGAGGTCGACGTAGCGATCGTAGGTGCCGTCCTCGACATCCTTGAGAAAACGCTCGATCACGGGCACGGGGATCATGTAACTGGTGTTCTGTGCGACATCACCGGAGTATCCCTGGAAGGCGACGCCGACGACCTTGTTGTCCTGCAAGACCGGTCCGCCGGAGTTGCCGGGATTGATCGCGGCATCGATCTGGATGGCGAGGTGGTTGTCCACGCCGGAGTGGCTGTAGCCGCGGAAGTCGATCCGCGAAACCACCCCGCGGGTCACCGAGATGCGGTCGCCGCCGATGGGATATCCCACGGCGATCACGGTCGTGTTCAGCTTGGGGATGTCCCCGATCTTGAGCGGACGGATCCCGGTGAATCCTTCCTTGAAATCCTCGGGCGATTCGAGTTCCAGCAGCGCGAGGTCACAGTCGTGGGCGACGTTGACGACGCGGGCCTTGTAGGGCTCGGGATCGCTGACGTTCTTCACGTAGATGAGCCGGCTGTCGCTGACGACGTGGGCGTTGGTCAGGAAACGATTTGGACCGACGAGGAAGCCGGTGCCGTTGCCGCTGGTCATGCCGCCGACGTTCCACGGGACCCGGAAATTCGGCTGCTTCGTGTCGACGTCGACGCGCACGATGGCATCGAGATCGATCTCCGAGATGTCGGTCTGCACCGATTCCGGCGGAGGGGCCTCGACGGTGGGCGCGGTCGGCGGAGCGATGTCGGTGCCGGGAGGCAGGAGGCGCGGACCGGGGCGAGGACCATCCTGCGAGATCGCGAGGGGGCCGGAAATGAGAGGAAGCAGGGCGAGTGCGGCCGCGAGTTGGGAGAAACGGGGAGACTTCATGAATCGGATCGGCCCTGGCAGGGGCCACGGGGTGCCGTCGGGAATGAGGGGCAAGTGTAAGGTTCGGGGTAGGAAAGTCAATGAATCCACGGCGCGGATGCGAGGCCGGAGGGGCAGGGAATGGACAAACCCGCGGAGGAGTCGTTAGAAATCGCGCCCGGATTTCTCCTTGGAAAGGGGCGACGGAGGGCGCAACCTCTCCCCATGGAATCGACCCACAGCAAAACGATCGGCTACGTCCTCTGGATTTTCGGCTTCACCGGCTCGCACCGCTTCTACTTCGGCAGGCCGATCAGCGGACTGATCTGGTTCCTGACCCTGGGGCTGCTGGGGATCGGCTGGATCATCGACCTGTTCCTGATCCCCGGGATGGAGCGCACCGCGGAGCGGCGCTACAAGTCCGGCGAGATCGATTATTCGGTCGCGTGGATCCTCCAGACCTTCCTCGGCTACCTCGGCATCCACCGGATGTACATGGGCAAGTGGCTGACCGGCCTCCTCTACCTCTGCACCGGCGGGCTCTTCGCGGTCGGCTGGGCCTATGACTTCTGCACGCTGAACACCCAGATCACCGAGCTGAACGCGAAGCGACGGCAGGACGAGGGTCCCGCGCCCGGGCGTCTCCTCGAGTGAGGCCCCCTGCTGAATTTCTCCTTTTCCTCCCCCGGTTTCTGGGCAAAGTCTCCGGACAAGCCATGGGACAGAACTTTGAATTGGAAGGCAAACTGAAACTCGTCGAGGACCTCCAGACCTTCGCGAGCGGATTCTCGAAACGCGAATTCGTCGTCGAAGTCGAGGACGGGAAGTTCCCCCAGTCGATCAAGTTCGAATGCGTCAAGGAGAAGACCGCAATGATCGATGCCTTCGATATCGGTGATCCCGTGAAGGTCTATTTCGATATCCGCGGCAACGAGTATAAAGGCAAATACTACGTCAACCTCAACGCCTGGAAGCTCGAAAAACCCGGTGCCGGAGGCGGTGGTGGTGGCTCGCGCGGAGGCGGTGGGGGCAATGGCGCTCGCAAGGCTCCGGCCGCGGACTCCTACTACGACGACGGTCCCACCACCAGCGAACCTCCCGGTGGTTACGGTCAGGAGTCGGACGACGACATTCCCTTTTGATCCCCGGAATAACCCGGACCTCCCCGGCGGATCTGGTCGTGCAGCCGCCACGCCAGCAGCATCGCGAGGAACAGGCCCGGCAGCCAGATCAGGCTGGTGCGGTAAGGCGACTCGATCCCGGTGCCGGTCTGCATCTGCCGCAGAAGGCCCCCGTAGACCAAGCTGATCCCTCCGAATCCCAGGTTCAGCGCGAGTCCGCGAAAGCTCAGCACCGTGGCGCGCTGCCGTGAGTCGACGAGGGCGTTGAGGTAATGGGAGGTGAAGAAGTTGATCAACGAAAAGCCGAGGCCGAAAAAGGCCACGAAGAGCACGCCCCAGTGTGGAATCGCCAGCGCCACTCCACCGAGGCCGGCGAGAGCGACGAGGGTCAGGACCGTGTAATTCATCGCCATGGATCGGTTTGCCACGAGCCATCCCGCCAGCTTCGGCGCGAAGATGCCGATCGCCGAAAAGGCCGCCCCGATCACCCCGAACCACGCCACCGGAATGCCGATGAGCCGGTAATACTCCGAGGCCGACGTGGTGAAGAGGCGCAGCACGCTGTCGTGCACCAGAGCCGCGAGGATGATGCCGCAGACGAGGGGGCGGTCGAGGATCCAGCGGCCCGCGCGGAGGATGCCCGACCAGAGGCTGTCCTCGCCCCCGCATTCGGTCTCCAAGGGCGGTTCCTTCATCTGACTGCTCACGACCACGGCAAAGAGCGCGTTGACGAGGGTGAGGTAAACGGGAAAACGGATGAGGTCCGCCTTGGTCAGCGCCACATCGGCGCCGATCCATCCGAGGACGCGGTTGACCAGTCCGGGATCATAGATCGCCGCGCCGACAAGCATCGCGGTGACGAAGGCCAGCGAAGACAAACGCATCAAGCGCGCCAGGATTTTCGGCCAGAGCGTTTTTTGCTCCTCGTGAGGAATCGAATCATAGGCGAGCGCTTCGTCCGCGCCGCTTGCCGCGGCTTCCGCCGCACCGGAAAGGATGCGGTTCACGACCCAGGCCCAGAAAACGATGGTGTTGTTCCCCAGCGGCACGAAGGCCAGCACCGCCATCTCCGCGACCATCAGCACGGAGGCGATCACGACCATGCGTTTCCGCCCGATGCGATCGGCGAGCGCGCCGGAGGGCACCTCCAGCAGGACGATCGCGATCGCCCAGATCGTGTTGAGGATGGCGAATTGCGCGAGGGTCAGGCCGTAGTCGAGCTGGATCACCGCGAAGACCGGATAATAAAAGCGGGCGTTGAAGAGCAGCCGGAAGGCGATGAAAAGCGGAAGATTTCGGGACATTGGCGGTTGGCTGCGGACAAAGGCATCGCCGTGATCCGGCCAATTTCAAACGTTTCCCGGTGTCGCGTGTCCATGGCACCGAATCATTGCAATGACATCCACCCATCCCGCCGAATCCACTCTTGCCATTTGTCTCTTCGCCGCCTTTTCCGACGGTGACCGCTGCGAAGAAGAACGCGCCCGGATCGAATCCATCGCCGCCGGTGCGGGGTTGGAGGATTTCTCCGCGATCTCCCGTCAGATCCTGATGTGCAAACTCAATCTCGCCACCGCCGCCGCAGGTCTCGAACTCGGCGTCGACCGGCGCGAAGCCTACGAACTCGCCCGCGCCGTTTGCGAGGTGGACGGCGACCTTTCCGCGGACGAAACCGAATTCCTTGCGGAACTGCGCGGCCTCCTCGGGCTAGATGCGCCGACCACGGCCGCCCTTGACGATGAGGTCGATTCTCTCGCCCTCGCCCCGCTGGCTCCGCTCGCTGCGGATACGCCGCCGCCCTTGCCTGCCGCCGCGCCCGACCAGGGCGGTATGATCCTGCGTTATTCCATTCTCAACGGAGCTCTCGAATTGCTCCCCGAGACCCTCGCGACCATGGCCATCGTTCCTTTGCAGATGAAGATGGTCTACCGCATCGGCAAGGCCCACGGCGCCGAACTCGATCGCGACAGCATCAAGGAATTCCTCGCCACCGCCGGCATGGGCCTCGGCTCGCAGATGCTCGAGGGCTTCGCGCGCAAGTGGATCGGCGGACTCGGCAAGAAGGTGGGCGGGAAAAAGGCCGGAAAGGTCGCGAACCAACTCACTGGATCCGCCTTCTCCTTCGCCTCGACCTGGGCGATCGGGCATCTCGCGGTGAAATATTATTCGGGCGGTCGCCGCCTTGGCACCGGCGAATTGAAAGCGGTCTATGAGCCGCTGCTCGCCAAGGCGAAGGAACTCCATCCCCGCCACTTGCCGGACATCCAGCAGCAGGCCCGTTCGCTCAATCCGGCGACGGTGCTCGAGTACGTGCGCGGCTCGCGCGAGGTGTGATCCGCAAAGCCGCAATCACGCGTCGCGGAACCCGCGATTTTCCGGTCGGAAGACCTCATTTGGCGGTATTCCTCGTGAGTCGCGCCGCCAGCGGCTTTTCACAATGAATTGCGCCCCTATCCTTCCGACCCTTCTCGCCCTCTGTCTGGCTTTCACCGCCAGCCTATCCGCGGAGGACGATGCCCGACTCCACAGCGACGGCAAGGGCTGGCGCCTCGAGCAGGCGAAGATCACCGACCCGTCGCGTCCCCGCGTCCTCCTTATCGGCGACTCGATCCTCAACGGCTATCAGAAACAGGTCATCACCGCGCTCGAGGGCAAGGCCTACGTCGATAGCTGGGTCAATCCCTACCACCAATCGGAACATCTCAACCAGCTCCTCGCCGAGGTCCTCGCGAAGGGCCCGTACGACTTCGTCCATTTCAACATGGGCCTCCACGGCTGGCAGGAAGGCCGCATCCAACCCGGCACCTTCGAACCCCTCACCGAGGCTTATGTCGGAGTGCTGAAAGCAAAACTGCCGAAGGCCGCGCTGATCTGGGCGAACAGCACCCCGGTCACGGTGAAAGGCAAGCCGACCGAACTCGATCCGACGATCAATCCCGTCATCATCGAGCACAACCGCATGGCCGACGCCGTCATGGTGAAGCTCGGCGTGCCGGTGAATGATTTCTACGGCCTCCTCGTGAACCGGCTCGACCTCGCCCGCGGCGACAGCTTCCACTGGACCGCGCCCGCCTACGAGATCCTCGCCGGCACGGTCGTGGAATCGGTCTTGTCCGCGCTAGGCGAAAAGGCTCCCTCGGCCTCGCCGCCCGCACCGGAAATGCCGCCCGGCTACGATCCCGCGAAGCTGCCGAAGGGACACGATTATTTCGAACTCCGCGACGGGCTCGCCAACGCGCGGCGGAAGTTCACGGTCGAGAAAAAAGGCCGCATCGCCTTTCTCGGCGGTTCGATCACCGCGGGCGGTGGTTGGCGGGATCACACGATGGAGTATTTCCGGAAGACCTTTCCGGAGACGGAGTTCGAATTCATCGCCGCGGGGATCGGTTCGCTCGGTTCGGTGCCGCATGCCTTCCGACTCGAACGCGATGTGCTTTCGAAAGTGCCCGTCGATCTCCTTTTTGTCGAGGCGGCGGTGAATGACAGCTCGAACATTCCCGGGTTGCCCGATCAGATGCTGCGCGGCATGGAGGGCGTCGTCCGCCACGCCCGCGAGGTCAATCCGCTCACCGACATCGTCCATCTCCACTTCGCGATGCCGCCGCATCTCGACGACTTCCGCGCCGGACGTGTCCCCGTTTCGATCGCGCAGCACGAGAAGGTCGCGTCCGCCTACGGCAATCCCTCGCTGGATCTCTCGCGCGAGGTGACCGAGCGGATCGACGCGGGCCAGTTCACCTGGGAAGGCGACTTCAAGAACCTGCATCCCTCGCCCTTCGGTCATCGTCTCTATGCCGACAGCATCGCCCGGATGCTCGACGCCGCCTTCGCCGGTCCCGTCGCGGAGGCCGCGAAGCCGCACGCCTTGCCGGCGCCGGTCGATCCGAAGAGTTATGCGCGCGGCCGTTTCGGCAACCTCGCCTCGGCACGGCTGGGCGCGGGATTTGTCCTCGATCCGGCCTGGAAAGCGACGGATGGCAAAGGCACCCGCGCGGGTTTCGTGAATGTGCCGGCCCTCGTCGCGACGGAGCCGGGCGCGGAGTTTTCCTTCGACTTCGAGGGCACCGGCTGCGGGCTCTTCCTCGCCGCCGGACCCGACGCCGGACGGATCGAATACCAAATCGACGGCGGCGAATGGCGAACCCTCGAGACGTTCACGAACTGGAGCGCCGGACTTCACCTGCCCTGGGCTGTCATCCTCGATGACGGGCTCGACCCTGGCAAACACACCGCAACGGTTCGGGTGGCGGAAGGTCATCATGAGAAGAGCACCGGCACGGCGCTGCGCGTCTTCCACCTGTTGCTCAACTGAGAGGCGATGGCTTCGATGATTCCGACTCGTTTCCTGTTCCTGCCCGCCCTGTTTCTGGCGCTCCCGCTCGGCGCGGCGGTCCCGCCCGCGGAAGTGCCCGCGAAGCACCGGGCGCTCCTCGAGAAGCATTGTCTCTACTGTCACGGTCCCGAAAAGCAGAAGGGCAAGTTCCGCCTCGACGATCTTTCCCACACCATCGCCGACGTCGAGACCGCGGAGAAGTGGCAGAAGGTCCTCAATGCGATGAACGCCGGGGAGATGCCGCCCGAGGAAGAGGAGCAGCCTGACAATACCGCCAAGACCGACCTTCTCGACGATCTGGCCAACACCATGGTTGCGGCGCGGAAGCTTCTTTCCGACCAGGACGGCCTCATCACGATGCGGCGGCTCAACCGTCGCGAGTACCGGAACACCCTGCGCGAATTGCTCGGCGAGGAGATCAATGTCGCCGAATTGCCGTCGGACACGGGCACGGGTGGATTCGACACGGTGGGCTCGAATCTTTTCATGTCGGCCAACCAGTTCGAGCAATACCAGTCGCTCGGCCGCGAGGCCCTCGAGGAAGCCTTCGTGCGCCACGCGATGGCGGAGAAGCCGCGGAGTCTGCGGGTCGAGGCGGAGGAAAACAACGATCGCATCCGCAAGAACTATCAAGAGGCCCTCGATGCGCTCACCCGGGCCACGAAATGGGCCGAGGCGGTCGCGGCGGCGGCGGCCAAGCCGGAAAACGCCACGGTCGTGGCCGGACTTCGGAAAGAGGCGAAGAGCGACGACCTGTTCCGCCGCGAGTGGACGAAGATCCCGGGTGCACCTGCCCCGGAGACCTTTGGATTCCAGACGGTGGAGAACAACGCCGACAAGGCGAACCGCGCCCTGGGCTACGGCACGACGATGGGTACGGGATTCACGCGGCCCTATCATGAGCGCTATCTGAAGCAGCCCCAACTCGACACGGGGGCCTATCTGACCGTCAGCGTGGGCGATCTCGGAAACGACAACTTCGCCATCCTCGTACCCTACGATTGGCCCGTCGGCGAGTATGTGGTGCGGGTGAGGATGGGGCACTCGCCGCAGTCCTCGCCGGAGCAGCGCTACCTCGAATTCGGCACGAACGCGCGCAACGGCAAGCCGCTCAGCACCCATGCGGTGAACGGCACTCTGGAAAAGCCGGAGATCATCGAGATCCCGTTCCAACTCACCAAGGATCACACCGACCGGAACGACCGCACGATTTTCCTGCGCGAAAAAGGGACCAACGATCACTACCTCCGCACCCGTGAGATTTTCAACACGGGTAAAAAGAAAAACGGCATCGGCCCCGAACTCGCGATCTGGGTGGATTGGATCGAGATCACGAGCAAGGGCTCCGCGACTCCCGCCGCTCCAGTTGAGGAGCCGAAGTTCAACATCGGCAGCAACCGTCAGGTCGGTTCGGTCTCGGTGAAAGGACTCGACCGGGTGCGTTACGAATGTGAATCGGCCAACGGCAAGGTGGCGGATTACGTCGCCTACACGATCGACGCGCGCGAGCGGGCGAAGCGGTGGGCGGCCGCAGTGGCCGAAGCGGCGGCGAAGCCGGAGAATGCCGCGATCGTCGGCGAACTGAAAAAAACCGCCAAGACCGATGCGCTGTTCCGCCGTTCCTGGGACAAGATCCCCGGAGCGCCCAATCCGAGAACCTTTGGCTTCGACAAGAAGGGCGAGAACGATGCCGACATGGCGAACGATTCGCTCGGAGAAAACTGGCAGAAGTACCACGAGTATTACCTGACCCGCCCCGCCCTCGATCGTGGCGCCTATCTCGGCACCCAGACGATGCATCCGGCGGTGATGTGCCTGGGTTATCTCCAGTTCCCTGTGCCCGGCGAATGGAACAGCGGCGACTACGTCCTGCGGGTGCGGCTGGCCGCTACGTCGGACGCCCGGCCGGAGCAGAAGTTCCTTGAGGTCGGGATGCACCCGCGCAACGGCATGGTGCGGGCGACCTATGCCGTGACCGGAACCCTCGAGCAGCCGCAGGTGGTCGAGTTTCCTTTTTCCCTCACCCGCGTCCAGGACGATGCCGGCGACCGGACCCTTTTCATCCGTGAGAAAGGAGCCTGGGACAACAACGAAGAGGGTGGACGCAAGCGGCAGGAGGCGGTGAAGCGCAACGGGATCGGCCCGGAGTGCGTTCTTTGGATCGACTACCTCGAGATTGAGCGACTCAATACCCCTACCGTAACCCAAGCCCCCGCGATCCGTGCCCTTGCAATTCCACTCGATGAGAAGAGCCCGGCTCCGTCTCCGGAAGTGGTGAAGTCGGCGATCGAACGCTTCGCGAAAGTGGCGTTCCGGGGCACGGAACCGCCGGCAAGTTTCATCGACAGACTCGCCGCCCTCCACGCCGTCCAGATTGCAGCAGGCGTGAAACCCCGCGACGCTCTGCGCGAGACGCTCTCCGTCGTGCTCGCCTCGCCGATGTTCCTCTACCTCGCCGAGCCTTCGCCGGACGGAAAACGGCGTTCCCTCACCGGACCCGAACTCGCCACGCGGCTTTCCTATTTCCTCTGGGGAGCCCCCCCGGATGCGACCCTGCTCGGACTTGGGGGATCGGGCGAACTGATGAAGCCGGAGGTGCTCGCCGCGCAGACCGTGCGCCTCCTCGATGATCCGCGCTCGGAGGACCTCGTCCGCGGCTTCGTCCATCAATGGCTCGGGATGGACCGGCTCGATTTCTTCGAGGTGAACCGGCCGAAGTACCCGCGCTTCGACGACAGCACCCGGCTCGCGGCGAAAAACGAGATCTACGAGACTTTCTCCCACCTCCTTCGGGAGAACGCGCCGTTGGGAGATCTCCTCAAGGCGGATTACGTCATCATCAACCGCCTCCTCGCCGACTATTATGGCATCCCCGGGGTCGAGGGCGACCGCTTCCGCAAGGTCGCGCTGCCGGCCGGTTCTCCGAGGGGAGGTTTGTTAGGGATGGCCGCGGTCAGTTTCATGGGCGGCAACGGCGATCACACGAGTCCCGTCGAGCGCGGCGCCTGGGTCCTCCGCAAGCTCCTCCACGATCCTCCGCCCCCCGCGCCTGCCAACGTGCCGCAGATCGCACGTCTCGCGGGCAAAGTACTCACGACCCGCGAGCGATTGCTCGCCCACCAAGAGGAGGCGCAGTGCGCGAGTTGTCATCGCAAGATCGATCCGATCGGTTTCGGCCTGGAGAATTTCGACGCCGTCGGCCAGTGGCGCACCGAGGACAGTTACCAGGTCATGGACGAGACCGGCAAACCCGTTCCCGACGCGAAGAAGACCTGGACAATCGACCCCGCGGCGCGGTTTCACAAAGGCCCCGCGTTCCGGGATTACTTCGAACTGCGCGACCTCATCGCGGCCCGTTCGGAGGACTTCGGGCTCGGTTTCAGCGAGGCCCTCGTCGAGTACGCCCTCGGCCGGCCCATCGGCTTCGGCGACGAGCCGCTCATGGAAGTGATGGTGGCTGGGGCAAAACGCGAGGGCTACGGGGTGCGGACCTTCATTCTCGCGCTCGTGGCGAGCGAGGCGTTCCGGACGAAATGATGCGGGATGGATCGCTCCTTACAGTTCGCCTTCCCCGGGTCGGGATCATTCGAACGGATTGATCACCGGAACGCCACAACGTTGGAAGTCGACGACATTTCGTGTTGCCATCGTGAGCCCATGATGCCTCGCCGTTGCGGCGATCATGGTATCCTTGATTCCCACGGTGAAGCCGGCTTGGCGAACTTCATTCACCAGGCCGCCCCACACGATCGCCACGGCGAGGCTCCAATCGAGGCAATGGACGCGGCTTCGCAGGCCCTCGAACCAGGCCTCCAGATTCGATCGACGCCTTCCTTTGGCAAGATGCCCGATGCCCTGCCACACTTCGCCCATCACCACGGCATCGGTCACGCATTCCACGACATGGTTCTGGAACCAGTCCACTGCCCGATCCACCGGCTTGGCTTTGGTCGGTTCGCACAGCAGATTCGCATCCACCAGATACTTCATTCCAAGGCCATCGGATCGAGATCGTCGGTCGTTTCGTCACCAGCCGGACGACTGAACCAGTCCTTTTCGGGACAGGATTTCAGCCATTCGACCAAGTCCGGCCTCGAGCCCGAATCGGGGCTCGTTTCTTCGGTTAGGGCGACGTGCACCCGCTGTCCTTTCGGAAAGTGGCTCAACAGGCCGGCAAGAACACCGGCGCTGTCGTCGCCCACGCGGATCGTCGTGTTGATCGTGCTCACCTTCTCAAAGATACTCATCGGGGCGACATTTGACAACTCCGTAACCCGATCCTTCATCCCATGAAAACCCGCCGCCACTTCCTCCAGTCCAGCACGGCCCTGATCGCGCTGCCGATGCTCGAATCCCTCGGCTTCCGGCGATTCGCGACGGCGGCCGGTCCGGCGACGCCTCCGAAACGGCTCCTCTTCCTCGGGTTCGGATGGGGCATCACCGAATCCACCTGGTATCCTGACATCACCAAACCGGGACCGGATTACGAATTGCCCAAGGGACTCCAACCACTCGCACGCCACAAGGCCGACTTCTCCGTCGTGCAGGGCCTCTGGAACAAATACAGCAACGAGGGCCATTGGGGCAGCACGATGTGGCTCACCGGGGCGAACCGCTACGCCCAGCCGGGCCAGAGCTTCCACAACAGCATCAGCGCCGACTAGGTCGCGGCCGCCGAGCTTGGATTGGAGACGCGCTTTTCCTCCCTGCAGTTCAATGGCAGCCAGAGCGGCGACGGCAGCGGTCACGGACCGGGACTCTCGATGGCCTGGGACTTCAGCGGCAAACCCATCGGCGGGCTCAACGGTCCCGTCGCCGCGTTCCACCGGCTCTTCGCCAAGGACACCACGCCGATCGAGCAGCAACAGGCCCAGCTCGCGCAGAAACGCAGCGTCCTCGACACCGTCCTCGACAATGCCCGGTCCCTCCAGCGCGGCCTCGCGAAAAACGACCAGTCCAAGCTTGAGGAATACTTCCAGGGGATCCGCGACATCGAGACCCGGCTCGCGAAGGAGGAGCAATGGATCGGCGTCCCGCGGCCCGACGCACCCGTTGCCGAACCGAAACCCGGGGTCGACGGACGCGAGGAGATCAAACTCATCTACGACCTCATGATCGCCGCGATGCAGACCGACAGCACCCGCGTCATGACTTTCCGCCAGCCGGTCGACACCCTGCTGAAGGCGCTCAACATCGCCGTGCATCCGCACGACATGAGCCACTATCACACCACCCTCGGAGAAAAGCTCGACGCCTCGCAGCGCCGCGACCTCACCCAGAGCGAACTGCTCGCCGGCTTTATCGACAAGCTCAAGGCGACGAAAGAGCCCGACGGCTCGAGCCTCTTCGATCATGTCGCCCTCGCCTACGGCAGCAACATCCGCACCGGACACGAACTCAGCAATTGCCCGACGATCCTCACCGGCCGCGGGGCGGGTTTGAAGCTCGGTCACAGCATCGTGGCACCGAAGGACACTCCCCTCTGCAACGCGTGGCTGACGATGCTGCACGGCGTCGGTGTCGAAGCCGAACGCCACGGTGACAGCACCGGCGTGCTCAAGGAAATCCTCGCCTGAAAACCAAGACGCCAATCCTCCCAATGACCACCCGTCGCCGCTTCCTCGGGCACACCGGAACCCTCGCCGCCGCTTCCATCATCCCTTGCACGGCCGCAGAGTCCGTTCCCCAACCCGTCGCCGAACTCTGGGCCGGCTATGATCCGCGGCTCGATCCACTCGAGACCGAAGTCATTCGCGAGTGGACGGAAAACGGCGGTGTCTATCGGCATGTCCGTTTTCTCGTCGGCACCTTCAAAGGTCAGCCCGCGCGCATGACCGCGATCTACGGGTTTCTCGAGGGCACGAAGGGTCGGCTCCCCGCGGTGATGCACATCCACGGCGGTGGCCAGCGCGGCTCGTTGAGCGAAGTGAAACTGCTCGTCGGGCGCGGATACGCGGCGCTCTCGGTGAACTGGGGCGGCAGCGGCACGGGCAAGGCGCCTGCCAACAGCGTCGAGGGCGCACAGCCTGGCGATCCCAACACCGACTGGGGAGCGGTCGATCCCACGCAACTCAATGCGCGGGCCTATTCGACCCTCTTGCCCGGACCGAAGCAGCTCTTCGAGGACCGCGAGCATCCCGCGAACAACAACTGGTATCTGCTGACGATCGCCTGCCGTCGCGGGCTGACTTTTCTGGAGCAACAGACCGAGGTCGATCCGCAGCGGCTCGGAGTGCACGGCTTTTCCATGGGCGGAAATCTCACTATGTATGTCGCCGGCACCGACGATCGCGTGAAAGCCGCCGTGCCCGCGGTTGGGGGCCAGGGCTGGCGCTGGGAGGCGGGACCGGCTCTGACCGGCCGGACCCAGCCGCAGATGAGGATCGAGGGCGATGTCGGACTGTTTCAGAGAACGCTCAGCTTCGAGAGCTACGCCCCCCTGATCCGTTGTCCCGTGTTGCACCGCAGTGCGACGAACGATTTCCACGGCTGCATGGACGACGTCTATCGCACCAACGCGCTCATCCCGGACCAGCCGGTGCGGTTTTCGTGGACGCCGCATCTGAATCACCGTCTCTCGCCCGAGACCGCGGTGACGATGCCACTGTGGTTCGATCATTACCTCAAGGGCGGGCCGGCCCTGCCGGATACGCCGGCGAGCGAACTGTCCTTCGACGGTGATCCCGTCCTGAGGGTCGTGCCGGCGAAACACGACTGGCCCGTGGCGCGCTGCGAGGTCTTCTACAGCATCGATCCGGACCCGCGGGCCCGCTTCTGGAGAAGTGCGGAGGTCTTCCGCGACGGAGACGACTTCGTCGCGAAACTGCCGCTGCATTCGCTCGAGTTACCGCTCTTCGCCTTCGCGAACGTTTACCACACCCTGCCAAAACCAGAATCGTTGTCCGCGATTCCGGGCATGAGCGCATCGATCGGCGAGGTCTGTCTCAGCAGTTTGTTCCACACCGTCGCTCCCGCCGATCTGGCCAAAGCGAAGGTCACGCCGTCGCTCACGCGCGGATTGCTCATCGACGACTTTGCCCATGGCCTGCGCGACTGGTATCAGCTCAACGCCAGTCATCCCAGCCTTGCCCAGACCTGGACGCGCAAGCTCACCGATCCGCTCTATCGCGGTCCGGCCGATGCCAAGCTGAAGCTGACCCTGTCGATTCCCCAACCGAACCCTCTTACCTTCGTCGTCGTCGAGAACGAATGGCGCGGCGAGCGCGGTCCGCGCCGCACCTTTGCCTGCGTCCGCGAGATTCCCGGTGGAACGGATCCGCAGAGCGTGACCCTGGGCCTCGCCGACTTCGCCGGCTTGACGGAAAAAGATGGATCGCTTACGTCGTGGGATCACGTCGATCAGTTCGCCATCTGCGCGCATCACGAGGGCAGTGGGATTCCGTCCTCGGAATCGAAATGGGCGGGCGGACCACCGGTGTTTTCGCGGCTCGAATGGATCGCATGAGAAGACTCCTCGTCGTTCTCGGAGCGAGTCTTTTCCCCGGCCACGTGGTGGCCGCGCCCGACCCCGCGCTTTATCCGGCGGCCTCCGATTACACGCACCTCCATTGGGTCGAAGGGTTCCCCGGCAGCATTGCCGGCGCGCCGAGGCGACGCGTCGTTGAGACCGGTCGTTATGCCTTCGTGCTCGACACCGACACGCTTCGGATTCCCCATTTCGGAGCCTGGCAAAACAACCTTGGTTATGCCGACGCCACAAAACGGAGCACGGCCGACTGGTCCGCGCTGCCGCCCGCGGAACTTGACCTCACCGTCACCGCCGATGGGAAAACCTACCGATGCACCGCCGGCGGGCCGTGGTCGATGCATGGCGGACCGCGCCTCATCGAATCGGGACGCTTCATGCAGCGCACCGACGTCACCGATCTCGTCTTCACCGGCGACGACGGCAGCCGCTTGAATCTCGAGGCGCGCTTCGAGACGGCGGCGTGGCCGGATCGGCTCGGTCTCATCCTCGCGGCGCGGCCGGGAGCGAAAGCAATCGTGCCGGGCGAGGACAGCTTCGGCTTTGCCGGCGGCGGCTTCGGACTCGACGGCATCCAACCGCTCATCGTCCCCCATGCCGACGACCTCGAAACGGAGCGTTTCACCCTCGACCTGCGCGTCTATGTGCCCTTCGACTACGAGGCATCCGAAAAGACCTATCCCTGGCTCGTCTGCAAGAACCGCAACGAGATCACCGAGGGCAACTACGGCATCGCCCTGATCAACGGCAAGGCCATGGCCCGCCTCAACATCGGCGGCGGCAAGGAGAACAGCTTCAGCATCGAGAGCCGCGAGCCGCTGCGGCAGGAGGCGTGGAACCATCTCGTGATGAGCTACGACGGAAAGACCCTGCGCCTTTTCCTGAACGGAGCGCCGCCGGTCGAACTCGCGATCGACCGCCCGCGCGTCCCGGGGAAAGACGAGCTGGTCTTCGGTCGTCGCGGCGACAACAGCGGCGACGGCTACCGCTTCCGCGGCGTCATCGATGAAATCCGCTGGTACGACGAAGCGCTGACGCCGAAACAGTTGCAGGTCGGTGAACGAAAGCCGAGGCGCGAGTGGACCTTCCGCACCGACGGCACCGCCTCCGCGACCCGCCCGCGGGAGACGTGGCCCGACGCCAGCCTTGGTCTGCGTCTCACTACCGCCGGGAAGGATTTCACCGCCCGCGCCCCGCTGCGGGCAGGGGAGGCCTGGAGCGAAACGGGACTGCTGCTCGACCCGGTGAAGATGGGCGAGACTTCGATTTCTCCCCACGTCCGCGTCACCGCCGGGGCGCAGCCGGTCACTCCCGATCCCCTGCGAGGCTGGCATCGCATTGATCTCGACGGGCTCGCCGCCGTCATTCCCGAGGGCGGTCCCGAGCGGCGCAACGACGCCCTCCGCCGCGTCTGCCTCGTCCTCGAAAACGAGAGTGACCGCGAGGAAATCGCGCGGCTCTTCTTCGAGATGAAAAACATCGGCGCGGGCATCGGGATCGGATCGGCCGTCACCGGCCTGACCGCGGTGCTGCGTGACCTCAACGGCGAACCAACCGGGCTTCCGATCCAGCTCAGCAAAAACTGGCACAACCGGCCCGAGGGCGGCGAATTTGCCGGACAATGGTTTCACGGCTTCACCCAGGTCCGCCTTGCCGCGCGGTCGCGGACCGAACTGGAACTGACGATCTCCCACGCCCACTGGGGAGGCCTGCCCGCGGCCTCGCACGCCCAGCTCTGCCTCATCGGCTGGGGAAGCAACCAGCTCTGGGATCAGAGCGCGCTCGGATCGTGGGGCGAGAGCATCTGCTACGAGCCCGACCAGGCCCAGGGACAATGCAGCATCCTCGATGTGCGCCCCGTCCTCGTGAAGGGCCTCAACGGGGGAGGGCCATGGCAATGGACCAACAACGTCGGCGGTGGGGATCATGTCAGGATCTTCGCGCCCGATGGCGAGCGGCTCCGTCACGCGCGCATGCGCACCGCCTACCTGCGCCACGGCCCCTGTCTGACCGAGGTGCTCTACGCCGGCCGCGCCGGTGACACGATCGAGCATTCCCTTATCGCCAGCCTCGGACGCAGCGACGATCTCGTGCGCGCCGTCTATCGCCTGAAGATGGAGGTGAAACAAGATCAGCCTTTTTCCCGTTGCGTCCTCTTCCAGATCGGCGCCGACACCTACAGCTACACCGCCGAGCGGAAAATTGCGGTGGGCCATGCCGACGGCCTCGTCCGCGAATGGCGCACGCAATGGGGCGGCGATACGATCCGCACCGGACCGGTCGAACTCACCGGCGAGACGCCTTGGATTTCCCTGCACGATGGCGTGTCCCGGGCCAAGGACGGAGACACGAGCGCCTGGGCCAACCGTGGCCTCGTCATCCGCGAGTGGAAGGCCCGCCTCGGTGGCCGCGAGGCCGGCCCGTGGATGGTCGAGCGCGGCACCTTCTCGCGCGGCGCCGACACCTCCACCGCCGACCTCGTGCCGCCGCCGGATGTGACGACGCTGCGCGCCGGCGATTTCGTCGAGGCCGTGATCGAACTCCTCATCCTGCCCCAGAAGGCCGATGATTACTACGGACCCAACGCCGCTCTGCGCGAGGCGCTCAGTCGCGATGGCAACACGTGGAAGCCCGTCCATCGCGAGGCTGGGAAAAATCGCCGCGCCGTCATCGTCGAAAAGGGCGAACTGCTTTCGCTGCATCCCGCCATCCACATCGCGGCAGAGGACGACGCTGTCGCCTTCACCCTCGCTGGAGGCCTCGCCTGGGTGCCGGTGACGATCTCTGGCCTGTCGACTCCCTCCGGTCATCGCCTCTCGGTCAATGGCACGGCCCTCGACCAGAGCGTGCATGGGAACGACTTCTGGCAGACCGATTACGATCCCGCCACCCGCACCTGGAGCCTGACCTGGCAGGTGCCCGCGGCTCAGGACGGGAGCCTGCGGATCGAGCTGGAGTAAAGGGCCTCGACCCGTTCCACCAAGGCCTTCGCAATTTCCGCCTTCGACCCCTTCGTCAAGGTCTCACAACGGCCATCGCGGTAAAACAACTCGACCTCGTTCTCGTCGCGGTCGAAAGCGATGTCGGATCGGCTGACGTCGTTCGCCACGAGGAGGTCGCAGCCTTTGCGGCGGAGTTTTTCGGCGGCGTGCTCGGCGAGTTTTTCGGTCTCGGCGGCGAAACCGATGAGGAGTCCCTTGAATCCGAAAACACCCCGCGCGCTGCCGAGAATGTCCGGATTTTTGATCAATGTCAGGGTGAGGGTGTCGCCCGTCTTCTTGATCTTTTCCCCGGCGACTTCGGCGACTCGGTAGTCGGCGACGGCGGCGCAGAAGAGGGCGGCATCGGCCGAGCCGATCGCGCTGGCGACCGCGTCATACATCTCTCGCGCCGTCTCGACGCGGACCACGGTGGCGCCTTGCGGGGAAGAGAGAGAAACGGGACCGCTGATGAGCACGACCTCGTGCCCCCGGGCCAGCGCGGTTTCAGCGAGCGCGTATCCCATCTTGCCGGAAGAACGGTTCGAAAGGTAACGGACCGGATCGATCGGCTCGCGGGTGGGTCCGGCGGTGATGAGAAAGCGCATTTTTGAGCTCTCAAACACCGAGCACTTCCCCGATCTTCGCCTCGATTCCCTCGACCGGCCAAAGGCGGCCGACGCCTTCGTAGCCGCAGGCGAGGAGACCCTCTTCCGGGCCGATGAAATGGACTCCGCGCTCCTTGAGTTTGGCGACGTTTTCTTTTGTCGCGGGATGCTCCCACATTTTCCCGTTCATGGCCGGGGCGATGAGAACGGGTGCCAGCGTCGCGAGGTGGATCGCGCCGAGGGCGTCGTCGGCGATGCCATGGGCGAATTTGGCGATGACGTTGGCCGTGGCCGGGGCGACGACGAGGAGATCGGCGCGGTCGGCGAGATCGATGTGGCCGGGATGCCAGCTCTGTTTTTCGTCGTAAAGATCGGCGGTGACGGGATGCCGCGAGAGGACCTGCAGGGTCAGAGGGGTGATGAACTCCTGCGCGTCCTTCGTCATCACCACGTGCACGGCATGGCCGCGCTTGACCAGCCGGCTGGCGAGATCGGCGGCTTTGTAGGCGGCGATCGACCCGGTCACGCCGAGGACGATGGTTTTACCGGAGGTGGATTCAGACACCGGGCACGTTCGTTTCATCCCCGGGCCGGCGCAAGCGGCTAGAACGGCAGCGTTCCCCGGCGAGAATGGCGCAGAAGGTGGCGTAGTCGGTCTCGCGATCGGCGCTGATGAAGGTGTAGCGATAGTCGGGCCAGTGGCGGCATTCTTCGATCGCGTTGAAAAGCCGGATGGCCCGCTGGGCGTCGGTTTCGGTGCCCCGGTGCTGGAGGCGTTTCATCAGTTCAAGTTCACTCGGCAGTAAGATGAAGATGTCGACGAGGGCCGCGCGGATGTCCGGATCGGTGGAGGAGCGCACGAGGTTCGCCCCTTGCACGTCGATGTCCATCAGCACATCACACCCGGCGGCGAGGTGGCCGCAGACCTCGCTGCGGAGAGTGCCGTAGAGTTTGCCGTGGACCTCGGCGTATTCGAGGAAATCGCCGCGCGCGATCCCGGCCTCGAACTCGCCCCGAGTCAGGAAGTAATAGTCGATTCCATGAACCTCGCCGGTCCGTGGTTCGCGGGTGGTGGCGGACACCGCATAGACCGCGTGGCCTTCATTCTCGGAGAAACGTCGGCACAGGGTGGTCTTGCCGGAGCCGGAAGGCCCCGACACGACGCAAAGCATCCCGCTACGCTGGAGTCGCCAATCGTTCATTGCCGCCAAGATTGGCCAGACTCGCGCGGGGTCAAACGGCTTCGCGGGAGGAACGGGCGATTTCGCTTGCGGCGGGGCGGTCCCGGTCCCAAAGCTGCCGTGGAACCGCGATGAAAACCGTCCTGCTCACCGGCACGCGCGCCCCGGCCACGCTCGACCTCGCGCGGCGGCTTCGGGACGAGGGTTGGCGTGTCGTCGGGGCCGACCCGATGCGTTTTCCACTGGGACGTTTTTCAAGCGCCTTCGCCGCCCATCACCGGGTGCCGGCTCCAAACGATCCGGGCCCGCACTTCATCAATGCCATCCTGACATTGATCGAAAGCGAGCGCGTCGACCTGCTCTGGCCGACCTGCGAGGAGATCTTCCACCTGGCCGCCGCGCATGATCGCCTCGCTGGTGCCGCGCGCCTCCTTTTCGAGCCTCTCGCAGGGTTGCTGCCCTTGCACGACAAGCTCGTTTTCGCTCGCCTCGCCGGCGACATGGCCCCCGCTTCATGGCCCGCGGCGGAGGCGCCCCACGATCGCCGACTGGTGTGGAAGCCCCGCTACTCGCGTTTCGCGGCACGCATCCGTTTCGAAGCGCCGCCCGAGGATCCGGAGGGCTGGATGGCCCAGGAATTCATCGAGGGCGATGAGTTCTCGACCTGGAGCCTTTGCCTCGACGGCGAGGTGCGGGTGACCAGCGCCTATCGCAGCCTCGCCCGGGCGGGAAAGGGAGCCGGCTGCGCTTTTGTCTCTCACCGTGACGCGGAGGCGGAAGCTTTCGTGGCCCGGACCGCCTCGGAGCGATCGTTCACCGGGTCGCTGGCCTTTGACTGGATTCGTTCGCACGAGGGGCGCTTGCGCGTGATCGAATGCAATCCGCGTTTAACCAGCGGGCTGCACTTGCTCGATCCCTCCGTGGCTATCAGCGGGCTGCTGGAAAAGGCCGTCGCGAGTCCGTCGTTGCGTCCCGTTCAGCTTTTTTGGCCAACCTTGTTCAGCGATCTCCGTGTCGCCGGCATCAGCCCCGATCTTATTTTGTCGAAACGCGATCCGGGTCCTGCGTTGGGGCAGGGGATTGCCTTTGCCGAGCTTTGCGGCGGAGCATGGCGTCATGGTCTCTCACTGATCGCGGCAGCCACGCGCGATATTGAATGGAATGGACCCTGAGCCGCAAATCCACGATCGCCCGGCCGATCCGCTGCTGCGGCGTTGGTTCGCTCCTTTGCTTGAGCACGGCACGACCTGGTGCGCACCGAATCTGGAGACCCGGCTCGCGTTCCTCCGCGTCGGCGACATCGAGCTGCCGCTGAGCATCAACGAGGCCGATTGGGACAACTCGTGGATCTGCTCGCCGTGGACCCACTACGTCTCCTACGCGCGCGAGGAGATCGAGCGGGCCACCGGTCCCTGCCTGACTGCGGTCTCGCGCGTCCTCTTCGGCGGACTCGGCGCCTGGTTCCGACGTGCCGCCGTAAACCGGGTCGTTATGGTGAACAACTGGCTGCTTTCAACGAATCCTTGGCCGTGTTGGGACGCCGGGAACCTCGATGCGGTGATCGAGACTCTGGTGAGGCGCTGGCCGGGGTACGCGATTGTCTTTCGTTCGCTCAATGAAAAGGAGAGCGGTCCCTTGCTGCATGCGCTTGCGAAACGGGGCGCGCGGATCATCCCAAGCCGCCAGGTCTGGTGGTACGAACCCGGGTCCGAGGCGGTGGCGAAGTCCTTCGAATTCCGGAAGGATGAGCGGCTACTGGGTCGCCCCGATCTCGAACTGGTGCCGCACGAGGCCATCGAAGAGGCGGATTTCATCACCCTGACAAAACTTTACGAATCGCTCTATCTCGAAAAGTATTCGCACCACAATCCCTGCTTCACGGTGGACTGGATCCGCCATCTTCACCGCGAGGGACTCGCCCGTTTCACGGCTCTGCGCGTGCCGGGAGGAGACCTCGCCGGAGTCGAGGCCTGTGTGGAAATGCACGGAGTGCTGACCTCGCCCATCGTCGGATACGATCTCGCGCTGCCGCGCTCGCTCGGCCTTTACCGCCGGCTTGCCGCCGTTCCCGTCCTGGAAGCGCGGCGACGCGGCCTGCCGTTGAATCTCAGCGCCGGAGTCGGCCGTTTCAAGGCCCTCCGCGGCGGCGAGGCGGTGATGGAACATCTCGCCGTTTTCGACCTTCACCTGCCCGGATCGCGCCGGCTCCCCTGGGCCTGCATCGCGTCACTGAGCCGCCATGTTCTGGCGCCCTACGTGCGGAGGCACGGTTTGTGAAGCGACTGAAGAGGGTTGGGTCGGCAACCTGACCCTCTTCACTGCACGTTCTGGACCTGCTCGCGCATCTTCTCGAGCTCGGTCTTCGCATTGACGACGTGGCGGGCGATGGTCGCGTCGTTGGCCTTGCTGCCGATGGTGTTGAGCTCGCGGCTGAACTCCTGACAGAGAAAGTCGAGGGATCGTCCCATCGGTTCGTCGCTGGCGAGGTAGACGCGGAAGAGCGCGACGTGGCTCTCGAGCCGGGTCAGTTCCTCGGTGATATCGCAGCGCTCCGCGAAGAGGGCGATCTCGCGCAGGATGCGGTCTTCGCCGAGGGCGAGATCCACGCCGGCCTCCTCGATGCGCTTGCGGAGGTTTTCCCGATAGGCGGGCGGCACGAGCGGAGCGAGGCGGCGGATCTCGCCGATCTCGCGCACGATGTGGTCGAGACGGTGCCCGAGATCCTGGCGGAGGTGGTTGCCCTCTTCCTCCTGCATCCGGATGAGTTGGGCGATGGCTTGCTCGAGCGCGGCGAGCAGGGGACCGCGGACGACATCGGGCTTGACCCCGGCCTCGTCGATGCGGAAAACGCCGGGAGCCCGGAAGAGGTCCGCGGCGGTGATGCGGGTGTCGATGCCGCTTTCCTCGGAGATCCGGCGTGCGGCGGCGACATATTGGCGCGCCAGCCCCTCGTCGAACAGGAGCCGGTTGTCATAGGCCTCGCCGTGGGTCAGGCTGACTTTCGCGGAGACACGTCCGCGCGAGATGGATCGGGTGAGGAGGGTGCGGGCCTCGCTCTCCAATTCAACCAGTGCCGCGGGCAGGCTGACCGAGATGTCGATCTGCTTGCGGTTCACTCCGGAGAGTTCGACATCCAGTTTCCACCCATTGGCCACGGCTTCGCCGCGGCCGTATCCGGTCATGCTACGCATGGAGAGAGAAAGGAGGAAAAAGCCTCCGAGGTCAACCCTCGACCACCTCGCGGATGTCCTCGAGGGCGTTGATGAAATCATCGAGCACCTCGACGGGCACCATGATGGTGTCGCGGCGACCGCGGACATCCTCCGTGATTTTCACGAACTGCCCCCGTTCGTTTTCCTTGAGATCGAGGAAGAAAATCTTCCTCTCCGTGATCACTTTTTCCGTGTGGATGGGACGGTCCTCCGATCCACGTTTGTCCGCGTCGTATCCGATCATAGTTTGCCTCCTCTAAAAGCCTTCGGAAAACGACCCGCACGAGAAGGAGAAAATGCTCGGTTTCCCAAAAGTGCGAGTCCTTAGCATCCTTGTCTCTCATTGCAAGTATCAAGGCGTCCGCGAAAATCATTTTTTTTTTGTAACAAATCCTGAAGGACGCGATTCATGGCCCTTGCTTGCGGCCTTTGCCCTTTGGCCTTTCCGGGCTAAAGTGCGCTCCCTCTTTCAGTTTCAGACCGCTCCATGCTCGCCACCATTTTTCAAAAACTCTTCCGCATGCGGGAATCGGCCGCGTCGCGTCTGCACCCGGGAGCCGACGAGGGTTACGATGCCTACGAAAAGCCGTTTCTCGACCACCTCGACGACCTGAGGGTGACGCTCTTCAAGATCTTCGGGACGCTCGCGGTTTCGACGGTGGCCTGCTTTGCGTTCCACAAACAGATCTTTGAAATCATCCAGTATCCCTCAAAGGCGAAACTGGCCGAGATCGCTCCCGGGGTGCCGCTCTGGGACAAGCTGGACCTGATCACCCTCGGGCCGACGGAATTCATCATGCTGATGCTGAAGCTGTCCTTCTACAGCGGCATCATCATCACCTTTCCCTTCACCGTTTATTTCCTCTTTCAGTTCATCGTGCCGGGGCTGCGGCAGGCGGAGAAGCGGGCCATCATCCCCGGCGTCGGAATCGGTTTCATCCTGTTCCTCATCGGCGGGTCGTTCGCCTTCTTCGTCACGATCCCGCTGGCGTTGAAATACTTCTATCAGTTCGAGAACGAACGCATCTCCAACGTGGACCCCGTGCTGGAAGCGACCCGCAAGCCGATCCACGAGCTCGGTCTCTTTGGTCTTGAGGGCCAGCGCATTCCACCCGCGGACCTCTCTAAGACGGAAGGGCCGTCGGCTCCCGCGGCGGGCGGTCTGGACCCGGCCACCCGGGAAGCGGTGCGGGACTATCTGAAGGAAACGCTGGCGACGGCCGAGGGCTCGAATTTCGCTTTCCGCTATGACGCGACGCGCGACAAGCTCGTCTTGGTGGCGGCAAAGGGCGGGCGCAGTTCCTATCAAACGGGCAAGTACATCAGCTTTGTCTCTCAACTCGTCCTGGTATTCGGGATCAGCTTCCAGATGCCCATCGTGGTGACCATCCTCGTGAAGCTGGAATTGCTCACCGCCCGGGTGATGCGAACGACGCGATCCTATGCCTGGGTGCTCATCATGGTGATCGCGGCCATCCTGACCCCGAGTCCGGATGCGCTGACCATGGCGCTGCTCGGCGTGCCGCTGATCGTGCTTTACGAGATCTGCATTCTGATCGCGTCGATCATGGAGCGTGCGCGGGAAAAGCGGGAGCTCGAGGAGGAGCTGTCGCGGAAGTCACGGCTCGAGCAGCTTTACCTGAAGCCCGCCACCGAGCTATCCGAGGAGGAAAAAGCGGAACTGCATCGTGCCGAGATCGAGCAGTACGAGCGCGAGCACGCCCACCTCTACGACGCCGACAGCGGACACGTCTCCCGCGATTCCCTGCACGGTGATCGCGATGAAGATCACCCCGCCGGCCTGCCGAATCACGACGAGAGCTGGCATGGCGACGACCACTACTGGCACGAGGATCCGCACCATGGCATGGAGAGCGACCACGCCGAGCCGGAGGATCTCCGATCCGAGTCGGCTGCAGAGGAGGCGAAGCCTGTTGAGAATGACTGGTCGCAGTATGAAAACTGCGCCCCGGAAGGTCCGATCGTCGACTTGAATCACGCCACCCTCGAGGAGCTGCAAACCCTGCCGGGGATCGGCCCGAAGACGGCGCAGGTGCTGATCGATCACCGCCCTTACGAGACCTTCGACGATCTCGACCGAGTGCCCGGGCTCGGCCCGGAAAAGATCCGCCGCATCACCGAGCGGATCATGCTCGGGTGAGGCGGCGGCCTGATAGCGATCAGCGGTGTTTCTTGATGAAGGTCTTCAGCTTGCCGGCATTCTGGAAGCCGGTAAGGCGTCCGACGACCTTGCCATCCTTCACCGCGACGATCGTGGGCAGCATCTCGACCTTGTAGGTGTTGGCGAGGTCGGTCTGCCGGTCGACGTCGACGGTTTGAAACGAAACCCCTTTGAACTCCGCGGCGACGGAGCTGAAGATCGGCTTCATTTGCTGGCAGGGTCCGCACCAGTCGGCTTCGAATTTGAGGATCTTCAGCGCCGATTCCGCCTGAAGCGGGGGGACGGCGAGCGGAGCGAGGAGAAGGGCGGGGAGGAGGGAGAGGAAGGCACGGGTTTTCATGATGACACGAATTTGGACGCGGGACCCCGCCGCGCCTTTCAAAAAAGTTCAGATCAATTCCCGATTCCGCTCCAACCACGCCCGCACGAAATCCTCGGTGGCGTCGGATACGTCGGTGTTGTGACGGCGTTCCAGCTCGCCGATCTCCCATTCCGAAAGCGGGGAGCGGCGTACGATGGAAAGCGTGGCGCGTTCGGGATGGAGCACGCGGTAGATGTAGGTGTCGCCGGCGCGGACCTTCGCCGCATAGCTGGCGACGCAGTTGCCCTGGATTTCGCCCTCATCGACGAGGTCCGCTGGGCTGGTGATCGGTTCGATGCGACCGGGGATGCCGGGGAGTGGCGGAGTCTGAAAGCAGGCGGGGCCCGCTTCGTTGGCTTCGGTCAGTTGCCGGACCCGCCGACGGTAGTTCTCGGCGATGGTGTCGTGGACGGTGCGGAGACGGGCGAGATTCTGGAACTGATGACAGCGATCCTGGGTGCGCAATTCATCCTGCATCCGCAGGGTGCTGGTGATGAGATGGACGATGCGCCCGCGGTGCGACTCGGCCCGGTCGCGGGCAACCTCTTCCAGCAGGGCCGGGGTCGCGGCCGGCGCGGCGCGGGGGTCGCTGAGGATCTCGAGGATGCCGGCATTGATCGAGGGCAGATGGCGCAGCCGCGATTTGGGATCCTCGGCAGCCTCGCGGATCACGCGGACGAGTGTGGGCCAGTTGTCGCCGGTCAGCGAGACCGGGTTCACCTTTTTGAAAAGCTGCACGGCCACCGGGGAGGCTGGCAGCCCGAGCACCTCGAGAATATCGCGCTGCCGCATCCGGCTGCAGCGCAAGGCGGCGATCAATTCGCGGTCGCCACCCATCTTCTGGGCGAGAGCGTAGGCGAGGGCGGGATTGGACTCCGCCAGTTCCACCGCACCCTCGTCCCAGCGCAGCAGGATCAGGAGGGACCATTGATGGGTGCGGAACGGTTCCAGGAGGTTGGCGACGGGTTTCGGCAGGGAAAAGCGGAATTGGTCGAACGCTCGCCTGCGCTGCTGGGCGGGAGTCAGCATGGGCTGCCGGAGCGTGGCCGGACTTTCCCCGAAATCGAAACAAAGCTGCGGACCAGGATCGCGGGGCGCGACGACTTTGGTTCTGACCGGACGATAGGGATGGACGAATCGGAATTCGGGGATGAAAGGGTTCCATTCCCCCGTTCGTCCCCGGCGCATCACCGAGCGCGGAACGGGCGACCCGGTGATGCGCATTTCCACCAAGCCATTCGCGAGGCACAGGGTGCCGCCTTGGAAGGCAACGGAAGACTCGGCAGGGGATGCGGAACGAGGCATCAGGGGAGCAGGATGGAGCATCGCCGCCCCGAGCGCAACGAACGCGAGTCGGCGCGGACCTTTTTCGATTGTGTCGATTCGGAAACATCGAATTTTGCGATTGGATTTTCCTTCTCGTCCGGAGGGATGCACGCCACCGCGCCGCTTGACGCATTTTGCAGAAAACCGGACACTGCGGTCCGCCATGGCAACCTCCTCCATCACCCGCGCCATCGCCGTGATCAGCCTCGCGGTGGGTGCCGCGGATGGCTTCGCGTTGGACTTCGAGCGAGAGGTGCGTCCCATCCTCGCGGAGAAGTGCATGCTCTGCCATGGGCCGGACGACTCGAAAGCCGGTCTGCGGCTCACCGGCATCGAATACGCCGCCAAGGTCCTTGAGTCCGGAGCCCGCGCCGTCGTGCCGGGTGAGCCCGAGCATTCGGAAATGATCGCGCGAGTCCGCTCCGACGATCCTGATTTGCAAATGCCGCCGCCGGGAAAGGGCGAGCCGGTCACCCCGGCCGAGGCGGATATCCTCCATGAATGGATCGCCGGCGGTGCGGTCTGGCCGAAGCACTGGTCTTTCACCCGCTTGCAGAAGGCGGATCCTCCGCTGATCCGCGACGCGGATTGGGGCAGGCATCCCATCGATGCCTTCATCCTGGGGCGGCTTGAGAAGGAAAACATCACGCCCTCACCCGAAGCCGATGCGGTCACCTTGATCCGTCGCCTTCACTATGATCTCGTCGGTCTGCCTCCATCACCGGATGTGGTCGTCAGATATCGCGCCGCGATCGAAGCCGATCAGCAAGAAGGTTTGGCCGCGTTGGTGGATGATCTCTTGGCGGGTCCGGCTTTCGGCGAACGTTGGGGGCGGCATTGGCTCGATCGCGCCCGTTATGCGGACAGCGATGGATTTGAGAAGGACAATCACCGCCCCGATGCGTGGCGCTACCGCGACTGGGTCATCGATGCGGTCAACGCCGACCTGCCCTTTGACCGCTTCACGATCGAGCAGTTCGCGGGCGATCTCTTGGAAAAGCCGACCCCGGATCAGATCCTTGCGACCGCCTTCAACCGTCAGACCCTCACCAACACCGAGGGAGGGGCCGACAAGGAGCAGTGGCGGGTCGCCGCCGTGATGGACCGGGTCGAGACCTTGGGCTCGGTCTGGCTCGGGCTCACCCTCACCTGCGCGCGCTGTCACACGCACAAGTACGACGAGATCACCCATCGCGAATATTACGAGCTCTTCGCCTATTTCAACAATGGCGACGAGGTCACCGCGAAAGTGCCGCAGTCGTCCGAGGCGTGGGCCAAGTATGAGAGCGATCTCGCCGCGCATACCGCGGAGGGCGGACGGCTCGGTGCACAACGGATCGCGGCGAAGCAGGAACTCGATTCCCGGCTCGTCGAGTGGGAACAGCGGCTCGGCAGCTGGCTGGCCGAGGCAAAGGCGGTGGCGGCACCGGGTCTCGTCCCGATGGCGATCGAGGGATTCGCCGCGCCAAAGGGCGTGCAGTTCTGCAATGTCGAGGATGGCTCCATTCTCATTGGTGGCGAGAATCCTCCGATCGCGACCTACACCGTGAGCTCGAAGCTTCCTCCGGGGAAAATTTCCGGGATCCGCCTCGAGGTGCTTCCCGATCCGACGCTCGGCCGAGAGGGGCCCGGTCGCTCGGAGAATGGCAACTTCGTTCTCAGCGGTATCGAATTCTCGGTCAAAGGCTATCCCCGCAATCCGATCCGGCTGGGAGACGCGGCGGCAGATCATTCCCAGGAAGGCTGGAGCGTGAAAGGTATTCTCGACGACAACAGCAAGCCGGGTCGGGAAGGGACCGGTTGGGGAGTGGGTGGAGCCATCGGCAAGCCCCATCACGCCGAGATTGGATTCGCCGAACCGATCGTGGTCGAGGAAGCCACCGAGTTCACCCTGACCATGATTCAAAACCTCGGAGGACAGCACACGATCGGACGCTTTCGCTTGTTTGCGATCACCACCCCGACCGTGCTCGCGGTTCCGGAGCCGGTCCGGACCGCCCTCGCGACGTCGGGGGCGGGGCGCAAGCCCGAAGACCACGCCACGATCCTGGACCATGTCGAGCATCTCGATGCCAAAACCTGGCCCTTGCTTGCCGCGGCAGCCGCACACGAAGCGAAGCGCCCCGTCGCCCCGGAGATGGACGTGCGGGTCATCGGGGAGCGCCGGGAGGAAAGGCGCACCACCCGGGTGCTGCATCGTGGAGAGTTTCTCGAGCCCACTGATGCGGTCGAGGCTGCGACCTTGTCCATCCTGCCCCCGGTGCGGCATCGCGGAGAGCGGGGCGATCGCCTCGATCTGGCGCGCTGGCTCGTCGGCGGAGAGAATCCGCTGCCGCCTCGCGTCATCGTCAATGACATCTGGTCGCAGTTGTTCGGTGAGGGACTCGTTCCGACGCCGGAGGATTTCGGTGTGCGTGGCGAGCGCCCCACCCATCCCGAACTGCTCGACTGGCTCGCTCTTCGCTTCATCGATCTGGGGTGGTCGCGCAAAGCGCTGATCCGCGAGATCGTGCTCAGCCGGACCTATCGCCAAAGTTCCAATCACCGGCCCGATCTGATCGACCGCGATCCGAAAAACCTCTGGCTCGCGCGGCAGAACCGCTTCCGGGTCGAGGCGGAGATCGTGCGCGACCTGTCGCTCGCCGCCGCGGGTCTGCTCTCCACCAAAGTGGGCGGCCCCAGCGTCTTTCCTCCCATCCCCGACGGAGTCGCGGACGTGAACTACAACTCCGCCTTCAAGTGGAAGACGAGCGAGGGCGAGGACCGCTACCGCCGCGGCCTCTACACCTACTTCAAGCGCACCGCGCCGCATCCCGCGCTGACGACTTTCGATTGTCCCGATTCCAACGTCACCTCGCTCCGCCGGGCACGATCAAACACCCCGCTGGCCGCGCTGATCACCCTCAACAGCGAACCCTTCGTCGAGGCCGCCCAGGGCTTGGCGAAACGGGTCCTGACCGAACAGCTAAAAGCCGGTGACGCGGACAGGCTTGCCCACGCGTTCCGCCTCTGCCTCGCCCGCGAGCCTCGCGATTTCGAAATCGATCGTCTCATCAGCCTGCTGGAGTCGTCACGCGCCCACTACCGTGATCGGCCCGAGGACGCCTCTCATTTCGCCGGATCCGCCCTGCCGGAAGGAGTCTCCAGCAGCGAAGGGGCGGCTTGGACCGCGACCCTAAGGGTGCTGCTGAACTTGGATGAGTTTTTGACCCGCTCGTGACCCGTGACCCGTGACTCATGAACCCTTTCCTCCATCGCACCCGCCGCGAATTCCTCACCACCTCGGCCTGCGGCCTCGGGGGAATCGCGCTCGGCTCGATGCTCAGTGATGACGGGCTCCTCGGCGTGGCGAACGCCGCCGATTCGGAGGCCTTTGCCGAAGCGCGACCGCGGCACGAGGCCAAGGCGAAAGCCTGCATCTTCATCTTCATGGAGGGCGCGCCCTCGCAGCTCGACCTGTTCACTCCGAAGCCGAAGCTCAACGAGCTCCACGGCCAGAGCCTGCCCAAGTCCATCCTCGATCAGGCGCGCTTCGCCTTCATCCAGCCCGACACCGCCACCCTGATGGGTTCACCGCGGAAGTGGAAAAAACACGGGCAGTGCGGCATGGAGTTTTCCGACCTGCTCCCGCACCTGTCCGGCTGCGCGGACGATCTGCTGATGGTGCGCTCGCTCCACAGCGAGCAGTTCAACCACCACCCCGGGCAGTTGATGATGCAGTGCGGCGTGGCCCGCTTCGGGATGCCCTCGATGGGTTCATGGATCACCTACGGACTCGGCACCCCTTCCTCGAACCTGCCCGGCTACGTCGTCCTCAACGCGGGACGCGGCGGCTCGGGTGGATCGACCCTCTGGACTTCGGGTTTCCTCTCCTCGAAATACGCGGGTGTGCCCTTCCGCAACCAGGGGGAACCGGTGCTGCACCTCGATCATCCGAAAGGCCTCGCGCCGACCGTGCAGCGCGCCGGTCTGGATGCCCTGCGTGATCTCAACGAGGCCCGCTACCGCGAAGTCCACGATCCCGAGATCGCCAGCCGTATCTCCAACTACGAACTCGCCAACCGCATGCAGACCGCGGCACCGGAATTGGTGGATCTGTCAGGCGAATCGAAAGCGACGCTCGCGATGTATGGAGTCGATCGTCCCGAGCCGCCCGGCGATGGTTTCCGCGGCACCCTCCCGGGTCTGCGCACCTACGACACCTTCGCGCGGAACTGCCTGCTGGCGCGTCGCATGGTCGAGCGTGGCGTCCGTTTCGTGAACATCATCCATGCGAGCTGGGACCAGCATTCCGAGCTCGACAAAAACCTCGCCTACAACGCCGGGGTCGTCGACCAACCCATCGCCGCCTTGATCCAGGACCTGAAGCAGCGCGGCCTGCTCGACTCGACCATGGTCGTGTGGGGGTCGGAATTCGGACGCACTCCGCTCGGGGAAAACCGCCCGGGCCGCAACGCCAACACCGGCCGCGACCACCACCCGGCCGCCTTCACCATGTTGATGGCCGGCGGCGGATTGAAGGGCGGGCACATCTACGGCGACACCGACGAGATCGGCTGGTTTGCTACGGAGAATCCTGTCCACATCAACGACCTTCATGCCACCATTCTTCACCAGTTCGGCCTCGATCACCTCAAGCTGACCTATCGCTTCCAAGGACGCGACTTCCGCCTCACTGATGTCGGTGGCAAGGTCGTCAAAGATTGGATCGCCTGATGCGCCGAGGGATGTTAAGGACTTTCGCCATTCTCCTACTCGTGCTGGTGCCTGGGATCGTCCGCGGCCAGTTGCGCACCGCGCTCGAGGTGCGTTCGCTCTCGCGCGAGGAGGCCGAGGCGGGAGTGCCGGTCGACCTGCGGGTGGTGGTGGTGTTCTCCGATCCGCCATCCACCGTCTTTGTCCAGGATGCCACTGCCGGCACCTTTTTTCAGCTCCAGGGGCGGGAGGCACCTCAGCCTGGCGACGAGGTGCACGTCACCGGCGTGACCTTTCCCGGTCTCTACCTGCCCGGGGTGGCCGAAGCGGAGTTCGAGGTCACCGGCCATCCTGGCCTACCCGCCGCCCTCTTGATCAGCTTCGATGAACTCGTCTCGGGGCGGTACCATTATCAACGCGTCAGCCTCGAGGGTGTGGTGCGCTCGACCGTGGCGGTGGACGAAAACACCTCGCTCGCCCGGGTTGCGCTCGGTTCGCGCGTCGTTGAGATCCGGGTGGGGGCGCCGCTGACGGAAACCGCGCTCGTCGACGCCCGCGTCCGGGTGAGTGGTCTCACCTCCGGGGAAATGAATCCGCGCCGCCAGCTTGTCGTGCCCTATCTGCGCTGTCGCGATTGGACCGAGATCGAGGTGCTCGACCCGCCCCGGAGGAGCGGGGAGATCACGGCGGTCTCGCCCGAACAGTTGCTCAACTTCGCGGTCGGCGGCCAGGAATTGCGCCGCGTCAAGGTCAGCGGTGATGTGCTGGCGGTTTTCCCGAATGGCGAGGTCTTCCTGCGCGGAGCCGAAGCCGCGGTCGGTCTCACCCGCATCGATACGGAACCAAGGATCGAGCCCGGCGACTTCATCGAATGCCTCGGTTTTCCGGAGATGGACCGCTTCAGCGCCCGCCTCGTCGATGCCGTGATCCACGATCATTTTCTCGGTGAAACCCCGCCCGAACCGCGTGCCCTGACTCTGAGTGAACTCGCTCGCGGGGAGCAGGACGGCAACCTCGTCCGGGTCACCGGGGAACTGGTCGACCGCTACCGCAATGAACGCGGCGAGGTGCTGGTGCTGCGGGAGGGCGATGCCACCGTCAGGGTCGAGGCCCCTTCGGGAGCGGGCGAGGATCTGCTCGGATCGCGGCTCGCCGCCACCGGCATCGCCGTGGTCGAGTCAACGCGTCGCCTTCCGCCCTACCGGGTCGAGGCCGAGCAGGTCATCCTGCGCCTGCGGGAAGCGGGCGACCTCGCCGTGCTCACCGCCGCACCCTGGTGGAACCCGCAGCGCCTGGCAGTCGCCCTGGGCCTGCTGGTTTTTGTGTCGGTGTTAGGGGCTCTCTGGATCGTGCTGCTGCAGCGACAGGTGCGACGGCAGACAACGGCCCTGCGCCAACGGATCGAGCACGAGGCCGTGCTGGAGGAAAGGCAGCGCCTCGCCCGCGAGTTCCACGATTCGCTCGAGCAGGACCTGACCGGCCTCTCCCTACGTCTCGATGCCGCCGCCGTAGCCGGTGGGGACGAGCGGCTCAGCCGTTTCATTGAGGGCTCGCGCACCCTCGTCTCCCGCATCCGGGCCGAGACGCGGAATCTGGTCTCGGACCTCCGCGCGGATGCCGAGGGGGCCGGTGACCTCGCGCTTGCGTTGCGCGACCTCGTCGAGCGGGGTTCGGTGGAGGGCGGTCCGAAACTCTCGCTGGTGATCACCTCGGAGATTCCCCCGCTCCCAGCAGCCGTCGTGCATCACCTCCGCATGATCGCGCAGGAGTCGGTGACCAATGCGATCAAGCACGCCGAAGCAAAATCCATCGTCATCTCCGCGGAGACCGAGGGACAGGTCCTGCGGCTCCGTATCCGTGATGACGGACGCGGCTTTGACCCCGACGCTTTGACCGGCGGCAAGGGCGGGGGTCACTTCGGCTGCATGGGCATGCGCGAGCGCTGCCGCCGGCTCGGGGCGGACATTGGATGGGAAAGTCGACCCAAAGAGGGTTGTGTCGTCGAGTTGACCCTGTTGATTCCCCGGGCGGAAGTGAAGGCATGAACGTGATGATCGTCGATGACCACTTCGTGGTGCGCAGCGGGCTGGTCGCCTCTCTGGAGCTCGAGCCCGGAGTTTGCATCGTCGGCGAAGCGGAGAGCGGTGAGCAAGCGCTGCAAATCTATGAGCAAAACCGGCCCGATGTCGTCCTGATGGATCTGCAACTGCCAGGCTGGAACGGCATCGCCGCGACCGAGCGGCTCCTCGAGATCGATCCTCAGGCCCGGGTGCTGATCTTTTCGACCTTCGCCCGCGACGACGAGATCGAGACGGCGATGGCCTGTGGGGCGGCCGGCTACTTGCAGAAAACGGCCAGCCGCGAGGAGCTGATCGGGGCGCTGCGCGAGGTCGCCGCTGGTGGCAAACACCTTTCCGCGGCCATCGCGGAACGTCTCGCCAGCCTGCGTCTTGGTCCGGCGATCACGCCGCGCGAGCGCGAGATCCTGGCCCTGATCGCGCAAGGCCGCGCCAACAAGGAGATCGGCTCGGCCCTCGACATCGCGGAGGACACGGTGAAGCGCCACATCAGCAATATCTTTCTCAAGCTTGAGGTCAGCGACCGCGCCCAAGCCACCGCCGAGGCGATTCGTCGTGGCATTGTCAGGGTGGGGGATTGATCAACCCTGCTGCGGCAACACGAGGCTGCGCGCGACTTCGCCTCGTTCGAGGGCGGCGTAGGCCTCGTTGATCTGCGAGAGTGGGTAGGTCCGGGTCAGCAAGGAATCAAGGTCGATGCGGCCCTGTTCGTGCAGTTCGATCAGGCGGAGCAGGTCGATGCGTGGCCGGGTCGAGCCATAGATCGAGCCCTTCAGCGTCTTCTCCGCGTAGACGAGCTGGTTCACGTTGATGCGGGCGCGGGCCTCGGGCGGGGCGATCCCGACGACGACACAGGTGCCGCCCTTGCGGGTCATGTCGTAGGCCTGCTCGATCGGTTCGGCGAGGCCGATCGCCTCGAAGGCGTGGTCGACACCGAGCCCGCCGGTGAGGTCCTTCACCGCCGCGACCGGTTCGTGTTCGGCGGAGTTGATGAAATGGGTCGCGCCCATCGTTCTCGCATAGTCGAGCTTGGCTGGCACTCGGTCGATCGCGATGATCTTCGAGGCGCCGGCGAGCCGAGCGGTCTGGACGATGTTCAGTCCGATTCCACCACAACCGATCACGGCGACGGTGCTGCCCGGCGGCACCCGGGTGGCGTTCATGACCGCTCCGTATCCGGTGATGACGCCGCAGCCGATCATCGCGGCATGCTCGAAGGAAACACTCTTCGGGATTTTCACCGCAGCCCCTTCGGGCATGGTGGACCGCTGGGAAAAGGTCGATACGCCCGCGTAGTGGAGGATGGCTTCGCCCGCCGCGTTGCGGAAGCGTGTCTGGCCATCGGGCATCAATCCGGTGAACCGCATCGCCGTGCCGACATCGCAGAGCGCGGGACGGCCGCCCAGGCAATATTCGCAGCGCCCGCAGGACATCCGCCAGATCGGGATAACGTGGTCGCCCGAAGCAAGCGTTGTCACGCCTTTGCCGACCTCTTCGACGATGCCAGCGCCCTCGTGGCCGAGGATGATGGGCGTCTTCATCGCGAGGTCGCCTTTCATCACGTGCAGGTCGCTGTGGCAGACCCCCGCCGCCATCATCCGCACGGTGACCTCGCCGGGACCGGGTGGCAGGACCTCGACGGTCTCGAGCACGAGGGGTTCCTTGGCTTGGTAAAGGACGGCGGCGAGGGCTTGCATGGCCCGTGAGGATTCACAAGCCCGGGGAATTCGTAAAGCGGGAAGTTTCCTGTTCCCGAATCAAAACTCAAACCCCACCCGCACGCCGTATTCACGCGGGATACCGACCGCTCCCGTCCTCACCTCGGGATTCATGTTGGTGTAGTATTCCTTGTCGGCGAGATTGCTGCCGTAGAGGGCGACGGTCCAACGGTCCTTGCGGACGCCGACCGAGCTGTTGAGCAGGACGTAGGCGCTCTCTTGGAAGGGGTCCCGGTTGAAGTCGTCGAACTTCACATTCCCCAGGGCGACCATCTCGACGCGGGCGAAGAAGCCGTTCTCGAGGTGGTAGTCGAGGCCGGCAACGGCGTCGAACTCGGGCACGAAGGGCGCGGTGTTGCCGCTGAGGTCGGCACCGGTGACGGGATCGATGTATTGCGTCAGGGTGGCGTGGGTCCAGCCGATCGAACCGATGAAATCGAGCGTGGGCGAAATCTCGATGCTGGTCTCGAACTCGGCCCCGTAGATTTCAGCCTCTTCCGCATTGAAGACGGTGAAGTCCGTCGGCGTGAAGCTGCGTTCGACCTGATAGTCGTCGACGCGGCTGTAGAAGCCGGTCAGGTTCGTGCTGACCCGGCCGCCGAACCACTGCGAACGCAGCCCGAGCTCGCTGGTCCAGGCCGTTTCCTCGTCGAAAGGCACGAAAGCGGGGTCATCGGCATAAGCGCTGAAGCCGCCCGGCTTGAAAGCATAGGCGGTGTTCGCGTAGACGAGGTGATTGTCGGCGGCCTGCCAGTCCACGCCAAAGGTCGGGGTGACGTGGACCCATTCATCCTGCATCGCGATGCGGCCCTGGACGGAGTCGAGCGAAGTCACGACGTTCCGCACATCCACTGGCAGGGCGGGGAAGGGAGGGAAACCCGGAATCGGATCGATCGTGCTGGTGGTCGTCGCCACCGTGTTGGCTTCGCCCGTCTGCGACTTGTCGCGGATCAGGGAACGCCGGATCCAGTCGAGGCGTGCTCCGGCCCGCAGCGTAAGGTTCTCGATGGTGCGGTTCTCCAGCCCGCCGTAGATGGCAAAGGACTCCTCGTCGATGGTGTGTTCGGTGAGCTGCTGCAGCGAGGCGATCGTTTCGAGCTGGGTGACCGAACTGATCGTCAAGGGCACGGGTGAAAAGAAGGGCGGGGCTCCCGCCGGGATGGCCGTGCTGTTGTTGAGGGTGTCGGAATTCGGAATGGTCAAGCCGCGCAGTCCAACGCCCTTGATCCGGCTGGTCGATCCATAGAGGCCCGCGTTCCAACCCCAGTCGGCGTCAGGATCGTTGTCGGAGAAGCGGAACTCCTGGCTCCACAGTTCCTGGCTTTGGCTGAGAGTGGTGAAGCCGAAGGGGGCGGGGGAGAAGTCGAGGTCGATCGTGTAGGGATCGAGGTCGAAGCCACGATGCGAAGTCACGCTGAGAAACTTGAAGCGCTCGTTCTCATGCGCGATGCGGATTGCTTGATGGTTGCTTTCGCGATGTTGTTCTCCCACCACGTCCGATCCCACCGTGTAGAAGCCGGTGGTGCGGTCGAGCGAGGTCAGACGCGGGGCACCGTCGTTGGATTCGGCATAACCCGCCAGCATCCCGATTTCCCAGCCGGGAGCGACCTCGGCAAAAACCGCGCCGCCGAAATGGTAGCCTTCCTGATGATCGACTTTTTCGCCGGTCGAGGGGTTGGTCAGGTAACCTTCGTGACTGTCATATCCGCCGCCAAAGCGAAACGAAGCGGTCTCGCCGAGCGGACCCATCACCCAGGCGTCGAACCCATGGTGATCGAACGATCCATAGTGGTAGTCCACCGTCGCTTCGAGGGTTTCGCCCGGTCGACGGGTCGCCACGTTGATGAGACCGCCGTAGACATTCCTTCCCACCGCGGTCGGCTGGGGACCCCGCAGCACCTCGATGCTGTTGATCGGTCCGAGGTCCTGGGCATAAGTGAAGGTCTCGCCGAAGGGCACGTCGTCGACGTAGATCGTCGTCGAGGGAGCGCCGAAAAAGATCGTGTTAGTGAGACCGCGCACCGAATAAACGTCGCCGAAGGAGCGCGACCCGGAATCGGTCGCTGACTGGTTCGGAGCGTAGCGCACCACCTCCTGCGGTTCGCGCACGCCGAGCACCTCCAGGCCGGTCGGCGGCAGGAAGGTCGTGTTGGCGCTCTCCGCGATCGCCTCGGGCAACTGGTCGTTGATCACCAGGGGTTCGATCGCGGGTGTGGGCGGCGAGTAGCGGACCGGCGGGGTGTAGCTGCGCGACGGGGCGGGCGCAGGGGAGCTCTCGACCACGGTCTCCGGCAGGGTACTTTCATCGGCGCTTTCCTGGGCCGGGAGCCGGTTTGCGACGAAGGTCAGGGAAAGGGCGATGAGGGTGAGGAAGGAGGTGGGTTTCATCAGAGGAGCTTGGAGAAAAGGGGGGCCGGAGACGAGACTCGCTCGTCTCCGGCGATGGCAAACAAACGAGGAAAAATAATCACTCGCCGGTCTCGGCGGGCAGGGACTGGTCTCGGATCCAGACGTATTCCTTCCAAGCGCCTTCGTAGAGGCGCACGTTGGGATAGCCGGCGACGTGCTTCAGGTAGAAGCGCAGCAGGCTGCCCTCGCGCGAGGTGCCGCAGTAACAGATGATGGTTTTGTCAGGGGTGATGCCGGCCGCCTCAAGCACGGGCTTCACCTCGGCGAAAGGACGGAACCGGTGGGTGTTCTTGTCATCCATCAGCTTCGCCCAGTGGAAGCCGATCGCGCCCGGGATGTGGCCTTTGCGGAACCAGACGTCGTCGTCACCGATGAACTCGTTGTGGGGGCGGGCGTCGACCAGGATCACTCCCTCCTTGCCCTTCGCCGCTAGCACGTCGTCGATGTTGGCGGCGATCTCGGGCCGGCGCTTTTCGGGCAGGGTCCCGGCCGGGTTGCCGAAGTAGGCCTGGATCGGCTCCAGGCCCGCCTCAACCCAGCCTTTCAGGCCGCCATCGACGATGCGGATGTCTTCCACGCCGAACTTCTCCAGCACGTAGGCCACCATCGTGGTGCTCAGGATCTCGTCGTTCGGCAGGGTGTCGCCGGTGGCGTAGACGAGGTGAAGGCGGTCCTTGTCGACCCCGGCGCGGACGAGTAGGGCGGCGGTCAGGTCATCGGGCAGGTATTGCACCGGCACGGCGTCGTTGGTGCCGCGCAGGGTGTCGAAATTGATGTGATGCGCGGTCGGGATATGTCCCCGGAAGTAGTCCTTGTAACCGCCGCGTGTGTCGAGCACGACCGGACGTTTCGCCGGGTCGGTGTTTTCGATCAGCGCCTTGGCGTCGTCGGGGGAGATGATGCCGATTTCGGCACGCAACGGGCCCGCCGAGGCGGCGAGGCAGAGGAGAGAGGAGAGGACGAGGATTCTGCTTTTCATTTGGTTTGAGGGTTTTTGGAATCGGTGGACAGGGACGACGCGCCGAAAGGGATCACGAAGTTGAGCTTCAGCATGTATTCGCATTTGCCCTGGTCGGGCAGGTTGGTCCAGGTCTCGAAGACGAGGTTTTTGGCGAGGTCGTACTTCAGGCCCACGGCGGGCATCCAGCCCTCCTGGTCCCGGGTTTGCACGAGGTCGGCATTCAGATTGAGATTCCGCCCGAGGAACTCGACATTTTTGTCGATCCCCAGCAACACGGTGTTGCCGCCGGTCTGGACACCATATCCCGTATGCAGCCGCGCGAATCCGACATCCTGGCTCAGCACGGCGTAGGTGAACGGATCACCCGCCACCGCCTCGTCGGTCAGCGCCACGCCGGCCACGCCCACGGCGATGCGGCCGCTATCCCAGGGCGTGAAGGCCATTTTGGTCTGGAAAAAGAGCGGACCGGCCGGGTCCGGGGCGAGGTGGCTGTCGAGACCCCACTCGAGATCGAACCACGGGAGATCCCAACCCGTCTTGAAGCCGGACGCGAAATCATGCGGCCCCTCGCCGAAAAGGTCGTAGACCTGCACCACCACGGCATCGTCCGGGGCGGTGTCTGCGGTGGGGATGTTGTTGAGCCCGCTCGGGGTCGAGTGGACATGTCCCGCCAGTACGGCGGCGGCAAGGAGGATCAGGGGGCCGGGTAAGGCGGGTCGGCGGATCATGGAGTGCTTGGGTTCATTAAAGTGGGATCCCGTCCTCGCGTTTTCAGAGCGCCGGACGGTGTGATCGGGACGAGACTAGGAATCATTGCTCATTCTTGCAAATAAAATCTTCATCGCAACCACGTGATTTAGCTGTGGTTGTTGCTGGGGCATACCCGCAACTTTTCCGCTCGTCCCCATTTCCCGGGGGCCGCCCCCGACGTAATCCTGTTTGCGCCTAATTCGAGGATTGAAATCGAGCAGGTTAGCGGCCAAACTTCCATTCCCCTTACATCTTATGACCGTATCTTACGACCAAACTTGCGTGGGTTATCTGAAAGCCCTCGCCGACCCGACCCGATGGGAAATCATGGGACTTCTTTCCGATTCCCGCGGACCTCTCTGCTTGGGCGACGTCGCCGGAGCCCTCGAACTCTCCACCTACAATGCCTCCCGCCACGTTCGTGTCCTCATGGAGGCCGGCCTCGTCATGGTGGTTCGCGACGGACGATTCAAACGGATCTCCGTGGCACCCCAGTGGCAGGTTTCAAACGGGAAAGATCGAAAACACAAAGGGGCCATCGACCTCGGCTGCTGCAGTTTCAAATTCTCGAAACGTCCCAAGGGGCGTTGAGGCGGAGACCCGGTTGAGTCCCCCAACATGCGCTACGGCCTGCTCGGTGAAGACTCCGGCTCGGACCTCGACAAGCTCGAGAAATACACGGGTGAAGTCGACTGGTCCTACCTGCGCCCTCATCACGAGACCGGGGCGCTGTTGTGGATTGATCCCGCCCTTTCGATCGTTGAGGTCGGAAGAGCGATCGCGGAGGATGATACGGAAACCGTCGTCCGGTGGAGGAGGAGCGGAGATCTCGTCAAGCCTTCGGCCCCACACGTGGCGCATTGGGAGGAAACGGGGGCGCGCTTTCTGGCCTTGGTCGTCTCGCCCTTCGTCCTGATCCAGCCCTTGTCTTAAAAACCAAGAACGAGGAACCACGAACCAAGAACGTCATTTCACTTCTCCACGGGCTTCCCTGCCTCGACCCAGGCGCGATAGCCGGACTCAAGGTGGAAGATGCGGGAGAACTTGAATTTTTCGAAGAGTTCCATCGACTGGCCGCTGCGTCCGCCCGCGGCGCAGTGGACGAGGTAGGGTTTGGAGGGATCGAGTTTGGAGACTTTTTCCTCAAAGTCATCGGCGTTGAAATCGAGATTGACCGCGCCCTTGAGGTGGCCTTCGGCGAATTCCTCGGGCGTCCGCACGTCGATGACCGTGATCGTCGGGTCTCCGGCGAGCAATTGGGCGGCCTTTTCGACATCGACGTCGGCAGGGGCATCGGCGCGAAGGTCACTGCTGAGCAAGATGACCGAAAGGAAGGCGGTGTAGAGCAAGGAAGGTTTCATTGGAGGCAGTTTACGCCAGAAAGGCCCGCGGAGGCCACTCCCGGGGTCGCGTGAGAAACGAAATTGACAGGATTTCAACTCGCCATCCCCGGACTCCGCCCGTAAAATGCCCGAATTGGTTATGAAACCCGCCCTCATTTTGTCCCATGTCGCCACGCTTGCGATCGGCGCCGTCGCCGCCGCGATCGTCGTTCCGAATTTTCAGTCAAAAAGCTCCTCGTCCGGTGACGGGGGGAATGCCGGTGCGGCTACGACCTTCTCCGGCACGGGGAGTTCCAGCAGCCCGGAATCCGGCGACGCGGTCGCCGGCATGAGTTCAGTGAAGCTGGAGCAGTCCGGTTATGAGATGGGATCAAAGGATCCGCTCGCCGCCATCGCCGCCGCCAAGCAGATTCCCGGCCGAGACAACCGCTACCTTTACACCGAATCGCTCTTCACGGCCTGGGGAGAGAAGAACGGCCCCGAGGCCGCCGCCTGGGTCATGGCGAATCTGAAAGGGACGGAGAAATCCGACGCGCTCTACAACATCGCCGACGGCTGGGCAGAATCCGATCCCGCCGCGGCGGCGCTTTGGTTCAACGAGAACACCAGCGGCATCAATCGCGAGGACGCCATCTACGAGATCCTCGAGTCCTGGGGTCGCAAGGCGCCCGAGTCGGCTCTGAAGTGGGCCGAGGAGCTCGATGACTACACGCGCTCCAGCGTGATGGACTCGCTCGCCGAAGGATGGGCCGCGGTCGATCCCGAAGGTGCCGCCAAGGCGGCGGAGGGTCTCCAGCAATATGATTTCGGCGACGAGTTTGTGATGAACATCGCCGGGCAGTGGGCCAGCACCGCGCCTGACGCGGCGGCGAAGTGGGCGGGTACGATCGGCAACACCGACTCCCGCGCCATCGCCCACATGGAGATCGGCACGGAGTGGGCCATGACCGATCCAAACAAAGCGACGGAGTGGATCAACTCGCTTTCCAAGGAAGAAGACAAACTCTACGCTTCGCTCGGCGTGGCGATGGGCTGGTCCGAGCACGATCCGGGTGCATCGCTTGGCTGGGCGATCGCGACGGTGGAGAATCCCGAAACCCGCAAGCGTATCATCGAGGACGTGATGCTCGACTGGAGCAGCAGCGACCCGACCACCGCGGCGGAATGGCTCAACAAGCAGCAGAAAGGTCCGCAGAACGATGAGGTGCTCCAGACCTTCAGCAGCGCGATCATCGACATGGACCCCGAGTCCGCGGTGACCTGGGCCTCGACGATCTCGGACGAGGGCAAACGCACCCAGAGCGTGTCCACGCTCCTCGAGGAATGGGTCGCCATGGACGGTGACAACGCCCGCCAGTGGGTCGCGAAGTCGAACCTGAGCCCCGACCTGAAGAAAAAGTTCGGCCCGCAGTGATCAGGGTGGGGCGCGTTGACCCCAACGCGCCGTTCCGGTCTCTTCAATATCCGCCGACGGACTGGAAGGTCCAGCCTTTCAGGTAAGCGGTCTCGGGCAGGGTCAGGATCACCGGGTGATCACGTCGCTGGGTGTGCTGTGCCACGATCCGCAGGGTGCGTTTGGCATCGACACAGGCCTCGGCAATCACGTCGCGGAACTCGCGCTCGCTGACGTGGTGGCTGCAGCAGTAGGTTGAAAGCAGCCCGTCGGGATTCAGCAGCTTCAGCGCGCGGAGGTGGATCTCCTTGTAGCCGCGCATCGCGTCGCCGACGGACTTCCGCGATTTCGTGAAGGAAGGAGGATCGAGGATGATGAGGTCGAACTTTCGCTCCGCGGTCTCGGCATCCTTGAGGAAGTCGAAGACATTGGCTTCCTGAGCCTCGAGGGCGAGCCCGTTGCGGGCGGCATTGGCGCGGGTTGCTGCGACGGCGCTGGCGCTGATATCGAGGGCCAGCACGGAGGCTGCTCCGCCGCGGGCCGCATGGAGCGCGAAACCTCCCTGGTTGCAGAAGCAATCGAGCACGCTACGTCCCTTCGACAGTGCGCCGATCGCGGCGTAGTTGTCGAGCTGGTCGAGGTAGATGCCGGTCTTCTGACCCTCGAGCAGGTCGATCGCCTGGACGAGCCCGTTGATCGTGAGCGGGACCGGCCCTTCCCATTTTCCGGCGAGTACTCCGGTGCGCGGTTCGAGCCCCTCGGCCTTGCGGATCGACGAGTCGTTTCGCTCGATCACGGTGATGTCCCCGAAGATCGCGAGCAGGGCCGCGACGATGAGTTCGCGGCGCTGGTCCATCGCGAGGGTCAGGGTCTGGAGCACGAAGTGGTCGACGTAACGGTCAATGACGACTCCGGGCAGCCCATCGGCTTCGCTCCAGACAAGCCGGTAGACCGTTTCCGGAAAGGCCATCGTCTCGCGCAGGGCGAGCGCGCGGCGCAGGCGCCGGTCGAAGAACTCCGCGTCGAGCTCCTGCTTTCGCCGCGAGATGCGCCGGGCCACGATCTGCGAATTGGGATTGTAGATCGCGGTGCCGAGGGGACGATCGCGGAAATCCTTCAGTGAAATGACTGCGCCCGGCTGGGGATCGCCGAAGGCCTTCTGGACCTCGGTCGAGTAGACCCAGTCGTGGCCGTGAAAGATGCGGGAGCGGGGTTTGACGACGATGCCTGCCATGGACGAACGTGGCGCAGGAGATGGTCCGCGTCAAAGCCGCGGCGGCGGGTGGTCCGGAGACTTCTCTTGCGGCGGCGCGATCTTCCGGGATGTTCTCGACTTTTCCGAGAGGAAAATCTGCCAGATGGGTGACGACGCCACCATTCGAATCCAGGGAGCGCGCCAGCACAACCTGAAGAATCTCGACCTCGAGATCCCGCGGAACCGATTCATTGTGATCACGGGGGTTTCGGGCTCGGGCAAATCCTCGCTGGCCTTCGACACGCTCTATGCGGAGGGACAGCGGCGTTATGTCGAATCGCTCTCGGCCTACGCGCGGCAGTTCCTCGACCGGCTCGAAAAACCCGACGTCGATTTTATCGAGGGTCTGACCCCGGCCATCGCCATCGAGCAGCGCGGCTCGCAGCCGAATCCCCGCTCGACCATTGCCACCGCCACGGAGATCTACGATTACCTGCGCATCCTCTACGCCGCCCTCGGGCGACCACACGATCCTGTCACCGGCACGCCGCTGGTGCGGCACACGATCAAGGACATCGTCGACCTCCTGGTGACCTTCCCCGCGGGGACCCGGATCATCCTCGTGGCGCCGGTGCAGGTCGAAAAGGGCGAGACGATGCGCGAAAGTCTCGAGCGGTATCGCGTCCAGGGATTCCTGCGGGCGCGCCTCGATGGCAAACTCGTCGAGATCGAGGAAATCGGGGCGAAGGAAAAAGCCAAGAGCGTCGAGATCGTGGTCGACCGGCTGGTGGTGCGGGAGGATCTCCGCAGCCGACTCGCCGATTCGCTCGAGACCGCGCAAAAGGTCTCCGAAAACCGTGTCGCGACCCTGGTGCAGTCACCCGACGCGGAGGACTACGAGCGGCACGATTTCACCTTCCAATACACCAACCCCGAGACCGGATTTTCGCTGCCGAAGCTGACGCCGAAGCACTTTTCCTTCAACAGCCATGCGGGGGCCTGCCCGGCTTGCCATGGCCTCGGTTCGAAGCTGGTGCCCGATCCCGAGCTGATCGTCCCCGATCCTGACAAAACGCTCCGTGAAGGTGCGGTGAAGACCTGGTGGAGCGGTTCGAAGTCCCGCAAGGGCTACCATCAGCGCGCCATCGATGATCTCGCGAAACGTTACGATGCGGACCGCGACGCGCCGGTGCGGAGCCTCTCCCGGGAATTCAAAAAGGCTCTCATCCACGGCGACGACAGCTTTGAGGGCCTCGCGACCCAGGCGACCCGCCTGCTCGAGACCAGCGACAGCGAGATGACGAAACGCAACGTGCGGCGCTTCATGTCGGCGCGGCCTTGTCCTGTCTGCCAAGGGAAGCGTTTGAAGGATGAAATCCTCGCCGTGACCCTCGGTCATCACGAGCGACCGCTTTCGATCGAGGGGTTCACCGCCCTCAGCATCGCCGACGCGATCCTGTGGCTCGAGGGAGTCGAATTGACCGAAGTGCAGGCGAGTTACGCCACCGAGGTGCTCGAGGAGGTCCGCAAGCGGCTTCGCTTCCTCGAGACGGTCGGTCTCGGTTATCTGACGCTCGACCGCGAGAGCGGCACGCTCTCGGGCGGAGAGAGCCAGCGCATCCGTCTCGCCACTCAGCTCGGGGCCGGTCTCGCCGGGGTGCTCTACGTGCTCGACGAGCCCAGCATCGGCCTGCACCAATCCGACAACGAAAAACTCATCGCCACGCTGCAGAACCTCCGCGACGCGGGCAACACGGTGATCGTCGTGGAGCACGATGAGGACACGATCCGCGCCGCCGATCATCTCCTCGATCTCGGTCCCGGGGCCGGATCGCACGGCGGCGAACTGCTCGCGCAGGGCACTCCCGCCGAGGTTGCGGCGAATCCGAAATCGATCACCGGCGCGTTTTTGTCGGGAAGGCGGCGCATCGAGGTTCCTGACAAAACCCTCTTTCCCGACGAGGTCTCGCGTGAGCTGGTGGTCCGCGGCGCCCGCGAGCACAATCTCAAGAACTTCGACCTGCGTTTTCCGCTCGGTCGTTTCATCTGCGTGACCGGACTCTCGGGGAGCGGCAAATCGACTCTGGTCGACGACATCCTGCGACGCGCTCTTTTCCGCCATTTTCACGGCAGCAAGGACAAGCCGGGCGAACACGACGGCATCGACGGTCTCGAGCACCTCGACAAGGCCATCGTGATCGACCAGGCCCCGATCGGGCGTAGCCCGCGCTCGAATCCGGCAACCTACGTCGGGGTGTTCGGACCGATCCGCGATTTGTTTTCGCAGCTCCCGGCTTCGCGGGCGCGGGGTTACGAGCCGGGGCGTTTCAGTTTCAACGTCGAGGGCGGGCGCTGCGAGACCTGCCAGGGCGACGGCGCCATCAAGATCGACATGCATTTCCTCAGCGACGTCTATGTCACCTGCGAGTCTTGCAACGGCCGGCGCTACAACCGGGAGACACTGGATGTGACCTACCGTGGCAAGAGCATCGCGGACGTGCTCGAGATGCGGGTCGCGGAGGCGCTCGATTTTTTCCAGAAGGTGCCGAAGATCGCCCAGCCGCTCAGGGCGCTCCGCGACGTCGGACTCGACTACCTCGCCCTCGGCCAGTCGGCCACGACCCTTTCCGGCGGTGAAGCCCAGCGCATCAAGCTCGCCACCGAGCTTGGCAAGACGGCGACCGGGAAAACGATCTACCTGCTCGACGAGCCGACCACCGGCCTCCACTTCGCCGACATCGCGACCCTGCTCGAAGTGTTTTACCGCCTCCGGGACCAAGGCAACACCCTCGTGGTCATCGAGCACAATCTCGACGTCATCAAATGCGCGGATTGGGTCATCGATCTCGGTCCTGGCGGAGGGGGAGCGGGCGGCCAGGTCGTCGCGCAGGGACGACCCGAGGAAGTCGCGCGGGTGAGCGAATCCCTGACCGGCCGTTACCTGAAACGCTGGCTGAAGTGAACCGCAGGTTGAGCGGTGCCTGCTCGCTCCATGGCAGTTTTCGCTCCTTCGGATCGATCCGGGGACGTAACCCTTTGAGCTGCTTCGTTCGAAGCGGCACCAAAACCAAAACAACACCCTCCTCCTACAACTCCACGATGAATACAAGCGTGAAACTCAGCCTGATGGCCGCCTGCGCGGTCGGACTCACCACCCTCACCTCCTGCACGCCCGGGGAACGCGGTGCCCTCGTCGGCGGCGCGATCGGCGCGGGCACCGGCGCCCTCATCGGCGATGGCACGGGTGCCTTGGTCGGTGGTGCTGTCGGCGCGATTGCCGGATCGGAAATCTCCAAAAACCGGGCGGCGCGGAATCGCGGTTATCGGCGCTACTGAGTGGTTCCTCCAAAGGCGCCATGAAAAAAGGCCGGTCCCTCGCGGGTCCGGCCTTTTGATTTTCCGCGTGACGGTGTCGACCGGCGCGGGGTTCGGATCAAAGCGCTTCCTTGGGAGCGGCCGGCGCAGCGGGAGCGGCGGGGGCCCCCGGAGCAGCCGCTTCGCCGGGGCGGATGATCTTCGCGTTCTTTTGGAGATCGGCGACGTAGGCTTCCATCTTTTTGCCTTTGGCTTGGTCGAGCAGGGTCTCGGTGAGCTTTTCCTTCACCTCGTCAAATTGGAGCGTCTTTGCATCCTTGCGGTCGTTCACCTTGATGATGTGGTAGCCGAAGTCCGTCTTCACGAGGTCGCCAACCACGCCGATTTCCTGGGCGAAGGCCGCCTTCTCGAACTCGGGAACCATTTGTCCCCTCTGAAACTCGCCGAGATCTCCGCCTTGGACCTTGCTGGGGCAGTCGGAATGCAGCTTGGCCATGTCGGCGAAGTTTTCCCCCTTCTTGGAGACGATCTCCTCGCGAAGTTCCTTCGCGATCTTTTCCTTGGCGGCAAGTTGGGTCGGATCGGTGATGTCCTTCGTCGCGATCAGGATGTGGGCCGCGTCGACGCTGGCTTGTTGCTCGAACTCATCGGGGTGCTCTTCGAAATATTTTTTCACTTCGGCCTCTCCCGGGGCGGTGATGTCGGCAGTGACCTTTTCGTAGAGCTTCCGCAACTTCGTCTCGGTCGAGATCTGGTCGCGGATGCGGTCGAGGCTGACGCCGGCGGATTTGGAGAAGGACTCGAGCGTTTCGCCCTCGGGGATACGCTTGGCGATCTCGGCGAGGGCCGTGTCGATCTCAGCCTGGTCGGCCTTGATCTCTTCCTTCGCGGCGGCGTTGGTCAGCAGGGTGCGCTGGATCAGCTCATTGACGACCATTTGCTGGAGCTGGGGCTCGATCATGGCGCGTTGCTCCGGCGGCATGCTCTCAAACTGGTTGCCGTAGCGGCCGGTGAAAAGCTCGCGCAGGTCGATGAGCCGGATTGGCGTGCCATCAACTTCGAGGATCACGTCGGTGTCCTTCATGGCCGGTGCGGCTGCGGCGGCTCCTGGAAGGGCGGCGCCCGGAGCAACCACGGCAGGCGCGTCGGCAGCAGGGGCGGGATCAGCCTTGGGCTCGGGAGGAGTGTCCTGCGCGGAGAGAGAACAAGGGAGGGAAAGAAGGCCCAGGAGCCAAAGGAGTCCGGGGCGGAGGCGGGTGTTGGTATTCATCAATTCGTCTGGGTTGCGGAGAAAGACCGGTCGCGGTTGCCAATGACCCGAATTCGCCGAGTGGCGGACAGTGTCGCCGCCGCAGCGCCTGCGAACAACCGGAAATTCGGCGCAAAAGGGCTGCGGAAACCTGCCAAATCGAGCCTCGGTTTCAGCCAAGAGTCCAGCCTTCGCGGTATTCGCGCTTCAGGAACGTTTCGGCATCGGGAGCGTTGGGGAATTTCATCGCCTTCGTGTCCCACTCCAGTTTCTTTCCGGCCCGGTAGGCCACGTTGCCGAGGTGGTTTGCCTCCGTCAGCGGACCTGAATATCCGAAATGGCAGAGCGGCTTCGGTCCTTCACCCTTGCAGGCCAGGAAAAACTCCTGCTGCTGTCCCGGCGACGGAGCGAGGTAGGGTTTCGGCGGAGTGAAGCCCTTGAATTTTTCCTCCGGCAGCAGCACCAGCTTTCCGTAGTCCGCCATTAGCATGCCATTGTCCCCGATGAAGAGACAGCCGTCGCCCCATTGCGGGATCTTGCCCTCGCGCCAGATCGCCGGCTTCTGCGTGCCCTGATACCAGGTCAGCTCCACCGGGGGCAATTCGCCGCGCTTTCCGTAGGTGTATTTCACCGCCATCGAGGCCGGAGCGATGTCGTGGTGAGCAGGCGGACCCGCGACCGGCTCGATCGTCAGCGGCGCGTCCAGCTTCAAGGCCCAGAAGGGGAGGTCGTTGCGGTGGCTGCCGAGATCCGACATCGTGCCGTTGCCGAAATCCCACCAGCGATACCAGCGCGGACCGGGGAAATAGAAATCGTGGAAGTCGCGGTAGGGAGCCGGACCGATCCAGAGATCCCAGTCGAGCCCGTCCGGCACCGGCATGCCTTTGGCGGGAGTGTCAGGCGTGTAAATGATGTCCTTGTTTTTCTCCGCCTCCTCCTGCGTCTGCCAGCCCCAGGCCCTGCTCACCCAGCAATGCACCTCGCGCACCGGACCGATCGCTCCGCTCTCGATCAGTTCCACGACGCGGCGGTAATTCTCGCTGGAGTGGACCTGCGTGCCCATCTGCGTCATCAGTTGCGGACGCGCCGCCGCCGTCTCGATGATCTTGCGTGCTTCGAAGACATCGCGGGTCAGCGGTTTCTCACTGTAGACATGTTTGTTCGCCCGCAGCGCCGGCAGTGTCGCGAAGGCGTGGGTGTGCTCCGTGGTCGAGACAAAGACCGCGTCGATGTCGTCGAGCCGTCCCGCGAAGAACTCGCGGAAATCACGGTGGCTCCGGGCCTTCGGTGCCTGACCGAGGGCGTTGCCGAGATGATTCTCGTTCACATCGACGAGGGCAATGATGTCCTCCTTCCCATCGACCGTCGCTTTCACATGCGAACCGCCGCGTCCGCCCACGCCGATCAGGGCGACGCCGAGTTTGGAGTTCGGCGATTGGCAGCGGGTGATCGCGGGGAAGCCGAGCACGGAGGCTCCGGCGGCAGCACTTGCATGCTTCAGGAAATGGCGACGACTAGTGAGGGGGCTATTCATTGCCCGAGGCTAGGGCACGCCACCGACAACGCGGAAGCGTAAAACCGCGCCGAGAGGGGACGGAATGACGGGAGTTACTTCCTTGGCGCAAACGTCAGCGGTGTCTCGGGCGTTTCTTTCGGGACCCGACCCTGTGCCTCGTTCAACTTGACCGTGTCGAGTCGGGGCAGGACGTGTTTCGCGAAGAGGTCGCATTCGTCGAGGTGCGGGTAGCCGCTGAGAATGAAGGCACGGATGCCGAGGTCGATGTAACGCTGGAGTTTTTCGTAGACTTGGTCGGGATCGCCGACGATGGCGCTGCCGCACCCGCTGCGGGCGAGTCCCACGCCGCTCCAGAGGTGGGGCTCGATGTAGAGGTCGTTGCTTTGGGCGCGCAACTCGTCCTGTCTCATGACTCCGGCGCTTTGGCTGTCCTGGCTGCGTTCCTTGATCTCGCGTCCCTTTTCCGGATCGAGCCGGGAGATGAGCCGGTCGGCGGCGGCGCGGGCCTCGGCCTCGGTCTCGCGCACGATCACATGCGAGCGGAAGCCGAAGTCGATGGTGCGGCCGTAGGCGGCGGCTTGCTGTGAAAGGCTCCGCATCGTCGCTTCAATCCGGTCTTCGGTCTCAGGCCACATCAGGAAAACATCGCAATGTTTCGCGCAAAGGTCCTGGGCCGCGGGGGAGATGCCGCCGAAGTAGAGCAAGGGTCCCCCGTTCTGCTGGTAAGGTTTTGCCGCATCGGTGTCGGGCAGGCTGATCTGGTAGAATTCGCCCTGCCACTCGAAGGGACCGTCGGCGGCCCACATGCCCTGGAGGATCCGGATGATCTCGCTACTGCGGGCATAGCGGACCTCGTTGCTCTCGCGTTTTCCGGGGAGGTCGGAGGAGATGATGTTGATGCAGAGACGACCCTTGGCGATGTGGTCGAGGGTGGCAAGGGCGCGGCCGAGCATCGGCGGCCAGACCTCGCCCATGCGCAAGGCGACGAGCTGGTTGATTTGGCTGGTCTGCGGTGCCATCGCGGCGGCGAAGGCGAGGGCGTCCTGTCCCACGATCCAGCCCGAGGGCAGCAGGATGTTCTGGTAGCCGAGCCGGTCGGACATGCGGACGATGTCGCCGCAGTGCTCGTAGCTGCTGCGCAGGGCACCGTCGGGCACCCCGAGGTACTCGTAGTCGTCGCCACAGAGGGCGGAAAACCACGCCACCTCGACCTTGCGATCGGTAGTGCGGATCGCGATGGGGGAGGAGTTCGTGGTGGTTTGGTCAGGGAGGATGGCGGAGGAGGTCATGGGATTGTCGTAGGAGGAGGGGGATTTCAGCCATCGAGTGTCGCGATCCGCCGAGCGGCGTCGGCGAGCACGGGGAGCTCTTTGGCGAGAAAGGCAAGTCGACGGCGGATGTCGCCGTCGGCGGGCAAGGTGTTGTCGGCCGCGAAGTCGGCCCGGGTCACGTAGACGTAGCGGGGCGAGACGAGGCAGCGGTAGTCGATCGAAAGGCTGTTCATGAAGCCGAGGGGCGCGAGGTAGCTGCGATCCGCCCCGGCGGTGCAGACGAGGCCGACCGCCTTGCCCTTCCAGCTGTAGCCGGTCAGTTCGATCAGGTTTTTGGCTGCGGCATTGAAGTCATAATTGTAGACCGGGGAGACCAGCACGATGGCGTCGGCCTTGGCCAGTTCGGCGGTCAGGGCGATGGTCTTTTCGTTCTTGTAGCAGAGCGCCCCATCGCAGGCGGGCAGGTCCCACTCGGCGAGGGAGAACAGGCGCGCCTCGTGTCCGCTGATTTGGAAATCGCCGGCGAGGACCTCGGCGAGATGGGCGGTTTTGCCCCCGGGGGACAGGTTCGCATTGATGACGGCGACGTTCATGGGAGGAGGGGAGTCAAATGGGGGCGGAAAAGAGATAGCTCGAACAAGTTCTGTTCGCCACTAATTTGCTAACGGGTTTGAGTCCCATTTGCCAGAACTAATTGCGTCCCTCCTTTTCGCGAATTCCGGCTGGCCCTGCCAGACCTTTTTCCCTCATTCTCGCGCCATGAACCCTATGATGAACCGTCCCTCGCGCCGCCAGTTTGTGGGCGGATCCCTGCGCACTGGTGCCGCCCTGTCTACCCTGGCCCTCGCCGCGGAATTGCCGGTCCATGCTGCGAGCGGCGACGGGAAATTGAAACTCGGGCTGATCGGCTGCGGAGGCCGCGGTGCGGGCGCCGCCAATCAGGCGATGAATGCCGACGATGGGGTGGTGCTGCACGCGATGTGTGATGTGAATCGCGAGACCCTGGAGAAGGCCCATGCCCTGATCTCGAAAAACAAGGCCGGACGGGTCGACGTGCCGGAGGAGCGCCGTTACCACGACTTCGAGGGCTACAAGCGTGTCATCGCCGACTGCGACGTGGTCATCCTCGCGACCTCGCCGGGTTTCCGGCCCCAGCATTTCGCCGAGGCGGTCGCCGCGGGCAAGCATGTCTTCATGGAAAAGCCGGTCGCCTCCGACGTGGCCGGCATCAAACGGGTCATCGAGGCCGCTGCCGTGGCGAAATCGAAAGGACTCAAGGTGGGCGTCGGCCTGCAACGTCGTCACCAGCCGGGTTACCAGGAATGGATGAAACGCATCCACGATGGCGCGATCGGCGAGGTCCACACGATCCGCGCCCTCTGGAACGGCACTTCCCGCCCCGGCAAACCGCGCATCGAGGGGGAAAGCGAACTCGAATACCAGATCCGCAATTGGTATTACTTCACCTGGCTCTCGGGCGATCACAATGTCGAGCAGCACGTCCACAACCTCGACGTGGCCAACTGGATCAAGGGCGACCAGCATCCCGTCGTGGCCCGCGGCATGGGAGGGCGCGAGGTCCGTGACAAGCTCGAGAACGGCCAGATCTTCGACCACCATTTCGTCGAGTACGAATACGCCGACGGCACGGTGCTCTACAGCCAGGCCCGCCAGATCCCGAATTGCTGGCGAAGCGTCAGTGAGTCCGCGATTGGGTCTCTCGGCCGGGCCCAGCTGGATGCGCACGAGTTCACCCTGTCAGGTCCCCGAGCAGACACTCTTCGGTTCCGCACCGGCGAGGACGGGCACCAGCTCGAGCATTTCCCCTTTTACAAGGCGATCCGCGAAAACCTCGACTACAACGAGGCGGAACGCGGGGCCATGGCGACGATGACAGGCATCCTCGGACGTATGGCGACCTACTCGGGACAAGAGGTGAAATGGGACGATGCGATGGCTTCGAACCTGAAGCTCGTGCCCGACGACCTCATCGATTTCGCTTCGATCGCACCGGTGCAGCCGGATGCGGAGGGAAGGTATCCCGTGGCCGTCCCGGGAGTGACGCAGCCCTACGAGCGTTGGTATTAGACCGGAAACGAAATGTCACTCCGCGAGCAGCGCCCCGAAGATCTCCTGCTGCAATTGATTGACCGCAGCCCCATCGGGATAGTGGTTCACCATCAACGCGAAAGCGAGGAGTCCGGATTCGGATTCGATCAAGCCGGTGTAGGAACGAATCGCCGACATGGCCCCGGCCTTGAAGTGGAGCCGGTCGCCCGCGGTTTTCAGGAGCGAACCCAGATAGGCTTCGCCGGCAGGACCGCCTGCCGCGAGGTGCTGGAGGCGGGCGAGGGCGGCGGGGGTGATGTAATCCGCGCGGGCCAGCCCTGATCCGTCGACGAGCCGTAGCGCGCTGAGATCGAGACCGCGCTGCTGCCAGTGGCTGCGGATCACTTCGTCAGGTGGCAGTCCGGCCTCGAGACCGAGGGTGCGGTAAACGCATTCCGTTTCCTGGTTGTCCGAGGTGTCGTGGATGCTCTTGATGATGTCGAGCAGGGGAGGCGAGGGGTGGACGAGCAGTTCCTTCTCGATCACGGGCACCGGTTCGCCGGCGAGAAACAGCTCTCCGGCACCCCTGGCTTCGCCGCTGACCTCCATGCCGACGGATACGAGCAACTCGCGCAGATGATGGGCGGCGAATCGCTCGGGATCGGGGACGGCTCCGGTCACCTCGATCTCGCCGCCGAGCGGCACGGTCCCGCGCAGGTGCATCACCGTGGCGCGCTCTCCTCCGTGGATCACGATGCCGTCGCCGCTGCCTTCCGCCGCGGTGGTGGTTTCATTCCACCAAGTCACTCCGGGAACCTCGGGCAGGGCGGAGACGAAAGTCGCGGGGTCTCCCACTTTTTCCCCGGGAGCAAAGGTCGCGAAGAAGCGGTTGTGGCCGAGGTTCAAGCCCGAGACCGGGCTGCCGTAACCGTTTCCGATGTCACCCCAATTCCAGAAATCGGCGAAGGTCGAACCCGAGAACCGGCGGCCATCGCCGATGACGCGCCCGGGGACGTTGGTCATGCCCGCTTCGACGAGTTTCTGCACCCAGGCATCCAGATCGGCGGGCGAGAGCATCGGATCACCTCCGCCGAGGATGATGAGGTCGGCGCGGCCCTCGGCATCGGGGCTGCTGACGCCGAGCCGGGTGGTGAACCGATAGGTCGGACCAAGCACCTCAAGCGCCGTGGCGGTGGTCAGGGTTTTCAGGGACGAGGCGGGGATCTGCGCGGTGTCGGCGTGGCGGGCGACGATCACCTCGCCCTCGGGGTCGAGGAGACAAAAGCCGATTGCGGCTCCGGTCAGTCCGGGATCTTTCGCGGCTTCGTCGAGGATGGCATTCACCGCGGCGATGCGCGGATCGGGTGCAGGAGCGGGCTCGGGCTGGACTTCCGGAGCGGGTTCGGTTTGCGGTGCCGGGGTGGTCGGCTCGCTGGCTACGACGAGCGGATCAGGGTTGGCCACGTCGGCATCCTCCGGCACCAGATGAAAAACGATCGAGACGATCAGCGCGAGGGAGAGCGCGGCGATGACGATGTTTTTGATCATCACGAAGCCTAACGCAGCCTCGCCCGGGTCGCATCGGAAAAGGTGGAGCCCTCCGTGCAGGCCGCATCGCGCCCCCGGTTTCGGTCTTGCTTGTGACCCGGCTTTCCGGCAACTTCGGAGCTTCCAGCCATGTCCCGTTTCTCCTGTTTACTCTTCATCGCCCTGCTCACCCATACCGTCTCCGCCCAGGAGTGGACCCGCTTCCGTGGTCCCGATGGCAACGGGATCGGCAAGATGAGCGGCCTGAAAAACGTCATCACCCGCGATGACTACCTGTGGTCGGTGAAGCTGGATGGCAAGGGGCACTCTTCGCCGGTGCTCTGGGGCGAAAAGCTCTTCCTGACGATCGCCTCGGCCGATGGCACGGAGCGCCGCCTCGTTTGCTATGATGCGGCTTCCGGAAAGGAACTCTGGCAATTGAAAGGCAAGGTGGAAACCCACCACCTGCACAATTTCAACACCTTCGCCTCGGCGACTCCGGTGGTCGACGAGAAGCGCGTGTATGTGGCCTGGGCGACCGGCCAGCAGACGGAAGCCATGGCGGTCGATCACGAGGGCAAGGAACTGTGGAGGCGCGACTGGCCCGAGTTCACCTCGGATCATGGTTTCGCTGCTTCGCCCATCCTCGCCGAGGGGGTGTTGATCCTGCATACGGATTCGGTGGAAAAGAAAAAAAGCCGCATCATCGGCCTCGATCCCGAAAGCGGAAAGTCGCTGTGGGAGCACGAGCGGATTACCGAGGGAGAGAAGGACAAACACACCACCGCCTACAGTACTCCGGCGGCGATGACGATCGACGGGAAGACCGTGGTCGTTTTCCTCCAGACCAACGATGGCTGGAAAGGTCTCGACCCGAAGACCGGCAAGGTCGTGTGGGCTTTTGACGGGGAATACACCCTTCGCAGCGTCGGATCGATCGCGGTGAACAAGGACATGGTTTTCGCCACCGTCGGCCAGGGCTCCCAGGGTCGTGATGCGGTGGCGCTGCGGCCGAAGGCGGACGGCGATCCGGAGGTCGTCTACCGTCTCGGGCTCGCCGACGGGCTGGGGTATGTGCCCACCCCCCTGTTCTACGAAGGCCGCCTCTATCTCTGGCGCGACGATGGCATCCTCACCTGTCGCGAAGCCGATACCGGGAAGCCGATCTACAAGGAGCGCATCGGGGGGAACTTTTTTTCCTCGCCCGTCATCGCCGATGGCAAATTGATCGGCCTGAGCCGCGAGGGTGAACTCGTCATCGTGAAAACCGGCGAGGTCTTCGAAATCCTCGGGCGCAGCCCGATCGGCACGGGCGCGAGCGCTTCGCCCGCGGTGGCGAACAACCGGCTCTACCTGCGCACCGACGACGAACTCATCTGTGTGGCGGGCTCCTGAGCGCGATTCGGTCGGTCATGGAAATCATCGCATCGAAGGAAGCGCTGCGGAGCTGGATTGGAACGCGGGCGGCCCGGGGTCGCGTCCTCGTGCCGACGATGGGCGCGCTGCATCGCGGCCACACCAGCCTGTTCGACCTGGCCCGCACCTTCGCTGATGAGAGCGGAGCCGAAGTGGTGGCCACGATCTTCGTCAATCCCGTGCAGTTCGGACCGAACGAGGACTTTGATGCCTATCCCCGGCCGTTGGAGACGGACCTCGAGCTTTGCGCAGCGCATGGCGTCGATGCCGTGTTCACTCCCGATGTCGCGGCCATGTATGAGGAGGACCGTTCCATCCTCGTGACCGAGTCGCGGCTCTCCGACTCGCTCTGCGGAGCCAGCCGGCCCGGACATTTCGACGGGGTGTGCACGGTCGTCGCGAAGCTCTTCAACCTCGTCCAGCCGGACTCGGCGGTCTTTGGGGAAAAGGATTACCAACAGCTCGCGGTGATCCGCCGCATGGTCCGGGATCTCGATTTCCCGGTGAAGATCGTGGGGGTTCCCACCGTGCGCGAGCCCGACGGGCTCGCCCTGAGTTCGCGCAACGCCTACCTCTCCGCCGCGGAGCGCGCCGAGGCGCCGGTGCTGAACCACGCCCTCACCGAGACGGCCGAGGGCATCGACTCGGGTTTTCTCGAGACCGTGGAAAAGGCGGAGGAGTTTTTCCTCTCGCGCTTCGCGCTCGCGACGCTGGGGCGGCTGGATTACTTCAGCATCGTCGATGCGGATACGCTGGCGCCCTTGCGGGGATTCGGGAGTCATCCGCCGCGGCTGATCGCGGCGGCTTGGTTCGGAAAGACCCGCCTCATTGACAACGTCGGGCTGCCTGCGGCCGCAAATCCCTGAGACCGAGCCATGCCTGACCAAGTCCCCCCGTGGATTTCCGGTTTACATTCCGCGGGATTCAGACGTAAAGCACACCGGTGAAAACCTACGACTTCATCGTGGTCGGGAGCGGCATCTCCGGACTCAGCTTCGCGCTTCGCGCCGCCGCGCACGGGAGCGTCGCGATCGTGACGAAGCGCGACGCCGCCAGCGCCAATACCGCGTGGGCCCAGGGCGGGATCGCCTGTGTCCAGAGTGCCGAGGATTCCTTTGACCGCCATGTCGCCGACACCCTCGACGCTGGAGCGGGCCTCTGCCCCGAACCGGTCGTGCGCCGCATTGTCAGCGAGGGCCCGCGTGCGATCGCGGAGCTGATCGACTGGGGCGTGAAGTTCGACGGGGCCGTCTCCGACACCGGAGAGGAACGCATCGAACTCGGCCGCGAGGGCGGACACACTGCCCGCCGCATCCTCCACCACAAGGACACGACCGGCCGCGAGATCGAGACGAAGCTGCTCGACCGGGTCCGCGAATCTCCGCGCATCGACCTCTACGAGCACCACTTTGCGATCGATTTCATCACCACTTCCAAGCTGGATCTCGGCCTGCCCCGGCGCTGCGTCGGGCTTTATGTGCTCGACGAAGAAAGTGGCGAGGTCCTGACGTTCCGCTCCGACCGGACCCTGCTCTGCACCGGCGGCAGCGGGCGGGTTTATCTCTACACGACCAATCCTGACATTGCCACCGGCGACGGTGTCGCGATGGCCTGGCGGGCGGGTTGCGAGGTGTCGAACATGGAGTTCATCCAATTCCACCCGACCTGCCTCTATCACCATCAGCTCAAATCCTTCCTGGTGACCGAGGCGATGCGGGGCGAGGGGGCTGAATTGATCGACAAGCACGGGAAACGTTTCATGGAGGCCTACGATCCGCGTGGATCGCTCGCCCCGCGTGACATCGTCGCCCGTGCCATCGACCGCGAGATCAAGAAAACGGGCGGCCCCTGCGTCTTCCTCGACATCACCCACAAACCGGCCGAATTCGTCCGGGATCGATTTCCCCACATCTACGAGACCTGCCTCAGCGTCGACATCGACATCACGAAGCAGCCCATCCCGGTGGTGCCGGCGGCGCATTACCAGTGCGGCGGGGTCAGGACCGACGTGAACGGAGCCACCTCGCTGCCGGGCCTGTGGGCCGTGGGCGAGGTCGCCTGCACCGGCCTGCATGGAGCGAATCGTCTCGCCAGCAATTCGCTGCTCGAGGGCGTGGTCGTGTCCGCACTGGCCCTGGGGGATTGTCTGGAGAAGTGGCCTCTTGGAAATGGTCGGGAAAAGCTGGTCTTGCCTGAATGGGAATCGGGGGACGCCTCGGACGTCGACGAACTCGTGGTGATCTACCACAACTGGGACGAGATCCGCCGCTTGATGTGGGACTATGTCTCCATCGTGCGCACCGACAAACGGCTCCAGCGCGCCGCGACCCGTCTGCGCAACCTGAAGCAGGAGGTCCAGGAGTTTTACTGGAACTTCCGCGTCACCTCCGAACTTCTCGAACTGCGCAACCTCGTCGAAACCGCGGCCCTCATCGTCGAGTCGGCCGCCAGCCGGAAGGAGAGCCGTGGCCTCCACTACACGCTTGATCATCCCGAGCGCGATGACTTGAATTGGAGGGTGGATACGGTGCTGAAAAAGAGCTAGGCTGATTCCGGCAGGAAGTCCGGAACCGGGGCATGCACATCGAGAGTTTCAAGGTCTTTTGTGATCTGGTCGACACCTCCAGCTTCTCGGAGGCAGGAGAGCGGAACGGCATCAGCCAGAGCGCCGTCAGCCAGCAGATCCGCGCGATCGAGGAGCGCTACGGCGTGGTCCTGGTCGAGCGCGGACGGAAGAACTTCGCGGTCACGCCCGAGGGCGAGGCTTTTCTCCGCGCCGCCCAGCGCATCGTCGAGGCCTACAAGGACATCGAGGAAAATCTCGGTTCGATCCGCGATTCCATCTCGGGCCCGCTCGTCATCGCGACCGTCTACAGCATCGGTTTCCACGAGCTGCCGCCCTACCTCGAAGACTACCGCCGCAAGTTCCCCGAGGTCGATGTGCAGGTCCATTACCGGCGTTCCAACCAGGTCTACGCCGACATCAGCGAGAACCTCGCCGATATCGGCCTCGTCGCGTATCCGCAGGAGCGCAAGGGCGTCGAGATCGAGCCGGCCTGGCGCGACCGGCTCGTCGTGATCTGTCCGCCGAGCCACCCGCTCGCGAGGAAAACATCGATCGATCTCAGCGCCATCGACGGCCAGCGCTTCGTCTCCTTCGAGCCCGACTTGCCGACCCGCAAGGCCATCGACGCGATGCTCTCGCTCTCGGGGATCAAGGTGAAGGAGGTCGTCGAATTCGACAACATCGAGTCGGTCAAGCGCGGGGTGCTGATCGAGAACGCCCTCTCCATTGTGCCGGGCGAGAGTGTCCGCACCGAAGTCGCGACGGGCGGACTTGTCCGCATTTCCATCCAGGGAGCCCATGGCTGGCGTCCCCTCGGAATCGTGCGCCGCAAAACCAAAGCGATCACCCCGGCGATGCGCGAGATGATCACCTTGCTCAAGACTCCGAGAGACCCCGACGTCTGAGCGTATCGCTCACTGCGGAATCTTTCCGGCCCTCACGTCTTGTCTCCACGACTCCGGCATGGCCGAAATGTCGCTGTCGTCGGCGTATTGCCCGCGCAGTTGTTCGAGCCTTTCCTTGAGTTTCGCGACCTCGGCCGCATAGACCGGGTTGTCGTACTGGCTGCGGAGCTCGTTCGGGTCGGCATCGAGATCATAAAACTCCCACTCGTCGAACTGATAGAAGTGGATCAGCTTGAAACGATCCGTGCGCACACCACGATGGCGGGCGACCATGTGGACGCTTGGGTACTCATAGTAGTGGTAGTAGATCGCATCGCGCCAGTCCGCCGGGCGTGACCCTTTCAAGAGGGGCACGAGGGAGCGTCCCTGAAGGTCGGCGGGGATCTCCGCGCCGGCCATCTCGAGAAAGGTCGAGGCGTAGTCGAGATTCTGGACGAGCTCGTGGTTCCGTGAACCGGGCTGCACCACTCCGGGCCATTTCACGATCAAGGGCATCTCCAGCGAGGGCTCGTACATCCAGCGTTTGTCATACCAGCCGCGGTCGCCGAGGTAAAAGCCCTGGTCGGCGGAGTAGATGACGATGGTGTTCTCGTCGAGATCGAGTTCCTCAAGCGTTTTCATGAGGGTGGCGACGCTCTCATCGACGCCTTTGATGCAAGAAAGATAATTGCGCAGGTAACGCTGGTGTTTCCAGCGCACGAGGGCTTCGCCGGAGAGATTCGCTTCGTGGAAGGCCTGGTCGAGGGGGCCGTAGTAGTCGCGCCAGGTCTTGAGCTGCTCGGGCGACATCCGCTTCATGTTCATCCACGCGGATTTGTCCTGGGTTTTCTGGGAGGCGGGTTGGTCGAATTCAGGCGTCAGGTCGACGAAGAGGTCGTAGTTGAGGTCCATGTGGCGGTCCACCTCGAGCTCCTGATACCTCGAGGGCGAGGCCTGTCCTTCGTGTTTCGTGAAGAGGGTCGGAGGCTCCGGAATGAGGACGTCGTCGAAGGCGCCGAGGTGGCGGAGTGCCGGCATCCAGTTGCGGTGCGGGGCCTTGTGCTGGACGCGCAGGAGGAAGGGCTTCTTCGGATCGCGCTTTTCCTTCAGCCACTCCACCGCCATGTCGGTGACGACGTCGGTGCAATAACCGTCGATGCGAACCTTGCCTTCCGGCGTGAGGAAATCGGGATTGTAATAGAGTCCCTGTCCCGGCAGCACCGCCCACTCATCGTAGCCCTTCGGCTTGCCCTCCAGGTGATACTTCCCGTAGAGCACGGTCTGATAGCCGGATTGCTGGAGCAGTTTCGCAAAGGTCGGTTGATCCCAGTTGAACTGGTCGCCATTCTGCCGGAAGCCGTTGAGATGGCTGTGTTTGCCGGTTTCGATCACCGCGCGGACCGGGCCGCAGATCGAATTCGTGCAATAGCTGCGCTCGAAGACCATGCCCTGGGCGGCGAGCTGATCGATGTGCGGCGTGGGATTGACCGACTTGAGCCAGCGGTTGTAAGCGCCGATCGCGTTGGGGGAATGGTCGTCGGAGAAGATGAAGACGATGTTCGGCGGCTGCGCGGCGGAAAGGAGGTTGGCCGAGAACGCAAGGACGAGGGCGAGGAGGGGTTTTCGCATCATGGGATTCTGATTGCGATCACGAGCGCGGCAAGCGAATTCGGGAGCGGTCTTGACTCGGAACGCATTTCCCGACAGCCTCGCTACATGGCTTTCGATTCCCGAACGATTTTTTGCTGCTCGATACTCATCATCACGCACTGCTCACATCTCATGGCCGATCCCGCCGCCGAAGCCACCGCGCACCACCGCGATTTCCAAACCGAAGCCGAGGGCATCGCGATCGCCGAGCTGGCCGACGGAGCAACGAACTTTGGCGTGGCCGGACGGCTCCGCGCGGACGCTGCGATGGTCGACGCCGACACGATTTTCGAGATCGGCTCAATCACGAAGGTCTTCACCGGCATCCTCCTCGCCGATGCGGTGCGACGGGGTGATGCGGCGCTCGAGGATTCGATCGCCAAACACCTCCCCGCCGATCTCCTGCCGACCGACTCGGTCCTGCGCGAGGTGACGCTTCTCGATCTCGCGACCCATACCTCGGGACTGCCGCGGTTGCCCTCGAATCTCGACGAAGGAGCCGATCCCCTCGATCCCTACGCCCATTACTCGACGGAGAAATTGTATGCCTACTTGAAGGGCTTCCGGAAGGACGACTTCGAGAGTCGGGGGAAGATGAGTTATTCGAATCTTGGAGTGGGTTTGTTAGGGCATCTCCTTGAGCGGATTTCGGGAAATCCTTATGAAACCCTTGCCCGGGAGACCATCTTCGCGCCGCTGGGGATGAAGGACAGCTTCGTCCAGCGGCGACCGGAGGATCTCCCGGCCGATCGGTTCGCGCGATTCGCGGCGGGACACAGTGGCGGCAAGGAGGTGCCTCATTGGCATCTCGACGCCCTCGCCGGAGCCGGAGCGATCGTATCGACGGCGCGCGATCTCGCCCGCTTCGCCGAGGCCCATTGGTCGGAAAAAACTCCGCCGGAACTCCGCGCCGCGATGGACCTTGCCGCCAAACCGCAGCGGAACGGAGTCGGGCTCTGCTGGCTCATTGGTGAGGCGGGCCTCGTCCACGATGGCGGCACCGGCGGCTTCCGCAGCGAACTACGGGTTTCCCTCCCTGACAAAACCGCAACGATCCGCCTCATGAACAGCGCCGGGCCATCCGGGGATGGAGAGTTGACGGGCAACTTCAGCGAACTGAGCGGCTACTGGAGCGGCCCTCTCACGATCGGCGACATCACCCTGCGCCAGGTGCTCCGCATCACCGGGGCGGGCGGGGTCGTCCTGCACAGCGTCGATCAGGGCGGGACCGGTCTTCCCGCCGGCAAGGGCGTCTTCGAGGGTGGGGAACTGCGGCTGGTCTTTCCCTCCGTGGGCGGCTCCTTCGCGGGTCGGATCGAGGGCGACCGGATCGTGGGAAACTGGAATCAAAACGGCAGCTTCCCCCTCACCCTGACCCGGCAGGCCGGGGTGCCGGCGGAGCTCGTGGCCGCATTGGAAAAACGATTCAGCGGTGACCTGACGAAGCTGCAGGGCTGGTGGTCGGGATACCTCGGCGGGAAAGCGGGCCTCTTCATCGTGCTCGAGGTCGAGGCGATCGGAACCAGCGGAGAGGCGCGCCTCTACAGTCCCGACCAGACGTCCGAGCCGCTCAGGATCGCCAAACTCCGGCTCGATCAGGGCAAACTCAGCTTCACGCTCGGCGACATCTCGGCGAGCTACGAGGGCGCCCTCGGAAAGGATGGAAAGCTCTCCGGCCTTTGGAAACAGGGGCCGATCCCGCTTCCGCTCATCCTCACGCCCTCCGATTCCCGCCCGGAGCGGGAACCGTGAGGCGTGGGATCAAGGGATCTCAGGCTTCGGTTGAAGCCGGTTCCGGAGTCGAAGTCTCCGCTGCGGCGCTTGGCGCCGAGGTGCCTGCGGCACCCTTGATGCTGAGTTGGCGACCCATAAAGCTCTTGCCGTGGAGCAGTTCCACCGCCTTCTGCGCTTCAGCCGTCGCACCCAGCTCGACTTGCAGGGATTTGGAGAGACCATCGGAGGAGATACCGGCGTCGCTGCGCTGGACGATCGTGCCGATGCCGCTGAACAGGTCGTTCACGTCGATCTCGGAGGCGTCGGCATTGAGACCCTCGACAAGCAGGGCGGGGGAGTTGACCGTCTCGACCTCGAGCGGACGGACCCGGCGCGACTGCTTTTCATCCTCTTCGTAATCGTTGCTGCGGCGGCGTCCGCCGCGCTCTCCGCGCTCACTCCGCTCGCGGCCGCGGCCGGAACGTTCGCCGCGTCCACCACGCTCGCCCGACTCGGAGCGCGGGGCACGCTCTTCGTTGCGGCCTTCGCTCTTGGCTCCGGTCACAAGCATGGCGCGACCTTGGAATTCCTTGTCGTTCAGAGCGGTGGCGGCGGCCTTGGCCTCCTCGACGCTAGACATCACGACGAAGGCGAAACCCTTCGAGCGTTGCGAGTCGCTGTGGCTGACGATGGACGCCTCGGTGACGGTGCCATAGGCCGAAAAAAGCTGCTCGAGGTCCGATGCGGTGGCGTCGTAGCTGAGGTTGCCAACATAGAGTCGGGGAGTGGTCGGCTCGACGAATTTCGGCGCGCGGCGCTCACGCGGGGTGCCATCCGCCGATTTGGCGCGTTCGGGGCGTTCCGGGCGTTCGGATTTCTCCGGGCGGGGCTCGCGTTTCGCTGCCGTGGCCTTGGTTTTCTTGGAGGGATCAACCAAGCCGAAGGTGATGAATTTGACGAATTTCTGGAAGCCGGTCAGCTTCGGAGCGGCCTTGCCACCGGAGCGGCGGGGGCGCTTGACCTCATCGGAGGGACGGAATTCATCGGGACCTTCACTGGAGCGGCGGCGTTCGCCGGAGCGGGGACCGCGACCTGGGCCACCGGGGCGGGAGTCACGGCCACCGGGGCCGGAGTGGGAGCGGTTGCGGTCAGAGCCGGAACGGCCCGAGCGGTTGCGATTGGAGCCGGAGCGGCCGGAACGGGAGCGGCCGGAGCCGGAGTGACGCGATTCCCGGCCTTCGCCGGAAGGGGTGGATTCCATGGACTGTTGCTAGGGTGGGTCCGGGGCGAAACCGCAGATGGCGGTGCGCGCGGGGCGGGGAAAAGGGAACTTCCCGCCCCTCAGAGTCGGTTCTGGACCGGATTTTCGCCTATCCTAGTGCACTGCGCCTGATGAGCAAGCGATTAAGGCGGGGTGGGGAGCGGGGACCCGTCGAGCTCCGAGAAAAAACAACCCCGCCAGGATTCGAACCTGAACAAACAGAATCAAAATCTGTTGTGCTACCGTTACACCACGGAGTTGAGGTGACGGTATCTGGAAAATGCGGCGAATCAAGTCGCCAGGCCGATTTTTTCCAGAGGCGTGTGTGTCTCTCTCGCTGGCCCGAGGAATCGGGCGCAAATCGGGCGTGGACGTGACTCGGCCCGCTTTTTATCCTTGGCCACATTCCCTCATGAAAATCCCCTCATCCCCCATCTTTCTGCTCGGCTCTTTGGCCGCGGTCCTTGTCTCCAGCCTGCCGCTCGCCGCGGAGGAAGGCTGGGTTTCACTCTTCGACGGCAAGTCGCTCGATGGCTGGAAGCACTCGACGCTCGGCACCGCGAAATATTCCGTCGTCGACGGCACCATCAAGGGCGAGACCGTCGAGGGCAGCCCCAATTCCTTCCTCATCAGCGAAAAGGAATTCGGCGACTTCGAGCTCGAGTTCGAGGTCAAGGTCCACGACAGCCTCAATTCCGGCGTCCAGATCCGCTCGCGTGAGAAGACCGAGGCCGATCTCGCCACCTCGGGCAAGGATGGCAAACCCGCCAAGGACCTGAGCCGCTTCTTCGGACCCCAGTGCGAGATCGAGGCCTCCCCCGGCCAGGCCGGCTACATCTACGGCGAGGCTACCGGCTACGGCTGGCTTTCCCCCGAGCCGCAGCAGAAGCCCGAGGCCTCCACCAAGCTCATGAAAAACGGCGAGTGGAACCAGTTCCGCATCGTCGCCAAGGGCGCCCGCATCCAGACCTTCATCAATGGTCAGCCCGTCGCCGACCTCACCCACGACGGCATCTACCAGACCCATCCCAAGGGCCACATCGGCCTCCAGGTCCACGGCATCAAGGCCGGCACCGGCCCCTACGACGTCGCCTGGCGCAACCTCCGCATCAAGCCCTTGTGAGCCGCGGCGGTGAAGCGGCTCCTCCTCACCCTGCTCCTGCTGGCTCCGGCTTTGAGGGCGGAGCCCCGCAGCGACATCGTTTACGCGGAGGCCGGCGGTGAGAGCCTGACACTCGACGCCTTCGTCCCCGCCGGCGAGGGACCCTTTCCCGTCTGCCTGCTTGTCCACGGGGGCGGGTGGACCCAGGGCGACAAGATTAACAACTTCCGGACCCTCCTGCCCGCGCTCGGCGAGGCCGGGTTTGTCTGGTTTTCCATCGATTACCGGCTCGCCCCGCGGCATCCCTGGCCCGCCTGCATCGAGGATGTGGAAAGCGCGATCCGCTGGGTCAAGGCCCACGCCGCGGAGTTCCAGGCCGATCCCGCCCGCATCGCCCTGGTCGGCGAGTCCGCCGGCGGGCACCTCGTCTCCCTCGCCGCCGTCCGCGCCACCGCGGAGACCCGGGTCGCCGCCGTGGTGCCCTTTTACGCGCCCCACGATCTCGAGCTGCAGGCCGCCGCCAACCGCCGCACCCCCGCCTGGGCCACCGCCCTGTTCGGGCTCACCACCCTCGATGAGGCAGGGCTGAAACGCCTCCGCGAGGCCTCGCCCATCGGGCAGGTCGCCCCGGGCCTGCCGCCCTTCCTCCTCGTGCACGGGACCGCTGATGAAAAGGTCTCCCTCGAGCAGTCGCGGAACTTTCAGGAGAAGCTCCATGCGCAAGGCAACCCCTGCGACCTGCTCCTGGTCGAAGGCGCCGGCCACGGGCTCGTCCATTGGGATCGCGTCGATCCCGGATACAAGGAGAAACTGGTGGAGTGGTTGAGGCGGGTCATGCCCTAAGCGGTGGCCCAACAGTGGCCCGACAGGGTCAGGTCGGCGATTCAAGAGGGTTGGGTGAGGCCCCAAGCGCCTCGGCGGGTTCGGTGACCCGGTGGACGGATTCGACTGATAGGTGGACCGAGTCGGGTGACAGGGTGGACCGATCTGACTGAAAGGTGGACCGATTCGACTGAAAGGTGGACTGAGTCGGGTGACAAGGTGGACCGATCTGACTGAAAGGTGGACCGATTCGACTGACAGGTGGACTGAGTGGGGTGACAAGGTGGACCGATCTGACTGAAAAGTGGACTGAGTCGGGTGACAAGGTGGACCGATCTGACTGAAAGGTGGACCGATCTGACTGAAAAGTGGACCGATCTGACTGAAAAGTGCGTTCTTCAGTCAGCTCAATCGGGGCAGATTCCGGATGAAAGCATTGGTTATGTGTGAGTTACGGGGATTCCAGGCTCCGAAGCGTCGCGGCCAAACGGCTAAAGGCCAAAAAGCTAAAAGCTCCCCCTGAGGCTCCAGATGCTTCGGAAAAGTGAAGGGTTCCGGGGCTTGGGGATTGATTGGCGGGCGGGGGGAAGGTAAAAGGCATTTTGCCCTCCTCAAACGCGACGGGCAAAACGACAATCGCGGACGAGGCAGTAAATCCGAAAGACCTTTGAGCAAGAAGAAGTCATCACCGGGCGTTCCCGCGAAAAAGAAGGCCGAGGTCTCCCTGGTCCGATCATCCGCGGCGGAATACCTGACCTTTGTTGCTGCCAGCGGCGACTCGGAAGCCGGCGTGGAGATGCGCTACGAGGATGAGAACATCTGGCTGACACAGAAGTTAATGGCCGCGCTCTATGATGTTTCCGTCTCCGCCATCAACCAGCACTTGAAACGGCTTTTCGGCGACAACGAGCTGGATCCGGAGGCAACGATTAAGAAATACTTAATCGTTCAAACCGAGGGCAGTCGTCAGGTGCAACGATCCGTGGAGCACTACAGCCTGCAGGCGATCATCGCCGTGGGTTTCAAGATCGAGAACGAACGAGCCGTCCAGTTCCGCAAGTGGGCCAACCAGATCGTGAAGGACTATACGATCCAGGGCTGGACCATGGATGTGGAGCGCCTCAAGCACGGCGGCACGCTGACGGACGAATTCTTCGAGCGGCAGCTCGAAAAGATCCGGGAGATCCGGCTCTCCGAGCGGAAGTTCTACCAGAAGATCACCGACATCTACGCCACCGCGATGGATTACGACCCGTCGGCCACGGCGACGAAGCGATTCTTTGCGGCGGTCCAGAACAAGATGCACTACGCCGTGCATGGTCAGACGGCCGCCGAGGTGATCGTCGATCGCGCCAACCATGAACGCGAGAACATGGGGCTGACCCATTGGGAAGGCTCACCCCAGGGGAAAATCCACCGCTACGACGTCTCCATCGCCAAGAACTACCTCACGGATCTTGAGTTGGGCCAGATGCAACGCATCGTTTCCGCCTACCTCGACATGGCCGAAATGCAGGCGATGCGCAAAATCCCAATGACGATGGAGGACTGGGAGAAACGCTTGAGCGGCTTCCTCCAGCTCTGGGACCGGGAGATCCTCCAGGACGCGGGCAAAGTCACGGCCGAACTGGCGAAGGCGCACGCCGAGAGCGAGTTCGAAAAATACCGCATCGTGCAGGACCGATTGTTCGAGTCGGATTTTGACCGATTGGTCAGGGAACTGCCGGAGAAAGGGGGAGGGTCATGAGATTCATCGCAATGCGGAACCGAACTTTTCCCGGCTCAACCCTTTCGCTGTTGAAAATCGGACCACCTCGCATGCCAATCTCCCGTTCCTGAGCCCGCGCAAGCAAACACGAAAGCCATGCCCGACTCTCCTGAACAAAGCGCCCGTCAAATGATCGACGCCCAGTTGGCGGCGGCGGGTTGGGCCGTTCAGAATCGGGACCAAATCAATCTCTCCGCCGCTCACGGGGTCGCGGTCCGCGAAATGCAGTCCCAGGGCGGTCCGGCCGATTATGTCCTTTTTGTCGATGGCAAGGCTCTCGGGGTTCTCGAGGCCAAGAAAGCGGGCACGACCCTCTCCGGTGTCGCCGAGCAAACGAAACCATTCGGCAATCCTTGCCCTCCGCAGCATTCTCCAGATAACTTTGAACTTTCAAAATGCCCATCGTCTGGCACTGTTCCTTTGCACACATGAGCGCGAATTCCAAAATTGAATGGACTGACGCTACGTGGAATCCGGTCCGCGGATGCACGAAGGTTAGCCCCGGGTGTAAGCATTGCTACGCTGAAACATTTGCGGAGCGGTTCCGCGGTGTCCCAGGACACCCTTTCGAATTCGGTTTCGATCTTCGAATTGTCCCAGAGAAGCTAGGAGATCCGATCAGGTGGTCCCGGCCGCAAAAGATCTTCGTAAACTCGATGAGTGATCTCTTCCACGAGAGCGTCGATGACTCCTACATCGAGCAGGTATGCGAAGTGATGCTGGCCGCCAACTGGCACACTTATCAGGTGCTCACCAAGAGAGCCGATCGTCTTCAACGGCTGCTTACGACGAGGCTGAAGGATGTAGCATCAGCGCAACACGTTTGGTGGGGTGTTAGCGTTGAAGACAAAAGGTTCGGCCTTCCAAGAATTGACAAATTGCGTGCGTCCAAAGCTGCAAGTTCCTTCCTCTCAATTGAACCCTTACTCGAAGACCTTGGAGAGTTTGATCTTTCAGACGTAGGATGGGTAATCGTGGGGGGAGAAAGCGGTCACGGTGCTCGTCCGCTCAAAAAGGAATGGGTCCGAAGTATTCGGAAGCAATGCCGATCAGCGAGGGTTCCCTTCTTCTTTAAACAATGGGGCGGCGTTCGTAAGAGCCTCAATGGCCGAACTCTGGACGGTCGAACGTATGACGAGTTCCCGAAGCCGTCCTGCCACCAAGTTGCGTCTCTCGACAGGCGTCGCGAACTGATTGCAACCCTGGCGCCAGCATAATCCGATGACTCGCGAAGAATTTCACGGCAAGCCCTACGATGAAGGTACTCTCACCAAGTTGAGAATCTTCGAGCTTTACGTTCAGGAATGGCTCCCGGTATTCTTATCGCAACCTGATCCTCCCTTCGAAGAGCTCCACATTTTTGATTTCTTTGCAGGCCCGGGAAAGGATGCCGATGGAGTGTTCGGGTCTCCCCTCCGAATTCTAAGACAGCTGTGGAACTATCAGCAATCGGCGCTCGCAGGATGGGGAGCGGTCAGGAAGGTGGCCCACTTTTTCGATTTGGATGCGAACAAAATCGAGGCGTTGCAGAACACCATTGCCTCGGAATCCCTCGGGGTGACCGGAGTGGATCTCGATGTTAAGCCACGCGAGTTCACTGCAGCGCTCCAAGATTTTCGGGCAACCTTAGAGAACCCGCGCGCTGCAAAATTGCTAATTATCGATCAGTTTGGTGTGGATGCTGTAAGTGATGCAGTTTTCCTCCAGTTAACGTCTCTACCGACAACCGACTTCATTTTTTTCCTGTCCTCGTCGACTCTTCATCGTTTCCGGGAGCATCCTTCGATCAAGCAGAAGATCGCGAACATCGATGACTCTTACCACGTCCATCGGGCGGCCTTCGACTACTACAAGAAGCTGGTTCCAAGTCAGGACGAGGTCTTCCTTGGTCAGTTTTCGATTCGTAAACGAAGCAATATTTACGGATTGGTATTTGGCAGCCAGCACCCACTTGGAATCCACAAGTTTTTGCAGGTTGCATGGAAGAATGACCAGATCGCGGGCGAGGCAAATTTTGACGTCGAGCGGGAGAATATCGGTAGCAATGAGCTTCTCTTAGGATTTGAAGAAATGAAGCCAAGGAAGATTCAAACTTTCGAGAAGGCGCTGGCCGAAGGTATTCGTGCAAAACTGTTCGGCAACGAAGCGGACATCATCAAATTTTGCATCGAAGGAGGAATGACTGCCCAGCACGCCGCCCCAGTAATCGCAGAGCTCAAAAAGGAAAAAGTCATCGCCGCCGATTTTAGAGTGCCCAACGTGCGCAATACGAAAGAGCCTCGACCCATAATTTACCCATAAATGCCGTCCGACTCCTCCGTAAATGTCTCTGAAGTCTGGAACTACGCCCACGGCCCCAATTACGAGGGGGGCAGTTACGGCGACCATGTCGAGGAGGCCAGCTCTCTGCTAACCTTCGAAGAGATCGTCGTCCGCGACAAAGCCAACCTCGACATTTTCTCGCTCAAGGACGACAGCCTCGAAGACAGCGAAAACCTCTCGGCGCCTGCCGTCCTCGCCGCCGAGATCGCCGAAAGCGTGGAAGCGGAGCTCGCGGAATTCCGGGCGGTGTAGGAGGCGGTGAACCAACCACAGGAATGTTATGAGTGTTTCTCCTCCTTACGGATTCTCCTGGAAGAACTTCAATTCATTCACAGCCTTTGACGGACTGATTCAGAGTCTCTTTACGGATCGGAAGTCTTGGCTTTTGAGGACTCCCGAGTCGATTGATCTCGAAAGTGCACTCAATCAAATTCGCGAGCGCTTCATCGATGGCTTTGACGAAGGAAAGGACACCTTCGATCAAAAAGCCAAATTGCAGTTCGCAGATGCGAGTCGAAACGCAAAGATCGTGTTCAGCCATGCTGAGTATCTCTGGGCGATGCACTCGTTTATCATTACGAAGGATACCAAGCGGTCTTTCACACTGCGTTGGTTCTCGGATCCGGATGTCCGTGACGATGAAGCCGCCTATTTTGACGGGCCTGTGCATTCAATTGCCAATCCTGGTCCATATTATCAGACGAACAAATACAACGAGGTTCGCGCTATCCTGCGCATCTTCAGCCTAGCATCTGAGAAACCGGCCGGCACGCCAGTCGAAGAGATCAAGAAAAGAATTGAAACTGAAGCATACCGGGCGATGCAAAGCAATCCTAAGCCGGTGAACGGATTTTCGGTCGACCAATACTGCGGGATTCATGCAGCGCTGCTTCATCTCTGTAACCCAGAGGAGTATGAGTCCATCATTTCGAAGAATCACAGAGAGAGCATCCTCGGCGTCTTTTCGCACATGATCGCCGAATCGGATGACGCCAGTTGCCCTGAGGAGAGAATCAAACTGATTCGCGAACGGCTATATCACGACTACGAGAATGAAGATCCGGAGTGGAAGTACCGTTGGTTCTTCTACATCCCGTCCGTGAAGCCGCTTTGGATCGGAAAGGACAAGGGGCAGCAGATTTTTGCGTCAATCCAGCGAGAGATCCAAGAGGAAGAGAATGCGATTCCGCTCGAGGATGATGAGGGGAAGCCGATCGAAGCAAAGGGCATGAGGCTTCAGCGAAGTGCTGTGCTGGTTCGTGAAGTGAAGGAACGTGACAAAAAAACGTGCCGTGCCTGCGGGTTCTATTTCAAAGGCGAAATTGTGCATGCACATCACCTCGACCCTCTTGCGGAGCGGGAACGTCGGAAAAGCACCTCAAGTGACTTCGTCACCCTATGCCCGAACTGCCATTATCTTGCGCATTTCCTGTTGCGCCAGAAGAAGGATGCTGACCAATTCAAGATTCTTGAAACCCTCCTCACAAAGCTGAAGGCTCTGGACCGCGCTTTGGAGTAGTCGTCGCTGTAAGTGTGATCAGCGTCGCGCTTTCACATCAGAACACAAGAGCATGAGGGACCTTCAAAGCTACCTTGACGACGAATACCAGAAAACCCCGGAGGAGGCAATGCGGCTCTATGACGGGAAAACAATCGAGGGGGTTTTTCCCCACGTAATCAAGAGTCAGTTGAAGTCGACCCGAGACGGCGCTTTTTTCTCCCTGGGGGTTCATCAATCGCTGGCCGAGATTGCGGACGATCCTGAACCTCAGGTGATTGCGGTCGATGTTCCCATCGGATTGGAAGATGCTGGATCCCGAGCGGCGGATGCCGCCGCGAGGCAATTGATTGGGAGCAGGAGCAGCAGTGTGTTCAATTCGCCTCCAGCCTTTGCTCTCGACCCGCTGTGGGAGGACTACGGCGCGACCAACGCTGAATCCAAAAGACGATATGGATGTGGAATCTCGGCACAGGGATTTGCTCTGCTGAAGAATATCCGCGAAGCGGATGCCGTTGCGCGGAAGGATCAACGCGTCCACGAAGTGCATCCCGAAGTGAGCTTTCGTGCCATGAACGGCGAATCCCCTTTGAAGTTCACGAAGAAATCGTGGAACGGACAAGCGGAGAGAATCGCTCTGCTCGGGAAGTGGGGGATTGCGATCCCGCATTGGCTTTCGGGAGGCGAAGTGGGAAACATTCCCGCGGATGATCTGCTCGATGCGGCGGCCGCTGCGTGGACAGCCGATCGAATTGCCCGAACGGAGGCGGATGCGGTTCCAGATTCCCAGCAACGGACAGGAAGAATCTGGTTTTGAACTCCACCTCTCACCGCTCCCACCGGAACCGCCTCTCCTCCTCCTCGATCGGCTGATCATTGATGCTCGCATACCGCTTGGCCATATACCCGTGCTCGTCGAACTCCCAGTTCTCATTCCCGTGGCTGCGCCACCATTGGCCGGTGTCGTCGTGCCATTCGTACTCGAAGCGCACCGCGATGCGGTTGCCGGTGAAGGCCCAGAGCGTTTTTTTGAGGCGGTAGTCGTGCTCCTTCGCCCACTTGCGGGTCAGGAAGGCGACGACCTCGGCGCGGCCGTGGAGGAACTCGGCCCGGTTGCGCCATTCGGTGTCGGGGGTGTAGGCAAGGGAGACGCGTTCGGGGTCGCGGCTGTTCCAGGCGTCCTCGGCCATCTGGACTTTTTGTTTCGCCGTTTCTTCGGTGAGGGGCGGGAGTGGGGGGCGAGGGGTCATGGGTGTTGGGTCAGAAGTCAGAAGTCAGAAGTCAGAAGTCAGAAGTCAGAACACGCAAAGCGGGTAGACGGAGCGTAGCGAAATCAACTCAGAACACGCGAAGCGGGTAGACGGAGCGCAGCGAAGTCAACTCAGAACACGCAAAGCGGGTAGACGGAGCGCAGCGAAGTCAACTCAGAACACGCAAAGCGGGTAGACGGAGCGCAGCGAAGTCAACTCAGAACACGCGAAGCGGGTAGACGGAGCGTAGCGGAGTCAACTCAGGTGTCAGGTCTTGGTTCGCGTCATTCGTTTTCATTCGCGAACATTCGCGTGGATCAGTTGTTTGAAATGCGGATTCGAGAAGAGGGAAGAGGAGGGGACGCGAATTTACACGAATGGAAACGAATGACGCGAATGGGGAGCAACCGATCGCGTTTAACGCGGATGGATGGACGGCTGGCGGAAGTGGGTGGCGGAGTTCATGCGTCTCGTTGCTGGAGCAGGGCTTCCAGTTCGGCGATGCGGGCCTTGAGCGGGGCGACGACGGTCTCGACCTCGGCGGCGGTGAAACGCGGCGTGATGAACTTGGGACAGTTCCAGTCGTAGGAGAGAACGTCGATGACAAAGAGGCGCTCGACCTTGGCGGCGTGGCCGGCGGGCGGCGCGAGCGAGGCGACGAGGTCGGGATGCTCGCGGGCATCGAGCACCTTGGCGTGACCGAGGATCTTCAGGCGCTCGCGGGCCGGGTAATCCATCAGGAAGAGGCTGACGCGATCGTTCACCGCCAGGCTGCCGACGCTGATCATCTGCCGGTTGCCCCCGTAGTCGGCGAATCCGATCCGCCGTGGTCCGAGCACGCGGAGAAATCCGCGCGGGCCGCCGCGATGCTGGAGATAGGGCCAGTCGTTCTCGGTGATGGTTGCGAGGTAGAAGCTGTCGCGGCTCTCGATGAACTCGGCCTCCTCCTCGCCGAGGGCGTCGCTCTCCGGCGCATGGTCGAAGGATGGGTAGGTCCGGCCGTAGTAGTGGCGTTCCGCCTCGAGCACGGCGGGCGTGAGGACGGTCTGCATGAATCGGTCGGCCATGATGGTGACGGAGTGGAGTGGGATCTCAGGCCACGCCGCCGAAGCTGACGTAATCGTCGAGGTCGAGGTAGTCGAAGGTGCCGCGCAGGTCCTCGCGCGCCGGATTGAGCCGCTTGATCTGGTCGGTGAACCACTCGCGCATCTCGATGTCGTTGAAGGCGACGGTCTCCGTCCAATCGGACCATTGCCCGATCTCAATGGCGGTGCGCTGGTGCGGGGCGTGCTCGTTCACCCAGAGGAGCAGGTCCCAGTCGCCGGCACCCGTCTTCACCTGCTCCATGAGCGCGTCAGGAGTGATTCCGGTGAAGCGGAAGAAGTGACCGTCGTTGGGGTTGTTGTATTTGTATTCTCCCGCGGTGCCGGCGATGACGGCGCGCGCCTTGTCGAGGAGGCGGGGAAGGATGGTGTAGCCGCCGAGGCGGACGCGGGGGCTGCGGGGCGGACGTTGGGTGAGGTTCGGTGCGTTCATGCGATCCCACTCTCGCGGAGGGCCGGCCGGACGGGTAATGCCGCTTCGACCTTGCGGTTATGCCGGATGCGCATACCCTCGGTTTCATGATGGACCAGATCCGCGCCCTGCTCACGGTGATCGAGGAAGGCAGCGTCAACCGCGCGGCGGTGCGGCTGCGCATCTCCCAGCCGGCGCTGAGCCGACGGATGCAGGCGCTCGAAACCGAGATCGGCGGCAAACTGTTGGAGCGCGAGACGAGCGGGGTGAAGCCGACCGGCCTCGGCCACGCCCTCGTGAAATCGATGGGTCCGCTCGTCGCGGAATACGAGGCGGCCGTGGCCGAGCTTCGCCGCCAGGCCCGCGGCGAGCGCTCGGAACTGCGCGTGGGTTACCTCATCTCCGCCGCGCAATCCGTGCTCGCGCCCGCGCTGGCGCGGCTGCGCGAATCCCATCCCGGGGTGAAACTCAAGCTGCACGACCTCTCGCCCCGCGAGCAGATCGACGGACTGCGCGCCGGCGAGCTGGATGTCGCGTTGATCGGCCAGGAAGGCGCGGTGGCGGCACGCGAATTCTACAGTGCCCGGCTCGGCTCGCTCGGCGTGTGTGTCGCGGTTGCGGATGGTGGCGAACTGGCGGCGAAGAAGGAGATCGCGCTGAAGGAGCTGAAGGGCCGCGAGTTCATCGGTATCGACGAGGAGCAGATGCCGGGGCGCAATCAATGGATGTCGGCGCTCTGCAAGACCGCCGGCTTCAAGCCGCGATTCTCCGTCGTCGTCGATGGCATCACCAACGTGCTTTCGCTCGTCGCGTCCGAGGACGCCGTGACCCTGTTGCCCGCGTATTTCGAGGAGTTCAAGCATCCCGGGGTCAGGTTCGTGCCTGTCCCGGACCCGCGCGCGAAGTGGGATTTCATCGTGCTCTGGCAGCGCGGCAAAGTGCCCGCGAGCACCCGGGCCCTGGTGCATGAGCTGAAGGAAGCGGCGGCGCGTTTTGCGTGAGGAGTGCGGTCGCGTCCCGAGACTCACCCATTCGCGTGTTGAAACGATCTCAACGCGAACGGGCGCGAATGTCCGCGCGAATTCAGAGCCCCGAGGGCCGCTCGGCACCTCACGCCCGGCTCCACTCCGGCAACCTCATCAGCTCCCCACCCTTCAACGCACTCTCGTGCGCCAAGATCCCGCAAAGCGTGATGTTCGCCGACTGGACCGCGTTCGGATAGCCTTCGCCGGTCCCGCGAAGCAGCTCCACAAACTGGTGCACGAGGTGCGGATGTGATCCGCCGTGACCGGCGCCCTGGGTGAAGCTGAGGTGCTCCTCGCCGCCTTCGCCGCCGTAGACGCCTCCCTGGGTGAAGGGCGCGATTTCCGTAGGCAAACGATGACCGTAGTCGGGGCAGGTGACGCGCTCGGGGATCTCGGGCTCGGGCTTTTTCGCGGTGTGGACGACGAGGGGCTCGTGCTCGACGAGGGGCCACTCGACCGCCTTCTTCGATCCGTAGACCTCGAAGCTCTCGCGGTACTGGCGGGCGACGTCGAAAAGCGAGCGATAGACCTGGGCGCTGAGGTCGCTGTTGGCGAACTTGATGTGGGTCGTCTCGACGGCGAAGGGCGAGCCGTAGCACGCGTGCATCTCTTCGCGGATCGTGCCGCTGGGGAAACAGCTCACGTATTCGGCTTCGTTGCGGGCGAGCCCGAGGACGGGTCCGACGCAGTGGGTCGCATAGTGCATCGGGGGCAGGCCCGGCCAGTAGCCCGGCCAGCCGTCCATGTCCTGCTGGTGGCTCGCCTTGAGGAACTGCAGTTTGCCGAGTTCGCCCTGGTCGTAGAGCTCCTTCATGAAGAGGAACTCGCGGGCGTAGACGACGGTCTCCATCATCATGTAGTGGAGTCCGGTCTCGCGGCAGAGATCGACGATGGCCTTGCAATCCTCGACCGAGGTCGCCATCGGCACGGTGCAGGCGACGTGCTTGCCGGCGCGCAGCGCGGCGAGGGTGTGCTCGGCGTGGTTCGGGATGGGGGTGTTGATGTGGACGGCGTCAATGTCAGGATCGGCGAGGAGCTCGTTGTAGTCGGTGTAGCGCTTCGCCACGCCGAACTTGTCGCCGATCTCGTTCAGCATCTCCGGATTGCGCTGGCAGATCGCGGCCATCTCGGCATTGGGATGGCGCTGGTAAATGGGGATGAACTCGGCGCCAAAGCCGAGACCGATGATGGCGACGCGGGGTTTTGCGATGGGCATGGTCATGGAGAAAGGATCGTGCTACAAAGTCCTCCACGGTGCTTGTGAAGGACGGACGAAGCTTATGCGATTCCGGCCCCGCCTGACAAGCAGCGTTCGTCGGAGCGGCCCGCGGCATTCACGCTGGCGAACCGGTCACTTGAGCGAATAGGCCCAGCTCGGCGAAACCGCGACCTTCCAAACGCCGTTCTCGCGGACCAAAACGAAGTCTTCCAGATGCGGTGGCGGGCCCGGGATCCAGCGCCCCCATCCGGTCTGGGGGTGAAAGCGCCGGTGCTGCCTGGCCTGGATCTTGTAGGTGATGCGGCGGTCGATCCCCTTGCTCGCATCGGCCACGTTGGTCGGGGTCTCGTCGAGCGGGAGGTATTCGAGGCCCTCGATCTGGAAGGGGATGGGGCTGGCTCCCCAGCGGGATTGGGTGAATTGGTAACCGCCTTCGGAGTGGAAAATCGCATCGGAGGCCTCCTGCAGCACGCGATCCATGGCGTCGGCTTCGGTTTCCACCTCCGCTCCATCCGATGATGCGCCCTCTCCTTCTTCCTTGGTGAAGGCTCCGCGCGCGGCGGAGATCGCTTTATCGAGATAACCCTTTGCGATTGTGGCAATTGAATCATCCGCCCGCAACCCGGTCCCCGCGAGAGCAAGGGCACAGGCCCCGGCCGTAGCGGCGATCATCCAAGTTGGGATATCACGAAAATTCATTTAATTGTGGAAATTATAAACGTTTGCCATCGTTTGGTCAAGGCTGGCGATGGTTTCCGACCCAAGGATTTCGTGGCTTAATCGCTTGGCGGGATTGCGGAGCTGTGTTACGTATCGACTTGCCCGTTGGACTCCTGTCGGCGGGTGCTGAGTTCATCCTTCGACCATGGATTTGATTACCAAAGGCGGCCCTCTCATGTGGCTGCTCCTCGGCTGTTCCGTCATTGCCATCGCCATTTTCCTCGAGCGGCTTTTCTATTTCCACCGGGCTCGGATCGACGTCGGCGACCTGCTCTTCGGTCTGCGGAACCTGATCAAAAACAAGGCCTACTCGGAGGCACTCTCGGAATGCGCCGCCACTCCTGGACCTGCTGCCCGCGTGATCCATTCGGCGATCCGTCGCTACTCTTCCCCGCGCTCCGAGCTGAAGGAGATCGTGCAGGAGAGCGGCCAACTCGAGGTGCCGAAACTCGAGAAGCATCTCGCCGTGCTGCTCACCGTTGCCTACATCGCTCCCCTCATCGGCCTGCTTGGCACCGTGCTGGGATTGGTCGACACCTTCGTGCAGATCAATGCGGTCGGCGGTTTCGCGACGGTTGCCGAGATCTCGCAGGGGGTTTACGAGGCGCTGATCACCTCCGCCGCCGGCCTGATGGTGGCGATCCCGGCCTACGTCTTTTATTCCCATCTCCGCGCCCATGCCAAGAGCCTGATGCACGATATGGAGAGCGCCGGGATCGAGATCGTGAACACGATCTGCGATTTGCGCTCGATGCCCTCCGACATCATCTCGATCCGCTCCGTCGAGAAAGACGACGACAGCAGCGCTCCGGCGGCGGCGAACTAGTCCGAGGCTCGTGAAACTGGAATCGACGCTCTCCGACCGTTCCGGGATGCTCTACACGGCACCCTTGATGGATGTGATTCTGTTGCTGATCATCTTCTTCCTATTCGGTTCCAACTTTGTCTTGAAATCGGGGGTCGAGGTCAAGCTGCCCACCTCGTCATCGTCCCTGCCTTCGGCCGAGGATGCCCACATCATCACTTTGGTTCCGAACGCCTCCGGGGAGTTTTATTTCAACGACGAGCGCGTCGACGCCGAGCAGCTTGGCGGCAAGCTGGAGGCCGCCAAGATCCGGTCGAAAGACCTTGTCATCCTCAGTGACGAAGCGGTGCCTTACGGCACGGTCATGGCGATCGCGCGGCTCGTGCTCGATGCCGGTTTCGAGGTCTCCTTTGCGACGAAAAGCGGGACCGAGTGAGCGGCGTCTCCGCGCATCGTCATGGGCTTTTTTTTCAGAAAGACGGAGCCGGATCCCGATGAGCGGGGGAAGGTCTTCACCTGGACCAAGGACAAGCGGCTCTGGCTGCACCTCACCGCCTTCCTCATCTTCTCGATCATCATCCATGGGTCGGGCTTCTATCTTTTCAAGGTGGTCTATCCCTCGCCGGTGCGAGTCGAAACCGAACCTGAGTCGCTCAACATTCTCGACCCGGCCGATCCCGCCACGCGATCGGTTCTGCAGCGGCTCAGCGACCGTACCGTCTTCCTCGCGCCGCCCTCGGATGAATCGGACGTGAGGTTGCGGCTCGAGGAGCAGCGCGTCCACTTCACGCCCGCCTTCCAGAACGCGGACCTCCAGCCGATCCCGCCGGAGTCGCTCCGCACCGGTTCGGGCCTGCCCGATCCCTTGCCGCTCGATCGCAAGCCGGCGATAACGGAGGCCTTCGCGGAGAGTGGTCCCATTCGCCGCGACGATCAGCTCGTGAAGCGCGCCTACGCTCCCTGGTCGCTCTTTCAGGATTATCTCGCGCTCGCCGAGTCCCTTCCGAAAAGCCGGATGCGGATCGAGGTCGCGCCCGGCGGCGAGGTCAAGGTGGCGGAGCACGAGTCCGAACTCGGCGAACTGGAAAAGCTCGAGCTCGCCGAGATCGTGGAGTCCACCCTGCGTTTCGTGCCCGCTGCGGAGCCGGTTTCGGGCTGGATCGAGCTCGGCGGTGGTTGACCGCATCGCTGCGAGGGTGTTGGATCCTCCTGCATCTTTTTCCCATGTTCCCCGTCACACTCGATGGAATGATCGCGGTCTATCTGGTCGGGATCCTCTGCGCCCTGTTTTTCGCCTGGCTCGCCGCCGAGGTGTTCCGAAAGGGCAGGGAAAACCGGCGTCGCAAGCATTTCGTGATCTGCGGCATCTGCGACCACGTTTTCGAGGACCTCTCCTCGCACGATCTCGCCGAATGTCCCCGTTGCGGAGCAATGAACGAGCGTGAGCGAGTCATTGAAATTTAACGGGTTGAGTGACTTCCTCGAGGTCGTTTTAGCGGGGGAGAAATCGCCTTGCAATGCCTCGCAAGCACGCTGAGTTTAGCCGTTCATCCCCGTCAGAAACAGCCACATGGAACGTCGTGTCGTCATCACCGGAATGGGAGTCGTCTCGCCGATCGGAAACGATCTGGAGAGCTTCTGGAATTCCCTCATTTCGGGAAAGAGCGGGGTTTCCCGCATCGATGACCCCGTGCTGCAGGGCTACGATTGCCAGATTGGCGGGATCGTTCGCGACTTCGAGCCGGGTCCCTTTTTCTCCAATCCCAAGGACGCGCGCCGCGCCGACCGCTTTGCCCAGATGGGCATGGCTGCCTCGGTGATGGCCATGCGCGACTCAGGAGTTGATCTTGGCAAGGTCGATCTCGATCGCTTCGGCTGCATGGTCGGCAGCGGCATCGGCGGGCTGATGACCCTGGAAACGCAGCACGCCGCGCTTCTGCAAAAGTCTCCCTCGCGCGTCTCGCCCTTCACCATCCCGATGATGATCGCGAATATCTCCAGCGGGATGGTCTCGATGGAGTTCAACCTGCGCGGGCCCAACATGTGCATCGTCACCGCCTGCGCGACCTCGAACCACAACATCGGGGAAGCGTGGCGCATGATCAAGTACGGCGACGCCGACGCCTTCGTCGCCGGTGGCTCCGAGTCGACGATCTGCCCGATGGGCCTCGCCGGCTTCGGCAACATGAAGGCCCTCAGCACGCGCAACGACGCCCCCGAAAAGGCCTCTCGCCCTTTCGATGTCGATCGCGATGGTTTTGTCATGGGCGAAGGCGCCGGTGTCGTCGTGATCGAAGAACTCGAGCACGCTCTCAAGCGCGGCGCGCGCATTTACGCGGAGCTGACCGGCTACGGGGTCTCCGCCGACGCCTACCACCTCACCTCGCCGCATCCCGATGGCGATGGCGCCCGCCGTTGCATGGAGATGGCACTGAAACATTCCAAGCTCAATCCCGAGCAGGTCGACTACGTCAACGCCCACGGCACCTCCACCGGTCTCGGTGATGTGTGCGAGACGAAGGCGATCAAGGCGGTCTTCGGCGACTACGCGAAAAACGGCCTGCTCGTCAGCTCAACCAAATCGATGACCGGCCACCTCCTCGGCGCCGCCGGTGGGGTGGAACTGGCTGCCTGCGTCAAGGCCGTCACCGAGGGCATCGTGCCCCCGACCATCAATCTCGACCAGCCCGATCCGCAGTGCGACCTCGACTACGTGCCGCACACCGCCCGCGAGGTGAAGGTGCGCCGCGCCCTGACAAACTCTTTCGGTTTCGGCGGGCACAACGCCTCGCTCCTGATCGAGCGCTTCGAGGGTTGAGCGGCAACCGACCGCCCGGCACGCGAAGCTCATGGAATCGCAAGCGCCGGGTTCCGTCCTGACCTACCGCCCCGAGATCGACGGTCTCCGGGCCGTCGCCGTGCTCTCGGTGATTTTCTTTCACGCCGGATCGCTCGTGCCGGGAGGTTATGCGGGTGTTGACGTCTTTTTTGTGATCTCCGGTTTCCTGATTGCTTCGATTGTGGTTCGGGAATGCGAACTGGGGCGCTTTCGTCTGTTCCACTTCTGGGAGCACCGGCTCCGCCGTCTCTTCCCGGCTTGGTTCGCGATGATCGTGGTGACGACAATTGCGGCGACGATTCTGCTGATTCCCGATCACCTTGCCGATTACGGGGAATCGCTCCTCTCGCAGTCCACCCTGACGGCGAATTTTCATTTCTGGGAGCGGACCGGCTATTTCGAACCCGAGTCCGATTGGCAGCCGCTTCTTCATACCTGGTCGCTCGCGGTCGAGGAGCAGTTTTATCTCTTCTTTCCGCTCATCCTGCCGCCTTTGTTGGCAAATGGCCGCCGCCTCGCGCGGATCACCGTGCTGGGATTGGGTCTGCTTTCTTTCGCGATCTGCCTCTACGCGACTCCGCGCGAGCCGGAGTTCGCTTTCTTCCTGTTGCCGGCCCGGATCTGGGAACTGAACCTCGGGGTCTTCCTCGCTCTGATGCCGCAGCTCGCCCTCCGTATGCCGCGGAACGCCCGCGAGATCGCTGGAGTCGCCGGCCTCATCCTGATCGGCGTATCGCTGTTTTCCTTCGGCCCCAACACGCCCTTTCCCGGATCGGCCGCCCTCCTACCGACCTTGGGCACCGCCCTCTTTCTGCTCGCCAATGCGTCCGGCTTGACGCTTTCGGGCAGATGCCTCGCCGCACCGCCGCTGGTGTGGATCGGCCGCCTTTCCTACCCTCTTTATCTCTGGCATTGGCCCTGCCTCGCTTTCTTCCGATATGGATGGATCGAGCAGCCTCCGGCGTGGGGGCTCGCCGCCATGATCGGGCTGTCCCTTCTCCTCGCCTGGTTGACCTACCGCTGGATCGAGCAGCCGGTGCGGACGCGACGACAACTCACCACGCCGCGGGCTTTAATCATCGCCGCGATCCTCGCCGGGGTCGTGGTCACGGGGACCGGTTGGGTTTTCAAAAGCTCCGGCGGATTGCCGGGACGGTTTCCGGACCTCGGAACATTCGGCATCGACGAGATCCTTCGTCCCAAGATCGCGACGATCGAGCAGTGGGATGCCAAAGGGGGACCACCCCGGCTCGGCGATCTTTCCGCCGAGGGTCCCGGCATCCTTGTCTGGGGCGACAGTCACGCGCTCGCCCTGACCCGCTTGTTCGACGAACTCGGCAAAACCCACCGGGTCAAGGTCACGGTCGCCGCGATGGCCGGGGTGGCTCCGATTGTCGACGCTTATCCGGCAGGGCGTGGGGCCGACGAACTCGTCCATGCCGGGCGGATCATCGAGCTCGTGCGACGGGAACGATTCAGGTCGGTGATTGTGGTCGCAAAGTGGCCGATGTATCTGACCGGTCGCAGTGATGGCGAACTGGACCGCATCCTCCGTGATGCGACGGAGCGATCCGACGAGCCCGCCGAAGCGATCGAGGTCTTTCACCGGCATTTCCCCGCGACTCTCCGGATGCTGGCATCCTGCGGCTGCGAGGTCGTGGTGATGGGGTCGGTCCCGCAGCAGCCCCATCGGGTGCCCGAAGCGCTCGCCCGCATTGCCATCCGGGATGGGAGTCCGGACGCCCTGGCCTGGACTGCGGCGGTCCACCGGGAACGCGATCGCCTCGAGAACGAGGTCCTGGCCCGGGCCATCGAGGGGACGGGCGCGAGTCTGGTGGATCCCTTGCCTTTGCTCACCGACGACTCGGGCATGGTGCCCATGGCTGACGATGGGAAAGCCCTCTACCTGGACCGCGATCATCTCTCGCCCTACGGATCGATGCGTCTGGTGCCGTTGTTTGCCGACCTCTTTCGAAGCGTGGGCAGCGGAGGGTGAGGCGGCGCTTGCCGAAGCTGGCAAAATGGCGCACCTTCCCGGTCCGGCGATCCCGGGATCTTCCCACCATCCATTCTCCTTCCCATGCCCGTTGACGGAAAAACCACGGTCGGCCTTGTCTCGCTCGGCTGCGCCAAAAACCTGATCGACTCCGAGATCATGATCGGCCACCTCCAGGAGGCCGGCATGATGATGACTCCGGAGCCCGAGCTCGCCGATGTCCTCATCATCAACACCTGCTCTTTCATCGACCAGGCGAAAAAGGAGAGCGTCGATGCCATCCTCGGCGCGGTCGATGATCGCGAGCAGGCGCGTCCAAGGCAGAAGATCATCGTGGCCGGCTGCCTCGCCCAGCGTTTCTCGAAGGAACTGCCCGGATTGATGCCCGAAGTCGACGCCTTCATCGGACTCGACCAGATCACCTCCGTCGCGCCCGTCATCCGCGATCTCGTCGCCAAGGATGCCGATCCCCATTCGGAAAACTTTGTCACCGCCTCGCCGAAGTACATCCCCGATTACGACACGCCCCGTTTCCGGCTCACCCCGAAGCACAGCGCCTACATCAAGATCGCCGAGGGCTGCAACCACCCCTGTTCCTTCTGCATCATCCCCAAGATCCGCGGCAAACACCGCTCGCGTTCGCTCGAGTCGGTCGTGAAAGAGGCGGAGGCCCTTGTGAAGTCCGGGGTGAAGGAGATCAACCTCATCTCGCAGGACACCACTTACTTCGGCATGGACCTCTGGGAGGGACAGCGCCCCAATCCCCGCAGCGGGGTCGATTCCTCGCGGGGCGATTCGCTCGCCAGCCTGCTCCGCGCGCTCAACGCGATCGAGGGCGACTTCTGGATCCGGCTGCTCTACACCCACCCGGCCCACTGGAGCGACGAACTCATCGAAACGATCGCCGCTTGTGAAAAAGTCGCGCGTTACGTCGACATGCCGCTGCAGCACATCTCCGACCGCATGCTCACGGCGATGAAACGCGAGACCGACGGCGCCTACATCCGTGACCTCGTGCGGAGGATGCGCGATGGCATCCCCGATCTCGCCCTGCGCACCACCTTCATCGTCGGATTCCCCGGCGAGACCGACGAGGACTTCGCCGAACTCGTTGAGTTCCTCGAGACGACGCGCTTCGAGCGGGCCAGCGTTTTCAACTACTCCCGCGAGGAGGGAACTCGTGCCGCCAAGCTCGAGGGCCAGGTCCACCACATGACCCGGAAACGCCGTTGGAATGCCGCGATGCGCAAGCTCGAGCAGCTCGCCGAGTCCCACAACCGCGAGCAGGTCGGCCGGCGGCTCCGCGTCCTCGTCGATGCGCCCGGGCAGGCCCGCGCCCAGATGGACGCGCCCGAGGTCGACGGCACCGTCTTCGTGCCCGATTCACTTCCCGTCGGCGAGTTCGCCGAGGTCACCGTGCGCGATTGGCGGGGTTACGATCTCGTTGCCGAGTGAGCGGGAAAAGCGGCCCCTTTCGCGCTTGTCGCGGGGGCCGGGCACCCGTAGTTTGCCCCGTCCCGCGAATGTCCGAGAGTACCGTCACCGCACGGCCGGAGGAGGATGCCCTTTCGCACCGTGAGAAACTCCGCCGACTCCGGGAGATTCTTTTCGCGAACATCGTCCTCACCGCCGAGATCCCCGCGCCCACCGGCGCGGAGCGCAGGCTCACGCGCTTTCTGACCGACCGCTTCACCGAAGCCGGTCTGGCGAACATCTCCCTCGACCAGGCCGGGAACATCGCGGGCGTCCTGCCCGGCCGCAGCGGCACGCGGAATCTCCTCGTCGTCGCCCACCTCGACAAGATCTGGGCCGAGACCGACGACCATACCGTTTCCGTCGGCGTCGGCATGATGAGCGGACGCGGTCTCGCCGACAACAGCCTGGGCGTCGCCATCCTCGCCACCCTGCCCATCATCCTCGAGGAGCTCGAGATCGACCTCGAGGCGAATCTCGTGCTGCTCGGCACCACCCGCAGCTTTGGGCGCGGCGACCTCGCCGGGATGCGCTTTTTTCTCGAGAACTCCGAGCGGGCCCTCGATGCCGCCCTCGTCCTCGAGGGCATCGACCTCGGCCGGCTCAGCTACTCCAGCCTCGGCATGGCCCGCGGCGAGATCGCGGTCGAGTCGCAGCGAGTCGCCGTCGCCGGCGATCCCGGCCCCGAAGTCGTCGCCACCATCAACGCCTTGCTCGCGGATCTGCTCGCCATCGATGCCCGCGAGGCGCCCGAGGCCCGCATCCGGATCGGCTCCCTCGAGGCCGGGTCCGATTACAGCACCGCGCCCCACGGCGGCCTGATCCGCTTCGAGATCCACAGCCAGGATGCGGAGCAGGTCGCCCGCATCGAGGAAAAAATCGCCCGCCTCGTGGAGCGTTATCAGAGCGGATCGATCCGCACCGGCCTCGAGATGATCGCCCATCGCCGTCCCGGAAATCTCGGCGAGGATCACACCCTCGTCCGCCAGACTCGCGCCATCCACACCCGGCTTGGCATCGAGTCGCGCGCCACCCCCAGCGTCTCCGAGCTCGCCCTGCTGCTCGATCGCGGCATCCCCGCGCTCACGCTTGGCATCACCCGCGGCGAGGGCCGCCACACCACCGCCGAGTCCATTGCCCTGGAGCCCGTTTTCGACGGCCTCGCCCAGATCGTCGCCGTCCTCCAAATCATGGACGACCACGGCCAGACCCCCTGACTTTCCCCATGCTCGACATCGATCATCGCATCTCGCGCTGGCTGGAGACCAACACCTTCCACCACAGTGAATTCTGGGACATGCAGGAGCTCGTGCGCGCCAAGCGCGAGGCCGGGCTCAGCATCAGTCTTTGCATCCCCACGCTGAACGAGGAGGCCACCATCGGGAAGGAGATCATCGTGCTCAAGAGCGAGCTGATGGATCGCTATCCGCTCCTCGACGAGATCGCCGTGATCGACTCCGGCTCCACCGACCGCACCCTCGAGATCGCCGCCAGCTTCGGTGCCGACACCTACCTCTCCGCCGACATCCTGCCCCAGTATGGCTCGAAGCCCGGCAAGGGCGAGAACCTCTGGAAAGCCATCCACCAGCTCCGCGGCGACATCATCTGCTACGTCGACGCCGACATCAAAAACATCCATCCCAAGTTCGCCAGCGCCCTCGTTGCCCCGCTCATCTACCGGCCCGAGATCCAGTATGTGAAGGCCTTTTACGACCGCCCTCTCGCTGTCTCCGACGAGGTGCGCCCATCCGGCGGCGGACGCGTCACCGAGATCCTGGTGCGGCCGCTCTTTTCGATGTTCTTCCCTGAGCTCACCGCACTGATCCAGCCGCTTTCAGGGGAATATGCGGTGCGTCGCGAGGTCCTCGAAAAGCTCTCCTTCCCCACCGGCTACGGCGTGGAGACCTCGCACCTCATCGACGTCTACCTCGCCAGCGGACTCGGGGCCTTCGCCCAGACCGACCTCGACAACCGCATCCACCGGAACCAGCCCACCCGCGACCTCGGGAAAATGGCCTTCGGCATCCTCCAGACTTTCATGAAGCGGCTCCGTGACAATGGCATGGTCCGCGACCTGCCCGACATGGGCGGACTTTTCCGCCAGTTCCAAGCCGAAGGGCACCGCTACGAGCAGATCACCCGCGAGATTTTCGAGGAAGAACGTCCGCCCATGCTAAGTTTGCCGGAGTATCGCGAGAGACATGGCAGATAAGGCGAAACGGAGGATCGCGGTGGTGCACTACCACCTGCGCAAGGGAGGAGTTACCCGGGTCATCAACGCCGCCTGCGACGTGCTCACCGCTCGCGGCGACGAGGTCGTGGTGCTGACCGGTGAACTGCCGCCCGGAGCAGAGCCGAACCCGAAGATCCGCGTCGTTCCCGCGCTGAACTACCGCCGCACCGGCAGCACCGTCGTCGCGGAAAATCTCGCCGACGAACTCGCCCGCATCGCCGCCGTCGCCCTCGGTGGAGCGCCCGACCTTTGGCATTTCCACAATCCCACCCTTGCCAAAAACGTCCTCGTGCCCAGCGTCATCCGCGAGCTCGCCACCCAGGGCAACCGCATCGTCCTGCAAATGCACGACTTCTCCGAGGACGGCCGCCCCGGCAACTACACCACCCAGCGCTCCTTCTTCGACTCGCAGAGCAATTTCGAGGAGACCCTCTACCCCACCGCCCGGCAGATCCACTACGCCACCATCAACCACCGCGACCACGACTTCCTCCGCGCCGCCGGCATTCCCGCGGGCAACCTCCACGTCCTGCCCAATGCCGTGCCTGATCTCGCGGTGAAAACGACTCCCGCCGAGCGACCCTTCTCGCAGGAGAAACTTTTCGCCTTCTACCCCACCCGCGGCATCCGTCGCAAAAACCTCGGCGAGATCCTGCTGCTCGCCCTCATCTACGGTGAGCGCGTCGACTTCGCCACCAGCATGCGGCCGGAGAATCCCGAATGGCAGAAGATCCACGACGATTGGGAGGCCCTCGCCACCGAGCTCGCCCTGCCCGTCCGCTTCGGCCTCGCCGACGAGGGCGGCCTGCCCTTTTTTGATTTGTTAGGCTGGTCCGACCTCATCGTCACCACCAGCATCGGCGAGGGATTCGGCCTCGCCTACCTCGAGCCCTGGATCGTCGGCAAGCCCGTGATGGGCCGCGACCTGCCCGAGATCACCCGCGACTTCGCCGCCAATGGCATCCATCTAGGCAATCTCTACCAGCGCATCGACGTGCCCCTCGCCTGGATCGAGGAAAGTGCCCTCGCCGCCGCGGTCGAGTCGATGCTGCGGCGCAGTTACCTCGCCTACGACTGCCCCCTGCCGCGCAACGCAGTCAAGCAGACCATGAAAGCCTGGGTCCAGAAAGGCCGCATTGATTTCGGCGTGCTCGACGAGACTTTCCAGACCCGCATCCTCCGGATGCTCAAGGCCGATCCCGGCCTGCTCGACCAGGTCGCGATCCCGCCGCTGGCGCTCTCCACCGAGCGCGAGATCGCCGAGCGCCGCGACCTCATCCGCACCTTCTACAGCCTCGATCGCTACGGCGACCGGCTCGAGACCGTCTACGACAAGGTCATCGCCAGTCCCGTCGGCAAGGTCGGGCACCTGCCCACCCGCAAGGTGCTGGCCCAGTTCCTCCATCCCGCCCGGCTCAACCTGCTCCGCAACTGATGGACCGCCTGCGGCTTTTCGTCCGGGACCAGCTCCGTCCGCTCGAGGTGATCGAGTCCGGAATGCCGCCGAAACTCGCCCCGCTCTCCGGCATCCGCGCCCTCGTCTTCGACCTCTACGGCACCCTGCTGATCTCCGCCGCCTGCGGACATGCCAAGGATGTCGCCGATCCCGATGGGCTGCCCGGCTTCGGGGAAGTGTTTTGGGATTTGGTCAGGCAGGATCATGCGGCGCGCCGCGCCGGCGGTACCGCCTATCCCGAGATCGAGGTGCGCGAACTCTGGGCCGCGGCTCTCGCCCGGCTCGGGCATCCCGTGCCCGATGCCGATGCGCTCGAGTACGACATCCTCGCCCACGAGTGCCGCGCCAATCCCGTCTGGCCCATGCCGACGGCACAAGAAACGCTCGCCCGGTTCCACGCCGCGGGATCCACCCTCGGCATCATCTCCAACGCCCAGTTTTACACGCGTCCCGTGATGGAGGGCCTCTTCGGCGACACGCTCGAGGGACTCGGCTTCGATCCCGGGCTCCAGGTCTTTTCCTTCGAAGAGGGCGAAGGCAAACCCTCGCCGCGGCTTTTCGAAATCATCCGGGAGCGGGCCGCTTTGCGGGGCATCGCACCGTCCGAGATTCTTTACATCGGGAACGATTTTCGGAAAGACATGTTGCCCGCACTGGCCGCCGGATTCCGCACCGCGCTCTTCGCCGGCGACGCCCGCAGCCTGCGGCTCGGTGAGGTCAGCGAGGTCGAAGCACGGAAGACCGCCGATCTCGTGATCACGCGGCTGGATCAGATCGCGGGGTGTTTGGGGTGATGAGCGGCACGGCATTGCCGGCAACCGGAGCGATCGCCCTACAGCAATACGATGGACGCTTCAGGCCTCAACGCCTCCCATGTCGGATTCTACTTGTCAAAAGAGCCGATTTTTTCAACCCTTCTTGCGAAGGATCCGTGTGCGAAAAATGAACCTGTTTGATTATTTGTTCCCTGACGTCGCTCAGGCCTCCCACTTGCGGCGCATCGCCGATGAGGCCGAAACGGCGAATATCCGTTCGAGAATTCATCAAGCAGGAAACCATCGCCAGCAGCGATACAACAACAGGCGGATTGAGGAACTGGAGGTGGACGTCGCCCAGTTGACCTTGGTGGTTGAGGCCCTCATTGGAAAGTTGGTGGAAGGCGGAAACACCACTCGGGAAGAACTCGCAGCCAGGATCGCCGAAATCGATCTGAGAGACGGAGTGGCGGACGGAAGATTCACCACAACGACGGCGCCGAATCCGCCCTCCCCAAAAAGCGGCGTCCAATTCAATTCCCCCGGGTAGGAACGGGATGGTTAGGTTGTAGGCGAGCGCCCCGCTTGCCCCGTGTGCTTCAATGAAAACGGCTCTCCGATCACTCGGCATCACCCTGTTGGCAGTCGTCCTGTCTGCCTATGTGACTGGATACCTTTATCTCAAATTCGAGTGCTACAGCAATGAGTTCATTCCATCCGACCCGTGGAAAGGTTCCGAACTTAGCGCCAAGTCCCGTGTCACCTCCTGGGGCGAGAACTTCACCACTCCCTTGGCGCACAGGGACCCCGGCCTCGGGCTGGGTAAAGGTTTCGCCGGATTCCTGAACGCGTTCTACACGCCGATCCGCTCTCTTGATGAAATGGTTTCCGGTTGGTCCGTGAAATTCAACATCCGACCGGAGATTATTGCCCCCGACAAATCCTTTTGAGAAATCCGGGTGGACGCGATTTTTCCGTCAATCAACCTTCTGGAATTGTCCCGACTGTGGCACGGGCTTCCAGCCCGTGCGTCGTGGCATGACGACCGATAACGGGGCGGGCCATCCTGCTCAACCACGCTATCTCCAGCCGCATGGGCTGGAAGCCCATGCCACGTTTCCGACCTTGCCGCTTCGCCGCCCATCCCTAAGCTGAGGCCATGAAAACCTACCGCGTCCGTTTCTCGCCCTCCCTCGATCCCTTCTCCGGCGATCTGCTCGAAGATTTCTGTTTCCCCTGGCTCGACCGTCCCTGCCCGCGCACCGCCTTCTCCGCGGTGTGGAACGAGGAGACCTTTGCGTTTCGCTTCGAGGTTGAGGACGACGACCTCGTGCTCGATCCCTCGGATGATCCCTCCGAGGCGGTGCTCGGGTCGGACCGGGTCGAGCTCTTCTTTGCCCAGGATGCGGATCTTTCCCGACCCTACTATGGCGCGGAGATGGACCCGCGCGGCGGGGTCTACGACTACCAGGCGACTTATCACCGGCAGTTTGATCCTACGTGGAAATTCCCCGGGCTCGGGTTCGCGGGCGAGTTCATCGAAGGCGGTTACATCGTCAATGGAACCATCCCGCTCTCGGTGTTGCGGGATTTGGGGTGTTTGTCAGGCGACCGGATGAGGGCGGGCGTCTATCGTGCCGAGTTCTCCCGCGGCTCCGAGGGCGTGGTGCAGGACTGGATCGCCTGGATCGATCCGAAGACACCCAAGCCCGATTTTCACGTGCCGGGGTCCTTCGGCACCTTTGTCTTCGAGCGCGACTGAAGGCTCACCCGCCGAGGCTGGCGACGAGTTGCTGGAGCTGGGGATTGTCCGGCTCCACCGCGAGGGCGAGGCGGGCGTAGCGCAGCGCCTGCTCGAGACGGCCGCCGTCGCGGCAGACCGTGGCCACGCCGACGAGGTATTCGACGTGGCGGGGAGCGAGGCGGGCCGCGGCCTCGAGGTAGGGCAGCGACTCCTCGAAGCGCCCCAGTGAGTTGAGGGCGACGCCGTAGAAGTACTGCGTCTCGGCATTCCGGGGCTGCAGATCAGCGGCGATCTTGAGCTCGGCGACGCCTTCGTCGTAGCGTTTCAGGCGGATCAGGAAACGGGCGAGGGCCTCGCGGGCGAGGCCACGGTCGGTGTCGGTCATGGCGGCATCGACCGCGGAGCGGAACTGCTGCTCGGCTTCGGCGGGACGGTTCTGCTGGTAGAGCATTTCGGCGAAGTTGACCCGGGTGGGGATGAACTCGGGCTCGACCTTTTGCCCAAGGCGGTAGGCGGCTTCGGCTTTTGCTAGATCACCGAGATCCTGATAAAAGGTGGCGAGAGCGAGGTGTCCCGCGGCGCGGTCGGCGATGGCGCTCTGCTTGATTACAAACTCGGCGGCGGCCCGGTCAAAGGTGGCGGCCTGCGTGGCGGTCAAACGCGATCGCGAGGCGGCGAGGACACGGGCCGCCTCGACCCGCACTGCCCGAAGCGGATCGTCGAGCAGCGGCGCGGCGAGGGCGGGACGCTGCTCGACCGGCCAACCCACCAGCGCGGTGAGCGCCTCGGTTCGGACGATGCCATCGGGATCGGAGAGTCGTCCGGCGATGACGCGGGTGGCTTCGGGCGTGGGCCCTTCGCGTCCGGCGGTTTCGACAGCGGCGGCGCGTATGATGCCGGGACGTTCCAGGTCGGCGGCGAGCGCGGCCAGCTTTTCAAAAGACCCGGGCTCGCGCTCCCGCGCGGCCGCGAGGATCTCTCCGTAATGGGCGTTGCGCGGGCCGGTTCCCCACCACTGTTTGAAGATCTCCGCGGCCCAATCCTGCGTCTTGTCGGTGTGGCACTTCGTGCAGGCGTCGGGAGCTCCCATCTTTTTGGCGATGTCAGGACGCGGGACGCGCAGGCTGTGATCGCGCCGCGCATCGACGCCCATGTAGGTGGTCGTCGGCATGTGGCACTCGACGCAGCTCGCCCCGGTGCTTTCGACCGGATGGAAGTGGTGTGCCGGGGTGTTGTAGGGCTCATTCTGGTGGCAGCGGACGCAGAGCGCGTTGCCCGGAGCGACGAGCTTCATCGAGTGCGGGTTGTGGCAGTCGGTGCAGCGCACCCCGGCGTGGAACATCCGGCTTTGAAGGAAGGAGCCGAACACATAAACCTCCTCGCGCATCTGGCCGTCGTGGTAGTAGAGGCGATCGGTCGGGACAGAAGGTGAGTGGGTGTCGAGGTAGGGCTGGCCGTGGACGAGGTGTGGTTCGAGCAGGGTGCGGTGCGAGTGGCAGGGCGCGCAGGTCTCCACCTGCACGGTCGAATCGAGCGGGCGGGTTCGCATCGGGAGATTCGTGGCGGGATTGATCGCCCACGGGAAATCGCCCTCTTTCGTGCCAGGTTCCTTCAAGGTCACGACGAGGCCTTTCGACTTCACGTAATCTTTCAGCGCGGCGAGATCGGGGCTGCTTTCGCCCTTCTGCCAGGCCGCGGCCCATTTCACGTGCTCCGAACCGGGGCCGTGGCAGGCCTCGCAACTCACGTTCATCTCGGACCAGGTCGTGTGGTAGCTGTCGGTGCCGGGATCGAAACTCTTCTGCAGGTTCGTCGAGTGGCAGTCGGCGCACATGTAGTTCCAATTGAAGTGGCGCCTCGTCCAATGGAGGATGTCATCGGGCGGGACCGGTTCATCGGGGTAGAGGTGATACCAGCGCTGTCCGCCCTCCTCTTTCGGCCGGGAGTCCCAGCAGACCTGGAGGGCCTGGTAGCGGCCGCCGGGGAAGGGGATCAAATACTGCTGCAGGGGATCGTGACCGAAGGTGTAATCGATCTTCATGTCGCGGGCGACGCCCTTCTCATCGGGTGCGTTGACCCAATACTCGGCGCCTTTGCGGAAGAAGCGGAAGACCTGGCCGTAGTGTTCGAAGATCGCGTCGTCGAAATCGCCGAGCACGAACTCCTCGGTGGCGGGGTTCATGGCGCGATGGTGATCGCTTTCGAGCCAGAGGAGATGCTCGGTCTCGTGGCAGGTCTTGCAGGACTCGTGGCCGACGAATTGGGCGGCGGGATTCGGGTGCCAGGGGGACTCGGCGGATTTCCCGGCGACGGTTTTCGGCTCCTTCCGCCCACAGGCGGCCAGACCCAAAAGGACGGCGAAAGTGATGAAAAGCCTGATTTTCAAGCAGCAAAGAGGGTCGGGTCGGTGACCCAAGAGGGTCAGGTGCCGGCGCGGGGGATGATACCGTGTTTCGCGCCTCAGCGCTCGAAATTTCCGGAAGGCGGAGAATCCGAACTCGACTTGGAGCCGGGACCTCTCTATTCTTGCTCCGTGCAAGAGTACGCCTACATCCACGACGAGGACGACATCCCGCCTCCGCTCCTCGAGGTTCCCTTTTTGGAGGCTTTTTCGAAGGACCACCTCGATCAGGTGCTCCACGCCTCGGCTTTTATCGAATGCGAGCCGGGGGATGTGATCATCGCCGAGGGCGACGAGGCTTCGCGGATTTTCATCCTGCTCTCCGGCGAGGTCGCGGTGGTGAAGGGCGGCAAGCAGCTCGTTCGGATGAGCCACGCCGGAGACATCTTCGGCGAACTCGCCGCGCTGGAGGACGAGGTGCGCTCGGCTTCGGTGGTGGCGGTGGAGGATTCCTTCTGCCTCGCGGTGGACCAGAAATTCCTCGAACACATCCTGCCGAAGGAGGACAACCCCGCCTTTTACGCGGTGCTCTTCGAATTCATCGCGAAACTGACGACGAAACGCCTCAAAGCCACCTCGCAGTACCTCGCCAAGCTGGACGAGGAACTGCGGGAGCTGAAGGAGTCGCTGGCGGAGAAGTGAGCACGCTCAGCCGTTCGCCTTGGCGGCGGCGATGGCGTCTTGGGCCTGGCTGGTCGGCGTGGCCTTGAGGTCGCGCCAGATCACCTTGCCGTCCTTGATCAGGAAACTCTGGCGCGAGGCGAAGCCCTTTTCATTGGCGGGCACGCCGAAGGCGGTGATGACCTCGCCCGCCTTGTCGGCGAGCAGGGTGAAGGGCAGCTGGAACTTCTCGGCGAAGGCAAGTTGGGCCTCCGGCGTGTCGGCGGAAACGCCGTAGACCTTGATGCCGGCCTTGGTCACGTCTTCGAAGGCGTCGCGCAGGTTGCAGGCTTGCTTGGTGCAGCCGGGGGTGTCGGCCTTGGGATAGAAATAGACAAGGGTGATGCCTTTGGCGAGTTCGGTGCCGAGATCGACCGGGTTGCCCTTCTGGTCGACGGTCTTGACCTTGGGCGCGTCGGCACCGACCTCGAGCGGTGCGGCGTGGAGCGGGGTCAGGATCAGGGAGAGGGCGACAAGGGCGAGCAGGGCAGGGGATCTTTTCATGGTGACCCCACTGAATCCACTGCCCGCCGCGATGTAAAGCGCCTTTCGCGAGACGGGACGGGCGCGATGCGGCCTCAGCGCTCGACCAGCACGGGCTCGGGCTCGATGGCCTGACCCTGGCTGAAGAGGAACTTGAGGTCGTCGAGCTCGAGATTCCGGGTGAAACCTTCCTCGCCGAGCACGCTGGTCATCATCGCGTTCTTCTGCTGCTGGAGGATGCGGATCTTCTCCTCGACGGAGTCGCGCATGAGCAGTCGGTAGGCGTTGACCCGGCTCTCTTGTCCGATCCGGTGGCAGCGGTCGATGGCCTGGTTTTCCACCGCCGGGTTCCACCAGGGATCGTAAAGGATGACGTAGCTGGCCGAGGTCAGGTTGAGACCGCTGCCGCCCGCCTTGAGCGAGAGCAGGAAGACCTTCGCCTCCTTCGATTCCTGGAAGTCGCTGATGACCTCGTGACGGTTTTTGGTCTGGCCGGTAAGGTAGCTGTAGGGACGCTCGCGGTCTTCGAGCTCTTCCTTGATGATGTCGAGCATCGAGACGAACTGCGAGAAGACGAGCACCTTGTGCCCTTCCTCGTGGAGTTGGTCGAGCAGGTAGAAGAGGGCGTTAAGCTTGGCGCTTTCCTCGTGGCGGTGCTTCGGATCGAGCAGGGCCGGGTGACAGCAGATCTGGCGGAGGCGCATCAGGCCCTGGAGAATGACGAAGCTGTTCTTGCGCAGGCTCTCGTCGGTCTCGATGCCCAGCAGCACCTTCTGAATTCGCTCGAGTTCGGCACGGTAGAGGTTCGCCTGGACCTCCTCCATTTGCGAAAAGACGTCTTCCTCGATCTTCGGCGGGAGGTCGAGAGCGACCTCGCCCTTGGTGCGGCGGAGCAGGAAGGGGCGCAGCCGCGCCGTAAGGCGGGTCTGCGAGTGCCCGTCTTTCCGCTTGTCGAAGTTGTCGCGGAAATACTTGCGATCCCCGAGGATGCCGGGCATCGCGAAACCCATCAGGCTCCAGACATCGAGGAGACGGTTCTCGATCGGCGTTCCGGTCAGGACGAGGCGGTTGCTGCCCGGCAGGGCGCGCGCGGCCTTGGCGGCCTTGGAGTCGGGGTTCTTGATCTGTTGACCCTCGTCGAGGATGATGCCGAGCCAGTCGATGCCCTTCAGTTCCTCGGCGCAGGTGCGGAGCTGGCTGTAGTTGATCACGAGGAGGTCGATGTCGCGGCCGAGGCGATCGACCTCGAGCTCGACCTTGTTGCGCAGCACCTGCACGCGGATCGAGGGAGAGGCTTTCTTCACTTCGTCGCCCCACACATCGAGCACGGACTTCGGACAGACCACCAGGCTGGGCCGGGCGTGGTCGCCGCTTTCCTCGCGCAGCCAGAGCAACCAGGTGAGGGACTGGATCGTCTTCCCGAGACCCATGTCGTCGGCAAGGATGCCACCGAACTGGTTCGTGGCGAGGTAAGCGAGGAAGTGGAAACCCTCGATCTGGTAGGGGCGCAGATTGACGTTGAGACCGGCGGGGATCTCGGGCCGGACCTGGAGTTGGATGCTGCGGGCGCGGGTCGAGATGCGCTCCCAGGCGGCGGCATCGAAGATCTCTTTCGCTCCGGGCTCGGCAAGCTGGAGGGCGTGGAGGCGGTGCACGCCGCCGCTGAGGTCGAAGGGATCGAGCCCGATCTTCGCGACGGCTTCCTGTTGCTCGTCGCTGAGATTCATCTTGAGCCGCAGCCAGCCACCGCGCTCCATCCTGACAAACTGCCCACGGGCCTGCACCAGTGCGCGGATTTCCTCGGGGCTGAGATCCATGCCCTCGACCTTGACGACGACCTTGAGGTCGAACCAGTCGATCTCCTGGTCGACGACCTCGAAGGAGACCTGGGCCTCGACCGGATCGGCCTGGAGGGTGGCGAGATCGGCGTCGGCGACGATCTCGATCTCGGCGGGGAGCGACTCGAGCCATTCGGCGTAGCGCTCGGGGAAGTTTTTGGTCACCCGCGCGCGGTAGCAACCCAGGTTGCCGTCATAGGTCGGCTGCATCGGGGCGATGAGACGTCCCACGCGGCGCTGGAGGCCGCGGTCGTAGCGGAAGATGTGGCCGGCGTCGCCCTTCGGATGCCGCACCACTTCCCAGCCCTCGCGGCCGAGCACTTCCTCGCGCTCGCCGTTGGCGCTGACCGCGCTGATTTTCATCAGCATGTGCTCGCTCGATGCCGTCGTTGCGGCCGTCGAGATGCCGAGATTGAAAAGGATCTTGAGCGGCTCCTCGCGGATCTTTTCCTCGAGGCTCTCGGGCACCGACGCGCCGAGGCGGGAAAGGAAGGCCACCCCCGACTCGCTCTCAATGACACTGCGGGGGATGACGACCTGCGGATCGACGAGGGTCTCGTTGCGCACCCAGTGCTCGGGACCGCGGAAGACCCACTCGTCACTGAGGTAAAGCGGCTCATCGCCGGGCAGCAGCCGCAGGGTGTGAGAGATTTCCTCGCCTTTTTCGGTGACGAGTTGCAGTTCGTAGTCGCCGCCGCCCATCGGTTCGGGACGGCAGACCCAGCCGATCGGATCTTCGCCGAGGCGGAAGGGATGCTCGTCGAGATTCACGATCAGGCCGAGCAGCTCGCGCTGGTGGAAGAGGCGGTTGAGCAGGCGGCAGATCTCGATGCGGTCAAGGCTAAGACCGCCGTCGTTGCCATCCTCTTTCGCCGCGGCGTGGAGGAACTTGGTCCAAAGGATCTCGGAGGGGGCGCTCATGCGCAGGCCGCCGTTGGTGTAGCGCTCCTCGAGGCGCTTGAACTGCTCGGCATCGGCGACACGCTCGAAGGCGCCGGCCACACCGGTGCGGACCATCAGGCGCAGCTCGCGGGTACTGATGCGCAGACGGAACTCGACCGGCTCGACCGCCTCCTCGGCGGGGCGCTTTTCAAAAACCTCGACCTGGTAGCGCCACTCGCTCTCCTCGCGGCGGCGCTCCCACGACTCCATCCGTTCGCGGGTCCACTCGCGGTCGGTGATGGCCGAGAGGAAAGCGGGGTAACCGTAGTTCCCCTTTTCAAAGGCATGGGCGACGTAGTTCCAGAACTCGATGACATCCCGCGGCGGGCTCGGCCAGAGGATCAGAGGATCAAAGGACTCGACCGGCCAGCGTGGCTGGAGTCGCACCAGGTCCGAGTCGAAGATCTCGCGCTCCATCTCGAAACGGCGGTAGCGGCGCTCGATCTTCCCGAGGTATTCGTCCTCCTCGCCGGTGAGGGCGCGGCCGAGCCGCTCCTCGATGACTTCGGTCAGCGACTTCTCGCCGATTTCGTTGGGCGCCTCGGGCAGGTCGCCTTTGCGCGAGACTTTCTCGAGCATCGTCGCATAGAGCGCGGCGCGGCCGGAGTCGCTCTTGTCGTCGCACTCACCGGACCACTCGTTGCCCTGTAGCTGCAGGCGGGTGCGGCAGGCCCAATCCTCGTCCTCGACACGGCCCTGGATGAGGAGGTGGTTGCCGAAGATCTGGGTGACGGCACCCTCCTTGTGCAGACGCTGGCCTTCTTTCTTCTCGTCGTCGGTGAAGGAGTTGAGGAAGTCGAGCGTCGCACGGTCTACGTTCATAAAAGAAAAAAAGCGGCCTCAAAGCCGCGGGCTGGGGGAGGAGTTGGAGTTGGAAACGAATGGCCGCAGCGAATGTCTCCGTCGAAAAAGGGGGGCGGTAAGAAAACCCAGTCTCGGAAACGCGTCAACCGGGCGCTGCTTTTCGTGACAAATCGGCTCAACAAAAAGGCCCTTCCGGGTGGGATTTCCGGAAGGGCCGAAAGTGGACGGATTCGAAACGTCGGGCGATTCTGGTCCGGGCCGGTCAGAGGCGGCGGTAATGCTGCAGCATCACCTGCTCGCTGAGCTTCAGATGGGTTTCAACCTCTTGCACGACCGTCGGGTCGGCCTCGAAGCGGTATTGGACGTAATAACCGTGGGTCTGTTTCGCGTGGTTCCTGTTGATGAACTCCTTGCGACCGAGACGATCGATCTGGTCGAGAGTGGCACCGCTCTTTTCGAGCTCCTTGGTGATCTTGCCGATCATGTCGTCGACCGACTCGTCCTGCCCCTGCAGGCGGAGAATGTAAACTCCCTCGTATTTGCGTTTCATGGTGGATGGGTTGGGTTTCGTTTCGATGAATCCGTCAGTTCCGCCGGTTGTAGCGGTTCATGGCCGCGTCGAGACCGGCGGAAAGCGCGCAATTTACACCTTCTGCGGCAATTTCGAGGACTTTTTCGATCTCCACCCGTTCCACGGGCGGAAAGGGGGAGAGGACGTGGTCGCTCAGGATGACCTCCGGCGCTGGAGCCCCCACCCCGATGCGGAGCCGGGGAAAGTCCTCGGTGCCGAGTGTGGCCAGGAGCGACTTGATCCCGTTATGACCGCCGGCGGAGCCGTTCGCGCGGAAACGCAGGCCGCCCACCGGCAGGGCGGTATCGTCGTAAACCACCAGGATCTGAGAGGGATCAAGCCGCTCCTTCAGCGCGATGCGGGCGACCGAATTGCCGCTCAGATTCATGAAAGTGAGCGGCTTGGCGAAAACCACCCCGCTGGCGTCGCGGCAGACCTTGGCGCGGAATTTGTGCTCCTTCTCCCACTTCAGACCCCGTTCCCGGGCGAGCCGGTCGATCAGGTCAAAGCCGACATTGTGCCGGGTCGCTTCGTACTCGGGCCCCGGATTGCCCAGACCGACGACCAGGCGCAGCCCCGCGGCCGGAGCCTCCTCCGGCGCGTCCCCGTTGCGGAAAAAACGGTCCAACAAACTCATCGCGTCAACAAGGATCAGCTTTCGCGGGCTTGCAACTCCGCCCGCGACCGCTCAGGATGGAGCCGATGAAACTGAAACTTCCCCTTGCCAGCCTCACCCTCACCCTGGGCCTCCTCGCCGGCCCGGAACTGAGCGCCAATCCCGCCCTGAAATCAGCGATCACCTTCCATGCCTCCTTCGACGAAGGCTACGACGCCGACTTTTCCAAGGGCGATCCGCTCGCCTACGTGAAAGGCGCCGCCAGCCTCGTGCCGCTCGAGGACAGCGAGGAAGTTCTCGTGGTCGGTGACGGCGGCAAGTACAACGGCTGCCTTTGGTTTCCGCAAAAGGGGACGGTGCGGCCGAGTTACAAGGGCGCCGGGGTCTTCGACTACAATCAGAAAAGCTGGAGCGCGACGGTTTCGCTCTGGCTGACCCTGACGCCGGATGAGGACCTCGAACCCGGCTACTGCGACCCCATCCAAATCGTCGGTGACGACACGAAAAAGGGATTCATCTTCCTCGAGTGGTCGAAGGATCACACCCCCCGTTACTTCCGCTACGCGATCCGTCCGCGCATCGAGTTGTGGGATCCCCAGGGGCTCGGCTGGGAAGTCGTCCCCGAGGAAAAGCGTCCCATGGTCCAACTGAAAAGCGCGCCTTTCTCCCGCGACGTCTGGACCCACGCCGTCTTCACCCTCGAGAACATCAACGCCGGGCCGGAGACGTCGGGCGGGACGCTTTACCTCGATGGCAAGCTCCAGGGACGGATCGAGAAGCATGACCTGACTTTCGGCTGGGATCCCGCCTCGCTCATGCTCGTCCTCGGTGCGTCCTACGTCGGTTACCTCGATGACCTCACTGTTTTCAATCGCGCCCTCAGCGAGGAAGAAGTGGCGAAGCTGCATGCGCTGGAATTGGGCGGGCTGGAACTGACGCCGTGAGGGGGGGGCTCGGCGGCTTTGCAGTTGCGCCGGTAGGAGCTGGGACAGAAATGAAGATTGCGGTGTGGGTGGGTAAAACAGCCCTCACAGCCCCTCCCGTTCCGGCAAACGATATTCACCGGCCGACCTGATAGCCTTGATCCTTCCACATGGCAGTTCGATATCGTCTGACGAGTCCGACTGATCAGACCGGTCGGATGCATTTGCATTCCGGGTAAGCGCGGCACCCCCAGAAGGCCTCGCCGGCCTGCTTTCCCTGCTTCGCGGTGCGCTGCCGCATCGGCTTGCCGCAGTCGGGGCAGGCCGGGGTCTCGGTTCGCTCGCGAGCCTGTTTTCGGGTCGAGTAAAGATTCTCGGTGAAGCCGCCTTTTTCGGCGAATTCGCGGGCCTGGCCGCGCAGTTGCTGGCGCAGGAGGTAGGAAGCCTGATGCACCGCACAGAGCATCGCGTTCGCTGCCAGTTCGGGCTCTGCTTTTCCGACAAACTCGGCGAGACCTGCCAATCCGGTCAGACGCGCCGCGCCAGCCTTCGCCGCAGGCAGATCCTCGATGAAGTCATGCTGCAATCGCTCGCGCATGGCCCGGCATTCGCGCGAATCCTTGTGCCACACGCGGAGACCGTTCTGTCGGAGAAAGCTTTCGTAGTCGAGCAACAGTTCGTCGTTGAGGCTGGCGCGGGCTACATTCGTCAGCTTCATCTCGGATTTCCGCGAAGTGGCCGCTGCCCCACTGCCTTCGCTGATATTGCGAACCCCGCTGCGCGCCGCCTGTACCATCTGATCTTGGGTGCGACTGGATTTCGGGATAAAGCGCCGGCAGAAAACGGCCGTGGCATCGTAGACCGCCTCGGCGACCCGGTATCTCCGCAAATGCCGGTAGCCGCCGTGAGGGACGAGGGGGCTGTCGTCGGCAGACATGTTCAAATGATTGTATTTTTGAGGAATCTGTCCATGGAAAAAATCAGACGGGTCTGACAGGTCCGACCCGTCTGACCTTGCAAGTGGCCAACCATTCTGACACGATCCCATGCCCCATGAAATCCATCGCCGTTCTCTTCCTGGCGCTCGCGATCAGCCCGGCCCTCTCCGCCGAAATCCATCACGCCCAGGGCGAGATGGCGGGCGAGCCGACGGCGAACTCGGTGCTCCTGCAGTCGCGGCTCACGGCCATCCCCGGTCCGGAGCTCGATGCGGACGGCGATGTGCCCGGCGCGGCGGGCGTGGCGTGTTTCGAATGGAGCGAGTCGCCCGATTTTGCGGAAGCCCAACGCACCGGGTGGTTCCGGGCGACTCCGGAATCCGACTTCATCGTCCGGGCGAAGCTTGAGAACCTGAATTCGGGCACGCGCTATCATTACCGTGTCCTCGCCGGAGCCACTGAGGCGGACACGAAAGCCGGCCCGACCCGCACCTTCAAAACCCTGCCTGATCCGGCCTCGGATGCGCCGCTCTCCTTCATCATGGGCAGTTGCCAGAACTACGCCTTTTTCATGAACGGCACGGAAGGAAAGGGAAAGCCGGCACCCGCGGAGGACCGACGCCTCGGCTACCCTTCCTACGCCGCGATGCTCGCGCTGAAGCCCGACTTCTTCATCGGCACGGGCGACATCGTCTACTACGACCATCCCGCGAAGACCGCGGCAAAGACCCTGCCCGAACTGCGCAAAAAATGGCACGAACAGTTCCGCTTTCCCCGCATGGTCGACTTCTTCGCGGTGACTCCCGCCTATTGGTCGAAGGACGATCACGATTTCCGCTACAACGACGCCGACCTCGAAGGCAAAACCCTGCCCGCGCCCTCGACCGGCATTGAGATCTTCCGCGAACAGATGCCGATCCATCCCGTCGGCGACACGACCACCCCGACCTACCGCACCCATCGCGTCCACCCGGATCTGCAGCTCTGGTTCGTCGAGGGACGTGACTACCGCTCGCCCAACGCGATGCCCGACGGCCCTGACAAAACGATCTGGGGCGCGGAGCAGCGCGACTGGCTCCAGCGCACCCTGAAGGAAAGCGACGCCACTTGGAAAATCATCATCACCCCGACGCCCATGGTCGGACCCGACCGCGACAGCAAGAAGGACAACCACACCAACACTCGCGGTTTCCGCCAGGAAGCCGACCGCTTCTTCGCATGGCTCGCGGAGAACGGCGTGAAAAACGTGATGAGTTTCTGCGGCGACCGTCACTGGCAATACCACAGCGTCCATCCCTCGGGCTTCGAGGAGTTTTCCTGCGGCGCGCTGAACGACGAGAACGCGATCCGCGGCGAGAAACCCGGCGGCAAAAACACGACCGATCCGGAGGGCCTCATCGACCAGCGTTTTCTCTATCCCGAACCGACCGGTGGATTCCTGCACGTTTCCGTCGGCGGAGATCCCGCGATCCTGCGCGTCGCCTTTGTCGATGACGAGGGCAAGGTGCTTTACGAAACCTCGAAACCCCGGCCCTGACCCATGATTTTCCGCTTCGCCCTTTTGGCTTGCCTCCTCGCCCTCCCCGCTCCGCGTGCCGAGGCGGCCCCGACGAGCTTCGTCCTCATTTTTTGCGACGATCTCGGCTACGGCGACCTCGGCTGCTACGGCTCGCCGACGATCCGCACCCCGCAGATCGACCGCATGGCCGCGGAGGGCGTGCGTTTTACAGATTTCTATTCCGCCGCCGAGGTCTGTTCTCCGAGCCGCGCGGCGCTGCTGACGGGGCGTTACCCGATCCGCAGTGGCATGGTCCCGGGGCCGCTCGGCAAACGCGTCCTCTTTTCACAGTCCCCGGGAGGACTGCCGCCGGCCGAAGTCACGATCGCGAAGGCGCTCAAGGCCAAGGGCTACGCCACCGCGCATGTCGGAAAATGGCATCTCGGCACCCATGAGGGCCATCGTCCCTCCGATCACGGCTTTGACCATAGTTTCGGCCTTCCCTACTCGAACGACATGGATGGGCGTCCCGATCTGCCGAAGGGCAGCGCCTCCCTGCCGAATCCGCCCGCCGATGGCTGGAACGTGCCGCTGGTCCGCGATGGCAGGATCCTCGAACAACCCGCCGACCAGACCACCCTGACAAAACGCTACACGGAGGAGGCGATCGCCTTCATCAAGGCGCAGGACAAGGCTCCCTTCTTCCTCTACCTCGCCCACACCTTCCCGCACGTGCCGATGTTCGCGTCGCCCGAATTCAAGGGCAAGAGCCGCGCCGGGATCTTCGGTGACGCGGTCGAGGAGATCGACTGGAGCACCGGACAAATCCTCGAAGCACTTCGCCAATCCGGCCTCGCCGAAAACACCCTCGTGATCTTCACGAGCGACAACGGCCCCTGGCTCACCCAAGGGGCGCAGGGCGGCAGCGCCGGTCCTCTCCACGAAGGCAAGGGCTCGACCTGGGAGGGTGGCATGCGCGTGCCCGGGATCGCCTGGATGCCGGGGCGCATCGCTCCGGCGGTGAACTCGGATCCGGTCGGTGCGCTCGATGTTTTCCCGACCTTTCTCGCGAGGGCCGGGGTGCCGCTGCCAGACGGGGTCACCATTGACGGGACCGATCTTTCCCCGCTCCTCTTCGAAGGCAAGGCCCTCCCAGAACGTCCCTTTTTCTATTATCGCGGCAGCGAACTCTACGCCTGCCGCATCGGGGAATGGAAAGCCCATTTCAAGACACGCTCCGCCTACGGTCCCGACCAGGGGGAAACACACGAGCCTCCCCTGCTCCACCGGTTGACCCAGGATCTCCGCGAAACCCGCAATCTCGCTTCCCAGCAGCCCGGGATTCTCGGGAACATCGAGGACGCCGTCAAAACCCATCGGGCCGGCGTCGTGGCGGGGCCGCCACAGTTCGATTGAGCGGCGACCGGACGCTCTGCCTTCCGGATCCAGACCCGATCGGGTCGGCCGGTCTCCGCAACGCCGCCCCCCGGCGTGCTTGCTTCGCATGACCGAATCCACATAAGATCCGACCGTGCCGTCCAAGATCGCCCTTCGGCAAAGACGGACCCTTTTTCCCAAACCCCCTGCTCCGATGAAATCCCCGCATCGCCTCCTCCTTCCGGTTCTGTCCCTGCTCGCTCCGTTCACCGCCCTCGCCGGCGACGCCTGGGAATCCAAAACTCTCCTCCCCGCCTTCCACGCCGAAGGTGCCGCGGTCGGAGACCTCAACGGCGACGGCAAAGCGGATCTCGCCTACGGACCCTTCTGGTTTGCCGGACCGGACTTCAAGAAAGCGAAGCGGTTCACGACGGGCGAACCCTTCGTCGCGGAGAAGGGTTACTCCGACAATTTCTTCGCCTACATCCACGACGTGAACGGCGACGGCAAGAACGACATCCTCGTCTACGGCTTTCCCGGGAAGGAAGCGCGGCTTTACCTCAATCCGGGTGATCCGGCCTCCTCGACCGACTGGAAGATGCACCTCGTCGCCGACCAGGTCGCGAACGAGTCGCCGCATTTCATCGACCTGATCCCGGGCGGACTCCCCGAAATCGTGGGAGCGCGCGAGAAAGCCTACGGCTATTACGAAGCCGGAGCAGACCCCACCCAGCCATGGACCTGGCACGCCATTTCCGAGACCGGTGAAGCCGCGACGCCCTTCGGCCACGGTCTTGGCGTCGGGGATCTCAACGGCGACGGACGGGCGGACGTCATTGAAAAGACCTTCTGGTACGAACAACCCGCCGATCCCGCGAAGGGACCCTGGCAAAAGCACAAGTGGGCGCACCTTCCCTACGGCGGCGGAGCCCAGGTCCTCGTGCACGACGTCGACGGCGACGGCGACATGGATCTGATCAGCTCCTACAACGCCCACGGCTACGGCCTCGGCTGGTTCGAGCAATACGAGCCGGGCAAGTTCGAGAAGCACGATCTCATGGGCGAGAGCTCGACGCAGAATCCCTTTGGCCTCGCCTTTTCGCAGATGCACGCCACGGCGCTCGCCGACATGGACGGCGACGGACGCATGGACTTCGTCACCGGGAAACGCCACTACGCCCACCAGGGCAAGGATCCCGGTGGCTTACAGGAGCCGGTCCTCTACTGGTTCCGCAACACCCTCGACGCGGAGAAGAAGATCGAGTTCGTCCCGCATTTCATCCACGACAACTCCGGCGTCGGGGTCGAGGTGAAGGTGACCGACCTCAACGGCGACTCGCGTCCCGATGTCGTCAGCAGCAGCAAGAAGGGCCTGACCGTTCACCTCCAGAAAGACGCGACCGCCCTTTCCTCGACCGCGCTGGAGCGATGGAAGACTCCCGGCGGCAAACCGCAGGAGGGCTACGGCAGCGGCCTTTCGCCGAAGGATGCCCTCGCCCGCATGGAGGTGCCCGAGGGATTCGCGGTCGATCTGATCGCCGCCGAACCTCAGGTGACCCAACCGATCGCGATGAACTTCGACGCCCGCGGACGGCTCTGGGTGATCGAGGGCCACACCTATCCGGTGCGTGATCCGGGGAACTACAACGAGGGCAAGGACCGCATCCTCATCTTCGAGGATGCCGATGGCGACGGCACTTTCGAGACGCGCAAGGTCTTCGCGGAAAAGATCAACCTCGCCAGCGGCATCGCGATCGGTTTCGGAGGAGTCTATGTCGGTGCGGCGCCCTACTTCCTTTTCTATCCTGACAAAGACCAAAACGACCTGCCCGACGGCGAGCCCGAGATCCTTCTCGACGGCTGGGGTTACGAGGACACCCACGAGACCCTCAACGCCTTCACCTGGGGTCCCGATGGCTGGCTCTACGGCTGTCATGGCGTCTTCACCCATTCGAAGGTCGGCAAACCCGGCACGCCGGAGGAGCAACGCGAGAAGCTGAACGCGGGGGTGTGGCGTTTCCATCCCGTCCGGAAGGAGTTCGAAGTCTACGCCCATGGCTCGAGCAATCCCTGGGGCGTCGACTACGACGCGCGCGGCGATTTCTTCATCACCGCCTGCGTCATCCCGCACTTCTACCATCTCTCGCAGGGCGGTCGATACCAGCGCCAGGCCGGCCAGCATTTCGATCCGTGGACCTTCGACGACATCAAGACGATCGCCGATCACGCCCACTTCGCCGGCGACATCCGGGCGCACGCCTTCTGGGGAGCGAACAAGGAGAACCGGCCGCCCTCGCCCTCCGACACCTCGGCCCTCGGCGGCGGCCACGCCCATTGCGGGCTGGTGCTCTACCAGGCGGATGTCTTCCCGCCGCAGTATCGCGGCGACGCCTTCTTCCACAACCTGCACGGCCACCGGATGGTCCGCGAAGCGATCGAACGCGACGGCTCGGGCAATGTGGTGCGCCATCGCCCCGATTTCCTCCTCGCGAACCACCACGACCACATCGGCGTGGGGATTCTGTTAGGGCCGGACGGATCGATCTTCTTCTCCGACTGGACCGACCCCCAGACCTGCCACCACCGCGACGTCGAGATCTGGGACCGCAGCAACGGACGCCTCTACCGTGTCCGCTACGGCGACGCGAAAAGCACGGTGACGAAGCTGCCCGAACTTTCCGACGCCGAACTCGTCGCGACGCTGGCAAATCCGAACGTTTTCCACTCACGCCAGGCCCGCGTCCTCCTTCAGGAACGCTCAGCCGCGGGCACCCTCGACCGGGCCGCCACCGAAGCGGCCTTGGCGAAAATCGAGTCGCAGGAATCCCTCCGCCTTACCGCCCTCTGGACGCGGCATGCCTGCGGTCTCATCGACGAGGCTCGGCTCCTTGCGACGCTGGGTGATCCGGATGAAAACCTGCGCGGGTGGGCCGTGACCTTGCTCGGAGAGAAAAAATCCGCGCTCTCTGCTCCCGTCCTCGCCAAGCTCGAGGCCATGGCTACCGACGAATACTCCCTCTTCGTCCGCCGCCACCTCGCCTCGCTCCTGCAGCGCCTCCCCCTCAAGCAACGCTGGAAGATCGCCGAGGGCCTCATCACCCACAGCCGCAGCACCCATGATCGCAACCTGCCGCTGCTCTGCTGGTATGGGATTGAACCGCTCGTCGAGGCCGATCCGGTCCGCGCCCTCGGCCTCGTCGGCCGCACGCCGTGGCCGAACCTGAAGGACTTCCTCACCCGCCGCGCTGCCGTTTTCCCCGAAGGACGCGAGGCCATTCTCAGTTCCCTGACAAAGGCCAAACAACCCGATGATTTCGCAGGTCGCGCCGGACAATTCCTCATCGCCCTCGCCAGTCTGCCTCCGGTCGAGAAGCCGGCGGGATGGGACGCGGCCAAAGCCCACGGAAAGACCCTGACCAAAGACAAACCCGCCGTGTCCGATGCCCTCGCGCGTCTTGGCGCACGTTTCGGCGACACCGAGTATTTCCCGCAGTGGCGCGAGATCGCCCGCGACGGGAAACAACCGGGCACCGCCCGGATCGAGGCCCTCGCCCTCCTCGATGTCGGCCGCGATCCCGAACTCGGCACGCTCGCCCGCGAGTTGCTCTCCGTTCCCGCCCTGCAACCCGGAGCCGTCGCCGCTCTGCGCCGCTTCGCCGGAGCCGAGACCGCGGAGGCGCTCGTGCCGCTGCTGGCGAAGTTTCCCCTCACCCTGCGCAATGAGTCGATCAACCTCCTCGCCGCGAAGCCGGACTCGGCCCTCGTCCTCCTCAAGGCGGTCGACGCGAAAACGCTGCCCGCCTCGCTCATCTCGCCGGTGCTGCTCGACCAGTTCACCCGATTCAAGAATCCTGACATTGACACCTTGATCTCCAAGAACTGGGTGCGCGGCGGGGGCGGCGTCGATCTCGCCCAGCTCGCGGCCTCGATCGAGTCGTGGAAGAAAAAGCTGGGCCCCAACGTCATGGCCAAAGCCGATGCCTCGCGGGGCCGTCAGACCTTCACGATGACCTGCGGCACCTGCCACCAGCTCTTCGGCGAAGGCATCGCCCTCGGCCCCGATCTCACCGGATCGAACCGCGCCGATCTCGCCTACGTCCTCGAGAACGTCCTCGCGCCGAGTTCGGTCGTCGGAAAGGATTACCTCCTCAACGTCTTCTCGATGAAGGATGGATCCACCCTCAGCGGCATGATCCGAGGCGAAACGCCCGAATTCGCCAAGCTCGCCCTTCCCGGTGGAGCGACCGTCGATGTGAAGCTCGCCGACGTCGCCAAACGCGAGGAGATTCCGCAGTCGCTCATGCCTCCCGGCCTGTTCGACGCGCTCCCGCTCGACCAGGTCGCCGATCTCGTGAAGTATCTCGGCAGTCCGGGACAGGTGCCGCTCCCCGGCGAGAAACCCGCGGGCGGTTCCGCGAGTGCCGTGCCGCCACCGGCCGAGGGAGTGATCCGGATCGAAGGGGAAGACTTGATCGAGAAAGCCATCGTGAAGCTCGGCAACGTCAAGCCCCAGGGCATGTCCGGTTTCGGGACCGGTTGGTCGGGGAACCGCCACCTCTGGTGGACCGGCGGCCAGCCCGGTGAGGTCCTCACCCTGAAGGTGCCCGGATTGAAACCCGGCACCTATCAGATCACCCTTTTCCCAACCACCGCGCCTGATTACGCGATGATCCGCGTCTCAATCAACGGGCAGCTTGTCGAGGCCGACCTCTACACCCCCGGCGTGCTTCCCGCGCCGGAGATGCGCTTTGACAAGGTCAACGTCAGTCCCGGGGAGCCGCTCCAGATCGACGTGCACCTCACCGGGGCCAATCCGCAGGCGAAGCCGAGCTACATGTTCGGACTCGACCGGATCGAGGCCATACCCGCGAAGTGACCGCGTTGACGATTGACGCGTTCCACGGTGGTGATAGTCTGGACCCATGAAAACGTTGATCCTTCTCGCACTCCTGGTTTTCGCCGTTCTTCCTCTCCAGGCCGCTCCGCCCACGCTGAAGGCGGCGGAGGCGGCGACTATCGCCCAAGGTGACCTCGACGGGCGCGGTGTCACCGATGTCTACATCGCCGAAATGCGATTCAAGGAGGCGGGTTTGTTAGGCGGCGAGCCCGCGCACTGGGAGGTGATGTGGTCGAAGGAGCTCCCCGCCCAGACCGAGGGGCGCAAGGAGATCGGCCTGAAGGTCAAGATGGACGGCAGCTACGTCCGCTCGGTGCGTTGATCCTCCATTTCACCGCGAGACGACCTCGATGGTCTCGCGGGTGAGGTGGAGAAAGCGGCCGTGGAGCAGCTCGCGCTCGAAGGGTTGCAGGACGCCGTCGGCTTTGAAGCCCTGTTCAAAACGCTCGAGTTCGTCGGCTTTGACCCGGAGCCCCTCGATTTCGCCGGGAGCCAGGTTCCCACATTCGCCCCAGGCGACCAGTTCCCCGAGCCAGGCTTGGTAACCGTTGATCACCGGCGTTTTGATCTCGTCGGGCACCTCGAAAAGAGGGAGCGCGGACCGTTCCATCTCCTGGTGGAAGTATTCCAGATTCAGCCGCAGCTCGGTGGGGTAGTTTTCGTTGCGAATCCGCTTCGTCATCCAGACCTGGGTGTGATCGACGAGCTGGCGGTGAATGGAGAGCAGTTCGCGCCCCTGCTCCTCGCTGATCCGGTCGTCGACGAGGGCGTCGAGAATGGCCCCGTAGTTGCGGGACAAAAGTGCGGCCATTTCCGCAGGCAGACCTTCGCCCCGCATCTTGCGTTCGAAAGTGTAGAGCTGTTCCTGAACGGCACTGACTCGGCGGAGCGGTTTGTCGTAGGCCGGGGAAATCACCGGGACGCGGTGAAAGAGGTCGTTGAGCGTGTTCCCATTCGTCGTCGCGACCTCCACGGGTGGCTCTCCCTGAAGAAAGGCAGGCCCGAAGGCGAGGGCGGCGAGGCAGAGAAGGAGGCGCGTTTTCATGACTCAGAATTGCGAAGCTTCTGAATCTTGATTCTTAAAAACTATAAAAGCAATCTTTTTTGTATTTTGTTTTAATGAACTGATATTTGAAAACGTCGAAAGATCGGACCTTTCGCCGAGCTGAAAGAGCAGCGACGTCGCGAGCGTAACCACCTCTGAATTCTTCAACCGATGAGCACTCCCTCCCGCTTTCTCCCCGCCTTCCTAGCCATGGCATTTGCCTGCTTCCCGGACGCCTCGACGGCCAATCCGCTGAAAAAATCGACTGAAAAGCTCGATCTACGGATCCGCCGTTCGGCGGACCGCTTCATCGAAATGCAGGCCCAGCCGGGAAAGCGGATTCCCGCCGACCTCATTGCCCGGGCTCGCGGGATCGTGATCCTCCACAAGGTGAAAGCTGGTCTTCTCATCGGTGGTGAGGCGGGGAATGGCGTGGCCATCGTCCGCGATGTTCGCACCGGCCAGTGGAGCGCCCCTGCCTTCATCTCCTCCGGCGAGGGCAGTTACGGGCTCCAGATCGGTGCCCAGGAGACGACCGTCGTGCTGCTCCTGATGAACGAAGTCGGGCTGAAGCCGCTGCTCGGCGGGTCGGTCGATGTCGGCGTCGATCTCGCGGCCACCGCGGGGCCCTACGAAACCGGTGGCAAGATCGACACGACGACGATCAAGGATCCCATCCTCGTCTACACCAGCGCTGATGGGCTCTTCGCCGGTGCCGCGCTCAAAGGCGGCGGTATCCTGCCCGCCGAGAAGAACAACGAGCTCTACTACGGTCGCGCCATGAACGAGGTGCTCTTTGATCCCGCGATCCGGCCCACGGGCGAGGGGATGCACCTCATCAACGTGGTCGAGACCTACGCCGGGAAGCGCGGCTACTGATCGCGCGACCCTAACGAAGTGACAAGAACCCGCGGATGTGGTCCGCAACCACTTCGGGCATCTCCTCGGGTGGCGAATGTCCGCAGCCGGGGATGATCTGCAGTTCCGATCTCAGGAGGCCGGCGGCGAGTGCCTCACATTTCTCCAGCGGCACGATCTGGTCCTCCGCTCCCGCGATGATCTGCGCCGGATGGGCGAGATCGTCGTAGGCCGAGGCGGGAAAGCGCGGATCGCGCATGGATTTCAGGAATCCGTGCCACGCCGCAGGCAGGCCTTCGATGAGCAGGTAGGATCGGTAGACCTCGGAGTCGGCCTCGGTGAAACTGTCCGGCACGTGGAAGGCCCGGCCCGCGATGCGCTGGTAACGGCGGGGATCGGCGAGCACCTTGCGCACCAACAGGAGCACCGCGGAGCGGCCGAGGGGATTGCGCAGATACCAGGGCAAGCGATTGAAGACCCCGGCCGGACTGACCAGCACGAGTCGTTCGCAGCGCCGCGGATGTCGTTTTGCCAGAGTCGCGGCGACGGCGGCTCCGTAGGAATGCCCGACCACGTCGCAGGTGTCGACGCCCCGGGTATCGAGTACCGTCGCGAGCAGGTCGGCTTGGGCCTCCAAGGAATAAGCCGCGGGTTTCCTGGGGCGCTCTGTCAGGCCGAATCCATTGAGATCCACGGTGATGACCCGGTGCCCCGATTCCACCAGCAGGGGCGAGAGCCGACGATAGGAATAGGACGAGGCGGTCAATCCGTGAAGCAGCAACACGGTCGGCCCCGTGCCTTCGGAATCGGTCACGTGGACCTTTTGTCCGCCGATGTCGAGAAAACGCTCCGGAGGGATTGCCCGGATCGCATCACGGTAGGGAGTCAGCGGAGCAATGGCCATCACGGTTTCACCACGGGGATGCCGAGGCCTTTCGCCATGATCACCGCGAGCAGCGGCATGATCACGAGCAGGAGCAGCTCGAGCCGCAGGCAATGGACCAGCCCTTTCGGCACGGCGACGAGATCATGGGAAGCGCCCTTCTTCTGCTTGAAGAGGAACATCGTCGGATAAACTGAGACCAGACCGATCACGAGAAAGAGCGTCAGCTTCGCGTGAAAGACGGGATTCGAGGTGTAAAACACCGCCGGCTTCGCACCCGAAAACCACTGTAGCAATCCCGTCGCCAGCACCACGATGGAGGCGATGCCGTAGGCCGCGTCGAGCCGATGGGCGCGGATCAGGAGGGCGCGCGTGATTTCGCCTTTCAGAAAGAGGTGATGAAAAAGAACCACCGCGAAGATCACGAAGATGCCGGTGAAGTGGAGGTAACGGATGAGCAGATCGGAAATCATGGTGACGGAGGCAACAGGGTCGGGTCGGCGAGTGAAGAGGGTCGGGTCACCATTTCATGACCTTCCCCAGGAAAGCTTTTACGGTTTCCGAGCGGGGATGGTCGAAGAGTTCTTCCGGGCTCCCCGCCTCGATGATGCGACCGCCACCCAAGAAGACCACGGCGTCGGCCGAACTTCGTGCGAAACCCATCTCGTGGGTCGAGAGGATGATGCGCTGGCCACCCTGACAAAGCTCTTCAACGAGATCGAGCACTTCGGCCTTCATCTCCGGATCGAGGGCCGAGGTCGGTTCGTCCAGCAGGAGCAGGGCGGGCTCGTGCGCCATGGCGCGGGCCAGGGCGATGCGTTGCTGTTGACCGCCCGAGAGCTCGGCGGGCCGCTTCGCGAGATGGGCCGCCATGCCGAAACGCTCGACCACTTCGAGGGCGCGGGCTTCGGCGGCATCGGGCTTCCAGCCATGCACCTGGACGAGCGGCAGGACGATGTTCTCCAGCGCGGAGAGGTGGGGAAAGAGGTTGAAGGATTGAAAAAGGAAACCGTTTTTCCGGCGCCAGACGCGCAGGGCCTCCTCGTCGCGCGGCACCTCGGCTCCATCGATGCGGATGCTGCCGGAGTCGGGGATCTCGAGCCCGCCGAGCAGACGGAGCAGCGTCGATTTGCCACCGCCGGAGGGGCCGATCAGCACGATGACCCGCGTCGCATCGTCGCAGCGCAGCGAGACGCCGTCGACCGCACGCGTCGCACCGTAGATTTTGACGAGCTGGTCGGTCTCAATGCTCATAGCGGAAGCGCTTTTCCAGCCCACGGCTCAGCAGCGAGATCGGCAGGGTGAGGATGAGGTAACCGAAGATCAGTGGCAGGTAGGCCTCGAAGGTCGCGTAGGTGTTCGAGTTGACCTCGCGGGCCTGCATCGTGAACTCGTGGACGCTGATGACGAAGAGCAGCGAGGAATCCTTGATCAGGTTCGCGAACTGACCTGCCGAGGCCGGCAGCACGCGTCGCACCGCCTGCGGGATGACGACAAAGCGGTAGGTCTGAGCGCCGCTCAGGCCGATGGCACGGGCCGCGAGCCATTGCGAGGCGGGAATCGACTCGATGCCGCCGCGGAAGATTTCGGCGAGGTAGGCTCCGGAGAAGGAGGAGAGCACGAGGAGCCCCACGCCGACCCGGTCATCCCAACCGATCGCGTCGGCGACGAGGTAATAGCCGATCAGGATCTGGGTCAGGAGGGGAGTGCCGCGGATGAACTCGACGTAGATGCGACAGAGGAAGGAGGTGAAACGGTGGCCCGAGAGTTGGCCGGCGGTCAGCAGGGCCCCGACTGCAATGCTCAACACCATCGAGCCGAGCGAGATGCCGAGGGTGGTCAGCCAACCGGAGACAAAGTTGCCCCGGTAGGGCGCGATCGCCGACCAACGGTAGTCATGCGAGGCCACCACCCAGACGACGAAACAGAAGGTCCCCAGCAGGAGGACCGACACAAAGAGGCTGAACGCGTTTTTCCACACGGCGGGACGAGTCAGAGCATGTCGCCGCGGCCGGGCTTCGCAAGTGGAAAGGCGACCAAGTCCCCTCGATGAAAAAACACCTAGCGCCAGCGACCAATCACGGAAGACGGTGTTTCTTTTCCCATGAAACCCCGGCCCGTTCTCTTTCACGTCCGTCTCGACCGTCGCCGACTCCTTCACAGCCTGTTGCTATCGAGCGGAGGTCTGGTCTCCGGCGATCTTTGGGCCGAAGCGCTGACCCTGACGCCGCGCGCGACGGAGGGTCCCTATTATCCGGATCACCTGCCGCTCGACCAGGACAACGACCTGACCCAGATTCTCGGCGGCGAGGCCCCGGCCGGCGGGATTGTGACCGAGTTCGGCGGACGCCTGCTGAAGGCTGACGGCAGTCCGCTTGCGGACCGCGTCATCGAGCTCTGGCAGGCCGATGTGAACGGTTGTTACCTCCACAGCAAGGGCGTCCAGAAGGGGAAGGAGCGCGATCCGCGCTTCCAGGGTTTCGGAAAAGTGGTGACCAATGCGAAGGGTGAATACCGCTTCCGCACGATCAAACCGGGGCTCTACACCGGCCGGACCCTGCATTGGCACATCGCTGTGAAGGAGGGCGAGAAGCGGCTCCTCACGACCCAGCTGTTCATCGCCGGGGTCGAGCAGAACGACCGAGATGGCATCCTCCAACGGATGGGGACGCCCGAGCAGGTGATGTCGGTGATCCGGGAGTTCCGGCCGCCAACCCCGGAAAGCAAGGAACTCGTCGGCACCTGGGACATCGTCCTCGGGGCGACGCCGGCGGAGCCGGAAGCTGGTCGGCCGGGCCCGCCGCCCCGTCCTCGTTGACCCGAAGTTCTTCCCGTTGACAATTTCTCCCGCGACACTACCTTCTCCGCCCTCCACGCCCCTCCGGATTCGCATTTTCCGGATTAGCGGGTTCGCGGAGGCCACTACGGCAGCCAGTCGCACTTTTCGAAACAGATGAAACGGACCTACCAACCCTCGAAGCGCACCCGCAAGAACCAACACGGGTTCCGTGCCCGTATGGCCACGAAGGCAGGCCGCGACATCATCCGCCGCCGTCGTCAGAAAGGCCGCAAGCGCCTCATTCCCAAGGGTGCGGAGATCCATTACAAGCGCCACACCGTCCTGCACGGAGAGTGAGCTTGCGGTCTGCCGCCTGATTTTTCCCGGTCCCCGGGCGGCGCAGCGACGCCGGCACGATGAAACTGCCCCGATCCCGCAGGATCACCCGTCATGCCGATTTCCAGCGGGTGCGGACGAAGGGGCGCTCGATCCAGGGCCGTTTTCTGGTGCTCGGATATCTGGCTGACCCCGCTCTCGACGAGCCCTTCCGCCTCGGACTGATCACCACCAAACGCCTCGGTGGAGCGGTGGTTCGCAACCGGGTCCGGCGTCGCCTGCGCGCCATCGTCCAGCGCACCGGGCACCGCATCGAGCTGCCGCACTGGATAGTCTTGATCGCCCGCGGTCCGGCCGCCGAGGCCAGCTCGGCCCAGCTCGAAAAGGAGTGGAATTGGCTGATGCACCGCGTGCCCCTTTGCCGGGAGCGGGAGAAACCTGCCGAAAACCCATGAGTTGGATCCTCATCGCGCTGGTGCGAATCTATCAGGTCGTGATCTCGCCGCCGCTCCATTTCCTGGCCGGACCGCTGGCCGGATGCCGTTTCTTTCCGAGTTGCTCGCAGTACTTCATCGACGCGGTCCGGGTGAACGGTCCGATCCGGGGTTCGGCCCAGGGCCTCTGGCGCATTCTCCGCTGCAATCCCTGGGGAGGTCAGGGTTATGACCCGCCTCCCGGATGGGAAGAATATGTGGCGAAACATCCCGAGGCGGCTTATGTAGGCCGCCGCCCGTGCGACACCCCGTCGCACCTCTCTGATCACCCCCACTCCTAGAAAGTTTCGTTGCCGTGAAAAACATGGATCGCACCTCGTGGATCGGCGTCATCGCCTGTCTCGCTCTGCTTTTCGCCTGGACCTGGTACAGCACCAAGGAGGCGGCCAAGCTCGCCGCCCAACGCCAGGCCGAGGCTGCCATCAAAGCGCAGCAGGAGAAAACGAAGGGACCGGAGGTGGCCACAGCAGCCGAAACGCCCGGGGCGGCTCCGGCAGCCGGTAGCACTCCCCTCGTCGTGGCCGAGACCGCCGTGCTCGAGAACGAATACGTGCGTCTCCACCTCAGCAACGTCGGCGCCGGCATCCTGCGTGCCGAGCTGAAAAAGCAACCCCGGCACCTCGGAGATCCCACGGTGGTGGCGATCAATGAAAACGCCTCCACTCCGGTTGGCGCTCTTTCCTCCGGCCCGAAGGATTACGACAAGACCGCCTGGGCGGTGGTCTCGAAGAGTGCCAGCGAAGTGGTCTATGAAACGACCGCCGCGGATGGCCTGAAATTCCGCAAGACGGTTCGTCTGCCGGACGAGGTCGCCGACCCGCACGAAGTCACCGTGGCCCTCGCCGTCACCAACGCCGGTGCCGCCCCTGTCGAGCTGGGGAATCGCTACCTCTACGCCGGCTCTGCCGCGCCCCTCCACCTCAACGAATGGTCGCTCCAGATCGGTTCCTTCTGGATGGCGAAGGATGGCGATTTCAAATACAAAACCGTCGATCACTTCGGGGGCCGCAAGGTGCTCGGCATCTTCGGTGGCGAAGAGAAGCCGCACGATTCCTTCGAGGTGAAGGAGCTGCATTGGGCCGGCGTCAACGACCAGTTCTACGTGACCATCGTCAAACCGGCACAGGCCTACGAGGGCCGGGTTTGGATCAGTCGATTCCCGGTCACGGTCGAGGGCAACGAAGCGGAGTCGCGCAAGAAGCGCATGTTCGCCGCTGAAGCCGCCCTGAGCCTGCCGAAGCAAAGCCTCGCCCCCGGTGCCTCGACCGAGATCAGCTACGGCATTTATCTGGGGCCGAAGGAATTCGCCCGCCTCCGCGAGCTCGGTGACCGCCGCCAGCGCGTCATGCACTACGATGAGATCCCGATCTTCGGTTGGATGTTCGGTTGGGCCATCAAACCGATCGCATCCTTCCTGATCTGGGGGCTCGTCCACCTGAAGGCCCTCGTCGGCAACTACGGCATCGCCATCATTCTCATCACCATCCTCATCCGTCTCGCGATCTGGCCGGTCTATGCGAAGTCCGCCCGCACCATGAAGCGGATGTCGAAGCTGACCCCCCTGATGCAGGAGATCCGCGAGAAGCACGCGGACAATCCGCAGAAGATGAACGAGGAGACCATGAAGCTCTACAGCACCTACGGGATCAATCCCCTCGGTGGCTGTCTGCCAATGTTCATCCAGCTCCCCGTCTTCCTCGCCTTCTACCGGATGCTCTGGAGCGCCGTCGAGTTGAGGCAGGAGTCCTTCCTCTGGGTGACCGACCTCTCGATGCCGGACACCCTTTTCCAAATCCCGGGGACCCAGATCGACTTCAATCTCCTGCCCATCCTGATGAGCGTGACCAGCTTCATCCAGATGGCCATCACACCGAAGACGGGTGACCGCACCCAGCAGATGATCTTCATGATGATGCCCTTCATGTTCCTTTTCATCTGTTACAACTTCGCTTCCGCCCTCGCGCTCTACTGGACGACGTCCAATGCCTTCTCGATCCTGCAGACCTGGATCATGAACAAGCTGCCCGAGCCCGAGCTCGTGAAGCGTGGTGGCAGTGGCGGTGGATTCATGCAACGCATGGCCAAGCGAGCCGAAGAGGCGAAACGCTCGCGGGATGGAGGCAGCATGCCCACCGGGCCCGGTAGCCGCACCAAGATGCCCGGGGAAAAAGGCGACCGCCATACCAAGGGCAAACGCAAGCGGCGCTGAGCGGATTTTTCTTTTCGCGAGGCTGGTGGATTCGTTAGTTTCGCGGTGATCGCGGCGACCCGCCCTTCACCGCACGATGGATCCACTCGACGACGCCCAGGAGATTCTCGACACGATGCTCGGTTATCTGGGCTTCGCGTCGCGCATCGTCGCGGATCCCGGGAATCAGACCCTTCACGTGAGCTCGGGCGATGGCCGCCACCTCATCGGCACCGATGGCGAGCGGCTCGCCGGGATCACTCATCTGCTCAACCGCACGCTCGCCGAGCGACATCCCGGAGCGCCCCACGTGCAGGTCGATATCGACGGATTCCTCGCCTCCCGCGATCACCGCATGCTGGAGGAGGCCGACGCCGTCGCCGCGCGGGTCATCGCAACCGGCCGCACCCTCAAACTCGAGCCGATGAACAGCTACCAGCGGCGCCTCATCCACAATCATTTCCAGAACCATCCCGCGGTCCGCACCTGGAGTCCGCCCGATGCCGCCCGGCTGAAACGCATCTCGATCTCTCCCCGCAACCGCTGATTCGTGCCCCGATTTCCCCATCCCACCGAGAAATTTCTTGATTTTCAACGAAATTGGATTAAGCGCTCGATTCGCTTTTTCCCCCACCCATAGACCGACGCTTTCCCCCGACCGCCTGAGTTGATTGCATGACCGATGACGCCTCCAACATTGTCGCATTCCCTGGAAGCGGCGGCGTCACCACCCCTCCTGCAGACTCCCAGGCGTCAGGAAAACGCTCCATTCCCATGAGAAGTGACCTAGTCGTAGCGGCATCCAAAGTGATTCCTGATCCCCCCGTGTTGATCAACCTGGTCTCCGCCCGGGTTAAACAGCTCAACAATGGACGCTCTCCTCTGGTGAGGGTCGATCACCGCATGGGAGCCGCCGACATCGCCCTGACTGAGATCATCGAGGGCAAGATCGGGATGGAGCCCAAGGAGTCCTGAGGCGCATCGCGCTTCCCGTGTTGTTCGATTGAGCGCCAAAGTTTTGGCGGCAGGGTCCTTTCCGGCGTATAGGAGAGGCACGCATGTCCCTGTTCCGCATCAGCTCCGAGTTCCGTCCCCAGGGGGACCAGGAACAGGCCATCGCGAAGCTGATCAAGTCGCTGCGCGCCGGCAACACCCACCAGACCCTGCTCGGGGTCACCGGGTCAGGCAAGACCTTCACCGTGGCGAACGTCATCGCCGCGCTGGAGAAGCCCACCCTGCTGATGTCGCACAACAAGACCCTCGCCGCGCAGCTTTACAGCGAGCTGAAGGCTTTCTTCCCCGACAACGCCGTCGAGTATTTCGTCTCCTACTTCGACTACTACCAGCCCGAGGCCTACATCCCGCGCACCGACACCTACATCGAGAAGGATTCGTCGATCAACGACGAGATCGAGCGGCTCCGGCTCTCCGCGATGAGCTCGCTGCTGATGCGGAAAGACGTCATCGTCGTCGCCAGCGTCTCCTGCATCTACGGCCTCGGATCGCCCGACGATTACCGCGACATGATGATCCCGGTGCGCGTCGGCGACACCCTCGACCGCGATGATTTCCTCCGCCGCCTCGTCGGCATCCTCTACGAGCGGAACGACATCGAATTCCTCCGCGGCAAGTTCCGGGTGCGCGGCGACGTCGTCGAGGTCTATCCCGCCTACCTCGACGAGGAGGCGATCCGGGTCGAGTTCTTCGGCGACGAGATCGACCGCATTTCCGCCTTTTCCCCGCTCACCGGCACCGCCCACACCCAGCTCCGCGAGTTCACCTTCTACCCCGCCAAGCAGTTCGTGACGCCCAAGGAAAAGATGGCCGTCGCCATCCGCGAGATCCGCAAGGAGCTCGCCGAGCGGGTCGAACACTTCGAGAAAAACCAGCAATACCTCGAGGCCCAGCGCATCAAGCAGCGCACCGAATACGACATCGAGATGATGCAGGAGATGGGTTTCTGCCAGGGCATCGAGAACTACTCGCGGCACCTCACCTCGCGGCCGCCCGGCAGCCGGCCCGGCACCCTGCTCGACTTCTTTCCCGAGGGTTTCCTCACCGTGCTCGACGAGTCGCACGTCACCATCCCCCAGATCGGCGGCATGTACGAAGGCGACCGCTCCCGCAAGCAGACCCTCGTCGACTTCGGCTTCCGTCTCCCTAGTGCGATGGACAACCGGCCGCTGCGCTTCGACGAGTTCATGGGCCTGACCGGGCAGCGGCTCTACGTCAGCGCCACGCCGGCAAACTTCGAGATCGAAAACTCCGTCGCCGGCAACACCGGGCACAAACCGCACAAACGCGAGCGCATCGGCGACAACGAGCTCGTCCCCGCCCGCCTGCCGCGCATCTCCGGCAGCAAACAGCCCGTCGAGTCCTTTCACCCCGAGAAAAAAGGCACCGACCTCATCGTCGAGCAGATCATCCGTCCCACCGGCTTGCTCGATCCCATCATCACCCTGCGTCCGCTGAAAGGCCAGATCGACGAGACCATCGAACTCTGCCGCCAGCGCGTCGAGCGCGACGAGCGCGTCCTCGTCACCACCCTCACCAAACGCACCGCCGAGGACCTGACCGACTACCTGCGCAACGTCGGACTGAAAGTGCGCTACATCCACGCCGACGTCGACGCGATCGAGCGCGTCGAGATCCTCCGCAGCCTCCGCGCCGCCGAGTTCGACATCCTCGTTGGCATCAACCTGCTCCGCGAAGGCCTCGACCTGCCCGAGGTCAGCCTGGTGTGCATCCTCGACGCCGACAAAGAGGGTTTCCTGCGCAGCGAGACCTCCCTGATCCAAACCGTCGGCCGCGCCGCCCGCCACATCCGCGGCGAGGCCGTCCTTTTCGCCGACACCGTCACCGATTCCATCCAGAGCCTGCTCGGCATCACCGAATACCGCCGCCGCGTCCAGAGCGAGCACAACGAGGCCCACGGCATCGTGCCCCGGACCGTTTCGCGCAGCGACCAGGGCAGCCTGCGCATCTACCAGCGTGGCAAAGCCGTCGAGGACTCCCTCGTTGCCGAGAGCGGCGGCGACGTCGACACCCTCGCCGTGATCCGTGAACTCGAGGAAGAAATGCAGGAAGCCGCCAGCCGCCTCGAGTTCGAACGGGCCGCCCTCATCCGCGACCAGATCAACCGCCTCAAGGGCGAGGCCGGGGAAAAACCGCTCGTGGTGAAGCGGAAGAAGGTGAAATACTGAGCCGGATGCGGCGACCCGACAGGGTCGGGTCCGCCACCAGACCCTCTTTGGTCGCCTGGGAGGCCCCGGCGTCGCGCCGACGACGGGGCGCGACCGCCTGGGTGAGCGCTCCGTCGTGCCGACGCCGGGGCGCGACAGGCTGGTGAGGCGCTCCGTCGTGCCGACGCCGGGGCGCGACAGGCTGGTGAGCCGCTCCGTCGTGCCGACATTGGGGCGCGACAGGCTGGTGCGGCGCTCCGTCGTGCCGACGCCGGGGCGCGACAGGCTGGTGCGGCGCTCCGTCGTGCCGACTTTTGGCTCATCGAGGCTGTCGCGCCCCTCCGTCGGGACCGCACCGCGCCATCGCGCCGCTGGAAACCTTGACTTGCCCGTCTGCGTCCCCTGCAATCGGCGCGTCATCCCACGCCCATGCAAACCGCCCTCAAAGTCAAACTCTCCGCCTTCATGTTCCTCCAGTACTTCATCTGGGGGTGCTGGTATGTCAGCATGGGGATCTACCTCGGCAATACCCTGAAGTTCGAGGGCGGCCAGATCGGGCTCGCCTACGGGGCCTTCGCGATCGGGGCGATCATTTCGCCTTTCATCGTCGGTCTGATCGCGGACCGGTTTTTCCCCTCCGAAAAGCTGCTCGCCATCCTCGGCATCGCCGGCGGGGCGGTGCTCTTCGTGCTGCCGCAATTCACGACCTTCGCCTCGTTCTACCCGATGCTGATCGTCTATTGCGCCCTCTACGTGCCGACCCTGGCACTGGGGAACTCGCTTTCCCTGACCCACCTCGCGAACGCGAAGGTGGACTTCCCGCGCGTGAAGATGCTTTCGGCGGTCGGCTGGATCGGCGGGCTGGTGGCGGTGAATGCGGTCAACGGGGCGGCCTCGCCGATCCAATTCTACCTCGCCGGCGGGACCTCGATCCTCTTCGGCCTGTTCTCGCTGGCCCTGCCCCACACGCCGCCGACCAAGACGGGCGCCGATGTCAGCCTCGGCGAGATCCTCGGTCTGGACGCGCTGAAGCTGCTGAGGAAGCCCTCCTTCGCCGTCTTCATCGCCTGCATGTTCCTGATCTGCATCCCGCTCTATTTCTACTTCGTGAATCTGGGGCAGTACCTCGATGAACTGGGTTGGGAAAACGTGCTGGTGAAGTCCTCCTTCGCCCAGATTTCGGATGTCGTATTTTTCCTGCTGTTGCCCATCTTCCTCAAAAAATTCGGCTACAAGAAGACCATCTTCCTCGGCATCGCCTGCTGGGTGGCCCGCTATTTTGCCTTTTCAGGGAGTGTCGGTGCGGGCGAGTGGGCAGCGGTGCTGATCTTCACCGGGATCCTGCTGCACGGGGCTTGCTACGACTTCCTCTTCATCGCGGGGCAGCTCTACGTCGATGACGAGGCGGGCGAGCGCACTCGCGGGGCGGCGCAGGGTTTCATCGCCTTCATCCTCTGGGGCATCGGCAACCTCGTCGGCACCTTCCTGGCGGGCCAGGTGCAAGGGCACTACCTGCTCGAAACCCCCGTCGGCGGGATCAAACACGACTGGGCGGCGATCTGGCAATGGCCGGCCTGGGGCGCGCTCGGCGTGCTGGTGATCTTCCTGATCTTCTTCCGCGAGCCGAAGAAAGCGGCGGCGTGAACCTCAGCGGGGCGGACGTCCCTCCGGGGGAAAGGGCGGCCGGCCACCGGGACCGCGGGGACCGCGGGGGCCGCGGGGGCCGCGCGGTCCGCCTGGCCCAGGTCCTCCCGGAGGTCCCTCGGCCCGGAGGCTGACGGGCGTGCCGCGGAAGGCGCGGGGAATCACCGGAAAAGCATCGGTGAGAAAGTAGGCGTAGGTGCCCTGCGGAAACTCCGGCGTCACGCAGTGGCGGCCGTTGCATTCGTCGAGGTCGCCCGAGCCCGCGATGTATTCGTAATCGGCGACGAAGGCTCCGTCGTAGGCGCCGCCAGGTCCATCGGGACGGCTCCCGCTTTTCAGACGCCAGCTCGATTTCAGGATCTTAACGGGCGAGGCGGCGTCGTTCGGATCGGTGTAGCCGGTGCGGGAATAGATCGGAAAGCCGTCGGCGGCCCAGCCGATCTGGGGCGAGTGTTTCTCATCACTCGCGCCGAGCTTTTTCAGGAGGAGCATCGGCAGGCCGTGATAGTGATAGGTGCCGGTCGGCTGCACGTGGGCGTGGTTTTCATCGAGGCCGAGGGGCACCGCGCCGCCGAGGGCCTCGTATTGCCAGCCGGACTCGCGGTCGCCCTGCCAGAACTCGGCCGCGCCGGGGTCGAAGAAGACGCCGTTGATCGCGAAGCCGAAGGGCGAGAGCTGCAGGGGCGTGATCTCTGATGCGACCTGCGGGTCGGCGGGCACCTCGAACTCGAAGGCCTGGGGGGCGATCTCGTGAGGATTGCCGCGGTTGGGAAAAGCGCCGACGAGGTGGTCGGGGATGGCATTCGACTCGATGCGGCGATCCGAATCAACCGCGCTGATTTTCACCTCGGGCGACCCCGGAGGTTTTTCATTCGCCGGGACGAGCTCGATGGGCTGGGTCCGGGTCGCGGTGTGCTGACGCAGCGGGCGCCCCCCGGGACCACCCGGACCGCCGGGACGCTGAGCGACGACGATGCCGGTGACGGCGACGATGGGGAGGGCCAGGAAAAGGCCGCGGTTTTTCATGGGGGTCAGAACTCCAAGCAGATGGGCGAGGGCGCATTGACCACGTCCATCATGAAGTATAACCGCCCGGTTTCCGGATCGATGCGAAAAATCGCAATGGTATTGGAGACCCGTCCCGCGGCGAGGAGCCAGCCGCCGGTCGGGTCGAGATTAAAATTGCGCGGATAGGCACCGCGGACCGACTCGCGCTCGACGAAGGCGAGTTTCCCGCTTTGCGGATCGACGGAGAAAACGCTGATCGAGTCGTGGCCCCGGTTCGCGGCGTAAACGAAGCGCCCCGTCGGATGCACCCGGATCTCGGAAGCTTTCGTCTCGATCTTCCACTCGGACTCGGGCAGCGTCTCGATCGTCTGGATCTCCGTCATGGTGCCGGCCCCGGCATCCCAGGCGAAGACGGTCACGGTCATCTTCAGTTCGTTGAGGCAATAGATCTTGCTCCCGTCCTTGCTGAACTTGAGGTGCCGGGGACCGCTGCCCGGCGGCAGGATGCCGGCACCCTGTTTCGCCATGGTGGCGGTCTCGTGGTCGATCCGGTAAATGACGACCTGATCGAGTCCGAGATCGGGGACAAGGAGGAAACGGTTGTCGGGCGAGACGCCGGTCCAGTGGGGATGCGGGGCGTCCTGCCGTTTTTGATTGGGACCGAGCTGGCCCTCGTGCTCGATCACCTGGGTGCGTGCCGCGATCCACCCATCCGCGGCGAGCCGGTAGATCGAGACTGAGCCGCCGCCGTATTGCGCCGAGAAAAGGAGCTTGCCGGTGTGGTCGAGCGAGAGGTGCGAGGCCCCGCCGTCGCCGGTCGCTGACGCGTTTTGGCGCGCGAGGTTCTGGTCCGCATCGAGGGAAAAGGCGACGACGCTGCCCGAGTCCTCCTTGCTCAGCGAGTAGAGCCGGGTGCGCGCCTCGTTGAGCGCGACAAAGCCCGGGCTGTCGATCTCCGTCGCGACGACAGGTTCGGAGAGTTTGCCTTTCGTCGGATCGAAGGTGGCGCGGTAGATGCCTTTGGCGTTGGCTCCGCCCGTGCCGATCCAAAGCGTCTGGGCCCCGGCCGGGAGGGATGAAAGGGCGGCGGTCATGATCAAGAGGTAAAAGGGGAGTTTCATGCGGGTGGGGTTCGGGGGCAAATCATTCATATTCCCATTTCTGGATCCAGGGGTCCTTGAGCTCCTTCTGCAGGGCCTTCAGTTTCTCCTGATAGCGGCGCAGGACCTCGCCGTGCTCCGGATCGGAGGCGAGGTTGGTGGTCTCGTCAGGATCCTCCGAGATATGGTAGAGCTCGAAGGCGGGGCGCTGGATGTATTCGCCGACCGTCTTTTTGCCGTAGGGTGCGTCGAGCGACTTGCGGTACTGCGACTGGAAACTGCTCGCGCTCCAAAGATCCGAAGCGAAGGGGTAGGGCAGGGGATGGGCGATGTTCCAGATCAGCTTCCATTCCCGATCGCGCACGGCCCGCATCGGATAATACATCTGGATCTCGTGGAAGGTGTGCGAGGCGAAAATCGTGTCCCAATGCTCCGCCTTGGCATCACCGAGGATGGGAATCCAGGACTTGCCATGGTAAGCGGCGATCTTCGGGCCGAGGTTGTCGGCAGCGACCTCGCTGCCCGACCAGAGCGACTTCGGCTCGACGAACTGCTTCGGACGATTGGTCCGCGGATCAAGTCCGCCCGCGAAGTCGAGCAGGCTGGGGGTGATGTCGATGTGGCTGATCAAAGCCTCGTGTTTCACCCCGCGCTTCGGTTCGTAGGGATTGCGCACCACGAAGGGCACGCGCAACCCGCCCTCGTAGACCGTGGTCTTGCCGCCGGGAAACGCCATGCCGTGGTCTGAGGTGAAGACGATCAACGTTTTGTCGTAGAGACCGGTCTCCTTCAAGATCTCGACGAGCCGGGCCACCCCGCGGTCGACGCGTGAGACGCTTTGATAATACTGCGCGAGTTCCTCGCGGGTTTCGGCGTTGTCGGTGAGGAAGGCCGGGATCGGCACCGTCGCCGGATCGTAAAAGACCTCTTCCACGCCGGGGAAAGACCCGCGCTCCGGCTTGTTGCCGAAGAGATTGGGCTTCAACTCCAGCTTCGAGGTTTCGTCGAGTCCTCCGCCGCGGTGCGGATCCGCCGTCGCGAAATAAAGAAAGAAGGGTTTGTCAGGATCGGCGGTGAGGAAGCCCCGGCACTTCTCGGCCAACTCCACGGTGTTGCGTTCGTTGCCCTTCAGATAGGTCTGGTAGCGGAAGACCTGCTCCGGCGAGACGTGATATTTGCCGATATGCCCGGTGCGGTAGCCCGCGCCCTCCATCACCCGCGGCAGCGCGTAGCTGGACACCGAATACCACGAGTCAAAGCCATGGTAGGCATGGGCGTGCCCGTATTGCCCGTTGAGGTGATTGTGCAGCCCTGACATGACCACCGACCGGCTTGCCGAACAGCTCGCGGTCGTGGCGTAGGCGTTCAGGAAGACGGTGCCGTCCGCCGCGAGCGCGTCGATTGCGGGAGTCTTCGCGACCGGATCACCATAGCAGCCCAAGGTCGGCGACTCGTCGTCGGTGATGATGAAGATGACGTTCTTTTCCGCGGCACGGAGGGAGAGGAGGGGCAAAAGGAGGCACAGTGAAAGCAAGAGTCGGAGGACCATGGACCGATCATGACGGGATGAGCCGTGCCGGGCAAGGGCGTGATGGTGGGAAAATCTCCTTCCGCCCCTGCTTCACGCCCGTCTCCCGAACTTCCGCTCCAGCTCCGCATATCCAATCTGGATCAGGGTCGGGCGGCCATGCGGGCAGCAGTAGGGCATGTCGCAGGAGAGAAGGTCCTCGAGGAGTTTGCGCAGCTCGGGCTCTTTGAGCGTGTCGTTGGCCTTCACCGCGGCGCGGCAGACGGTGGTGGCGATCAGGTCCTCACCGATGCGCAGGCTCGACATGCGGTCGCTGGCGACGCGGATCTCCTGGATGACTTCGTGCAGAAAGGCCTCAGGATCGTCGCGTTTGAGAAAGGCGGGCAAGGAATCGAGTTTCAGGGTGTTGCCGCCGAAGGGCTCCGCGCCGAAGCCGAGCCGCTCGAGCGCTTCGAGGTGGCGCGAGACGAGGTCGAAGTCGCGAGGCGTTAGTTCCACCATCAGCGGCGCGAGGAGGCGTTGCGAGGGCACGCCGCCGACCTCGAGGCGCCGACGCAGTTCCTCGAAGAGGAACCGCTCGTGTGCCGCGTGTTGGTCCATCAGCACGAGTCCTTCCTTCGATTCGAGCAGCACGTAGAGTTTGCCCAACACGCCGATGATCCGGTAATCGCTCGCCTTGGGTTTCTCGTCGGGAATGGGTGGGGCTGAAGCCGCAGCGGGACTCGAGAGGGTCGGGTCGGTGACCGTACCCTGTTGCGTCGGCAAGGTTTCGACGCGCTGTCGCTCGAGGGCGGTGAAAAGCTGGGCGGGACGCGGATCGAGGCGTGGCGTGCTGTAAACGGTGGCGGGTTCGATCAGTTCCTCCTGCACGATGACCGGTTTGGCGGTGCTGCTGGTGCCGGTCAGGCCGACGCCGGAGACGGGCCGGGTCATGCGCTCGCGCAGGGTCCGGCTGACGGCGGCGACGATGGCATCCTGCACCGCAAAGCCGTCGTGGAAACGCACTTCGCGTTTGGCGGGGTGGACGTTGACATCGACGGCGGAGGGATCGGTCTCGAGGAAGAGGAAAGTGACGGGATACTGCCCTTTCATCAGGGCGGTGTGATAACCCTCCCGCAGGGCGCGGGTGACGATGGCGGCCTCGACGGGACGGCCGTTGAGGAAGGTGAGCTGCTGGCGCCGATCACTGCGTCCCATCCCGGGCGGGCCGATGAAGCCGCGCACTCTGACGCCCTTTTGTTCGAACGCTTCGATTTCCAGCAGTCGGGACGCGAGGTCGTCGCCGACGAGACCGCCGATGCGCTCGCGGAGGCTATCGGTCGCCGGCAACTGGAAGGCGAGGCGCTCATCACGGACCAGTGAAAAGCGGACCGCGGGGTGCGCGATGGCCTGGGTTTTGAGGACCTGCTCGAGGTGGGCGTATTCGGTGGCCTCGGTGCGGAGGAATTTGCGTCGGGCCGGGAGATTAAAAAAGAGGCTGCGGACCTCGACCTGGGTGCCGGGGGGCTCGCCGCAGTCGTTGACGCGCTCGAGTTTGCCGCCGGTGACAATGACCTCGGTGCCGGTGAGGGCGCCGGGTTCGCGGGTGGTGAGGCGGAATTTCGAGACGCTGGCGATGCTGGGAATGGCCTCGCCGCGGAATCCGAGGGTGAGGATGGCGGCAAGGTCCTCCTTGCTACGGATCTTGGAGGTGGCGTTGCGCTCGAGGCACATGAGGGCGTCGTCGCGGTTCATGCCGCTGCCGTCGTCGAGCACGCGGATCAGGGCGATGCCGCCGCGCTGAATGCGGACCTCGACATTCCCGGCACCGGCGTCGAGGCTGTTTTCGACAAGTTCCTTGACCACGGAAGCAGGGCGCTCGACCACCTCGCCGGCGGCGACCTGGCTGGCGAGGGCTTCGGGGAGGAGACGGATTTTTCCCATGGCGACAAAGACGAGGTCTTAACCTTTTACTTTTCACTTTTCACCTTTTACTTTTCCGGATGATCCACCTGACCGATGCCGCGGCGGCGCACCTGCGCGATCTGCTGGACGAGAGGGACTTTTCTCCTGCGGAAAAGGGCCTGCGTCTCTTCGTCGAGCGCGGCGGCTGCGCCGGCATGTCCTATGCGATGAAGATCGGCGATCCGGAATCCGGCGACGCGGTCTACGAGCATGCCGGGGTGAAGGTGTTTGTCGATCCGGACAGTCTGACCTACCTCGACGGGTGCCATCTCGATTATGTGGACGCGCTGAACGACGCGGGCTTCAAGATCGAGAATCCGAACGCGGCGCGGAGTTGCGGCTGTGGCACCTCCTTTGAGCCCACCAAGGCCGGCGAGGCTCCGGTCTACGATCCGGCGACGATGGATGGCGAGGCCTGCGGGGGTAAAAACTGAGCAATGGAGACCCTCTCGGATCAGAGCTCCTTTTCCCGCCAGTCCCGCGAGCGCGACGAGGGCCGCTACGTGGGGGGGAATCTGATCCTCTGGATCGCGGTGATCGCGGTGCTGGTCGGTTTGAACTTTGCCTCGTGGTCCTTTTGCATGTGGGTCTTCGGGCAGCCGGAGCATCCCATGAATTACCGGATGTTGACGTATCTGGAGCGGCTCGATCCGATTCACGGTTTCAGCTCGGTGACCGCGCCCCGTGGCAAGTTTTTCTCGGCGAAGGATTTTTACGCCCAGGTCTATCCTCTGAGCCGCACGGAACTGCGTGCCTACAACGGCATCTTGAAGCGGCATTACCTGAAAAACTACCTCGAGCAGGAGGGGATCGCTTTTCTCGCCGGCGAGTTCAGCGTGGTCTCGGTGCGCAAGCTGGGGAAAGGCGACGCCTTTGAATCGGGATATGCGGTGCGGGCCCGCTCGACGGTCTTTCCGGATGCCTATGTCGATCTGGTGCTGCCCTCGCCGAATCCCCCGGCGGCTTTTGCTCTAGCCAAGGGGCAGGTGATCAAGATCGAGGAGTCATCGACCTGCGCGGCGATCCTTCACATCGATCGCAGCGACGATGGGACGATGATTTTCTCCGCGGTGCCGCTGGTCGGCAAGGATCCGGAGTCGGAGACCGAGAGCAGTTCGGGCATTTACCAGTTCGGCGAAAATGCCCGCATCGAACTGTGGCCGCCGGCCACGATCCAGCTCGAGCCGGAGCATTGGCCGGTCAGCGCGGAGGCGGATGAGATCGAAGCCAAGCCGGTCTCGCTCTCACCCGAAGCCACCGCCGAGGCTGAGGCGGCCGAGAAGGCCAAGGAAGACGCTCCACCCGCGAAACGTTGATCAAGTGGGATTCGTGATCCGCCGCAGGCTCGCCAGAAAATCGATGCCTCGGCGCCGCTGCTCTGACACGGCGCGATAACCGAGATCGGTGAGGCGCTTCTCCAGGTCGGGCAGGTGGGCGGCTCCCCAAGGGATGAAAACCTCGGCGTATTCCGGGGCGTGCTCCGCGTAGACCTCCATGAGGCGTTGGTTGCGTTGGCCGACGAGTCCGTTGATGATGAGGTCCTCGAGATCCGCCGAGTCGAGGCCCTCCGGCATCATCATCAGACTGGAGAGATCGAGATTCTCCATGCCCTTGAGCAGGGCGATGAGGTGATCGCGGTGACGGGGATTGAGCTCACTGATGTCGATGTCCGCCTGCAGGAAGTCGACGCCGCGGGCCGACCAGTCCGCGAGGGATTGCCCGCTGCCTTTCTCATCCTCCTCGCCCTGAACGGCGAAACCGATGGCTTGCTCGGCCAGACCGAATTTCTCGGCGAGGGCGCCGTAGGTCTTGCCGGAAGCGAAGGACTCGGGCAGCAGCTTGTCGCGATCGGAAACGCCCTCCATCAGGACGAGGCGGCGTCCCTCGATCGGTCCGGCGAGGCTTTCGTTCAGGGCATCGTAGAATCCACCATCCGCGATGTGGGCCATGCCGATGAGATGAACGCGCCGCCCGTCTTTCTCGAAGACCCGCTCGGTCAGGTCGATGCCGGCGGGGCCGATGCGCACATAACCTTTCGACGTGGTCTCGATGACCTTGGAGAGGCCGAGAAAGCCGGCCGGAATCGAGAGCACCGAACTGATCAAGGCGGTGACGCCCATGGCGACCGAGTGTTGCCATCTCATCCACGGCCGATTTCGGAAGAGGCGCCCTCGCAGGGTCAGCGCGAGGTGCAAGATCGCGAGGATCACGAGCCCCGCATCGGCGACGAGGCAGGCGGGACGCAGATCCATCCAATAAAGCAGCGGCCAGCCGAGCGAGAGGCGGATGGTGATCAGGACGATCGCCGGAATCAGGATGCGCTTCGGGAATCCCGCGAAGGCGACCGCCACGAACATTCCCGCCATGAGAAATAGGGCGAGAACCGCGTTGCTGAGAGAGTCCTGTAGCAGCAGGTGGCCCGGATGGAGAAGGTCGGCGGCCAAGGTCCAGCCGGAGAGGGCGAGGAAAAGGAGGGCGGCGACGAGATTCCAGCCGCGCATGCCGCGGGGGGTGGTGGCTGGAAGCGGAGGGGGGAGCTGAGGCGCTACGGTGGATTGCATGATGGGAACTCCTGACCCGGAGCTGGCTACCGATCGATTACCCGATTCCACCAAGTTTGTAGAGCGTAAACCCCGCGGATCGTTCAAAAACGGATGCGCCCGCGGCCATCCCGCGCGATCGGGCCAAGGGCTCTGCGTGAATGCGCCGGATTCCGTCTCGACGGCCCGCGGCGCTTCGATTTTGATCGACCTTATGACGAACCGTCGGAAATTCCTCAAAGGCAGCGCCGCCACCTTCCTCGCCGCGGCACCCGCGATCGTGCGTGGGCAGAACCTGAACTCGAAACTGCAACTGGCCTCGATCGGCTCGGACGGCAAGGGGCTCAGCGACATCAAGGCGATGTCGACCCACGACAAGCAGCAATACGTCGCCTTTTGCGACATCGACCTGAACCGCACCCTCAACGTCAAGCAGATCAGTCCGGACACGCCGGTCTACCAGGACTTCCGCGAGATGTTCGCCGAAAAGGGAGACCAGATCGACGCGGTCACCGTTTCCACCCCGGACCACATGCACGCCTACTGCTCCATCAGCGCGATGAAGCTCGGCAAACACGTCTACTGCCAGAAGCCGCTCACCCACAACATCTGGGAGGCCCGCGAAGTCGCCAAGATGGCGAAAAAAACCGGCCTCATCACCCGCATGGGCAACCAGATCCACTCGCACCAGTTCTACCGAACCGCCGTCCAACTCGTGCAGTCCGGCAAGATCGGCAAGGTCGTCCAGGTCCATTCCTGGGTCGGCACTCCGGGCCATTGCCGCAGCGGCTACATCAGCCGGCCGCCGCACACCGATCCGGTGCCCGAGACCCTCGATTGGGACAAGTGGATTGGTGTCGCACCGGTGCGGCCCTACGTCGGCGGGAAGTGCTATGCTCCCTGGGGATGGCGCGACTGGCAGCATTTCGGCGGCGGCGCCATCGGCGACTTCGGCTGCCACATCCTTGATCCGGTTTACACCGCGCTGAACATCACCGGCCCGAGCGACGACTACATCGCCGAGCACTCAGGGATGAACGACGAGGTCTGGCCGGCCCAATCGACTTATAGTTTCACCGTGCCGGGCACCGAATATACCGCGGTCGAGCGTCTCAAGATCACCTGGTACAATGGCGGCCTGATGCCCTCGATCAAGGGATCGCACCTTCCCGAACGCGAGGCCCTGCCGTCAAGCGGGTCGATGATCATCGGCGAAGGCGGCACCCTCGTCGTCCCGCATGTCGCGGCTCCGCTCGTCTACCTGGAAGGTCAGGAGGCCAGCACCGATTACGAGATGGCCGACGACCGCGACCACTACCACGGCTGGATCGATGGATGTTTGTCAGGGAAGCAGCCATCCGACGGCTTCGACTACGGTGCCCGCCTCACCGAGACGATCCTGCTCGGTGGCATCGCGCTGCGTTATCCGAAGACCAAGCTCCAGTGGGATGCGGCGAACATGCGCTTCACCAACAACGACGACGCCAACCGCTGGCTCACCCGCGACTACCGCGAGGGCTGGGACCTGAAGGCCCTGATCGGGTGAGGACCGGCGCGACGATCAGTTCGAGGGCGGGGCCGGACTTTCGGCGGAGCCGGGGCTCATCGCCTGCGTGACGAGTTCCTCGAACTCCGCGAAAAACTGCTCACCGTTTTCGGTGGTGTAGTTCGCCTCGACGAACTGGAGCATCGCCGCGGCACCGCCGACCTGGTCGACGTAGAGGAACATGTCCTTCAGCTTGCCCCATTGCAGCATCGGAAGGGTGTGACGCTTGAACTCCTCCTCCGAATGGGCCCGCACGGCACCACCGCGATTGCTCTGCGCGTTACGTGCGCGCCGTTCCTCATCCTTGTTCATGCCCCGGGTTTCCTCGTCTTTCTTCTCTTCGAGGAGTTGGACCAGGCGGGTCTGCTGCTCGATCCGCCGATCCCACGCGTTCATCAGCGAGGCGGGATCATTCTCGCGGAGGTGGGGTAGAATGGTCGCGTTGTAGATCCCGGCAATATTGATCGGGACGCCTTCCCAACTTTCCGACTCGCCGAGGAGCTTCTCGAGGTAGAACGCTTTCGCAAAAACGGAACTCCCCACCGGCTGGGTGATCGGACCGGTCGGCATTTCGGTCAGCTGGCTCAGGGAATCGACATAGGAAACCAGAGAACCGAACACCGAGGAGAGTTCGTCCGCCTCCGCCGCCTGACAGCTCAGGGCCAGATATCGCAACTGCATTTGCAGCGAAGCGACGAATTCGGGATCTCGCAGTCGATCGGCCTGTCCGTCCTCCCACGCCTTGAAATCGGATTCCGGCCGTCCTTCACGCACGTAATCCACCTCCTTCACGCAGTTGAGGTAGAGCTCCACCGCGGCCTTCGGGTCGCTCGCGGCGGTGACAAACCTCTGCCCCGCGCCGGTGTTCCGGGTGCTCACGTGCTTGTCGAGGTTTTCCTTCAAGGCTTTGAGACGCGAGAGCAGTGCTTCCATGTTTTCCGGGGACAGGTCGGCCGCGGGAAGCCCGCAGGCGAACATCTGCACGGAGGCAATCAGACAAAAAAGACGGGGGTTCATGGTCGCGAGCGTATCGGGAAAGCCGGGTCTCGGCAATCCTGAAATCAGACTACGGGAGGCGCATTTTTTGATCAATCAGGGCTCCGGAGCCGGTCCGGCCTCGTAAAACTTGCATCGCATTCCATGAAAATGTTTTCCCTCGCCGGGTTTTTCGGCCTCTGGCTGTCCTGCATGCCACTCGCCGGTCAAGAAGGACACACCCTCACCGTGACCGTCACGAATATTCCGGGGGCGCAGGGCCATCTGCTCATCGGTGTTTATGATTCACCCGAATCTTTCACCGGCAAGCCCTTGCCGGAATCCCCCAAAGTCCCCCTTGCCACCGGGACGGAAGTGACCGCAACAGTCGAGAACCTCAAGCCCGGCATCTACGCCGTGGCCGTGATCCAGGACCTCAACGGCAACGGCGAACTCGATCGCAACGCCTTCGGCATGCCAAAGGAGCCGCTCGCCTTTTCAGTGATCAAGAAAATCCCGAAGGGCAAGCCTAGCTTCAAGGCCTGCTCCTTCGAGATCAAGGATGAGGACGTCGCTCTGACGATCCCGCTGGTGCTGGAGTGACGGCCGGTTGACTTTTTCTTGTGTTTGGCAAGCCTAGCTAAATATGATCACCGTCAACATGCACGAGGCGAAGACCCGCCTTTCCCAGTTGATCAGAGCCATCGAGGAAGATGGGGAAATCGTGATCCTTCAGCGTAATGGCGAGCCCGTCGCTGAGATTCATCCTTACACGTGCCGCGCGGTCGTGCGGGATTTAACGCCCGATCCCGCCCTGCGCCCAGTTCGCAAAATGGGCTATGATCCTTCGGAGCCGCTCGACGAGGAAGAGTGGCCTTGGGAGCTTCGATGAGGCTGCTGCTCGATACCTGTGCGTTGTTGGCGCTCGCCGAAGGCGCGCTGCCACAGGCTTCGGCTGAAGCGCTGGTCGGTGCCGATGTGGCGGAAATCTCCGCGGTGGTGCCTTGGGAACTGGCGATCAAGGTCAAATCGGGAACGCTTGAGCTTCCCGATCCGCCTATCGAGTGGGTGGCCAAAGTGGCGGCCCGGCACCAGCTTCGTCAAAAGAAGGATGGATTGGATGCCGCGCTGCTCTGTGCCGCCGCCGATCTGCCCCCGATTCACCGGGACCCATTCGACCGGGTTCTCGTCGCGACGGCGCTGCGGGATCGTTCGATCCTGATGACCTCCGACGACACGATCCCCGGTTACCCGGGCATCGTGACGATCTGGAGATCAAGACCGCTCACAGATTCCCATCCGTCACCGCGCCCTCGGAGGCCGAGGCGGCGAGCTTCGCGAATTTCGCGAGGACGCCGTGGGTATAGCGTGGCTTCGGCTGTTTCCAGGCCTTCTTGCGGGCCGCCATTTCCTTCGCCGAAATGTGCAGGGTCATCTCGCGCTTCTCGGCGTCGATGGAGATCTCGTCGCCGTTCTTCACCAGCGCGAGCGGTCCGCCCACGAAGGCTTCGGGCGTGACGTGGCCGATTACGAAACCGTGGCTGCCGCCGGAGAAACGTCCGTCGGTGATCAGGGCCACGTCCTTGCCGAGCCCCGCACCCATGATCGCCCCGGTGGGCCCGAGCATCTCGCGCATCCCGGGGCCGCCTTTCGGTCCCTCCATGCGGATGACGACGATGTCGCCCTTCTTGATCTTGCCGCCGAGGATGGCCTTCATCGAGAGCTCCTCGGAGTCGAACACACGGGCCACGCCCTTGAAGAAAAGGCCTTCCTTGCCCGAGATCTTCGCGACCGCGCCGCCGGGGGCGAGGTTGCCGTAGAGCACGACGAGGTGGCCGTCCTTCTTGATCGGGTTTTTGAAGGAACGGATGATGTCCTGGCCTTTCGGATAGGGTTTCACCTTGGCGAGGTTCTGCGCCATGGTCTTGCCGGTGACGGTCATGCAATCGCCGTGGAGGAGGCCGGCATCGAGCAGCATCTTCATCAGCGGCAGGGTGCCGCCGATCTCGACGAGTTTCATCATCACGTATTTGCCGCTCGGCTTCAGGTCGGCGAGCACGGGCACCTTTTTCCCGATACGGGTGAAATCGTCGATCGTGATCTTCACGCCCGCGGCGCTGGCCATGGCGATGAGGTGGAGCACCGCGTTGGTCGAGCCGCCGAGCGCCGTCACCACGGTGATGGCGTTCTCGAAGGCCTTTTTCGTCATGATGTCGCGCGGACGGATGTTCTTGTTGATCAGGTTCACGACGGCGGCGCCGGCGTCGAAGCAGTCCATCAGCTTTTCGTCGCTCACCGCGGCCTGGGCCGAGCTATTCGGCAGGCTCATGCCGAGCGCCTCGATCGCGCTGGCCATGGTGTTGGCCGTGTACATCCCGCCGCAGGATCCGGGCCCGGGAATGGCGGTGGCGGTGACGCCGTCGAGTTCCGCGTCGTCGATCTTGCCGGCACTGTGTTTGCCCACCGCCTCGAAGACCGAGACGATGTCGACATCCTCGCCCTTGTGACAGCCAGGCTTGATCGTGCCGCCGTAAACAAACACTCCGGGTCGATTGAGACGCGCGATCGCCATGATGCAGCCCGGCATGTTCTTGTCGCAGCCGCCGATCGCGACGACGCCGTCCATGCCTTCGCAACCCACCACCGTCTCGATCGAGTCGGCGATGACCTCGCGGCTGACGAGCGAGTATTTCATCCCTTCCGTCCCCATCGAAATGCCGTCGGAAATGGTGATCGTGTTGAACTCGATCGCCTTCCCGCCGGCGGCGTTGACGCCGTTCACCGATTGCTTGGCGAGCCCGTCGATGTGCATGTTGCAGGGCGTCACCATGCTCCAGGTCGAGGCCACGCCGACAATCGACTTCTTGAAATCCTCGTTCGAGAACCCGACCGGGTGCAGCATGGCGCGGCTCGGGGCGCGGTCAGGACCGTCCAGCATCGGTCCGGAGAACTGGCGATGGGCGGGTTTGGCGGCTTTTTTGGCGGGCTTCGAAGAGGGTTGGGTCTTGGACATGAGAGGGTCGGGTCGGTGATGGTGGGAAGTTTAGGATGCCGGAAACTCGCGATTGATGGAAATACTATTTTAAAGCTCCTGTGATACCTTTTTGGTATGACGGAATATTCCCTGCGCGAACTCGAGTGTTTCCTCGCCGTGGCGGGGGAGATGTCTTTTACGCGGGCGGCGGAGCGGCTCAATCTCGCCCAGCCGCCGCTCTCGCGGCATATCCGCGCCTTGGAAGAAAAGCTGGGTGTCGTCCTTTTCGAACGCAACCAGCGCCGCGTCGCCCTGACGCCAGCGGGCCACGCCTTCCGCGCCGAGGCCCGCGACATCCTGCCGCGTCTGCACCGGGCGGGAGAGGCGGCGAAGCGTGCCTCGCGCGGGGAGACGGATCGCGTCGAGGTGGGATTTGTCAGCGCGGTGCTGTCGCCGGAACTGGTTGCGGTATTCACCGGCTTCGGAAAACGGCATCCGAGCGTGCGGTTGCAATTGCACGACCTGCTCCCCTCCGATCAACTGGCAGCCCTTGGGCGCGGTGAACTTGATGTCGCTTTCGTCGGCGTCGCGCCGGAGCGATTGCCTGCCGGGCTCTCCGCGACGCGTTGGCGCGAGGAGGATCTGCTCGCTTTCGTACCACCGAATCACGCGCTCGCCGGGAGAAAAGAACTCCGCCTTTCCGAACTCGCGGACGAGCCTTTCGTGATGATCTCGACCGAAGCGGCGCCGAGTTTTGTATCCTTGGTCCACCGGTTTTGCCTTGCCGATGGATTCCGCCCGCGCGTCGTCCAGGAAGCTTCGCGGGCCCAGGCCGTCGCCGCCCTGACCGTGGCGGGAGCCGGCGTCGCGATCCTGCCAGCCTCGCTCGATCGCATCACGGGAAATGGCTTGCCGTTGCGGCAGCGTCAAAGAAAAAAGGTCACGCTGATTCATTCGGTCGTGCATGCAGCGAGACCTTCGGCTTCCGCGCGGCTATTTCTGGAGGGTGTGCAAGCGAGGTATTAAAAATTCTTGATACTTAATATAATTACCATACGTTATTAATTCAAACTCTTGGTAGTTAGCGTGAAATTCGACCTCCTCATCTTCGCATCGATTGCGTTGGCGGTATTTGCGGGATTGCACCTCTTTTGGTGGCGGCGCTGTCTAGGTGCGGTGCACTTCCTGGCCTGGGCGGTTTTCCTGGCATCGCTGCCTTTTGCCTTGTTGATCACCGAACGTGCCGAGGACCGGGAGCGGCGGTATCTGGCGGAACCGCTCGAGGGTTTTGCACCCACCTACGCCCTCGAAATGGCCAGGATGGGGCATTCCCGGATTCAACTGGAGACAAAACTCGACGATCCTCTCTATCTGGAACTCATCTCCGCCCAGGTGGAATGGTTGAAGGCGAATTCCCGGGCCGCTTCGGTGTATACCTTCCGGAAGGTGCCGGGCCGGCAATATCAACATATCGAGGGTGAGCCGATCCAGTTCATCGTTGCCTGCGAAACCGACTACGATGGGAATGGAACGATCGAGGGAGAAACCGAGCAGAGGGTGCCGATCGGCGAGGAGTTCACGGAGACGGATCCATCGATGTTGTCCGTGTTTTTGGGCATTCCGTCTTTCAGCACGGAGCCGGTGACCGATCGATGGGGGTCGTGGATGAGCGCTTATGCGCCGATTTTCGGTCCGGACGGATCGGTCGAGGCCGCGATCGGGGTGGACTTCAACGCCCACGAGTGGATCTCCGCGGTGCAGAGGGCTCGTTCGACCATGCTGGCGTACGTGGGGCTCGTGTTGCTTTTTGTCGCGGGTGGCGCGTCGGTGGCTTCGAACCAGCTCATCCTGCAAGCCTCGCGGCGGGAGCGTGAGATCAATGCGGTGACGATGGAAGCGAAAGAGAAATTCGAAACGCTCGTCAACTCAATCGAAGGTGTGGTCTACGAGTGTGATCCGGTGACGGGGGCCTTTCAGTTCTTGAGCGCGCAGGCCGGCCGTATCCTGGGGAGAGAAGCTGACTACTGGATCGCGGATGCGGAACGCTGGACTGGCCATTTGCATCCGGATGACTCAGAAACCGTGTGCGCCGCCCGAAGAGCCGCTTCTGAAAGGGTGGGCAGTTACAGCTACGAATACCGGCTGGTTTCCGGCGGGCGGAGTCTCCTTTGGATTCGGGACACGGGGCATTCCGTAGGTGACGCCACGGGAAAAGTCGTGATGCTGCGGGGAGTTCTCACCGACATCACCGACCAGAAACTGGCGCACGAGGAACTGGAGACGACCCATCGCCAACTTGTCGAGACCTCCCGTCGTGCCGGCATGGCGGAGGTGGCAACAGGCGTGCTCCACAACGTCGGAAACATCCTCAATAGCGTGAATGTCGCGAGTACCCTGATCCATCAGCGGCTCAACGGGAGCCGGGCGGGCAGCCTCGGACAGTTGGCGGATCTGTTAAAAGCCCAGGGTGACCGATTGGGCGAATTCTTTGCTTCGGATCCGCGAGGAAAGATGGTGCCACCCTACATCGAGACGCTCGCCGGCCATCTGCGCCAGGAGCAGCGAGAGGTGCTCTCGGAGGTGGACCAACTCGTCAAAAACATCGAGCACATCAAGAATATCGTCGATTTGCAGCAGAGCTACGCTCGTACTGGTGGAGCGATGGAGCCGGTTGATCCGGTCGATCTCGTAGAGGATGCCCTCGGCATCCATGCAGCGTCGCTCACCCGCCATCGGATCAAGATCGTAAAGAACTACCAGAACGGCATCCCCAGTGTGTTGGCCGACCGCAGCAAGGTTCTGCAGATCCTCGTGAATTTGATCCGCAACGCAAAACATGCCGTCGACGATTCGGATCATGAATCACGACTTCTCGGGATCGCGATCCAACGGAGCGGCGAAGACCGGGTGCGCATCACGGTGGCTGACACCGGGGTCGGCATCGCTCCGGAAAACATGGCCCGGCTCTTTTCCCACGGTTTCACGACCCGGAAGGATGGGCATGGCTTCGGTCTGCACAGCAGTGAAGCCGCCGCCCGGGAGATGGGCGGCAGCTTGACCGCGAGCAGCGAGGGGCCCGGACGTGGCGCGATGTTTGTCCTCGAGCTGAGTGTTTCGAAAGCAGCTGCCCCGCAAAAACGAGATGAAGCCGCTTGAGCCCCGCATCCTCGTCATCGACGATAATCCGGCGATCCACGAGGACTTTGAAAAGATCCTGTCGCCCGGAGCCCCATTCGCGCCTGAAGCGCTGGTGGAGGCGGAGACCATCCTGTTTGGCAGCGCAGCCTCGGGAGCCTTTCCGGCGCCCGCCCCCTCAGAACGGGGTTTTTCGGTCACTCATGCAATGCAGGGCGAGGAGGGTTTCGGATTGGTCGAGCAGGCTTTGACCGACGGTTGCCCCTTCGCGGTCGCCTTCATTGATATGCGCATGCCCCCGGGTTGGGACGGGCTCATGACCGCCGAGCGGATCCTCTCGATCGACCCCAAGATCCAGATCGTTATCTGCACGGCCTACTCCGATCATTCCTGGGATGAGATCCGTGAACGACTCCGGCGACCTGATGGATTGCTGATTCTGAAGAAACCCTTCGACGTGGTCGAGGTGCTGCAGATCGCCCACAATCTGACTCGGAAGTGGGAGCTGGCTCTGGAAAACGCCCGCCACTTTCTGGCCCTGGATCAACGTGTCGAAGACCGGACCGCCGAACTCAAGGCGAGTCGCGAGCATTTTGCAGTGCTGTTCCGCTCCGCCCCGATGGCGCAGATGATCATCGACAGTCGGGGGCCCGAACGTCTCGAAGTCAACGATGCGCTGTGCGGCCTGACAGGTTTTGACGCTGGGATTTGGAGTCATGCGCCCAGCGCGATGAGAGCAGTTCGTGATACCGGAATACTCGAGATCCTCGGCTGGCGCCATCCCATCCACGGAGCCGAGGCCACGCTCCGGGATCGATCGGGCGAAGACCGGCAGGTCCTGATCTCATCGGTGGTCATTGACCAAGGACGCTCGCCCTCGCTGCTGCTGATGCTCCAGGATGTCACGGAAAGGAAGAAGCTCGAGTCCGACATTCGGCAGATGCAAAAACTCGACGCCCTCGGTCAGTTGGCCGCCGGGGTGGCGCATGATTTCAACAACCTCCTCACCGTAATCTCCGGAAACGCCCATCTCGCGAGGGACGCCCAGGAGCGCGGGACGGAATTTGACGAGCAACTTCTCGAAGAGATCATCGAATCCTCCGCGAGGGCCGCGAACCTCACCCGGCAACTCCTGGCATTCACACGGCGGCAGGTTTTTCAGCCGCGCTCCATCAGCCTCAATCAATTGCTGGAGAGCCAGATCTCGCTCCTCGGGCGCATCCTCGGCGAACACATTGAGATCGAATGGCATCCCACGGCCGATGGCGATCGGGTCCACGGCGACGAGGCCAGCATCGAGCAGGTCGTGATGAATCTCGCGATCAACGCGCGCGATGCCATGCCTCGGGGTGGACGTCTCGTGCTCGCTACCAGCCGCGAGATGATGGACGACCCGGCTGAATTGGAACGCCTGGGATTGGAGCGAGGAGAGTTCGTCTGCATCACCTGCACGGATAGCGGAATCGGAATGGCGCCGGAAGTCGCTGAACGCGTCTTCGAGCCGTTTTACACCACCAAGGAGACCGGCAAAGGCACGGGACTGGGCCTCGCGTCTGCCTTCGGCATCGCCCGACGCCACCAGGGGGCCATCACGCTCGCCACTGCGGAAGGCCAAGGGGCATCATTCCGCGTTTATTTGCCGGCGGGGTCCGAAGCAGCCATTGAGACCGCCGAGAGTCATTTGCCGGCCCGCAGGCCCGAAGGCGTGGTTGGCAGTCTGGACATCCTCGTGGTGGAGGATGAGCCGGCGGTGCGGAGGATCGCGTTGAAGCTCCTGCAGTCGCTCGGGCACCGGGTGATCGAATCAATTGACGGTCATTCCGGTTTGGCGAAGTGGCGTGAGCACCGGCGTGAGATTGATCTGATCATCACTGATCTCGTGATGCCGGGCGGGATGAGTGGATTGCAGCTCGCCGCGACGATCCAGTCGGATTGCCCGGATCTCCCAGTCATTCTCGCGAGCGGATATTCGAATGAACTTCTCGCGGATGAAACCGTGACTCTGGGACCCCTGCGACGGTTCATACCGAAACCCTATGATCGGGACATGCTCGAGGAGGCCATCGCCAGTCTATGTCTTTCGCAGTCGGACGATCAGTCCAAGCTCGTCCCTCTGACGAGCTGAGAGCACGGAGGTAGTGGGGATCACTGAAACTTCACCGCGACCTTTGGCAGCAGAGCCTGGATCTTCGCCTGCGCCGCGGCGGGATACCCCGTCTTCCGGTCGATGATTTTCAATTCTTTGAGGAAAGCAAACCCCTCCAAAACCGGCATCCTTTCGTCCGGCATCGGCGGGCTGCCGAGTTCGAGCGACTCGAGTTGTTGCATTGTCGCGAGCAGCCGCAGGTCGGCGTCCGAGATTTCCTTGCAGTTCGTCAGGGTCAGCCGCTTCAAGGTGGGGATGCCCGCGATCATTGGTAATGACTCCGATTTGTCGAAACCCTCGCCGAGTTGGAGCGACTCGAGTGGCAGTTGCTGAAGATGCTGCAAAGCCGCGGGTGTTGCATTCGCGGTGCCGACTTCGAGGCTCTTGAGCTTGGTCAATTTCGCGAGGTGCACGGCTCCGACATCGGTGAACTTGGCATGGGCGAGGCTGAGGCTTTCGAGCCGGGGAAGGTGATTGCAGAGCTCCTCCAGTCCGGTGTCGTCGATGCTGCTGCCACGGTGGCTCACCTTGGTCAGCTTGTCGAAACCTTCAAACTTCGCGTAAGCCCGTCCCGTGATCCGGGTGCCGACGAAGGAGAAAGCTTCGAGCTTTTTCATGCCGGCGAGTTGCTCCATGCCCGCGTCGGTGAGCTTGCCGTTGTTGGTGAACCGCAGCGATTTCAGGTTCGTGAGTCCCGCGATCGACGGCATCCACTCGTCGTTGAACTTCGTCGAGATGACATTGAGCGATTCGAGCGAGGTGATGTGGCCGAGGTGTTCGAAGAAAGCCGCGTCGTAGGGATCGGTGGCACGATGATCATGCGGTCCGGCACCGGGCACGGCGAGGTCGACGAGGATCAGGCTCTGCCCGTCGGGCGTCCTTTCGATTTTGCCTTTGGCGGCCTCGACGGTCCGGATGACGGCTTCGACGTGGGGATCCAGGGCGTAAGCGGGAAGGGAAGAGGCGAGAATCGTGAAAGGAATGGCGAATCTGAAGGAGCGCATGGGCGAGGGTAGTTTTGTCAGGGGTTGGCGGAGCGGATCACGCGGAGGGCCAGTTCGGTCATGGCTTTGGTCGCTTCAGGAGAATTGGCGTGCCCGGACTTCACGTCGTTGAAGATGGATTTCTTGATCGGCAGTGCGTTGTAGGCGGCGTAGACGCTGGTGGGCGGGCAGGTCGTGTCGATGAAGCCGACGGTGACGATGGCCTCCTTCGCATGGGTTCGGGCGGCGAAGTTGACGTTGTCGAAGTAGCGCACCGACTCGAGCACCTTCGGATCAGGCTCGGTCGCAGGCAGGCTGGGGATGAACTTCGGCCAGCCGTTGACGCGTCCCACGGCGACGCCCGTGTGATCGCAGCCCGCCGGCACTCCGGCGCAGATCACCGTGACGCGTTCATCGATGCCTGCGGCGGCGAAGGCCTGGAAACCTCCCTGGCTCGAGCCATAGACGATGAGGTCGCGTCCGTTCCATTCGGGCTGGGCGGTGAGAAAATCGATGGCGCGGACGAGGCGCAGGAACATGCCGAGGAAGTAATTGCTGTCGCGGTCGTCGATTCCACGGAAGCGGTAGTCTTTCAATTCGCCCTCGGCGAGGGCCTTGTAGAACTCCGCGGGTTTTCCGTTGGGGATTCCGTGGGCATTGATGTCCATGGCCAGCGCGCCCTCATTGCCCCAGCGGACCACGCTGCCTCGGTTCGAACTGCCGACTCCGGCTCCGTGGACGCTGAGGATCGCGGGACGGCTTTTCGGCGCGGCGCCTTTGGGGCGGGCGTAGTATCCCGAGACCGGCGCTCCGAGGCATTTCACCTGCGCGTCGAAGACCTCGAGCGTTTCGGTCGACACGGCATCCGGTGTCAGTGTCGCCTCTGCGGGCACGGCGGCGAGCTTGGCTCTCTGTTCCTTCCAGAAGGACTCGAAGTCGTCGGGCACCGGCAGGGAGGGTGGGATCTCGAGCGGGGCAATGCCGGCTCCACCCAGCGCGGTGATGGGTGCCGATTGCGGCGTTTCGCGGAAGCTCGCGCGACAAAGCAAAAAGCCGGGCTCGGAAAGCTTTCCGCTCGCCTTGGCTTTGCCACCGACGAGTTTGGCCGAGCCGTTTTCGTTCGGGGGCACTCCATCCTTGCTCAATGTCCACGACACCTCGGCAACCTCGACCGGCTGGCCATCTTTGCTCAGGGAGATCGTGTAATCGACGGCCTCGCCCACCTGGTAGATGGCGTCGGGACGATCAAGGGTGACGCTCAACTCGTAGCCTGCCGGGTCGGCCGCTGAGGCAGTGAGGGCGAAGAGGGCCGAAATCAAAGCGAGGTTGTGTTTCATGCAGGCCCGGATATACCCGGCCTCTGGCTTGAAGGACAACTCCGGCATCGCGTCCGGCGCCCAGCAAGGCGTTTACATTTCTCCACCGATCCATCATGCTTCCCGCCATGAGCGGCATCTTTTCCCCTGAAGAAATCGGACGTTACCACGCGGATGGCTTTTTGATCCGGCGCGGTCTTTTCTCCGGGGAGGAAATCGAGCGACTTGGTTCGACTGCCCGGGCCGATCATGCGCTCGATCAGGCCGCGGTGGCGCGCGATGATGGCGAGGGCAACAAGGTGCGTCTTTCGCTGTGGAACCATCCCGGCGAGGGCATCTACGGCATGGTGGCGCGCTGCCGCCGCGTCGTTGATTCGGTCGAGCAACTCATCGGGGGCGAGGTCTATCATTACCACTCCAAGATGATCCTGAAAGACGCCCGCACCGGCGGAGCCTGGGCTTGGCACCAGGACTACGGCTACTGGTATCAGAATGGCGTCCTCTTTCCCGACCTCTGTAGCGTGATGATCGCGGTCGATGCGGCGACCCGGGAAAACGGCTGCCTCGAGGTGCTTCGCGGATCGCACAAGATGGGTCGGGTGAATCACATCCTCTCCGGCGACCAGGCCGGGGCGGACCGCGAGCGCGTCGCCGAGGCGGAGAAGCGGCTCGAAAAGGTTTATTGCGAGATGTCACCCGGCGACGCGATCTTTTTCCACGCCAACACCCTCCATGGCTCGGGACCGAATCATTCCGAGAACCCGCGTTGGGCGATGATCTGCTGCTACAACGCGGCCTGGAACGATCCCTACAAGGATTCGCACCACCCCCGCTACACGCCCCTGTCGAAGGTGGAGGATTCCGCCGTGCTCGGAGCGAGCGGGACAGGGGTGGAGTTTGCCGACCTCGCGCGGGGGGACAGGAGTGCAAGCACGCTGGCGGAGGCGTAGTGGATTTTGGGTCGACTACGAAAGACACGGAAAATCCGGAAGGCAGGAAAAGTTTTTCGGTGTCCTCCGTGTGTTCCGTAGGCCGTCTTTCCACTCAGGATTTCTCAAATCGAAACCGCCACGGCAGAAGGGCGCCGAAAGGAACCGCGAAGCCGAGAATGCGTCCATCCTCAGCCTTTCCGCCGTCCATCAGAACGAGCGTCTCGTTCCCGGCGAATTCGCTGATGACCTGTCGGCAGATGCCGCATGGGCTGCGGTCTTCGAGCGGGGCACCGGCGGGAGCCGAAGTGGACAGGGCGATGACCCCGATCCGGCGATGTCCGGCGGATACTGCCGCACCCACGGCGGTCCGTTCCGCGCAGATTGTGGCTCCGTAGCTTGCGTTTTCGACGTTGGCTCCGGTGAACAGGAATCCGTCCATCCGCACGGCGGCGCCGACCTGGAAACCCGAATAGGGCGCATGAGCCCGGGTTTTTGCTTCGCGGGCCGCCTCGAGCAGGGCCCGGAGTTCGCCGAGATCGACGGAAGGGGCCGGAATCCCGCCGGGAAAGTGCCAGATCGAGTGCTCGTCTTCCCGGGTGGCTTCCATGATCAATCGTCCATCAGGTTTTCGACCAGGATGCTCTGCACCACCGAATAGAGTTCGTATTGCGCGATCAGGAGCAGCAATTCCTCGCCGACGGCCGCGGGTCCCAAGGTTTTTGCGAGGTGGCGCTCTTCGGACTCCGCCAGATGATGGACCTCGTTGAGGAGCAGCCGGGCCTGGTTGAGGGTGCTGTACCAGGCCTCGGTGTGCTCGTGGGGCACCACCACCCGCCGCATCTCCGGCAGCGAGTCCGGGAATCCCGCCTCGGCGAAGGCCTCGTGGATCGGGTCATCATCCGCGAAAATCTCGGGCGTGAGGATCTCGCTGGAGGCAAGGTCGCCCTCCACGATCTCGCGGTCGCGCGCGAAACCGGTTTCGAGTTCGGGGCGGATCAGCTCGTTCCAGTCCTCCACCTGGCCGATGGTGCTCTCATCAGCCAATTCATCGGGGGCCAGCGGGGAGGGGTAGAGCCGTTCCCGGGCTTTTTGCGGGAAATCGACCCCGGCCGCGATTCTGGGCAGGGACTTCAGCCATTCCCACTCGCCGGGGAAGAGGGAGTCGAGGGCCCAGTGATCTTCAGAGAGCAGGAAACGCATCGGGAGAGGGTGGGGGAACACTACGCGAATCTTGAACGCCGCGGGTTTCGTAAGTTCCAAGGATACGGAATTGAAACCGGGCGACCACGAAAAAGAACTGGTTTTTCCCTTCCATGCGTTGGATAATGGCCCTCGGCGATAGAGTCTCAAATTTGAAAATAAAACCGATTTTATAATTCGAGATTGCGAAATTTGAAAAAAATGCGATCCTCGGCCGTGAATTTTTAGGAAAAGTCAGCGATCAGGGCAACTTCATTCCAGAAATTATAATTATTCGCTTGCTGAAATCACACAAGAAGTGTTAAATTTCCATTGCTTCCATAATTTTCAAAATCGCAAGGAGGTATCAACATGCAAATTACAGAAGATAAAACTATCGAGGTCGAGCAGAACGCCGACCGTCTCGCGGACTTCATCATGTTCGCGCAGCGGTCCTTCCTGTTGGATCTGTCGCGTGAGCTGAACAAAGGCAACATCTCGTATGCCCAGTTCTTCCTTCTCGGCTATCTGGCCAACGAGGACTACCTGACCATGACCGACATCTCGAAGAAGATGGGCCACTCCACCGCTGCCGCTACCGGCTTGGTGGACCGTCTTGAGAAGCTCGGTTATGTCCAGCGCCTCCACGCCGCCGATGACCGCCGCAAGGTGATGGTCCAGATTACCCGCAAGGGGATCGAAATGGTCAGCCGTCTCCGTAACGCCATCGCCAACAACATCTCGGAAGTGATGGCCGCGCAGGAGAAGGGTGACGAAGAGTCCATCCAGCCGGTCTACTCGCAGCTGAAGGAATTCATCGCCTCGCGTTGATCGAGGCGGGTTTCCCCCTGCCGGAACACGCTCCGACACGAAACCCACCGGGCCGCCCCAGAGGCCGCCCCATCATCCGAGCGATTTTGAAAAGCGCCCCCGCCCTCACCGGCGGGGGCGTTTTCTTTTTGGGAATCGGAGGACAGAAGTCCGAAGTCACGGGCTGAGGCGGGCCACCTTCCAATCCGCTCCTGCGAGCGTGTAGAGGAAGCGGTCGTGCTTCCGGTCCGACTGGCCCTGCCAGAACTCCACCGAGGTGGGATGCAGGCAATAGCCGCCCCAGAAGTCGGGCAGCGGCACGCAGTCCGGCTCGCCCGTGTCGGGAAACTGCTTTTCCAATTCCGCGACCCGCTCCTCCAGCCAGGCCCGGTCGGGGATCTCCGCGCTTTGCCGCGAGGCCCACGCCCCGATCCGGCTGCCGTAGGGGCGGGAAAAAAAGTAGGCTTCCGACGCCTCCCGGCTCGTCTTCTCCACCCGACCGCGGAAGTGGACCTGACGCTCCACCTCTTTCCAGAAAAAGAGCATCGCGACCCCGGGTTGGGCGGCCATTTCCCGTGCCTTGCGGCTCTCATAGTTCGTGAAAAAGCGGACTCCGGAGGCGTCGTAGTCCTTCATCAGCAGGGTCCGCGAGGTCGGGATGCCGTCGAGTCCGATCGTCGCGAGAGTGAAAGCATTCGGCTCGCGCATGCCCGAGGCGACCGATTCGGCGAACCAGGCCGCGAACTGGTCCATGGGATCGGAGGCCAGGTCGGCCCGTCGGAGCGGGGCGCCTTGATAATCGCGGCGCAGTTGCTGGATCTTGGAGCGGGGTTCTTCCATACGCTTGGGGAATACGGCGGTCGCCGCCCATCAGAAACCGTCCCGGCCTCCCCGTCAAAAGATACATTCCGGTTGCCGAGCGCCGGGGAGCGATGTCCCTTCCCTGCCATGGTCGGCGAACCCCGCAATCTCGATGCCCGGCTCGAGCGCATCCTCTTTGATCAGGCCGCGATCCGCGAGTGCATCGCCGGCATGGGTGAAAAGATCACCGCCGACTACGCCGAGGGTTCGCTGACCATCGTCGCGGTGCTCCAGGGCGGAGTGCTCTTTCTCGCCGACCTGATCCGCGAGATCCGGCTGCCCCTGCGGATGGATTCGATCACGGTCGCGAGTTACCACGGCGGCACCAGCAGCTCGGGCACGGTGACCTTTCACCAGTCCAAGCTTCCGGACGTCGAAGGCCGCGACGTGCTCGTGCTCGACGATATCCTCGACTCAGGACGCACCCTGTCGGCCATCGTCGACCGGATCCGCACCGAATGTCGGCCTCGCTCCCTGCGGACCGCCGTGCTGCTCTCGAAGCAGGTCGAGCGAGCCGTGCCGATCGAGGCCGATTACTCCGGCTTCGAGATCGGCGACGAGTTCGTGGTCGGCTACGGACTCGATTACCAGGGCGAATACCGCAACCTGCCCATGATCGGGGTGCTGAAGCGCGAATGGATCGTGATGACGGAATGAAGGTCTCGGTGCTTGTCTTTTCCCGTCTCCGCGAGGTTTTCGGCAGCGATCAGTTCGAGCTCGAACTGGCCGATCCGGCCGTGCTCGGCGATGTCGTCGCGAAATTGGAAGCGGCCCATCCCGGTTTGGCGGACTGGCGCGGTAAACTGCTCTTGGCCCGCAACGGCGAATGGGCCGACGCCGCCACGGCCATTGCAGATGGCGACGAGATTGCCTTGATGCCGCCGGTGCAGGGGGGGTAGGCTTTGTCGAATGCAAACGACGCCCATGATCTCCGCCAAGTGGAAATGGCGCATCGCTTTGATTGTCGTTCTGGTGGTCTTCGCTGCGTTCTGGGGGGCAACTTTCGCCTATCACCGCATCGCGAAAGCCCGCTACGAGAGCTATATCGCCGAACTGGCCGCCAAGGGCGAATCGCTGGAGGTCGACGACCTGCGGCCTCCATCCATCGAAAACCCGGAGGACGATGTCGCGAAGGCTCCGGTGTTTGCCGAGTTTTTGGAGCGGTGCCGCGCGGATCCGGATGCGGAATGGGAGGAAGATCCAGTTTGGGGAGTGCTGGATCTGGAGAAGATCGAGGGATCTTCGAAAAAGAACTTCACTTCCAATGGGAAGATGGTCCGCTACATTTCCGCAGTCCCGCTATCAAGCCATTTTGACTCGGTGGACGAGATGGACGCAGCTCGGAGAATCTTGGAGTACGGGGACAGCCACTCCTCACTCTTCGCGGGGATTCGAGAAGCCCTCGCCCGTCCCGAGGCGGACTTTCACGTCGTATACGAAGACCTTCTCGCTCCATTGCCGGGATTGAACGGCTGTGTCGGCTTAAGCGCCTTTCTGGACCGTCAGGGCAGAGCGGCTTTGCTCCTCGACCGTAGCGATCTTGCGAAAGAGAATGTCGTCACGCTTCTCCACCTTTCCCGGCATGTCCGGAAGCAAAGATTATTGATTCACGGGCTCGTGGCACATGCCGCGCACGGTTTTGCGCTCTCAGTGATTCGCGAAGGGCTGGCGGATCGCCGTTGGAGTGAAAGCGATTTGGATTTCTTTTCCACGGAATTGGAGCGGCAAGAAATCGAGGAATCATTGCTCGCTTCGATCCGCGTCGAACGAGCCATGGCAATGGATATCTTTGGGCGTGCCCGATATGATCGGGAGCTCTGGAAACAACCTATGGAAGTCTTTCATCGCGAGTGGATTTATTGGTTCCCCGAGTTGAGAAAGGGACTTTGTTACGACAACATGGAATTCTGCTCTCGCTTCATTCAGGAAAACGTGCTCGAAGACGTCGCCGGAAGAAAGCTGAGCAATAATATCAACGTCCCGATTCGAAAATACGCTCCGCCGACTCCCACCGGCATCGGATGGTTTGACCGGATTCGCGATTCAGTTCGGACGTTTCGATATGAATCTGCGGAAACGTCTTTCAACGTTCACGATCATGTTCAAATCACCTTTTTGCAGTCCAAGGTTTACAACGACCTTGCCCGAATCGCCGTGTCGATTGAACTTCACCGGCTCCATCTGGGAAATATTCCATCGACTCTTGAAATAGTGACTCTCGCAAACGGAGATCCGCTCCCCCTCGATCCCATCACCGGCGCGAATTACGTCTACCGCGTCGAAGCTCAAGGGGACTACGTCCTCTACAGCCCCGGCCCCAACGGCGTCGACGAGGGCGGAATGATCCGTCTCGACCGAGAAGACGGCGACTGGGGCTGGCGGCTCCGTCTGCCCGCCGATTTCGACTACGACGCCTACCGGGGAGGCTGAAAACTCCGCCTGATCACGCTTTCGGATTTACATCGGCGCTTCCCCGGCCAACTCTCTCCCTCCACCATGGCCGCCTGGTATTACACGGATGTTCTCGCGAGGCAACAGGGTCCCTTCGACGACCTGACCCTCTTGGGTCTGAACCGCGACGGCAAGATCCAGGGAAAGACCCCCGTGTGGCAGGAAGGGCAGGAGGACTGGGCCCCCTTTCAGGAGGTGGCACCCCGGCTGTTCGCGCTGCGGCGCGCCGTCGAGGAAGAGGCGGAGGAAGCTCCCGACACGCTCGTCGAGGTCGGGGTCTGCGCGCATTCTGGGCGCGTCTATCCGCTGCCCGAGCTGCTGCCCTACGGCGAGGCCCTGATCGGCCCCGATCACAAGGATGACTTCGTTCGCCATCTCATGGAGGGCGCAAAGGTCGGGATCGCCGACGCCACCGAGCTTTCCCTCAATTACGTCGGCTTCTGGCCGCGGGCCATGGCTTCCTTGCTCGACTACATGATCAAGCTGCTGCCCTCGGCGCTGTGCATGCTGCCCTACTACATCATCACTTTCACCACCGGCATCTCGCTCGAGGCGAACATGGGCGACCTCGACTCGGCCGGGAGCGCGGGATCGGTGGCCGCGATGTTCGCCGGCTACGGTTTGAGCATGCTGCTGACCCTGGCGTTCAGCATTTTCTACGAGACCTGGTTCGTGGTCCGCTACGGAGGCACCCCCGGCAAGATGATCATCGGTGCGAAGGTTGTGAATCCCGATGGATCGAAGCTCACTGCCAAACGTGCCTTCTTCCGCTGGTTCGCGAAAAAGCCGGTCGATTCCCTCCTCCTGATGCTTCCCGCAGGACTCGGCTTCGCCCTCATGATCACGAGTCCCATGGCGGTGGCGAAAAGCAGCGGCGAGCCCGCTCTGGTGGTGATGACCATCGCGGGATCGATCGTTGCGTTCATCGCCTTGACCGCTCTCGGAACGGGGATCTACTGGATGGCCGCCTTCGACCCCGAGCGGCGCACCCTGCACGACCGCATCTCCGCCACCCGGGTGATCCGGAAAGAACTCCGATGACCCCGCCTGTCGATCTCTCCAACGCCCGCGTGCAATGCCCGGCCTGCCGCAGCCCCTTGGCGGTGGGTCGCCAGGTCGATTTGGTCGAGGAGAAATGTCCGGTCTGCCGCGCCCCCGTTTTCCTCGCGCTCTTCCCCCGCCTCTACGGCGAGTTCGCGCCCGTGCCTGATGAGACGGCGGCCGCGTCGGGCGAGGCGACCTGTTCCTTTTACCCCGAGCTTCGCGCCGAAAAGGTTTGCGACCAGTGCGGCTGTTTCCTCTCGAAGCGCGCGGCGACCGGGTGGGCCGGGCGCGATCTTTGCCTGCCCTGCCTGCACCGGCTCCGCGAGGTGGAGCACGATGCGGAGTTCATTCCCAAGGCGAGCCTGCGTGACCGGCAGGCGCTGGCCTTGGTGACTTGGTTGGCGCCCTTTTCGCTGGCCACCGCGCCGGCTGCGCTCTTTCTGCTCTTGAAACAGCGTGGCAAACCCGGGGGCTTCGAACCGCGGTCCGGGTCGACCTGGTGGGTCGCGTTCAGCCTCGCGATCCTCTGGATCGTGGTGTGGCTGCTGCTGATCGGTGCTTGGGCGACCCTCGTGATCGAGGGATTCACCTGAGAGACCGGAAAAGCGTGTCGGTCAGGCGCGGGCTTTGCCCACCTTGCACTGGCCGTCGAGCGAGGCGCCCTCTTCCATCTGCAGGCTCACGGTCTGGACCGATCCGTTGATCACCGAGGTCGGCGAGAGGCGGCAGGAGTTGAAGTCGCCGTTGCCGACGACTTTGCCCTCGATGATGGCCTTGTCGGCCTTCAGGTTGCCGTTGACCGAGGCATTCTGCCCGATCGTCAGGCTGCCCTTCGAGGTGATGTTGCCCTTGATGGAGCCGTCGAAGATCAGGTCGGTCGAACAATTGAGATCGCCTTCGATTTGGATGTCGCTGGAAAGGTGGCTGCTCACGGTGAAGTCGGGTGATGGGTTGCGGTTCCACGCGACCATGGATTCCGGCGCGGGACTCGGGGAGATTAGCGCGAAAGTCCGCGGATGTTGAGGATTTTTTTAAAAAAGATGCGGGTTTTGCGGCCCCCGAAATGGGGCTGGAAGGCCATGGAAAATCGCGGATACTGAGGCGTTTCCGCGGGGAAGCGCCGCGACTTGGAAAATGTTGGGTAGGAACATGACAGAGCCGGGCTATTCGGAGCGCCCGGCGCGGGGGCGCGGATTCGAGACAGCGATGCTGGTGATCGGCGTGGTGGCCCTGATCCAAGTGGGCGCCATGGTTGCTGGGATTTTGCGATCAAAGCCCGCTCCGGTCTCGGTCGTGGCCCCGTCCGATCCCGTGCCGCCAATCCCGGCTCCGCTGACAGTGGTGGAGTCTGCTCCAGCACCGGTGGATCCGGTCCCTGCTCCCACTGACCCGGTGCCAGCTCCGCCTCTGACGGAAACCACCGCTCCGGCCGTGTCCGAAACGGCTCCCGACCCTGGTCCCACCCGTGCTCCGATCACCCCGGCACCCGCTCCCCGGCCCGACCGCTTGCCCGCGCGGGTGGATCCGGCTTGGGTTGGTCCGGCAGGGGAGCCAGTACCCGCAGGCGTCCTGAAGCCGGTCGAGCCGCAGCGTCTTTTTGATGAACTGAAGAAGGCGGCACCCCAGTCGCCGTTGGAGGATGCCATCCTCGAGAGCCTCCTCGTCGCTGGCGTGGAACTGCGTGCGAACGGCAACAATCAGGGGGCTCTGAAGAATTTCCGCGAGGTTGAAACCGCCCTGCCCGATCATCCGCGGGTCCTTTCCGAGATCGGGGCCACGCTCACGCGGATGGGGTTGGAGGAGAAAAGCAAAGGCTACTGGGAGCGGGTCGAGACCCTTGGTGAGCTCGCCGCCGGACCTTGGTTCGCGATCGCGGGGATGGCGCTGCACGGTGCGCCCGAGGTGATCGTCGCCGCATCGGCTCCTGCGATCGCTCCGGCGCCGCTCGCGCCGGGGCAGTTGCTGCGCATCGGCGAGGTGAAGGTCGAGGAGGAGGCACCCAGCGCGGCCGGTCAGAAAGTCAGCCTGACCATCACGGTCGATGCCGACCCGACCACGCCGATCATCGCAGACGACATTTTCATGACGGTGCCATTTTACGACCAGCTCGCCGGCGGCGAGGTGCGGCCGAGCACCGCCGAGACCTCTTATGAGCATCCCTCCGCGCCGTATCTGTGGGACACAGGCAGCGAGACGATCGTCGTGACCTATTCGCAACCGGTCTTCACCGAGGAACAGAAGCGCGAGGTGGGGGAAAGAAGCTTCTACGGATATGCAATCGAGCTTTACTATCGGGGCGAGTTGCAGGACAAAGTCGCGATGCCGGGAGAGATCGCCGCGCTCCGGGAGGAGGCGGTGAGGATGGAGCCACCCCGGACGGCACCCGCCGGACCTGAGAATGCGCTCTTCCCGACCCCGTGACCCTTTGATTTCCGCATGCAAAAAGAGGTAGTGATCCTGCTGATCGATTCGAACGAAGCCGACCGGAACCTGATCAAATCGATTCTCGGGGACAGGGCCCACCTCATTCTCGAGGCGGTCGATGCCACCGCGGCGTGGGAGGTCACCCGCGGTTCCGCGCCGGTCACCCTGATGATCGCGGGGCTCGACAGCGATCTGGAAGCCGGCACCGAGGTCTTTGATCTGCGCGATCACCTGCACCGCGAGATGGGTGTCTTCCCCTGCGTTTTTTGCAGCCACGAGGACATGACACCCTATTACCCTCGGGTCCTCGAGGGCGAGCGGCTCTTTTTCAAGCCGGTCAACCGCGGGGTGCTGATCGAATGGTTCGAGAGCCTCACCGGTCCAGCGCCCGAGTCCACGGCGGCGGCGAGCGAACCGGCCGCACCGAATGAACCCGTCGGCGGCGCGGTGCCCGAGATCGCCACCGAGCCGGCCCGTGAGACCGTGCCCGAGAGCTTCAGTCTGCCGAGCGAGACCTCGCCCGTGACCCTGCCCGAGGAGGCCCTGCCTGTCGGCACCAGGCTTGGCGACTACAAACTGCTCCGCGAGATCCAGCGCGACGCCGACTTTGCCCTCTATGAGGCCGAGCAGACCTCGATCGGCCGACGGGTCGCATTGAAGACCCTCTACCGCAAGCACCGCAAAGACATCCACTGGGTGCAGGGCTTCGTGAACGAGGCCAGCGCCCGCGCTTCGGTCAATCACCCGGCCATCTCCCTCGTGTATGAATGCGACCAGGAAATGGGGGTTAATTTCTACACCCTCGAGCTCGTCGACGCGCCCAGCCTCAGCGACCTCAGCCGCCGCCGTGCGGAACTCGACGACACCGTGCTGTGGAAGGTGCTCTCCGCTGCCGGTGGCGCGCTCGCCTATCTGCGCGACCATGGCATGACCCACCGGCTTTTCACCGCGCAGAGCATCCTCATCGTCAAAGGAGCCGAGCCTCGCATCGCCAATCCCGTGCGCGGCCGCGGACTGCCGCTCTCGCCCGAGGAGGAGCGCCGCCAGATGGAACTGCTCGCCGAGGCGATCCAACCCTTCCTCAAGCGTGGAGCATCGGATCCCGCGCTTTTCTCCCTGATCGATCGCATGGGCACCGACCGCATCGACGCGGTCAATTCGATCGAAGGCCTCCGCAAGGCCCTCAACCCGCCCGATCCGAAGGAGGGTCTCAGCCATTCCGAACTTGCCAAGATCACGGAGAAAGAAACGAACCGCACCGCACTCGTCACCGGATCGATCATCGGCCTGCTCATCGTTGCCGGGGCCATCGCCGCCTTGTTGCTCAGCCAGAAACCCGAGCGCCGAGATCTCGAGGGACTGCTGAAAATCCCGGCCGGGAAGTTCCCCTTCCAGGATCGCGAGGAGATCGAGCTGCCCGATTTCTGGATCGGCCGCTACGAGGTCACCATCGCCGAATACGCCGACTTCCTCGCCGACATCCAGGCGCACCCTGACAAGATCGCCAAGATCAAGCACCCCGACCAACCCGCCGAAAAAATCAGCTACTTCCCCGAGGACTGGCCTGCCTACCTTGAGGCCGCCACCCGTGGCCGATCCTTCCACGGTGGCAAGATCGATCCCAACCATCCGGTTTCGGGCGTGGACTACTGGGATGCCCACGCCTACGCCGCCTGGCGGGGCGGACGTCTCCCCACCGAGCAGGAGTGGGAGAAGTCCGGCCGCGGCCGGGCCGGCAGTGTCTACCCCTGGGGCGACACGCTGGAGGGTGCCAATTTCAACAGTGGCCTCGATCAGGAAAGCAAGGGCGACCTCGCCTCCGGCTCCATCGACGGTTACCGCTACTGGGCGCCGGTGGACGGGAAACCGCTCGACGAGAGCCGCTACGGCGTTGTCGGCCTCGCCGGGAATGTCAGCGAATGGACTTCGACCTGGGATGCCCATCCCGATCATCCCGATCGGCGGGTGCCGCTGAAACGCGGAGCCTCTTTCGCGACCAAAGCGGGTTTTGAACTCACCGCCCGCCGCGCCGCCGAGTCCGCCTCGGAGCGTAGCTACATCACCGGCTTCCGCATCGCCGCCGATCAGGAGACCCTGCCGCCTTTGCCCGGTGCCGCACCCGCCGCTGCCGCGGAAACCCCGGCTCCAGCACCTGCGGAAACACCCGCGCCCGCGGAACCCGCCCCTGCCGCACCGGCTCCGGCTCCGGCCAACTGATCGCTCAGTCTCCGAGCCCGCGGCTCGTCGCGTAAACCTCGTCGTCGTCGCCGGGTTCGAACACGATCAGCAGGGGGCGGCAGCAGACCTCGCAATCGTAGTCGATCTCGCAGGGCGTCTCCTCCACCGGAGGCGGCAACACCTCGAAATCCTCGAAGCAGGTCGGGCAGGTCACGGGCACGGTGTCCACGGATTCAATCCTCACGTGAGAGTTGCAACAGGGTCTGCGCCGCTCGCACCCGCGCGTCGGCATTGGGATCGACGAGCATCGCCTCGAGCCGGTCCTGGGCCTGCACCGCCTTCGCATCGCCCGCGAAGGTCGCCGCGTAGGTGCGGATCATGGGATCCTCGTCGGACAGGTTTTTGATCAGTTGTTTCATGCCGGAAGGGTCGCCCAGCGAGGCCAGTCCATTCACCACATACGCGCGGATCAGCGGCGTGGGTGCCTCGTCGAGGCGGCTCCGCATGGGTTCGATGTCCTCCTTGCCTCCGATCACCCCGAGGATCCAGGCCCCGATCTGGATGCCGTCGGGATCATCACTCGCGAGGCTTTGGCGGATGAAGGCGTAGGCTTCCGCGTCGTTGAACTTCCGCGCCAGCGCTGCCGCCGCCATCAGGCGCAGTTTGAGGTTGTCACTCTTTGCAAAACGCTCGCGCATCACCGCCTCGTCGCCGACCTCGATCACTTTGTAAAGGCTCTCCGCCGCGTGGGTGTGGCCGTAGGAATCTTCGCGCTTCAGCACCTCCGTCAAGACCGCGACGTGTTCGCGATGACCCGCGCGGACCAGCTCGCGGGCGAGACCACAGAGGCGCTGGTCGTCCTTTTCCGTTTTCAAACGAGGCCCGAGCGGCTCTTGCAACTCAGCGCCGTAGCCACCCAGGGTCAGGCCCTCGGCCGCATGCATCGCCACCCAGAACTGCTCGGGATCGTCCGCCAGCGCCAGTGAATCGCGGAGGATGGCGAGGGCTTTTTCACGGATTTCGGGACGGAGTTTCATGATCGGTTCCGCGGCGACGGGGCCGGAGAGGACGAAGGATAGGAGCGGAAAAGCGAGGAGCAAGGCGGGAGACTTCATGGGCGGCAAAAGGGTGGCGATCCTCCCGCAAGGTGTCGAGAACGCAATTGCGTTGTCGCGGGCCGCGGTTTCTGTAGCGGCATGATGTCCGGAGAACCAAAGGTTGATGCCTTGATCGGTCAAATCGCGGAGCAGGGCTACGCGATTGTCCCCGGCTTTCTCGAGGCCTCCATCGCCGCCGCGCTGCTCGAAGAAAGCCGCGAACGCCGCGGGCGCGGGGAGTTGCGTGCCGCCTCCGTTGGCCGCGGCGAGGGCCGGCAGGTGCATGCGGAGATCCGCAGCGACCACATCCATTGGATCGATCCCGCGCAACCGAGCGAGGCCGAGCGCGCCTACCTCGACATCATGGAGGGGCTACGCCTCGAGCTGAACCGCGCCTTCTACCTCGGCCTCTTCGACTTCGAGGCGCATCTCGCTTGTTATCCACCCGGTGCCGGGTACCGCGCCCACCTCGATTGTCATCGTGACAGCGATGCGCGGCAGGTCTCGGCGATCCTGTATCTCAACCACGATTGGCGGGTCGAGGATGGCGGACTGCTGCGCCTCTATACCGACCGCGAGACCGGGGTGAAAGGTCCCTTCATCGATGTGATGCCCGCGTTCGGCACGCTCGCGATCTTTCTCTCCGCCGATTACTGGCACGAGGTTCTGCCCGCGCATCGCGAGCGCTATTCGGTGACCGGTTGGTTCCGCAAACGTCCGACCTGACCCTGTTGAGTGGCGGACTCAACCCTCTTTCCTTCCCATGACACCCTACCTCTCCACCATCGGTTTGCTGACCTTGAGCAACCTTTTCATGACCTTCGCCTGGTATGCCCACCTCAAGGAACTCGGACACCGGGCCTGGATCATCGCGGCGCTCTTCAGTTGGGGCATTGCCCTCTTCGAATACCTGCTGCAGGTGCCGGCGAACCGGATCGGCTACACCGTGATGAACGTCGGCCAGCTCAAGATCCTGCAAGAGGTCATCACCCTCTCGGTCTTCGTGCCCTTCTCGGTCTATTACCTGAAGGAGCCACTCAAGCTCGACTACCTCTGGGCCGGCCTTTGCCTGCTGGGAGCGGTCTATTTTGTTTTCCGCAGCCAGCTCACGCCTCAGGTCGGATAGACCCAGGGGCCGCGATATTCCCGCTGGAGCAGGGCATTCGCCGCCTCGTCCCCTGGGAAACGCTCCGCCGCGCCATCCCAGACGAGGCTGCGCCCGAGCTTCTGGCTGATCATGCCGAGCAGGCTCATGTTCGTGGCGAGATGGCCGATCTCGACATCGGCGACCGGCAGTCGTCCGCTCTCAATCGACTCGATGAAATCGCGCCAGAGCGGCGGCACGTTGTGGCCGTCCTTCTCGTTGTCGAATTTCGGGTCCTCGTGCACCACCGGGCCCTTGCCGTCGGCGGGATAAAAGCTCCATCCGTCGCGCCAGCCCATGTGGAAGATGCCCTTCGAGCCGTAGAAATAGCAGCCCACCTTTGACTTCTCGGTCTCGTTGCCCGCGAAGCGGCGGTGCTCCCACACCGCGGTGAACTGGTCGAACTCGTAGGTCACGACCTGGTGATCGGGCGCGTCGGAGGTCTGCTCCTTTTCGTTCAATACCGCGGGACCTTTGATGGGGCGGCCGCCGGCGGAGAAAATCTTCCTGGGATGTTTTTCGCCCGACCACCACAGGATCTGGTCGAGCCAATGCACGCCCCAGTCGCCGAGGATGCCGTTGGCGAAGTCGAGGTAGTTGCGGAAGCCGCCCGGATGGATGCGTTTGTTGAAAGGCCGCAGGGGTGCGGGCCCGCAGTAGAGATCCCAGTCGAGGTTCGGGGGCGTGGGTTCGTTCGGCGTCGGTTCCTCCGGGCCACCCGCGCTGTGGGCGAAGGCGCGGACCATCCCGATCTCGCCCGCACCGCCCTCCTTCAAAAATTTCATCCCGCTGACGTGGTGTGGGCCGATCCGCCGGTGCATGCCGACCTGCACGGTGCGGCCATGCTCGCGGGCCGCCTTCACCATCGCGCGGCTCTCGAGGATGGTGTGGCCGGTCGGCTTTTCGACGAAGACGTGCGCACCCGCTTCGATGCAGGCGATGCCCTGCAGCGCGTGCCAGTGATCCGGTGTCGAGATGATCGCGATCTCCGGCTTTTCCTTTTCCAGCATCTCGCGGTAGTCGCGATACATCGCCGGCATCTTGCCGGTCAGGCCGTCGACCTCGTCGGCGGAAACCTCGAGCTCATCCGCGTCGACATCGCAGAGCGCGACCACGTCGACCGAGCCATCCTCGATCGCGACGCGCAGGATGTTCATGCCCCACCAGCCCGAACCGATCAACACGGTGCGGTACTTTTTGCCCGTCTTCGATTGGGACTTCACCCAGGGGGCGAGCAGCGATCCCGCGAGGCTGGCGGCTCCGGCGGTGTGGAGGAATTGGCGGCGGTTGGTGAGGTTCATCGGACGCAAAGAGTTGCACGCACCGCGCCATGGCGCGACTAGCGTGAACGTGATGATGAAGGTGACCTTTTTCGATTCCAAGCCCTACGATCGCGAATTTTTCGAAAAAGCCGCGGAGGGCAGGGAACTCGACCTCCTGTTCCACCCTTTCAGGCTCACCTCGGAAACCGCGGCCACCGTCGCGCCGGGCAGTGCGGTCTGCGCCTTCGTCAATGATGCGCTCGACCGGGATTGTCTCGCCGCCCTCGCCGGACGTGGGGTGGGGTTGATCGCCTTGCGCTGCGCGGGCTTCAACCAGATCGACCTCCGGGCCGCCTCGGATCTGGGGATCCGCGTCGTCCGTGTGCCCGCCTACTCGCCCCACGCCGTCGCCGAACACGCCGTGGCGCTGCTCCTCACCCTCAACCGCAAGATCCACCGAGCCTACAATCGCGTCCGCGAACACAATTTCTCCCTGAACGGCCTGCTCGGATTCGATCTCCACGGGCGCACCGTCGGCGTCGTGGGCACGGGCCGGATCGGGAAAATCGCGGCGGAGATTTTCCGCGGCTTCGGCACCACGGTCCTGGTGCAGGATCTTGATCCGGATGAATCCTGGGCCGGTGAGAAAGGGGTGTCGTATGTCGCGTTGCCCGAGTTGCTTTCCCGCAGCGACATCGTCTCACTGCACACTCCGCTGACCCCTGCGACCCATCATCTCATCGACGAAGCCTCACTCGCCACGATGAAGGAGGGCGTCTACCTCATCAACACCAGCCGTGGCGGGCTCGTCGACACGGTTGCCCTGATCGCCGCTCTGAAATCCGGCAAGGTCGGCGGCGTCGGCTTGGACGTTTACGAGGTCGAGGAAGGCGTTTTCTTCGAGGACCTCTCGCACGAAGTCTTGCAGGACGATGTGCTCGCCCGGCTCGTCAGCTTTCCCAATGTGCTCATCACCTCGCACCAGGGCTTTTTCACCGAAGAGGCCCTCTCGGAAATCGCGAGGGTGACGACGGAGAACCTTGAGCGCTTCGCGAAGGGAGAGGAGATGCTGCCGGGGACGGTGGTGGGGTGAGGGGAGTCTCGCGCACCCCGGCATGCCCACCCTTTACTTTTTACCTTTCACCTCGGAACCTCCCAGTGATGCCCCGCCTCCTCTTCGTCTGCCTCGGCAACATCTGCCGCTCGCCCGCCGGTGAGAATGTGATGGTCCACCTGCTCGAACAGGAGGGGCTCTCCGGTCAGTTCGAGGTCGATTCGGCTGGCACGGCGGGCTTTCACGTCGGCAGCCCGCCCGACTTGCGCATGGCCAAGGCCGCGAAGGCCCGTGGCATCGCGATGCGGGGAAAGGCGCGACAGGTCCAGCCGGCGGACTTTGCCGGGTTCGACTGGATCTTTGCGATGGATCGCAGCAATCACACCGACCTGCTCGCGGTGCGGAGCCGTTGCGCTGATCCGAGAGCACGGCTGATTCACTTTTGCGACCTGCTCGAAGAACACGATGCCACCGAGGTGCCCGATCCCTACTACGGCGGCCCCGAGGGTTTCGAAACCGTGCTCGATCTGCTCGAGGATGGCTGCGGCGTTTTCCTGCGGCGCTGGCGCGAGGGGACCTTGGACTGACTCAGGCGCGCTGCATCAGCACCGAGCCTCCGTCCTCGACGACGAGTTCGCCCGGCTTCGGCCGAAAGGATCTGCGTGGATGCGGACGAGGGAACGAGGAGTGAGTCACGGGTCACGAGATCGCCTTCCTGATTCCAGGGATCACCTATCGGCAAAGGTGTCGGCAGGTTGCGCTGGTGTTCCTTGAGATCATCTAGGGTTTCTCTATTGGGCAAGAGATCCGGATACACGTTCACGTAGCCGAGATAAGGACCGTCGTCAGACTGCCAGTGCCTGAACTTCGTGGTCGTGGAGGGATCTTGGTTTGAATCGCCTGTTTTGTGGGAAAACGTCCGACCGGCGGAACGCCGGTCCCACGTGGCACCGGCATCCTGCCGGTGGAATTGCGAAGGACTTCAGAAAGATTCAGACTGCGAATTTCGATTTGCGTGTCGCGCAGGTTTCGGTTGTAGGGCGCTGTGTCCCTACAGCGCCGCGAGGGATCAGGGAAGGTGAAATGGTGAAGGAAAAACGGCCAAGAACACTTGAACAAAGAACCGAGTCCGGGCCGTGTCCCGGAATCCGATTCTACTCGTCAAGACGGGAGTTATTCCGGATTCTCCGACCCGGCAGGCGCACTGAGATTACGGTGCGCGGTCGCGCGAGACAAATTCCAATAGGCCAGAAGAAATGAAGAAGCGCAGAATTCCAATTGTGATTCCGGCGGCGCTCGTTCTTTCGTGTCTTACATCAACGAGCTTGCAGTTAGCGCACCGGAGACAGTTGCTCCTGGCATTTGATACCGCCAATGTTGGTGCGCTTGCCAATAATGAAGCGTTCGTAAAGGAGCTTACGAAATCTTACGACGCGAACACAGAATACCAGCGAATAAACAAGATCCAAAAATTTCTCGTCCCGCTCGGCCCCATCTTCCACTACCGGAACAACAGAACATTTCAGAAGATCATCGATATAGGAACTGAGTATGAAGCGGTTGAGATAACCGATTCGGTTCTTCGAGATGCCGCGAGGCGAATGTCAATCCACACGCTTTCGCCACTCTAAAGCAAGAGGCAGGTTCAAGACTGAAGTGCTACAGCAATCGAACTTTTGAAGACTTCTCCCGACGACCTAAGTTCATTTTGTCTCTGGCGCGGATCCCGCGTCGCCCCGCCACCCTGACGGTGGAATGACAAACGCAGAACGCCGAACCAACAGGCCCAAATCCCTTGCCAGCCCCCCTCCGCCCGGTCCAAGCTCGCCCATGGATTCCACCCCGGCACCCCGACGCGAACGAGGCTTGAGGCCGGCGCTGGCGCTGGCTTTTGCGGGCTTTGTCCTGCTCGCGACCCTGGCCTTGTTAGTCTGGATCGAGGGCTCGCAGAGGCGGGAGTCCTTGCGGAGTTTTGCGGAGACGGCGCGGACGAACGCGCGCTTCGTCGAAAAACTGCGGCTGCCGCGTTCGCCGGAACTGGCGCGGCACCTCGCGACGATCCTGGGGATGGGGGTCGGATTTCAGGAAAATGACGCGGTCCCGGCGGGTCTGCCGGACTCGCTCCTCCCAGCGTTGAAGGAACTGTCGGCGGTGGAGTCCGGCTCGCGCCGGGTCGGGCACGACGAGATCGCGTTGGCGACGCTGGACGCGGGGAAAACGCGACTGATTCTGCATCGGCCGGCGGGTTCGCCTTTTTCGGGCCGGGAATGGCTGCTGCCGGTTCTGATTTTGACCGCACTCGGTGCGGCCCTGGCGGGCGTGGTGGGGGCGCGGATCGTGCGGCCTTTGCTCCTGTTGAAACGCTGGCTGCCGGATCTGGACAGGTCCGACCGCGTGCCTCTGCCGGCGGCGGTGCTGGAGCGCGGCGACGAGATCGGGGCGCTGGCGCGTTCGCTCGACGAAACGCACCGCCGGCTCCTCGACGAGATGGAAAAACGGCGCCGGAGCGAGCGTCTCGCGGCACTGGGGCGGGTGGCGACAAGCCTGGCCCACGAGGTGAAGAATCCGGCGGCAGCGATCCGTCTGCATGCCGATCTGCTGGCCGAGGTGGTCGATCCGGAGGACCGGTCCTCGCTCGACCTGATCCGCGAAGAGGTCGATCGAATCTCGGATCTGGTCAACCAATGGCTCTTCGTGGCGCGGCCGGAACCTCCGCGGCGCGAGCGCCGCGATCTCGCGGAACTGGTTCGCCGGGTGTTGGAGCGGCTGGCGGTGCAGTTCGAACACGCGGGTGTGTCGGCGAGCTTTGCGGGCAGGGACGAGGTGCCGGTGTGGATCGACGAAGCGCGGATCGGGCAGGTGCTGCGCAACCTTTTGATCAATGCGATGCAGGCGATGCCCGAGGGAGGAGAAATCCGGGTCGATCTCGCGAACCGCGAAGCGGGAGCCGCGCTGAGGATCCGCGACGGAGGTCCGGGGTTTAGCGCCGAGGCCCTGCGACGCTGGCGCGAGCCCTTTTACTCCAAGCGCGAGGGCGGCATGGGACTGGGACTGACGCTGGCAGGCGAGGTGATGGAGGCCCACGGCGGATCGCTGGAAATTTCGAATGATCCCGCTGGCGGTGCGGTGGTGATCTGTCATTTTCCTCCTGGATGAGCGCGGAACCGAGAGTGTTGATCGTGGAAGACGAGCGCGCCTTGGCGATCGCATTTGCGGCGGCGGTGCGCAAGGTCGGCGCGGCCAGCGAGGTGGCGCCGACGGTGGCCCAGGCCCGCCGGAAGTGGCGGGAGAGCGGCCCCTTCGACGCGGTGGTGCTGGATCTCGGCCTGCCGGATGCGCCGGGTCTGACCCTACTCGATGAGCCTCCGCGCGGCGAAAGCCTGCCGGTGATCGTGGTGACGGCCCACGGCGAGCCGGCGAACTGCGAGGCGGCGAAGGAACGGGGGGTGCGCGAATTTTTCACGAAGCCGCTCGACTACCGGGCATTCACCGCGGCGCTGGGGGCGGTGTTGCGCGAAGGAGGTGCCTCGACCCTTGAGGAAGAACCTGTGCCGGTCGCCGCGGGCGGGCTGCCCGAAAGCCTGCGACGGGAACTGCGCGACTGGCTCGCGGCGAGCCTCGCGGCGGATGCGGAGGCGAGCTACGATGATCTCTCGGGCGCTCTCGAATCGGCGCTGATCGAGGAACTGCTGCCGCACTACGACGGTCGTCTCGCCCGGCTCGCTGCGGATCTGAAGGCGAATCGCGCGACCCTGCGCCGCCGTCTGCGCGGCGAGTAGGTGCTGGTCAAAAATCGACCACTTCGGCAGATTTCGGGGGCAACCCCTTGCTCTCGGCGGGGCTTTCGGCTCTAAAGGCGGCCGCACCGAACATGAACCGACCTCTCTTTTCCCTGCTGGGCCTGCTGCTTCTCTCCGCGCCACTCTCCGCCCAGGACTCCGCGGAGATGGAGAGCACCCTCGACCCGACCATCGTCGAATCCACCGATCCCGCGCCGGTCGCCGATCCGACGCCGGTGTTCTCCAGCGAGACCTCGAGCACGCTGGAGACACCGATCGTTTTCACCCCGACCCGCGAGGTGGTGCCGGTGACGATCACGCCCTACGCGGTCTCGATCATCAGCGAGGACGACATCCTGCGCCGGCTCGGGCGCACGCTGCCGGAACTGCTCAACGAGACGCCCTCGGTGATGGTCCAAAAAACGGCCCATGGCCAGGGTTCGCCCTTCGTCCGTGGATTCACCGGCTACCGGAACCTCGCCCTGATCGACGGGGTGCGGCTGAACAATTCGGTCTTCCGCGACGGTCCGAACCAATATTGGAACACGATCGATCCCTATTCGCTGCGCTCGATCGAGCTGGTGAAGGGTCAGGGTTCGGTGCTCTACGGCACTGATGCGATCGGCGGCACGCTCAACGCGCTGACGGCGCGTCCGCTCTACGCCGACGCGGGCTTTCTCTCGGGCGGCCGCACCTTCGGGCGCTGGTCCTCGGCCGAGCAGAGCTACACCGGTCGGGTCGAGGGTTACGTGTCGGAGGCGGATCAATACGGCTTCCTCCTCGGCTTCACGGGCAAGGATTACGGCGACCTGCGCACCGCGGGCCAGGGCGAAAACCCGAAGAACGGCTACGAGGAATGGGATGCCGATCTGAAGGCGGAGTTTTTCCTCAATCCCGACACGCGCCTGACCTTCCTCCATCAACAGGTGCATCAGGACGATGCCTGGCGCACCCACAGCACGATCTACGGCATCCCCTACCGCGGCACCACGACCGGCTCGGATCAGCGACGCTCGCTGGAGCAGCACCGCCAGCTCACCTACCTGCAAGTCGAGGGCAACCCGGGCGGCACGATCGATCATTACCTCGTCGGCGTCAGCCACCAGCGCCAGGCCGAGGAGCAATACCGCGTGCGCGGCATCGGCGACGGCCGCATCAACATCAGCGGCTTCGATGTGGACACCTACGGCGTGATGGCCCAGGCCTCGAGCGAGACGGGGATCGGCTACCTGACCTACGGCACGAGCTACTACATCGACCGGGTCGATTCGTTCCGGAACAACTTCAACAACGATGGCAGCTTCTCCGACCGCGACATCCAGGGCCCGGTGCCGGATGACTCGACCTATGAACTCGCCGATGTTTTCGTGCAGGATCGCATCGAGCTCGGCGAGCGGCTCGATCTCTGGCTCGGGGCGCGGGCGACCAACGCGCGGGCCGACATCGGCCGGGGCGAGGATCCCGTGAGCGGCGATGTCTTTTCCCTGCAGGAAGATTGGACGAGCGTCGTGGGCAGCGGCCGATTCCTCTACGATCTCGACGGCAACGAGAAGGTCTTCGCCTTCGGCGGCATCTCGCAGGGCTTCCGTGCGCCGAACCTCTCGGACCTTTCGCGGCTCGACCTGGCCCGCTCGGGTGAAATCGAGACGCCCTCGCCGGGACTGGAACCGGAGAAGTTCACCTCCTTCGAGTTCGGTCTGCGCCGCGAGGTCGACCGCAACCGCAGTTCGGTTTCCTACTACTACACCGACATCGAAAACCTGATGGTGGGCACCCGCACCGGCCGCATCGTCGATGGGTCGGCGGAAGTGACGAAGACGAACGACGGCGTCGGCTACGTCAACGGCATCGAGTGGGAGATGCAACAGGGTCTGACCGAGCGCCTGACCCTCTTCAGTTGGTTGTCCTGGCAGGATGGCGATCTGGAGCAGGATGGATTGCGCGAACCGCTCAGCCGCATCATGCCTTTCACGGCCGAGGCGGGGATTCGCTGGGAAAATCCCGGGGGCGATGTCTGGGTTGAACTGCTCGCCTACGGTGCCGCCGAGCAGAACCAGCTGCCGCTGCGCGACCAGCTCGACACCGAGCGCATCCCGCCCGGCGGCACGCCCGGCTATGTGATCGGCACGCTGCGCGGCGGGGTCGAGGTGCGCGAGGGTTTCGCGATCACCGCGGCGCTGGAGAATTTTACCGACGAGGCCTACCGCGTCCACGGCTCGGGCATCAATGGACCGGAGCGGAATTTCATCCTCGGCGCGGAGTGGAGGTTCTGAGTAGCGTCACCGCGCCCCCGGCCAATCGTGCCACCAGCCTAGCAGAAACACCAGGGCGAGGATGAGATTGGCGAGGTTGTAGCGGGTGAAGGGCAGCAGGATCTGGAGTAGCACGGCGTAAGCGGCGAAGGTGAAGACGACTGCGGCGCGGAACTCCACGCCGGCGGCCTGTAGCAGGATCAGCGAGATCAGCCACACTGCCTTGGCGAGATAGGCGCGCGAGGCGATCAGGAGGGGAGGGGAGTCCGGTCGCCGGTACTTCGCGAAGACGTCCGTCTCGCCCCGGATCCAGAGGCGGTAGTGGAGGTGCAGGTGCACCAGGACGATCACGACGAGGAGGATGTGGAACATGGCACCGTGCTTCCAAGAGTAATGAAGCGACCACGTCGGGCAAGTCCGTGCTTGCATCTATATTCTACTTCTGGAATATTCGACCATGCCCCAGGCAAAACGGGAGGTTTTTGAGAGCGGGTCGGTCGAGCTGGCCGCCTTCGCGCGGGCTCTGTCGCATCCGGCCCGGATCGAAATCCTGCGTTTTCTCGGGAAGGCGGGCGAGGTGCCCTGCATGGCGATCGTCGCCGCGCTGCCTCTTTCCCAACCGGCCTGCTCGCGCCACATCAACGAACTCCGCCGCGCCGGCCTGCTGCGGGCGCGGAAAAACGCCAACCAGATTCTGTTCCGCATCGATGACTCGGCTTTGGACCGCTTCTGCCGCGGGATGAACGAGTCCCTCCATCCCCAACCCTGACCTTCCCGCACCCTTTTCCATGAAAACCCCCAGCCAAACCCTGCTGATCATCGGTGGAGTCGCCGGTGGCGCCTCTGCCGCCGCCCGTGCCCGCCGCCATTCCGAAGACCTCCGCATCGTCCTGATCGAGCGCGGCCCGGATGTCTCCTTCGCCAACTGCGGGTTGCCCTACCACATCGGCGGCGAGATCCCCGACCGCGAGGAACTGGCGATCCAGACGCCGGAGAGTTTGCGGAAACTGCTCAACCTCGAGGTGCTCACCCTGACCGAAGCGGTGGCGATTGATCGCCAGGCGAAGACGGTGCGGGTCCGCTTGGTCGCCGATGGCACCGAATCGGACATCGCCTACGACAAACTGATTCTCGCACCCGGGGCGAGTCCGCTGCGTCCACCCTTGGCCGGGATCGAAAGCGACCGCATCCTCACCTTGAGGAACCTGCAGGACATGGACCGGATCCAGGCAGCCGCGGCAAAGGTCGACTCGGTCGCGATCATCGGCGCGGGTTTCATCGGCCTGGAAATGGCCGAGCAGCTCGCGATGATCGGGAAAAAGGTAAGCGTGGTCGAGTTGCAGAAACAGGTCCTGCCCCAGCTCGATGCGGAGATGGTGCGCCCCATCGAAAACACGATGAGGGCCAAGGGCATCGAGCTCGTACTCGGCGACGGGATTGAAGGTTTTGCCGACTCGGAGAATGGCATCGAAGCAAAGCTGAAGTCCGGGAAAACGATCGAAGCCGGTTTGGTGATCCTTTCCATCGGGGTGCGGCCCGAGAGCGGGCTGGCGAAGGACGCGGGGCTGGAGCTCGGTCCGCGCGGCCACATCGTCGTCGATCCCTGGCAGCGCTGCAGCGACCCTGACATTTACGCCGTCGGCGACGTCTGCGAGACGGAGGAGCCCATCCTCGGCAAGCGCACCGCGATCCCGCTCGGTGGTCCGGCGAACCGGCAGGGGCGCACCGCGGCCGACCACATTTTCCTCGGGGAAAAGGCGCTGCGTTATCCCGGCAGCATCGGCACGGCGATCGTGCGGGTCTTCGACGAGGCCGCCGGCATCACCGGCTGGTCCGAGACGCGGCTGAAAGCCGAGGGCGTGTCCTATGAAACGGTCACGGTGAATGGTCCCTCGCACGCCAGCTACTTCCCGGGCGCGGAGACGATCACGCTGAAGCTGCTCTGGTCGCCCGACGACGGGCGGGTTCTGGGTGCCCAAGCCTGCGGCAAGGACGGGGTGGACAAGCGCCTCGACGTGATCGCGACGGCCCTGCGCGGACGGCTCAGCATTGATGATCTCGCCCACCTCGAACTGGCCTACGCGCCGCCATTCGGCAATGCCAAGGACGTCGTCAATGTCGCCGGCTTCGCCGCGGGGAACCTCCGCGACGGGATGCTCGTGCCGGTCGCCGACCTCGCGGGGGCGGGCGAACAGATCATCGATGTACGTCCGCCCGCCTCCGTGGCCAAGCTGCCGGTGCCCGGGGCGAAAAACATCCCGCTGCCACAGTTGCGCGACCGTCTCGGCGAGATCGATCGCGACCAACCGGTCTACACGGTCTGCCAGATGGGCAAGACGAGCTACTTCGCGGCCCGCATCCTCGCGAATCACGGTTTCGATGCCCGCAGCATCCTCGGCGGGGCCCATCACCAGGTGCGCTGAACGCGTGAAAACAAAAGCCCGCCGTGGGATCACCACGACGGGCTTTTCAAATTCAGGCGTGGCCTGGCAACGGCTTATTCGCTCTTGCCTTTGCCCTTGCCCTTGCCTTCACCCTTGGGCTTCGGCGCGGCGGAAAGTTCGGCCTTGTCAAGTTCACCGTCCTTGTTGGTGTCGCGGCCGGCGAACATCTTCTCCGGATCACCGCCTTTTTCCTTGGCCTTGGCAGCCATCGGACCGGCGAGGAACTCGACCTTGGAAACGGTTCCGTTGCCGTCCTTGTCGAGCTGCTTGATCATGGCTTCGGCGCGCTTGGCCGGGTCTCCGCCCTTGCCGTCGCCTTTGCCTTTTCCTTTGCCTTCTTCAGCCTGGGAGAGGCCGACTGCGAGACCGGCCACAAGCGTGGTGGCCAAAACGAGGAATTTATTCATGTGGTTTTTGCTTTCTCAGTTGGGTTTCTTCGGGATCAAATGTCCCGGGCTTCTAACGTTCCCGTCGAGGGTTTGTTGCGAAAAAAAACGTCACTCCGCCGATTTTTTCAGGGCGGCCTCCATGAGTTGGAAACCCCGGTCGACCAGACGGACCCGGTCCTCGAGCATCCCGGCGGAGAGCAAGGCGTTGTCGAGGAGCTGGGCGGCGACCAGTTTGGCCAGATCCGGATTGGTCTCACGGGCCGCAGCGAGGGCGTGGACGAGGCCGTGGCGGGGGTTCAGCTCGAGCTCGACCTTCTGGGCGGGGAGCGGTTCTCCGGGGTTCATGGCTTGGAGCATTTGGCGCATCTGCGCCGACATGCCATTCTCGGGCGCGAGCACCGCCGCCGGACTGCTGAGGAGGCGCTTGCCGGTTTTGACCGCTTCAATGCTCTCGCCGAGCTCGGTTTTGAGGAAGTCGCAAAGGGCATCCATCGTGTCCGACGGCAAAGCCGCGCCGAGGCCTGCGGAGGCGGTGTCGGGGACCTCGATCTCGGCAGCCGAGGCGGCGACGAGCTTTTTGCCCTCATACTCGCGGAGGTGTTGCAGCAGGTATTCGTCGATGGAGTCGAGGAAGTAAATGACCTCGTAGCCCGCGGCCTTGAGGCTTTCAAAATAGGGACCGGCCTCGACCGATTTGCGATCGGAACCGGTCAGGTAATAAATCTGCTCCTGCCCCTCTTTGGCCCGGGTCAGGTAGTCGTCGAAGCCGGTCAAGATGCCGGGCTCGGTCATGCTGCTCTCGAAGCGCAGCAGTTTGGCGAGACCGTCGCGGTGCTCGAAGTCGGTGACCACGCCCTCCTTGAGGAAGCGGGCGAACTTCGCGTAAAACTCGCGATATTTGTCGGCACTCTCCTTGGCCTCTCCGTCGAGAAACTTGAGGAAACGTTTCGTGACGACACGGTTGAGCTTGCGGACCAGCGAGCTGTCCTGCATCGACTCGCGGCTGATGTTCAGCGGGATGGCGGCGCTGTCGATCACGCCGCGGAGGAAGCGGAGCCAGTCGGGCAGCAGGCCCTCGGGTTTGTCGTCGATGAGGACGTTCTTGCAATAAAGCGAGACACCCGGCTCCATCTGGCCCATGCCCCAGAGTTCGGTGTTTTCCGTCGGCACGAAGAGCAGGGCGTTCAACTCGATCGGTGAGTCCGCGTTGAAGTGCATGCGGTAGCGGGGCTCGTCGTAGGCCTTGGCCGAGAACTTGTAGAACTCGTTGTATTCCTCGTCGGTGACCTCGTTCTTCCGCTTCCGCCAGATCGCCTCGACCTTGTTGACGCGCTCTTCGCCGATCATCACCGGGAAGGAGACGAAGTTCGAGTAGTTCTCGACGATGGAACGAATCCGGTGGCTCGTGGCGAACTCCTCGCAGTCCTCGCGCAACTTCAGCACGATGCGGCAGCCGCGCTCGAGCGGCTCCCCGGAGGCGGTGATCTCGTAGCCAGTCTTGCCATCGCTCGTCCAGACGAGTCCTTCGGCTTCCGGCCGCCAGGAGCGGCTATAGACGGTCACTTCGTCGGCGACCATGAAGGCGGAGTAGAAACCGACGCCGAATTGGCCGATCAGGGCGCTCTCCTTGCGGGCTGATTCCTCGAGATTGCGGAGGAAGGCCTTCGATCCGGAGTGGGCGATGGTGCCGAGGTTCTCATGGAGCTCCTCGCGGGTCATGCCGAGCCCGTGGTCGGCGATGGTGATCGTCTTGGCTTCCTCATCGACGGAGATGCGGATCTCGAGCGGCAGATCGGCTCCGGCGATGTCGTTTTCGGTGAGCTGGAGGTGGCGGAGCTTCTCCAGCGCGTCCGAGGCATTCGAGACGAGCTCGCGCACGAAGATCTCCTTGTCCGTGTAGAGCGAGTGGATGACGATGTCGAGGACCTGTCCGACCTCGGCCTGGAACTCGCGTTTTTCGGGGGCAATGGTGGTCATGGTAGGATGGTGGGGTGTCAAAAAATGGCGGAAGGGAAAATGGGGAGGAGACCGCGAAAGTCAAGCGGGCACGACGGGGTCGGCTGACCGACCCCGGTCCTGTCCCGGGGGAGATGGGGAAGGGAACTCAGCTCCGCGGCGGAGGCGTCTTCGGCACGTCTTTTTCCGCTTCGAGGGCCGGGAGGATGCCTGATCCTTTCGGAAGCAGCACGACCTCGGTGCCGCCGGCGAGGATTTCCTGGGTCTCCAGCACCGCGAAGAGCGTGTCGACGACCTCGCGGTCCTGGCCGATCTCGCGCAGAGCCTCGCCAACGAGGCGGGGACGCACTGCGTTGGCTTTGGCGAACTCGATGGAGGCCTCGCGCTCCGCTTTCGACTTGATGATGTCGACCTGGTTGTCACCCGCCTGCCGGATCGCCGAGGTGACCTGGCGGAGGCGGTTGACGACCTTTTGCTCGATCTGGTGGATCATCGCGGCGTCGCGGAAGTGGACCTTGCGGATGTAGACCGAACCGAGGCTGTAGCCCCAGCTTTCCGATTTCGGGGAAACCTCGGAGCGGACTTCACGGCTCATGTGATGCCGGTTCTGCATCATCTGGTCGAGGGGCATGTTGCTGAGGCAGCGCACCGTGGTGTTCGTGACGTTGGCCATCAGCGAACCTTCGGGATCGGTGTTTTCAAAGAGGTAGGCGACCGGATCGCTGACCCGCATCTCATACCAGACGCCGATGCCGACGGGCGTGCCCTCCTCCGAATTCACGGCCCGACTGCGGAGGTAACGCTGGTCGAGGCGAAGGTCGAGGGTGTGGACCTTCCCGAAGAAAGGTACCAGGAGCACGCTCGGCCCGATCGAAATCGGGGTGATGTGCAGACCGGGCTCGGAGATGACGCCGATGACCTTGCCGAACAGGACGAAGACCTTGCAGCGGCATTCGTTCACCGTGGTGAACCAGCAGAGATACTTGAGGATCCCCAGGAAAATCGGGAGACCGATGAGCAGACCGAAGAAGGTCGCGATGGCGGTGGTGAGAAAGGTCATGGTGTGCTCAGGAAGGATTTTCGATGATGACCCGGCGGGCCCGGCGGAAGAGTTGCAGCCTCACGTTGCGCAGGTAACCCTCCAGCGAGGCGGGGCCACCGGTCTGCTTGAGTGCGGCCAGCTCGCCCGCGACGCGTCGGAGCGGTTCGACCTCGGCCTGGACGCGCATCGTCTGGATCTCGACGGCGCGCTTGGATTGCTCGATTTTCTGGTCGGCTTCGGCCTGGGCCAGGCTGATGTCGGCGGAGACCTCGTTGTGCGCCGTGTTGATCGCGGCGAGGGCACCGTCGATGTCGGCCGGCGGATCGATCCCGGTGATGAGCGAAGCGTCGAGCTCGATCCCGTAACGGGCCGCCGAGCTGAGGCATTCCGTGTTCATCTGCTCGTTGAGCTCGTTGAGGTTCTTGCGCAGGTCGTTGATCGAGACGCCTTCGAGCTGGGGATTGTCACCGTCGAGGATGGCGTCGTCGATCTGGTCGAGGGAGACAGCGTCGGGATTTTTGGCCGAGAAATTCGCGATCCGCTCGCGCAGGATCGAGACGAAATATCCCATGATGTGGGCGACGGGATGTTTCACTCCGAAAAGGTAGGCGTAGAGGTTTTTGTCCGACACCTTGAAGCGGAGTTGGCCGGTCACGCCGATGTTGAGCTGGTCCTTCGAAACCGCTTCGAGCACGGTCCAGTTCTGGTTCACGGTTGGATCTTCCGGATCGTAGGCGATGCTGGCGGTCTCGATCGCGATGCTGACCTTGTGGACCTTTTGCCAGGGCAGCTTGATGTAGGGGCCGCCCGGTCCGATCACACGCACCTGGGGGTAGTTGTAGCGATGTTTGTGCTCCTCGCTCAAGTGATCGGCGATGGGCAGGTCAAGGGTGGATTTCCCGCGGACCCGCTGGGCGCGACCGAAGGTGGTTTTGACGGCGCGTTCGTTCTGTTCAACCGTGAAAAAGCCCGTGAGGACACAGCGAACGACGAACCAGACGACCGCCCCGACAAACATTCCGAGGATGAGCTGCATGGCGAATCCGACGATGGACAAGGCGGCGTCGGAATCCAAGCGAAATTTCCAGCGCGGGGACGATTGATCCAATCCGCGGGATGTCCGCCCGTTGCTTGACAAAAGAGTGAATCGGGAGTCGGCTCCGGATCGTAACGGGTGATTCCATCCCGCCTTTCGATCCCTCCGATTCCGCAGATGAAACGGTCCATTCGCCTCGCTGTCGCCGGAGCGATCCTCCTCGTCGGTGTCCTGCTTTTTGTCACCTTGTCAGGCCTCCGCAACACCCCGCTCCCGACCAATCCGCCGCGTCCCGTGCCCGAGGTCGAGACGGTAACGGCCCGCCAGGGAGATCTCACCGTGGCCATTCCCGCACAAGGCGTGATCGAACCGGTCACCGTTACCCGCGCCTCGGCCGAGGTCGAGGGGGTGGTCGTCGCCGTCTCTCCGGACTTTGAGGCGGGAGCTTCTTTCAAAAAGGGGGACATCCTCCTCGAGATCGATCCCTCCGATTACGAGGCGGCGGTTTCGCAGGCTGAGTCGACCCTGGCCGACGCGAAACTCCAGCTCGCCGACGAGGAGATGCGCGCCCGTCAGGCCGAGCGGGATTGGCAGCGACTCGGCACGCCGGGCGAAAAGCCGAACGATCTCGTCCTCCGCGTGCCGCATCTCGACGCCGCGAGGGCCCGCGTCAAGGCTTCGGCCGCAGCCCTCGAACGGGCGAAGAAGGATCTTGATCGCACCAAACTCCGTGCTCCCTACGACGGCCGCATCCGCAGCAAGCTTGCCGACCTCGGCACGCGTGTCGGGAAAGGGGAGGCCCTCGCCGAATTCTACGCCACCTCGGTGCTCGAGGTACGCCTCCCCGTGCCCCGCCAGGACGCGACCTTCCTCGAAGGCACCGGCCAAAAGATCGAACTCCGCGAGCATGCCGGTGCCCGCACCTGGACCGCCACGATCGACCGCACCGAGGGAGAAATCCGCCGCGACGACCGCACCATCGTCATCGTCGCGAGGATCTCCGGCGACGCTGCGGACGCTCCGCTGCCGGGTCAATTCATCGAGACCTCCATCCCCGGACGTGTCGTTCCGGGAATCTTCCGCGTGCCGCGCCGCGCCTTCGCCGCGAGTGACCGCCTCCTCGTCGTCGCGCCCGATCAGACGTTGACGAGCCGCCCCGTCGAGATCCTGCGCACCGAGCGCGACGACGTGCTCGTCTCCTCGGGTATCGAGGATGGCGAGCAGCTCTGCATCACCGCTCTCGCCGCCGTGATCGAAGGCATGGAGGTGAAGGTCGTCTCGCGCGACGGACAGGCCGTCCTCGCTCCGCCGGTCGCGCCATGAAACATCTCATTTTCTACTGGGCGAAAAACCGGGTCGCGGCGAATTTCCTGATGGTCGCCCTCATCGTCGGGGGTGTCTTCACCTGGATCCGGCTGAAGAAGGAGATCTTCCCCGAAATCTCGTCGAATTTCATCCTCGTCCAGACGCCCTACCCGAACGCCACGCCCGAAGAAGTCGAAAAGGGCGTCTGCGTGCCGATCGAGGAGGCGATCCAGGATCTCGACGGCATCGAACGGCTCACCTCGGTGAGCTTCGAGAGCATCGGCTACGTGAACATCGAGGTCACCGCGGGCAAGGACGTGCGCAAGGTGCTCAACGACGTGAAGAGCCGCGTCGATGCGATCCAGAATTTCGCCGAAAGCGTCGAGAAGCCCATCATCGCCGACGTGCTCCTGAAGAACCAGGTGATGAGCCTCGCCGTCACCGCCGATACCGACGAGCGCACTCTCCGCGCCATCGCCGAAGGGGTGCGCGACGATCTCCTCGCCTTCGCGGGCAAGACTCCGGAGAACGGGCTCGAGCGGCTCACCCGTGGCCTCACCAACGCCGTCCTCGGCGAGGCGCGCATCACCCAGATTTCCTTCGCCGGCGTGCGTGATCACGAGATCTCGATCGAGGTCTCTGAAAACACGTTCAAAGAGCTCGGCCTCACTTTTTCCCAGGTCGCCGACGCGGTCCGCGCCACCTCGATCGACCTGCCTGGCGGCTCGGTGCGGACCGAGGCGGGAGAGATCCTGATCCGCGCGGAGAACCGCCGCTACGGGGCCGCGGAGATCGGCGACATCACCGTGGTGACCCGGCCCGACGGCAGCGTTGTGAAAGTCGCGGACGTCGCCACGGTCATCGATGGATTCAAGGAGGAGGATCTCTACTCGCGCTACGACGGTCATCCCGCCATCGTTCTGAACATCTTCCGCACCGGCAACGAAGACACCCTCCGTCTCGCCAAACTGGTCCGAGAATTCGTCGCCGAGAAACACGCCCATGTGCCCAAGGGCGTCGACCTCGAAATCTGGAACGACGAATCCGTCCTGCTCGAAGGACGCATCAAGCTGCTCCTCGGCGACGGTTTCCAAGGTTTCCTCCTCGTGTATCTGGCCCTCGCCCTCTTCCTCCGGCCAGCCCTCGCCTTCCACGTCGCCCTCGGGATTCCCATTGCCTTCGGCGGCGCTCTCCTCGCGCTGCCCTACGGGGACATCTCGATCAACATGATCTCGCTCTTCGCCTTCATCCTCGTGCTGGGGATTGTCACCGACGACGCCATCGTCGTGGGCGAGCGGGTCAACGAGCGGATCGAGCGCGGCGAACCCGCCCATCTCGCCGCCCCGCGCGGCACCTGGGAGGTGATGAGCGTGGCCGCCTTCGGGGTCTTCACGACGATGATCGCTTTTTCCCCGATGCTGGCGGTGCAGGGGGTCAGCGGCAACATCTGGCGACAGATTCCATGGATCGTCATCCCGGTGCTGCTGGTCTCCTTGATCGAAACGAATCTCATCCTCCCGGCGCACCTGTCGCACCTGAAGCCGGTCGATCCGAATCATCCGAACCGCTTTCTCCGGATGCAGCGGAAGGTCGCGAAGACGCTCGATCGATTCGTGGAAGGAGCCTACGGACCTCTGTTGGAAAAACTCATCGTATGGCGTCATGCCACCGTCGCGGCTTTCGCCACCGTGTTGCTCATCACCGTCGGACTCCTCGCGAGCGGACGTCTCGTGAAGTTCGAGTTTTTCCCGCGGGTCGAAGCCGAACTGATCAGTGCGAAGCTCACCCTGCCCAACGGTGTCCCTGTCGAGACGACCGAGGCCGCGGTGCGTCGCATCGAGGAAGCCGCGCTCGCGATCCAGCGCGAAGTTCAGGATGAAAAGGGGCGGCCTGTCATCAAGCACCTTCTTGCCAGTGTCGGATCGCAGCCCTACACGCCGGGTCTTTCCTTCGAGACGGGGCAGGGCGTCAATCTCGGCGAGGTCACCGTCGAGCTGCAGGGCGCCGATTCGCGGAATCGGCCCGAGCTTCTCGCCGACTCCATCATCGCCGACTGGCGGAAGCGGGTCGGCCCCATCCCCGGCGCGGTCGAGCTTTCCTTCATGCTCCAGACTTCGGCGGGCGGCAATGCCATCGACCTCGAGCTGACCGGCCCCGACGTCGATGAACTCGATGCCGCCGCCGAATTCGTGAAGGCCGAGCTCGCCAAAAATGAAGGCGTCATCGACATCGGCGACAGCAATCTCGATGGCAAACGCGAGGTGAAGCTGGCCGTCACACCCGATGGCGAGGCCCTCGGGCTGCGTCTCGAGACGGTCGCGCGCCAGGTGCGGCAGGCGTTTTACGGCGAGGAAGTGCAGCGCCTCCAGCGCGGCCGCGACGAGGTGCGCGTCTACGTGCGCTACCCGCGCGACGAACGCCGCAGCCTGCAGAACCTCTCCGACATGCGCATCCGCACGCCGAATGGTGCCGAGATCCCTTTCAGCGAAGTCGTCGCCGCCGAGGAAGGCCGCGGTTATGCCGTGATCCGCCGGGCGAACCGCTTCCGTTCCATCAACGTCACCGCCGACATCGACCGCACCAATCCCCAGGCAAATGCCAACGAGATCGTCGAGTGGATGCGCACCGACATCCTTGCCCGCATGGGCCAGAAGTATCCCGGCGTGATGTGGGGATTCCAAGGCGAGCAGAAGGACCAGCGCGAGAGCGTCTCCGATCTTTCAAAGGGATTCGTCTTCGCCCTCATCGGCATCTACATGGTCCTCGCCCTGCCTTTGCGGAGCTACTCGCAGCCCATCATCGTCATGTCGGTGATCCCCTTCGGCATGATCGGCGCGGTCGCCGGCCACATCCTCTTCGGGATGAATTTCAGCATCATGAGCATGATCGGCGTGATTGCCCTCGCCGGTGTCGTCATCAACGAGAGCCTCGTCCTCGTGGAGTTCATGAACCGCTACCGGCGCGACGGCCACACCGTGATGGAGGCCGTTATCAAGGGCGGGCGCGAACGTTTCACCCCGATCTTCCTGACCTCGGTGACGAGTTTCATCGGCCTGCTTCCCATCATCACCGAGACGAGCATCCAGGCGAAATTTCTCATCCCCATGGCCGTGAGCCTGGCCTTCGGCGGTCTCGTCAATCTCTTCAATACCCTCATCCTCGTGCCCTGCGTCTACGCGCTCTTCGATGATGTCCGCCGTACCGTCTACACGCCAGATACCGTGAAAAAGCAGGACGAGGAGTTCGTCGAGGGCGAAAACGAGCACGCCATCGAGGTGGGGGTGTGAGGCGGCACGTCCTTGTCACCGGGCCGGATCGGGGATAGTGGTGGCCGGACTCCGCTTCTCATCACTCACGGCCGCTGATGGCGTCATCCTCTTCTCCCAGCAAGCTTCGGGGCGGAATCGCCCGCTTTTTCGTGGAGCACCGTACCTTTGGCTGGGTGGCCTTGATTGCCGTGCTGGTCTGGGGCTGGTTTTCTTTCCAGAAGCTGCCCCAGCAGGAGGATCCCAGTTTCCCCACCCATGATGCGGTGCTCGTGACGGTCATGCCCGGAGCCCCTGCTGAGGTGGTCGAAAAGGAAATCACCGCCAAGCTCGAAGCGGCGCTGAGCGGATTGGAGTCGCTCGAAAAACTCCAATCGCAATCGAGAGACAATGTCTCCACCATCCTCATCACCCTGCGCGCCCAGAAGAAGCAGCGCGTCGAGGCACATTGGGACGAGGCCAGGGCACTGCTCGCTGCGGTGAAGCTGCCTCCGGGCAGTTTCGAGCCCAGGCTGGAGACCGATTTCCAAATCCCGGCGACCCTCTTGTTCTCCGTGCTCGCCAACGATGCGGCCCAGGCGGGAGCGGCGGCGGATCAGATCGAGCAGGCCCTCCGGCAGGTGTCCGCGGCCGGGCGGATCCGGCAGTTCGGCCATCCACCCGCGATGATCGCGAGTTTTGATGACCTGATGGCAGCCACCTACACTACGCGGACCCTCCATCGCGAGGAGGACGGACCGCTCCGCTCGTCGGCAAGCGTGCTGGTGGCTGTTGAGATGAAGCCAGGGAACAACATCCGCGATTTCAAGACGGCGGTCATGGCGGGGATTGATGCCATCAACCTTCCGGAAGGGGTGCGGATTCTCACGGTGTCGGACCAACCCGCGGCCACGGCGCACCGCATCGAGGAGTTCCTGCGCTGCTTCATCGAGGCGGTGATCGTGGTGGTGCTTGTGGCCCTGCTGCTGATGGACTGGCGCACCGCGCTGGTGGTGGCGGTTGCGATCCCCCTGACCATCGCGATGACGCTGGGTGGCATGGCGCTGCTCGAGGTGCCTTTGCAACAGATCTCGATCGCGGCCCTGATCATGTCGCTCGGCATGCTCGTGGATGATCCGGTCGTGGCATCGGACGGCATCAACCGTGAACTCGCCCACGGACAGGTGCGCGGTATTGCCGCATGGCTGGGGCCCTTCAAGCTGCGCCGCGCGATCTTTTTCGGCACGGTGATCAACATCCTCGCCTTTCTCCCTCTGGTCCTGCTGCCGGGAGACATGGGAGCTTTCATCGTTTCCCTGCCGATCGTGATCACGCTGGCCCTGGTTTCCTCGCGCATCGTGTCGATGACCTTCATCCCGCTGCTCGGTTACCACATCCTGCGGGGGCAGCAAGGCTTCGACGCCGAGACCGGCCGGCATCCGCTCCACCGGCTTGTGCCATTCTATCGTGCCGCGCTCCGCTTCAGCTTGCGGAGACCGGGGCTCGTCGTCTCGGGTGCCTTCGCCTTGCTCGCCGCGAGCACGGCTCTGATTCCCTGGTTCGGCAAACAATTCTTCCCCGCGGCCGAACGCAACCAGTTGCTCGTCGACATCCAGCTTCCCGAGGGCGGCTCCATCGAGCAGACCCTCGCCGTGACCTCGCGGGTCGGCGAACTGCTCGCAAGGGAGAAAGAAATCGAAAGCGCCGTGATCGTCAGCGGGGGCGGAACGCCCATGTTCTATTACAATGTGCTACCCCATCAGGTCGCCCCGAATGTCGCCCAAGTGCTCGTCAACACGCGGGCTCCCGAGGACGTGCCCGCTTTGGTCGGGCGGCTTCGCGATGTGCTCGACCGGGAGATCGAGGGAGCACTCTGCCTCGTGAAACAGATCGAACAAGGCCCCGCGTTGGAGACTCCGATCCAGGTCGAGGTGAGCGGTGCGGGGGACCTCAAAGCCAAGGCGGACCGGGTCGCCGCGGCTCTGCGCGAGGCCGGAGCTTATCACGTCCACGATGATTCCGGAGTGCTCGCCCGGATCAACCAGGAACGCACCATCACGGTCAAGGCGCTCGCGCCTTTCGGAGAACTCCCGTCGCGAATCCTCACCCGGGCTAGGGTCGGTTTTCCGGAGGAGGGCATCGCCCTTGGCGGCGAGGACCGCGAACTGTCCAACAGCCAGCGCGAGATGGCGCGGGTGCTCAAGCTCTCGCTCGCTCTGATCGCCCTCGCGATGGTGATCCAGTTCCGCTCGATCATGAAGTCGCTGGTGGTGATGCTGACCGTTCCGCTTGGAATGATCGGGGCGTTCATCGGACTTGCGGTGACCCATGCCTCCTTCGGATTCATGGCGCTCATCGGCATCGTGAGCCTTGCCGGCGTGATCGTGAGCCACATCATTGTCCTATCCGACTTCATCGAGGAAGAGCGCGCCGCCGGGGTGGAACTCTCGACCGCTCTGATGAATGCCGCGCTGGTGCGTTTGCGGGCCGTGCTTGCCACCGTGCTCGCGACCGTTTGCGGTCTGATCCCGTTGGCCTTGACCGGCGGCGATCTCTGGAGGCCCCTCACCGCGGTTCACATCTTCGGGCTGCTCTTTGCGACGGTTCTCACCCTGCTCGTGTTGCCGACGCTCTATTTTCTTTTCGCAAAGCGGGGCTGGATCAAGTGAGGCCGGCGCCTGCCCTCAGGCCCCGAAGGTGTTGAGGAAATCTCCCGCCCGTTGCAGGTGCCCGGCCCGCTTCGCCGGATCCATCTTCGCCAGGGTCGCGGCCATCATCGAAAGGCGCGGCTGTCCGCGGAAGTAATCGCGGTGGGTGGCGATGAAGTTCCAGAAGAGACCATCCCAGAGTGCTTCCCAGTTGCCGCCCGCGTAGTCGGACATCTTGCGGAGGTAGTTGGATCCGGAAAGGTAGGGTTTCGTCGCGAAGATGCCGCCATCGGCGAACTGGCTCATTCCGTAGACATTCGGCACCATCACCCAATCGTAGGCATCGATGAACAGCTCCATGAACCAGCCGTAGACCTCGTCCGGATCCACCTGACAAAGCAACATGAAGGAGCCCAGCACCATGAGGCGCTCGATGTGGTGACACCACGAGCTGTCGAGGATCCGCCGGATCACGAGGTCGAGCGGCTCCACGCCGGTCTGCCCCGTCCAGAAGCCTGCCGGGAGCTTGCGGTGATGCTGGAAGAAATTGCCCTTCCGCATCTCGACACCGTGGCGACGGTACATCTGGAAGATGAACTCCCGCCAGCCGACGACCTGTCGCAGGAAACCTTCGAGAGATTCGATGGGCACCTGGTTCTCGCTCGCGAAGGCAAGCGTGCGGTTCACGACCTGCTCCGGCGTGAGCAAACCGATGTTCAGGGCCGGCGTCAGCACGCTGTGAAACAGGATCGGTTCGCGTTCGGAAAGGGCGTCCTCCCAGGGACCAAATCCCGCGAGACGCCACTCGAGGAAATGATCGAGCCAGGCTGCTGCATCCTCGTGCGTGACCGGATAGGCGAAACCCTCGAGCCGACCCGGCGCGTCCGGATAGCGCTGCGCCACGTGCTTTTCCGCTTCCCCCACCTCCGCCCGCCGCGGGGAGCGGGCCTCGGCGGGCACGGCGAGCCCTTTTTTGGGCATGCCCCGGCGATTTTCCTCATCATAGCTCCAGCGTCCTCCGACCGGCTGACCTTTCCCGTCGACGAGGATCCCGAGGCGCTTGCGCTGAGCCTCGTAAAAGGCGGCCATGAAGGGCTTTTTCCGTGAGTCGAAGTGGGTGTCGGCCCAGTCCGCCGGAGTCAGAAACATGGGGGATGTGATGACCTCGAGGACGACCCCTGAATCGGAGCAAAAGCGGCGCAGCCGCCTTTCGGCGAGATGGTCGGCAGGATCCAGAGTCACGATCCGGGAAAAAGGGAACTCGAGGTGATGTTTTGTCAGGACCCCGGTGAGGGTCTCGCCCGGAGCGGATTCGAGGTAGTGGACCCGATGTCCGGCGTTGCGGAGGCGCTCCGCGTAGGCCTGCATCGAGGCGCGGTGCAGGACGATCTTTTTCTTGTGGAACCGTCCCGGGGCCGCGTGGGGATCGCCGAAGAAGAGGCTGTCCTCAATCAGCGTGATCGGGCGTCCCCGGCGGACCGCGGGATGCTCCGCAAAGAGCTGGTGCGGGAAGACGAGCGTGATCGAGTCGTCCATCGCTCAGATCGGACGCAAGGTCGACAAGCCTCCGTCGAGGTGAAGAATCTGGCCGGTCATGAACCCGGAATCCGGACCCAGCAGAAAAGCCGCGGCGGATGCGGTTTCGGCGGCGTCTCCGATACGCTTCAGCGGATGACGATCAGCGGCTGCCTGACGTTTTTCCGGACTCGAAAGCAACGCGCCGGCCAGGGGTGTGTCTGTCAGGGATAGCGCCAGACAGTTCACCCGCACCCCCGGGGCGAGTTCGGCGGCGAGGGAGCGTGTCACCGCCTCGATCGCACCTTTGGCTCCGGCAATGCCGGCGTGGTAGGGGAGTCCGGTCGCAACCGCCACGGTCGAGAAAAGGACCACCGAAGCCGATGCCGAGCGTTTCAGGGCGGGTAAAGCCTGTCGGAGCGCGCGCATCGCGCCGAGGTAGTTGACCTCCAGCTCCGTGCGGAACTCCTCGTCGCTGATCCGGTGAAAGGGTTTCAACACGATCGAACCCGGGCAATAGACCAATCCATCGACGTGTTCCGGAAGCGTCAGATGGGACGACGCATCGGTGGCGTCGTAGGCCTGCCAGGTGGCTCCGTCGATCTCCGCGACGCCGTCGCCATGACGCGAGGCAACGATGACGTGATCGCCGCGCTCGGTGAGCAGGCGGGTGAGGGCGAGTCCGACACCGGAACTGCCACCGACAATGAGATAAACGCGGTTCATCCGGCGGAATACGGCGGGCCGCTCCCTCCGGTTGAAAGAGAATTCGATCAGGCGGAAGAATCGCGTCGCCCGAAGATCGAACTGCCGATGCGGACGAGCGTCGCGCCCTCTTCGATCGCCACCCGGAAATCGTGGCTCATGCCCATGGAAAGTTCCGGCAGGGAGATGCCGTGGGTGTCTTCCAGTTCGCCCCGCAGTCGGCGGAGGGCGGAGAAGTGGGGACGGACCGCCTCGGGATCTTCCGCAAAGGGCGGCACGGTCATCAGCCCACGCAGCTCGAGACCCGGCAGAGCAAGGATCTCGGGAAACGCCTCGCGGATCCCGGATACCGGAAAGCCGAACTTCGCGTCGTCGCTGGCGACATTCACCTGCAGCAGGATGCGCGCGCCAAGGCCGAGTTCGACCGCGATGCGGCTGGCATCCCTCGCCAACTCGAGCGAGTCGATGCTGTGGATCAGCGCGCAGACGGGCAGGACCTTGCGGACCTTGTTGCTCTGAAGATGCCCGATCAGATGCCACTCAAGTCCCGCGGGCGAGTCCGCAATTTTGGGCAGCAGTTCCTGGACGCGATTTTCGCCGAAGATCGTCTGCCCTGCGCTGGCCGCCTCGGCGACATCGCTTGCGGGCCAGGTTTTGGAGACGGCGACCAGCCGTACCTCGCCGGGCGCACGCCCGGCTCCCTGCGCCGCGGCGACGATCCCGGATCGGACTCGTTCAAGGTTGGTGGCGATGCTCATGATTCCAGAAAGTGGCGCAGTCCGCCGGGGTTAATCCTGACAATACGCCAATCCGGCAGCACGGTGGCGCCGATCTTTTCGTAAAGCTCGATCGCATTGCGGTTCCAGTCGAGCACGGTCCATTCGCAGCGTCCCGCCCCTCGCTCGAGGGCGATCGTGGCGACGGCGCGGAGGAGGCGCTTACCCAACCCGCGGCCACGATGCGGTGGCCGCACATAGAGATCCTCGAGCCAGATGCCGGGACGCCCCGCAAAGGTCGAGAAACTGGTGAAAAGGATCGCATAACCGCAAGGAGACCCGTCGACCTCGGCAATGAGCGCCTCCGCCGCGGGACGTTCGCCGAAAAGGTGACTTTCGTAGTCCGCTTCCGTTGCCGTCACCGTGTCGAGGAGGTGTTCGAATTCGGCGAGCTCCCGGATCATCACGAGGAGTTCCGCGAGGTCTTCGCGGCGGGCGGAACGCACTACGTAGTTGCTGTTGATTTTTTCATTCATTTTCTCGGCTTCGAAATCTGACTTGGCACGCTGGGTGCTTTAATTGCTTTCGTCAGACGGTCCTCGGACTGGCTGACAAAGGGTTGAAACCAAAACGGCAACCCGGTTGACCACAAGTCTTTTGCAGGTTTTACGGGGGTTTTTCCTGCGCTGGTCAACCGGGTTGTTCGTTTCCCCGGAAAGGTGGGCCATTGAGCCGCCCGGAGGATCGGGATCAGCCCGTTCGAGCAGGCTTTCACGCGTGATAACGCTCGTTGAAAGACCCGCCGTCGTGAAGCAGGGTTTCCCGGGATGATTGTTTCTCATAATCAGTGGTTTGGGTCGTTGCGTTACTCGTTGGCAGCTCTTGCATGGGTCGCTCCGGTCGCGTCAGTCATGGCGGCCGAGGCACCGGCCAAGCCCACGTTTCCTCGCGAACAGATCGAATTCTTTGAAACGAAGGTGCGCCCCCTGCTGGCCGGGAACTGCCTCGATTGCCACTCCGGGACGAAGGCGAAACTCGGTCTCGAGCTCAACCACCGCGAGGGCTGGCTCGCGGGCAGCGATTACCGCAAGATCGTCGACCTCGCCGACGTCTCCAAAAGCGTCGTGATCCAGGCGGTTCTGCAAACGGGGGCGAAAAACATCCCCTCGATGCCGGAGAAAGGGGCGAAGCTGCCCGCCGAGTCCGTCGAGGTTCTCAAGCAATGGATCGCGATGGGCCTGCCGTGGCCGGACGAGGCGAAACCCGCCGAAGCCTCCGATCCGAGGCAGCATTGGTCGTTCCAACCTGTCAAACCGGTGACCTTGCCGGAGAACGCGGGTCATCCCATCGATCATTTCCTGACAAAGGCCCGGGAGGCTGCCGGGGTCGTGCCGGCTCCCCGGGCTGATCGGGCCACGCTCTATCGGCGCCTCCATTTCGACCTGCTCGGCCTGCCTCCGAAGTTCGACGAGCAGCAGAAATTCGTGGACGATCCACGTCCCGACGAAGATGCCTATGCCGCGCTCGTCGATCACCTGCTGGGGTCCCCGCACTACGGCGAGCGCTGGGCCCGTCTCTGGATGGATGTGGCCCGTTACGCCGACACCAAGGGTTACGAAGGCGCCGGCCAGGAGCGCCGCTTCATCTACAGCTACACCTACCGCGATTGGCTGATCCGTGCCTTCAACGAAGACCTGCCCTACGACAAGTTCCTGCTCTATCAACTCGCCGCCGAGCAGCTCGTCGATGCGAACGGTCCCGACAAAAGGCACCTCGCCGCCCTCGGATTCCTATCGCTCAGCAAGAATGGCAGCCAGGATGAGATCCTCGACGACCGGCTCGACACCACCTTCCGCGGCACCATGGCCTTGACCGTGTCGTGCGCGAAGTGCCACGACCACAAATACGACCCCATCCCGACGCGCGACTACTACAGTCTCTACGGGGTTTTTCTGAATTCCCTCACCGTCGAGACCCCGACCATCGGCGAGCCGAAACAAGGTCCCGATTACGACAAATACCTCGACGGACTCGCCGAAAAGCAGGCCAGGATCGACGAGTTCTGCAATCCCATCTTCGAGAAGCTCAAAAAGCAGCATCCCGATCTCGCCAACAATGAAAAGGGCCTGGTCTCGAAGATGGACCGCGAGCAGCGCAAGAAGCTCGAGAAACTCAACGGCGAGCGCGACAAGTTCATCGCCGATTCCGGAATGGGGCCTGACAAAGCCATCATCCTGCGCGACCGCGAACAGCCCGTCAACCAGCACGTCTTCATCCGCGGCAATCCGGGCCGTCGCGGCGAGCTGGCTCCGCGTCAGTTCCTCTCGCTCGCCTCGCTCGATGGCGAACCGAAACCCTTTGCCAAAGGCAGCGGCCGGCTCGAGATGGCGCAGGAGATCGTGCGCCCGACCAACCCGCTCACTGCGCGCAACATCGTCAACCGGGTCTGGATGTGGCACTTCGGCGAAGGGATCGTCCGCAGCGTCGACGATTTCGGCATCTCCGGCGAGTTGCCCGATCATCCCGAACTGCTCGACTGGCTCGCGCACTGGTTCGTCGAAAACGGCTCGTCGGTGAAGAAACTGCACCGTCTCATCCTGACCTCGGCGGCGTGGCAGCAGCAATCCGTCAATCCGAAGGCCGCCGAGAACATGCTCGTCGACGCCGAGAACCGCTTGTTGTGGAAGTTCCGCAAGAAGCGCCTCGAATTCGAGCAGATGCGCGACGCCATGCTCGATGTCGCGGGCAACCTGAACAACGAGATGTACGGTCGCCCCGTCGAGATCCTCGGTCCGGGCTATGCGAACCGCCGCTCCGTCTACGCCTTCATCGATCGGCAGAATCTCAGTCCCACCTTCCGCAACTTCGATTTTTCCAACCCGCAGGAAACCACCGGCAAGAGGCCTTCCACGACCATCCCGATGCAGGCGCTCTTCACGATGAACAACAGCTTCGGCCTCGACCAGGCCGGGATCCTCGCAAAGAAATCCGAGTCCCAGTCCGACCGGGTCGGCTATCTGCACCGCGCCGTGTTTGCCAGGGAGCCCGGGGAATCGGACCGCCAGCTCGCCGAGAGTTTTATCTCCGTCTTCGAAAGCGAGTCGAAGGCTGCCGGCAAACGCCAGACCAACACCGAGTGGAGTTACGGATGGGGCAGCGTCGATGCCGCCGGCAAGGTGACCTTCCAGCCCTTCGAACACTGGGTGGAAAACGTCTGGCAGGTCGGCGAGACCCGCCCGCTGAAGAACAATCCGCTGAGTTACCTCTTTGCCGACAGGGCCGGGAACACCCACTCGGGACATACCGAAAAGGAATGCTCGATCTATGAGTGGCGGGCCCCCGAGGATCTCGAAGTCGGCGTGAGCGGCGAGTTGTCCCGCTCGAGTGTCGGCAAGGGCAACGGCGTGCGCGTGAAGGTGGCCTCCACCAAGGGAGGCATCGTCTTCGATGAGGTCCTCGACCCGGCAAAGGAAAAGATCGAGGTGAGCGTGCCGAAGGTGAAGCTGGCGAAAAACGAAAGCCTTTATTTCATCGTCGATCCCCACAAGAATGATTCGAGCTTCGATTCGGTCCGCTGGAATCCGCAGATCACCGATCTCAGCGGCAAATGGCCACGCTGGGGCATGGCCGAATCCTTCTCCGGTCCCGCCACGCCCGCCAGCAACTGGGGCGCCTACGCCCACGCCCTGTTGAACACGAACCGTTTCCTGTTTGTCGATTGACCCAACCCTCTCTGGTTCCCGACCCAACCCTCTTCACTCCACCCGTGCCTCTTGACCCATGACTCCCTGCTCACGACGATCCTTTCTCCACCGCACCGGCATGGGCATGGGAACCATCGGGCTCGGCGCGATCCTTTCGAAACTGAACGCGTCGGACCGAACCCTCAATCCCCTGGCCCCGGGCCGCACCCATTTCCCGGCGCGGGCGAAGCGGGTGATCCACATTTTCGCGAACGGCGGGCCGTCGCAGGTCGATTCCTTCGACTACAAGCCGGCCTTGGCGAAATTTGATGGCAAGCAGATGCCGGGCGAGGCGCTCCGCACCGAGCGCAAGACGGGCACGCTGATGAAGTCGCCCTTCAACTTCAAGCAGCATGGCGAATGCGGTCTCTGGGCGAGTGATTTGTTCCCCCGTGTCGCCTCGCTCGCCGACGAGCTCTGTATCATCAACTCGATGCATGCGAACGTGCCGAACCACGAGCCCTCGCTGATGTTGATGAACACCGGGGCCGAGCGCGTCAATCTGGTCCGCCCGAGCATGGGCAGCTGGGTGACCTACGGGCTGGGCACGGAGAACGAGAACCTGCCCGGCTTCATCTCGCTCTGTCCCGGCGGGGTGCCGATCGTCGAGACGCAGAACTGGCGGTCCGCCTTCCTGCCCGGGGCCTATCAGGGCGCGCATGTCGACACGAAGAACACGCAGATTTCCAAGCTGATCCCCGACATCCGCAACGAGCGGATTCCGATGGATCTGCAGCGCCGCCAGCTCGACCTGATCCAGGAAATGAACCGGCAGGATGGCTCGACGGCTTTCGATCCGGATGTCGAGGCCCGGATTCATTCCCTCGAGCTTGCCTACAAGATGCAGATGGAGGCGAGCGATGCCTTCAACGTCGAGCGCGAGCCGGCCCACATCCGCGAGCTCTACGGCGATACCCTGCACGGTCGCCAGATGCTGATCGCGCGCCGCCTCGTCGAGCGCGGGGTGCGCTTCGTTCAGGTCTGGCACGGCGACGGTCAGCCCTGGGACAGCCATTCGGAAATCTTCAAGGGTCACGGACGCCTCGGAGCCGAGGCCGACCAACCCATCGCCGCCCTGCTGCTCGATTTGAAACAGCGAGGGCTGCTTGAGGACACGCTGGTGATCTGGGGCGGCGAATTCGGACGGACTCCGACGGTCGAACTGCCGACCCCGGGAGCGAACGACGCCAACACGAAGCTCGGGCGCGATCACAACCACCACGGCTTCACCATGTGGATGGCCGGTGGCGGGGTGAAGCCGGGAATCCAGTATGGCAAGACCGACGAGTTCGGTTTCAAGGCGGTGGAAAATCCCGTTCACGTGCACGACCTCCACGCCACCATTCTGCACCTCCTCGGCTTTGATCACGAGAAGCTGACCTACCGCTACGCGGGCCGGGAATTCCGCCTGACCGATGTCTATGGCAACGTGGTGCACGACCTCGTCGCCTGAGGTGTTGCTGGCACGGGATTTGCGAAAATCCGGCGAGTTGAGGAAGCGTTCGCGTTTTGGCGGAGCGGGTTCACCGTGTCGTTCATGAATTTTGGTTTTGTCTCCACCCGCTTTGCCGGCACCGACGGGGTTTCCCTCGAGTCGCTGAAGTGGGCGGCGGTGCTGGAGGAGGCGGGCCATCGTGTCTTCTGGTTCTCCGGCCTGAGCGACCGGCCCGCCGATCGTTCGCGGGTCGTGCCCGAGGCGCACTTCGCCCATCCCGCCGTGGTCGCCGTCAATGAGGCACTGTGGGAGGTCGAATCGATTGCTCCGGAAGTGCTCGGAGAGATCGAACGGCTGCGGCGGCTCTATCGGAGCGAGTTGGGGAATTTCGTGAGCCAATTCGGGATCGAGGTGCTGGTACCGCAGAACGCCGTGACCATTCCGATGAATGTGCCGCTGGGTCTTGCCATCGCAGACCTGATCCGTGAGACGGTGATTCCGACGATGGCCCACCATCACGACTTTCACTGGGAGCGCGAGCGTTTCACCGGCGCGGGCGTGGCGCCTCTGCTCGAAGAGGCTTTCCCGCCGCAGTTGGCGGGCATGGCCCATGCGGTGATCCACTCGGGCGCGCAACGGGATCTGCGTGAGCGCTTCGGCATCGAGGCGGTGCTGGTGCCGAATGTGATGCCTTTCGAGGTGGATCCGCCCGCCGCAAGGCAGGATGGTGCGACGGTGCGGGCCTGGCTTGGATTGGGAGAAAGGGACCGGCTCATTCTCCAACCGACCCGCGTGGTGCCCCGAAAAGGGATCGAGCTGGCGATCGAGTTGCTCGATCGTCTCGACGATTCGCTCAATCACCTCGTCGTGTCACACGAGGCGGGGGACGAGGGGCTCGAGTACCGCGATGCCTTGCTGGAGATGGCACGGGAACGCGGAGTGAAGATCCGGTTTCTCGCACCGGAGGATGGCGCGGCTCCTTCGCTCGATGATCTCTATCATGCCGCCGATCTGGTCAGTTTCCCCAGTCTCTTCGAGGGGTTCGGAAACGCGTTGCTCGAAGCGGTCTGGTTCGGGAAACCGGTCTTCGTGAACCGCTATCCGGTCTTCCGCACCGACATCGAGCCCCTCGGTTTTCATTTCGTCGTGATCGACGGTGCGGTTGGCACGGAGGCGGTCGAGGAAGTGCGCGCGGTGCTGGCGGATCCGGAAAGCGTGAAGCCGGTGCTGCTCGAAAACCGCCGCCTGGCCGCCGCGCATTTCGGCTACACGACCCTGCGCGAGCGGATCGGTGAACTGCTGGCTCAGCTCGGGATGCGGCTCTGAACGGAGAGCCAGATTCCGGACTCTCCTTCCCAACCAAGTGCCGCCAGGCGGGCGGCGATCTCCCTGTCTTCAGGCAGCACGATGCCTTCCTCGCGGATTTGTTTTTCATCGGCGGGATCGTCGGGCCGGACCTGCATCGAGACCCTCCAGCAGGCCCATGCCCTCCAAGTGCGGATTTCACGGCGAGGCCCGCTCATACGAGTGGCGAGGTGTTGGAAATGGCGGCGCGGATTGCCGATGAAAACATCGTCCGGCGTGTGTCTCAGGATCCAATCGAGCGCGGCATAGGGCGGGGGCCATTTCCGGAGGACCGGTTCGTTCCCGACAAGGTCGGCGGAAAACGCGCGGTTCAGCATCAGGATGGACTGGGCCGGGAGGCCGCGCAGCCACAGCGATTGGGCGCAGCGCAGCGCGAGGAGGTAGAAGGCCTCGCCGCGATCCGCACCCACTTCCCGCATCGCCACCGCGCCGAGGTTCGGCGGTGTATCGGGCAGCAGCGGGCAGGGGGGGATCATTCCGTAACGGTGTTCCGCCGGTAATGTCGCAGCTCGAAAGCTTCGTTCGTAAAGAGCGTGCCGACCTGGGTGAATTCGTCCTCGAACCGGGGAAGGAACACATCGCCTTCGTGGGCCTCGAACACGTAGCTGAGAAAGACCTCGTCGCAGAGCGGCAGCAGTTCGCTGAAAATCTGGGCGCCACCGATCACGGCGGCTTCTTTTTCCCCGGCGAGGAGCGGGCCGAGTTCTTCGGGCGCTCGCGCCAGCTCGAAACCGGGCAGCAGCGGTGCGCCGCTGCGAGAAAGCACGATGTTGCGGCGGCCGGGAAGGGCACGGCCGATGGAGTCCATCGTCTTGCGGCCCATGATGATGGGATGCCCCAAGGTCAGCTTTTTGAACCAGCGCAGGTCTTCCGGCAGGCTCCAAGGCAGGGTGCCGTCGCGTCCGATCACGCGGTTCGACGCCATCGCGATGACGGCTTTGAAAAGGGGGCGGCTCATACGGCGATGGGGGCCTTGATCGGCGGATGCGGATCGTAACCGACCAGCTCGAAATCCTCGAAGCGGAACCCGTCGATCTCCGTCACCGCGGGGTTCAATCTCATCACCGGCAGCGGGCGCGGCTCGCGACCGAGCTGCTCGCGGGCCTGGTCGAGGTGGTTTTGGTAGAGGTGCAGATCGCCGAAGGTGTGGACGAATTCGCCGGGTTTGTAGCCGCAGACCTGCGCCATCATCAGGGTGAGCAGCGCGTAGGAGGCGATGTTGAAGGGCACCCCGAGGAAAAGATCGGCGCTGCGCTGGTAGAGTTGGCAACTGAGTTCGTTGGTGCTCGTGTTCACGTAAAACTGGAAGAGCGCGTGGCAGGGCGGCAGGGCCATGTCATCGACGTCGGCGGGGTTCCAGGCGCTGACGATGTGGCGCCGGCTCTCGGGATTCGTTTTGATCGAGTGCACCACCCGCGCGATCTGGTCGATGGTGTGGCCGGAGGGCGTCGTCCAGGAGCGCCATTGTTTGCCGTAGACCGGACCGAGATTGCCGTCGGCGTCGGCCCATTCATCCCAGATCGTGACCTTGTGTTCCTTCAGGTAACCGATGTTCGTTTCGCCTTTGAGGAACCAGAGTAGCTCGTGGATGATGGAGCGCAGGTGCAGCTTCTTCGTGGTCAGGCAGGGAAAGCTCTCGCGCAGATCGAAGCGGGCCTGGGCCCCGAAGACGCCGATGGTGCCGGTGCCGGTGCGGTCGGCGCGGGGCGTGCCTTCTTCGAGGACGAGACGCAGCAGGTCGAGGTAGGCTTTCATGATTGCGACGTGAGATAGGGCGAGGGACCGGCGATGGCGGCTTCGGCGAGGCGGTCGAGCAGGTCGGTGAGCGAGGTCGAGACGATCAGGTTTTTTGCGTTGGCTTCGCTGATGAATCCGCCCTCGACTTGGGTCCGATGACAGAAGGAAATCAACTCGTCGTAGAAGCCGTCGACGTTGAGCAGGCCGTTCGGCTTCACATGCACGCCGAGTCGCACCCAGGTGAGCATCTCGAAGAGTTCGTCGAGCGTGCCGATCCCGCCGGGGAGGGTGATGAAAGCGTCCGAGAGCTCAGCCATGCGTTTCTTGCGCTCCAGCATGTCGGGCACGATCTCGAGCCGGGTCACGCCGGTGTGGCCGAGCTCGAGGTTCATCAGGAAGTCGGGGATCACTCCGATCACCTCGCCGCCGGCCTCGAGGCAGCCGTCGGCGACCGCGCCCATCATGCCGAGGCTGCCGCCGCCGTAGACCAGACGGATGCCACGCTCGCCGAGCAGGCGGCCCAGTTCGTGCGCCGCGGCGACAAAGGCGGGATTCGAGCCGCTGCGTGATCCGCAGAAAACACAGAGCGAACGGAGGACGGGGGACATGGGCCGGAAAAGGGGCACGGTGTAGCGAGGCGGAGTCTTTCGCAACTTTTCTTGCGGATTTCCGGCTCGACCGGGAGGCGGGCAACCTTCAGGATTCACGGGGTTTACCCTCGATACTCCATGAAAAAGACCCTCCTCGCCCTGCTCGGGGCTTCCGCGATGCAACTCTCCGCCGCTGAAAAGCCGAACGTGCTTTTCATCGCGATCGACGACCTCAATCACTGGGTCGGCCACCTCGGTCGCAATCCGCAGACGAAGACCCCGAATATCGACCGGCTTGCGAGCCTGGGCATCTCCTTTGCCTCGGCCTACTGCACCGCTCCGGCCTGCAATCCCTCGCGGGCCTCGCTGATGTCGGGTCTGCGTCCGAGCTCGACGGGTTGCTACACGAATGACCAGGACTGGCGTCCCGGGATCAGCGACGACAAGTTTCTCAACACCCACTTTCTCAAAAACGGTTACCGCGTTTTTGGTGCCGGCAAGATCTACCACGGCTCCTACGATCATGGTGGGGAATGGACGGATTACTACAAGGAACCCGCCGGGAAAAAGAAGACCCTCCTGCGCCATCCCTCCGCCCCCGACAATGGCGTCGGCGGCATCGAGTTTTACCCTCTCGCCAACAGCAACGAGGAGATGCCCGACCACAACGTCGTCGATTGGTGCATCGAGCGGATGAAGGAAGAGAGCGACCAGCCCTACTTCATCGCCTGCGGTCTGGTCAAACCCCACATGCCCTTCAGCGTGCCGAAGGAGTGGTATGACAAGTTTCCCCTCGACACCATCGAACTGCCCCCGCACCGGCAGGACGATCTCGACGATGTTCCGGCGGCGGGCGTGAAGATGGCCAAACCCGACGGTGATCACGCCCAGATCGTGGCCTCGGGACGCTGGAAGGAAGCGGTGCAGGCTTACCTCGCCACGATCGCCTATTGCGACTACGAGATCGGCCGTTTGCTCGACGCCTACGAGAAATCACCGCAGAAGGACAACACCATCGTCTGCCTCTGGAGCGACCATGGCTGGAGTCTTGGTGAAAAATCGCACTGGCGGAAGTTCGCGCTGTGGGAGGAGCCGACCCGCACCGTCCACATCTGGAAAGTGCCCGGAGTGACGCAGCCCGGCACGGTCTCCACCCGGGCCATCGACTACCTCAACATCTATCCGACCCTCTGCTCGCTCGCCGGACTCGATCGACCCGCGCACCTCGAGGGGTTTGACATGACGCCGCTCTTGGAAAATCCATCGGCCGACTGGGATCAGCCGGCGATGACCACCCAAGGTCGTGGCAATCACAGCGTGCGCTTCGGCGCCTACCGCTACATCCGCTACGCCGATGGCAGCGAGGAACTTTACGATCAATCCAGTGATCCGCTGGAGTACACCAATCTTGCCGGGGAGGAATCCCTGGCCGAAACCAAAAAGGAACTCGCGGGCTACCTGCCGAAGCAGGAAGCGGAGAACCTCCCCGGGGCCGGTGGCAAGAACAAGAACAAGGACAAAGCCAAAGGCGAGGGGAAAAAGAAGGGCAAGGGAAAGTCCACCGAATGACCTTGCGTCTTGTGCTCGTCCTTGCCCTCCTTTTTCCGGTCCTGCTTCTCGCGCAGGACCCGAAGCCGAACGTCGTCCTCATCATCAGCGACGACCAAGGCTGGCCTGATCTCGGCTGCATGGGGCTGAAGCCGATCCAGACGCCCAACCTCGACCGCATCGCCGCGGAGGGCGTGCGCGCGTCGAACTTCTACGTCACCTGGTCCGCCTGCACGCCCTCGCGCGGCAGCCTGCTCACGGGACGTTACCCCCAGCGCAACGGACTCTACGACATGGTCCGCAACGACCTCGTCAATTACGGGCACCGTTTCACCGCTGACGAATACGCCGTGTCTCCCGAGATGACCCTCGGCCTTGATCCGAAGGAGCTCACCCTCGGCGATCATTTGCATAAGTCCGGCTATGTCAACGGTGTCGTCGGCAAGTGGGACATGGGCCAGGCGAAACGTTACCTGCCGCTGCAGCGCGGTTTCGATTTCTTCTATGGGCACGGGAACAACGGGATCGATTACTACACCCACGAGCGCTACGGCATCCCTTCGCTCTTCCGCGGCAACGAGCGCACCGAGGAAGACAAGGGCATCTACGTCACCGAGGTCTTCGAGCGCGAGTCCGTCGCTTTTGTGAAGGAACACGCCGGGAAGAATCCCTTTTTTCTTTACCTCGCTTTCAATGCCCCGCACAGCGCCTCGACCCTCGCGGAGGACAACGGCGGGCAGAAACCCGGGGTGCAGGCGCCGGAGGAGGAGGTCGCGAACTACCGCGGCCTCGTGAAGGAGGAAAAACTCGCCCGCTATTTCGCCGCCGTCACCCGCATGGATGCGGCGATCGGACGTATTCTCGAGGCGATCGAGGCAGCCGGTGAAACGGAGGAGACGATCGTGATTTTTCTCTCCGACAACGGCGGCAGCGGCAATGGAGGCAATGCCCCGCTGCGCGGATCGAAGTCGACGATGTGGGAGGGCGGCCTGCGCGTGCCTTTTCTCATGAAGTGGCCCGGCAAGGTTCCGGCGGGCAAGGTCACCGACGCATTTCTGACCTCCCTCGAGATCCTCCCGACTTTGCTCGCGGCGACAGGCACGCCGGCACCGGATGGGTTGAAGCTCGACGGTTTCGATCTGCTGCCGGTGCTGCGCGGAGAGCTGCCTTCGCCACGCAGCGAAATGTTCTGGCAGCGGCGCAGTGATGTGGCCGCGCGGGTCGGGCCATACAAGTGGGTTCAGTCGTCGAATGGGAGTGGACTGTTCGACCTCTCGACCGACCCGGGTGAGGAGCACGAACTTTCTACCGAAAAGCCAGAGGTGCTGGAGCGGGTGAAGGCCCGCTTCGCCGCGTGGCAGGCGGAGATGGAGGCGTCCGAGCCGCGCGGGCCGTTCCGGGATTACTGAGGGGAAGTGGCATGGGCTTCCAACCCAAGGGAGGGCAAATCTGATGCAGGTTGCTTGTAATGCGTGAGTTGTTCAAACTCGTTGCGTCGTAAGAGTGGCCCCGGAGGGGCCGAAGAGGGTAGCCGGTGGTGCAGCGAGGGACGAGCGCAACCACCGGATTCTCGATTGAGCAAACCCCGCCGCCCCGGAGGGGCGGAAGAAACGCAGGTTGCGCATCGACGCTCCCTCGGGTGGGAATCGCTCGCGGCTGGTTCTTCGCGCCCCTCGGGGGCGCTCTGAAAGGTATCCGGAGGTCCCGGGGGGTCCTCTCGCTTCGCTCGGTCCACCCCCGGCTACTCTCTTGCGTCCCTCCGGGACGCTCCCGGCGCCGGGCCGCACCCTTGGGAAGACGCCCATGGGCTTCCAGCCCATGCATCTCGGTTGGATAGGAGGGGCGCTCACAGCAGACACTGCGCATCCCGCTTGCAGAATCGGCGTTATCCCCGCCGAATGCATCGGCAGGATGCCGATGCCACGGGTTGACTCCCTTTGTTTCGTAATACATCGTATTACCATGATCAAAACCATCACCAAAATCGGCAACTCCCGCGGACTGATCTTCGACAGCGCCCTGCTCCAGCTCGCGCGTCTCAAGGAAGGTGACCAGGTGAATGTGGAGGTCCATTCCGGCGGGACGATCACGATCACGGCGGTGGATCGGGAATGGATCGAGCCTGATGAAGCGGCTGACGCGGCGGCGGAGATCATCTCCCAGAACAGCGAACTCTTCCGGCGACTTTCATGAGGCATCCCACGGTAGAGGCGGTCAAGGCGATACATCGTCAGGTGCTCGCGGCTCACGGCGGCGGCGATGGTCTGCGCTCGATTGAGTTGCTGGAGTCAGCCGTGGCGGCTCCACAAGCCACAATCATGGGGGAACCCCTCATCAAGGATCCGGTCGAAGTGGCGGCAGCCTATCTGTTTTATCTTTGCTCGAACCATCCCTTTGTCGATGGAAACAAGCGCGTTGCCCTCGCCACCTGTCTGGTGTTTCTCCGTCAGAACGGCATTTTCGAGCCGGGCACGCTCGATGTCGATGCCTGGGAAACCCTCACCCTCGACGTTGCCGCCGGAAAAATCGGGCGCGAGGAGACGACGGCGAGATTGCGGGAGTTGGCGGGATAGGCGGTCGGCCTCCTCAACGGTTCTCCGCTTTTTTCAACAGCTCCCCCTTCTTCTCCGGAGGCAGCGAGCTGTTCGCGATCCATTGTTTCGCCTTTTCGGGATCGTGGTTCAAGTAGCGCTCCGCCAGGTTGGTGACCTGGGCGATACGCATGGAATCGGCTCCGATCGACTCCGCCCAGGCAAGGGCGGCTTCGGGATCGGTGTGATAGACCTTCCCGGCGTAGCGCTCGGCCGCGAGATCTCGTTCCCTGCCCTTTGGAAGCTGCTTCAGCCACTCGCCGGCAGCGACCAGATCCCGGTTCGCCCATGAGGAAACCAGGGCGGGCATGCTTTGTTCGCGCAGCTTTCCTTCCGGAAGCGAAGTAACCCATTCGGCGGCCCCCTCGGCGTCGTGGCGTGTCCAGTTTTGCAGGAGTGCGCCGGGGATGATGGAATCCTGGTCCTCGGGCGCAAGGTTTTTCACCGCCCAGGTCATGGCTTCGATGGCATCGTTTTGCGCCCAATTGCCGAGAGCGCTGGAGAGGCTCCGTTGCCGCATGCTCTTGTTTTCAATTTTCAATCCGCAGGATGCGGCACCAAGGGGATCGTCCTCCGACCACTGCAGAAGGATGTTCGCGTAGGCGTTCTCCTTGACCTCCCCGTTGGGCAGGGCCTCGGCCCAGGCGATGGCGGCATCGTGGGACGTTTCCACCAACTCACGCGCCAGTGAATACGCCACGGTGCTTCTGGTGTCGTCGTCGAGCGTGTCGAAGAGGCTCGCTGCCCTCGCGGGATCGCGCTTCGCGATTCCGTCCAGTGAATACTGGATCGCCGACTTGCGGGCACTGCCCGGCTCGAGCGCCTCGAAAGCCGTTTGAAAGGCGGTTTCCGGATCGCGTTGGGCCCAGTGATAAAACACGCCCGAGTAGGCCTGTTCCCGATCGCCCGCGGCCGCACGGGTCCGGACCAGATCGAAGGCCATTTTCGGATCAAATTGGGCCAGATTCGAGGCGATGCGTCCCAAGGCTTCCTGGCGGCCTTTTCCCGGCGGCAACTTTTCGAGGAAGGCGATCGCCTGGTCCGCGTCTCCGTTCCCGGCAATCTGACCCACCAGGTTGCCGATCACGGCGTCGCGGTCGGAATCGCGCTCGAGTCCGTTGGCCCAGTTCCACACCGCCGCTGGATCCTGCGCCCCCCATTGCGATGCCAGACTGCTCAGGGCATTCTTCCGGTCCGTCGATTTGGTGATCGAGAGCGCGTGGGCGGCGGCAGCCTGGGGATCGGTTACCGCCCAGATGCTATAAATGAAGCTCGGATTCATTCCGCCCATCAGGGAGTAGTCGGTGCTTTCGGCCAGGGCGATGGCTTCCACTGGATTCGCCTCGGCGATGGTCCGCAGGGCCTTGTAGACGGCTCCGCGGCCCTCGACGCTGACTCCCTGTTCCTTCACCCAGGCGAGCACCTCGCGTGGCTCTTTGCCGGCCCAGGCTTGCAGCACCGAGTAGAGTGCGGTTTTCCGGTCCTTCCCCTCGAGGCTCCGGGCGTGGTTGAGGGCGGCTTCATGATCCGTTTCCACCCAGCGGGAGTAAAGGTTGCCGATCAGGTCGTAGCCCTCGTTGCCCTTTCTTCGTGCGAAAAATTCGTTGATCCGAGTTTCCAACTCGCCGGGTTCGAGGCTGTCGATCAGGGCTAGCATTTCACGGGAACGCTTGAGGCTGGTCGAATCCGGCGATTCGAGCAGCTTCGTCAAGATCGCCGAGGACGGATCGCTCGGTGTGGATTGTCCCTCGAAAGTGATCACGTCGTCGTGGAAAGATGGGTTCCGACCGACAACCGGGTTGGAAGATCCCAGGCCCTTTCCGAGGATGGTCCCGAGACCCACGCCGACGAGAAGCCCGAGGATAAAAAGGATCGCTTTCTTGCCCGGTGGCTGTTCCGGTCGGGTTGTCGGATTTTTCATCACCTCGGTCGATTCCGGGCGATGATGACGAAAAGCGGGTGGGTTGTCGAGACTTGCGGCATGCCGTGTCGAGGGACTACTTCCCGCCCAACTCCCCGAACAACTCCTGGAACGCCGCGATCATTTTCACCGACGCATCGACCTCCAGGTAGCTCGACTTCGCCCGCCACGTTTCATAGCCGCCCCAGCCGTGCTGCTGCGGGGTGGGCAGGTAGCCGTTGTAGCCGTTGGCCAATTCGATGACCATGGTCGTACCGAAGGGGCTGAGCTGTTTCAATTCCAGTCCGATCTCGACGAAGGTTTCGCAGGGCGTCGTGAGGATGCAGAGATCGCCGAGGCGATAAGCCTGGAGCCGCACCGGCACGGTGTCGGGATATTCGCGCAGTTGCAGGGTTTCGCGCGCGTAGATCGCCTCGACCGGCTTGAGGTTGCCAGTGATGAGTTGCTCGGGGCTGCTGAGGATCTGGTGGGCGCGGGCGAGATCCGCAGCGTCGGGCTTGCGCACGCCGAGGTCGAGCTCGCGGGCGACGACCCGGATGGGAAGATCGGATTGGTATGAGATCGATCCGAAGGCCGCGTAGGCCGAGTCGGCGACGGACTTGGCGACCTCCATCATTCGTTCGCCGGGTTCGTATTTCTTCTCCGACGCGGGTTCGGCGAAGTTGTTGTTGTTGATGTCCCCGCTGGTGCCGTTCGAGAGAATGGCGACGTAGTCCTCGCGCCCCGGTGCCATTTTTTCGGCCATGACCTTCGCGAAACGGTCGAAGTAGTCGCCCGAGAGCTGGGCCTTGCCGTCCGCGGTGCGCGGAGGATTGCCGACGTAGTGGAGGGCGTAGTTGGCAAGAAGACCGATCGGCTTTTTGTCACCTTGTGAGGATCTCACCGCGAGCAGGGGAATCGCCGGATCGACGGGTCCCGCCGGTTTCGAGACCTTGCCGCCACCCTTGTTGTAACCCGGGTTCATGCGCACCTCGTCGGTGGTGTCGCCGAAGGGGTTTGAATAGGGCTCGGTGACGTGCCAGCGGCGGTTGAAGACCTGGTCGCCGTTTTCGCCGACGGCCCATCCCGCCTCGGCGGGCTCGAGTTTCGCGAAGGCGGCGGCGATGGAATGCGCGATCCGCTCGGCGAGGTAGATCTGATAGGCGACCGAGGGATTCGATTGGAAGGCCTGCGTCGCGGTCGGCGCCGTGTGGGTGTGGGTCGCGGCGATGGTGAAATGCTCCGCCGGAATCCCCGTTTTCGCCGCGGCGATTCGTTTGGCGGAGTCGGCCAGTTCGCGGGGAATGAGGCAGGAATCGACGAGGGTGAAACTGACGAGCGACTTCTCATCGCCGAGCATCAAGGTGCGGCAGTGGATGCGTTCCTCGGAGCCGTCGAGGAAGGTCGCGGACATCGATCCGGCCGTGGAGATCGGATAATGCGAGGGCAGCGGGGTGATGTCGGTGACGTCGGCGCCGGCTCGGAGAGGTCCGGCTTGGGCGGTGGATTGCAGGATGCTGCCGAAGCCAAGGGCGAGGAGGATGAACCGGGTCATGCTCCGATCCTAGCGAATCGCTCGACCGCTGGCCATGGCGGGAATCGGTGACGCTCGGTCGCGATTACCTCCGCTTCACCACGAGTCTCTGATGCGGGAACACAGTGCCGTATTTCGATATTGGAGTCAGCCAGATCAGGGTTTTCCCTGGATCGAGGCCTTTCAGGGTGGCGGACCAGGCGCCGTTCCGGACCGTGACGGTCTGGGTCTTGCCGTGGAAATAGACCTTGAGAGTGGTGATCTCGCCGGGGGTTCCGATGCGTCCGCTGAGTCTCAGGACTGGTTTTGATCCGGGTTTGCCACCCGAGGTGAGCCGATATTTTGGAGCCTTCTCGAGCGATACCGAAGTCAGGCTCGCTTCGTAGCCCTGGCGAGGTTCGGGAATGATGCTGGTCGAATTGCCTCCCAGCGCGATGGTGTAAAGTCCTGCCGGGAGTGTGAAGTTTCCTTCGGCCACTGCTCCATCGGTCTCGACATGGTCGATGTAGGTCAGGTCTTCCGCCCAAGGAACCGTGCCTCGATTGGGGAAGGTGGCTTGGTCACCTCCGTCGCCATCCCATCCCGCGAAAATCGTGAAGGCGGGTTTAAGATTGGCTCCGGCGAGGTCGCCGGGAAAGAGAGCGAGAGGATCGATCACATCCGACCGCCGGGCGATCCGTACCGTTAGGGTGCTGGGACTTTTCAGATTCAGGGCGATCCAGCGGGCCGCCTCGGTGCGTCCCTCTTCGGTGGCGGGATTGCCGTCTTCGTCCCAACCCCAGGCGGCGGTCGAGTCGGTGAATCTGGTGGAACCGTTTCCCGCGAGATTGACCGTCCAACGGTAGCGCACGCCGCCGTCGAGCGGTGCGCCGGTGATGGGATCTTCGGTGTTGGGAACGGGATCCACCCGGACCGACCCGGAGACCGGCAGGGGGATCGGGGGAGGTTTGACCGGTGTGTTGTGACCGGTCCCGTCGGGAGCGCACACCAGGGCCCCCAGCAAGGCAAACAGGAAACGAGTGATGCGTCCCGCCGCGAAGTGCGGACTGCGGGAGACGGAGACGGGCTCGATCCTCGTTTGCATGGCCGGGGGCGTTGACAGGGGAATAATCTCAGTTCGAGCCAGTTCCACCGCGGGGTGACAGGGTCGGTTTGCTTCGCTCGATGACGACCCGCTTCCGGTCGACCATCGTGCCATCGTTCGATTCGAGCTTCAGCCAGATCACATTCCGGCCCGGCTCGAGACCATCAACCACCGTCGACCATTTGCCATCGCTCAGGCGGACCATCTTGCGCTGTTTGCCGCGGATGAGGTGAATGCGCTTTGCCTTTTCCGGGAAAGACACGTTGCCAGAGACCGTTGCCGTGCCCGCCGAGACGAGGCCGGGAGCATTGCGGACCAGGATCTCCGAAGTCGGCAGGGACTTCGACGAGATCTCGAATCCATATCCCTGGTCAGGTTCGCGATTGGTGCTGGGTGAATTGCCGCCGATCGCAAGCGAGTAAAAGCCAGCGGGCAGTTCCAGGGTGAGTTCGGAGGAGGTCGCGCCGTTCACGTTTTCGACATGGGTGACATAGACGAGATCCTCGGCCCAGACCACATTGCCCTTGTTGTTGTAGGTGTGGTCGTCGCCGCCGTCTCCGTCCCAGTTCCGGTAGAGGGTGAAGGCCGGGTAGAGGATGTTGCCGGCGACTCCGCCACCGTCGACGGGGACGTTCTCTTTCCGTGACAGGCGGAAGGTGACCTTGCTCGCCTTGGTCAGCTTTAGCGCGACCCAATTCGAAGTGTGAGTCCAGCCCTTCGCGGTCTGCCGAAATCCGTCTTCGTCCCAGCTCCATGCGCCCACGGATCCCTCCATGTCGGCGGTGTCATCGGCCCCCATGACTACGGTCCAAGTGTAGCCCACGCCACCTGCCAGGGGAGCGAAAGTGATGGGATCGTAGCTGTTGGGGGAGGGATCGGACTTGGTCACGTTGGCGGCCCCGGCGGAAGCCGCGGCGAGAAGCCCGAGGAGACTCAGGAGCAGTTTTGGATTTTTCATGTTCAATCAGGTGTTGGGTTAGGATGTTGGTTTGTTTTTTCGCGAAAAGATTCAGGAGGCGGGGCGGTTGACGGCCTGGTCGGGAGCGAGGGCGGTGAAGGTGAGGGCTTCGCCGGTGGTCAGTGCCTGAAGCAGTGCGCTCCGGGACAGGAGGGAACCTGGGCCAGCCCGGTAGAGGTCCTGGGCGGAGTCATAGGTTCGGGCGACGGGCGACGAGCCGGCCACCCCCTCGACGACGAGATCGATCTTGCCGAGTTCGGCCTGCAACTCAAGCGTGGCCAGATCGGCAAGCAGATCCGGATTGTTCCGGTTGGCATTCGTGAAGGTCCGGCTCTGGCCGACCGCAGCGTGGGTGCCGGTCCCGAAGGCGAGCACAAAGGCGGCGACGTCTTTCCGGTCCTGAGAGGTGAGGGTGTCGAGTTCGTAGAAGTGTGCGGTCGGCAATTGGCTGCCGGTGCCGTCGCGGTTCATTCCGAAGCCGCTCACGTTGACCCCGCCGGGCGAGGCGTCGAATCCGAAGCGCTGGTAGGTGGTCTGGAGGGGCGGATTCTTGAGGTGATCCCGCCCGTCGGTGAGGCTCTCGTCGTCGATGTTGTTGTCGCTGCCCCGTTCGCCCGCGTGGCAGAGCGAGCAATGGTTGTTGTGGATGTTGAAGGCGATGAAGCCGGCGGAGGGATCGCCTCCGCGGATCGATTCCGGGAGCGAATCGTCGAGCTGGCGGTAGGGGTTCGGATGATGGCGCAACGAGAGCAGATAAGCCTCGAAATCGGCGAAGTCGGCCGGAGCGAGCTCGTCTCCGCCCAACAATGCATCAAAGGTCACGTTGAAATGGGCCAGGGTGGCGCGGTCGCCGCGCCAGTGGAAAGGCGCGCCTCCATCCAGGTGGCGCAGAGTCTGGGTGACCATGGGCCCCTTCATCGGGTGCATGGGTCGCGAGAGCAGGGTGTCCTCGTGGTTCGCGAGGTTCCGTCCCGTGGCGAGGACCATCTCCCCGGCCGGGTCCCCGAGATCCCAGGCGATGCCATCGCGGTCGGCGTCGATGTGGCAGGTCGCGCAGGACATCGTGCCGTTGCCGGACAGCCGCGAGTCGAAAAGAAAGCCCCGGCCTTCCTTCACCGCGGTGGGGATGGGATCGGAGGCACCGAGGGGCAGCTCGGACTCCACGGTTCCGGTGCTCGTCACGATCGTGGCGAGCGTGTTGGAGATTTTGTTGAGCACATGGAGCCGGCCGTGGCCCGGATCCAGGGCGAGACCCCGGGGACCGCGCATCCGGCGCGACGTCTCGCCGGGCAGCCGCAGGTCGATCCGCTCGAGCACCGCTCCGTCGGAGAGTTGGAGCCGAGCAATCCGGTCGCTGCCGAAGGCCGCCACCCAGGCTTCGTTCACGCCCGTGAAAACCATGCTGGAGGGATCCGCGAGGGCGAGGTCGCGTGCCGGGGGATTGGGGAGAAGTTGATAGTTGAAGCCGGGGTTGAGATCCTGGATCACCGCTTCCGATCCGTCCGCCGGGAAACGGGAGATGCGGTGGTCGACGATATGGCCGCGCAGGGCGGGCTCGAAGGCCACGAGGTTGCGCGCGTCGCTATTGAGCACGAAGACATCGCCGTTGATGGGGTTCACCGAGAGATGATGAAGCACGGTGCCGGCGCCGCCCCGGTAGGAATCGACCGTCCAGGTGGCGACATCGACCACGGCGACGTCGTGGTCGAGGACCTTGTAGGGAATGCTGGGATGATCTGCTTCGACGATTTTTCCCGTGTCCGGTGGATCCGGCAGGGTGATGTTGTCCGGCTCGGGCTGTTCCGGGGACCGGTCCGGTTGCAAGGTGGTCGTCCTGTTGCCGGAAAGCAGGAAGCTTGCGTAGAGCTTGGTCCCGTCCGGGCTGAGTCCGAGCGACGTGGGATAGTTGCCCATCAGAGGAACCGTGGCGACCTCCGCGTGGGTCTCCGCATCGAGAACCCGCAGCAGGTTCGACCTCGCGCAACTGACCACGGCGACATCATCGACGAAGACCAGATCCGATGGCTCGTCCGGAGTCGCGATCGTCGCCCTGACAAAACCACCGTCGAGATCCACCACCGAGATCGAATCGGAGACCTCGTTCACCACCCAGGCCTCCGATGACGTGCGCGCCCGCACCGTGACCGGCTCCACGCCCACCGGGATTTCTTCGCGGAAGACCGGCACTCCCGCGACCAGGTCGAAAACAGCGAGCGAGCCGCGCGGCGAATTGACCGCGAGCAGGAGGGAGCCGTTCAAGTCGAGAGGGTGTCGCTGCCGCGCCTCGAAGCTCTCATAATCGGCCGCGGTCGCCGACAGGATCGCGCCGAACGTGACGATGGAGAATAGATGCGAAGCAGTCATCGGAGGTGGGACGGAGAGACGTTTCAGAAGGCTTTGGACACTCCGAAGAGCAACCGCATCGAGGGTTCGCTCTGGAGGCCGTTGAGATCCTCGATCACCGGAGACCCGACGGACAAGGTTGCGGCCCAACTGTGTCCCCAGGCGAGTCGCGTCCCGCCGGAGAGGAAAATGAGGTTGCCGCCCGTGTTGAGGTCCTCGTCGCCTCCCTCGACCACCGTATCGCGCCAGTCGCCGTTGGCTTCGAGGATCAGATCGAGCGTCGTCGGGTGCTCGTGTCCGGAATGGTCGTGATGTGCTTCCTCATGATGCTCCGCGTGTGCCCCGATCAGGCGATACGAGACCGCGGCGTTGTAGTTGAACACATCGCCCAGATTCGAGCCGCGACTCCCCTCCGTCGCAATGGTGTAAAGCACGTTTGCATCGAAGGACCAGCGGCCATGACCCTGCGTGAAGGCAAGTCCGACCAGCGGATCCCACGAACCCGAGCCGGGCTGGTGATGCGACTCGAGCAGCGCTCCGTCAGGGGTGAGAACATCGGTTCGACCGGTGGGCATTTTCAGGCCGCCGATGAAAGAGACCTGGCGATGATTCGCCTCGTCCTGAAAAAAGCGATATTGAGCGTAGAGGGTCGCATCGCCGATGCCTTGCGAGCTGGGGATTGATTCGACCATTGGTGCGGCGTCCTCGTCCTCGTCTCCGTCGTGATCTTCGCCCCCGTGTTTGGCGGTCGGTTCCGCGTGATGCGCTTCGGCCGCGGCTCCACCATGATGCCCGGAAGCTTCGCGGATGTTGGTCCGCCAGATGTAGGGCAGTGAAAACCCAAGGGTGAAATCATCGGTTACCCCGTAGGCGGTGTTCAACGAGGAGCTGATGACGCGGTCCGTGCTATGGACGAGTTCGGCGTCGTCCGCATGAGCGAGCAACTCGGCGTCCGAAAGCGCATTGAAAAACACGAACTGATTGACGTAGGCGGCGCTCAAGGTTCCGGCCGGCAAGGGAGTCGCCGAAATGGTCGTGATCGGTCCGGGGCTGCCGTCTTCCAAGCTGAGGGTCGGGTGGTCGGCGAGCACCGCGGTGACGGCGGTGAATGGGATCAACAATACGGGAAGGGATCGAATATTCATGGGCACAAAAGGGAAGCGGCGAAGCCGCAATTCAGCTGGGGGATCGCCCGAACCAACACCGCGGGGAGGGCGGTTGGGGTCGGACGGTGGCCGGCAGTTCACGGTTCCAGAGCCACGTTGGAGCGCGGCACAGAGCAGGAACGCGAGGCGTTCGGTGGTCGACAGGACCACTCGGTCAGGGTGTGGAAGCACGCGGGCGGACTAAACACCGCCGGAATCGAAAACACCCTGTCAAACCCACCACGGAGGCGGCGTCGGCGGGTGGGTTGATACTCCATCGAAGGACGTCGTGGTCTCGAAATAGACCATCGCGGATTCACCCCTGGTAGGAAGCACAAAAGCGGTCAACGGCAGGGCATTGACCTTGTTGACGGAGTCGACGAGCTGCTTCTGCTGTTGCTCTTTCTCCTTTTGTTTGCCGGCCTCAACCGCGCAGCAGAGCGGGCAAGGATGCTTGCCATCGAAGGTCTTTTCGAGAGCGCCGGCGAAATCGGCGTCGCGCGAGTTCACCGCCATCATCCCCATCCACGCGACCATCTGCAAGGCCAGCCAGTGACCGCCGAGGACGTGGATCCCGGCGATCAGTGCGACGGCTTTGGAAAAGCGCGAGTTCAAGTGTGGTCAAGTTTGGAGTTGATCGTCGGCTCCGCAAGCAAAATCAAGCCCGTTCAACGGGTCATGACCCGGAGCACGCCTGAGGCGGAGTTCGCGGGCAGGGTTTTGGAAGTCGCCGTGGTCTGGATCGCGAGGGTTCGCTTGAGCACTTTGCCCTTCTTGAGGAGGGTTTTTTTGTTCGGGGTCACCGAGACCTTTACGATCGTAGACCCTGCCCCGGATTGCGTCTCCGCGGTTTCGAAAGTCCCCGCGGTGATCGCGGCCGTGATGTTGCCGCCGCTGCTGTAGGATACCACGAAATCGCGCGTGCTTTTCCCGGATCGTAATTGCAGGACGTCGGCGAGTTCTCCGTCGTTCCTGATGGTCGCCGAAGAGGTAACCGCCTTGAGTTTCTTCGAAGTGAGCGTGGGCGGACCAAAACTCACGACCGGCGTCACGGTGATCGTGGTGCTGGCGTCGACATTCAGGGAAAACGAGGTTTCCGCGACCGTCGTGTTCTGCACCTCGACGGTGTAGTCCCCTGCGAGCACGTCGCGGTCCAGGTTGCCGATGGTCGAGCTCTGCAGCAGGGTTCCGAGGGAATCGCGGATCCGGATGACGAGTCCCGGGCCGGCGTCTGTCAGCGTCAGCGACAGATCCCGGGCACTATCGAGAGTCATGCTGAATCGCTGGATCTCGCCCGGGCGGATCGTCCGATCGTTGAGTTGATACGGATTGCCCGAGGGGAACGCGACCGGTGTGTCCGTGTGGAAACTCACCTCGGTGCCATAACCGATGCCGTCCTGGTTTTCCGCGTAGGGGCGGGCGAAATAACGGACTCCGGGAGAGAGACCGGTCGTGCTGACCTGGAACAAGCCGAGCCCGGCGGTCGAGGCTTCCACCGTGGTGGCGGTGCCGACCTCGGGTAGACTGGCGGTGCCGAAGACGAATCCGCGAGCTGTCACCGCCCCGCTGGAGGATTCCGAGACCGTGGCGCGGAGGGTCGCGCCCACTCCGGAGTAGGAGATCAAGTCCGTGCCGGTCAGTGTCGGTGGTCCCAGTCGCACCACGGTGATGGTGTAGGTCCTTTTGTCGGTTCCGTTCTGCGCGGTCACTTCGATGGTGATGGTATTGCTGCCAACATTCAGAGCAATTGACCTACTCGTGCCGCTGACATTCACGGAGCCGTTGATTTTCACGATCGCTCCCGCCTCGGAGATCAGGGGAGTGATCGGAAAGGTGTCGATCGCATTTGCTACTTCAGCATGGTAGGTCGTCGTTTCGGGAGAAAATGCCGGACTCAGGGTGGTGGAGCCGGAATCGAGAGATCCGAGAGCGGGGTTGTTCCCCAGCGGGATGAAACCCGAGGGCGGCGAATAGCTTGTCCCTTTCGAGTTTACCGCGTAGGCCTTGAAGGAATGGGCGACCGCGTTTCCCAATCCGGTCACGGTTGTCGAGTAAACTCCCGTTGTCCCTGGAACGACGACCTTGATGACTCCCGGCCCGTCGATCAGGGGATCGGGATTTACCGTGGTAGGTGCGTATACGATTCCTCGTTCGGTGATGGCTGCGCCTCCATCGTCCGAGACGTTTCCACCGAGTGATGCTCCTGTCGCCGTGATCGACGTGGCGCTCGGGCTCACGACCGTCGGCGCGGCGGCCTCGCGGTTGATGGTCAGGACATAACTCCGTTGCGTGGTCGTATTCTGGGCGGTCACCCGGACCTCGATGGTATTGTCACCGACGACGAGAGCCAGAGGCGAGCTGTCGGTGCCGGAGACGACGTTTGCGAAACTCCCGCCGTTGACCTGGACTGATACCGTTGCATGCGATTCGGCGACGGTCGGTCGCAGAATCACCGTGGTCTTCGCGTGTTCGACGGTGGCGCCGTAGGTGAAGGTCTCCGTATTGAAAGGGGGCGAGAAGGTGACGCCGGCAAGGGTCAGGGCCCCGAGATCGGCGTTGCTGCTCCGGGTATCGACCGTGATATTGCCGGTCGTTGCGGAGCCGGTGGCCGCGTGGATCCGGCCGATGCATGCCAGGCCGATCAGGATCGAAATGGCGGCTGCGTAAAAGGGTTTCATAGTGATTCGAATGAAGAGGTGTCCGGGTTCGCGGAAAGAGCTCATCTCTCAGGGATACTTCAGGACCGTTCGGAAGCCGACGTCCTGGAACTTGTTGATCGGTACAAAGAACTCGCGATTACCGCATCGGGAGCCGTAGGCGAAGGTTCCCCAGGATCCGCCTCGCATGATGCGTGCGCTGCCCGTCGCCGGACCTCGCGGATTCGTCACACCGCTCGTGTAGTAGGCTGCCCCGTACCAATCCCAGCACCATTCCCAGACGTTTCCGGACATACCGAAGAGCCCGTATCCATTGGCCGGGAACGCGGTCACCGGATTCGTCGATGGGACCGTGTCATCGCTGTAGATCGGGTGTCCCCCACGGGTCGGACTGATGTCGTAGGCGTTGAGGGTGGAGCTGGTGTAGTTTGCCTGGCTGTGTGTGATCGTGTCGGTCCCCCAGGGAAACCGCCGGCCGGCCACCCCGCCTCGGGCCGCCTTTTCCCACTCCGCCTCTGTTGGGAGCCGGAAACCGTTCGCGCTCCAGTTGACGTCCGGGGCCGCGGTCCCCGTCCTCATCACATTGCCGGCCACCGTGTAGCAGGGCGATAGTCCGGTCATTTCGCTCCGCGCGTTGCACCATTTCACCGCATCCCACCAGGTCACCGATTGCACTGGGTGGTCGGCCGCTTTCCCGCCTCCTTGCGGAAGATCCGTGTACCCATGATCGATGGCCCAGGCACGCACCTCGTCCCATTTGGCCTTGGTCGTTTCCGTCGGCTGGATCGCGAAGGCATCCAGGGTTACCGTCACGGGTGGCGCGTTGTTGTCCGTGTCGGCGCCGTTGCGCCCCATCGTGAACGAACCGGAGGGAATCACGGGGAACCCGTCATCCGCCGTCACCCGGAAACGCATCTGCGTGCTGTAGTTGTAGTTCCAATCGGCTCCGGCGTCCCACACGATGGTCTTTCCGGTACCCGGCGTCACTTCCGGGCCGAGGTCTCCGTTCGCAGAGGTGATCGGGACCGTCCAGGAGGATCCGGCGTTGCTTGAGATCTCCAGCGAGACCTTTGCCGTCGTGAATCCCGGGGCGGCGAGATCGTAGGTGATGTCGACCAGGTGGGAGTTCGACCGCTGGGCTGCGGCGATGTTGGTGACCAATGGTGCGGCCTGAACGCGGCCGCCGAAAAGCGCGAAGAGCGCGAGCGTGAGATAACGGTGAAAAGCATGCATGGTGTTTTGTCAGGATTGAGCGTCGTCGCAAGGGGCCTCCCGGGGACGACTGCGGTGCCGTGAATCGCACGGCCGGGGTGAACCACGGTCTGAAACCGGTGTGGAGGTTCCCATGCGGGTGGAGGCGCGCGCCGAAGTGGGCGTGGCCGGGACGCACGGATGATGGAACCCGCGACAGGCGGGATTTCGGCTCACACCTGCCACGGAGGCGGCGAGGGAGGGAGGATGGCGATCGGATCGGCGGATTCCGCCGTCTCGAAATAGGTCAACGGAACTCCGCTGCGCACCGGCAGGGAAAAGGCCTGGAGAGGCATCGCCTTGACCTTGGCTCCCGTGTCCACAAGCTGTTTTTCTTGCTCCTCCTTTTCCTTCTTCTGTCCGGCCTCCACGGCAGTGCAGAGCGGGCAGGGGTGCTTCCCGTCAAAGGTCTTTTCAAAAGCCGCTCCCAGATTCTCCGTCTGGGAATTGGCGGCGAGCATTCCCATCCAGGCGACCGTTTGCAAGGCGAGCCAGTGGCCACCAAGCACGTGGATGCCGGCGATCATGGCCACGGTCTTGGTGAGGCGGGAGCTCAATGTATTCGGCAATACCCGGAGCACCCGGGTGGTGCAAGCAAAAATGCAACCCTCCGACGTTGTCTCCTTTTTGATCGAACGTCGTTTCCGGGCCACGGACGCGACCCTGTTGACTGCCGGACCTGACAGGGTCACGCTGTGTGCCACATTCTTGAAAGCTATGAAGTGGCTGCATTGGTTCTTGTTGGTATTTGTGGTTGCCCCTGACCTCCGGGCCGGCCTGACGGTGAAAACGGATTTCGAGGGCGGGTCGGCGATGGTCGACCGCATTGACGAGGAGAAACGCGAGATCCACTTCCGCCCCGGTGGCGATCCCGCGCGCGGCTGGCCTTGTTGGTGGTATGTCAGGATCGAGGGTCTCGGCGTTGGTGAATCGGCGACCCTGGTATTGCGTGGCAGCGAAAGCCCCGCCCGTAACAATGGACAAGACACGGGAAAACCGCTTTCCCCCGACTGGGCCATGCCCGCGGCGGCAGCCGTTTCCGACGACGGCGCGATCTGGCGCCAGACTGGGCTCGGCAAACGCGAACCCGATCACATTTCCTATCCGATCGTGGGCAACGGTGGGCCGCTCTGGGTCGCGTGGGGTCCGCCCTTCACTTCGCGGGAGCGCGATGCCTTGATCGATGAAGTAGTCAAGACGGCACCGGAACTCGCGAGTTCCTTCGAGCTGGCCCGGACCCGCGAGGATCGTCCGGTCCTTGGATTGCGCATCGCGACGGCGGGGTTGGAAGCGAAGCCGGCGGTGTGGATCCAGGCCCGGCAACATGCCTGGGAGAGTGGTTCCTCCTGGGTCGCGCGGGGATTCGTCGAGTGGCTCGTCGGCGACGAACCCGAGGCCAGGGAACTGCGCGAACACGCGGAGGTCTTCATCGTGCCGATCATGGATGTCGATCGGGTGGCGACGGGCGACGGTGGCAAGGAGTCCGATCCCCGCGACCACAACCGCGACTGGGTCGAGGTCCCGCATTATCCCGAGATCGCCGCGGCCCAGAAGCGGCTCCTGGGCTTCGCTGCGGAAAAGCGCCTCGCGGTGTTTCTTGATCTCCACAATCCGGCCTCGCGCGACCGCAGGCCTTTCTTTTTCGTCGGCCCGCCCGAGATTCTCTCTGAGACGGCGCGGGCGAAGCGAGAAGACTTTCTCTCGCAGGCCGTGGAAGCGATCACGGGTCCCCTTGTTCTCGAACCGAAACCGCGCGTCACCGGGCCGACTTACCATCCCCTTTGGCGACAGATCAGCGGCCAGTGGGTCAACGACCATGGCAATCCTTTCACCGTGGCCGCCTGCCTCGAGACCTCGTGGAACACGCCGCACAGTACCTCCGCGGGCTACCGCGAGGTGGGGGCTCAATTGGGGAGGGCAGTGGGGGCGCATTTGCGGAGCGCTCCATGAGCCTGGTCGACAAGGTCGCCATTGACCCCGGTTCGCAGAGCGTGGCAGATTTCCGCAAATGGCCATCCCCTCATCGATCGAACGTCGCCGCGCGCTCAAGACCCTGTTCTGTTCAAGCGCTTTTCTTTCACTGAATCTCGGATCGCGTGGCCTCTTGCAGGCTGCCGAGGATGGCGAACTCGATCTGTTGATGATCGGCGATTTCGGCACGACCGGGGCGGATCAGCTCAAGGTTGCCGCCGCGATGCGGGATTATTGCAGCGCCAACAAAATTGCACCCCACGGGCTCCTGCTGCTGGGGGACAACTTTTATTCGGCGGCGAAGGATGGATTCTCCACCGAATCGATCCGGTGGAAAAACACCTTTGAAGAGGTTTATCCCGCATCCGCCTTTCCCGGGCCATGCTGGGCGGTGCTGGGCAATCACGACTACCACGACAACCCCGGCGGGGAAAAGGTGCAACTCGAGTATGCGAAGCGGGGCGGCACCCGCTGGACGATGCCGGCAAAGTGGTACCGCTTTGACCTGGGACCGGCAGCGAATCCGCTGTCGACCGTGATCGCCCTCGACAGCAACCTGCCGAAGGTTTCCGGGGGAAAGAACAAAAAGACCGGCGAGCCCAAAGCATCGATGAGCGAAGCGGAGGTCGCGGAGCAGATGAAATGGTTGAAAAAAGAACTGCAATCGCAGCGCGCCCCTTTCACCATCGTGATGGCGCATCATCCGCTCTACTCAAACGGCGATCACGGCGACACCGACGAACTTGTCGAAGCATGGGGGCCGCTTTTCCAGGAGCACAAGGTCCATGCCTACCTCTGCGGGCACGACCATGATCTCCAGCATCTCGAGCTCGAGGGTCTGCACACTTCCTTCATCCTCTCGGGCGGCGGCGGTGCCAAGACCCGCAAGCTCGAGTCGGATCGGGAAATGCCCTATGGATTGGACATCTATGGCTTTACCCACCTCCGGATCGCCCGGGAGGAGATGACCTTCACTCATCTTGATTCCGGCGCGAGCCCGGTTCACCGCTTCACGAAGCGGGTCGACGGGACCGTGACGATCGCGTGAGGGGATCTGGAAGGCTGAGGCTAGGACCATAGTCGGATGTTCCGGCGCTCCCGGCGCCTCCCTCTGGGACCTAGGTCCTATTTCGCGAAGGAAGTGGATGGGTTTCGGTTCATCCATGAAAATGAACCTCGCAAACGCCCGTCTCGTCCTCCTTGCCGCCGCTCTCGTCCCTTCGGTGCCGTGTCTCGCAGGCAATGTCTATACCGTCATTGGAAACCCGGCCTCCAACAGCGCCAATTCTCCGCGCGGCATGCTGATCCCGTCGGGTGGGTACCTTTTCGGCGCCTCCCAGTTCGGTGGCACGAACAATGCCGGGTCCATCTTCCGCTTTGATCCCGCCTCGGGCGTCTTTCAGATCAACTATTCGTTCGCGGGGGGCAACGAAGGCGGCAACCCGTCCACCGGGGTTATCAAGGCCACCGACACCAAGCTCTACGGCGTCAATTACGGCGGGGCGAACGGATTGGGGACGCTCTTCCGGATCGATCAACCCGGTAACACCTTCGAAACGCTCCGGCCATTCGCCTCCGCCTCCGGAGGAACTCCCGACGCGGTGCCGATGCAGGCCAGTGATGGCAAACTCTACGGGGTGACAGCAACGGGTGGAGCGAGCGGATTTGGCGGCATTTATCAGGTCAATGTCAATGGCTCGGGATACACCCTCATCCACGAATTCACCGGCACCTCCGGGGCCAAGCGTGGCAAAGGAGCGGGTTGCCGAGGGCTCGTCGAGGGTCCCGGCGGAATGCTCTACGGATGCACGAACTCCGGAGGGAACGCCACCGACACCGGCATGTTCTTCGTGGCCAGCACGAACAGCGTCACCTACAACTTCATGCACGCCTTCGACAGCCCGGGCTTCACGAAGCCGACGAATCAACTCCTCCTCGCCAGCGACGGTTTCTTCTATGGCGCGACGATCGAGGGAGGTCGTGCGAACCGTGGTGGCATCTTCCGTCTCAGTCCGAGCGGCGACTACACCGAGCTCCACGAGTTTGGCGACGATGCCGATGGATACGGCGTCTTCAGTCCCCTCGTCGAGGGCAGCGACGGACGGCTCTACGGCTGCGCTTTCTACAGTTCGACCGGAAGCGGGAGTGTCTTCCGCATGTCGAAGGACGGCACGAGTTTCGTCGTCCTGCACCGATTCGCAGGTGGGACCACCGATGGATCGCAGCCGGGCGGCCCGCTGCTCGAGACGACCGATGGCACCTTCTACGGGTCAACGACCGGCGGAGGCACCAACAGTGCCGGCACCATCTTCAAGATCGAGACCACCCTCGAGGCTCCCACGGTGAAGGTCCTCGGGCGCGCCCGTCCCACCTTCCGGGGGAAAACCCTCAAGCTCCGCGGAATCGCCTCCGATGATGTCGCGATCGACCGCGTCGAATATGCGACCAAGGGTGCCTACAAGGCGGCCGAGGGGGCCGGTGCCTGGAACGCCCGCATCCGGGTCAAACCATCCGTGCGCAAACTCACCGTCCGGGTCCGCTCGCTCGACGGAGATGACCTGATTTCTCCCGTGGCACTGGTGCGCGCCCGGCGCGCCAAGTGATTTCCGGATGCCGGGACCTGACCCTCTCAGGTCCCGGACCCAAGAGGGTCGAATCGGCGCATTGGCGGGATTTACAGATTGCGCTGGACCCTCCACGATGCGCCCATGATCCGCCGTCTCGCCCCTCTCGCCAGCCTTGTTTTTGTCTCCGTCTCCTTCTCAGCCGACATCCGGCACGAGGCACCAAAGGATCTGAACGGGTATTTCCCCTTCGATCCGCCCGCCTCGGTCGAGCTGTGGGAACCGCGCCGCGAGCAGGTCCGTCGCCGCATCCTCGTCTCGCAGGGACTCTGGCCCATGCCGGAAAAAACGCCGCTCAACGCCGTGATCCACGGAAGGATCGAGAAGGAGGGCTACAGCATTGAAAAGGTCTACTTCGAGAGCGTCCCGGGCTTTTATGTGACGGGTAACCTTTACCGCCCGGCGAATCCCAAGGGCAAGGTTCCGGCTGTCCTCTTCGCCCACGGACACTGGAAAGACGCGCGTCTCGCCCTGAACGAGCCCGGCAAGGTGCGCGCCGAGATCGCCAGCGGGGGCGAGCGATTTGAGAAGGGCGGCAGCAGCATGTTCCAATCGCTCTGCGTGCAGCTTGCCCGGATGGGCTGCGTGGTGTGGCAGTGGGACATGCTGAGCGATTCGGATTCGATCCAGCTCTCGCCCGAGGTCGTGCACCGCTTCGCGAAGCAGCGCCCTGACATGAGCACCAACGAGCGCTGGGGGCTTTACAGCCCGCAGGCCGAATCGCATCTGCAATCGATCATGGGACTGCAGACGCTGAACGCGGTGCGCGGACTCGATTTTGTGCTGACCCTGCCCGAGGTCGATCCGGATAGGCTCGCCATCACCGGAGCGAGCGGCGGAGGTACCCAGACGATGCTGCTCGCGGCGATCGATGATCGCATCGACCTTTCTTTCCCCTGCGTGATGGTCAGCACGGCAATGCAGGGCGGTTGCACCTGCGAAAATGCGAGCCTGCTCCGCATCGGCACCGGCAACGTCGAGTTCGCCGGTCTTTTCGCGCCGAAACCGCAGGGCATGAATACCGCGAACGATTGGACAAAGGAACTCTCGACGAAAGGATTCCCCGATCTGCAGCGCCTTTACGAACTCTACGGCAAAAAGGACAACGTCTTCCTGCTGCGCGGCGAGCATTTCCCGCACAACTACAACGCCGTCACCCGCAGCGCCTTCTACACCTTCCTCAACCAACATTTCAAACTCGGCTTCGAGGCACCGGTGATCGAACAGGACTATGAGCCGCTCACCCGCGAGCAGCTGACGGTGTGGAATGACGAACATCCCGCCCCCAAGCTGACCGGCGATGAGTTCGAGCGCGAGCTGCTGTCCCGGTTGACAACGGATGCGAAGCGTCAGCTCGACGATGCGCCCGCCACCGAAACCCTCCGCGCCGGATGGGAGGTCGTGATCGGCCGCGGCTACGGCGAAGCCGGGGAAGTTTCGTGGGAGCTGGGCGACAAAGAGGACCGGGGCAGCCACCTCTTTATGACCGGCACGCTGCGCAACGAGACCCACGGCGAGGAGATCCCGGTGAGCTGGTATTATCCAAAGGATTGGAAAGGTCGCGTCGCCATTTGGCTCGATGACCGCGGTCGTGTCGCCATCGACAACGAGGACGTGCGCAAGCTCGTCGGCATCGGCGTGGCGGTGGTCGCTCCCGATTTGCTGTTCCAAGGCGGCGAAGGCGTCACCGAAACCCGGGTCGTCGAAAATCCGCGCGAGTTCGCCGGCTACACCCACGGATACAATCACGCGCTCTTCGCCCAGCGGGTTCACGACGTGCTTTCGATCGTGACCTTTCTTCGCAATGCGAAGGTCGGCTCGCATCCGAATCCGGAGAGCGTTGTCGTCGCGGGATCCGGAAACAGCGGCGTCATCGCCCTCGCCGCGCGGGCCCTTTCCGGCAGCGCCGTTGATCGCGCCGCGGTCGATACCGGAGGCTTCCGCTTCGGGACGGTCGCGAGCTACCGCGATCCCATGTTCCTGCCGGGCGGGGCCAAATACCTCGACGTGCCGGGCCTTGTCCGCTTGAACGGCGATCTCCCTTTGCGACTTGCAGGGGAGGGGAAATCGCCCGAAGGATCGATCGTCGATTGGCTGGCCGAATGATGTGCCAACCTGGAATTCCATCCCATGAAATGCTTCCTGCTTCTTCTTTGTCTCCTGCCTCTCTCGATCCGCGCCGAAGAAGGGCCTCTCGCCGCCGTCAAAGCCGCCGACGACTCCCGGGTTGCGGCGATGCAGCAGCCCACCGCCGCGGCCCTCGACGCGATCTTTTCCGATGAGCTCCGCTACGCGCATTCCAGCGGCACCGTCGATACCAAAGCTTCCTTCATTGAGGCGCTCGTCTCTGGAAAGACGAAGTACCTCTCGATTGACGCGGTCGAGCGCGAGTTCACCTTTCCCGCTCCCGGCATCGCGCTGATGAGCGGCCGATCGAATCTCAAGGTGGCGTCCGCCAAAGGCGAGGCCCAACTGAAGCTTTCCTACCTCGCGGTCTGGAAGGAGGAAGGCGGCAAATGGCGTTTCCTCGCGTGGCAGTCCTGCCGTCTCCCTGACGAAACTCCCAAACCGTGATGCCGGACGAAGCCGCCACGCTTTTCCGCCGGTCCTGGTCGCTCTACGACGCGATCACCGCGGGGAACCACATGTTCCACCGCGAGCTTTATGCGCCCGTCGCCTCGGCCCTGACCAAACGCCATGCCGCGGGTCCCTATTCCGTTCTCGACCTCGGCTGCGGGAATGCGCGTTTCCTCGCGCCGGCCCTGCACGCGGCGCCGCCGGTCCGCTATGACGGCGTCGATCTTTCCCCGACCGCTCTCGCCGAAGCAGCGGGCTACCTCGCCGGACTCGACGGCGTTTCCCTTCACGAAAGTGACATGCTCGCCTACACCGCCGCCTCGGAGGTATCCTACAATGTGATTTTCACGGGTTTCGCCGTGCATCACCTCGCCACCGGGCAAAAGGCGCAGCTCTTCCAGTCCTGCGCGGCGATCCTGGCCCCGGGCGGCGAGTTCCTGATGATCGACGTCGTCCGTGAGGAGGGCCAAAGCCTCGCCGACTATCTCGAAGCCTACCTGGAAAGGATGCGGGGCTGGACCGCCGTATCGCCGGAACTGATCGATGAGGCCTGCGAACATGTCGCCGCCTACGACCAGCCGGATGCCTTCTCGACCCTGGCCGATCTCGCCCGCTCCGGTGGATTGGGCCGGTCGGAGATCGTGGACCGGCATGGACCTCATCACCTTCTGAAATTCACGTGTTGAGGGAAGGCATCGCACTTGCCATGGACGCGGGATTTTTGTTAGCGTCCCATTCATGAAAATCCCCGCCATCTTTGCCTTCGTCCTTTTCGCCCTGACCGTTTCCGCCGACGAACTCACGCAACATCCCGGCTCCACCGATGGATTCGACGTCCTTTATGACGGAAAGGACCTTTCAAAAATCAAGACGGAGGGCAACTGGCAGATCCAGCCGGATGGTTCGTTGCAACTGACGCCTCGAGAAGGCGAGAAGGATTGGACCCGTTACAACTGCTACATCTGGCTGCCGGGTGAATATGCGGATTTCACCGTCGATTTTGAATTCAAGTATGAGAAGGGCGGCAACTCCGGTCTTTACTTTCGTTGTGCCGACGACATCGATCCCACGAAGTCCGGCTTCGAGGTCCAGATCAAGGATTCCTATGGCATGGAGACCGCCCCGGGGCACCACGACATGGGTGGCATCATCAAGACCCAGGGTGCAACCAAGAATCTGTCGAAGGCACCGGGCGAATGGAACCGCATGACGGTCTCGATGAAGGGCGACCGCCTCGTCGTTGTCCTGAACGGAGAGTGCATCCAGGATTTCAACCTGCGCGGGAAGAAGCCGGCCGACAAGGAACTCCCTGCGAGCGGGAAAATCTCCATCCAGGACCACGGCCTTCCCTTCACGGTTCGGAACATCATGGCCAAGCGGCTGTGAGGTTTGGTGTACTCGGACTTTGGTCGGATGTTCTGATGGTCCCGGATGGGACCTTTGTCCCATTTCGCGAATGCCACTGCGGCCTTTTTGTGCCGCATGACTGGAAATCAAAATCGACTTCGACTCTCTCTTCTCTGGGCCGCCCTGGGTTTGTTCTGCGGAACCCTCTCAGCCCAAAACACTTTTCGCGTCCGGCACGTTTTCGAGATTTCCACCGGGGCCAGGCCTTATGGTGAATTGTTCCTGGCAAGCGACGGGCGGGTCTATGGAGTCGGTGCCAGTGGCGGCGCGAGCGGCCAGGGAGCGATCTTTCGTTGTGAACGTGATGGCTCGGGCTACGAACTCCTCAAGAGTTGCACGGTGGACGACGGCGTCTTCGCATACAATGGAGTTGTCGAAGGACCGGACGGCCGCATTTACGGCACCTTCAGCCACGGGGGAGATCCCGTGAACGGACGCGGCGTCGTCTTCGCCATTAATAAAGACGGCAGCGGATACACGAAGCTCAAGGTGTTCACGAATGCCAGCGAAGGACGCACCCCTTCGGGCACTCCCGTGTTTGGCGAGGACGGCAAGATCTACTCGACCTGCCAACAGGGCGGAACCAACGATCTCGGCACGATTTTCCGCATGGATCCCGACGGCACTGATTTCGAGGTGCTGCATCAGTGCGCGATGGCGACGGGAGGGTGGCCGACGGAGCTCACCCGCCTCGGCCCGAATTTCGTGGGAATCAATTACCAGGGAGGCTCCGGATCCGGGGGAACCTTCTTTTCCCTCGCAGGGACCTCCTACAATGTCGTCGAGGAGTTTGTGCTGGCGAAAGGCATCAACCCGAGTGGCGCTCCGATCTTCACGTCGAACACCGATGCCGTCGGCACCCTGCGTGCGGGAGGATCCGGGGTCCTCGGTGCGGTCTACCAGCTCGGCGCCACCTACAAGCTGCTCCATGAGTTTTCCGGTGCCGATGGCAGCCGCCCCACCGGCAAATTGGCGGTGTCATCCCGTAGCGGCGATTACTATGGCGTCACCGGAGAGGGGGGCGACAACAACGGTGGCTTGATCTACCGGCTCTCCCCGGACGGCACGGAGTTTGAAGTTCTGAGGTCTTTCGACACCGATTCCGGCAAGGCCCCGGAAGGCGGTTTGCTCGAAGTGTATCCGGGGGTCTTCCTCGGCACGACGATCAACGGGGGCGACAACAACCTCGGGACGATATTCTTGCTCAACACCGTCGCGCAGGCTCCGAAAGTAATGCCGCGCGGGAGCCGAAACCAAAGCATGACCAAAAGCCGGGCCAAAGTCCGCGGCCGGGCCAGCGACGAGATCCGAGTCCTCGAGGTGAGCTACAAGGTCAAGGGAAAACCATGGCGTGTCGCGAAAGGTACGGCCTCGTGGTCCTTCAACACCAAGCTTAAAAAGGGCCGAAACGGAGTCCTCGTCCGCGCCCGCGACCACGACGGGATGATCTCGACGCCGGTCCGCATGATTCTGACGCGTCATTGAGGCGGGGAGCCAAACATCGATTTCGTCGATGGGAATTGGCAGGATTATCAATTCGTCAGATTCCTGACCGGAGGAGTAGAATGCCGCCGAACCACCGCTCTGACCCATGGAACTTTTCGTCCTGATTGTCGCCGTCATTCTCATCATCCTTGTGGCCACGACCAAAGGTCGCATCCGGGGGATTGAGGAAAAGCTCAACCATCTTCAGGTCGATATCCGCGAACTGATCCACGAGGTCAAGGGGTTGCGATACACCCGGGTGAAGGAAACGGAACCGGCCGGTTCGGCGGAACTCGAGATCGCGGAAAGCGTTTCCGATTCGTCGCCTGAAACAACCGAACCGGTCCCAGTTGTGGAGACGATTGTCGAAGAGCCCGCTCCAGCTCTCGCCTTGGAACGAGCCGCGCTGCCAACGCCTCCACCCCTGCCGCAGCGGCGCGTTGTGCCGGAACCCGAACCCATCGCACCGCGCGAACCAAGCGCCTTCGAATCGTCGGTGCGCGGCATCCTTTCAAAAATCTGGAACTGGATCGTCGTCGGCGAGGAACATCGTCCCCAGGGCGTCACCATGGAGTTTGCCGTCGCGACCACCTGGCTGGTGCGGCTCGGGGTGATGATCTTCGTGATCGGGATCGGCTTCTTCCTCAAGTACGCCGTGAACCAAGGCTGGATCGGGCCGAATCTCCGCATTCTCCTCGCCACGCTGACCGGCGCCGGCCTCATCGCCGGCGGCGTGCGGCTCTTCCGTGGCAAGTATGGCATGCTCGGCCAGGGCCTCGCCGGAGCGGGTTTTGCGACGCTTTACTTCAGTTTTTTCACCGCCCAGTTACCGGATTACCAATTGCTTGGGGCCGTGCCGGCCTTTGGCCTGATGGTATTGGTCACCGCCGTGGCTGGATTCGTCGCGGTGCGGTTCAACAGCCTCCTGGTGGCTGTGTTAGGCTTATTGGGCGGTTATGGAACGCCGCTGATGATCCGTGGGGGGAATGAAAGTGTCGTGCTGCTTTTCAGCTACTTGCTTCTGCTCGGTCTCGGCATGCTCTGGGTCGCCTCGCGGCGCGAGTGGAGGCTGCTGCACTATCTCGCCTTCCTCGCGACCTGCGCCCACGTTGTCCGGGCGATGGATCGCTGGTTTGCGCCGGAACGGTTTTGGGAGTTCCTGCCTTTCCTTCTCGCCTTCTTTGCAATCTTCTCATCGGTCACCTTTGTCTATCAGCTGATCCATCGCCGCCAATCGACGCTGCTGGAGCTGCTCTTCCTCTTCCTCAATGCCGCGGCTTTTGCCGGACTCACGGTGAAATGCATCACCGCGACCTACCCACGCGAGGCGGTCGCCCTGCTCACCCTCGGCCTGGCGGTCTTCTACATCCTCCACGTCGTCGCGTTCCTGAAGCGCGGTCTGCGCGACCGGGGCCTGCTTCTCAGTTTCCTCGGACTCGCCTCCTTCTTCGTGGCGATCACCCTGCCCATCGTGCTTTCGAAAGGCTGGATCACGGTGAGCTGGTCGCTCCAGGCCTTCGTGATGCTTTGGATTGCCGCGAAGATGCGCAGCGAGTTCCTCCGCCAGCTCGCTTACCTGCTCTACCTCATCGTCCTCGCCCGCTTCGCGATCTTCGACCTCCACGGACAGTTCGACGGAATTGATGCGATGTCTGGCAAGGAATACGGGAAACACTTCGTTGAGCGGCTTTTCATCTTCGGCATCCCGATCGGATCTTTCCTCGCCGCGGGGCGGCTCTTCCGACATGACGGAACGCCCGCGGAGTGGGCCGTCGGCGAGGGAAACGACATCCGTCCGCTCCCCGGACAGTCCGGGGTGGGCCGCGTCTGTTTCTGGATCGTGGTGGGACTTTCCTTCATCGTGCTCAACCTCGAGGTTGTCCACACCGTCGATCGCTTCTTCGATGCGCTGGTACGGCCGGGGCTCACCCTCGTCTGGATCGGCTTCGCGGCGCTCCTGCTGCGCGAGATGCTGGTGCGCCGCTCCGGCCTCGCCACCGTGCTCTTCGGCATCCTCGCCGCGGCCATCGTAGTGAAGGTGTTTTTCGTCGACTTCTTCTGGTGGAATCCTGGAATCGACCTGGCTTTCGCTCGCCGTGACCTCCTGCCGGGCCTGCTGATGCGCCTGCTCGACTATGGTGCGGTCGCCGCCTTCCTCATCATCGTGAGCCGCATCCTCGCCGGATCCGAGGGGCGGCGTCCGGTCGCCCGGGTCTTCGCCTACGCTGCCCTCGTCGCGATGTTTGTTTACACCAGCCTGGAAGTCTGGACCGCGCTGAGCCATTTCCTGCCGCGCTTCCGGATGGGCGGCATCTCGATCTATTGGTCGCTCTTTGCGATCGGCCTGCTCCTCGCCGGCATTTTGAAAGGGCGGGCCGCGCTGCGGGGGATCGGTCTGGTGCTCCTCGCCGGGACCATTCTCAAGGTCTTCATCATCGATCTCTCGGGACTCGACCAGCTTTACCGCATCATTGCCTTCATCGTGTTGGGGGTTGTGGTTTTGGCAGGATCGTTCCTTTACTTCAAATACAGCCACCGCTTCGCCACCGAACCCGAAACCCAGGACCCCGTATGAACCGCATTCGAGCAAACCGGGTAAGGACGCACCTCCGGGACGTCCGCGAGGACCGAGTGACCCGACCGATGCTACGCGGCGGACGCCCCGGAGGTGCGTCCCTACCGGTCATCGCCATGTTGTTGGCGGGGATTGGATCCCTCCACGCCGACATTTCGCCGGAACCTCTCCGTCCCGATCAATTCAACCTCGCGCCTTGGCCGCAACAGGTTCCGGTTGTCGTTGCGATGAATCGGCCCGGGCTTGCCCGGGTCGAGGTAGATCCCTCGCTCTACCGTCATTCGGGCAAGGACTTTGCCGCGTTGCGACTCGTCCGCGAAGCCGATGGTGCCCTCCTTGAACAGCCCTGGGTGGTCCGCGAGATGCCATCGCCAGGATTTCTGAAGTCGCGTTTTTTTCGCCAGGAGACCGAATCTCTCAAACAGACCTCCGACGGTGCCATCGAAATCGTGGTCAAGCTCACCCCCGCACCCGTTGCGGCTCTGAGACTCGAGGTCGATACCCCGCTGCGCGATTTCGAAAAGGGAGTCACCGTTTCCGTGGCAGATGATCAGGGTGCCTGGCGGGATCTTTTCACCGAGGGGATTCTCTTCGACCACAGCCGCTTCCTCGACTTTCGCCGCACGTCGATCGATCTTCCCCGCACGGCGGCGCGGCGCTTCCGCATCCGCATTGCTGATGCCAGCGAGGTGCAGCGTTCCCGTCTTCGCGAGATCAGTCGCACCGTCAGCAACTCCAGCGGGGTTGCCATCACCGAGAGCGAACGGGTCGAACAGCGCGACTTCCGGATCGATGGGCTCCGCTTCGTTGAGCGGATCGCTTCTGCGGAGATCCCGGTGCCTCAGAGGAGCATCGCGGATCTCGCCATCCTCTCGCAGGGTACCGGAGAAAACGGGGTTTCCTGGATCGAATTCGATGGCGGCAACCTCCCCATCGAGCGGCTTGAGTTCCGCACGGACGACCGCAACTTCCGCCGTGTTGTAACTTTGCAGGTCCCCGGCCGGGATGGCGATTGGATCAACCTTCACGAGAGCCACCTTCACCGCTACGAGGTCGTTGATTTTCGAGACGCCTCGCTCGCCTTGAGTTTCCCGCTGACGCGCTCGGATCGATACCGGCTTCGCATCGCCAACGGAACGAATCCGGAGATCAGATTCACCGCCGTGTCCGGGAAAGGTCCGCGACACGAAATTTTTTTCCTCGCCGGACCCGGGGAGAAGTTCCTCATTCTCCTCGGCGACGAGGGCGCCTCCGTTCCTCGTTTCGACGACGCCGCGATTCGCGCGGCCCTTTCACGTCAGACCCCGGCAATCGACCAGAGCCTCGGATCCCTCGCTCCCAATCCCGGCTATGAAAATGAGGCGGGTCCAGCCGAACCCGGCTTCCTCGAGTCCAAAACCGCCCTCTGGATCGCCATCGCCGCAGCGGTCGCGGTGTTGTCCTGGGTGTTGTATGGGGCGCTACGGACGGTGGAGAAGGAGACGGCAGTTTGATCAAATCTCCACCGCAAAGGTCTCCCCGCCCTTCACCGACTTCACGAACGCCGTCATCAGCCGGATCACGTTCTCTACGTCACCGAAGTCGGCCATCTCCACGATGCTGTGCATGTAACGCAGCGGCAGGGAAATGAGGGCACAGGGGATCCCGCCGCGGAGGTGGTAGATCGAATCGGTGTCCGTGCCGGTGTAGCGGGAGGAAGCCTCGTGCTGGAGCGGGATCTCTTCGGCGCGCGCCGTTTCGATGAGGCGCTGGACCATCAGGGGATGGTTCGCGGTGCCGTGGGTGATGGAAGGTCCGCCGCCGAGAGTGACCTTGCCGTGCTGCTGGTGTTTGATGTCGGGGCTGTCGGTCGCGTGGGTGACGTCGAGGACGAGGCAAAGGTCGGGTTTGATGGCGTAGGCCGCCATGGTCGCCCCTTGTCCGCCGATTTCTTCCTGCACCGCGTTGAGGGCGAGGCAGGTGGCGGTGGGGCGGCTGTCGCCTTCGGCCAGGCGCCGGATCACTTCGGAAATGATGAAGCCACCGATCCGGTTGTCGAGGGCGCGTCCCACGATGCGGTTTTTGCCGAAGGGCACGGCCCCATCGGCGTAGACGGCGGGATGTCCGACGCGGATGCCCATCTCCGCGACCTCGGCCGCGCTTGAGGCGCCGATGTCGACGAAGAGCTCGTGCACCTCGGGGGCTTTCTCGCCGTCCTTGCGGTCGCGGATGTGGATCGCGGTGTTGCCGATGATACCGAGGACCTCGCCCTTTTCGCCGAAGACGGTGAGGCGTCGTCCGCGGGCGTTGGCCCAGTCCGATCCGCCGATGCGGTCGACGCGGAGGAATCCATCGTCGGCGATGTACTTGACGATGAATCCGATCTCGTCGGCATGCGCCTCGATCATGATGCGCGGCGCGTCCGGATCGGCACCCTTCACCGTGGCCCAGGCGTTGCCATAGGCATCGCTCTCGACCGAGTCGGCGAATTCACGGCAGCGTTTCGCCCAGACCCGCTGCCCGCGGACTTCGAAGCCGGTCGGACTGGGGGTGTTGAGGAGTTCGTAGAGGAAGGTGGTGGCGGTGGGGGTCATAAATCGGAACGAAGTGGAGATGGACGGAGTGAAACGAAGTCAAACATGGGTCACGGGTGGGAAGGTGATCGGTGATCGGTGTTTGAGAGGCTACGGATAAACGCGTTCACCGGTTTGGTAAATGGCTTCCAAGCGGTAGGGGCGGTTGAGCTCGGCGTTGTCAAAGACGACGACGAGTGGCAGAGAACGGATCGCTCGGTTGAGATTGGCGAGGGTGCGGTCGAAGCGGGTTTCGAGCTTATCGTCGGCGACGTCGTGCCCGCCCTGGGCGACCCGCATGGAAACGCGTAGCTTCGATGTCTCGGAAGAGTCGATGCGGATGAAGATCAGGACCACGTTGGTGCCTCGCCGGTGGACTTCTTGCAATTCGGCCACTTTGGCACCGACGGGATCGGAGAGGACGGTCTCGAAAACGAAGCTCTCACCCTGTTCGATCAGGCACCGCCGGATCGATGCGGCGAGATCGGCCGCATCGTAGGCGCCCAGGCCCATTTCGGCGGCGAGGTCGTCGGCATTGATGAAACGCAGTCCCGCGGTGGCGAGGTGGGAGTGGAAGAAAGTCGATTTGCCCGCTCCATTCGAACCGGCGAGTGCCACCACAATCGGCCTGGCATCGAGAGAGGAGCGCCAGTCCATGACTGTCGTCACTTCGCGTCGACAAAGACCCGGTTTACGAACCGTCCGCGCGTGCGGCTGCCGTCTTCCTCGATTTTCACCAGCAGGCCAGCCTCCTCGGGACAGGCTTCAAAATGGGGATACGGGCGTGAATCGAGGTAGGTGCGGACGCGCTCGCGCCCTGTATCGGTGTCTACTGAGTCGATGATTTCCGACAAGGGGCGGACCGATCCGGACTGTTGCAGGGCGAGAGCACGATCACCGCGGAGAACCGGCTCGATCGATCTTCCGAGACGCGCCCAGAACTCCACCTGACCGGCGATGGATCGCTGCGCGACGGCTCCCACCGTCCGGGCGTCCAGCACCAGTTCGTCGCTCAGCTTCACCGGTTGGCTCATGGAGGGAAGGTAGCGTTTTGCTACCGCCTCGTCAAGAAACCAGACCTAGGACCCGATCACTTCTCCTCTTCCTCATCCCCCTCGTCGTCGACGATCTCCTCATCGTCCTCCTCCTCGATCTCGTCGATGATCTCTTCTTCGACTTCGGAGGGATCGGTTTCGGGGAGGGCGGCGACCTGGGTGTCGTCATCCTCATCTCCGTCGCGGACGACGAGGGCGATGTCCTGGATGGTCTCGCCTTCCTTGAGGTTCATCAGCTTGACGCCGGAGGCGTTGCGGCCGGTGATGCGGATGTCGGAAACGCGGATGCGGACGGACTGTCCGGTGTTGGTCATCAGCATGATGTCGTCGCCGTCGCCGACCCGGAGTCCCGCGGTGACGGGTCCGGTCTTCTCGGTGACGCGCATGGTGATGACGCCTTTGCCACCACGGCCTTTGGTCGGGTAGTCGCCGAAGGGCGTACGTTTGCCGAGGCCGCGTTCGCTCACGACGAGGAAGTGGGTGCTGTCGTCGACGACGGTGAGGCCGACGAGGTAGTCGCCCGGGCGCGGACGGATCCCGGTGACCCCGGCGGAGCCGCGTCCCATCGGACGGATCGTCTTCTCATTGCAGCGCACCGCATAGCCGCGGTTCGTGACCATGGAGATGTCGTTCGTGCCGTCGGTGAGGACGACGTGGGTGAGTTCGTTGCCCTCCTCGATGCGGATGGCGATGATACCGTCCTTCCGGTAATTGCGGAAGTCGGAGAGCTTGGTCTTCTTCACCTTGCCGCTACGGGTGGCGAAGAGGACGAAGAGGGTGTCGACGAAGGTGGCATCCTTGTCCTCACGTCCGTGTGCCTCGATGCGGAGGACGGAGGCGATCTTCTCCTCGGGGCGGAGATTGAGGAGGTTCTTGATGGAGCGCCCTTTCGAGGTGCGGCTGCCCTCGGGGATCTGGTAGACCCGCTCGACGTAGACGCGCCCGGTGTCGGTGAAGAACATCAGGTAATCGTGGGCGGTAGCGGCGAAGAGGTGCTCGACGAAGTCGTTCTCGTCGTCCTTGTCGGCGGCCTCGCGCGTCTCCATGCCCTTCAGCCCCTTGCCGCCGCGCGCCTGGGTGCGGAACTCGATCGCCGGAGTGCGCTTGATGTAACCGCGGTGGGTGATGGTGATGATGTTCGAGTCATTCGCGATGAGATCGACGTTGGCGATCTCGCCTTCCTCGGCAGCGCCGAAGTCGGTGCGACGAGGAGTGCCGTGCTTGGCCTTCACCTCCTGGAGCTCGTCCTTGATGATCTGGAGGACTCGTTCCTCGCGGGCGAGAATGTCGAGCAGGTCCTTGATCGTATCGAGCAAAGCCTCGTAGTCGGCCTTGATCTTGTCGCGCTCGAGTCCGACGAGCTGGTAAAGGCGCAGCTCGAGGATGTGATCGACCTGCTTGTCGGTCAGCATGTAATGGCCGGGGCGGATCTTGAGACTCTCCTGTCCGCGCAGCAGGATGCCGAGAGCCTCGGCGGCCTCGGTGGTGAAGGAGTAGGCCTTGATCTTCGCCCGCGCCTCGTCCCGCGTCTTTGAGTCGCGGATCATCTTGATGAAGTCATCGAGATTGCCGAGGGCGAGGAGATAGGCCTCGAGTTTCTCGGCCTGTTCTTCCGCCTTGCCGAGCAGATAGCGGGTGCGGCGCAGTATGACCTCGCGGCGGTGCTCGATGTAGCAGTTGATCGCGTCCTTGAGATTCAGCAGCTTCGGGCGCCGCTGGTCGATCGCCAGCATATTGACCGAAAAGGTCGAGGAAAGCGCGGTGTGTTTGTAGAGGTTGTTCAGCACGACCTGGGCGCGGGCGTCGCGCTTGAGGTCGACGACGACGCGGGTGTTTTCATCCGACTCATCGCGGACCGCGCTGATCTCGGGAATGATCTTCTCATTCGCCAGCTCCGCGATGCGCTCGACGAGGCGGGCGCGGTTCACCGCGTAGGGGATCTCGGTGATGATGATCTGCTCGCGGCCTTTCGCGTCTTCGGCGATCTCGGCCCGTCCGCGCACCTTGATGCTGCCGCGTCCGGTCGCGGCATAGTCGCGGGTGCCCTGCATGCCGAGGATGGTGCATCCGGTCGGGAAGTCGGGACCCTTGATGTAGTGCAGCAGCTCGGCGATGCTGATCGTGGGATTGTCGATCGTCGCGCAGATGCCATCGACGACCTCGGCGAGGTTGTGCGGCGGGATGTTCGTGGCCATGCCGACGGCGATCCCGGTGCCGCCGTTGACGAGCAGGTTCGGGATCGCGGCGGGAAGGACGGAGGGTTCCTCGTTGGTCTCGTCGTAGTTGGCGACGAAGTCGACGGTGTCCTTCTCGAGGTCGGTCATGAGGGCCGAGCCACAGTGGGTGAGGCGCGCCTCGGTGTAACGCATCGCGGCGGGTGGGTCGCCTTCGACCGATCCGAAGTTCCCCTGGCCGTCCACGAGGATGTCGCGCATGGACCAGTGCTGGGCCATGTTCACCAAGGTGGGATAAATCGCGCCGTCGCCGTGCGGGTGGTATTTACCCATCGTCTCCCCGACGATGCGAGCACACTTGAGGTGCTTCTTGTTCGGCGCGAGCGAGAGGTCGTGGTGCATCGCGTAGAGGAGGCGACGCTGGGAAGGCTTGAGCCCGTCGCGCGCGTCGGGCAGGGCGCGCGAAATGATGACGGACATCGAATAGTCCAGGAAGGACTGCGACATCTCGTCGGCCACGTTGATCGGGGAAATGCCGCTTTCACCCGGTGGAGGCGTCGAAGGAACGGCAGGAATGTTGGGATCGTCGGACATGGGGGGAATGGGTCATGGGTCACGGGTCATGGGTCACGAGGAGGAACCATGATCGCCGATGGACCGGATGTAGGCGTTGATGCGTTTTCTTAGAATGACCAGTTCGTTGATCAAGGATTCAGCTGCGTCCGCGGAGATGAGTTGCCGATTCCGGGCTTTGGTCAGAAAGGTGATGGTTTTCTGCAACGAGCCGCGGGCATAGCGACAGAAGTTTTTGTTTTCGGCGTAGTGGTAGCGACCGTGCCCCTCCGCGAGGTTTGAAGCAATTGAATCGGCGCAGCGAACCAACTGTTTGCCGACGGTATCTCGCGCAAAGTAGTCCCAACGCACCGCCTCTTCCCATATGACATCACCGATTCTCATCGCTTCCTGATAGATCTCAAAATCATCGATGTCCATTTGCGGATTCCTACCCGTGATTGACTTCGTTTCACTCCGTCCATCTCCACTTCGTTCCGATTCATGACTCGTGACCCTTGACGACATCACACGTCGAGATTGCGCACGTTCAGCGCATGGTCCTCGATGTACTGGCGGCGGGGTTCCACGGCGTCGCCCATGAGAATGGTGAACATCTTGTCGGCTTCGACGGCGTTGTCCTCGTCCATCTTCACACGGAGGAGCTTGCGGGTCGCGGGATCCATCGTCGTGTTGAAGAGCTCCTTCGCGTTCATCTCACCGAGACCTTTGAATCGCTGGATCTCCATACCGCGTTTGCCGATTTCCATGATCTTGGAAAGGATCTCTGGTACGCTGAAGACGGGGTGGACCTTGGCGTGGTCGCCCTCGCCCTCGACAATCTGGAAGAGGGGCTGGTCCTGCGAGGCGAAACGACGCACGTCGAGACCGAGCTCGCCGAGCCGGACGAGGAGCTTGGAGATGGAATTGGCTTCGTGGATCTCGACGAGACGGGCGCGGCGACTGGGACCATCCGATTTGCCACCCATTCCCGCTTCCTGATCGAGGGCGATGGCACGACGTCCGAAGAGATGCAGGTCGGCGTTCTCCGCCGCGAAATCGCGCAGCTCGGATTCGCCGACGAAATAACGCACCGTCACCTCGTTGCCCTCGCGAACCTGGACGAGGTATTCGGGCAGCTTGCCGTCGCGGCCGGCGGCGAGGTAATCCTCGAAGTCGCCGGAGTTGCGTGCGATGACGTCACTGTAGCGGTTCAGCTTGGAGAGCATCTCGAGGACCTCCTTGAGCTGATCGCTCTCGAAGGCCTCACCGGTGCCATCGGAACCGGCGCGCAGCTTCACATCACCCGCACCGAGCTCGATGAGGATCTTGTTGAGCTGGGAGTCGTCCTGCACGTATTGCTCCTTCTTCTTCCGCGTGATCTTGTAGAGCGGCGGCTGGGCGATGTAGACGTAGCCGGCCTTGACCAGCGCCGGCATCTGGCGGCAGAAGAACGTGAGCAACAGCGTGCGGATGTGGGCCCCGTCGATGTCGGCATCGGTCATGATGACGATCTTGTGGTAGCGCGCCTTGCCGAGATTGAAGGAACCTTCGCCCTCGCCGTCGCCGATGCCCGCGCCGATCGCGGTGATCATCGTCTGGATTTCCTTGTTTTGGAGCACCTTGTCGAGGCGGGCCTTTTCCACGTTGATGAGCTTGCCGCGGATCGGCAGGATCGCCTGAGTGCGGCGGTCGCGGCCCTGTTTGGCGGAGCCGCCGGCGGAGTCGCCCTCGACGATGTAGATCTCGCTCTCGGCGGGGTCGCGCGAGGAGCAGTCGGCGAGCTTCCCGGGGAGACCACCACCGGTCATGGCGGACTTGCGCACCGTCTCGCGCGCCTTGCGGGCGGCCTCACGGGCGCGGGCGGCATTGACGACCTTGTCGACGATGCGCTTCGCGATCTGGGGATTCTCCTCGAAGAAGGCGTTGAAGCCGTCGTAAACGATGGAGGCGACGACACCCTCGACCTCGTTGTTGACGAGTTTCTCTTTCGTCTGCGAACTGAAACGAGGGTTCGGGTGCTTGATCGAGAGCACGGCGACGAGGCCTTCGCGGCAATCCTCGCCGGAGAGGGCGGGATCCTTGTCCTTGAGCAGCTTGTTGTTCTTTGCGTAGGTGTTGATCGCCCGGGTGAGGGCGGCGCGGAGGCCGGAGAGGTGGGCGCCGCCGTCGCCGTTGGGAATGGAGTTGGCGAAACAGAGGATGTTTTCGTGATACTCGCCGGTGTATTGCAGCACGATGTCGGCGTAGCAGTCGTCCTCGATCGTTTTGCCGTCGTCGTCGATCGGCACCAGCCGCTTGCCCTTCAGCACGATCGGGTTCGGATGGATCAACTCCTTGTTCTCGCCCAACTGTCGAACGAATTCGACGATGCCGTCCTCGTAGTAATACGATGCGCGGCGCTCCGAGTCGCCCCGCTCGTCCACGAGGTCGATGATGATTCCGGGATTCAGGAAGGCGAGCTCACGGAGGCGTGCAGTGAGGTAGTCGAAGTTGAACTCGATCCCGGCCGTGAAGATCGTGGCGTCGGGAAAGAAGGTGATCTTCGTGCCCGTCCGCGGCTCGTCGAGCGATCCGATGACCTCGAGCGGCTTGGTCGTCTTGCCGCGCTCGAACGAGATCTGGTAGATCTTGCCGTCGCGGTAGACCTCGGCCTTGAACCAGTCCGAGAGCGCATTGACGCATTTGGCACCCACGCCGTGGAGGCCTCCGGAGAACTTGTAGGCGCCCTGCCCGAATTTGCCGCCCGCGTGGAGCTTCGTCAGCACCAGCTCCACCGCCGGCATGTGGAACTTCGGGTGCATGTCGACGGGGATGCCGCGTCCGTCGTCCTCGACGGAGATCGAGCCGTCCGCGTGGATGGAAATGACGACCCGTTTGCAAAAGCCGGCGAGGTGCTCGTCGATCGAGTTGTCGAGCACCTCGAAGACGGTGTGGTGCAGGCCGCGCTCCGTCGCCGCGTCGCCGATGTACATCCCGGGCCGTTTGCGCACGGCGTCGAGCCCCTCCAATTGATCGATCTGGGCGGCATCGTAATCACCCGTCGGCTTCGGGGGAAGGTGGTCTTCTTCGGCGTCGGACATGGTAGAGCGGGGGTGTGGAACGGAGCAAAAACCCGGGCGGGAAAGCGGGTCGATTTCCCGGCCTCGGGCAAGCTTTCACCCTAGCGAAAATGCCCGGGATATCAAGGTTTTGAGCCCAATTTGAGCAGTTAATTGAGGGTATTTTCCCGCCGCGTAAAAACGCCGTTCCGGGAGGGGCGGAAGAGGCCCTGATTCAAGAGGGTCAGGTCGCCGACCGAACCCTCTTGGGTCCGGTCAATTCGACTGCAGGTAGGCCACCAGATCGGCGACGTCCTGGGCGGTCAGGCCCAGCTGGGCGGCGCTAAGCATGAGCGAGCGGTTGAGCTTGCTGGTGGAGGCGATGTTCTTCCGCGGGATCATCTGGGTAAGCCCGCCCATGCTCATGACGATGGTGGGATTGCCCTCCTGGAGGACGGTGCCGTGGACGGTCTTGCCTTCCTTCATCAGGATCTGGGTGCCATCGAAGCCGTGGGCGATGTCGGCGCTCGGATCGATGATGCTGCGGGCGATGACTTCGGCGGTCTGGGTGCGACCCCAGCCGTCGAGAGGAGGCCCGAAAAGGGCTCCCATACCGCCGACCTCGTGGCACATGATGCACCGCGCTGCGGTGGTCTTGCCACGGGTGGCGTCGCCTTTGAGGGCAAGGACGGCCTCCACGCTGAGGGCGTTTTTCTGGGCCTCGTCGGGTTCGGGGGTGACGACTTCCTGGATCACCACCTTGGCCGGATCGTAGATGCCGCGGGCCTTGAGTTCGGGCATGAGATCGTGGTCCTTCCAATCATTGTTGGCGCGGTTCATCAGCCACCAGACCGCCTGCGACTTGAGCGGCGAATCGATCTGGGCCGCCGTAAGCATGGCGTGAGCGGCGTGTTTGGTGCGGACGAAAGCGATGGCATCGAGGGCCTGGCGACGCTGCGCGATCGAGAGGGCTTCACTCTGGAAACGGGTCAGGAAATCGTCCACCGCAGCAGCGGGATGGAGTCGCCAGGCGATGCCGGCGAAGGCGTCGCTCCACTGGCGGGCATCGTCGTGACCCATGGCGGATTTCACGGCGGCATAGACCTCGGTCTCCTTGCCGGTGGCGCCGGTGCCGAAGGCTTCGAGGTAACTGCGATCCTTGCCGTCATATCCGCGGGCGATGGTGACGAGGAGGTCTTTGGAAAGGTCGAAGGAGAGGTCACGGAGGGCGAGGGCGACTTCGCGGCGGACGGCCGGGTGGGGATCTTCGGCGAGGGCGGCGGCGGCTCCGGAGATGTCGAGTTCGGCGCGGCGCATGGCTCGGAAGGCGGCGATTTTCATCTCGGGACTGGTTTGCTCCGGCGGGTAGCCGGCGACGCGTGGCCCGCTGATGCCGAGCTGGTAGAGCACGTGGATGGCGCGGCCGCGGAGGTAGGGGTTCGGATCCTTGAGGAGAGTCGCGACGGGGTCCATCGCGGCTCGGCCCATCGCTTTGAGTCCGTAAAAGCCGATCGCCCGGACATTGACCGCAGGCGACTTCAGGGCGGTGATGAGGCCTTCGACGGTGGCCGGATCAATCGCCGGCACGACGGACTTGAATCCCTTCGGGGCGATCCGGTAGATGGCGCCCGAGCAGGTCTCGTCGAGGTCCTGGTGACCGCCGACCCGGGCATCGAACCAGTCGGTGACGTAGAGCGCGCCATCGGGTCCCACGGCGATGTCGGAGGGTCGGAAGAGGGTGCGCTGCTCGCGGTTGACGCTGGTCTCGCCGCCGAGGAAGTCGGAGCCGGCGAATTCACCGGTGGGATTGCTGGTTAGGAAATCCTTCCGGTCGAGCTTGAAGCCGGCGCCCGCGATTTCGGGCTGATAGGAGAAAACGACGTTCCGCCCGGCTTCGCAGGCGAGGAAAGTGCCGATCCACGAGTCGCCGAGCGCCCCGTTCTCGTAGTAGACGTTTCCAGTCGGTGATCCGCCGCCGTAGACGTCGCCCGCCGGGGTGCTGCCGGGATCATCCTGCCGCCATTCGGCGACGGCGATGCTCTGGCCGGGGCGTTTGTCGACTTTCCAGGTGCGCTGGCCATCGTTCGAGGAGAAACCGAAGTTCGCATACTCCATGACCCAGGAAACGCGGCAGGCGGGCGGGTCGTCGTTGTCGTTCTGGAAGACATCGCCGAGCGAGTTGACCGATTGCTCGTAGGAGTTCCGGTAGTTGTGCCCGATGATCTCGGCGTGGGTGCCGTCGGGATTCATCCGCACGGTGAATCCGCCGACGTAGACGTGGCCGTCGTCGCTCGCCTTGCCGGCGAGAGCGTCGGGATTGTGGGGAAACTCGAAGGGGCCGATCGCTTTGGGTCGATAGGATCCGTAGATGGTGAAGGTGCGTCCCGACTTGTCGGTGAACTGTCCACCGGTGTTTCCGGAGTTGAAGTACCATTTTCCATCGGGTCCCACCGTGACGGAGTGGAGCGAGTGATCGTGGTTCTGTCCGCTGAATCCGGTCAGCAGGATTTCGCGTTTGTCCTTGGCGGGATCAAACTTCAGGTCGCGGTCCACATCGGTGTAGACGAGGAGATGCGGCGGCTGCGAGACGACGATCTGGTTGTCGATCACCGCGACGCCGAGCGGGGCGACCAGGAGGGGCTCCTGCACAAAGGTGTGGCTCTTGTCGCATTTTCCGTCGCCGTCGCTGTCCTCGAGCACGACGATGCGGTCGCCTTCCGGCTGGCGGTCGAAATGTCGGCGATAACGCACGCCTTCCGCGACCCAGATACGGCCGGCGTGATCGATGTCGAGGTTGGTGGGATTGAAAAGCTGCGGCGAAGAGGCCCAGAGGGTGACCTCAAGTCCTTCGGGAACCACGAACTGATCGACCGGGACTTTTTGGGGCTCGGCCTGCGGGTAGGTCGCGGCCTCCTGAGCGAAGGCGGAAGGAACGAGGGCAAGGGTGGCGAACAGAATTCGTTTCATGGACGGGCGGGTGGCAGGTCGGAAGGTTCCGGTATGGAAGCGGAACCCGCAAGCGCAGGTCAAGCCGGATTAACGTTGGGAGAGGGGCGAACCAAGGACTCGATCGCCGCGACGACGGCATCCGTTTCGCAAAAATCGTCCAGCAACAGATCGGGCCCGGCGGAGGCGAGTTCAGACACCGAGGCCGCGCCCGTGGCCACCGCCACTACCTTCGCGCCGAAGGCCCGGGCGCAGGCGATATCGCGCGGCGTATCCCCGATCACGACGGTGTTTTCCGGAGCGAAGCGTTCGTCATGGGAGTCGAAGACACGGTCAAGGGCGATGGGTCCGAGGGCATTCCGATCGTGGTGGTCGTCGCCAAAGGCACCGGTCGTGAAATGGCCGTCGAGTCCGAAGGTTCGCAGCTTGATCCACGCCCCTTCGCGGAGGTTGCCGGTCAGCACCGCAAGCCGGTTGGCGTGCTGCCGGGAGAGCGCCTGGAGCAGGGCCGGCACCCCGGGGAGCACCCGGCCTCTGCCGCTCTTCGCAAAAGCAAGGAGGTTGCGCTCCAGAGCACCGGTGTAATGGAAGAAATACTGATCGTGAAGGTGTGGCGCATCGCCCAGCCCGTAATGCTCGAAGATGAAACGAGCCACGCCCCGATCGGTGGCTCCACCGAGGTCGAGCGGAGGGAACGTGTGCGACTCGTGACCCGGAAAGGCAGCGTGAAAACTCTCCCGCAGGGAAACGAGGCCGGCACCACCGGTGTCGATCAGGGTGCCGTCGATGTCGAAGAGGAGGAGCTTGCGGGAAGCGCTCACAGAGACGCGGGGCGATCACTTTTCATCATCGCCGCCTTCGCCTTCGCCATCCTCATCGGAGTCGTCGGCATCGTCGTCGTCGTGATCGTAGTCCTCGTCGTCGTCATCATCATCCTCGTCGTCGTAAGCCTCCATGGCCGCCTCGGCTTCGGCGAGATCATAGGTGCTGCCATCTTTCCGGAACTTCCGCTTCTGCTTTTCGGGCGGAAGGGGAGAGACCATCATGAGGATGTTCCGGTTGTTCAGCTTCGGCTCGAGGTCGATGTGGGCCATGCCGGAGAGGTCTTCCTTGACCTTCTTCATCAGCTCGAACCCGATCTCCTGGTGAGCCATCTGGCGGCCTCGGAATTGGAGTTGGATGCGCACCTTGAACCCGTGGGCGAGGAAATCCTCGGCGTGCATCAGCTTGATCGCATAATCGTGCGGATCAATGTTGACGCGGAATTTCACTTCCTTCTCACGCTTCTTCGGCTTGTCCGACTTCTTCTGCTTCGCCTGCTCGTACTTGAACTTGCCGTAGTCGACGATGCGGCAGACCGGTGGTTTGGCGTTGGGCGCGATCTCGACGAGGTCAAGGCCGAGCTCTTTCGCCTTGTTCAGCGCTTTCCAGGTCGGCAGGACCACGTTGTGCTCGCCGTAGATCACCCGGATCTCGGGGCAGCGGATCTTGTCGTTCACCCGCGTCCTCGGGGGACGGGGCCGGCGTTTCATGGGTTGGGCAGCGATGGCAGTTACCTCCGGAAGGTTTGGGGTTCAGAGAGCCTCCGTGTTGATTACGGACGGCGAAAGAGCGGCGGTTCCAATTTCGAACCGGGCGACGAAGGAGTGCTTTTGATCAAGCCTCGTCATAGGGAGCGCGAGCGAATCTCCGCGAAAATCCGATCGCAGAATTCGCCGACGGCAAGAGAACCCTCATCGCCGCGGTCGCGATGACGGACGGATACCTGATTCGTTTCCTGTTCTTTTGCTCCGATGATCAACATATAAGGAACTCTGGCTAGCTGGGCAAGACGAATTTTCGCCCCAACCTTGTCGCTGGAATCGTCCACGGTGACCCGCACACCCCCGGCGCGGAGGCTCGCGGCCGCCTCATTGGCCGAATCCACGAATTTCTCCGAGATCGGCAGCACGCGGACTTGCTCGGGCGAGAGCCAGGTCGGGAACTTGCCCGCGAAGTGCTCGATGAGCACGCCGACGAAACGCTCCATTGAGCCGAAGGGCGCCCGGTGGATCATCACGGGACGATGCGGGGCGTTGTCCGGACCGATGTATTCGAGGCCGAAGCGTTCGGGAAGATTGTAGTCCACCTGCACCGTACCGAGCTGCCATTCCCGGCCGATCACGTCCTTCACGACGAAGTCGATCTTCGGCCCGTAGAAGGCGGCTTCGCCCGGCTCTTCGGTGAAGGCGGTGCCCAGCGTCGCGGCAGCCTCGCGCAGGGCGGCTTCGGCGCGGTCCCACTTTTCGGGATCGCCGACATACTTGCTCGAATCGGGATCGCGGAGCCCGACGCGGACGCGGTAATCATTCATCCCGAGCGTGCCCAGAACGATCTTCACCAGTTCAAGGCAGCCGATGATCTCGTCGCGGACCTGCTCCTCGGTGCAGAAAAGGTGGGCGTCGTCCTGTGTGAAACCGCGCACGCGGGTCATGCCGCCGAGTTCACCGGACTGCTCCCAGCGGTAGACCGTGCCGAATTCGGCGAGGCGCACCGGCAGGTCGCGGTAGCTGTGGTGATTGCTCTGAAAGATCTTGATGTGGTGCGGGCAGTTCATCGGCTTCAGGAGGAAGCCATCGATCTCGCCGGATTCGAGACGGTTGGAGAGCTCTCCGCAGCCGCAGCCTTCCTCGGCGAGTGCCTTGAGGCTTTCGCGCTCGACCACCGGGGGGAACTGCGACTCCGCGTAGTAGGGGAAATGCCCCGAGGTGCGGTAGAGCCCCAGCTTGCCGATGTGGGGAGTGAAGACCTGGCTGTAGCCCTGGCGCTCGAGGTGTTCGCTGATGAACTTTTGCAGCTCGATCCGAACCACGGAACCGTTTGGCTTCCAGAGAATCAACCCCTGGCCGACCGCCTCATCAATGTGGAAGAGATCGAGTTCCTTGCCGATCTTGCGGTGGTCGCGCTGCTTCGCCTCTTCAAGGCGCACGAGATGCTCCTCGAGCTCCGTCTTGTTCTTGAAGGCGGTGCCATAGACGCGCTGGAGTTGCGGATTGGCCGCGTCGCCCTTGTAGAAGGCGCTCGCCACGCTCATTACCTTGAAGGCCTTGCAGTTCCCGGTGCGCGGGACGTGGGGACCGGCGCAGAGATCCCAGAAGTCGCCGTTCTTGTAGAGCGAGATCGCCTCGCCCTCGGGGATGTCGTTGAGCAAGTCGACCTTGAAACGGCTTGGCACCCCGCGATCGCCGAGCGCCGCGAGCCGGCCGTTCTGCGCGAGTTCGAGCGCTTCGGCGCGGGAGACTTCGACCTTTTCGAAGACCTGGTTCTCCTTCACGATGCGCGTCATTTCCTCCTCGATCTTCGGGAAGTCGTCAGGAGTGATGCGGTGGGAAAGATCGACGTCGTAATAAAAACCGTTCTCCACCGGAGGTCCGGCCGCGAACTGGGCGTCGGGCCAGAGTTTCGCGATCGCCGTGGCGAGGACGTGGGCGGTCGAGTGCCGGAGACGCTCGAGGTCGGACATTTGCTCGCGCTCTTCGAGGGTTTTGCGCTGGGATTCGTTGGTTTCCGGCATGGGGTGGGGGATCTAGGGCGGACAAACTATCCACTTTATCCGGAAAACCAATGGGAAAGGGCGCGAGGTCGGGGAAATTGCCGCTTGAATGTCGCCGGGACGCGGCGCATTTTGGCCTCCCGTGTCCTCCGGCCCGATGGGGTCGGCATTCCGGGGCGTAGCTCAGCCTGGTAGAGCGCCTGCTTTGGGAGCAGGATGTCGTCAGTTCGAATCTGGCCGCCCCGACCATCTCCTTTTCTCATCGGCATCATTGGCGGCCAGATGAGAACCTTGGTTCGAGCCGGAGCGAGCCCGCGAGCGGAAACAGTGCGAAGGGATGAACCCCGAGTTCGTTATTCCATCGTCATCGCCTCATCCAGATTCAGCATCAGGCTGGCGACGGTCATCCAGGCGGCGACTTTGGGGGCTCGGGAATCGTCGAGGACGGCTTGCTGCCCGACCCGGGTGAAGGCAACGGCGTCGCCTGGATTCGACTCGTAGTAATCGAGCGATTGGTGGTGTTCGCGCTGCAAAACCCCGGTCTCCTTTTCCGAGGGCGTGCGATTTAGGATCATTTCAGCGAGACGGGTGATGGCTTTGTCAGGATCGTAATCCGCGACCTTCTCCGCGAGAACCCGCGAAGCTTCCAGCATTCCCACATCGTTCAACAGGGTCAGCGCTTGCAGCGGGGTATTCGTAAGGTTCGTGCGGACTTCGCAGACGCGGCGCTGGGCGCTGTCGAAGAGGAAGGTCGGAGCGCTCGAACGACGCCAGTAGGCGTAGAGGGTGCGTCGATACTGGGCGGGGCCGACGCTGGGTTGGTAGGTGTAGCGGCCCATGAAGATCTCCTCCCAGACACCCTCGGGTTGCCAGGGTTTCACCGGAGGACCACCGAGATGGGGATTGAGGAGCCCGGAGGCGGCGAGGGCGTGGTCGCGGATCATCCAGGATGGCAGGCGATGTCGCGGGAAGCGCGCGAGGAGGCGGTTGTCCGGATCGCGTTCGAGCAGTTTGGGCGAGACGGCGCTGTCCTGGAGGAAGGTCTCGCTCGTGGCGATGAGCCGCAGGATGTGGCGAAGATCCCAGCCGTTTTCGACGAGCTCGACGGCGAGCCAGTCGAGCAGTTCCGGATGGGTCGGGGACTCGCCCTGGAGTCCAAAATCCTCCATCGACCGCACGAGACCCTGACCAAACATCAACGACCAGAGGTGATTCACGGTGACGCGGGCGGTGAGAGGATTGGCGGGGTCCACGATCCATTTCGCGAGATCGAGACGGGTGTTGAGGTTCTCCACGGGCCATTCGAGGACGGCGGGAATGACGCCTGGAAAGACCTGCTCGCCCTTGGCATCCCAGACGCCGCGTTCGAGAATCTGGGTCGGTCGGGCTTCGGGGCGTTCGTTTAGCACCATCACCTTCAGTTTGCCCGCGGCCTTCTTCACCTCGGCGAGCTGGCGGTTCACCTCGTTCACCTTTGCGAGCACGCCCTGGTAGTCGCGGTCGCCGACGAGGTATTGCTGGAAGAGACGCTCGTCGACCGCGGGATCGACCGGCTTGCCCTCGCGGCGGGCGGCGGCGATCTCCTCGAGCGGCGAAGATTTCACCGAGCGGACCGTCTCGCCGGACTCGGTCGTCACGGAAAGGCGGAATCTGCCGATGTTCGCGTCGCCATCGGTGGAGCGATGGAATAGGACGAAGACGAGCTCCTCATCGGGGGCGAGATCGAGAGGTTCCTTCAGTTCGTAAACGGCGGTGTGAGACACCTTCGGATCGCCGGATTCCGTGGTCCAACCGTTCCGCGGGTCGTCGTCGAGAGTGTCTTTCACGAGACCGTAGTTGCGGGCCTTCGCCTCTCGCTCGAAGTCGGCGACGGCCCAGCGCATCTCGAGATCGCGCACCTGCATAATTCCCGGTCGTTTCGCGAACAGTTTGACGTTGGTCAGGATGAACTCGCCCTTTTTCCCTCGAGAGAGTTTTCCTTCGGTATGCGAGCTGTGCGGCATCACCTCCAGCCGCCATCCGGTGATGTTCCGCGGGAGGCTCTTCGCGGGCACGGTGATGCGATAGTCGTCCTGACGTGGATGGGGGCCGGTCGCTTGAACGGTGCCGTCCGCTTCGGTGGTGAAGGTGGTTCCCTCGACCGATTCGACCCGGGCGGGTTTCGCCGACTGCCAGGCAAGGTAGTCGGCCGGGAGCGAGGCGAGCCGTTCGTCGCGCCATTTCGCGAAACGTTCCTTGGCCGCGCCCTTGGCTGCGGTTTCAAGCGGCTTCACCTTGGCGAGGTGCGCCTCCATCTCCTTCACCGCCGGTCCGGCTTTGGGAGATTGATAGTCGAGGTAGGGGACCGCGTTTCCGCCCGCCTTGCCATCCTCGGCGATGCTGTTGAAGAAGGCGAAGAGGCTGTAGTAATCGCGCTGCGAGACGGGATCGAATTTGTGATCGTGGCACTGCGTGCAGCCGAGGGTGAGCCCGAGCCAGACGGTGCCGGTGGTGTTGACGCGGTCGATGACGTAGTCGATCCGCGACTCCTCGGGATCGCGTCCGCCTTCGCCGTTCGTCATGTGATTGCGGTGGAAACAGGTTGCGAGGATCTGCTCCGGAGTCGCGTCGGGCAGCAGGTCGCCGGCGAATTGTTCGATCGTGAACTGGTCGAAGGGGAGGTTGCGGTTGAAGGCATCGACGACCCAGTCGCGCCAAGGCCAGTTGGTGCGTTCGGCGTCGCCCTGATAGCCATCGGTGTCGGAATATCTCGCCGCATCGAGCCACCACATCGCGAGACGTTCGCCGTGGTGGGGAGAGGCGAGGAGGCGTTCCACCTCCTCGCGAATTTCGGATTTCGGATTGGCAAGTGCGGATGGTGAAGGTGGCAGGCCGGTGAGGGCGAAAGAAAGGCGGCGGAGTTGGGTGTGCGGCGGAGCGGGCGGGGCGGAGGAGATTCCTTCCTTTTCCAGCTTCGCCCTGACAAAGGCATCAATGGGATGATCGGCACCGGCGGGCACCCCGGGACGGACGGGCTTTTCGAAAGCCCAGTGTTTGCCCCAGACCGCACCCTCTTCGATCCAGCGCTTGACCCTGTCACGTTCCGCTTCGGTGAGCGGTTTGCGGTGCGAGTCGGGCGGGGGCATCAGTTCGTCCTCGTCGGTGGAGATGACGCGCTGCCAGACTTCGCTTTTGGCGAGGTCACCGGGCGAAAGGGCGGCCTTCGCGGCGGATTCGTCGTCGAGACGCAAATCGGCCTTGCGGTGGCTCGGGTCGGGACCGTGGCAATGGAAACAGCGGTCGGAAAGGATCGGAAGGATGTCGCGGCTGAAATTCACGGGTTCCGAGGCCCGGAGGTTTCCCAGCGAGAGGAAGACCAGTCCGGGAAGGATCGTTGAAAATCGGAGGCGGAGCCGCGACATCGGGAAAGGTGCCGGATTTTTGCGGTCCGGTCTTGTAGCGCAATCAGGACGCTTTGGTATGTTTTGACCATGATGGAATCCCTTCCCTCCGGTCCGCTGATTGCCCTTTTCGACTGCCTGCCCGACGTGATCTTTTATGCGAAGGATCGTGAAAGCCGTTACCTCGCCGCCAACCGGGCGATGATTCTCGCGAAGAACCTGCACGATCCATCCGACCTGCTGGGCAAGAGCGACCGCGACTTCCACGCCGCCGCGATGGCTGATGCCTACATCGCCGAGGACCGCGAGGTGATGAGAACAGGCGAGCCCGTGCTGAACCGGCCCTGGTTCGTGATCGACCGCTCGGGCCGCCCGGGTTGGTTCAATTCCAGCAAAGTCCCCTTGCGTGATGCTGGTGGTAACATCGTCGGAGTCGCGGGGGTGCGGTATCCGGTGGAGACGCCGGAGGAACGCGAGCGTTATTTCCGCGACCTCGCGCCGGTCGTCCGCTATCTGGAAGAGCACTATTCCGAAGTCGTTTCGATGGGGGAAATGGCGCGCCTATCAGGACTTTCGCCGACCCACTTCAACCGGCGATTCCGGCAGATCTTCGGGATGTCGCCGACGCGCTTTCTTCATGCCCTGCGGATCGAAAAAGCCCGGCAGTGGCTGGTGGAGTCGGAACGCAGCGTGGGCGAGATCGCCGTCGGAACCGGTTACCACGATCAAAGCCACTTCACGCGGCACTTCCGCCGCCTCACCGGCTTGGCGCCCGGGCAATACCGGGCTGACTACCGGAGACGGACTTGATCTTACTGCCGCACTCGCGCCATGATTCGCTTCTGCCTTTTGGCTGCCGATCCATTAGAATAGAACCACCGTATGAACCGGATCTGGACCTTTTTCGCGTTCGCGCTGAGTTGCCTCCGAGTGTCGGCCTCTGCCGAGGAGAAGATCGATTTCAACCGGCAGATCCGGCCGTTGATCTCAAACCACTGCGTCGCCTGTCATGGTCCGGACGAGAAGGAGCGCAAGGCCGACCTGCGACTCGACACGGCCGATGGAGCGACGATGGATCTCGGCGGATATGCGGCGGTGGTCCCGGGCAAGCCCGACGAGAGCGAGATGCTTCTCCGCATTCTCAGCGAGGACGACGAGGAAGTGATGCCTCCGCCGAAGAAGGGGAAACGCTTCACTCCCGAACAAGCCGATCTCATCCGCCGCTGGATCGCACAAGGGGGCAAGTATGAAAAGCACTGGTCTTACAATCCACCGGTGAAAGCCGAGGTGCCGTCCGTCTCCGATGCCGCCTGGCCGACGAGCGAAATCGACCGCTTTCTCCTCGCCCGTCTCGAGAAGGAAGGGCTCAAGCCCTCACCCGAGGCCGATCGTCATTCGCTCGCCCGCCGCCTTGCGATCGACCTCACCGGACTGCCTCCCTCGTGGAGCGAGGTCGAGGCCTTTGTGAAGGATTCGTCGCCGGAGGCCTATCAAACCTACGTCGCTTCCCTTCTTGCGAAGCCGGCCTTCGGCGAGCATTGGGCGCAGCAATGGCTCGATCTCGCCCGCTACGCCGACAGCTCGGGTTATCCCAGCGACCAACCGCGCGAAATCTGGGGCTATCGCGATTGGGTGATCGGGGCGATCAACCGCAACCTACCCTTCGATCAGTTCACGATCGAGCAGATCGCGGGAGATCTTTTGCCCAACCCATCGGAGGACCAGCTCATCGCCACCGCTTTCCACCGGAACACGATGACGCAGAACGAAGGTGGCACGAGCGACGAGGAATTCCGCAACGCCGCGATCATCGACCGGGTCAACACGACGATGGCGGTCTGGATGGGCACGACGATGGCCTGCGCGCAATGTCACACTCACAAATTCGATCCCATCACCCATCACGAATACTTCTCGGTCTACGCGATGCTGAACCAGAGCGCCGACGCCGACCGCAAGGACGAGACCCCGGTGCATGCCTTTTTCACGGCCGACCAGAAGGCGAAGCGGAGCTTGCTCGAGAAGGAGATCGGCGATCTGGAGAAGCGTTTTGCCTCGCCCGATCCAGCCTGGTTGAGCGGGTTGGAAAAATGGGATGCCTCCTTCCCCCGTGATCTCTCCTTGCAATCGCCGAAGCCTGACAAAGTCACCATCGCACCCGCCGAGGCCGGTGCCACCGTTTCCGACGATGGAACCGTGACTCTCGCGAAGAACCTCGACAAGGCCAGCCAGACCGTGGAACTGCCGCTGACGACGGGTCCCCTCAACGCCATCCGGCTCGAGACCCAGCCCGCGCCGGGATTCGGCAACTTCGTCCTCACCGCCTTGAAAGCGGAAGTCGTGCCTCCCTCGAACGCCGGTGGACCCAAGGCTCGCTACATTCGAATCGAACTGCCGGGCAAAGCGAGACTCCTCCAACTCGCCGAAGTGGAGGTGTTCAGCGGCGGTGTCAATGTTGCGCGCAAGGGCAAGGCATCGCACAGCAGTCAGTACCAGGATGCGGCCGCGTTCCGCGCCATCGATGGAAATACCGATGGTGACTATTACAAGCAGTCGGTCGCGCACACGAATCAGGAAGACAATCCCTGGTGGGAGGTTGATCTCGGCGGCGAGGTCCCGCTTGATCGCATCGTGGTGTGGAACCGCACCGATGGCGGCACCGCGATTCGCTTGGAACGATTCACGTTGGCGGCCCTCGATGAGAAGCGCGCCCCCGTGTGGAAGCAGCAGACTCTCCCTGCTCCGAAAGACAAGGCCGAGTTCGCGCTCGGCGGACCGCAGCCGCTCACGTTTGCCAGTGTCACGGCCGACTTCGAACAGAGTGGATTCCCTGCCGCGTCGCTCTTGAAACCCGCCGCCGCGGACAATCCCGGCTGGGCCGTGGCCGGGGCGACCGATCGTCCGCACGAACTCGTCCTCACCCTCGCGAAACCGCAGGAAGTGGCGGCGGGATCCAAGCTGCGCGTCACTCTCGAGCAGCAGTCGGCTCACGCGAAGCATCTCCTCGGCCGATTCCGCATTGGAGTGACGGGCGACGCGCGCTTGAAGCAGAGACTCGGCACTCCGGCGCCGGTTCTCGCCGCCCTCGCCAAACCTGCCGCCGCGCGCAGCGAGGAGGAACGGAAGACCCTGACCGATCACTATCTCCGCCAGATCGCCCCCGAAGCGGCCAAGGAACGTGCCCGCCTCGCAGCGGCAAAGAAGGAGCTCGACGCGATCAAACCCTCGACCGTTCCGATCATGCAGGAACTGGCCGAGAACGAGCGGCGTGAAACGAAGGTGCAACTCCGCGGCAATTGGCAGAACCTCGGTGATGTCGTCGGTCCCGGCGTGCCCGCCGCCTTCCACCCGCTTCCTGACAAAGCGCCAAAGAACCGTCTCGGCCTCGGCCAGTGGCTGGCGAGCCGGGACAATCCGCTCACCGCCCGGGTCGTCGTGAACCGCTACTGGGAGGCGATCTTCGGCACGGGCATCGTTTCGACGAGCGAGGAATTCGGATCGCAGGGCGAGTTGCCCTTTCATCCCGAATTGCTCGACTGGCTCGCGGTCGATTTCATGGAGCACGGTTGGGACGTGAAGCGACTCCTCACGCAACTGGTGAGCACGCGTGCCTACCGCCAGGAGTCGGGGGTGACTCCGGCATTGAAGGAGCGCGATCCCGAAAACCGGCTACTCGCCCGCGGCCCGCGCTTCCGTCCCAGCGGAGAGCTGCTGCGTGACCAAGCGCTCGCGGTCGGCGGGATCCTCTCCGCGAAGAGGGGAGGCCCCGGGGTGCGGCCGATGGCTCCGAACCTCGGACTTTCCACCGCCTTCGGGCGTAGCAACGACTGGACCGTCAGCGAGGGCGAGGATCGTCACCGCCGCAGCGTCTACACCGAGGTGCGACGCAACGGAGCCTACGCCAGCTTCACGACCTTCGATGCGCCGAACCGCGAAGTCTGCACGATCCGCCGCGGCCGGACGAACACGCCGCTCCAGGCCTTCGTGACGATGAACGATCCGGTCTACGTCGAGGCGAACCAGGCGTTCGCCCGCCGCCTTGCCGCCGAGGTGAAGACGGGTGATGCCGCCGCGAAGGTACGTCAGGCCTATCGGATCGCCCTCGCCCGGGAAGCGGACGAAAGCGAGGTCGCCACTCTCACAAGACTTCATGAAGAAGCTCTGGCGGTCTTCAAGGCCGATGCCGACGCCGCGAAAAAGATGGCCACCGAACCGATCGGCCCCGCCCCCGAGGGAGCCGATCTCGCCGACCTCGCCGCCTGGACCGCGACGGCGAACGTGATCATGAATCTCGACGAGTTTCTGATGCGCCGCTAACCCGTGACCCGTGACCCGTGACCCGTGACCCATGAACCCAGTACGCGAAGAACAACTCCGCCTCACCACCCGCCGCCAGTTTCTTGGCAACGCGGGACAGTTCAGCCTCGGCGCGATCGCCATGAGCGCGCTGGGAGGCGCGGCCCAGGGCGCCTACGGCGACAATCCGCTGGCCTCGCGCCGGCCGCATTTCGACGCGAAGGCGAAACGGGTCATCTACCTGCACATGTCGGGCGCGCCGCCGCATCTCGATCTCTTCGACTACAAACCCGAACTCGTGAAACACGACGGGCAGGACTGCCCGCAGTCCATCCTCGAAGGGCGCCGCTTCGCCTTCACCACCGGCGTGCCAAAGCTGATGGGGACTCCGCGGAAGTTCGCCCAATACGGCAAGGCGGGCATGTGGATGAGCGATGCCGTGCCGAACTTCCAAACCATGGCCGACGACCTCTGCGTGGTGCGTTCGATGCACACGAGCCAGTTCAATCACGCTCCGGCCGAGTTGCTGCTCTTCACCGGCTTCGAGCGCCAGGGACGTCCCTCGATGGGCTCGTGGGCGACCTATGGATTGGGAACGGAGAATGAAAACCTTCCGGGATTCGTTGTCATGATCTCAAGCGGCACCCAGCCGAGCGGCGGCCAGGCCTGTTGGGGGAGCGGCTTCGCGCCTTCCGTGTTCCAGGGCGTGCAGTGTCGTTCCAAGGGGGATCCCGTGCTCTTCGTCTCCGATCCCGCGGGCATGAGCCGCGACCTCCGACGCAAGACCCTCGATGCCCTGCGCGAGCTGAATGAGAAGCAGAACGCCGAGCTCGCCCATCCCGAGACCGTCACGCGCATCGCCCAGTATGAGCTCGCCTACCGCATGCAGACTGCCGTGCCGGGGGTGATGGACATCACGAAGGAGCCGCAGCACGTCCTCGATGACTACGGGGCGACGCCCGGCGAGGCGAGTTTCGCGAACAACTGCCTCCTCGCGCGTCGACTCGTCGAGCAGGGCGTGCGATTCGTGCAGCTCTTCGACTGGGGCTGGGATTTCCACGGCACTGGTCCGAATGAGGACATCCGCGACGGGCTCACCAACAAGATGGCCCGCACCGACAAACCCGTCGCCGCGCTGATCCGCGATCTGAAACAGCGCGGCCTGCTCGAGGATACCCTCATCGTCTGGGGCGGGGAATTCGGCCGCACGCCTTTCCGCGAGGGGCGCACCGCGAAGAGCCAGATCCTCGGTCGCGACCACTATCCCGACTGTTTTACGATCTGGATGGCCGGCGGGGGAGTGAAGGCGGGCTTCGACTACGGCAAGACCGACGAACTCGGCTTCGCCATTGCCGAAAATCCCGTGCACGTCCACGATCTCCAGGCCACGATCATGCATTTGTTAGGATTCGATCACGAGAAGCTGACCTACCGATTCCAGGGCCGCGATTACCGGCTCACGGACATCCATGGGCATGTCGTGAAAGAACTGCTGGCGTAGCCGACGGGATCAGCGCTTTTTGCCGCCGGCGATGAACTCGTCGCGGGTCACAAAGCCGTCCTGGTCGCTGTCGAGCTTGCCGAAGCGCTGCTTCGCCTCGTCCTTGTCGCTGCCTTGGCCGGCGAGGTATTCGGCCTCGTTCAGTTTGGCTTTGCCCGGATAGAGGCGGTCGTAGCGGACGTCGCGGGGTTCGTTTGGATCGTAATTCTTCGCTCCGCCCTTTGACTCGCGCTTCGGTTTTTCCGACTTGGGGCCCGGGGCATCAGATCCAAGGGCCGGCAGGTGACGCCGGAGCCGTCCGAGGACTTCCTCGTTTTCGGGCTTTTTGGCGATGTTGATGGTTTCGTCAGGATCCTCCTGCTCATCATAAAGCTCGACGTGCACGATCTGACCGTCTTTCCGCGACCGCCAGAAGGTGGCGCGCCAGCGCTCGTCGCGGATGCTGTATCCCATCACCTGCGTCTTCGGTTCGGTGACGCTGCGCGGGTATTGGCTGATCGCCGGTTTTTGCATGGGTGCGTCGGGATTTTCGAGGTAGGGACGCAGGCTCATCCCATGCAGGTTCGCGGGAGCCGGCAGGGCGGCAAGATCCGCGAGGGTCGGGTAGACGTCGACGAACTCGACGGGTGCCGCGCAGGTGCTGCCCGCGGAGGCGAAGCCGGGAGCCGAGAGGATGAGCGGGGCGCGGGTGGCGCGTTCGAAGTTCGTGTGCTTGTGCCAGAGTCCGTGATCGCCGAGTTGCCAGCCGTGGTCGCCCCAGAGCACGACGATGGTGTTGTCGGCGACACCGTTGTCCTGCAGGGCGTCGAGGAGCCGGCCAACCTGGGCGTCGATGTAGCTGATGCAGGCGTTGTAACCGTGGCGCAGGGTACGGGCGAAGTCTTCGGGGATGGGGTTGCCCTCCGGCACGCCCGGGTAGGAATGGAGTTCGCCGTTGCTGTGGGCGACGAAGGCCTCGGTGCCTTCGGGCAGCTTGTCGAAGCCGGGCCCGGGAATGGCGGTGGGGTCGTGCAGGTCCCAATATTTCTTCGGTGCGACAAAGGGCAGGTGCGGTTTCACGAAACCGACTGCGAGAAAGAAGGGCTGCTCCTTCATGGAGAGATCGGCAATCCGGCGCACCGCCTCGGCGGCGACCGCTCCATCGGGCAACTCGTCGTCCGACTTGGGGCTGACTTCAAAGGCAGGACCGGTTTTCACTTTGCCCTTCCCATCGGACTTGGTGGGCAGGGATTCGCCGGAATGTTCGCGCTCGACCCCGGGGAAGGACTCGACCATCTGTCGGGTCCAGTCGGCGGGATCAACGTTGACGAGCTGGCCGCTGGGGAACCAGCGGGGGGCGCTCCAGGATCGGCCGTCCTCGAAACCGTGGTGTTCGATCTTGCCGAGGCCCGCGGTGTGATAGCCGTTCTCGCGGAAGTGTTGCGGCAAGGTCACACAGTCGGGCAGGGCGGCGCGGAAGTGCGTGTCGAGGTCCCAGACCTTGGTGCTGTCGGGACGAAGTCCTGTCAGGATCGAGGATCGCGAGGGGCTGCAGACGGCCTGCTGGCAATAAGCGCGAGAGAACACGATGCCGCCGGCGGCGAGGCGGTCGATGTTCGGAGTCTTCGCGTGGGCGACGCCGTAGCAGCCGAGGTCGGGGCGCAGATCATCGACGGCGATGAAAAGGACATTGCGCGGCTTGGCCTGCAGGCTGGTGGCCGCGAGCAGGAGGATCAAAACGGAAAATCGATGCATGGGCGTTTTGGAACCCGGGAATGTGCGCCGGGTTTCGGCGTAATCGAGTGTTCATTTCCGCTTCCTGCTCCAGCACTTGGAACTTTCATCAGGCGTGCTTGCGGCGATGCTACCCGGAATGAAATTCCTCCTCAGCCTCCTTGTTGTCACCTTCAGCGCTGGCGCGCTAAGCGCAGCGGAGAGACCGAACTTCGTTTTCATCATGGCCGATGACCTCGGCTGGGGCGACGTGGCCTTCCACGATGGAGTGGTGCCCACGCCCCATCTCGACCGCCTCCGTGCGGAAGGTGTGGAGCTGGGCAACCACACGGTTGCTCCGGTCTGCAGCCCGACCCGAACCGGCCTGATGACGGGGCGTTGCTGGAGCCGCTTCGGGGTGACTTCGCCGCAGAACGACCAGGCTTTGCCCGTTGGCACCGTCACCCTCGCGAGCGCCCTGAAATCCTGTGGCTACGACACCGCGATCACTGGCAAATGGCATCTCGGTTCCCGGCCGGCCTGGGGGCCGAACCATTTCGGTTTCGACCACAGCTACGGCTCGCTCGCCGGCGGGGTCGGGCCTTACAACCATCGATACAAAAAGGGCGACTATTCGGTGACCTGGCACCGCAATGAGGAACTCATCGAGGAAGAGGGCCACGTCACCGAACTGATCGCCGGAGAGGCGGTCCGGTGGATCGGGCAGCGCGACGAAGCGCCCTTTTTTCTCTACGTTCCCTTCACGGCCGTGCACCTGCCGCTGAAGGAACCCCGGGAGTGGCTCGACCGTGTGCCGGCCACGATCGTCGGCGAGGTGCCTCGCCACTACGCCGCGTCCATCATGCATCTCGACGATGCCGTTGGTCGGATTGTCAGGGCGATTGATGATGCGGGCAAAGGAGGGCGGACCCTGATCGTTTTCACCAGCGACAACGGCGGCAGCACCTCGGAGAACAACGACACGAAGTATCCAGCCGACGACTACCCCTCGGGCAAGATCCCCGGGAGCAACCGCCCCCTGCGTGGGCAAAAGGGCGACCTGTATGAGGGCGGGATCCGCGTGCCGACCCTCGCGCGTTGGACCGGGCAGTTGAAGCCCGGGACCCATTTCGATCTGCCGATGCAGATCACCGACTGGATGCCGACCTTCTGCGGCTTGGCAGGTTTTGAGAAGGGCTCCGACTTGAAATGGGATGGAGCCGACCTCTGGAGCGCGATCCGGGACGGCGCCGCGTCGCCCGATCGCCCCATCTACTCCGCCGGACCCGGCTTCCGGGACCGGGCGCTGCGCCTCGGGGATTGGAAGCTGATCGTCCACTCGGCCAAAGGGAAAGAGGACCAATCCGAGCTCTTTCATCTGCGGGATGATCCGGGCGAAACGAGGGATCTCGCGGCAACCCATCCTGAAAAGCTGGCCGAGTTGCGCGAAGCATTCGCGGGGATGATGGCGGCCGACCGCGATGCGGTGGTGCCGAAGGAGCTGGGCTCTCGGGCGCGGGAGTGAGCTCCGCCGAGGACGGGGACTCAGGTCCCGTAGCGTTGGGCGATCCGCCGCACGCATGACACCTGTTCCTTGGTCTCGAGGCAGCACTTCCGCCGCGCCCGGATCCACTCGACCGGATCGGTTCCCGCAGGGATGAATCCCGCGCTCGCGCACCAGGCCGCAATGAATTGGCCGGTGCGTCCGCAACCGGCCACGCAATGGATCACCACCGGCTCCCGGGCTTCGTGATGGTGATCCATGATCCCGATGAACTGCTCGATCTGCGCGTCCGACGGCACTCCGTAGTCCGCTACGTGGATGTGGTAATAGGCGAATGCTGCGGGTACGTCGCGCCGATTGTCGAACTCGCAGCAGTTCACCACCGCACGGATCTTTTTCTCCCGGTAGATGTCGAAGACGTAGGGATCGGGCCACCACGAGGCGGCGATCACGTTCTCGACGATCCAGGTGAAGGGTTCGGTGCGTTCAGGTTGGCCCTTTTCAGGCCAGTACCAGGGTCGAATGGGCTTGGACATGGTCGCCGTATCGGTATCGCTTCCACCGCAGGCGCGAAAGCCGTTTGAATGAACCCGGTGTGGTCTGGAACTGAAGAGGGTCGGGTTGAGCCAGTGACGAACGGAGACCGTGTCGGCACTGCAATATCGGTAGTTGAAGATATTTCTTTAGAATTTTCATAATTAATGCTTTTTCCAAACTTGCGGTGCGTCTGCTGGGGGATGGAAAACACGAAGCCAATGAAATCAAACGCGATCCTCTGCCTCATCCTCGCCGCCTTTGCCGCCCTCAACCCTGCACTCCGCGCCGGCACCATATGGGTATCTGACGCCGAACTCGTTCTCGGCCAGCCAGATTTCGAGTCCACCGGTTCGAGCGCGGCCGATACGCAGGTGGCCGACCCGCAGGGGATCTGCGTCGATCCCGACACCGGGAAGGTCTTCGTTGCCGACCATTTCAACCACCGTGTCCTCCGCTATGCCTCCGCGAGTTCGCTCACGAACGGTGCCGCTGCCGAGATCGTGCTCGGACAAACCGGATTTCTCATGAGCACCCCGGGGGTCTCAGAAAAGCAGATGCGGGAGCCATTTGATGTCGCGATCGATTCCGACGGAAATCTCTGGGTGGCCGACATGGGCAATCATCGCATTCTTCGTTTCGACAATGCGGCCACGATCGGATCGGGTGCCGAGGCCACCCTGGTGCTGGGACAGGCGGACTTTTCGGGCAGCGGCAATGGTACTGCCGCGAACCAACTCAACCGTCCCAACGCGATCGATTTCGACGCCGCCGGCAATCTCTACATCGGCGACGGAGACAACGCCCGCATCCTCATCCATCTCAATGCCAACTCCAAGAGCAACGGAGAGGACGCCGACATCCTGCTGGGTCAGACCGCCTACGGTGCGCCGTCGTTCATGATCTCGCAGCAGATCTCCCACTACTCCGGCGGCCTCGCCGTCGATGCGGACGGAACGCTATTTGTTTCGGGGATGATCACCAACCGGATCATGGTCTGGGAGAATGCGGCGACGCTCGTTGATGGCGCTCCCGCCGACCGGGTGATCGGGCAGGCGAATTTCACGGCGATGGCCAGCGGACTCTCCGCGACCAAAATGACCTTCCCGCAGCATCTCGCGATCAACTCCGAAGGCACCCTATTCGTCGCCGACAAGGGGAACAACCGCGTCCTGGTCTTCAACAACGCGTCCAGTCTCTCGGGCGAAGTCCCGGCCGATGCCGTTTTGGGGCAATCCGACGCCGAATTGAACGTCATGGAGACCAGCCAAGACGGGATGAACCAACCCGGCGGCGTGGCTCTCGACGACGAGGGGCGTCTCATCGTCGGGGACGGAGGCAATGGACGGGTTCTGTTTTTCTCCATGCGGACGACCCGCCCCGACGCCGCCATCATCACGGACTCGGGAGAACGCATCGGGGACGATATCCTCAACACCACTGCGGCCTTGCAAAAGGTGAGTTTGAAATCGAGTGCGCGGAAGACTTTCCACCATCTCGGGATCGGGAACGATGGATCGGATACGGAGTCTTTCCGGCTGAAGGGCAGCAAGAGCGCGTCGAAGTTCAAGCTTTCCTACCACGAGGGGAGCGGCACGAACATCACCGCGACGATGCGAACCGGACTCTATGAGACCGATGCCATCGGAGTCGGCGAAGAGACGGACTATGAGGTCCGGCTAGCGGTGAAAAAGAAAAAGAAGACCGCCACGGCCACCATCTACCTCACCGCCGAGTCGCTCTTCGATGGTGAACTCGACCGGGTCCAGATGAAGACCAGCTACAAGCCGGTGCGATGAGGTCGGTCGAGAGGGTCGTCTTGATTCCGTGATGCGAACGGCAGGGCTTTTGGATTGAACTTCGCCGCAGTATCCCCGAAATGAGATACCTGCGATGAAACGACGCCAATTCTTCTCGACGCTCTCACTCGGCGGCTCCGCCGCGCTCGCTTCCGGACTCCGCGCCCAGGATGGACCGGAAGATCTCGCGAAATACAGCGAGGCCTTCGTGCCGGTCCGGGCGATCACGAAGGGGCCGGCCTTCCACTGGTTCGCTTACTACGACAAGCTCCAGTTCGATCCGTCGAACCGTTTCGTGCTCGGCAACCAGGTGAACTTCGAGCATCGCACCCCGACCGCCGACGATCGCATCCGGGTTGGCATGATCGACCTCGAGGACGGTGACCGCTGGATCGAGCTCGGCAAGAGCGATGCCTGGGGCTGGCAGCAGGGCTGCATGCTCCAATGGATCCCCGGATCAAAAAACGAGGTGATCTGGAACGACCGCGAAGGCGATCATTACGTGGCCCGGATCAAGAACGTGGAGACCGGAGAGACGCGCTCCCTGCCGCGAGCGGTGTATGCGCTCAGTCCGGACGGACAATGGGGTGTCACCACCGATTTTGCGAGGCTTCAGGCGCTGCGACCGGGCTACGGATATCAAGGCGTGATCGACGCCCATCGCACGATGAAGGCTCCGGAGAAAACCGGGATCTGGCGTGTCGATCTGAAAACGGGCGAGGAAAAGCTGATTTTCAGCTACGCCGAGGCTGCCGCGATTCCTTTCAAGGACGGTCCACTGACCGATCAGTGGAACTGGTTCAACCACCTCCTTGTTTCTCCCGATTCGCATCGCTTCACTTTCCTGCATCGCTGGCGTGCGAAGGGGCCGGATGATGCGGAGTTCGCGGTCAACAACGGCTTTGTCACCCGCATGTTCACGATGAACCTCGACGGGAGCGATCCTTTCATCATCGATCCATCAGGCTACACCTCGCATTTCGTCTGGCGCGACGAGCGGCACATCACCGCGTGGACGCGGCCCGAGGGGCAAAAAGATGCCTTTTACGTGTTGGAGGACAAAACCGCCAAGTTCACCCTCGTCGGCGAGGGCGACATGCCGGTGAACGGCCACAATACCTACCTCAGGGTCGGCAACGGCAAGGAGTGGATCCTCAACGACACTTATCCGACCGGCGTGCGCCGCCAACAGACGCCCTACCTCTATCACGAGCCGACGAAAAAGCGCCACGATCTCGGCCATTTTCATTCGCCGAAGGAATACAGCGGCGAATGGCGCTGCGACACCCATCCTCGCTCCAGCAACGACGGCAGGCTGGTGACGATCGATTCGCCGCACGGCGGCAATGGCCGTCAGATCTGGCTGCTCGATGTTTCGGAGATCGTGGGGTGAGCGGAGGGTGATTCGTGCCACGCGACGTCCATGATCAGCGTTCCGGCATCGAGCTTCGCCTCGCAGCGGCCCCCTAGATAATCGACCGCGGCCCGGACCACGGAGAGACCAAGGCCGGAGTGGCCTTTTCCGGTTCGGGACTCCGATTTCCGCCAGAAGCGCTCAAAGAGATGCGGGAGATCATCGCTGACGAGATCCGGGGCTTCGTTGACGATTCGCACACCTTTGTCGGAGGCGGTCACCTCGATCGTGCTGCCACCGGGCGCGTAGTGAACCGCGTTGCCGATGAGATTCTGCAGGATCGCGCGCCAGAGGACCAGGTCGGTTCGGAAAGTGCCGGGGGTAAGATCAAGTTTGATCCTGAGTCCGCGATCCTTCGTCTCGTCCGAGAAGCGTTCCAGGGTCTCCGCGACAGTTGATTCGATGTCGACCGATTCCAGGGCTCTCATGGCGCCAGACTCGGCCTTCGCGAGCAGCGAGAGGGTGTTGAGCAAGGATTCCAGTTCGATGATCACGAGGAGCATTTCCCGACCGCGTTCCGGGGTGGACTCATCGGGCCAACGGATCCCTAGCTCGATCATCGCCCGCAATTCCGCGATCGGGGTGCGCAATTCGTGGGCAGCGTCGGCGGTGAACCTTCGTTCCCGGACGAAGGCGGACTCGATCCGGCCCAGTAGCTCGTTCAGCTTGGCGGCGACTCCGCAGAGTTCGAGCGGCAGCTCGCCGACGGAAAGACGGTAATCGAGCCGATCGGCACCGATCATCTGGACGTCGGTGCTCAGTCGATCGAGCGGTTTCAGTCCCCGGCGGACCGCCGCGTTGAGAATCAGCAGACTTGCGATGATGCTGGCTCCTCCGATGATCAAGATGAAGATCGCAATGACCCGGAGGATGCGATGGAGATTACCATTATCACTGGCGACCAGCATCCGCAGGGAGGGCGGCGGGAGCGGATTGATTTCGTCATCGTCGATCGCGGGGACGAAGGCACGCCAGTAGGCCCGGCCGTGCATCCCGTCGGGCAGGACGATGTCGGCGAATTCACGGTCGCGCTCGCCGAATTCGTTCGGTTTCGTCAGTTGGCGCCCGCCGAGTGAAGGCGATTTCATGAAGGTGGTCCCGTCATCCGTGAAGATTTCGAAGTAATCTCCCGGCGCCAGAGATCCAAAGCCCGCGAAAGCCTGCACGTCCAGATCGATCTCAAACTCTCCATCGTCGATTTCGGATGCGGTGATCAACGCGTGAGCCTTGGTCGCGAGGGTTCGATCGAACTGCCGCTCGAGCGCTTGCTTGATGGAAAAGTAGAGACCGATCCCGCCGAACAAGAGGATGGCAAGCGAGGCGGTGCCGATCCGCAGGGCGAGGTCGCGGCGGATCGATCTCATGGGTGTTCCTGCATCACATAGCCGAGCCCCCGGCGGGTGTGGATGAGCGGCGGCGCATCACCGGGCGACAGCTTTCTACGCAGCGAGTAGATGGCGGCGTCCACCGCATTGCTGAGTGGCGCGACATCTTCGGCGTAAAGATGCGCTTCGATCTGTTCGCGGCTGAGAATCTGGCCGGGGCGTCGCGCGAGGCATTCGAGCAACGCGAATTCCCGCGCGGTCAACACAACATCTTTGCCACCTCTCCGCACCCAACGGGCCGAGAGATCGATCTCGAGATCTCCGAGCCGCAGCCGCGAATCCGCCTTCCCATGGTGGCGACGAACGATCGCCTCGATGCGGGCGACGAGCTCTTCGATCGCGAAGGGTTTCGTCAGGTAGTCGTCGGCGCCGAGGGCGAGCCCTCTCACGCGGTCCGCCACGGCATCCAGTGCGGTCAGGATGAGGATGGGAGTGGCATCGCCCCGCCGGCGCCAGTCTTGGAGAAGGTCCAGACCATTGCGCCCGGGGAGCATCAAATCGAGGATGATGGCATCGTATCGGTTGATGCGGGCTGAGGCATCGGCGTCCCCGCCTTCACCCGCCTCGTCCACCGCATGCCCCAGCCGGAACAAAGCACGGGCGACGGTGGTTCGGAGACGTTCTGAATCCTCCACTAGGAGCAGGCGCATGACAGACGGGGGCGGATCAGATGGCTTTTCAGTCTCGGCGGTTCCGCTTCAAAACCAATCCCTTTTTCGAGAGGGTCGCGTGGAGGTCGGCCCCGGTAGGGAAATCGACCTCGACGCGGTAGGTGACGCTTTCGCCGGCTACGATGATTTCGAGGTCGTCGAGCCGCCCGCGGTCCTGGAGGAGGCGGCGGATGGAACTTTTAACCGCTCGTGGAACCTTGGAGAGGGGGATTTCCTCAATGGAGCGAACGAGGCGACCGGAGGAGGAGATGTAGAGATCGAGGTCGCGGCGGCCACCGAGACGGACATCCACGGCATAGATGAGCCTGGCCGCATCGAAGTCGATGTCCTCGATCCGTCCGCCTTTGCGGTTCGCATCGATGGTATCCTGCACGGCTTTCGGGCAATTGAGAAGGCTTACATCGATGGCTCGGGTAGGCGAAACCGCAGTGGCGAGAAGGACGAGCACCGCGAACGGAAAGAGCGGACGGAGAGAATGGTATGTCGAAATCATGGGTTTGATCAGGTTGGATGGGTTTGTTTCGGTCAAAAGTCGCCTTCTTCGCGGCGGCGAAGGACCTCACCGGTCTCGTCGAGGACGAGGTAGAGGTCGACGTCGTCGGCGAGGTCGATCTCGACGTGATACTCCGTCTTGCCTCCGGCGGTTACGCGATCGGCGCTGTCAAAGCGGGCACCTGTTCCGAGGTAGGGTGCCATGGCCGCCTTGATCCGGCGGGGCAGTTCTCCGAGGCGAACATCGTCGACGATCTTGAGCAGAGACCCGTCACCGCTGACATGGATCTTGCGCTCGCGTTTTCCAGCGAGGTCGATCTCCGCCAGATAGAGCACCCGGTTTTCCATACGGATGGTCTTGATTTCGTCGATGCGGCCAAGGCCGGCGTTTTCCTTGATCGTCTCGCGGACCGGTGTCGGGACCTGGCTCAGGGGGATCTCGTTGGCGAGGAGTCCGGAGGAGGCCCCGCCGATCAGAGAAACGGCGATAGCGTGGAGTGGGGTCGTCTTCATGAGTGGGTGATGGTTTGGGAGTGGCCGGTGCCTTGGCGTACCAACCACGTTTCAAACTTCCCCACGAAGATGACCGCCAGATGATGGCGGGAAAAAAATCGCCTTCCCCTCAGTCGACCCGGTTGACCCTTTCGCCGGAGCGGTAGGCCCGGATGTTCGCCACGATTCCATCGAGGAGTCGCTGCCGGGCCTCAAGGGCGCTCCAAGCGGTGTGCGGTGTGATGAACAGATTGTCCAAGCCCCCGGCGACCGCCGCCAGGAAGGGGTGGTCGGCCGCCGGCGGCTCGGGGGTGAGCACATCGACGGCGGCGGCGCGGATCGTGCCTTTCCGCAGCGCCTCAACGAGATCGCTCTCGTGGACCAGGTCACCGCGACCCGTGTTGATCAGGATCGCCGAGGGTTTCATCCGCGCCAGGGTCGAGGCCTGGATGAAATGCCGGGTCTCCGGCGTGAGCGGACAGTGGAGGCTGATCACGTCGCAGCTTGCGAAGAAGTCCGCCGGGGCGAGGCGGGGAATGTCGCCCGTGGCGGAAGCTCCGCTGCGTCCGTAGGCGAGCACTTCCATGCCGAAGGCCCGGCCGATGCGGGCTACCGCCGAGCCGATCTCGCCGAGACCAACGATGCCGAGAGTCTTTCCGGCCAGCTCGCCGACCGGGTAATCCAAGCGGGTGAAGATGGGGGACTGAGCCCACTTTTCTGGCTCGGCGGCGAAGCGGTGCACGTTCGAGACGAGATTCAGCAGGCTGGCGAAGACATGCTGGGCGACCGCTTCGGTGCTGTAACCGCTGACGTTGCAGACGGCGAGCCCGCGGGTGCGCGCGGCCTGGAGATCGATGTTGTTCACTCCGGTGGCGACGACCTGGATGAGTTTCAACCGCTTGGCGGCATCCATCTCCTCGGCGCCAACATAGGCCTTGTTGGTGAGGACGATGTCGGCATCGGCAATGCGCGCGCGGGTTTGCTCGCGGGTGCTGGTGCCGTGGCTGACCAATTTTCCGAGCGACTCGATGCCGGAGAAATCGAGGTCGCCACGGTCGGTGGTGTCGCGGTCGAGAAAGACAAGGGTTTCACTCATGCGGAAGGTGGATCAGGACTCGAGCTCGGACATCACGCCGATCATGGCGATGGCGGCCTGGGCTGCTTCGCGACCGCGGTTGAGTTCGTCGCCGAGGCAGCGGGCCTCCGCTTGTTCGGCCGAGTTCACCAGCAGCACCTCGTGGATCACGGGAATGAGGTGGGACAGGCTCGTGTCGTGGAGGCTGCGGGTGATGGATTCCGCAATGAGGTCGGCATGGGCGGTGGAGCCGCGGATGATCACGCCCAGCGCGATGATCGCGAGCGGCGCCGGATCGGAGGAGGCGAGCACCTCCACGGCGAGCGGGATCTCGAAGGCTCCGGGCACACGCACGACTCGCAGGGTCAGGCCGGGCGCGAGCTTGGCAATCGTTTCGCTGGCCGAGGAGACGAGCGCATCGGTGTAGGTCGAGTTGTAGAGGCTCGCGACGATGGCCACCGTGCCGCTGCGCGGGGTGGCCTCGGGCGCTGCCGGGGCGGTTTTGGACATAGCCCCCGATCCTAGGGGAGGGGAGAGGACTTCGCAACCTTTCCCCCCGGTGATCCGACGTTGATTTCAGACCGGATTGGCCGAACTTCCCAACCCGACGGAGATTGAGCGGATCGCCGGGAAACCGGTCGGACGTTCCGATCCTCCCTCGCCCCGAAAACCCGACCGATCCCGATGATGTTCCGACACCGCCTTCTCTTCCCGGCCGCCCTGCTCCTCGCCGCTTCAGCGTCGGCGCAACAGTTCCCGGAGGCCGGCTGGCAGGCGTCCCGATCGCCTCTCGCCTCCGAGTTTGCCGAGCCCGGCGGCAAGATCGCGGTCTTCGCCTCGCAGTATCCGAAGAGCTTCAACTACCAGATCGACAACAACGTCTTCTCTCGCGAGATCTTTCGTTTGATGTTCGAGACCCTGCTCGACACGGATTCCGTCACGCTCGAGGACCGGCCCGGTCTCGCCGCCCGCTGGGAGGTTTCGGAGGACAAAAAGAGCTTCACCTTTCATCTCGATCCCCGCGCCAGATGGAGCGACGGCAAACCCATCACTTCCGAAGACGTCGTCTGGAGCTTCGAGGCGGTCAAGAATCCCGATCACCTCACCGGCGCGATCCAGTCGATCATGAACCGGCTCGTCAAGATCGAGGCCATCGACGAGCGCACCGTCGTGATCCACGCCGAAGAGGTGCATTGGAAAAACCTCCAGGCCTGCTCCACCTTCCGGGTGCTTCCGAAGCATTGGTGGAAGGATCAGGAATTCAACAAAGTGAACTACGAGTTCCCCGTCGTCTCGGGTCCTTATCGTCTCGGCGAGGTCTCCGAGCCACATTTCGCGAGGATGGAGCGTCGTGGCGACTACTGGCGGTCCGGACCGGAGATGGAGGGCCTCTTGAATTTCGACACCATCGAATACCGCTTCTATCCCGAGATGGACGTGGCCTTCGAGGCCTTCAAGAAGGGCGAATACGATTCCTTCGCCATCTACACCGCGAGCCAGTGGGTCAAGGAGACCAGCGGCGACCGTTTCGACAAGAACTGGATCGTGAAGCAGTCGATCTACAACTCCAACCCGATCGGCTTCCAGGGATTCGCGATGAACCAGCGGCGCGAACCCTACTCCGACAAACGCGTGCGCCGCGCCCTCGCCCACCTGCTCGACCGCAAGCGGATGAACCAGACCATCATGTTCGACCAGTACACGATGACGAAATCGTTTTGGCCCGATCTCTGGGATGCCGAACATCCCTGCCCGAACCAGGAGATCGAGTTCGACGTGGAAAAGGCTCGCGCTCTTTTGAAGGAGGCCGGTTGGGCGGTCAACCCCGCCACAGGCAAGCTGGAAAAGGACGGCAAGCCTTTCGTGATGACTTTTCTCACCCGCGATCCCTCGACCACGAAGTTCCTCCTGATCTACGAAGAGGCCCTCAAGGACGTCGGCATCCAGCTGAAAATCGATCAGAAAGACTGGGCGGCCTGGGCCCGTGACATGGATGAATACAACTTCGACATCACTTGGGCGGCCTGGGGTGCCGGCACCATCAAGGATCCCGAGGGCATGTGGGACTCCGGCTCGGCCGATTTGAAGGGCGGCAACAACATCACCGGTTTCAAGAACGCCGAGGTCGACGCCCTCATCGCGAGCACCAAGGAAATGTTCGAGGTAGCCGATCGCCACGAAGTGATCCGCAAGATCGACCAGCTCGTTTTCGACGAGACACCCTACGTGCTGCTCTGGCACATCGACTACGTGCGTTTGCTCTATTGGAACAAGTTCGGCGTTCCCGACCACATCCTCGGCAAGTACAGCGACGAGTGGGCCTCGGTGGATTACTGGTGGAACGACAGCCTTCAGGCAGACGACCTCAAGGCGGCGATGAAGGGCGGAGCCGAGCTGCCCGCGCCTCCGCGCGAGGTGCGTTTCGACCAGGTCTTCGCCCCGACGACGGCCGGTCCGGTGCGGACCCTGCCGCTGCAGTGATGTTCCGGTCCCACGCGACCTCGCCCTGACATGGAGCGGCTCAGCTATTTCATCCGGCGCCTTCTGCTGATCATCCCGACCTTCCTCGGGATCACTTTTCTCGTCTTCGTGCTGACCCAGTTCGTACCGGGCGGACCGGTCGAGCAGCGCATTGCCCAGATGCGCGGGATGGGTGGGGGGGAGTCCGGCAGCGGTGGCAGCAGCGTCAGCATCACCGAGGATCAGCGGGCCGCGATCGAGCGCGAGTTCGGTTTCGACAAGCCCCTGATGGTTCGCTACACCACCTGGCTTTTCAAGGACTTCATGGGGATGAAGGCCTACTCCTACAAGTACAACAACAAGACGGTGTGGCAGCTCATCAGCGAGCGTTTTCCGGTCTCGCTCACCTTCGGCTTGACCGGCTTCATCCTCGCCTATCTCATCTGCATCCCGCTTGGCATCGCCAAGGCGCTGCGGAACGGTACGACCTTTGACGTGATGACCTCGGTGGTCGTGCTGGTACTCTACGCGATTCCCGCTTTCGCCTTCGGGATGATCCTGAAAACCCTCTTCGCCGGCACTTCGGACGCCTTTTTCGACTGGTTCCCGATCGGGGGCTTCCGCTCGGAGGACTGGGAGCAACTCTCGACCTGGGCGAAGATCAAGGACCAGGCCCACCACATGTTCCTGCCGGTGCTCTGTTACGTGATCGGCGATTTCGCGGTGCTGACCATCCTGATGAAAAACTCCCTGCTCGACCAGATCGCGCAGGACTACGTGCGCACCGTCCTTGCGAAAGGCGGCACGATGAAACGCGCCGTGTGGCGTCATGCCCTGCGCAACGCCGTCATCCCCATCGTCACCGGGATCGGCGGGGTGCTCTCGGTCATGTTCGCTGGATCGGTGTTGATCGAGCGGGTTTTCGCGATCAACGGCATCGGCCTGCTCACCCTCGATGCCATCGTCGGGCGCGACTACATGGTTTTCATGGGCACCCTCGCGCTGACCGCAGTGGTTGGTTTGTTAGGTCGGGTGCTCTCCGATTTCTGTTACGTGCTCGTCGATCCCCGAATCAGCTTCGGCAAGCAGGCCTGAACCGATGCCGCTCCCGCGTCTCCAGTTGCTCGATCCCAACACCCGACGCCGCCTCGCGCGCTTCGGGAGGATCAAGCGCGCCAAGTGGTCGCTGATCCTGCTGCTGGCCATCCTCGTGATCAGCCTGCTCGCCAACTTCATCGCCAACGACAAACCGCTGCTGGTGAAGGCGAACGGAAAGCTCTATTTCCCCTTCTTCAAATTCTACCCTGAAAGTGAGTTCGGCGGCACCGTCAACACCCGTCCGCGTTACAAGGAGCTGGAAAAGACTCCGCTCTTCACCGACCACGGGGAAAACTGGATGCTCTGGCCGCCGGTCCGCTACGGTCCGCAGGAATCGCTCGCCCCTTCCCAGATCGAGGTCGATCCGACCCTGACCCTGACCTTTGCCCCCGCCGACCAGATCGCTTCGGTCGACATTGATGCTACTCTCGCGATCCAACGCAGTCGCGGGGCCGCCGGTTTCTACGGAGAAAGCAACGATCTCGCCCTGCGCGGCCGGGCCCTCGACTCGTCGGTGTCGGTGCCCGACTCGATCCGCTCCGCGCTCGCTACGCGCTTCGCGAACACCGCCGCGCCCGCGGTGAAGGCGGCGAATGAAGAGGGTATTGTCTTCGACCTGACCCTCTTCAGTCCGGGATCGGCGGCGCCGAAGCTGGTGCGGGTGGCGATGGAGCGGCGCGCCTCCGCGGCGGCGACGGAGAAGGGCGTGCTGACGCCGGAATTGGTGTGGGAGCACGGCGAACCCGCGATCTGGGCGACCCTGACCGATACCCAACGCGAGGAGATTTTCGCCACGGCGCGAAAGGCCATGTTGGTGCCCCAGGAGCCGCTCGCCATCGCCAGCGGGACTGGAAAGATGACGGTTTCCTTCAAGCGAGAGACGGTCGAGTTCCCCTTCCGCCCGGTCAAGGGCCATGCCTTCGGCCTCGACAACAGCGGGCGCGATGTCGGGGTGCGCATTCTCTACGCGACGCGGACGGCCTTGCTCTTCGGGATCCTGCTCGTGCTGTTCACCTATGCCATCGGGGTCTTCCTCGGCGCGGTGCAGGGGTTCTTCGCGGGCAAGATTGACCTGGTCGGGCAGAGGCTCACCGAGATCTGGGAGTCGATGCCCTTCCTGTTGATCATGATCCTGCTGAGCTCGATCTACGGGCGGAGTTTCCTGCTGCTCGGTTTCGTCTACGGCATCTTCAACTGGATCGGCATTTCCTATTACATCCGCGCCGAGTTTCTCCGCCTGCGGAAGATGCCCTTTGTAGAGGCGGCGCAGGTGATGGGGATCGGGCGGTGGCGGGTGATGTTCAGCCACATTTTTCCGAACGCACTGGTGCCCATCATCACCTTTTTCCCCTTCGCGTTGGTCGGGGCGATTTTCATGCTGACGGCGCTCGACTACCTCGGATTCGGCCTGCCGCCGGGCACGCCGAGCTGGGGCAATCTGCTCGACCAAGGCCAGTCGCAATCCTACGCCTGGTGGCTGACGCTTTATCCCTCGCTGGCCCTTTTCCTCGTCAGCCTGCTGGGCATCTTCATCGGGGAGGGCGTCCGCGCCGCCTTCGACCCGCGGTCCGACTCGAAGCTGGAATAAACGATGTCCGATCCCGTGCTCAGCGTTCGCAATCTGACCGTGACCTTCCAGGTGGAGGGGCGCACGGTGCGTGCGGTCGACGACGTCTCTTTCGATATTCTCCCCGGTGAGATCGTTGGTCTGGTCGGCGAATCGGGCAGCGGCAAGTCGGTCTCGGCGATGTCGACGATCCGACTGGTGCCCAGCCCGCCCGGGATCGTCGAAAAGGGCGAGGTGATCTATGGCGGCAGGGATCTGCTGAAGATCCCGATCGAGGAGCTGAGGAAGATCCGCGGGAAGGAGATCAGCGTGATCTTCCAGGAGCCGATGACGGCGCTTTCGCCACTGCACACGGTGGGTGATCAGCTCGCCGAGCTCGTCCGCATCCACGAACCGGATACGCCGAAGGAAGAGGCGCTGGCCCGGGCGATCGAGTGGCTCGGCAAGGTCGGCATTCCCGATCCGGCGGAGCGGGCCAAGGCTTACCCTTTCCAATTTTCCGGCGGGATGCGGCAGCGCGTCATGATCGCGATGGCTTTGATCCTGCATCCGCGCCTCATCATCGCGGACGAGCCGACCACGGCGCTCGACGTGACCCTCCAGGCGCAGATTTTCGACCTGATCCTGGCGATGAAGGCCGAGGACACCTCGATCCTCTTCATCACCCACGACATGGGCGTGATCTGGGAACTCGCCGACCGCGTTCTCGTGATGAAAGGCGGACGTGTCGTCGAGAGCGGTCCGGTCGAGCCGCTCTTTGCCTCGCCGCAGGAGGAATACACGCGCGAGCTCCTCGCGGCGGTGCCGCGGCTGACGGATACGCCCCGGGTGACGCTGCCTGCCTCGGTGGAAGGTGTCACACCGCTCATCGACATCCGGAATCTGAAAACCTGGTTTCCGGTGAAGCGCGGTGTTTTCGCCCGCACCGTCGATTGGATCCGGGCGGTCGACGAGGTGTCGCTCGAAATCTATCCGGGCGAGTGCCTCGGTCTGGTTGGCGAATCGGGCAGCGGCAAGACGACTCTGGGACGTTCCATCCTCGGTCTGGAAAATTCTCAGGAAGGCGAGATCCAATACGCCGGGGTGAATCTGCGGGGGCTCGGTTATCACGCCATGCGGCCCTACCGGCGCGATCTCCAGATGATCTTCCAGGATCCCTTTTCCTCGCTGAATCCGCGACTCACCGTGCTGGAGATCCTGACCGAGGGGCTGATCGAACACGGGCTGCTCGAGGGCGACAAGCGCGAGGTCGCGGCGCATTGGCTCGAAGAGGTCGGCTTGCCCGGCGACAACATGAACCGGTATCCCCACGAGTTCTCCGGCGGCCAGCGCCAGCGGATCTGCGTGGCGCGCGCCATCGCGATGAAACCGAAATTCGTCGTCTGCGACGAGGCCGTCTCGGCCCTCGACGTCACCATCCAGGCGCAGGTGATCGACCTGCTGATGGAACTGAGGGAGAAGTTCGGACTCTCCTACCTGTTCATCTCCCACGACCTCAGTGTGGTGAAGCGCATCTGCGAGCGCGTCGTGGTGATGCGCCACGGCAAGGTCGTCGAGGCGGGTCGCACCGTGGACGTGATCGACACGCCGTCGTCCGACTACACGCGACGTCTCATCGCCGCGGTGCCGGTGCCCGGCGATCCGGCGAAACGGGCGCGACACTCGCGCTTCTGAGAAAAAGTGTTCCTTGCGAAAGCAGTTAAGAATTCTAAAGTTTCGACGGATGACTTTGGAAGCGTTCCTCGCCAGCATCGATGCGCAGGCTGAGCCACCGGCGGGTCTTTCGCCGGAGCTTTGCGCGCTCTGGCACACCAAGGCTGGTCACTGGGATTGTGCCCACGAGATCGCCCAAGACATCCCCTCGTCCATGGGGTCCCGCATCCATGGCCTCCTCCATGCCATCGAGGGGGATTTCGGGAATTCGGGCTATTGGTATCATCGGGCTGGGAAAACCCCGATCCGCCGCGACGAGATCGACTCGGAGTGGCAGGCGATCGCCCGGGAATTGCTCTGATTCCCGCCCTGTTTTTTTCCCGACGGACCCAAGAAACCGTGATCTGAAGCGTTTCAAACCAAGCACCATGCGGTTACCCCAATTTCCCGGCCTGACTTATGAGGCGATCCTCGGCGAGGATCCCTTTGGCTGGTGTTTCGCCGCCAAGACCACTGCCGGCAAAGCGGTCGCGGTGAAGGTCTTCAAAGCCCAGGCCACCCACGACCGCTTTTTGTCCACCAGCCTCCGTTTTCTCAAGGAGGCTGGCATCTCCCAGCGCGGGGTGGTGCCGGTGCATGATTTCGTGAACTCCAGCCCGGCGGGCCTGTCCGCCTGCATCACCCCCCTCTACGCATGGAAGGGAAAGGACGAGCGCAAGTGGCAGGTCAGCTCGCTCGACCGGGTACGGGAATGGTTGACGCCCGAACAATGCCGCGCGGTGATCCGCGAAATGGCCGAGACCCTGGCGTCCCTGCACCGCGTCCGTCAGGTGCACGGAGGGGTGCGGCCCTCGGCCGTTTACCTGGCCGGGAATGAAAAGGGCGGGCAGTCGGTCTTCCTCGGGGATCTCGGGCAGGGTTTTCTTACGGGAGTGCAATTCCTCGAAGCGGGTGACCTGCTTTTCTATGTCGCCCCGGAGCAGCTCGAGTCCGGCGACCGGCCCGAGATTCATGGCCTGCGTTGGGATGTCTATTCGTTCGGCGTGGTCGCTTTCGAGCTCCTCACCGGGCGATTGCCCCGGCTTGAGCAGCTCAGGATCCATTATCGCGAGCATCCCGATTGGCTCGATGCCACCGCCGCGGTCACCTTCGGCGAACTCTCCGAGGTCTCGCGCTTTTTTGTCGATCACCTTGCCTATGAGCTCGACGTGGATTGGCCGGAATCGTCGCTCGCCGCAGTTGCGGCTCCGTTGCGGGAACTGATCGCCGCGTGTTTGCAGCGCCGTCCCGAGGATCGTCCGCTCTCGATGGTCGAGGTCCATGACCGGCTGCGCCAGATGGAGGCAGCGCCTGCGGCGACGAAGGCAGCGGCTCCCACCAAGACCGCGACGGCTCCGGTGGCAGTCGCCGCCGCTCCCGCGAAACAGCCCGAGCCGAAAAAGGAGCAGGTCCGGGCAAGCGAGCCCCGCCCGGCTGCTGCTGCGGCGGCGTCAGTCGCCAAGCCGACCCCGGCCAAGGGCGAAAGTGTCTTCGAAAGCGTCCTTGGGCTCGAGCCCACCCCCGATCGTGTCTTGCCGGAACGACCGGGCTTTTTGGAGATGCTGAGATCCCGGCCGGTTTTGCGCTGGCAGATTTCGACGATGGCCGCGGTGACCGTCTCACTCGTGCTGACCGGTTTTGCCTTCGTCAATTACCTCGAGGCCCGGCACGAAAAACAAAAGATCGCCGTCGACCTGGAGCGCGAGCGCCAGACCAGTTACAAACAACAGGCTGCCACCTACAACCGCATGAAGTCGGTGGAGGAAGAAAAGAAAACCCTCACCGCCGAACTCAACAAGGTCGCCGACTCGCAGGGCGAACTGATGGGCCAGACGAAGCTGGCACGCCAGCTCCTGCGGGAGAACCAGGAGAGCGGGGACCGCTTCTTCCAGGTCGTGATCGACAACCGCAACTCCGACGTGCCCGAGTTCCGAGCCGCCCGTGCCGGGGTGATCCAGGAGGCACGGGACCACTATGAACGGCTCGTCGAGAGCTACGGCGATGCTCCTGATTTCATCGTCTCCACCGCCAACGCCTATTTTTACCTCGGTCGGATCTATCGCGAACTCGGAGAGTTCCCGCAGGCTCTCAAGGCCTTCAGCGAAGCCGAGCGCCGCTATTCCGCCCTGCTCGAAGAGGACGGTGCCGGAAAAGTCGAGTTCGTCCGCAACATCGCCGTTTCCAAGCGGGCTCTCGGCGAGCTCTCGATCCGCTCCGGCGAGTTTTCGGTCGCCCGCCATTACTTCACCGAGTCTTCCCGCTTCTGGAGCGAGGCCCGTGCCCTCGATCCGAAGGTCGCCGACGAGGCCGCGCTGCGCATTCATGAGAGCTCGCTCGATATCGTCGAGTGTGAGTTCGCCATGGATCGCGCCGATGCCGCGCTCGATGCCGCCTCGTCGGTCGGCGTACGCCTGACCGAACTCCAAAAATCCCATCCGGGCGATCACCGCGTCATCGGAGCCCTGGCGCGATCCTTCACCCTCGTGGGACGTGTCCTCGAATCACAACGCAAGGTGGACCTCGCCCGCGAGGCCTACCAGCAGGCCAGCGACCTTTACGGGAAGGCCGTCGAGCTCGACGCCTCCGTCGACGAGTATCAACTCGGCCTCGGCAACAGCCTCGCCCGCGTCGGTCTGCTCGGCAACGACACCGAAAAACTCAAGGGTGCCGCCGAGGTGCTGGGCCGGGTGGTCGCGGCGCATCCTTTCGAAAGCATCTATTTGAAGACCCTCGCGGACATCTATGGCGTGCTCGCCGTCGGCCAGCGCGATGGTGGCAAGATCGCCGCGGCCGTCGAGCTGGAGAAAAAAGCCATCACCATCCTCCGGCCCATCGTCGAATCGAACACCGCGGTCGCTCCCGATGTTCGGTTCTCCTACGCCCAGCGTCTCGCCCACCTCGCCGAGTTGCTGGGTGACTCGCGGAAGTTCGACGAGTCGCGTATCCCGCTGAAGGAGGCGATCGCCCTGCTTGAGAAACTCGCCGGCAGCGAGGGGGCCGTCGCCGAATATCATCGGACCCTGGCCCGCACCCGCGGCATGGCCGGCTTCGCCTGCATCAAGAGTGGCGACACCGGCGAGGCGCGCGCCCACCTTGAGCTGGCCAAGAGCGACTGGCAGGCCTACATGGCCTCGAATCCCGACGACGATTCCGCGGCCGAGGCGGTCAAGTGGACCTCGGAACAGCTCGCCAAGCTGCAGTGATCCGCGGCGTGGGGAACTTTCCCAAAAAGCGGTTGCGCCGTCCCGGATCTCGACGAACTTGATCTCCCGGTCGCACCAAACAATTTTCAAATCGCGGGATGGAGCAGTCTGGTAGCTCGTCAGGCTCATAACCTGAAGGCCGTAGGTTCAAATCCTACTCCCGCAACTCTTTCAAAAGCCCCGAGAGTCTCTTCTCGGGGCTTTTTGTTTTCAACCCCAATCCGCGAGCGGGCTTTTCCGTTCGGCGAGCGGCAGGCTGACGGCAACTCCGTCGCGGCGATGCGAGGAGAAGACGGCGAGGATCATCTCGATGATGGCGCGGCCGTCCGCTGCGGAGCAGAGCGGTTCGCGATCAGCGGCGATGGCTTCGAGCAGGTCGCGGGCGGCATATTGGTGACCGCCCACCCCTTCGCGGACATCGGCCTTGGGTTCGGGTTGGCCGATGCCTCCGCTCGTCAGAGGCACCCATTTCCTCTCGGCGACGGCAGGGCGGAAAGGGCTGCCCTGGCAATAATGCGCGAGCGGTTCCACATCGATGCGCAGGTCGATGATGCCTTCGGTGCCGATGAGTTGCAGCCCGAAGCCGGCCTCGCGGGTACCGGCGTTGGCGACGGAGTCGAAGAAGACCGGGATGCCGCGCTCGGTGTTGTATCGCGCGTGCACCTCGTTGCCGCCGAGCGGTCCGATCCCCTCGGCCCCTTCGGTCACGTCGCTCGCGGCGAGGGCGCGTCCGTCCTTGAGGACGACGGCGCTGCAGTCGAGAGCCCGGCCGGTGAAGTAATGGGTCAGGTTGAGCAGGTGCGATCCCAGCACCCAGAGGTCGAGCGAACCGCCGCGGGCATCTTCCTTGCCGCGTGCGCGGATCTCGAGCCAGCGCCCGATCGCGCCCTCGTCGACGAGTTTTTGAATCACGGGCAAGACCGGGTGATAACGATTGCGATGAGCGATCGCGAGCTTGGCGCCGCTGTCCCGGCAGGCCTCGACGATGCGGTCGGCTTCGACAAGGTCGCGGCAGAAAGGTTTTTCGACGTAGATCCCGCGGGCTCCGGCTTCGATCGCGGCGAGGATCATGTCGGCATGCTGGCCGATGTGGCGGGGGCAGACCGCGACGATCCGGGGTTTGGTCTTCGCGAGCATGTCGCGGTAATCGGCAAAAGATTGTTCGGCAGTGAGACCGAGGCGCTTCACGGCTTCGCCGCGACCTTTTTCGGAGGGATCGGCGACGGCGATGATTTTGGTTTCGGCAAGGCCCGACCATACCCTGTCCAGTCCGTGGCCATACCCTCCCGCATCGGTGTCGCCGATGATCCCGATGGTCGAGGCCGGCTCCTGGCCTTGGAGAGCGGAGGAGGCGAGGGCGGCGCCGAGGCCGACCCTGACAAAATCACGTCGGGAGTGTTCGTGGATCATGGGGCGATGGTGGAGGATGCGGTCCCAATGGAAAAGGGACGCAAGTCCGCCGCAAGTGAAAAGGGGATTGAATCCCGCGCCTGCTTCCGATAGACCGGAGGCATGTTCAAGTTGCGCACGATGCAGGCGGCGGATTTCGATGCGGTCGCCGAGCTGATTTTCCTTTCCACGAATTCCTGGTACCAGCAGCGCCTCGGGCGTGGCGTCTTCGGAGGGCGGCCGGAGGATTGTCGCGTGTTTTGCGAGGTCTACGACGATCTGGATCCCGATTGCGGCCTGGTGGTGGAGCGCAGCGGCACCGGGACGATCGCGGGCTCTTGCTTTTTCCATCCGCGCGAGACGCATGTGTCACTCGGCATCATGAACGTGCATCCGAACTACTTCGGCCACGGTATCGCGGGGCGGCTGCTCGCGGAGATCATCAGCGAAGCGGATCGGCGCGACCTGCCGCTGCGTCTGGTGTCGAGTGCGCTCAATCTCGACTCTTATTCGCTCTACAACCGGAATGGTTTCACCCCCTTCGTCATTTACCAGGATCTGATCCTGAGCGTGCCGGAGGGAGGCCTGCCGGAAGTGGAAGAGACGACGGTGCGGGTGCGCGAGGCGCAGCCTGCCGATCTGCTCGCGATGGGGCGGCTCGAGTTCGAAGTCAGCGGGATCTCGCGGGAGCGGGATTATTGCTATTTCATCGAGAACAGCACGGGGATCTGGAAAACGCTGGTGGCGGAGGATGAAAGCGGGGAGATCAGCGGCTTCCTCGTGTCCAGCGACCATCCCGCCTGCCGCATGATCGGCCCGGGGGTGATGCGGGAGCCGGTCGCGGCGGAAATGTTGATCCGGGCCCAGCTCGAGCGCTTCCGGGGGAAGACGGTCGTTTTCCTGTTGCCCGCGTCGGAGCGGGATTTGATCGCTTCCGTTTACGCGCTCGGAGCGCGCAATTGCGAGCTGCACTTCGGGCAGGTCCGCGGCGCGATCCAGCCGGTCACAGGCATCGCGATGCCGACGTTCCTTCCGGAAACGGCGTGAAGTTGACCGCGGTCACTGACCGCCGAGTTTCTTCGCGAGGGCCTGGCTCTCCGGGCTGAGGTTCTCGAGGAGGTATTCGAACTGGGTGCCGTCTTCCTTCTTCAAGTTGACGTGTGATCCGTTGAGGGAAACAAACACCGCGCGCACGCTCAGGCCGGCGCTGTTGGTCCAGGTCTGCACCGCGTCTTTCATCGCACCGGCATCTGCCGAGGTGGTGGGCGCCGCCGGGGCGGGAGCCGGAGCGTCGGCGGAGAACTTGGCGCCTTCGGTGATCCATTGGCGTACCAGGGTGAGCTCGGCGCTGGTCATCGCCTCGGCGCCGCGTTCGCGGGCGGGTGGCGGCGGCATCGCCTCGCCATCGGTGCGCGGCAGGCCCGCTTTGATCGAGAGCAGACTCTTGGCGGGATCGCCGGGGATGATGACCGGATCGTCGCCGCCGATGCGTTTGGCGAAGTCGTCATCCGCATCCATGCGCAGGCCACCTTTGGCCTTCGGGCCGGTGTGACACTTGAAGCACTTCTTGTTCAGGATCGGCCGGATCTCTTCCCGGAAATCAACGGCAATGGCCCCGGTGGCCAAAGAAAGGAGTGCGGAGAACGTCAGCGGCAGGGTGAGTCGCGCGGAGCTTGGCATACGGCCGGGAATTTAGGAGCGGCTTTGAATCCGGTCAATCTTTCGAGACGGCGGAGCGCAAAAAAGCGGGGGCCCTCAGCGGCTTTTCCGCATGAGGGCGAGCAGGTAGGGGCCGGCTTGTCCCGGTCCCGAGGGGAAGCGTCCGTAGTGGATGCAGTCTCCGAGATCCGGGTCCAGAGCGGCGAACCACCCCTCGACCGCGAGGGCTTCCTCACGCCCGCCGGGATGTCCGGGATACACCACGACCGAGAGCAGTCCGCCCGGACTCAAGAGGGTCAAGGCGGCGACCAAACCCTGTTGGGTCGTCTCCGGCGTGGTGATGATGCTTTTGTCGCCCGCGGGTAGGTATCCGAGATTGAACAGGATGGCTTGGGCTGGTGCCTCCACCTTTTCAGCCATCTTCTCGTGGCCGCAGTGGTGGAGACGGACCTGGGGGTGATCCATCAACAAGGGCCGGGCCAGGACGAGCGCGCTTTCCTGGATTTCAAAACCTTCAACGCGGCCCGTTTCGCCCACCTGTCGCGCCAGAAAGAGGGTGTCGTGTCCCTTACCTACGGTCGCATCGATCGCGGTGTCGCCGGGCTTCAAGACGGCGGCGGCGAGTTCGTGCACGAAGGCGGTGACGCGCGGGAAAGCCATGGTTTCAGAAGGTTTGCCGGCTCAGATCGGACTCGGGCGGAAGCGGTTCGCCGTGGAGCAGGTGGCGCACCAGAGCGCGGGCATGCCAAGGACCGTTGACGACGCCTTTCGATCCCAGCCCGTTGAAGAAGGCGACCCTCGCGTGGGTGGGATGCGTGCCCATGAAGACCTGGCTCCGTCGGATCGTGGGTCGGAACGCCTGGCGCTGACCGGTGACGCGGACCGGCACGCCGGTGATCCGGGCGAGCTTGCCGAGGATCTCGGCGCGGGCCAACTCGCGCTCGGGCAAACTCTGGCCGGAGTAGGTGGAGCCGCAGCGGAACCGTCCGCCGCCGAGCGGCAGCAGCCAGGCTCCTCGGTTGAGGATGCGATCCTCCTCGGCGAGATCGGGGATTTCCAGATCGAGGATCGCCCCGCTGGTCGGCCGCATCGGGATCCAGTCGAAGAAGCGGTTGGTGCGTGCTTGCCAGCCTTCGCAAAAAACGACGTAGGATGCGGAGACGTTCTTCCAACGGATCTCATCGGCGGATGGCAGGACTTCGGTGCTGTCAACGCGTCCGATGGCGTAGGAGGCCCGCTCCAGCAGCATGCGTCGGGTCAGGTCGAGGAAGGCGGGGAGATCGAGCCACCCGCTTTCGCGCATCTCAAAGCCGCCGAATGGGGCGTTGATCTGCTCCGATTGGCTCCGCAAGGGACCATGAAAACGGTCAAAATCGGGGTCGGGCATCGCGGTCTTTTTCGCCCAGAGCTCGGCCTCGCCGGCATCCTTGAAGAGTCGGGAGATTCGGAGGTGATGGAAAAGTCCGATGCCGTGCCGCTCCTCGAGATCCCAGTAAAATCGGCGCGCGTCGTCGAGGCGCTCGGGCAGGCCCGGGGGCAGGTGAAAACGTCCGCCCGCGAGCGGGGTGACGAGCCCGGCCGCGACTTTCGACGAGGTCTCCTCTTCATCGCGGTCCACCACGAGGACGCGCTGGCCGGACTCGATGAGATGCCAGGCCAAAAGGGAACCGGCGAGACCCTGACCGACGATGAGAAAGTCCGTTTTCACCCCGTAGCTCCCGTTTGCCAGTTCCTTCGGACATGCCGAAAGTTAATTTTCATAAAATAAATGATTGCCACAAGTGGTTTCGGCCCTGAAATTGATAGGAAGCTCCCAATCTGCCTCCTCATGATGAAAGCAATCCGGCATTCCCTTTTCCTTTTCGCAGTCACAGGCCTCACTTTGGCAGGGCTTGTCAGTTGTGGCAATCCCCAGAAGGAAGCGCTGCGCAACGTCGAGAAGAAGGGCTACCAACTGACCGCCGCTGATCTGCATGCCGCCGCCGCCGCCGGGGACATCGAAGGACTGGAGATGTTTCAGGCCGCGGGTCTGGCCGTGGACTCGACTGATGCGAAGGGCCAAACCGCGCTGATGAAGGCGGGCGAGGCGGGCAACCTCGATGGTGTTGAAAAGCTGCTCGGCATGGGCGCCGATCCGCGCCTGCTCGATTCGCGTGGCCGCGACGCCCTGATTGTCGCGGCGGGCAAGGGCCACACCGATGTGGTCCGCATGCTGTTGAGCCGCGGGGCCGATGATTCCGTGCGCGACACCGAGGGTTGGGGCGCGCTTTCGCTGGCGGCCTATCATGGGCAGGTCGAGACAGTGAAACTGCTCGGCTCCACCGCCTCCGCCTCGGAGCTCGACGATGCGCTGCTTGTCGCCAGCTTCGGCAAGAGCGCTGAAGTGGTGAATGCCCTTCTCGACCAAGGCGCCAACATCAACTCGCGCAGTCCGAAGAGCAAAACCCCGCTCATGATCGCCTCGGAAGCGGGGCGCACGGAGATCGTGCGGGTTTTGCTGCAAAACCAGGCCAATCCTTACGCGGTCGACCGCGAAAACCAGACCGCGGCGAACCTGGCCGTCACCGCCGGACATCCCGAGATCGGCGAATTGATCAACCAGCCCGACCAATGGGGCAGTTCGCCCCAAGGTGAGACGATCGCCGGCGAAATGAAGGATGCACGCCAGGCGCTCGTGGAGAATGGAATCGAGGAAACGTTGGAAGTGCCCACCGAGGATGGCTCCGCTCCGAAAGCGGCGGTTTCCGTCGCTGTAACGGCGGGTGGAACGCCCCCCGCCGGGCCGGTGCCCGCGGCGAGCACTCTGGCGGTGGGTACCGCGCAGAAGACTCCGGCTCCGGCGACCACGATCGCGGGCACCGCGACCACCCCGGCGGCTGCGCCGGCCCCCGCGCTGCGCGCGACTCCGGTCGAGCCGACCCCGGCTGCGACGCGTTCGGCCCAGGCCATCAAGGAAGAGGCGAAGTCGAAGCCCATCGTGGCCTTGAACGGATCAACGATCCACTCCCGCAGTCCGCAACAGGCTCCGGTGAAGTCCATGGTCTTGGCCGCCTATCACGAGGAATCCCTGCCTTTGGTGGTGGAAGAGGTGAATGGAGCGACTGCCTCGGTGCGTCGTCTCGACCAGACCACTCCCAGCCAGTCGGTGGAGAAAGGCAACCCGGTTCCAGGCACTCCCTACGTCGTCAAGGAAGTCACTTCGCGCTTCATCGATTCGAAAGAAGGCAAGGGCCGCATGGTCGACGTGAGCCGGGTCATCGTGGAGGACACCAGCCGCGGATCGACCCATCTCCTCGTCAAGGATGCGAGCGGGATGACGTCCGACAGCTATGCGATCCTGACCGCGCCGGACTCGCGTTACCGTTATGTCGTCAAGACCGGTGATGTGTTCCGTACCACCCAGCCCGAAGTCGGGGCGAAGGACTACCAGGTCCTCGAGATCCGGGCCAGCGCGGTCGTAATCAAGGATCTCTCGACCGGCGAAATCACCACCGTCGCTCGCGACGGAGTGATCGGGGAGTGAGCCCGCCGCGGTTCAGACCACGGTGCCGTCGGGAATGACCATGCCCTTCGGCACGACGACGATCCCGTCGCGGATGAAAGACCACTCGTTCTCCTCGTGGGTGCGGCCGCGGGGATGGATGACGACGTTTTTGCCGATGGTGACGTTTTTATCGATGATGGCGCGATGGATCTTCGAGCCTTCGCCAATGCGGATCCGCTGGAGCTTTTCCTTGCCGTTCTCGACGACGACGCGGTCGTAGTGGTCGGAACCATTGATGATGGTGTCGGTGATCTCGCAGCCCGACTCGATCACGGAGCGCACCCCGATGATGGAGCGCCGGATCGTCGCACTGGTGATGATGCAACCATCGGAGAGCAGGGCCTCCTCGATGATGGCGTTGTTGATCTTGCTGGCGGGGAGCAGCCGGGCCCGGGTGTAGATCGGGTTCTTGGCGTCGAAGAAGTTGAAGCGGGGAACCACCTTGGTGCACTCAAGGTTCGCTTCATAGTAGGAGCCGATCGTGCCGATGTCTTCCCAGTAGTCGTTGAAGATGTAGCTGTAGACCTTCTTCGTCTTGATGATCTGGGGGATGATGTGTTTGCCGAAGTCCTGGCAATCGTTGGCCAGCGCCTCTTCGAGGATGGAGCGGTTGAAGATGTAAATTCCCATCGAAGCCTGGAAACGCTCCTCGTCGGCGGGCAGACCGACCGACTCGAGGAGGGAGGCGGGCATCACGAGTTGATCGAGGAGCTGGTCGTCGCTGCCCGGCTTTTCGACAAAGCGGGTGATGCGGCTCTCTGCATCGGTGTGCATCAGGCCGAAGGAACGGGCCGGCTGGCGTGGGACCGGAGTCGTCGCGATGGTCAGGTCGGCCTCGTTGGCGATGTGATGGCGCAGCATCAGACGGAAATTCATCCGGTAGAGCTGATCACCGCTGAGGATCAGGTAATACTTGTAGGGGCGCTCGAGGAAATAACTGAGGTTCTGCCGCACCGCGTCGGCCGTGCCCTGATACCATTTGTCGTCCCCCGGGGTCTGTTGGGCGGCGAGGATGTGGACGAAATTGTCACCGAAATGGTCGAACCGGTAGGCGCTGGTGACGTGCCGGTTGAGGGATTCGGAGTTGTATTGGGTCAGCACATACATCTTCCGGATGCCGGAATTGATGCAATTGCTGATCGGGATGTCGACGATCCGGCACTTCGCCGCGAGCGGCACGGCTGGCTTGGACCTGTTGTGCGTCAGGGGGTGAAGACGGCTGCCTTGGCCGCCTCCCATGATGATTGCGAGGGTGGAATCGACGGTCTTTTCAAGCTCTGGCATGGGTAGGAGGGGAGTTTAGGACATGGTGCCCGAAAGGCAGCCTTTTCACGACAAATTTTTTGCTTCACCTCCGGAACAACCGTATCCTCCGGGGATCTTCAGGAATTGTTGAAATTATGTGTGGTATAGTCGGGTATGTCGGCAAGGCGAGTGCAGCTCCCATCCTTTTGGAGGGTTTACGCCGACTGGAGTATCGGGGTTACGATTCGTCGGGACTCGCGGTGATTGATGATTCGGCGACCCTCGCGACGCGGAAGCGGAGCGGTCGTCTCTCGAACCTCCGGACGCTCCTCGGGCAAAGTCCGGTGGTCGGCGGCTGTGGAGTCAGCCACACCCGCTGGGCGACCCATGGCGAGCCGACCGACACCAACGCCCACCCCCATTCCGACCGCAGCGGCAAGCTGGCGCTCGTCCACAACGGCGTCATCGAGAACTACCAGTCGATCAAGCGCCGCCTCGAAGAGTTGGGTCATCAATTCCTCTCCCAGACGGATTCGGAAGTGCTCGCCCACCTGATCGGCCACTGCTACGACACGATCACCGAGACCGACCCGCGCAAGCGAATCCTCGCTGCGGTCCGCGAATCGCTCAAACAAGTGGCCGGCACCTACGGCATCGCCGTGATCCATACCGACTGCCCCGATTTCCTCGTCGGGGCGCGTCTCGGCAGTCCGCTGGTGGTGGGTCTGGGAAAAGGGGAGAACTTTCTCGCGTCCGATGTGGCGGCGATCGTCTCGCACACCACCCAGGCGATCTATCTCCAGGATCGCGATTTGGTTTGCCTGACCGGCGAGGATTTCACGGTCGAGAACGTCGACGGTCGCGAGTCTCCCTACGAGGTGAGCCAGGTCGACTTCACTCCTGAGCAGGCGGAGAAGGGTGACTTCCCGCACTACATGCTCAAGGAGATCTTCGAGCAGCCGGTCTCGATCCAGAACGCCTTCCGTGGTCGCCTTGTCGACGATCAGGCCTCGGCCATCCTCGGCGGGCTTGGCCTCACGCCGCGGGAACTGCGCGACGTCGAGCGCATCGTGCTCTGCGGATGCGGCACGGCCTCGCACGCCGCCATGGTCGGCGAATACATGATCGAACACCTCGCCCGCATCCCGACCGAGGTCGAGATTGCCAGCGAGTTCCGCTATCGCAATCCGCCGCTCGACAAGAACACGCTGGTCTTCGTGATCAGCCAGAGCGGGGAGACGATCGACACGCTCGCCGCCCTGCGCGAGGGGCAACGCAAGGGCCATCGCGTCCTCGGCGTGGTCAATTCGGTCGGCTCGACCATCGCCCGCGAGTCCGATGGCGGCAGTTACCTCCACTCCGGTCCCGAGATCGGAGTCGCCGCGACGAAGTCTTTCACCTCGCAGGTGACCGTGCTGGCCCTGCTCGCCCTCTTGCTCGGACGGATGCGCCACCTTTCCGTCGACTACGGCCAGAGGCTGCTGCGCGAGATCCGCGAGCTGCCCGGAAAGGTCGAACGCATCCTCGAGCAGTCCGACTACATCCGTGAGATCGCTCTGAAGTACATCGACGCTCCCGGCATGTTGTTCCTCGGACGCCAGTTCAACTATCCGACGGCTCTCGAAGGCGCCCTGAAAATGAAGGAGATCTCCTACATCTTCGCGAGCGGCCACGCGGCGGCCGAATTGAAGCACGGCATCATCGCCCTCGTCAGCGAGGAGGTGCCGAGCGTGATCGTGATGCCGAAAGACGCCGTCTACGACAAGAACGTCAGCACGGTCGAGGAGGTCAAGGCGCGCAAGGGACCGGTCATCGCGGTGACCACCCAGGGCCACACCGAGCTCGAGCGGATCGCCGACGATGTGATTTACATCCCTGAGGTGCACGAGTGCCTCAGTCCCATCCTCACGGTGCTGCCGCTCCAGTTGCTCAGCTATCACTTCGCGGTCGCCCGCGGTTGTGATGTCGACAAGCCGCGGAATCTCGCCAAGAGCGTCACCGTGGAGTGATTTCCTTCCAGCAACCGACGTCCCGCCATGCCCGTACCCGACGATTCCCATGTCACCACCGTGGAGGGCTCGCCGGTGCGGCAGTTCGCGGTGTTCCTGCCCAACCGCCCCGGAGCTTTTGTCGCGATCCTCGATTTGTTGCGCGCCGGCCATGTCGTCGTGCTCGGTCTTTCCGTGCAGGACTCGATCGACAACACCGTCGTCCGTCTCGTCGTGAGCGATCCTTTCACCCTCGAGACGATTTTCATCGAGCGCGGCATTCCCTTCAACTCCATGGAGGTGCTTGTCGTCGCCCTGCGCGAGGGTCCCGAGCAGATGCCCGACTGCCTCCGCACCCTGCTGAAGGCGGAGACGAACATCCATTTCATCTATCCACTCCTGACCCAGCCCGATGGCCATTCGGCGCTCGTGCTGGGAGTTGAGGACAATGACTTCGGTCATGCCATGCTCTCGAAAGCTGGCTTCAAGGTGCTCCGTCAGGAGGACCTGAGCCGATAAGGACCTCACACCGCCGCGCGGTGCACCAGACTCGCGGCGACATTCCTGACGTACTGTTCGTCCGAAAGCCCCATCGTGATCTCTTCCGGAAACCCGGACCGTTCGCGGAAAAAGGTCGCCAGTTTGGCGAAAAGCTCGAGCCGCGCGGCCGGGTCCAGTTCATTCCGCCGGGCGACCGCATCGAGCAAGAGGCGCGCCTCCTCGGGAGTCGTCTGCTGGCGCAGCCGCGCTTCGAGGTGAGGAACCGCGGAGAAGGAATTCGGCTCGTGACGGATCCACTCGTCGATCTTCGGCAGGGACGATTCGGTCTCGCGAACCACCAGGGTGCCTGCGGCCAGATCACCGATCCGTTGACAGCGATTGGTGAGGAAACAGGACAGCCCACCGAGCAGGTAGAAGGTGGACGGCATCATATCGAGCAGGCGGAAAAGATTGCGCAATGCGACCTGCTTGAAGCCGAGTGAAAGACCGCGTTCGTCGATCACCCGCAGCTTGAGCATGCGTTTGCCCACGGTCCTTCCCGACCAAAGCCACTCCGTGGCCATGCCATAAAACACGCCGATCACAAACTGCAGGATGATCAAGGCACCGCTGCCGAAGTCGCCGAGGATGCGCCCGATCACGGGTACGCCGGCGACCATCAGTTGAAACATTCCCAACACCTGGGAGGCCAGCAGGGTCATGGCGGTCACGATGGCGAGATCGATGGCCAAGGCCAGACAACGGCTGAAAGGACTCGCGATCGGGATCTCGAAGTCGACTCCCTCGGGCGTGCGGATGCGCAGGCTGGTGGTTTTCCCCAACATCATTCGAGGGCGGCCGGGGGTTTGCGAAAGTTCCGGCCACCCAGGCTCAGGTAGAGGATCAGCGCCGTCAGTTGCACCGCGCCGAGGCCGATTTTCCAGGGATAAAAGCCGGGGGTGTGGTACTGCGAAAGAAAGGATTCAACGATCCCGGCCCAGATCAGCAGCAAGGCGGCTCCGGCGATCAGGGTCAGCAGGTCGCCCCGGATCCTTTCGAATCGTTGGCGGAGCCGGAGGTTGGTGCCCCATCCGAACATCGCCCGCGCGATCACCAGCCCGGCCTGTCCGCCGATGAAGATCGCGGGCAGCTCGAACGAGCCGTGAGGCAGCAGCCAAGCGGTCAGAAAGACGCCTTGCCCATCGGTGATGTAATCCCACATGATCACGCCGATGAGGGTGCCGTTGTAGAACAAAAGCAGGATCGTGACGAATCCCCAGAGAAAGCCGGTCACCATCGTCGTGATCGTCACTTTCGTGTTGTGGGTCATCAGCGATGCGGAGAATCCGTGGCGTCCCTCGAAGGAATCGAAGTCCTGCTTCTCCTCCCTCGCCACCCTCTCGGACGGCTTGCCGCTGAGGTGGGAAAACTGGGGAGGAATGAAGTCGGATTTCGATCGGTAATCGAGATGAAGCGCGGCCATCCCGAAGAGGGCGCCCAGCCAGAAGGTCCCGCAGGAAAGGGCGAAGGCGATCCAATGTCGGCGGAAGGTCAGGGGGAACGTGCGGGTCAGCCACTGCCAAGGGCGGAAGGGAACCCGCTCGCCGCCATCCTCATGGAGACGGCTGTAGGCCCGGGCGACGAGGCGCTCCAGTGATCGCACGGTTTCGGCCTCACCAGCGAAAGTTTTCAGTTTTACCAGATCGGCAGAGACCCGCTGGTAAAGGTAATAAAAGCGTCGGGATTCCTCCAACGAGGGCCGGCGGTCTGATTGAGCCTCCTGCCGCGAGACCAATCCCTCGAGTTCGTCCCAGTAGGAGCGCTCCTTGGTGATGAACTTGTCGAGGTCGAGGATCACGCCGGCAGTATGGGGGAGGGGGCCATTCCGTGCAAGGACAGTCCTGCGTCGCAGGGTTGCGCTTGAAACCCGCATCGGGCGGCCTTACGATCAGGGTCCCGGGCGCTGCCGAAGTGCCCGGAATTTTGCCTGATATCGATGTGCTGGTCCTCTCCGTCCCCGCGGCGTATCCCCCGAGGCTTCCGGCCTCGGAGGAGGGGTCGGTATGTCCGCTCCCTCACCTTGCTTTGTGGTTTGGCGAGCATCGGGCAAGCCACCTCGGATCCCGCGTCTCCGGATCCCCGGGCCGAATTGATCACCATCGCTCGGATCGAATCGGGACCGACCCCGATGAGTTCGATGGCGGATTGGAAGGTGGGGAACTTCCACGTGCCGGCACCACGTAGCGTGATCCTTTCATCGGACGGAGTTCCCCTCGCCGTCAACCGGGTGGGTCGTCGCCTCGTTTGCAGCCTGTCGATGACCGCGAAAAGCGGTGACGAAGCGGTGGCGCGGGTGCGACGGCTGGAGACCGAGTTCAGTCCGGGCTTCCCCTGGTTGCGGATTTCGGACGAGGAGATCCGGAAGCATTACGAAAACCGTCCCTGGCAACCCCTGGCAGTCTCCGGTGCCTTGCCCGCGGCGGTGCTTTGCGGCCTGGATCTGGCACTGCCTCCAGATTGCCGTCTTGAACTCCTCTATGAGCGCTTTTATCCCGAGGGCGAACTGACCGCGCATTTGATCGGATACACCGGGGTGGCCTTGCCCGATCAGCACGGGCCGCTCGGCAGGGTGGAGTTCACTTTTCCTCCGACCGAGGGGCGCGCCGGCATGGAGAAGGCCCTCGACGAGGTCTTCCGCGGCAAGGACGCCGAATACATGCAGGTGGTGGATGAAAAGGGCGCCATCCGTCACCAGGAGCCGGTGCGCGAAGCGGTCCCCGGCGAAGCCCACGTCCTGACCCTCCACCTTGGCATGCAAAAGCTCGCGCGCGAGCAGTTGGAGCGCTCCGGTCGACCCGGAGCCTTCGTGGCGATCGATGCGGACACCGGCGACATCCTCGCCTTGGTCTCCTATCCGTCCTTTGATCCGAACCTGTTCCTCGGGGGCATCTCCAAGGCGAACTACGCCGCCTTGACCGAAAATCCCGACGCCCCGCTTTTCGATCGGGCGGTGGCGGGAGCGTATCCGCCGGGTTCCACTTTCAAGCCCATCGTGGCCCTCGGCGGGATGGATGCCGGCACGATCATCGGAACGTCGACCCATTATTCCGGTCCTGCCGGTCTCACCATTGACGGACGTTATTTCAAAAACCACAGCAGCGTTGCCCTCGGCCCGATGGATGTGCGATACGCGATCGTTCGCTCCTGCAACACCTGGTTTTATCAGGCGGGTCTCGAGATGGGGGCCGCTCCCATCGCCGGCGTGAGCCGCCGTTTCGGATTGGGGCAGGCGCCCGACCTGCCGCTGCCCTCGGTCGCCGCAGGCAACATTCCAGATCCGCAAACCTACGGCGATCCGCGCAGCCTCGCGAATTTCTCGATCGGACAGGGCGAGGTGCTCGTTTCACCGGTGCAACTTGCCCTCGCCATGAGCGGTCTCGCCAATGGGGCGTACGTGCCCCGTCCTCGGCTGGTGCGCGAGGTGCTTGATCCCTACAGCGGAAAGATCCGCAAACAAAACGATCCGGCCGTTCTGAATTACCTCAACCTCCGCACCGAAGACATCGACATCGTCCGCGACGGCATGTGGGGGGTGGTGAATCACGGGTCTGGCACCGCCAGGGGGGCCTCGATGAGCAATCCGGTGGTCTACGGGAAAACGGGCACCTCGCAATGGTCGAGCGGCGGCCGGATGCGTTATCTCGCCTGGTTCGCCGGATGGGTGGACGCCGAGCAACCGCGGATCGCGTTTGCCGCGGTCACCCAGGGCGAAGAGGGCGAGATCCTGAGCGGCGGACGCAGTGCTTCGCCCATCGCCGCCGGATTCCTGAAGACGGTTTATCAGGAGCCCGACCTCTACGCGGTGACCTTGCCGCAAGGTCCCTCGCGCGAGGTCTCAAGCATCGTCGCGGCCGAGGTCATCCCTCCGGTGACGGAAGTCCTGATCGAAGATGGTTTCCGCCGTCGCGGCCCCGGAAGCTTTTTCCGCGCCCTCTTCGGCGGTGGTCGTCGCACGGCCCAGCGGGTGCCTCCCGGAGTGCCGCTCGATCCGCAGAGCCGCGATCCTTTTCGCTGATGGAGAACCGTGAACCAGTCAATGATCCCGAAGGGGAGGTGGAAGCCGTTAACCAGTCGGTTGCGACCTCGGCTGATCCCGTCAACGAGACCTTGATCGATCCACCGCGTCGTCGGGCCTGGTGGCTCCATCTGATCATCGTGCTTTTGCAGACCGTCTTCCTACTTCCGCTCTACGCAGTGCTGCTCGCCGTCGCGGTCGGAGCTGGAGTGGGCTGGCATTATTTCGACAAGAGCGCTTCGCTTGACCTCGACCTCGTGAACCAACAAGAAGTCGGGGCGCTGATCAAGGACTCGCAAGGCGTCACGATCGGACGGGCCTTTTCGATGAACCGCATCCTCATCAAGCGGGAGGACATACCGTCGCATTTTGTTGATGCCCTGATCGCTGCGGAAGACCAGCGCTTTTTCCTGCACCCCGGATTCGATCCGGCCGGATCGGTCCGCGCGGCCATCGCCAACTACCGGGCCGAAGGCATCCGGGAGGGTGGCAGCACCCTGACGCAGCAGCTCGCGCGCGACGTCTTCAAGTTGGAGGGCAAACACATCGACCGGAAACTTTCCGAGATCGCCGCGGCGGTTCGCATCGAGAAACGCTACTCGAAGGACGAGATCCTCGTGAACTATCTCAATCGAATCTATTTCGGAAGCGGCTTCTACGGTCTCGGCGCCGCGGCCCGCGGCTACTTCGGAAAGAAGGCAAGCGAGCTGACGGTCGATGAGTCGGCCCTGATCTGCGGGGTGATCCCCTCGCCGAGCCGGTATTCTCCGCTCGTCAGCGCCGAAAGGGCCCGCGAGTTTCGCGACCAGACGCTGCGACGCATGCACGAGATCGGCAAGCTGGAGAAGTCCGAACTCGATCGCCTCCTCGCCAGTGACACCCCGGTCGCCAGCAGTCCCGACGACGCGAGGATGCGAGGCCAGATTTCCTACCTGGTCGGCCGCGTCGAGAGGGAACTGCGCCAGCTCACGGAGACCTGGTCCGGCGCGCCCAAGTCCCTGGAAGGTTTCACCATTGAAACCTCAGTCGATCTCGCCGCGCAGCAGGAGGCGGCGAAGGAAATCGGCCGCCATCTCGCCAATCTCGTCGATGCGAAGAGCGTCTCCGGCGATGCGCTCGAGGCGGCTTTTGTCCTCGTCGAAAACGATTCCGGCGAGGTCATCGTCTCCGTCGGCAGCCAGGATTATCAGCGCAGTGAGTTCGATCGCACCCTCGCCACGAAACGCCCGCCGGGCTCCGCCTTCCTGCCTTTCCTCTATGCGGCCGCCTACGAGACGGGAATGTTCACGCCCGAGACGCGGCTGTCCGATGCGCCTTTCGACAACCGCTACATCGGTCTCGGGAGCGTGGGTGGCGTGCTTGGTGAATGGAGCACTGAAGATCCCGGGAATCGATGGGAAGGAGCCATCACGGCGGCTCGAGCTCTCGAGAAATCGAAGAATTCGCCGGCGGCGCGCCTGGGATTGCTCGTGGGTTTGCCTTCCTTGCGCGAACTGGTCCGCAAGACCGGGATTCAGAGCGAGATCCGCGACGTGCCTGCCAGCCTGCTCGGGGCCAGCGAGATGACCCTGACGGAACTGACCCACGCCTACACCGCCTTTGCCAACGACGGACGGTCCGCTCCACCTCCCCACCTGATTCGCGGGATGATCGATCCTTTGGGCAAGCCGGTCGCTTTGCCCGCCAATGATCGGCCCGCTCCCGCTATGAAAGAATCCACCGCCCGCGCCATCGCCTCGAGCATCCCGCTGGACGAAAAAGGGGCGCGTGGAAAAAGCGGCACCACCGCCACCTACACCGATGCCTGGCATTTTGGATTCGATGCCACCCATACCTGGGGAGTCTGGGTGGGGCGCGACCGCTTCAGCCCGATCGGCGCGCAGGCCTTTGGAAAGGAAATCGCTTCGCCCCTTGCCGCGGCGCTCGCCGCCCAGCGTTCCGTAAACGGTGGTCGCATGGCCAGCTCTCAACCCAAACCCTGAAGCTCATGCGGATCTTCGCCACCATCATCGGCCTGGCCCTGCTCGTCGTCGGGTATCTTTCCTTCAGTGGATCGTCCGCGGAGGGAGGCGAACCCTCGGTCACCGCCGCGATTCCCGCCTATGTCGGCGCGGGCATGTTGTTGGGAGTGCTCGTCTCGATCGGCCTGCGCAAGACCGGTCTCCAACTCTCCTTTCTGGCGGCTCTGCTCGGAGCCGGGCTCGGGCTGGGGAGGCTGATGCCATCCTATCTCGATGAAACACTCGACTTCAACGACCGCTTCACGACCCTCCTCGTCGCGATGGTGGGAGAATGTGTCATCTACGTGCTCGTCGCTGTTCTGGCCTTTTACTTCCGGCGTCGCCCCGTGATCCGGAGCAAGGAAAAACCGGCGCCGGTCCCTGCCGCCGAAACCCCGGTCAGTGCATGATCCGCATCGGACTCCTTGGGGCCGGTTGGTTCGGGCGCGAGGCTCATCTTCGTAATCTTGTCGCCATGGACGGCGTCGCCGTGACCGCGGTGAGCAGCCGCAGCGACGAGAGCCTGATCGCGGCGCGTGCGATCGGCGGTGAATCGCTGCGCCTTTTCCGCGATTGGCGGGAGGTCGTCGCCCTCCCCGATCTCGACGCCATCATCATCGCCCTGACCAACGACCAACACCACGCCGCCGCCACCGCAGCTCTCGCCGCCGGGAAGCATGTCTTCTGCGAAAAGCCGCTCGGCCTGACCTTGCCGCAATGCGACGACATCATCACCGCAGCCGCCGGGGTGGGGAGGGTCCTTCAGGTCGGTCACGAGATGCGTTTCCAGCGTCTCTACCAGCGGATGCATGCGATGATCCTCGAAGGCGCGGTCGGCGATCTCCAACTGATGTGGTGTCGTGAGTTCCGCGGTCCGATGCGCGCGGGTTGGCGCTCGAGCGAGGCCGTCACGGGTGGCGCCATCCTTGAGAAAAACGTGCACCACTTCGACCTCTTCAACTGGATGATCGACGCCGAGCCGCTTCGCGTCAGCGCCCACGGTGGCACCAACGTGCTCAAGGACCGCGAGATCCTCGACAACGCCCAGATTCTCGTTGAATACGAGGACGGCCGTCGCGCCAGCCTCGAGCTTTGCCTGTTCGCGCCGCAGGGGGGCGATTGCGAGATCGGTGTCTGTGGGGACAAGGGCCGCATCGACACCCGCAACCAGGCACTCGAGCTGGTCCATCATCGCTTCGATACACGGGAGCGCTCCGTGATGCAGATCACTGATGACGGCGACGCCGCGAATTTCACCGACAGCTCCGGGCGCATCGACCGTGGGATCCGGCCGCAACTCGAGGATTTCGTCGAATGCATCCGACACGACCGGGTGCCAATGAACGACGGTCTCTCCGCGCGCCGCGCCGTGGCGATCTGCCTCGCCGCGCAGGAGTCGATCCGTCGGCGGGAGACGGTTTGGTTCGACGAATTGGAAGCGATAGGAGCGTGAAGATCGCAGCGATCCTCTCGACAATCCCTCGCCATCTCATCGCGGTTTGTGTTCCTTGCGGGATGAAGGCACAGACGCAAGGTTTTGAAATGCCGCTAAGAAATTTGTCCCGACCCAGCCAAGTGGCCGCTTGGCTTCGTGACTGGGGAGAGCGACTTCCGGAGCCTGCCGAAATGATTCTGATCGGATCGGCTGGAATTCTATGGCACGCTTCCATTTCCGGTAGCGACGATCCACTTCCTGAAAATAGCCTGGACGTCGATCCCGTTACCAACAGCGAAGCAATCGCCGAGTTGGCATATGATGCAATGATCGGGAGCGAATTTGAGAAAGAGCACGGATGGCACGTGAATCTAATGCCGGAGTTGGCGCTCCGGGATCTCCCGGAAGGGTGGCGGCAACGGTGCGCGAAAGGCAGATACGGAAATCTCACCGTGGATGTTCCATCCGTAGCTGATCGGTTGGTCCCGAAAATGAAGCGCAACGAACCTCGCGATCGTTCCCATCTCGAGTATGCCCAAGCATTGGGCTTGATCTCCTTATGAAAACGATGCTGGAGCAGGCACACGAAGGGGGGCGCGAATTCGATCCCTATTTCGTCCCCGATGATTGGGCGCGACTACAGTATGGTCGTCTCCTCTGGAAGCGCGAACGGACGAGGGCCCGCCTGATCACCCATTGGACCGACCCCCGGCACCCCTATTCGGGGCGGTTCATCGACCGATATCGTCCGCTGGTGGATAGGCTCTTGGAATCGTCCGAAACGGACAACGAATCGCTAGATGCCGAGTTTCGCGCTCAGGGGCACAGCTTGCGCACCATCATGCGCGAGATTCCCCCGGTTTTCGGTGATTTTTACTGAACTTCACGCCACGACAAAATCCCTCAGAAAATCCCGCACAATATCAGGCAGGGAACGCGGCTGGGGTACCCCGAGAGCGAGGGCGCGGCGACCGTCCGTGGCGGTGGGCCAGGTGTCGACGATGGCTTGGATGACCGGGTCAGGCTGGTCGAGCACCATCCCGGGACGGATCTTGAACTCTTCGGCGACCTGTTCCATCACGGTCAGGGCTTCGGCGACGGTGACACGGTGGCTCGGGAGGGTGAAGGCGCGATCATCAGCGATCATCGCCGGATCAGCGTCGTGCAGGGCGATGAAAGACTCGATCACATCGCGATAGCCGAGCACGGGATGGCATTGGTCGCGGTGCACCGGCAGATAACAAGTCTCGCCATTGAGCGGCTCGCGGAACATCCCGCTCGCCCAGCTCGAGGCGGCCGCGTTCGGTTTGCCCGGGCGGATGATGATGGTGGGCAGCCGGGCGGTGCGACCATCGAGGAAGCCCTTGCGCGAGTAGTCGTTGATGAGCAACTCGCAGATCACCTTGGTCATGCCGTAGGTGGTCTGCGGGGTGCACTTGACGGAGTCATCGACGCGGTCGGGCATCACCGCACCTCCGAAGGCCGCCACGCTGCTGGCAAAAACGATCCGGGGATTTCCACCCTTGTCCCGCATCGCCTCCAGCAGGTAGCGTCCCCCGTCGAGATTCGCCCGCATCGCATCGTCGAAGCGGCGCTCGCATTCTCCGCTGACCATGGAGGCGAGGTGAAAGACGGAGAGGCCGGCGACATCGACAGCGGCTTCAACCGCATTGCGATCTCCCATGTCCGCGGTGGTGCAGGTCACCGGGATGCCGCTTTGTTCCGCGGCCCAGGACAGAACGTGGGGCGCGAAGCCCGCGTCGAAAAGCTCGATCGAGCCGATCTCCTCCCTTTCTCCCGAGGGACCCTGGAGGGTGCCGAGTTCGACGAGACGTTTCGCGAGTTGGCTGCCGAGAAATCCGCCGCCGCCGGTGATGAGCACTTTCATGCGTTTCTTGTTCCTGATTTGAAAAGGGTTAGTCTGCCAACATGAGCGATTCGCCGACGGGGGACAAGATCGGATTCATGGGTCTGGGAAACATGGGCTGGCCCATGGCCGGGCACCTCCAGGCAGCAGGCGCGGACCTGATCGTTTGGAATCGCTCGGCCGGCCGGCGCGACGAGGCTGCGGCGCGAGGGATCGCGGTAGCCAATTCACCTGCCGCGCTCGCTGAGGCCGTAGGCACCGGCATCCTCGCCCTGAACCTGACTCACGCTCCGGTGGTGCGCGCTCTGGTGGAGGAGGCAGCTCCCCATCTTTCCGCGGGAGCCCTCGTGATTGATTTCGGCACGACCGGCTACGATGAGACCCTCGCGCTCGCCGCCGAACTGGAGGAAAAAGGGATCGCTTGGCTCGATGCCCCGGTTTCCGGTGGCGAGGTCGGGGCGCGGAATGGCAAGCTCACGATCATGGCTGGCGGCAGTGCCGGGTCCTTCGCCCGGGCTCTGCCGGTCCTGCAGGTCGTCGGTGAGAAAATCACCCATGTCGGCGGCACGGGTTCGGGACAGGTCGCGAAACTGGCGAACCAGCTCATCGTCGCCCAGACCATCGACGCGGTGGCCCAGGCCTTGCGGCTCGCCGAACTCGCCGGGGTGGACTCCGCCCGGGTCCGCGAGGCCCTGCGGGGAGGCTTCGCCGAGAGCCGCATCCTTGATCTGCACGGCGATCGCATGGTGCGGCGCGACTTCGCCCCCGGCGGTCGCAGCGAGCTGCAGCTGAAGGATGTGCGCCTGATCTGCGAACTGGCCGAGAGGGTGGGCCTCAGGTCGGGCACCCTCGACCAATCGCGGCGGCAGTGGGAGCGTTTCGTGCACGAGCTCGGCCATGGCGATCTCGACCACTCGGGATTGTTCAAGATCTATGAGCCGACTTGACGCCACCGGCAAGTTCGCGACCTTTCCGGCGATGAGCCAGATGCACCAGATCAACCTGACTTACCTCGCGGTGGAGGACCGGTTGTTGATGCGCATCAACACGAAGGAGCGCCAGGAGTTCCGCTTCCTGATGACGCGCCGCTACACCGCGTTGCTCTGGCATGCCCTGACCCAGCTCTTTGCTCCGCGGCCTCCGGCCGAGGCTGCTCCCGCGCTTGTCGATCCGCTGGTCGAGGCGACCAAGCAGGAGATCAAACACCAGCAGGTTGTTTCCCAATCCGACTTCAAGACCGAATACCAGCCCAGCGATTATTTGCCTCTGGGGGATGCGCCCATCCTGCTTTTCAGCGTGGGGATCCGGCCTGCGCCGAATGGCCAACCGCTGCTCTGCATGCATCCCGAGAAAGGGGATGGCATCGAGATCGTGGTGAACGAGCCGATCGCCCATTCGCTCTGCCAGTTGCTGATCGACACTGCGGCGAAGGCGGACTGGCGGCTCCCGCTGGTCTTCACGCCTCCGCCGGGCCCTGATGCCGCGCCGGAATCCGGCGAAAGGACGGGTCTGAACTGAAGCTCACTCAGGGATCTCGTTCAGCGTGTAATAAGCTGCCGGATGGAGCAGGGGACGTCCGTTGACAGTTTTGATCCCTTCGCAATGCAACTCGTGGACGTGGCCTTTCGTCACCGGGGTGACACGTAGCTTCAGGCTGCGGCCGTCTTCAGAGATCGAGGCGACCTTGACCTCGGGATACACCTGATCGACCTCGGGGCTGCCGTAGGCTTTCTGGTAGATGTAGGTGTAAGCCTCCATCTTGAAGGATCCGTCAACGGCGGTGGCCTTATCGACCGGCTCGGTGAAGACCAGTTCAAAGCCATCCCGCAGCGCCCGCATCTCGAGGATCTCGAAGGGCACCTGACCGGTCCAATCGACCCGCTCGAAATTGAAGGGCATGCCGCCGCGGGCGCCCCAGCCGCGATCCGAACCGCTGGTGTAGAGCTGGCCATCGCTGGTCAAACTCATGGCGATGTTGCCGGATCTGAAACCCTCGAGGAAGGGGAACATCGCGCCCTGGTAGATCCCGTTCACCTTTTCGAGGAAGACGCGGTGCACCTTCGAATGGGTCTGCTCGCCCACGAACATCTGACCGGCAAAAGGACCGAACTTGCCGCCGCTCAGGTCGGCGACGATGCCGGTGGGCGAGTTGCCCACCTTTTGATGTGGCAGCACTACGGCGGGTGGCACCAGTTCCGGGATCTTTTTGCGTTGGATCACCATGCGGCTGCCCTCTTCGGTGTAGGGCGGATCGAGGGGACGTTCACCGATCGCGTTGTTGGTGAACTCATAGAAGATGTTGCCGTTCGGGTTGCCTTGGAACGAGCCGGGCTTGATCCACTTCAGCGAGCTCGACCCGTTCCACGCACCCTGGTTGTCGGTGTAGAAGGCATCGCCCGCACCATTGAACCCGACCCCGCCGGGGGATCGCACCCCGCTGGCGGTGGGGATCACCTTGCCATCCGCGGAGATCCGCAGAACCCAGCCGCGATAGAGCGACTCGGCGGTGAAGGAGCCGGTCAGGCAGAGTGTGCACCAGAGATTGCCCTCCTTGTCGAAGGTCGAGCCGAAGGTGTATTCGTGATAGTTGCCGTTGATGCCCCAGCTATCGCTGACGGTTTCGAAGATGTCGGCGCGGTCGTCGCCGTCCTCGTCGCGGAGGCGGGTGACCTCGGGGCGCTGCACCACGTAGAGCCAGCCATCGCGCCAGGCGATCCCGAGCGGTTCGTGGAGACCCTCGGCAAAGAGCGTCCATTTGGCACTTTTGTCAGGGTGTGCGGCGGCGTTTTCGATCAGCCAAACCTGGCCGCGCCGGGTGCACACCGCGAGGCGGCCGTCGGGCAGCAGGTCGATGGCACCGCCTTCGATGACGGTGCCCGCGGGCGAGGGGATGGGCGTGATGCGGTAATAGTCCGATTCCTTCGGGGCGTCGGCGGCGCTGGCGGCCGTGACCAAAAGCAAAACGAGGGCGATCAAATGTCTCATGGGACCAAAGAGGGTAGGGTCGGTGATCAAAGAGGGTCGGGTCAGGGTTGCGGTGCGGCCTGGAGGGGTGCGTTCCAGCGATAGGTCAAGGTGAGGGTGGTGGTGGCGGCCACGGGCACGAGCAACTCCTCGTGATCTCCGGCCTTGCGAGTGGTCGTATCGCCGCCCTCGACCTTGACCTTTAGGCCCTGGCCGACGTCGAACCAGCCGTTTTCGTTTTTCAGCGAACCGGTATCGGCGACGCGCAGGTAGGTGTGTTCGTCAGGATCACCGGTGATGGCGAGGGTGCGGACCAGCGAGGTGACGCCATCGACTTCGTCGGGCGAGTAGGTGTCGGTGACGCTGAGCTTGCGGTAGTCGTAGCGGAAGGTGGGGAAACGTTTCGCGTCGAGCCGGTAACCGCGGAACTGGTAATCGGGATGGCGCACGTTGATCGTGATCTCGGCCTGGGGACTGGCATTGTCGCGCTCGTATTTGACCTTCGTTTCGGAGAAGGGCTGCCAGGGTTCGTCGAGGCTTTCGAGGATCTGGAAAGGGAGCCCCTGGGCGGTCTTCACACGGTCCTGTCCGAGGGGCGTGCTGCCCGAGCCGCGGCCGTTCCAGTGAGAGGCCGCGTCCATGAATCCGCCGCGATAGACGTAGGCGAGGTTCAAAAGATCGGCGTCCCAGACGAGGTTGACGGCTCCCGGATAACCGACTCCGATGGCGCGGGGTTTCGCATCGGGGAGGAAGGCGCGGTGCATCACCGCCTCGCCGGGATTCGTGGCGGTGAGCGGGATGGGATCGAAGCTCTGGGCGGCCTTGCGGGCCTCGTCGCGCTCGACGGAGAGCCAGCGGGTGCCGAATTTGCCGGGTCCCTTGACCGAAAGGGCGAGGGTACGCTGGCCGCCGCCTTCGAAGTATTGGACCTGCATGGTGTGGAGTCCGGCCTCGAGCGATTCCTTCATGTTCGCGGTCTTGGCGGGGTGGATGCCGTCGTTCCCGACCACGGTTTCGCCATCGATGATCAGTGCCGATCCGTCGTCGGAGGTCAGCGAGAAGACGTAATCCCCGCTTTGCTCGATCTTGAATTCGGCGTCGAAGACCATGCCGAATCCGTGTTTGTGATCCTTCGCCGGGGCGAGGGTGATGTGACCGTCGTCAATCATGCCGGTCGAAACCGGAGTGAGTGAGGAGAAGTCGGGCAGCTTCTTCCACTCACCGTGATAGAGCTTGTAGCCGAGCTTTTGAAGGAAGGGTGGTGCGGTCGCGTCGGTGAGCATCTCGGCGAGCTCGCCGCGCTTCCATGGGCTGGTCCTTTTTGCGTAATCCTTGCGCCAGGCGGCGACCTGGGCGGGTTTGACGTTGCGTCGTTCTCCGCCGAACTCCTTCGTCACGTAGCTGATCAGCGCGGCGATCTGGTCGTCCTTCAGCACGGCCTCGAGGGCGAGCATCGCCTGGACGTAGTCGTTGTTTTCCTTGTGGATGCCTTTGAGGACGATGGCGGTGAGCAGGGCGGGTTGGTTGCTTTTCACGTAGGCCGATTCGTGCAGCGAGGGAGCCATGCGCAAGGCACCGGCTTGCACGCCCTTTCCGTCGGGACCGTGGCAGGCGACGCATGACTGGTAGGTGAGCCGGCCGAGTTCGAGGATCTGGTCCTCCTGACTCCGGGCGGGTAGGGCGATGAGCACGAGCAGGATGGGGCAAAGGAATCGCTTCATTGATCTCAGGGACGCGGGAGGCTAGATTATACGGTCACTGCGGTCAAATCGACTTGCGGGGACGCGCCCCCCCTCTTTCATGAAGCGATTTTCCCCCGGCTCGCGCCGTTTGCTCCTCGCGGCGATTCTTTTTTGTTGGTCAGGAACCGCGCACGCCATCGGCATCTGGCATCGCGAGTATGCCGATGCCCTCGCCGAGGCGCGGGCGACCCAAAAGGACATCCTGATTGTCTTCACGGGCACGGACTGGATCGAGATCTGCGAGAAATTCTACAACGAGATCCTCAGCGAGCCTGAATTCATCGATGCGGTCTCGGGCAAGTTCGCCCTGGTGAAGCTCGAGTATCCGAAGGATGGCGGACTGCCCCGCGAAGAGGCGGCGCAAAAGGCGCTTCTGCGCGAGGCCTATCGGATCAAGGGCTTCCCGACGGTCGTGCTGAGTGATTCAGAGGGCCGTCCCTACGGAATGAACGGCTATCAGCCCGTTAAGCCGAAAGAGTACGCGGCCCAGATCCTCGAGATAGGGAAATTCAGGTCGCAGGCGCTGGCCGAGTCATCAGGGGCGGCGGAAGAGACGGGACGGAAGCGTGCGGAGAAGCTGTGGAAGGTGATTCCCGATCTGCCGGGTCCCTTGATCGCCCGCTTCTATGCGAAGGAGATGGAAGCAGTGCTGGCGGCTGATCCGGAGGATGAACTGAAGCTGCGCGCCGACTACCGGTTGCTCCTTTCCGAGGCGGACTATTCCCGGAAGATCCAAACCCTGGCGCAGGAGCAAAAGTGGCCGGAAATGATCGCGCTGACCGACGAATTCACCTCTTCCAACGGTCTCGCCGGTGAGCCGCTCCAAGCAGCGCTGATCAACCGAGCGGGATTCGAACGCCGCGCCGGGCAGGCCGAGAAGTCGATCGAAACGCTCCGCGAGGCGGAGGCGATCGATCCGAAATCGGAGGCCGGTCAGCAAGCTGGCACCTTGCTGAAAGATCCCCGAGCTGCGACCCCCGAATCGAGCGTTGAACAGCGGGAATAGTTAAGATCGCTTTATTTTTCCGGGAAATTCAGTAATTTTTCGTAATTCCCTCCAAGGTTCCCGCTGTTGGAAACGTGAGGGGTTCGGATTCATCCACATTTCCCCATGGCATCGCGTGTTCTTCCCTTCCTCTTGAGCGCCGTTCTTTGCCCGCTCGTCTTCACCCAATGCAAGATGACCGGCGGCGGGTCCTATCGGGACGTCAGTTATGACCCGGCGAAGCTGAAAACACCCGCCGGCCACGGCATGGAGCGGAAGGATTATCCCTTCGACGAGTCCGGGGCCTACCGGAAGGATTGGGTGAAGGCGAATGCCCGCGGGCGGGACGGATCGGCTTCGAAAACGGCGGAAAGCCTCGCGACGAATGTCGCGCCCGAAGCCACGGAGACTTCCTCAGCGCCGACCAGTTATCCGACCTACGCGGAGGCCGCGGCGGCCCGCTCGGGAGCGATTCCGGCGGTGGCACCCGGCGAAAGCGTCGGTCCGACCGGCGCAGTGGTTCTGGCTGAGGCCGGGAACCCATCCACGGAGTCCGGGGTCACGGTGCCGGCCGCGGCCCGTTATCACAAGGTCTCATCGGGAGACACGCTTTTTGGTCTGGCGAGCCGTTACCAGACCTCGGTAGATGATCTGAAGCGGATCAACGGGCTCTCCGGAGACAGCATCCGCGTCGGCCAGAGCCTGCGCCTGCCATGACCAGGCCAAGGGGCCGGGGACTCAGCTCCGCTTGGCTGTTTTCTTTGCCGGCTTCTTTTTGCCGAGAGCCTTCTTTGCCGCGGCTTTTTTGAGAGCGGCTTTGGCGGCCCTTGCTGCCTGGGCGGCTTTCAACTTGGCCTTCTTCTTCGCGATCTTCTTTCTCAACTCGGGCCAATACTGCTTCCCGGCGATGTAGCCGACGCAGTTCTTGCTGCCGCAGCGGCAGGGATGGTCCTCCCAGCAATCGAGGTCGAAGCCATAGTTGTAGTAGAGTTCCTCGTCCTTCTTGATGTCGCGCGCCGCGGTGATCCAGATGTGGTCGTCCTCGATGTAGGAATCGCAATTCGGCGAACAACTGTGGTTGATGAGCCGGGCCGAGTTCTCGGGAACGTCACCGTCGATGTCGAACTCATCGTTCAGGGTGAAAATGTAAACAGCGGCGTCGCCGGTCTTTTTCGCCAACTCGACGCGGGCCCAGGCACGGCGGTCGGACTCTTCCTTGCCGACCTTTTCACCGATGTATTCGATGATCTCGGTGCCCTTGGGGATGAGTCGCTTGGCAAAGAGGCCGCGACCGTGGATGCCGGACTGGCGGACCTCGCACCATTTCGAATGACAACGTTCGCCTTCGCGAAGAGCGGATGATTTTTTCATGGGTTGAAAGTGCCGCCGGGCCAAACCGCGGCAATTTCGATATGTTGGGATTCAAGACCGGGCCAGCTTGGCTCGACACGCAGGACTCCGGAAAGGGTGGCAGGATTCCGCGGGGCGAAATCGGGACGGGAAAGGAGCAGACGATAAAATCCTGCGGCTGCGTCGATTACCTCGACCTTTTGATCTTCGTCCGAATCCACCTGCATGTCGTGGCAAAAGAAGTGCAGGCTTTGTGCCACCGGGGCGGTCAGACCGGGGATTATCAAATCGAGTTCAATCCGCTCCCTCGTGACAAGGCGTGGCTGGAAGATCCATCCCGCGGGCGCAGGTTTGGGCATGTTTTCCCGGACTTCACGGAATTGACGCTCGCGTTCCTCGTCGATGGCCGGCATCGACCCGGGTTCGGCAACGGGAATGCTCAACTCCAAATCCGCGTTGCCGGGATTGCACGAGACGGCGCAAGCCATCCACGAGGCGCGTGCCTTGAGCGTCACCGTCCGTTCGGAGATCATCTTCGGTGCCGTGATCTCGGTGAGGAGCAGGGTAGGCCCGCGGTAACCGTTCGCCCGGATCCCGGCCATCAGCACGATTTGCGGCGGCGGCCATAGGATGGGCCCGGCGGTGAACCCGGCGGGCATCGTCCAGTCGATCCTCGTCGCGACTCCGACGATGCCCGGGCCTTTCCAATAGGTGTGGTGTTCGGGCAAGGGCTCCAATTCCAATGCCACGGTGAAGGTCTCGCCGGGCACAATCGCACTACGATCGGTCAGCAGACGCAGAGGCTTCACGCCGGGACGTTCCACCGGAGCGGACTCGAGTCCCTGCGCCCGGGAAAACATCCCGAGAAGGACGATCGTCGGAACGATCATGGAAAGCGCAGGATTCATGAAGCGCGCAACGATGGCGGAAACGCCCGTCATCACAAATGGTTTTTGATGGGGCGCGGCACGTGATCAGAGCATCAGCCTCCGATCATGGCCTGCTTGCCGCCTTTCGCTTCCCCGGCTTTGGAGAAGGTAACTCCGACGGTCTTGGATACGCCGAACTCCTCCATGGAAACGCCGTACATCACATCGGCCCGGGACATGGTGCGTTTGCTGTGGGTCACGATGACGAACTGACTGCTGCCGATGAAGCGGTCAAGCACACGCAGGAAGCGGGCGATGTTCGCCTCGTCGAGGGGCGCGTCGAGCTCGTCCAGCACGCAGAAGGGCGAGGGTTTCACCATGTAAATCCCGAAGAGCAGGGCCACCGCGGTCATGGAGCGCTCACCGCCGGAAAGCAAGCTGATCGACTGGAGCTTCTTGCCGGGAGGCTTCGCGATGATGTCGATGCCGCACTCGAGCGGGTCGTTGTCGTCGAGCAGCACGAGGTCCGCCTTGCCCTTGTCGCCAAAGAGCTCGCGAAACATGTCGCGGAAGTTCTTGCGGATCTGCTCGAAGGTCTCCGAGAACATCCGGCGGGTGTCGCGGTTGATCCGGGCGATCATGCGGAGAAGTTCCTCCTTCGAATTCTCGAGGTCGGAGAGCTGTTGGGTGTTGAAACGGTAGTGTTCCTCAAGTTCGTCGAACTCCTCGATGGCATCAATGTTGACCGGGCCCATTGAATCGAGCTTCGTCCGGAGCTGGGTCACGACCTCCTCGACGAAGTCCCAATCGGGCTCGGCTGGGTCATCAACGGAGGCGACCTCATCAAAAGTGTCGGTCTCGTCCGCGAGTGCGGCTTCTTCGGCGAATTCCGCGGCTTCGGCTTCGGGCTCGGCTCCATCGTCACCGGGGTCGGACTCGCCGTAGCGGGGCAGACGAGCGGCACCGTTTTTGCGGCGCTGCTCGATCGCGAGCAGCAAGGCGTGGCTGTCCGGTTCGAAAAACTCCAACTCGGTGCGGTAGCGGTCGCGGCAGGTGCGCTCGAGGTTCTCCAGATTGATGTCGATCTTGGAGACTTTCACCTCCTCGCGACCACGCTGGGCGGAAACGGTCTGGACCTCGCGGCGCTTGTGGGTCAGTTCGGATTCGCCCTCCTCGATGCGGGCGGAATATCCGTCGCGCTCGACGCGGATGAGATCGCGTTCGCCCGTGGCGGCGGCGGTCTCGGTCTCCCAAGACTGGATCTTCTCCTGCAAGGTCGCGGTTTCAGTCGCGGCGCTGTCGATGCGCTGACGATAGTCGAGGATCTCGGCCTCGCGGCGCTGGAGCAATTCGTTGAGCTCGTCGATCCGCGCCAGCATGGGTTCGCGTTGTTCCTCGAATTTCTCGCGGGTTCCGTTCTCCACCGCTAGCCGGGTCCTCGCGCTGGTGACTTCCTCGGTGAGGGCGTCCTCCCGAAGTCGCGCTTCGGCGAGTTCCTCGGAGAGGCGCAGGCTCTCCTCGTCGAGCGTGCAAACGCCGGCGAGCGTGGTTTCGCGCTCGGCGCGTTTCACCTCGAGTTCGGCGCGGAGTCCGGCGGCACGTTGCTCGACTTCGCGTTTTTCCCAATCGAGGCTCTCGATCCGGTTCTCGAGCTGGGAAAGATCGCGCTCGACGACGGCGAGCTTGCCCTCGAAGGAGGAAGAGGCGATGCGCTTTTGCTGGAGCCGTTCACGGGCGGTCTGCAGCCCCCCTTCAAACTCATCGAGGCTGTGGTTGAGCTCGTCGCGGCGACGCTGGCGCTGTTCCACTTCCTCGTCGAGCGCTTCGGTCACCTGGCGCAGCTCGCGGATTTCCGATTGCATTCGCAGCACCGAGGTCGATTCGTCGCCGGACCGGCCACCGTGGAAGATGCCATCGGGGGTGAGGAATTCCCCGTCGAGTGTGGCCATGGCCACGGCGCATCCCGACTCGCGCAATCGCAGAGCCGTCGGTAGATCCTCGACCAGTAGGACTCCGGCGAGGAGTCGGGCGACGAGAGGTTTCACCAGATCGTCGCACTGGACTCGATCCGCGGCCCAGGCGATGGATCCAAGCGGAGCCTTGCCTTGGTGCGGAGGCGGATCTTTTTGCAAATCCGACTCGGCGAGGATGGTGGCTTTGCCCAGCTTGCCTTCGCGCAAGCTGACGAGGATCCGCTCGGCGGAGGCGATGTCGGAAACGATTACCGCCTGCAGACGGCGCCCCAGAGCCGCCTCGATCGCATCCGTGAAGCGGGGCTCGACCACGATGCGGCTGGCCAGCGGGGAGCGGACCTTCGGGGAAAACTCGGCGGGATCGTCGAGTCCGCGCAACACAGCCTGGGTGCCCTTTTCGAAACCCTCGCCATCCGCGAGGAGTTGCACGAGCACGTCGAGGCGCGAATGTTTTTCGGCGCGCAGCTTGTGCAGGGCGGAAAGGTCTTCCTGCAGATCCGCGGCGGTGCGGCGGGCGCGGTGGTACTTCTGGTCAAGCTCTGCGAGTTGTTCCTCGTAGCTCTCGATGGTGGTCTGGTGCTCCGCGATGCGGTCCTTCAACTCGGCGGCGTCGGTGCGGCGGCGGTCCTCGTCGCCGCGGAGGCGGTTGACCTCCTCCTGCAATTGCGCGGCGCGCTCCTCGTCGGATGCGGACTGACGTTCGTTGGTGGCGAGGTTGGCCTCGAGGCTGGCGATGGCGCTGCGCAGGGTGCTGCGCTCCTCTTCGATTTCGCGAAGCCGGCGGTTGAGTTCCTCGCGGCGGCTGCGCGCCTCGCGGGTCTCCGTCTCGAGCGCTGCGACTTGTTGCTCCTCTTCCGCGATGCGCGCGGCGACAGATTCGAGCTGGCGATTGGTTTTTTCGAGATCCTCCTGCTGACGGCGCAGCTTTTCGTTGGTCTGAACGATGTCCTCCTCGTTCTTCCGGATCAGCACGGAGAGCTCGTGGGTTCTTTCACCGTTGAACTCGATCCGATTCGTCGCCGAGGAGATCTCGTTTTCCAGCCTTGCCAGCAGTGTCTGCAATTCGCTGAGACGGCGCTCGATTTCCTGATACTCGACGCGGGCTGCGGCCATCTCGGCCTGGCGTTTTTCGATCGCTTCCTCGAGCAGGTCTTGTTGAGCCTGGAGATTGCGGATCGAGGTGCTCAGTTCCGATTTCTCGGCGCGGATCTCGCGCCACTTCTTGTGGCCGAGGTGGAGCTCGAGGGTGCGGACGTCATCGAAAAGAGATTGGTATCGCTTCGCTTTTGAGGCTTGGCGCGAGAGCGAGCGGATTTGGCGCTCGTTTTCCGCGATCACGTCGCGGATGCGGACGAGGTTGACCTCGGTGTAGTCGAGCTTGCGGAGGGCCTCCTTTTTCTGGCTCTTGTATTTCGTGATTCCCGCAGCCTCCTCGAACACGGCCCGGCGGTCCTCCGGCTTCGAGCTGAGCAGCATGTCGATCTTGCCCTGCTCCATGATGGAGTAACTCGTCCGCCCGATTCCCGTGCCCATCAGCAGGTCGCTGATGTCCTTGAGTCGGCAGGGCTGCTTGTTGATCAGATATTCACTCTTGCCGTCGCGGAACACCCGGCGACCCAGCGACACTTCGTCGTATTCGGTCTCGAGGATGCCGGAACAGCCGGAGAGCGTCAGGGTGACCTCTGCCATCCCGAGCGGAGAGCGCTTGTCCGTGCCGTTGAAAATGACGTCGGACATCTCTCCGCCTCTGAGGGCCTTGGCCGAGGTCTCGCCCAGCACCCACCGCATCGCGTCGACGATGTTCGACTTGCCGCATCCATTCGGACCTACGATCCCCGTGACACCTTCGTGGAACTCCAGCCTCGTCTTGTCGGCGAAGGACTTGAAGCCATGGATCTCCAGAGATTTCAGGCGCATCGGGTCAACTAGGCTGAAGATTTCGCAAATTCAAGAAATTGATTCTCACGAATGATAAACAAGTCTTTATATCCAGCCGATCTTTCCTTCTGTCGAGGGTTTTTTTGTCAAAAGGGCCGGAACCGTAGGGTGGGGGACGTTTTTGCGCTGTAACAGACGAAAAATGCGAAAAATTGTGTCTCAAAATTGACAAATCTCTCAAAAAGTGTTTGCCGCGCGATGGGTGAAGTGTTAGGCTTTTTCAGTTGATGGCCCTCAGGGGTTTATCGGACAAAATCTCCCGGCAGTGGGAATACTCGCTCCTGAAGGTTTTTTAGAATTTCTTTTGTGCGGAACGGGGCGGCCCGGTGCCTGGAACGAAAGTTCAAGTGCCGGGCCGTTTTCTTTTCCCGTTTTCCCCCGCGGTTGTGCTGAATGGATTTGTGACAGGTTGTTCCGACCAGGGCAGGCGTTGATGGTTCAAATCAAGAGCTCGGCGGATCAAACAAAGGCGGCGCTGCCCCCTTTTCAGAAGGCAACGCCGCCTCAACCCCTCAAAACAAAAACAATGACGCGGTCGGGAACCTCCCGGCTCCTGACGGACAAAATTTTATCGGATCTGCGAAATTCGGTCAACGCTTTTGACTCAAGTCTCCCGGATCCTCGGGAAATCTTAGAAAAGGAGCGAGGAATCTTCGGAAAATTTCCTGAAAAGCTTGGGAAATGTCAAAGCAGGCGCATAATCCCGGAATCCAGTTCGTCGAGAGAGAAAGAAACGCACCCATCCTGCACCTTCCCATTCTCATGAACAACGAAATCGCCCTCCTCGCCCAGTTCCTCGAAAGCCTCGGCCCTGAAGTCTCCGGGCACTCGGCTGCTCCGCTGACCGAAGATCAGGTTGAAAAGATCCAGCTCTTCGCCTCGGGCAAACTCGGCCCAGCCGAGCGGCAGGCGCTGCTACCCAGCATCCTCGAAAACGAAACGGCTCTCCACACCCTCGTGAAGACGCTTGAGGCCCGTCCCTGAAACCACGAATGGCGGTCGCCGGTACCCAGCTCCTCCGCCTTTCGTCGCTGGGTGACTCAGCGGCTGAGGTGGAACGTCAGCTGGAGTCGTGGATCCAGAAAATCCCCCCGCCGCAGTTGGTGTCCCTGATCGACGCACCGGCCCTCGCCCTCTTGCGCGAAGCGATCATTCAGGCCGGCGGCTGCGAGGGGACGATTTGGTTGGTCGATCATGGTAGCTCTGAACTGGTCGCCTGTTTCAATTCCGGTCACGAGGCCGACAAGCTCGTCGGATTCCGCCAGCCGATGGGGCAGGGGATCATCTCGATGGTCTATGCGCAGCAGCAGCCTTATTGCGAAAACGAGATCCACGCCAAGTCCGGGCACGATGACACCCTGGATCGCAAAATCTCCAAACACACCACTGCGATGATCGCGGTGCCCTTTCATTTTGGATTCGCGTTGCGTGGCGTGGTGTCCTGCGTGCAATTGGCGGAGGCACCCCGCTCCAGGGTCGGCTTCAGTTCCGCCGACGTGGAGACGCTGGCCCGGGCTGTCAATCTGGTGGAGCGCCTCATCAACGGCACGCTGCTCTCCGCCCTCCTCGGTCTTGGTGATGGGAGCTGAGGCATCCAGCACCTGGCCGGATCCGGCCGAAGCACGCCTCGCCCTGCGCCAATGCGATGGGTCGGGCATTAAGGTCGCCATCATTGACTCCGGGATCGACCTTTCCCATCCCGCCCTTGCCGGGCTTTCCCTCGCCGACGAGGTCACCGTCACCTGCGATGGAGTCAACCTGCACATCTCGGAGAGAGCGGGAGGAGACGTTTATGGACACGGAACCGCGGTGGCCGCCCTGTTGCGCCGAGAGGCACCTGCCGCGACCATCGGCTGTTTCCGTGCCCTCGACAGCAGCAATCACGCGCGCAGTTTCGTCATCGCCGAATGCGTGAACCAAGCCATCACCCGTGGCTATGACGTCGTCAACTGCAGCTTCGGATGCCGTGGTCTGCCTCGTTATCTCACCGAGTACAAAGAATGGGTCGATCGCGCTTACCTCGCCGGGGTTCAAATCGTGGCCGCTTGCAGCAATCTGGATCCGGCGATCCGCGAGTGGCCCGCCTACTTCCCCAGCGTCATCAGTGTGCGAGGAATCGATTGCGGAAGCGATGAGTTTTTTCACGCTCCGGACCGCATGGTTTCGTTCCTCGCGCGAGGAGAACGCGTGGAAGTCCCCTGGCTCGGCGGAGGGACCAAAATCGAGACCGGGAGCAGCTACGCGGCGCCCCTGATTTCAGGGAAAATCGCACGGATTCTTTCCGGAATGCCTGGTCTCCGGCGCGAGTTGGTCAAATCGCTCCTCGCGGAAATCGCCCGGCCCGCGCTTCCGGCCCATCTTTCCTGACCTCCTGCGGGGGATTCTTCTCGGAAAACTGGTGGACGAATTGCCAGAATCTGCTAGAATTTTTGTAATATTAACAATCAGCACATCTTGAACAGCCGATTGCCAGGAAACCTTGCGGAGATCTTTCCTCTGAGATTCCGACTCCGCGAGGAGCTTCGTTTTTTCCCCTATGGCGAAGCCGTCATCGCCGAGCGGGTCAAGACGGGCCAGCGCTATTCGCTGAAGCGTTGGCAGTACGAGCTTCTGCTTCGCTTTGACGGTCGCACCACTTACGAACAGGCGGCCCGGGAGGAATACCGGGTGCGGCCGGCGGGATTCACCGCACTGGGGTTGCTCAATTTCTACAACTGGCTCTACTCGGAGAATCTGGTGGTCTGCGAATGCGAGTCCATCTTTGAACTGGTCCTCGGGGAATCTCCTGAAGAAGGCGTGCGCTACCGCGGTGCGGCCTCCGATGAGATGGAGCCTGGTTTCATCGCGCAACTGCTCCACGATTCGCGGGTGCGGAAGGTTGCAATCGGGGCCGCCGCCGCGCTTCTGGTGTTTTCCGTGATCCGCATCACCTACGTCGCGGCACCCGTGCTCGAACCGCCCGTGCAAAAGCTTTACGCCGAAGCGTCGCGCCTTTCGGAGACTCCCGCCGCGGAGCCCTCATCCGTCGAATCCCAACGCGGTCCGGCCGAACCTGATATGGAGCGCGTCTCCCTCGCTTCGAAAGTCAGCGAGATTCCCGCGGCGCCCGACCCCGCGATTCCAATCGAGAAAGCGACACCTGCTCCTGCCGTGGCTCCTGCCCCACCGCAGGAAGTCCAAGCCCAGCCCGAGCCGCGGTCCCAGCCCCAGCAGCCTACCATGACCGGAGTCTCCGCTTCACTGAAGCGCATCGAGCAGCTCCGAATCCAGCTCGAGGAGTGCCGGGTCAGGCGGGATGAGTTTTACCTTCAGAACGATGAAGAAGGCTACCGCCGCGAAGTGCACCGCATGACGAACATCGCGCGCGAGATCGGCGATATCGAGAACTCGCTTTGAGCGGGGTCAAAGCACCCGGCTTAGCTCCGGATCCCGCAGGGTGGAGCGGACATCGTCGATCGGCAGATCACGCCGGCGACGTTCCCGGAAAAGGCTGACTTGCCGGTAGCCGGCTGCGGCGAGCTGGTCGAGCGCATCGCCGAAACTCTCGCCCACCCGCGTCGGCGTGTGCGAATCCGATCCGATCACCACCGGGATGCCGCGCTCGCTCATCATCGCCAGCATTTCCGGCCCCGGATTCATCTCCGGATAGGACTTGTTCAGGCCCGAGGTGTTGATCTCCATCGCCACACCGGTCGCGGCGATGCGATCAAGGGCACGCTCGATCGAGGGTCGGATCTTCGCGAAATCCCACTCCGAGGGGTTGGCGTTTTTCACCAAGTCGGGATGGGCGAGGCTGTCGAAGAGGCCCGTCTCCGCCGATTCGGCGAGGTGCTCGAAGTACTGCCGCTGGAAGGCCATGAGGTCGCCGCGCCAGAAACGGTCCATGTACTCGCCGATGTGCCAGTGCACCGAGCCGAGGATGTAATGGAAGTCGGCTTTCTCGTGCAACTCGCGCAGCCAGGGCTCCATCCCCGGGAAAAAGTCGCTCTCCATCCCTAACAAAACCTCAAAACCCTCCGGCGCCGCGTCGGCCGCTTCATTTACCAGCGCGATGTATTCGTTGAACTGCTCGGGCGCCATCCGCACCCGGGCTGAGAAACCGTTCGGCATCGGGCTGTGGCAGGTCATGATGATCCCGGCCAATCCCTGCGCCACGCCGTGCTCCATGTAGAGGATGGGATGCCCCTCGGCGTGCTTGCAGAGCGGCGTGTGCATGTGGCTGTCGAACATGAGTGGCATCGGGACGGGTATGGTGCTGTGGGAACCTGCCCCAGTTTCGAGGAGGCGACCAATGCGTTTTTCGCTCAAATTTCCCCAAGCGCCGCTCGGAGGGCGGTGGCGTTCGCGCGGAGGTGTCCGGGGTTGATCGTGCCGATGATCGCCGCCGTTGTCACCGGGTGGGAAAAGACGAAGCGAAGGGCGGTCTCCACCGGATTCTCCGGGGCCTCGCCGCCGCCGAACCAACCGCTGCCGAGGGCCTTTTTCAGAAAAATGGAGACCGGTTTTCCGACGGCCGCGTCGAGAACTGCTTCCTCTTCGAGATACCAGGGATTGTAGGTGATCATCACCGCATCCAAGCCCAGTTCGATGGCGCGGAGTCCGCCGGCGACGGTTTTGGTCGAAATGCCCGCCGCGAGGATTTTTCCCGCCTCTTTTGCTGCAGCGAGCGCTTCGAGCGCGCTGGAATGATCGAGCACATCCAGGTCCTTGCCGTCGGAGTGGAGCAGCAGGCACTCAACCCTGTCGGTTCGGAGACGTGACAGGGTTCGGTCGATGCTCGCGCTGATCGCTTCGCGGGAGAAGTCGTAGGTCGAATGGTCGCCGTGGAACTCCTCGCCGGCTTTCGAAACGATCACCCATTCATCACGGCGTGATCCGAGCACTTTTCCGAGCCGTTCCTCGCTGCTGCCGTAGGCCGGTGCCGTGTCGATCAGATTGATGCCTTCCTCGCGGGCGATGTCGAGCAGGGAAAGGATCGCGTCATCGCCGGGCAGATCGAAGGCGGTTGGATATTTCACGCTTTGGTTGCGGCCGAATTTCACCGTGCCGAGTCCTAGCGGCGAGACCAGGCTGGAAGTTCCGTGAAGCGGGCGCAGTTTCATGATTCAAGGAAGGTCCCAGGGTGCCGTGCCGAGGTCGGGGCGGGGAAGATTGAGTTCGCCACCTTCCGCATCGCGCCAAGATGTGGAACCCCGCAGGACTTGATCGGCAAGATCCGGAGCAAGAGCAAGTTTGGTGGGCCAAGTGACAATGACATTGCCGATGCGTTGGCAATAGGCGCCGGGGGGACGATCACCCGTACCGGTGAGCGGTTCGGCGCGATCGCCGCGCCAGGTGAACCATTCGGCCTCTGCAAGATCGATCCAGGGCAGCAGCTCGGCGAACAAAGCCCGCGCCGCCTCGATTTGCTCCGTTTCGCTGCGAGCGACGCCCGCCTGTTCGGCGATTTCACCTCCGGCATACCAGACGGTTCGACCCGCGGAATCGCGATGGGTGGTGACAACGAGCGGAGGTTTTGGTCCCGTGCCGACGCAGACGCCGTAGAGCGGCGGCAGACCCGCCTTTCGCACGATGACTTGATGGAGCGGACGCAACTGCATGCGCGGTGAATCGATCCCGAGTTGTTGCAGCAGTGCGCCGTTGCCCGACCCGGCGGCGAGCACGAACTGACCCGCCTCGATGCTGACATTCGCACCGCTTCGATCGGAAATGTGGATTGCGGAAATCGTCGAATCTCGCGACTCGACCCGGGCGTTCGTTCCCCATTCGACCTGATGGACGACCAGCCCGCGGCCCAGTTCACGGATCACCGAGACGGGATCGACGACGGGTTCATCAATGCGGAAAAGACTCCCGCGGTAGCGCTCCGGGGCGAAGGCTGCGGGAAATTCGGATCGTTTCAAGGTCGCCGAGCGTCCCCGAACCGCCTTGCTTCCGAAGAAGCCGACGACTTGGCTGACGACGTTTTCCCGGGTCCAGAGAATCTGATGGTCGCTGAGCAGTTCGGCTCCCGAGAGATCGACCGGACCTCCTCCCCGCAACGCGGCGAGCCAGCGCTCCGGCATTTTCGCAAGCGCCTCCGAGGCCTCGGTTAACTTTCCGCCGACCGCATACTTGAGCCCACCGTGGATGACGCCCTGCGCCGCAAGCGACTGGCCGGAACCGAGAGGTGCGTTTGTCAGGACGAGAACCGCCTGTCCGGAGCTTTGCAGCACCCGGGCCGTCCACAGCGCGGCAACGCCGCCGCCGAGGATGACGGTATCGTAACGGGCCGTGCCCATTTCAGGGAAGCTCGAGACCGAAGAAGCCGGCCGCGTTCTGGAAGCAGATCCGGCGGACCATGTCGCCGACGAGCTCCATGTCCCGCGGGATTTCTCCGTTTTCGATGTCGGTGCCGATCAGGTTGCAGAGGATGCGGCGGAAGTACTCGTGGCGGGTGAAAGAGAGGAAGCTGCGCGAGTCGGTCAGCATGCCGTTGAAGCGCGAGAGCAGGCTCGTGTTCGAGAAGGCGTTGATCTGCCATTCCATGCCTTCCTTCGTGTCCATGAACCACCAGGCGGTGCCGAGTTGAAGGCGGCAGGGCGGGTCGCCGGGCTTGGACTCGAGGAAATTGCCCAGCATGGTGGCGAGGGCGTAGTTGTCTTTCGGATTGAGATTGTAGAGCATCACCTTGGGCAGGTGGCCGCGCTGGTCGAGGGTGTTGAGGAAGCGCCGCACCGCGAAGGCGTGGTTCACATCGGCCATCGAGTCGCAGCCGACGTCGCGCCCGAGGCGTTCGAAGAGACGCTGGCTGTTGTTCCGTTCCGCCCCGATGTGGAGCTGCATCGTCCAGCCACGGGCGGCATTGAGTTCGCCAAAAAAGAGCATCAAGTAAGCGCCGAAGGCCTCAGCCTCGGAGGCGTCGGCGGACTGGCCGCGCCGGACCTTGTCGAAAATCGCATTGGCCTGCGCCTCGCTGCAGTCGGCATCGAAGACGTGATGCAGCCCGTGGTCGGAGAGGCGGCCTCCGAGCGAGTGGAAGAAATCGTGGCGCGCCCTCAAGGCATCCTGAAAGCCCGCGAGGGTCGCGGTGTCCAGCCCGCTGACCTCGGCGAGTTTGTCGGCGTAGGCGTTGAAACTCTCCGCTTCGTGCACCCAGAGGGCGCGATCGGGACGGTAGGTCGGGTAGACCCGTACATCGAAACCGGCATCGGCGGCGATGGACTGGTGATGCTCCAGCGTGTCGGTCGGATCGTCGGTGGTGCACAGTGCGCGGACCTTGCTCTGCACGAGCAGTCCGCGGCAGGAATGTGAGGGTTTTGCGAGGACCTCAAGACCGCGCTCCCACACAGCGTTGGCGTTTTTTGGCGAGAAGAGTTCGTGGAAATCGAAGTAGCGGGCCAGCTCGAGATGGGTCCAGTGGTAGAGCGCATTGCGCAGGCAGTGCGGCACCGTCTCGGCCCAGGCGTCGAACTTGTCCCGTGGACTCGCCGATCCGGTGATCCGATCCTCGGCGATGCCGTTGGCCCGCATCCCGCGCCATTTGTAGTGGTCGCCGGCCAACCAGATTTCGTAGAGGTTGGCGAAGGTCCGGTCGGCCGCGATCTCGTTCGGTGGCAGGTGGTTGTGGAAATCGAGGATGGGCTCGTCTTTCGCAAAGTGGTGGTAGAGTTCCCGTGCCGCAGTCGATTGCAGCATGAAATCGTCGTGGATGAAGGGTTTGGACATGATCACCGGGATTGTCGCGAACTTCCACCCGCGATCAAAGGGAAATCCAGCCCTGGCTCAGCGGTAAATCCGCTCCGCTTCACAAAAATCCGCCACCGCCGGGGGCAACCAATCACGGTGTCCGGCGAAATCGGCCCGGATCGCCGTGGACGTGGCCGGATGGGCGAAAGCCACCGGCGTCGCCCGCCAGCCGGACCGATCGTGGACAATGTCCCCGTGCCGGGAAAAGACGAGAAAGTGCAACGACGTGCGCAGAATCTCCGGCTCGGCCCAGCGCTCGATCGCCTCCCACTGGTCCGTTCCAAGGATCCAGGACCATTCTACGCCGGGACGGAGCGATTCGAAGTGCCGCACCGTCTGCCAAGAATAGCTCGGTGCCGGACGGACCAGTTCGCAATCGGAAATCGATGCGCCGGTCAGGTCCGACTCGGCCAGCGCGAGTTCGAGCATGCGGAGTCGTTGCGCAGGCGTTGCGACCGTGCCGGTTTTGAAAGGTGATACCGCCGCCGGCACGAAGATCAGCTCATCGAGCCCCGCGACTTCCCTCGCCCGATCCGCCATCGCGAGGTGTCCGCGATGCACGGGATCGAAGGAGCCACCGAAGATCGCGACGCGGGGTTGCATGGTTCACGAGAGGATCTGTTCCACCCGGTCCATCGGCAGGAAATGTCCGACGAGGGGCTGGGAGAGGTCGTCCTGGCTCTGTTGCCAGACAGCGTAAATACCGCTCTTGTCCGCGAAAGTGGCGACGTAGCGCGAGCAGCCGGTGCCGTGGGGAGACACGAAGAGCGGGGCCTCGACGCTGAGGCGTTGAATTTTTGTCAGGTCCGTGTCGACACCGACGGCAATGCCGCCGATCTCCTCGCAGGACCAACCGCGCGGACGCGAGACCGCTTTGGGATTCTCGTCGAGTTGGCGGAGGCTTTCGCAACTGTCATAGAAATAGAGGGACAGATCCGGACCATCGGCGAAGACGCCGAGCTTCGGAACGGCGAGCCGCTCCGTGATGCGGGCCGCGGCGATGTCCCAGACCGGGCCGCGGGTGAGCAGTTCGGTGGTGATCGATTCGTAGGCCGACGCGCCTTTTTTCCGGAGAACCAGCGTGGTGCAACTGCTCGACCAGGTGAAGGGATGCGTGCAATACCCGAGCACGAGATCGCCGTTGGGCAGATCGAAGACCCAGGGATCCTTGCAATGGAGTCGCTCGGGATGCGCTTGATCGGAGAGAACAATCGTTTCGATCGTCGAGGGACAGAGATTCACGATCCTGTCGGCGGCGATCCGGTCGATGCTCCAGACGCCGGCTCCCGGTTTTTGGAAAAGATGGAGCCGCTCGGGGTATTCCTCGTCCTTTTCCGTGGAGATGAAAAACTCGATGCCATCAGGCGTGTGATGGAGGGCGACCCCCTCGATCGAGACGACGTTGAGGCCTCCGTGGGAAAGTTCTGCCTTGGAAAAGGAAACCACTTTTTCCCACGGGCCGTCGAATGAGTCCGCGCGGAAGACAGCTGTCTCGCGCCCACGCTCGCCGGATCCGACTCCGGTGCGCGAGTCGCCGTAGTTCCGGTAGCGTCCGCAGATCAGGAAACTGCGGTCACGGTCGCGGAGGATGTTGCCGCCGCCGAACCAATGGCCGGTGCTGCGGTCATAGGGTTCCACAAGAACCCGGGCGGCTTTCTGATCGATGAGAGCGGAGGCGAGGGCGGTGAGCTTTTCGGCTTGGAGGGGGGAGAGGAGGGACATGAAGGGGGAGGGGTTCCCTCAACGATAGGGACCGTGGCCCGGAGTGACAAGGTGGAAATCCGCTGGTGGGATTAGCGAACATTACCCCCGCCGCAAATTCACGAACTCGAACAGCACTTGCTCGAGCGGTTCGTCGGTGGGCACGAGCCGATAGCTGACGCCGTGACGCGCACAAAGTTTGCGGATCGCCTCGAGATGGGCGTTGAGCCTTTCGAGATATCCCGCCTTTGCGACCGCGGGATCGACGAAGAGATCGCGACGGCTTTCCTGGTCACGGAAATGGGTCGCCTTGTCGAAATCGAAATCGAGTTCGCGCCGATCCAAAAACTGGAACACCGCCATCTCATGCCGGCCTGCAGCGAAGTAGCCGATCTGCTTCTCCAACTCTTCGACCGGCGCGAGCAGATCAGAAAGCAGCACGACCAAACCTTGCTTGCGGATCAGTTCGTGCAGGCCCTTCATCGCCGCGCCGAGGTCGGTGCTCTCGCCCACCGGCGCGATCTCGAGCTGGCGCAGGATCTGGCGCAGCTGGCCCGGCCGGTTACGGGAGGGCAGATGGCTGTCGATCTTTTGATCAAAGGTGGTCAGGCCGACGGCGTCTTGCTGGCCCATCAGAAAGTAGGCGAAGGTGGCCGCGAGGGTCGCCGAGTAATCCGCCTTCGTGTAGCCGCCCGACCCGTAGTTCATCGAGCGACTGCGGTCGAGTAGCAGGTGGGCGCGCAGGTTCGTCTCGTCCTCGAACTTTTTCAGGTAGGCTCGGTCGGTCCGGGCCATCACTTTCCAATCGAGGAAACGCGGATCATCGCCGCGCACGTAAGGCCGGTATTCGCTGAACTCGACGGAGAAGCCGTGATAGGGCGAGCGGTGCAGGCCTTTCCAAAAACCCTCCATCACCATCCGCGCCCGCAACTCGAGCGACTTCACGCGCATCAGCGCGGCGGGGTCGAGCAACTTCGTTGTGGCCATTGAGCGGGTAGCTGTTTAGCTGTTTAGCGGGTAGCTGTTTAGCTGTTTAGCTCTTCCTGTTCCTCCAGCTAAACAGCCAAAGAGCTAATAGCTAAACAGCGTCCTCACCGCTCCGCGGTGATTTCCACGATCTTCCTGATCACCTCCTCCACCGTGATCCCCTCCGCTTCGGCGCGGTAGTTGGTGAGGATGCGGTGGCGCAGGACCGGGGCGGCGAGGGCGCGGATGTCGCCGTAGGTGACGTGGGAGCGCCCGTCGAGAAGCGCCTTGGTTTTCGCGCCGAGCACGAGACTCTGGCCAGCGCGGGTGCCGGCACCCCAGTTGACCCATTCGTTGACGTAGGCGGGGGTGTTCTTTTGGCTAGGACGCGAGTTCGCGGCGAGACGCACGGCGTAGCGCACCACTTCCTCGGCGATGGGGACGCGTCGGACGACCTGATGGCATTTCAGCAGATCCGCTCCCGAGAAGACCGATTGCACTTCCTCGGCTCCGGCTCCCGTGGTTTGCGAGACGACCGCGACCTCCTCGTCCTCGCTGAGGTAGTCGATCACGATGTTGAACATGAAACGGTCGAGTTGGGCCTCGGGCAGGGGATAGGTGCCCTCCATCTCGATGGGGTTCTGGGTCGCGAGCACGAAGAAGGGCTTGTCGAGCGGCAGGCTGTGCCCGGCGACGGTGACCTGCTTTTCCTGCATCGCCTCGAGCAGCGCTGCCTGGGTCTTCGGCGGCGTCCGGTTGATCTCGTCGGCGAGGATGAGGTTGGCGAAAATGGGGCCAGGATTGAAAACGAGCTCGCGTTTGCCATCCTCGGTGTCCTCGAGAATCTCGGTGCCGGTGATGTCCGATGGCATCAGGTCCGGCGTGAACTGGATCCGGTGAAAGGTCAGGTCGAAGACCTTCGCCAGCGTGCTGACGAGCAGGGTTTTGGCGAGTCCTGGAGCGCCGGTGACGAGGCAATGCCCACCCGAGAGCAGGGCGATCAGCATCTGTTCGACGACCTCATCCTGTCCGATGATGACCTTGCGGAGTTCTTTGCCGATGGTGTCGCGGGCCGCGGCCAGCTTTCCCGCCATCTCCTCTTCCAGATCGGTTACCGCCTCCTCGGTGATCAGTTCGGTTTCGGTGATCGGGATCGGGGTGTCGTCGCTCATGGAAAATCTCAAGTGCGAGTGACCTTAGCGGCTGGCGTGCCGTGGGGGAAACGAAAAATCCGTCCATGCGGTGCGGGATTACGCGCCGCGATCGCCATTTCATTCGGTCTTGTCGCCTGCCTGGATGGCGCCACCGCTGGCGCGGATGACCGTGGCAAGCTCCCGCCGAGGAGGGTTCTGTAGCGAACGCACGTAGAGTTTCACTCGCTGTCCTTTGGAGCCGTCGATCCGCAGGAGATCGGCGAGCCGGGCGACGCCCTCTTCGGTTTCGCCGTCCTGCAGGTCGGAGAACCAATAAATCGCGTCGACCTTCGCGCCCAGCACCAACATTTCGACCGCTTCGATCACGGTACGGGCCTCGCGTTTCACCTTGATCCGGTCCGGCGGCTCTTCGCCCTCGACCGGACGCCAATCGAGGCGGCAGCCCTCCACGTTGACGATCTCCGCGCTGCTGAAACCCTTCCGGATCTCGCGTTTTACCTCGGGCAAGAGGCTCTCCATGCTGCCCGAGACATCGAGGATCACCCCCAGTCGCATCGAGCGCACCTCGATCCTGCCGATTCGCATCGAGCCAGCTTGGCCGCCGCTCCCAAGGCCCGTGCCAAACCCAGATCCAAAACCAGGACCAATGCCGTCGAGCCCGGCGAGGCCATTGTCAAAAGTGGCCACCTCGGGGATGGCGATGTTGAGGCTGCTGGTGCTCGTGGCGATCGTGATATCGATCGCGGACGAGGCGGTGCCGCTGGATGGTCCAATCACCGGACGTTCCACCTCCGGAGGTTCCGGGATCGCCGTATCGACGGGCTGGACGCGGGTCACGATCGCGGGCGGGCTGATCCTCGGTTGATCCATCTCCACGAGCACGAGAGCTGCGACGATCATCAGGTTTAGGATCACCGAAGCCAGAAACGCGCTGAACATGGCCCCTCGCCGACTAACCCGTCGCATCCGCGGAATTTGCGGCAGTGCTGGATCAGTGGCGGGAGCGTTCATCTACGGAGCGTGTTGTCGATCCAAGATTGATTTGTGACAGGTGAGTTGGCCAGACCATTTGGAGTAGGACAGACCGTCCCTGGATGTGACCGGGACTGAACAGGGTCGGGTCAAGGAACCAACCCTCTTGGCCCGGCGATTGCCGGTCTACCGGAACGAGACGATGGAACCCTCGGATCGAGCGGAGCGATCACCGCGTCTGGACTTGGACGGACGCAGCGTCCTCGACGGCCGTCGCTGTCGTGGCCGAGGCGCGTACGGTGCTGACGAAGGTCCTGCGCAGGGTGGTGGTACGACGGCCGCGCTTTTTGACGAGTTTCCTCGCGTCCGGAGAGAACTGGACCCGCAGGGAGACCGGATTGTCGGTGCTCGTCAATTGCGATGTACGGAAAGCGCCGGAGACCACGGAACTGGTGACGTTGCCGGCGGATCCCAGGTAATTGATCTTGCAGAAGCCGTTCCCCCCGCTGCCTCGCACGGCAAGGACTTCGGCGAGATCGCCATCGTTGCCGATCAGCGCATAACCCATGATCGGGCGGGCCCTTGATGAAATGAGGCTGGTGACCTGACCGGGGGCTGAGGCGTAGTCTCCGTTGCCTATCGTGGCGGAAAAGTTCGGGCCCACGCTGACGTCGGGAATGACGACTCCGCCTTCGGCGTCGGTCACTTCCAGGGAATAGGCGAGTGCACCCGATCCTCCGCTGTCGCGGTAGACCACGAGGGTGTGGAAACCGAGTGCCAGATCCTCCTCGATCACGAAGCTGCCGGTACCGTTCGTGGTGGTGATCAGGGCACCATCCGGACCATAGAGTTTGGCGCGGAGACCGGTTCCGCCCGTTCCATTGACCTTGAGCGTCCCCGCGGAGACGACATCGAAATAATACGAATGCTCGGCAGTCGCGCCCAACGACCGGTTCAGCGGAGTGCCCACCGCGGTGTGATCGAATGAGGCTATGTCCACCGCGGCAAAGTCGGCGTCGCCGCCGACCTCCGAACCCAGCGCCGCGAGCAGGTAGGAACCGCCGTCGCGGGGCAGGGTGAATCCCATCGTGCTGTTCGGCGTGATGTCCGTGGTGGTGTAGGCGACGTGGGGCTCGCCGGCGCGGAGTAGGTCGCCGGAGTTCCGCTCGGGAAAGACGTAGAAGATGAGGGCCTGGTTTTCCGCGACACCGAGGCTGGAGTAATTGACTCCGGTCAGGACGGTGGCGAATCCCTCGCCCGCCGTGAAGTCGTTCAGGCTGGAGGGATCAAAGACTCCGACGATCGTATCATCGGCCCCGATGGTCTGCCCGGGCGTGAGGGTGGCACCGCCGGAAACAAAGGGAGAGGTGAAGCCGTTCGCGCTCTTGTCGGCGACCAGCACCCCGACCGAGCCGACCGGGATCTGGACTCCGCCGAGTTGGAACTCCATCGTCACGGTGCCGAAGGCCGGGCCTGACAAAGCAGCAAACAGGAAAAGCGGTAGGGCGGCTTTCATGGTCGTGAGGGGCGTCGGATTTCAGGGGGCGGCGACGTCGTAGACGGGATTGTTGATCCAGACAAGCGGCGCGCCATTGGCTCCGGCCTGGGCCTTGCGGATCACGAGACCGGCGGAAGGTTCGATGGAGGTGGCGCCCGCGGCGGGGAATTCGGTGGTGTCCTGCACCCAGTTGCCACCGGTGCGGAAATAGATGGCGGAGGGGAGTTTGTTGCGGGCCGGGGCGGCGTTGTTGTAGACGAGCAGCTCGTCGCGGCGGACGTTCGATGCAGTGGACGAGCTCTCCTCGAAGGCGCTCCCGAGATCGAGCTGGTCCAGGGTCAGGGGGACGGGTCGCGGCAGCGCCACCATGGTGTCCTGGGCAGAGGTCGCGGAGTAGGGCACGCTGACCGCAAAGGCCCCGCCGTAAACCTGCTGCGAAGGGATGAAAGTGGACTGGCTGACGCCTGCCGGATGCCGCACGATGAAGGCCTGCCCGGGTTCGATGACGACGTCGCCGGATTCGGTGTAGCTGCCGGCCTCGATCCACTGGGTCGCCGTCACGAAGAAGGTCCGGCTTGGCGCGAGGTTACTGCCGGCGGTGGCGCGATCGAAAAAGAGCAGTTCGGATTTCCGATTGCTCGCCAGGTTTCCGGTCGAGGCGGTGAAGGTCGTCTGCGTGGCCGGCGGGAAGAGCGTGGCGAGGGTCCAGCCGGGGATCACGGAAATCTGCGAGTCGACCCCGAGGCCGGTGAGTTCACCGCTGGTGGCGCTGATGTCGATGGTGTCGGTGCCGTGGGCGACGATGAGGAAATGACGACCTTGGCTCGATGGGGCGGTGTTGTCGCGAAGGTAAACGAAGTGCGGTGTGTCGGACAGTTCCGTGCCGGTAAAGGCCGGCGTGTCTTTCAAACTGAGGCGCATCAGTCCACCGCTCTGGCTGCTCGGGGTGGCGGAGAGGGCACCCGCCCAACGCGGTGTCGGGTGGAAAGGCACCGAGACGATCGTGTCGGAGGCGGGCAGGCAGTCAAACTTCAGAAAGCCCACCACGGGGGAATAAACATCGGCCGCGGAGGCGGATGTCGCGAGACCCAGCGTCAGGGCGATGACCGGGAAGTTGCGAAAAAAAAGGTGCGGTCGGCTCATGGCAGGAAATCGCAAAACTTCTGGAGATTACCGATTCCGGCCCGGTTCGACAACTCTCAACTTTGAGAAAGGCGAGGTATTTTCGTTGCTTCTCAGTTCCGAAAGGGAGTGCGGGCCCGTTTCCGGCTCTCATTTTCGAGGTCCTTCAGGCCAAAATGTCCTTCACGACATGGCCGTGGACGTCGGTAAGCCGGAAGTGCCGCCCTTGGTATTGGAAGGTGAGCCGCTCGTGATCGATGCCCAGCAAGTGCAGCAGCGTGGCGTGGAAGTCGTGCACGTGGACACCGTTTTCCACGACATTGTAGCCGTATTCGTCGGTAGCCCCGTGGATGTGCCCGCCTTTGATCCCTCCGCCAGCCATCCAGATGGAGAAACATTTGGGGTGATGGTCGCGGCCGAAGTTGGTGCCGTTGAACTTGCCCTGGCAGTAGTTGGTGCGGCCGAATTCGCCGCCCCAGACCACGAGGGTGTCCTCGAGCAAGCCGCGTTGCTTCAGGTCGATCACCAGCGCTGCCGAGGCTTGGTCGGTTTCCTTGCAGAGGTTCTTGATCCCGCCGGGCAGACCGCCGTGGTGGTCCCAGTCCTGGTGATAGAGCTGGATGAACTGCACCCCGCGCTCGGCGAGTCGACGTGCCATCAGGCAGTTCGCCGCGAAGGTGCCGGGGGTGCGGGCGTCTTCGCCGTAAAGTTGGAAGGTCGACTCGGGCTCGCCGGAGAAGTCGGTGGCCTCGGGGATCGAACTCTGCATGCGGAATCCCATTTCGTATTGGGCGATGCGGGTCTCGAGGCTGCTGTCGCCCGATTTCGCCAATTGGATGCGGTGCAATTCGCCCAGAGTATCGAGCATGCGCCGCCGCGAGGCACCGTCGACGCCGTCGGGATTGTTCAGATAGAGTACCGCGTCGCGGGCGGGCTGGAAGCGTACCCCGTCATGTTCGCCAGGGAGGAAACCGCTACCCCAGAGCCGGCTCACGAGCGGCTGACCCTTTTTGTCCTTGGTCACCAGCACGACGAAAGACGGCAGGTTTTCATTCGACGAGCCGAGCCCGTAGCTCAGCCACGAACCGATGCTGGGGCGGCCGCCGAACTGCGAACCCGTCTGCATGAAAGTGACGCCGGGGCCGTGGTTAATCGCGTCGGTGTGCATCGAGCGGATCATGGTGATCTCGTCGACGATCTTCGCGGTGTGCGGAAGCAATTCGCTGAGCGCGATGCCACTTTGCCCATGCTGTCGGTAGGAGAAAGGCGAACCGACCAGCGGCAGGCTGGCCTGGTTCCCGGACATGCCCGTAAGCCGTTGTCCCATGCGCACCGATTCCGGCAGTTCGCGTCCCTGCTCGGCGATGAGCCGGGGTTTGGGATCAAACAGATCAAGTTGGGAAGGGCCTCCCGATTGGAACAGATAGATGACCCTTTTTGCCTTGGGCGGTTCGGTCAAGTAGGCGGGGGCCCGGCCTGGGGCGGCTTCCGCTTTCCCCATCAGGCCGGCCAAAGCGATGCCTCCGAGCCCGCCGCCGAAGCGGCAGAGTGCCTCGCGCCGGCTCATGCCGAGGGTCGGGGCCAGGCCGATACAGGGAATGGATGAGGCGGTCATCGCTTGGAGGTGCATTCGTCGAAATTGAGCAGGGTCGAAACCACCGTGGTGACCGCCGCAGCGCGCGCCGGGAGGTCGCTGGCGGAGTCGGGGCTGTCGCCCACGCCGAGTTGGGCACGGGCCGCCTCCGGCGCGGTGGAGAAATGAGCCTGTTGCTCGCGGAGCAGTTTCATTACCACGCCGCGTTCGTCCTCGTCGGGACGACGGCTCGTCAGCAGGCGGAAGGCGTCCTCCACCAGCGCGGCGTCGTCGGTGGGATGTTGTTTGGTCAGGGCGGCGGCGAGATGGCGGGCGGCTTCGGTGAACTGCGGCGAGTTCAACATCACCAGACCCTGCAGAGGGGAATCGGTGCGCTCGATCTTCACCTGGCAGACATCGCGCTTCGAGGCGTTGAGCGTCGTCATCAGCGGGCTGGGCGCGGTCTGGCGCATGTAGGTGTAGACGCTGCGGCGGTAGAGCCCCTCGCCTTTGTCGGGAGGGCTCGGTTTGAACGCCGCGGCGATGTCGTAAGGTTTCACCGAGGGGCCACCGACCTTGCGGACGAGCAGGCTGCCGACGGCGAGGGCATTGTCTCGCAGCATCTCGGCGGTCAGGCGCGGAGCCGGGTAGCGGTAAAGCAGGGTGTTCTCCGGATCGAGCGTGGCCAGTTCACCGGAGGACAGGTCGGAGCTCTGCCGGTAGGTGGCCGAAAGCACGATCTGCTTGAGGAGGTGGCGCAGGTCCCAACCGTGGTTGATGAAGTCTCGGGCCAGCCAGTCGAGCAACTCCGGATGGGTCGGAGGCCTTCCTTGGCTGCCGAAGTCCTCGGAAGTCGCGACCAGACCATGAAGGAAAAGGCGCTGCCAGTATCGGTTCACCGTGACCCGGGCGGTCAGGGGATGATCAGGATGTGTCGTCCAGCGGGCGAGATCGAGTCGGGTTTTTGCTTCCCCCTCGATCAAGACGGGCAGGAACGCGGGAGTCCCGGGGGTCACTGCCTCGCCGCGCGCCGCGTAGGATCCTCGCTCGAGGAGGTAACTCTGCCGCGGCGTGCCTTCGTATTCCTCCATCACCATGATCTCGGGGATCTTCTCGACGAGCACGCTGCGTTCTTGGCGTTTTGTCAGGATCTTCGCGACAAGGTCGCGGCTTCCGGGGTCGACGTTTTCGAGATACCAGTCGAGATCGGGTGAGAATTCCGTCTTCTTGGCCGCGAGGGCCGCGACTTCCGCCGCGGAAAGACGGCGGTCATCGACGCGGAACTCATCGACGAGACCATTCTTGAAACCGCTGTCGCGCATGCGCTCGCCGATCACGATCGTGTCACTGCCGCCGCCCTCGATCGTGCGGGTCAGCTTGTCGCGGATGACTTCGAGTTCGAGCCGCTTCCCGTCGAGGTAAAGCGCGACGCCCGATGCGCGGCTCGATCCGTCGTAGGTAACGGCGAGGTGGTGCCAGGTGCCAACGGGCAGTGCTTCCTTCGCTTTCACGCGGATCGCGTTGCCCGGCTCATAGTGGACCAGCGCGGCGGAGAGCCGTCCGTCTTCGATCAGGACCTCATATCCGCGGCTCGCCGCATCGGTCCAGGCCTTCGAGCGGCTGAAAACGATGGCCCGGGCTTTCGTGTCCGGGGTTTGCATCCAGAGGGAGACGGAGAAAGGCTGGTCGCGGCTGAAGTTCCCAACCGGCAGGGTCACGGCATCATCGCCGGTCAGTTTGACGGCCTGCCCTGACACTCCCGGGACGAGGATGTTGTTCGCGGTGGTTTTGGCAGGATCACCTTTCACGCGGTTGGCGAAGGTGTTCTTTTCCATCGCGTCGAAGCTGAAGGCCGCGACAGGATCAGCCAGTGGAATGGTGGGGTTTTTCTCCTTCCAACTCGCGAAGGTCTGTTCCTCGCTCTGCACCATCGCTCCGAGCTTCTCCTCCAAAGCGGAAAGCTCGCCATTGATCCGTTTCAGGTCCGCTTCCTGCGTTGCATCGGGCAGCCACAAGGTCGGAGTGGGCACCGCCGGAGTGAAAAAGGAATAGAGACCGGCTTCGTCGATGTTCGCGAAGTAGGCGGAGAGTTGGTAGTAGTCCTTCGCCGTGACCGGATCGTACTTGTGGTTGTGGCAGCGGCTGCATTCCATCGTCAGCCCGAGGAAGGCGGTCCCGTAGGTGTGGACGCGGTCCGAGACATACTCGACGCGGAACTCCTCGGGGATGCTGCCGCCTTCGACATTCTGGGGGTGGAGTCGGTTGAAGGCCGTGGCCAGCTTTTGATCGCGTGTGGCGTCGGGTAGGAGATCGCCGGCGAGCTGCCAGGTGATGAACTGGTCGTAGGGCAGGTTGGATTGGAAGGCGCGGATCACCCAGTCGCGCCAGCGCCACACCGAGCGGTCGCCGTCGACCTGATAGCCATAACTGTCCGAGTAGCGCGCCACGTCGAGCCACTCCGCGGTCAGCCGTTCCGCCGCGGCGTCGCTCGCGAGCAGGCGGTCGACGACTTTTCCATAGGCGTCTGGCGAGGTGTCGGCGAGAAAGGCATCGAGCTCCGCGAGGGTTGGAGGCAATCCGGTGAGGTCGAAGGAAACGCGACGCAACCACTTCTCCCGGCTCGTCTCGGGCGAGGGTTTGAATCCCTTCTCCTCGAGTTTGGCCAGGACGAAGGCATCGATGGGGTTTTTCACCCACGCGTCTGAAGTCGGCGGCACTTCCACCTGCCGCGGGATCGGAACGAAGGACCAATGAGCTTCATACTCGGCGCCCTCGGTGATCCAGCGGTCGAGGATCGCGATTTCCTGATCGGTCAGCCGCAGTTTTGCATTCGATGGCGGCATCTGGTCGCCGGGATCGTCGGAGTGGATCCGATGGTGGACTTCGCTTTTCTTCAGGTCACCTGGAGTGATGCCGACGACCCCGTCGATGCTCGCCGTGGCATGCTCGAAGCTGTCGAGCCGATACTCCGACTTCGCGTTCTTCGCGTCCGGCCCGTGACAGTGGAAGCATTTGTCCGAAAGAATCGGGCGGATGTCGCGATTGAAACGCAGTTTTCCTTTCACCGGTTCGGCGGAGCCGGCCGGAGCCGCCGCGAGGAGCAAAATCAATGGGAAAAGGAATTTCATCCGGCGAAGGGAGATGTCGACAGTCGCCCGATTCTCACGCAAGTTCCCGCCTTTCATGGATCGCGTAATCACGGCTTTTCCGGAAACCTTCGCGTGGCTTGGCGAACTCGTCATGCGGATGGAGATCGATGTGGAGGCTTTGCAGCGTCCTCTGCGCGCCTGCGATCTGCGGAGTTGTCGCGCCACCTGCTGCCACGACGGCGTCTATCTCGGGCCGGAGGAATCGGAGGTATTGCAAACGCTCCTGGACGCGGAGCGTTCCGCGATCGAGGCCGAAGGGGTGGCGCTGCCCGCCCAGCCCATCGTTTACGGAGCCTGGCGTGACGTCGCCGCCGGGCCAAAGACCGCGGTCCGCGCGGATCCGAAAGAAGGTGTCGCGGGTTATCCGGCGCATTTTCCTCGGACTGCCTGCGTGTTCCTCCTGGACGACTCACGCTGCGCGCTCCAGTCCTTTGCCGGTTCGCGCGGATTCGATCCCTGGCACTACAAGCCTCTGACCTGCTGGATGCATCCCCTTGCGATCGAAGGCATCGAAGAGGATCGGCCCGTCCTGACATTGCATCACGAAGACAACGATCCGCAGCGTTTTCCCGATTACGATGGTTTCGTCTGCCACACCCCTTGCGGGCGCACCGTCCCCGGCGGCGACCCGGCCTGGCGCGTGCTCGCCGCGGAGCTTCGTTACCTCGGGCGGATCGGGGGACGCGACCTGCTCGGGGAACTGGAACGAAACGCCGGGCTTTAGCCAATGTCCTGGATCTGGCTCTCGATCGCCTCGGCCCTGGTGCTGGGAATCTACGAACTGCTCAAGAAGCTCGCGGTGCGGGACAATGCGGTCCCGCCGGTGCTGTTCTGCGGGACTCTCACCGGTCTTCTCGTCTGGCTTCTTCTGCGGGGGATCACACCATGGCTTCCGGAGGCCTGGCAGGCCGGTCTCGCGATCGATCCGATCGGCCCGAAAGAACATCTCGCGCTCTTCGGAAAGGGGGTGCTTGTGTCCGCCTCCTGGATCTTCGGTTACTTCGCACTGAAACATCTGCCCATCACCATTGCCAGCCCGGTCCGGTCGAGCGCGCCTTTGTGGACCATCCTGATCGCGGTGGCCTTTTTTGACGAATCTCCCAGCCCGAGGCAATGGCTCGGAGTGGCCCTGATCCTCGTGGCCTTTTATGTCTTTTCTCTTCTCGGCAGGGCCGAAGGCTTCCGCTTTCATCGCGACAAGTGGGTCGCCTGTCTCATCGCCGCGACCTTGCTCGGTGCTCTCAGCGCCGTCTATGACAAGGTGCTCTTGCAGGACTTCGGCTTCCGTGTCGCCACGCTCCAGTTTTGGTTCTCGGTCTACTTGGTCGTGGTGATGCTGCCCTTCACATTGGCGTGGCGCTATGGGACGAGCGTCGCCAACCGGGGCCGCTTCGAGTGGCGCTGGACCGTGCCCGCGGTGGGGATCGGTCTGCTCATCGCCGACGCGCTCTACTTCGCGGCGATCGCCTCCGATGATGCCCTCATTTCGGTGATCTCGCCGATCCGGCGAACTTCGGCGATGGTTGGTTTCATCGGCGGAATCGTGATCTTTCGGGAAAGGCGCAACCTCGGGTGGAAAGCGGTCGCTCTCGTCCTGATGTTGATGGGGGTTGCCGTCTTGAATATGAAAACGCGTTAGTTTAAACCGATTCAGAAACCATGAAACTCGCCCTGGAAAACCCCGTCGGTCCCGTCTTCGAGCTCACCCCCGATCTCCGCGATCTGGGCTTGGAGGAGTCGCGCCGAAGTCCGCGCCGCCGCATGCTGATGCCCATCCACCGCGGCCAGGACGACCTTGTCCAGCGCATGGTGAACTTTCTCCAGCCGGGCACCTACATCCGCGCTCACCAGCATCCGCGTGAATGGGCCAGCGAGACGATTCTGGTGATGTCAGGGATTCTCGGCTTCGTCACCTTCGATGAGAGCGGGGAGGTGCTCAGCGCGCATTCCCTCCACCCCGGGGATTTGCTCGACATCGAAGCCCGCGTCTGGCATTCCGTGCTGGCTCTTGCGGAAGACACCATCATCCTCGAAATCAAACGCGGCCCATACTCGGATGAGGACAAAGTCTTCGCGGTATGGTCTCCCGATGAGGGCTCGGCCACGGCACCCGCCTATCTGGAGTGGCTCAGGGAGTTGTGCGCGGAACCGGATCGCTTGCAATGAGTCCTACCGGCCCGAACACCTCGCGATCCCACCACGCCGTGCTGCCCTCTGTGCCGAGGATCAATTCGCTCGCGAAGAGAGCCACGCCCATCAGCACGAGGCCCGCGACGAGGTGCAGGATCAGCAGCAAGTGCGACTTACCGTAGCTGCAGCCATAGACCGAGGAGAGGTAGAGGGGCGTCACGCCCAGGATCACCGCGGCCCCCACGTAGAGAACGCGATGGTCGTGTCCGTAACGATGGTGCAGGAAGAGGTAGCACCCGATCAGGATGCCAAGCACGATCCACGTGCCGAGGAAGCCGACGAAGGCAAGAACCGGGTTCCACTTTTTCAGCACCACGAACGCCGAGCCCCAAAGAGCGAGAGTGAAACACGCGGCGAACGCCCCCAAAGCCAGCAACAGGAGGCGGCGTTTTTCCGGCGTCCATCCCTCGTCTCCTGCCTGGCTGCGAAGGAACACCGGCTCGATCAGCATGAGTTGACGGCTATGCAGGGAGAGTTCCGCAACCGGCACCGGCCGTTCCTCCTTCGTTACCGGATCGAGGAAGGTGAAGCTCTTTCGCGCAAAATCGAAAGCCACCGGCTCGCCCGCGATTTCATTGCCGCTTTGGTTGGTCCAGCGGGCCGACGCCGGAGTCAATGTCATCAGGAGAGCGAACACGAGGATCCCGAGCCTCGCAGGGCCCGGAGTAGCGGTGGGATTTCGCGCTCCCGATATCATTCCGCCTCGGACCTGGGGCCACGCTCCAGCAACTCCCGCAGGGCCAGCGCGGGGGGCTTGTTTTCAAAGAGCACGGCATGGACCTGGTCAATCAGCGGTGTCCGCACACCCAGGCGGCGGGCCAGTTCGTGGGCGTTGCGGGCGTTTGGCACGCCCTCGGCGACCTGGTTCATCGTCGCGATCGCCTCGTCGAGTGTTTTTCCGGATCCCAGCATCCTGCCCACCCGGTTGTTGCGGCTGTGCACGCTGTAGCAGGTCACGATCAGGTCGCCGATGCCACTGAGCCCCCGGAAAGTCTCCTCTCGCGCTCCCATGGCCACGCCCAGGCGGGTCATCTCCGCCAATGCCCGGGTCACCATCGCGGCCTTGGCATTGTCCCCGAGCCCAAGCCCGTCGATCGCCCCCGCCGCGATCGCGAAAACATTCTTCACCACGCCGCCTAGCTCGATCCCCGTGACATCCGTGCTCGTGTAGGTCCGGAACCACGGCAGGGCGAAGACCTCCTGCACCTGCTCCGCGATCTTCAGGTCGGTCGATCCTACGGTGGCCAGGGTGGCCATGCGCTTGGCCACCTCCTCGGCATGGCTGGGGCCAGAGAGCACCGCGAGCGGATGGTTCGGGAAAAACTCCTCGAGCAAAGCGTGCATCAATTTGCCGGTCGAGGGATCGAGGCCTTTCACGCAACTCACGATCAGCGTCGACCCAGGGATCCCGGCATCCTTGAGTTGGGTGAGCACGATCCTGGCCACTTGCGAGGGGACCACCAGCAGGATCAGGGAAGCGGTCCGAACCTCGGAGATTTCGGTTGTCGCTCGGATCGCGGCGGGCAGCTCGACATCGGGCAGATAGGCCGAGTTCCGGTGATTCGTGTTGATGTCATCGCGCACGACCGGGTCATTGCCGAAAAGGACGACATCGTAACCCCGGTCGGCGAGGGCGACGGACAGTGCGGTGCCCCAGCTGCCGGCTCCGAGGACTGCGGCGGTGGTGGTCATGTCAGGAGGAAGCGGATGAGGGTTGGGGGGCGGGTTTCTTGCCGAAGCGGTTCTCCTCGCCCCGACGGAGCCGGGCGATGTTGCTACGGTGTTTCCAGATCGCGAGGACGCAGACGAAGAGTCCGAAGCCGAAGATCGCCGGGTTCCAGAGTTTGGTCAGGGTCATCTGCACCGCGAGGGTCGAGGGAATCAGTAATGCCGCACAGATCGAGGCCACCGAAACATAGCGGGTCGCAAATAGCATCACGATCCAGCCGATCACGGCGACGAGCAAGGCCCATGGGATCAGCGGCAGGATGGCGCCGCCGGTCGTGGCGATGCCCTTGCCTCCCTTGAAGCCCAGCCAGAAGGTGTAGTTGTGCCCGAGGATCGCGGCGATCGCCGTGGCGATGTGGATCGCCGCAGAATCGCTCACCTTCATCGCGATGAGCACCGGCACGACACCCTTCAGCATGTCGAGGAAGAGCACGGTGTAGCCGATCGGTTTGCCCAGCACCCGGAGCACATTGGTCGCGCCGATGTTGCCGCTGCCGTGCTGGCGGATGTCGATGCCGCGCATCTTGCCCGCGAGAAAACCGAAGGGCGTCGCGCCGATCACGTAGGCGGCGAGAATGGGCCAGGCTTCTTGGAGCAGTTCGATGGGTGCGGGCATGGGGATTCGCTCGTCCGGATGATGGCGGAACCCGTGGCGTCTGTCCAGCGGAGGGTTTCGGTGTTACCCGTGATGGGATTGGAAACCGGACACCCAGTTGGCATTGCGGGTGGCCGCCCCGGAATGTTGCGCCATCGCGGCGGATCCGCGCTCCGCCATGGCGATGCCGAAGGCCGGTGATTCCAGGAACTGGCGGAGAGCCCCGGCCAGGCTGCTTTCCACATCGAGTTGGCAAACGCCCTGAGCGCGCCGCAATTCCTCCATCACCTCGGCGAAGTTCTCCATGTGGGGGCCGACGACGACCGGTCGGCCTGCGAGAATCGGCTCGACCGGATTCTGCCCTCCTTCCGAGCGGAAACTCTTTCCGATGACCACGAGTTCCGCGAGGGAAAACCAGGTCCGCAGTTCGCCCGTGGTATTCGCGATCCAAACCCGGACCGAACCCTGTTGGGTCGCCGACCCGACTCTGTTGGGTCCGGCCTTCAAGATCGGGTCGAAGCCTGCTTCGCGCAGCGAGGTCGCGATCTCGGCACCCCGCTCGGCGTGGCGGGGCACGAGGACGAGTTCCAGATCCGGGAATCCGCGTTTGAGGTCGCGGGTGACGGTGGCGAGCAGCAGTTCCTCCCCATCGTGGGTGCTGCCGCCGAGCAGGATGCGCCGGTCCGGCGGCATGCCCGACTCGTCGAGCCAGGCACCCAGTGGTGCGCGCAACCCATCGTCCCCCGATCCGACGCCCTGGTCGAACTTGATGCTGCCGGTGATGGTGATTTTGTCAGGATGGATTCCGAGGGAGGACCAGCGAGCGACGTCTCCCGGATAAGGGACCGTGACGCCGTCGAGCAGGGAAAAGATGGGTGCGATGAAGCCGTGCGCCTGCCGGTAGCGGCGCTCGGATCGCGGCGAGAGGCGCGCATTGGCGAGCAGGACCGGCACGCCGCGACGTTTGAGCAATCCGACGAGATTCGGCCAGATTTCGGCCTCGACGAGGACGAAGCGGGAGGGATCGATCTTCCGGATCACGGACCATGCGATCCAGGGGAGGTCAACGGGGTTGTGGATCACGATGAGGTCTTCGTTTTCCTTCTCCGCGGCGAGCCGGTAGCCCGTCGTGGTCGTGGTGCTCAGCACGATCAGTTTCCCCGGTTCGATCCGGCGGATCGCTTCGACCAGTTTCAGCGCGATGAAGATCTCGCCGACACTGACCGCGTGGATCCAGATCGGCTTTTTGCCGCGGAGCCGTTCCCGGAGTGCCACTGGAAAAAAGCCAAGCCTCTGCGCGAAGTTCCGCGCCAATCCGCCGCGCCGGATGCCTTTGGTGAGGAAGGACGGCAGACCGAGCAGGAGGACGAGGGGCAGGAGCAGATTGTAGAGCAGGTAGACAAGAATCCGGGGCATTTCACGTCACGGGGGAGAGAAAGTTGATGCGGGTGGTGCCGTAGGTGCGGTCATCCCGGAGCGTCCATAGGTCGCTGTCGGGGACAGGTGCGGAGGCGAGGGTCTCGAGGACGAGGATCCCTCCGGCCGAGAGCGAGCGGGCGAGGGCGGGGGACTGGAGGAGTTTTGTCAGGGTTTCCTGCTCGGACTCCTCGCGGGCGTAGGGAGGATCGGCAAAGGCGAGATCGTAGCGGCCCGCTGGGGTGGTCGCCAGATAGGCAAAAACATCGCGACGATGGACCCGGCCTCCGGCGAGGCGCGTTTTGGCCAGATTCTGCTCGATGGCGGCACAAGCGGGCGCCTGGGAATCGACGAAATCGGCGGAGGCCGCGCCGCGGCTGAGCGCCTCGAGGCCGAGGGAGCCGGTGCCGGCGAAAAGATCGAGCACCCGCGCCCCTCCCACGAGATCGCCGAGGGCGGCGAACAAGGACTCGCGCACCCGGTCCGTGGTCGGTCGGGTGAGGGTCTTGGGGACCTGGAGCGGGATGCTGCCCGCGGTGCCGGCGATGATGCGCATGGGAAAGGCGGGAAGATTAGGCCAAGGAACCGGGCTCTCCAATCGTTATTCGGGGGAGCGGCGATTTCCGGGAATAAAGGTTGGAATCGAAGCCGCTTTTCGGGAATCGTTCCCGTTCCTGCCCGCGTGCCATGCGCCTGATCCGTCGCTTTTTTGTCCTGGCCTGTTTCCTCGCCGCCTGCGGGGCGATCTGGGCGGCCGTGCACGCCCGGCGCGAGGGTTTTTCGGACAGTTGGAAAAATGCGATCGAGAAAGAGTTCGCCCTGCGCGGCTACCATGTCGACATCGGCAAGCTGACCCTGGGCGCCTTCCGGGGGCTCGTCGCCGAGGACGTCCGCTTTTTCCAGGACTCGACCCGTAACCAGGAGGTCGCTTACATCGACGATGTCTTTCTCGACGTCGACCTGAGCCGCATCCTCGACAAGCAGGTCTCGATCAACACCCTTGATGTGCAGGAGGCGAGCCTTTCCCTGCCGCTCGATCCTGACAAACCCAGAAGGCTGCGGGTCACGGGCCTTTCGGGACGCATTGTCATCACCGAGAGCGTGATCGAAATCGTCAAGGCGGAGGCTTCCGTCGCCGGAGTTGATCTTTCATTGAAAGGATCGCTGGTGCGGCCTCCCGTGGGAGAACCGGAAAAGGAAGGGCCCGACCGCGACCGCGATGCCGAGTTCCTGGCGCGACGCCGACAATTCCTGAAATTTCTGCGCGAGTTCGAGGCCTTTGAATTTGAGGGTCGGCCCCGCGTCGCGGTGGAGTTCCGAGGTGACCTCGACGATCTCGCGACCCTGAGCGCCCGGGCCCGGATCGAGGCTCCGGCCTTCAAAAAGAAAGGCCAGACCTACCGGGTGGAATCCATCACCGCCGGATTGCGCTTCGACGGTCGGGCCAATCGTGCCGAGATCGAGGAACTGAAAATCCTCGATGAAAAGGGCAGCCTCGATCTCACGGGAAGCTGGGCCCAGGAAGGCAACCGCCTTGATTTCGACCTGAACTCGACGGCCGACATCGCGGGTTTCGCCGCAATGTTCTCCCAGGACCGTCGGCTCGGCGAGGTGGTGTTTTTCAATCCGCCCACCATCACTGCCGCGGGTCACCTCGACATCGCCGCACTGTCGGGGCAATGGCGGGGTTTCCCCGGGGAGGTGATCGGGCAGATCCGCTCCGAGCGTTTCGTCACCCGCGGCACGGTGTTCTCCGGGATCGATTTCGGCTTCAGCCTCGCCGGCGAGAAATTCTATTTTCGCAATCTGCGACTCGATCACAAGACGGGAGTCGCTTTTCTCAATCTGAAGTACGATCCCGCCGGTGGTGACGAGACAGTGCAATACCAGGCCGAGATCAAGCTCGATCCCCTCGTATTCCGCCCCTTCTTCGATGAGCGCGGGCGCAAGTTCATCGATGCGTGGAACTTCGGCGAGACTTCGTCGATCTACATCGCCGCGGTGGGTCAGGGGCCCGGCTGGGGCTTTTCGACCTGGAAGAACCGCGGGGTCATCGACCTGCGCCAGTTCCGGCTGAACGGGGTCGATTTCATCGAATTGGAAACCGACTACGAGTCGGATGGATCGACCCAGTGGTTCCGCAATGTCACCCTCGAGCGCGAGGAGGGTCGCATCGTCGCCGAACTCGCCCAGAACGATCGCAATGCGCGACGCTGGGAGGTGAAGGGGGTCGTCTCCACGGTCGATCCGGTGGCCGGTGCCCGGGCTTTCAATCCCAAGCTGGCCGACGCGTTGGGGCGCTTCCGGCACTCGACTCCGCCGACGATCCGGCTCGCCGGCCAGCTCGACGGCCGCCGCAACGAGGAGGTCGGTGACGAGCCGCGCCGCAACGAGCTGACCATCTCCTTCACCGGTGGTGGCGAGGCGCAATACAACTTCCTCGGCAAGACCCTCACCTTGCGCGATCCGGTGGGCGAACTGCAGGTCAGCGGCAGTCGCGTCCATCTCCTTTCCTTGCGGGGCGGGATCTTCGGTGGTGACATCGAGCTTGAGTTCGACTCGAAGAACGTGCGCGATCCCAATGGACCCTTCGAGCTTGCGGCCGCTATCCGCGGGGTGCCACTGGAAGCGGTGGCCAGGCACTACGGGCAGTCGGACGCGGTGACCGGTGCGGTCGACGCGAACCTTTTCATCTCCGGCAACGCCGGCCAGGTCGCAACCTTCCAGGGCGAAGGAGAGGCCCGCATCGCCCAAGGGCATCTTTTCGCGATCCCGGTTTTGGGGCCTTTGTCAGGATTGATCCCGGGCGAGGCCCAGGGAGGAGGCGGGAACATCGCCAAGGAGGCTTCGGCGACCTTCCGCCTGATCGACGGCGTGATCCACACCCAGGATCTGGAGGCCCTGACGAAAAACTTCCGGGTCAAGGCGGCGGGCAGCGTGTCACTGGTCGATTCGAGTGTCGATCTCGAAGCGGTCGTGAACACGCGCGGAGAGCTTTCGAGCACCCTCCTGACCCCCGTCAGCGAGCTGCTAACTTATTCCTGCACGGGAACCGTGCGCGAACCGGTCTGGAAGCCGAAGCACATCTCAAACCTCGCCAAGGTGCCGGCCACCCTGATCTCCGAGCTCACCAACATCCCGGTGGAGGGCTTGAAGAAAATAGGGCAGCTCGGTCAGGGCATCCTTTCCATCCCGGAGCGCGCGCTCACTCCGCTCAGCGAGACCGATGCGAACGGCGAGGTCCGGGCCCGGCGTTTCCCTTGGGCGGGTCAACAGAGTGCCAACGGCAATCGACCTCCGCCGCGCCGGCTCTTTCCCTTCCGTCAGAATCAGTGAAGCCCGGCTGCGGCTCGAGCGGAGCCATTGCGGATCTGATCGAGCAGGGTGGAGAACTCCGCGACCCGGTCCGCTTCGTCCTTCCAGAGGTTGTGCGTTTCGCGGGCGTCTTCATCGAGGTGATAAAGCTGGCCGCCGAGATGATCCTTGAAGGTCTGGGCGTTGTTCGGCCGGGTGAACCCGCCTGAACCCCGTCCTTCGATGTACTTCCAATCGCCATGACGCAAGGCGAAGACCCCGTTGATCGAGTGGTGTACCGAATAGGGCCGGACGCCCTTTTGTGGATCCGTCAGGGTGGGAAGCAGTGAGATGCTGTCCATTCCCGAGCTTCCGTGAACCGGATCGGATTCCGTGATCTCCGCGACCGTGGCGAAGACGTCGGTCAGTTCCACGAGGGTCTCGCTGACCTGGTCACCTTTCACCTTTGCGGGCCAGCGGACGAGAAAAGGGACGCGGTGCCCGCCCTCGTAGATGTCCGCCTTGGTGCCGCGCCAGTCCGCGTTGCTGTGGTGTTTGAAGCCCGCGGTGTATTGCCCTCGCGGCGTTTTCGGCGGAGCCCCGCCATCGTCGTCGGCCCGGAAGTCCCACGAATGCCAGAGACCTCCGTTGTCGCTCGTGAAGATCACGAGGGTGTTTTCCGTCATGCCTTTTGCCTCCAGCGCATCGAGGATCCGGCCGACGGTGTGGTCGGTCTCCCAGACGAAGTCACCGTATTCGCCGGCGGCGCTTTTGCCCTTTGCCATCGCCGAAGGCGCGACCGGCAAGTGCGGAGAGGTAAGGGGCAGGTAGAGAAACAAGGGGGCTTGGTCAGGATCGTGGGTGGTGACGACTTTCACCGCTTCATCTCCGAGCCGCGGGAGGACGTCCTCCATTTTGAAGCCCGCAGCTTTCGGACCGGAGACTCCGGCGAGGAAGAGGGTGTCCTCGATCTCCACGTGACGCTCCGTCGGCACGGTCTCGGCGCGGCGGTCGCGGAGGAAGACGTAGGGACTCATGTCGAGCGAGGCGGAGATGCCGAAATAGGTGTCGAAGCCGCAGTCGAGCGGACCGCCGGTCAGTTCGCGGGTGAAATCGGCCTCGTCGCCGGAACGGTGGCGTCCCTCGGTGCGGAGGGGGATCGGATTGCCCTCACGGTCGTGCCAGTTCATCCCGAGATGCCATTTGCCGACGCAGGCGGTGCGGTAACCGCGGCCTTTGAGCAAGTCGGCGAGGGTGGTTTCGTCAGGGCCGATCAGGGGAGGGTCGAATCCATCGAGGACGCCCTTTTTGAGCGAGGAGCGCCAGCAGTAGCGACCCGTGAGGAGACTGTACCGGGTCGGAGTGCAGACCGAAGAGGGTGTGTGCGCGTTTGTGAAACGGATGCCGCCGGCGGCAAGTTGGTCGAGACGCGGCGTGGGGATCTTCGAAGCGGCACTGTAGCACTGCAAATCGCCCCAGCCGAGGTCGTCGGCGAGGATGAGGACGATGTGAGGGGCCGCCGAGACGGAACCCGCTAAGAGGCTCGCAAGGAGGGCGATCAGCAAGCGTTTCATTTCGCTGCGACCGGGTTTTGGGACATGAGGTAGGCGATCAGATCCTTCACCATTGCTTCATCCATCGTCTTCAGAAGTCCCTCGGGCATGAGGGAGACGGGCATGGACTCGCGCTTCGTGATCGTGTCCGCCGGAATCGTGAGACGTTCCACCGGCGTCTGCACGGTAATCGTCCTTTCATTCTGCTCTGGCACGACGCCGGAGACGACACGTCCGTCCTTCAGCGTGAAAACGGTCAGAAGGTAGTCCGCCGGAACGACTTCGTTCGGGTTGACGATGTTGCCTAACAAATAGTCCAGATTGTGCCGGTCGCTGCCGGTGAGGTCGGGTCCGATCGCGCCGCCTTCGCCATAGAGTTTGTGGCAGGCGCCGCAGAGGGCGGAGAAGGTCACCTTTCCCTTCGCGGGATCGGCCGAGGCGATGACTTCGGGGGTGAGGAGCGTTTTCCAATTCGCGATCTCGGTTTTCAAGGCATCCGGCGTGTCGCGGACCTCGCCCCAGACCGAGGCGAGTAGTTTCGTGAGGGCTTCGTCACCGAGGGTCCGGATCTGGCGGGCGTGGAAAGGCGTGATCGCCTCGCGCGGGAAGTCGCCTTTCTCGATGCGATTGAGCAAGACCTTCGCATAGGAAGCCCGCGAGACGAGCGTGTCCATCGCGGCGGGGCGGAGGGCGGCGTCGCGTTTCCATTGGTTGAGGGCGCGGTTCGGAACTTCCGGATCGTCGTAGTTGGCGAGGCCGAGGATGGCCTCGCGGGCGAGGATCTTGTCGGTGGTCCACTCCTTCAATTTGGGCAACAAATCGGGAGTGGGGTTGCGGACGAGGTTCGTCAGCGCGGCGCGTCGGGCTCCGGGATCGCCTTCGGCATTCGCGGCGATGGCGAGGAGCTCGTCACGGGCCCGACCGTCGCCGAAGACGACGGAGAGTTCGCGGATCAGGATCTGGGTTTCCGCGTCACCGCCGGCCTTTGCGATGGAGTCCCAGGCCGCCGGCTTCGGGGCTTTGCTCCAGCCCTTGAGTGCTTCGTTGAGACCGCGGAGGATGGAGAGGAGGTTCTCATCGGTGGCGCGGGTGAGGAGGTCGTTCACCGGACCGGGCGTCTTTTCGAGATCTTCGGCAAGGCGTCGGGTGATGAGGCGCGTGACGGTGGGAAGCTTGGAAGCAAGCGCAAGCTTGACGGCTTCGTCAGGATGTTCGGTGACCGCTCCGGCGATGCCATACCAAACCATGAGGGATTGCTGGCGGTCAGTGGCGTCTTCGGCATGGGTGCTTAGAGCGGATGCGAGAGCGAAACGCGCATCGAAGGGGATCTTTTGGAGCGCCGCGGCAAGTTCAAGACGGACCAGCGATTTCGATTCCTTGGCGAGAGCGACATCCACGCTGCCGTTGTCTTCCGCCATCCACCTCACCGCCAGAGCCTGTTGCGCTTCGCTCTGCGAGCTGAGAAGTGACGAAGGATCGAATTTTTCATCCGCCCTCCGCGTCAGCCACTCCGGCCTCCCCTTCGTCGGCTCGCCCTTCGCCGGCCCGTCATACACGATCCGGTAGATCCGCCCGCTGCTGCGATGAATCCCGTCGTTGTCATGGCACTCGCCGGTATCAGACCAGTCGTTCATCCACACTTGTCCATCAGGTCCCGTAATCAGATCGAGCCCACGAAACCACGGATCCGCCATCATCAGGAAATCCTTTCCGTGTTTGCCGACATAGCCGTTGCCCTCGCGTTCGAGGATGTCCATGTTGATCCTCCGGCCGTGAAGGTTGCAGGTGAAGAGTTTGCCGTGGTACTCTTTCGGCCAGACACCGCCTTGGTAGATGAGGCAGCCCATGTGGGCGTGGCCGCCGCCCAGCTCGAAGGTCTTCCCACTGATGCCTTCGCGGATGTCGCTCCATTTCTCGGAGCCGCGGTCCCAGTGATAGTGGTCGGCGGTGTGGCCGATGGTTTCGTAGGCGAGGGGATTCAGATGCGCGCCGAACATGCGTTCGTAATAGGCGCCGGGAATGGCGTGCCAGAGGTGGCCGATCACCGTGTTCGTGTAGAAAAGCTGGCCGTCTTCGTTCCAGTCGAGTCCCCAGGGATTGGTGCCACCGTGGCAGAAGACCTCGAACTTTTTCGTTACCGGATGGAATCGCCAGATCGCGCAGTTCATCGCGATGCGATCCTTCTCCGGCGTGCCGGGAGCACCGATGTAGGAGGTCGAGGTGATGCCGTGACGCCCGTAGAGCCAGCCATCGGGACCCCACTTCAGGCCGTTGACGATGTTGTGTCCGATTGTCTCAGCGTCGAAGCCGTCGAGCATCACGACCGGTTCGCCGTCGGGGACGAGGTCTCCGTTCGCATCGGGAACAAAAAGCAACTGCGGCGCACAAGTCACCCAGACGCCGCCGTGACCGACCGCGACGGAGGTGAGGCGTTTGCCCTGGTCCCAGAAGATGGTGCGTTTGTCAGACTTCCCGTCGCCGTCGGTGTCCTCGAGGATGGTGACGCGATCGTTCAGCTCGAGATCCCAGCGCATCGGGTTCTCGGCGAAGGTGTAGCACTCCGCGACCCAGAGGCGTCCCTTGTCGTCAAAGGTGATCCCGATGGGTTGGCGGACGTCCGGCTCGGAGGCAAAGACCTCGAGGTGAAATCCTTCCGGCAACTCCGCCGTCTTCGCGGCTTCAATGGCGGGCATGGGAGAGTCGGCAGCTTTTTCGGTGTCGTAGGGCTCGGGGAAGTCGGTGGCGCCCAGTAGCCAAGGGATGGAGACGAGGGCAATACAAAAGGGGAGGAGAGGGCGGTTCATGTGGGGGGATGAAATCAGGCTCCCACGGCTCGGTCGAGGAGATTCTTCGTGATGCGCTGCACCCGTGCATCGGGGCCGTGAGGCCGCGACCAGTGCGACCAGGGCAGCATGTGCCCGGGAGGCGAGCTGAGGCCCTGACACCAGAAGATGGTCGAGGCATTGAAGACGAAATTTCCCTTTGGCCCCGGATAAATCGTCGCGGTCCATTGCTGCGGATTCACGCCTCCCTGCAAGGCCGTGCCGCCACCGACGATTTCAAGTCCGGCCAAGTCCTTCGGCGGATCTCCGTGGTATTCCCAGCCGATCAAACCGGGGATGGCGTCACCCGCCTTCATCCCGGTGCCCTCAAAGATCCAGTGGTCGGGCTTCGTGCAGACCCAGTCGCCGCCGCCGTTGACGGGATCGACGTTGCGCGAGCCCATCAGGTAACCTTCGTCGGGTCCGCGATGGGGGAAGGGACCCTCGTCGCGTTCGCGGGCGACGGCGAACTGGTAGTCACCTCCGTAGGGACCGCCGCGGAACATGATGCGGTTCGGATTTTTTCCATCAGTGCTCGGAGTCATCGGGGTGACCCAGCAGACGGAGTTGCCGGAAAAGAAAAGCAGGTTCGTGCCCTCGTCGCGCAGCTTCACGACATTTTCATACTCGCGGATGTCCCAGTATTCGTCGTGTCCGTTGCTCAGGAAGGCCTTGAAACGTCCCGGCCGCGCGTAGGCGGGATCGGTCATGTCGGCGTTCGTGCAATAGGTGACGTCGTAGCCCTGTTCCTCGAGCCAATAGGCCATGGGGAACTCAAAGCAGAGCCACTCGCCCGATCCGATCGACATCGGATTCTCGTAGATCTGCGAGTATTTGCCGTAGGGACGATCAAAGCTCACATCAGCCCAGGGGCCCTGATTCCCTTTTGGATGGGTGTAGACGGAGAAGTTTTTCGGCCACTGATTGTAGGCCTGCCAGGTGTTGTCCGAGGTTTGCAGGCAGATGTCGGCGGGACGGTCGTCTTTCACGACAAAGACGACGAAGTTCTGCCAGTAACCCTTGCCGGTGGTGTCGGGCGTGGTGAGTCGGCCGAGGTAGACGCCGCTGGGCCAGTCTTGTGGTATTGTGAGGGTCACCGAGGGTTCCCAGAGGCACTCGTGGAGATGCCGGTCGCCGCGGGTCGATTCGGGTGTCGCTTGGGTTTTGCCCGGTAGTTTCTCGAAGGTCTGCATGAGCCGCGCGCCCTTGCCGCCGTAGTAGCCGGTGCGGAAGATCTCGAGCTTGAAGTCTGCGGGCACTTTCACGCTCACAAAGATCTCGATCGTCTCGCCGGCGGCGACGGACTGCTTCGAGCAATAACCCTCGATGTCGGAGGCGCGCATCCCGTCGCGTTCGTCGAGGCGGACCCGCGTGAGCTGCCAGTCGTCCGCGCCGGACCTGGCGTTTTCCTCGCGGATCAGGTTCGGTTCGGGGTCCTGCGCGTGGGCGGATGAACCCGCTGAAAGAGCGAGGGCCGGAGCGGCGGCGGTGGTGAGAAAAGAGCGGCGGGTCGGTTTCATGACATCCTGTTTAGCGGTCCGGGCGGGGGCGGGCAATGACGTGATGGAGGGGGGCTCCCATTCCGGGCTGATCGATTGTGCTTGTCGAAAGGGGGCGCGATTTGGTTGGATGGGGCCCATGAAGCCCGCCTCCTTTCTTTCGATTCTGTGCATTCCGCTTTTCGCCGATGCCGCACCCATCGAGGTCGCGAATACCGCCGGGCAGAAAATGACGGTCGAGGTCCTCGCCTACACCGCGAGCAGCGGGAATGTGCGGGTGAAGCGCGCTGATGGTCAGATTTTCAACACAAAGATCGACGTGTTCGATCCCGCCTCGCGCGAACTGATCATCGCCAATGCTCCGGCGGCGCTGCCCGAGTTCACCATGGATGTGTCGATCGGCAAGAAGCGCAAGGATCAAGCGGGCAGTTCCTACATGGAGAACATGACGATCTCCTCCTCCGCCAAGATCACGAATCCCTCGCGCGACCTTGACCTCCCGCAGACGAACTTCACGATCCTTCTGATCGGGAGGAATTCGAAGCGCTACGCCGATCGCTCGCAGGATTGGTTGAAGATCCTCTCGGTGCAGAAATTCCAGACCGAGCTGGTCGCCGGCAAATTCTCCGAGCATGAGCTCGACAAGATCGAGACCGAATACGACTCGGACAAGGATTCCAGCAATGTGGGTGGATGGGAGTTCGAGGGTTACCTGCTCGTGGCGATGGATCCGCAGGGCAAAATCATCGCCACGAAATCCTCGATCGGCTCGGTCACCACCACGACCCTGAAGGAGGAAAAACGGATCCTCGCCGCCCTCCAACTCGGGGTCGGCATGGAGGTCAACGGCGACCTCACCCCCCGCTGATTCTCCCGCTTCACGTCCTTTTGCGGCCGATCTCACGGGCTCCGGCTTGGCTGGAATCGGCAAACTTTTTTCGTGGTTGCCGGTCCCGTTCCGCGGTAGAGATGGCGATTCCAAAAATCCCATGAAAATCCCGAGCCTGTTCTTTGCCTGCCTTGGTTCCGCGATCCTGATTCCGAGCCTGCCGGCCCAGCAAAAACCGGAGACTGCTTCCGAGAAGGCCGCCAAGGCCGAGGAGAAAAAACGCCCCGACAATGCAGGCGAGGGCGCTCCCCACGCCCCCAGCGAGGAGCCCGCCGCCGCCACGGTCGCCCGTCCCCAGAGCGCCACCGCCCCGACCGAGGGCGAGCGCGTCATCCTGCTCGGCAACGGCCTCGCCGAGCGCGACGTGTATTACAGCCGCATCGAGACCGAACTGCAGTTGCGTTTCCCCGACAGCAAGCTGTTCCTCCGCAACATGGGCAAGCCGGGCGACACCCCGGGTTTCCGTCCGCATCCCTCGCGCCGGTCCCAGTGGGCCTTCCCCGGGGCCGAGGCCTTTCACCCTGACAAGACCATCCACAACGGCAAGGGCTTTTTCCCAACGCCGGATCAATGGCTCACCCACCTGCAGGCCGACACCATCGTCGCTTTCTTTGGCTACAACGAATCCTTCGACGGCCAAGCCGCGGTGACGAACTTCCAGAACGAGCTCGAGGCCTTCGTGAAGCACACCCTGTCAAAGGCCTACAACGGCAAGGAGGCGCCCCGACTCGTGCTCGTCTCGCCGATCGCCTACGAGGATCAGAGCGCGCTCCGCGACCTGCCCGATGGCAAGGCCGAGAATGCCAACCTCGCCCTCTATGCCGCCGCCATCGAGAGCGTCGCGAAAAAGCACGGGCTGACCTACATTGATCTTTTCACGGCCACCCAGCGCCTTTACGAGACCACCGAGGAGCCCTTCACCGCCGGTGGTTTCATCCCCACCGAGTCTGCTTACCGCACCATCGCCGAGCTGCTCGCCGACGGACTCTACGGCAAGACGCCGCGTCAGTCGAAGGCCGATCCGGAACTCGTCCACTCCGCAGTGAAGCAGAAGGACTGGTTCTGGAACAACGACTACAACATCCTCAACGGCGTCCACACCCACGGCCAGCGTTACAATCCCTACGGCCCGCAGAATTACCCGGACGAAGTCAAAAAGACCCGCGAGATGGCCGCGCTGCGCGATGACTTGATCCATGCCGTCGTGCAGGGAAAATCCACCGACCTCGCCGTCGATGACTCCAAGACCCACGCCCTGCCGCCGGTGCCGACGAACTACCAGCCGAGCGTGAAGAACGGCACCACCGAATACAAATACGGCGATGACGCGGTGAAATCGCTGACCGTGCCCGAGGGTTACAAGGTCGAGATGTTCGCGTCGGAAAAGGAATTTCCGAACCTTGCGAATCCCATGCAGCTTTCCTTCGACAACGAGGGCCGCCTCTGGGTCGCGGTGATGCCCACCTATCCGCACTACCGCCCCGGCGATGCGATGCCGGATGACAAGCTTCTCATCTACGAGGACACCGATGGCGACGGCAAGGCCGACAAGGAGACCGTCTTCGCCGACAAGCTCCACCTGCCCATCGGTTTCGAGTTCGCCCCCGAGGGCGTCTACGTCTCGCAGGAGCCGAATCTCGTGCTCCTCCGCGATCTGGATGGCGATGACAAAGCCGACAGCAGTGAGATCGTCCTCGGTGGCTTCGATACCCACGACACCCACCACGCCATCAGCGCCTACACCGCCGATCCCTCCGGTGCCTTCATCATGTGCGAGGGCGTCTTCCTGCACACCAATGTCGAGACGCCATACGGTCCCGTCCGCGCCGTCGATGGCGGCTTCTACCGCTTCAGCCCGCAACGCTATCAGCTCGAGCGCACCGCCCAGCTTTCCATCCCAAATCCCTGGGGCGCGGTGTTTGATCGCTGGGGGCAGGATTTCTTCCTCCACACCTCCGGCACCAGCATGAACTGGATGCTGCCCGTCTCCGTCAAGTCCACCTACGGCAGCAAGACCCCCTCGACCCCCGACCTCATCCCCGAGGGGCAGAAGGTCCGCCCCACCTCCGGTCTCGAGATCGTCTCCTCGCGCCATTTCCCCGACGAGCTGCAGAACGACATCATCCTCTGCAACGCCATCGGTTTCCTCGGCATCAAGCAGCACCAGATCGAGGATGCCGGCACGGGATACAAGACCGCCTTCCGCCAGGACCTGCTCAAGTCGAGCGATGGCAACTTCCGCCCTGTCGATCTCGAGTTCGCCCCCGATGGTTCGCTCTACGTCATCGATTGGCACAACGTCCTCATCGGGCACATGCAGCACAATGCCCGCGACCCGCTTCGCGACCACGTCCACGGGCGCATCTACCGCATCACCTATCCCTCGCGGCCGCTCGTCGAGCCGGCCAAGGTCGACGGAGCGTCGATCAGCGAGCTCTTGGAAAACCTGAAGCTGCCTGAAATGCGCACGCGCTACCGCAGCCGTCGTGCCCTGCGCGCTTATCCCGCCGCCGAGGTGCTGCCCGCCGTGCAGACCTGGGTCGCGTCGCTCGACAAGACATCTCCCGACTACGAACACCTCCGCCTCGAGGCCCTCTGGGTCACCTGGGGCATGAACGCCGCCGATGAGAGCCTGCTGCGTCAGCTGCTCGCCTCGAGCGACTTCCGCGTCCGCGCCGCCGCCGTGCGGGTACTGCGTTACAACCACCATCGCATCGCCGACCACGCCGCGCTCCTGGAGAAAGCCGCCGCCGACCCCGAGGGCCGCGTCCGACTCGAGGCCACCGTCGCCGCTTCCTGGATCCCCGACAAAAAGGCCGGGGCGAAGATCGTCGAGATCGCCGCCGCCCAGCCGCTCGATGAGTGGAGCAAGAACGCCGTCCAGACCGCCAAGGACCGCCTCGCCGGCGTCGCCGAAAAAGAGGTCAGCGACCATGCGAAATTCCCCACGCCCGGCCACCTCAGCACCGAGGCGAAGAAGCAGTATGAACGCGGTCAGGAGACCTATTTCCGCGAGGGCCTCTGTGTCACCTGCCACCAGCCGAATGGCAAGGGTCTCGACCCCGCCTTCCCCTCCATCGAGAACAGCCCCTGGGTCAACGGCGATCCCCAGCGCCTCATCAAGATCACCCTCTTCGGCCTGATGGGGCCGCTCGAGATCAACGGCAAGAAATATGACGGCCTCGTGCCCATGACCCCCTTCGGCGGCATGTTGAAAGACGACGAGATCGCCGATGTCCTTACCTTCGTCCGGAACAGCTTCGGCAATCAGGCGGATGCCATCACCCCCGCGCAGGTTAAAGCGGTTCGTGATTCACAACCCGGGCGGCTCATGTTATACACCACCGAGGAGCTGCTGAAGGAGCACCCCTTTTGATCGTCGATTCGAAACCTGATTCCATGTCATGAAAGGATGCCTCGTTGTGTTGGTGATTCTATTGAGCGGAGCGCTTGCCTGGAGTCTGATTCGACCGACCGGCGGCATCTCGTTTGCAAACATCGCCAAGGGCGATTCCGAGGAGCAGCTCGCCGAGGCTCACGCCGAGGTGGAACGTCTTCGGGCCGAGCTCATGGAATACAAAACCCGCCTCCAGCGGTATGAGACCGTGGCGGATGCTCCTGCGGTTGACAGTGCCCCGCCGTCGGCCGCTTCTGCGCCTGCTCCCGCTCCTGCGGGATCACTCAGCGAGAGGCTGAACCAATTGGATGTGATCTATCGTCGGAACCAACAGGCCCTGCGCGACGAGGCCGACGCGGCCGATGTGGCTCTCGCCGATGCCCAGACTGCCTACAAGACGCTGGAGAAATCACCCCCGCAGTTTCAGGAGCAATCCGTCGTCACAACGATCTCCAGCGATGGTAGCTCCAGCAGCGCCAATCGCGGTACCAGGACCAGTCAGGCGGATCGTGATCGTGCCATGAAGAAATACAACGAAGAGCTCGAGGCTCTTCGGACCCGCGTTGCCGATTCCCGGAAACGGATCAAGGATGTCGAAAAACGACTCGAGATGTTGGGCCAGCAATATCGTGACGCGATTGACAAGGCCCGGGCAGAGTTCGGAAAGCAGGGCTGATCGGGCCACTCCTTCTCACCCGGCGAGCTGCGTCAAATGGGCAAGATCCCCATCTCTTCCATAGCACGCAGGCATTCCCTAGCGCGAAAGGCGCGCCCGATACCCTTCCTAGGCATCGCCCGGGCCTGCCCCGACCCTCAAGTCCTGAAGGGGCGCCCCCTCACTTCCCGCTCTGCTGCTCCGCTGCGGTCGATCGCAGTGCGCCGACCTTCGGCGGATTCCAGTTGGCGGGCTGGCCCTTGCGCTGGGCCGCCAGCCAGTTGAGCGCCGCCTCGTGCAGGATCTCGTGCCCTCCCTGGAAGACCGTCACCCGCGTGTTGCCGTGGGCCTTGCGGTAGAGCGGGGGATTCGCCCCGTAGAGCTCGTCTTTCAGCGCCGCATCGCGCGGCAGCGTCGCCGGGTCCGCATACCACGCCTCGATCTCCGCCTCGGGGATGCGCTCCGCCTCCGGCACCACCGCGTTGAAAGCGCACAGCGAATGCGAGAAAGGCACACTGCCGGTGCGGCCGTCGTCGATCCCATGGTTCAGGTCCAGCGGCACGCCCGCGGCATTTCCCAGCCAGGTCAGCGGCGAGCGGTGGACCGCGTCCGCCTTCGTCGCCTCGCTCGCATCCGGAGCGCCGCCCAGCGCCCCCTCGATGTTTGCCGCGTACTTGCCCCGCCCCGCCGCCGTCGTCTCGCCGTGCCAGGCCGCCACATCGGCGATGCCGCACCAGGAGGAAATGCCCGCCCAGACCTCGGGCATGCGGCCCGCCAGCAATTGGGTGAAATGCCCGCCGCCCGAGGCCCCCACCGCGTAGATGCGCGATTCGTCCACCGGCGCGTTGACCTTTGCCCACTCGATCGCCGCGCGGATATCCGCGATCGCCAGGTCCGAGCCCAGCGCCTCGGGCTGCCGGTTCGAGCCGCGGAAGTTCGGATGCAGGAAAATCCAGCCCTGCTCCAGGCACCATTTCGCATAGAGCGTCTCCCCGCCGGCCTGCCGGTAGTCGCCCGACCAGGTGTGGCAGGCCACCAGCAGCGGCGCCTTTTCGCCCGGCTCGAGTTGCGGCGCCCAGAAAAGCGCCGGCTGCTCCGACCCGTCCTCGCGCACCGGGTAGCGGATCTCCTGCACCGCCGTGGGATAGCCCGCCACCGCACCCATCTCGTGGACCTTCGCCACGATCCGCTCCTCGATCGACTCGTCCCACAGCCCCGGCAGGTTGTAATAGACATTCGATCCGCCGCCCTCGTAGCCGCCTTCGCGCAGCACCCGCAGCGAGGGGATGTAGGCCATCACGTCGTTGCTGTAGCCAGCCACCCAGGTCCGCGTGCCGCGGCGCTCGCGTTTCAGGCGCAGGGCGTAGTCCACCACCACCTCGCCGCCGAGGAAGACCCAATCGATCCGCGCCCCCAGATTCCACAGCGAGACCGGGTAGGGGTAATCCTTCGCGATCTCGCGCTTCGCCTCCAACTCGCGCAGCTGATAGCGCGCCCTCGCCACCTCGAATCGGTTCGTCGAGGCCGCGTTCGCCTCGATCTCCGCCCGCGTCGGCAGCGCCGCCAGGGGCATCGTCACCTCCTCGTAGCCGCAGTACAAAATCGGGCTCAGCTCCTCCATCGGCGCCCGCAAGACGTCGCCCACCCGCGCCGCCAGATCCGCCCCGTAGGCCTGCGCCAGCGGCAGTTCCCGACGCGGCACCGGATTCTGGTCGCCGCCGCAGCCCGCCCAGAACAGCGCCACCGCGCCGGGGAATTTTTCCTCCAGCGCCGCCTGCGCGTAGCCCGGATAATCCGCGTTCCACGTCTGCCCCGACAGCACCGTCGCGTGGCAGGCGTAGCCGAAAAGGATGGCGGTGATCTTGCCCGCCTCGTCGCGCACCGACAACACCGGCACATCGTGATCGTTCGGGCCCTTCAGACTGCCCGCCTCGCGGCTCGCCGGCACCTCCGGCTCCTTGTTCTCGCGACGGTTCACCGCGAAGCTGCATTTGCCGCTGCCCCATTGCACCCGCGAGGGCGCCAGCCGACCCACCGCCGTCGTCGTCACCTCCGCGATCTTTTGGAAAAAGGATTCCGCATAGCGGTCGATCGCCGCCTGCTCCTCCGGACCCAGCGCGTCGTAGTGGAGCGCCGAGAGGTTGCGGCCCAGCACCGGGCCGCTGTGGGTGTGCGAGCAGCAGATCGTGATCGCCTCGCGCGGGATGCCGTGGTCCCGCGTGATCGCCTCGGTGATCTTCTGCGAAAAGACCCGGTCGATGCCGACCAGGTCCAGCGTCAGGATCAGACCCCGTTTCCCCGCCGCATCCTCCAGCACCAGCGCCTTGGCGTACAGGTCCGTCTCCCTGCCCTCTGCGGGTTTCGTGCGCGAACCGTAACCCGCCATCCACATCGGCTCCTCCGGCGTGATCACCACCGAGGCCGCTCCGGCTTTCCAGGTTTCGGCTTGGAGGGGAAGGGCGGTGAGCAGGGCGAGGGCGAGGGCGAGCAGGGCCGGGAGCGATTTCATCTCAGGGATGAAATCCCGGAACCGGGTGGATTGGCAAGAGGGGAGGGGGGGCGTGATTGGGGGGTGGAAGATTCCCGGAGAGTCTCTTTTGACATCGCCATCGCGACCGTGCAAAGCTCTCCTCGCGACCTCATTGCCAGATCATGATCACAATACTCCGATACCCCGTCCTCGCCGCCTTCCTCCTCTCCCTCTCGCCGTGTTCCGGCGACGAACTCACCGATTTGCGCGACAGCTATCAAAAGGCCCTCCAGCGCGCCGCCGAACCGGTCCGGGCGACCTACATCGAGGAGCTCAAGAAACTCATGGACCGCCAGACCCGGGCGGGCGACCTCGACGGAGCCATCGCCACCCGCGCCGAGATTCAGGGTCTGACCAGCCCGGCGCCCGCAACCTCGGCCGCGCCGGTCGCGCCCGCACCCATGCCCCCGACGACCGCACCCACCGGCGGGGACGCTGGCGCGATCGACCCGATCCTCCACCTCGGCGACCGGCTGCCCCGGCAGGAGCTGAACGAGATCGAAAAGCGTTTTGTCGAGCGGCTTTGGGTCGACGTGCTGCGCGAACACCACACCATCTATTTCCGGAACGATGGCACCGCCACCCGAGTCATCGATTCACGCACCGGCAAGAAGCAGGATTTCAAATGGGAAATGCGCGAGGACGGACTCGTCGTTTGTGGCGACCGCAGCTTCGTCTTTGCCAACGCCGATGCCGGGAAGTGGTTCGTGCCGAATGGCAACACGGTCGATCTCACCAACCTCAAGCCCGTGCCCGGGGGGAAGGATCCCAACGGGGAGTGAGGGGAGGGCGGGAAGCCCGCCAACCTCGCTGACCCGAACTGGAAGGGCGGTGAGCAGGGCGAGGGCGAGGAGGGCCGGGAGCGATTTCATCTCCGGGATGAAATCCCGGAACCGGGTGGATTGGCAAGAGGGGAGGGGGGGCGTGATTGGGGGCACCCACTGGGTTTTGAATGCATTGCAACCGACTGGGAGTCCCCCGGAAACAAGCGGTTGTAACGATTTTGCTCGCTATCCAGAACCCATTTTCCGCACACTCGCTTCATCACCATGGCCCGGGCAGAAGGTGACACGCCGGGGGGCGCGTTTTTTTGACGGATATACCCAGCCTCGGAAAAGCCAATTCGATGTTCGCGACATTACCCTGCCGTAATTCAAGCTAGCCCTCTAAAAATGAAATTCTCCTGCCCCCACTGCTCGCAACGAATCGAGGCCGACGAATCCCATCTGGGCAGCGAGGTCGCCTGTCCCGCCTGCGGGGGCGGATTTTTCCTGCCGACCCCAGTCGACGAGGACCGTGGGAAGTTGACCGAGAGGCTGTCAAGAAAGCGACCGAAGGCCTCCCGGAACTGCGAATCGCGCAGAGCTCTCGGAAAGGTGATATCGGTCCTATCGGTGATCTTCTTGATCGTTGTCTGGGTGTGCGTTGGCCTCGACTGGCTGACCCACGGGTGCAAGGTGGTGATCTATCGTCAATCAGGCATGGGTGGCGTTGCCGGTGTGCCTGCGATGACTTGGGAGGACAGGAACCCGGCGCTGGAAGGCTTTTTTCAGGAAGTCGAGGAGGGGGCTTTGCGATGGTTTTTCGCCCAGCGGCAATTCGGGTCCGGGGCATTTGGCGGAGAGACGACCAGGTACGGTTACTACGGGCGCGCTCTGGTGCTCGTTGCCGGCGTTTTGTCACTCCTGTTGATCGTCCTTTACCGACTGGGCAGGTGGATCCAACGGCCTGCGTCCCCTCGAAAAAATGGTCGCTTCCGCAATCGACGATGAATGGAGGAAACAGGCAGGCCAAAAAGCTCCTGGAGATCTACGTCTTCATCTGCCTGTCCTTGGTGCTGGTCGGCGTGGTGGGCTTTTTCGCGGGGGATCGGAATGGCGTGTTTTCGAAACTGCTCCTGATCACGATTCCTCTTTTGATCGCCTGGGGCATCTACGACCTGATTGGTGGGCTGCTGGGGCTCCGACACCAGCGCTGCCGGGAACACCTCGCGAGGGCCATCGTCGCCACCTATTGGATCGGCATGTTGAGCGCGACGGGATTTATGGCTTGGTCGGGCCGGTTCTCCCCGGGCGTGCTGGCATGGCTGCTCCCTGTCGAAGTCCTCGTCATCCCTTATCTGCTCGCGATTCTGCACGGCCCTCTCCGCGAGGGTAAACTGCGCGACGTCCTCTGGTATGCGTTGATCGGACTCGTGGCGGGGGCGGCGACGTATGCGCAAATCGCCTTGATCCAGCACCTCGATACCTGGGTGGTCGTCCGCGTGGGTGCCCTTCCCGTGCCTCTGCTGGGATTGACGGTGGCCGTGAGCGGAATCATCGCGGCCTATTGCGGGTTCATTACCCTGTTTGCCTTGGTCTTCCACGCGTTGCGCGGGGTCCTCTCGGTTCCGTGAGGGGCGTTTTGATGCCGGGGGCGGGCGGCAACAATGGCGGGCGTGTGGGTGGGATGGCGAGGAGAGATCAGAATGGATGCGTCACTCTTCGCTTGACCGCGGCTGCTGCGGTGGCGTGGCGAGGCTCCGCTGGATCGCGGGATTGGTCTGCTGGTATTTGGCGGCTTCGTCCCGGCCGAAACGTTCGAGTTCTGGATCCTTGTAAAGTTTCCCGATTTCAACGACCTGAAGGGCAGTGTTTCCGTTTTGCGGGTATAGCAGGGTGAATTCGCGGAGGCGGCGTTTTCCCTCGTCCTCCCGGATGAAGCCTTTGATCGCGAAGGCGGAGAAGGTGGTGAGCGGCTGGGTGGCTGGCACGCCTGACGGGGCGGCTTGCAGCATGGCGATGAGGTTCCAGCGCGCTTCCTCGCTCCAGTGCTGACAGCGTGAGGCGAGGACGATGGAGGTCTGCCAGAGGAATTCGTTCGGGAGGTCTTTGAGCAAGGAATATGGCCCGGGGTCGAGCCCGGCGGGCCACCCGGATGCCGGGATGGCTGCCTGACCGAGGTCAATGATGGCGAGGGCGAAATCCAGTGCCTGGATCCGCAGGCGGGATGGCATGGTGCGGTCCAATCCGGGCCGGGGATTAAGGTCGGGCTGATCGGGCGATCGGTAGAGATCCTGTGTGGCGATCGCGGTAATCAGTTCGCGCTGTTCGGATGTGACGGGTTGATTGAACAGGGCGCCGCGCCAGAGATGGTAGATGATGGATTCGCGGAGAGTGGCGGCGACAGAGGCCTGATCCTCGATCGACTCCGGATGTTCCACGAATTGGCCGAGCCGCAAAGCGATTTCCCCATAGTCTCCTCTGCTCAGGCTTGCCTCGAACTTGGCGATCGCGAGGGCGAGCGCGATGCCACGGGTGTTTGCATCCTCCCTGTCGCGCAGGGCGGTGAGTTTACCGATGATCTTCGGCCGGGTGGCGCGGAGGTTTCCGAGCTGGAGGGCGATGTTTTTCTCCAAGACGGGATGCTGGAAGGGAGTGGCCTCGAAGGCTTCCGCGAGCTTGCCGGTCCGCAGTTCGATCGCCTCGAATTCAGACCGGGCCCGCGGCCATGGGACGCCGTGCCAGGGGTGGGGTTTACCGTTCTTCCAGACGGCGTTGACCACGGCGATGTAAGCCTCGACGTAGACGCGCAACTCGGAGCCTTCCGGAAAGAGGGGAGGGAAGCGCTGGGGCAGGGTGGTGAAAAAGGGGGTCGAAGAGGTGTCCGGCGGGAACTGGAAAGTGAGATCGTCTTCCCGGCCTACCATCAATCGGGCGGCGTCGGCGAGACGATCGTTGGCGGCGAGTTTCCAAACGCGTTCGGTGATCGGCATGGCCTCGTTGGTGAGCCAGTCTTCGACGAGGTACTTCCGTGGATCGGTGAAGCGCGACGTCCTGGCCTGCCAGTCCTGAAAGAGCTTCGCCTCGGAGGCGGACAAGCCTTCCGGCCTTTCTTTGAACGTACAGGCTTGGAGCCTGGTGGCGATGGTGATGAAGCGCGGGTCGCTGCGGTAGGCCTCGCTCACCGCTGAGAGATTTTCGAACAGGTGGCGGGTGCGTTCGTAGTCGACCTGACCTGACTCGATCTCGGTTACGATTTCTCCGGCGGCCCAAACGAAGAGGCCAAAACGTTGGTCGCTATCGAGCTCCCGGAGCCAGGTGGATCGCGATTTCAGGATGTTGTCGCTGGCTCCCCAGACGAAGAAGGTATCGACGAAGTGCCTCCGAGCTCCGGCGGGTGCCGCGGACATGGCTTTTTCGAAGGCGGTGGGATCGATCGGGCGCGGGGTGGTGAGGTCAGTGACGACGGATCGCAGCCAATCGGTGGATGCCGACTGTGCCACCAATCGGTGTGCGGCCTGGGTGTCCGATTTCTTGGACAAACCGATCTCCATTTCGAGGATCTGCCTGGCGATCCAGGACTGCAGGGGATGATCGGCGAGAGCCTCCTCGCAGATCGCTGCGGCGAGTGCGGGATCGATTTTCTTCCCCGATTCCCAGTCGATTGAATTTGGAATCCGCTCAGGCCAGTCGATATCACCAGATATCTCGGGATCCGTGGCGGCGATGTACCAACGCCACGCGTCCTCCTGCGTACGGCTGCCCAAGGCCCAGGCGGCGGCCTCGTAACACTCGTCGAGGATGTGGTCGGCCGATACGGGATCGTGGGTCTGTAGTTCCCGGATGCGGTCGTACATCCAGGGCAGCGATTCGCTGGGTGGTCCCTGACTGCACCACCGGTTCACCACCAGGGTGAGCACTTCGCGTATGGTATCGTCCTCGGGTTTTTCGTCCGGATCCAGACCCAACAACCGACCCAGATACCGGTCCTGGAGCTCGGGGACGGGACCTTTCGCTCCGCCGCGAGTCATGGATTCGGCCAACTCCAAAAGTGCGGGAGTGTCGGGTGGGTAGGCGGCATTGCGAAGGTAAGCGGTCCAGATTTTATCTCCCTGTCGAGCCGTGACCTCGTCGGATTCGGGAATCGAACGAAGAACTGCGTCAATGCTGTCGTGGCCCGACCACGCGATCAGCTTTTCGGTGACCAAGGTAAAGTGTTGGGGAAATTCGCGCGCAATCGCACTGAGACATCCCTGGAGGATGGCGGGATCGGGATGCTTGGCTTGCTTGAAACGATCGATCGCATCGAGGACCATGCGACTCGCTGCGGCCTTCTCGGGGGATGATCGCAGGACTTCTTCGGCTTTGGCGGAAATGATGAGTGAGACCAACGCACGCAGGGCATCCGTGTCGCAGTGGGCTGCGACTTGCCGCTCGATGTTGCGGAAGTAGGAGAGCGGCTGGGGTTTTTCGCTCGATGCGGGATTGGCCCCGCTGTCGATGGTGATCACCAGATCCGGCTGGCTCCGGGCCAGTGCGGCAACGGCCGAGAACTGGGACGCATCGACAAAGTCCCCGATCCATGTCCACGGGTATTGCAGGGAAGCACCCCAGCACTCGATCCCGCGCAAAAGAAGAGGCTCGTCGTCGAGAAGGTGGGCCAGCCATACAAAGGTGCGCCCAGCGTCCCAGGAAATGTCACTCGTGGGATCCTTCTGAGCTGATGTGAGACTCAGTAGATGACGTGCGGTGGTCTGCCAATCCGACGTGCGATCCTCGGAGTCCGCGATTTGTTTGATGGAGTCACCCACGGCCTTCGAGGTTGTGGATCGATTCGCTTTCAGACAATTGCGGAGAAATTGCGAAATATCGCGATTGGGCGCTGTTCTCCATCCTTCCGTTTCTTTGGCTGTGAGGATCCAAACGAGGAGGTCTCCGTGGATTTCCTTTGCCTCTGAGATCTCCAAGATCCGGAGGATGCCATCTTCCAAAGGGGGTGGTGCTGTCTTCGCTGCAAGAAACCAGTCGTGAAATCCCAGCAGGGTTTCAATTGGTTTCACGGACATGATTTTTTGAATGTCAGCTACCGTCGGCGATCCGGACGGTTCTTCGATGATCCGCTGGATGAGTTGGTCGATGGGTAGCCGATAGAGCGCCGCCAAGGCTGCAAATCGGTCGGCCAGGGGCGATCCCGGACTCCGCTGCTCGACCCACTCCCTCAGGATTTTTTCGACTTCGTCGATCTCGTTCATGACGCCGACAGTCTCGGCGGAATGCAAAAGGGTCAGTTCCCACTGAAGAGGGCCATCGGTGTCGCATCGATGCAGCGCCGCCAGGAACTGATCGGGGTCTTCCCTACCTGCCATCGTTATCACTGCTTTTTTGAGTCTGGGCCAACCCACTGGAATGGGGCCAGGGGATTGAAACCACGATCCGACGGCGAGTGAATATTCGGGGTTTTCTGAGAGTTCCAAGGTGGCTCTGAGGTGAGCACGTGAGCGGAATTGGGAAATGGCTCGGATTCCGAGTTGGCCTGCGATTCGCTCGATCGCAGAAGTCGTCCGCGGCCCACGCTGAAACTCCAGCCAATCCGCGTAACGCTCTTCAGGCGATTTTTTGGAGGACAAGACGACCACCAAGACAGCCGCGAAGGCAGCGAGGAACAGCAATCTCCGCCGGTGAGAAGGCTTTTTCGTGTCGGGCGACTCGGTCATCGGAGAGGTGCCGCGATTCTATCGCGACCTCCACCGCGCTGACAAGCCCCACCCCGTCACTCCCCGCCCTTTTCCCCCCCAGTCCCCCCACCCCCCAACCCCTCGGGCACGCTCCGCACATTCACATCCCGCTGCGGGAAGGGGATCTCGATGCCGGCGGCGGCGAAGCGCTCGTGGATGAGGGCGTTGATGCGGTGGGTGAGCTCGAGGCGCTGGTCGGGCGAGCCGACGAAGCAGCGCAGGCTGAAGGTGAGACTGCTGTCGGCGAAACGATCAAAGACGGCGGCGGGCTTGGGATCGGTCAGCACCTCGGGCTGGCTGCGGGCGATCTCGAGCAGGGTCTCTCGCACGAGGGCGACGTCTGAGCCGTAGGCGACACCGACGGGGAAGACGAGCCGGGTGACGGGGTTGCTGAGGGTCCAGTTGAGGATGGTGCCGGTGATGAACTCCTTGTTCGGCACGACGAAGTCTTTTTTGTCCCAGTCTGTGATGGTGGTGGCCCGGATCCGGATCTTGGTGACAACGCCGTCGATGCCGCCGACGGTGACGATGTCGCCGACGCGGATGGGCCGCTCGAAGAGCAGGATGAGGCCGCTGACGAAGTTGGCGACGACCTCCTGGAGGCCGAAGCCGATGCCGACGCCGAGGGCGGCGGCGATCCAGCTGAACTGGGACCAGTCGAGCCCGAGGGCCTGGAAGGCGAAGGCGGAGCCGATGGCGATGACGGCGTATTGGCAGAGGGTGAGCACGGCGTTGCGGACGCCGGACTCGAGCTCGAGGGCGCGGAGGAAGCCGAGCTCGAGCAGGCCGGGCAGGTTTTGGAAGCCGATCCAGGTGATGGCGGCGATGACAAAGAAGCGGACGAGGTCGCTGAGGGTGGTCTGGCCGAAGAGGGGTTTGTTGTCGAAGTATTTCAAGGCGGGCAGGGCCTCGGACCAGGCGAGCCAGCAGCCGAAGATGGCGACGAGGGTGACGACGGCGCGGATGAGGTGGCGGGCCTGTTCGCCGATCTCGTTGAGGTCGAGGGGGGGCTCTTCCTCGGGCACCTCGACGAGTTCATCGCGGGAGTCGTCCTGGGATTCCCTGGACTCGGCGGTCTCGGCCTGGGCGGCTTTTTTCCGCGCCTGGCGTTCGGCGACGGCTTCGGCGAGGGCCATGCGGCGTCCGCGCAGGGCGGCCCAGCGGTTGAGGAAGGCGGAGACGAGGAGGCCGGCGAGCAGGACGAGGGCGGTTTTCTGGATGAGGAAGGCGATGGCGACGGCGGTGAGGAAGTGCCCCATGGCGGCGAGAGCGGCGAGGGCGACGGGGATGAGGACGATGCCGTGGGTCCAGAAGACGCGGAGCCGGGCGAGGCGACCTTTTCCGGGGTAGCCGGTGAGGTTGAGCCCCTCGCTGGCGCGGAAGAAATGGCGCAGGATGAGGGCGACGGTGAGCATGGCGACGACAAAGACGAGCCGGCCGGGCCCCTGGAAGGCGGAGAGGTTGCGGCTGTCGTGCCACCAGAGGGTGAGGAGGAGGTGGGCGGGGAGGTAGAGGAAAATGATGGAGAGGAGGGCGCGCTGGATGCAGTCGAGGGCGGCGCGATTCCACCGGAAGTGGGACTCGGCGACGCCACCGGGCCAGCAAAGGACGGAGGAGAAGCGCAGGGCGAGGAGGAGGAAGGCGGGGGCGGAGAGGCCTTTGCCGAGGGCGAAGGTGACGTTGGCGCCGCCGGAGTCGTTGGCGAACATCTGGCCGAAGAAGGCGAGCAGCACGGGCAGGGGCAGGGCGAGCCAGAGAGTGATGAGGAGGGCGGAGACGGTGTTGCCGATGCGGTCGGTGGAGACGCGGCGGGTGCGGGTGGAGAGCTCCTGGAGCTGGGCGCGGAGTCGTCGCCGGGGCAGCAGGAGGATGGCGGCGAGGAGGATGGCGACGAGCCACTGGACGAGCTCGACGCGGGCGAGGGCGCGGCCGTATTCGGCGAGGGCCTCGGGCCCGACGAGGGCAAGCAGGGCGGTGCGCATGCCGGTGAAGGCGTTTTTCCGCAGGGGCGGGGAGCTGGCGATCCAGACGAGGCGCTCGCCGAGGTAGTTCCGGAAGGCTTCGGCGACGGTGAGGATCTCGCCCATGACGAGGTCGGTCTCGCCGAGGGTGGCGGCGAGGCGGCGGTTCGAGTCGAGGTAGTCGCGCTTGAGTTTGTCGCGGTTCTCCATCAGGGAACGCAGTCCGGGGCGGAGCTGGGCGAGCTGTTCCTCGCTGATGCCGCTGGCGCGCATGGCGTCGAGCAGCTCCTCGACCTGGCCGTCGGGGGAGGGGAGCGAGTCGGTCTCGCGATCCATGCGGAAGGCTTCGAGCCGGGCTTCGGAGATGAGCTGGTGCCGGTTGGTGAGGTCCTGCTTCAACGATTGGGCGGTGGGCAGGGTGCGGCGGAGGTCGAGGACGATCTCGGAGAAGGAGTCCTCCAGCCCGCCGATCTCGATCTGGGCGCGGAGGTTTTCGGACTCGCGGCGGAGCCGGCGCAGGTCGTCCTCGGCGATCTTGCGCTCGGCTTCGGCGGCGGTGATGCGGGCGAGGACCTGCTGGTTTTTCTTGGCGAGGCTGCGGGTCTGTTCGATGAAGTCGCGCAAGACTTTTTCCTGACCGGCCTCGGTGGGCCCGAGTTTGCCGATGAGCTGCTCGGCTTCGCCGATGCGTTCGGTGACGATGGCGCCGCTGCGGCTTTCGAGGTTTCCGACCCGGTCGCGGAGCCGGGTCTGGTCGGAGGCGAGCAGGTCGCGCCGGGCCTGGAGGAGCGAGCGCTGCACGTCGAAGGAAAGGGCCTCTTGCTCGAGCATGTCTAGCTCGGCGCGGAGCATTTTCACCCGGGTCTGGGCGAGCTCGCGGGTGCCGGCCAGGTCGGGTGAAAGTTCGGTCTGCTGGGCGGTCGTGAGGGCGGCCTCGGCCTCGGCGAGCAGGCGGGTGGCGGTGGCGATGCGCTCGCGGTTCTCGCCGGGGCGGGTCTCGAGGGCGGAGAGGGCGGTCTCGGTCTCGCGGAGCTGGCGTCCGATCTCGGCAAGGCGGGCGCGCTCGGCGGTGAGCCGGGCGTCGATGGCGGCGGGATCGGCGTTGGCGGGCAGCTCGGGCTCGGCGGGCTCGCGTCCGGCCTGGCGATCCTCGAGCTGCTGCCGGATGGCGGTGGTGTCGGTGGGTCCTTTTAGGAGGATGGATTCGAAGCCGGCGCGCTGCTTGTCGAAATTCGCGAGGTTGGCGAGGTTGGCGAGAGCCTCGTCGAAGCGGGTTTTGGCGGCGGCTTTGGCAGCGTCGTCGAGGGTTCCGCCGGCGACGCTGTCGGCCTGGGCTTTCAGATTCTCCGCGGTGAGATCGCCGGGATCCTGTGAGTGCAGGGCGAGGGGCAGACAGGCGAGCAGGGCCAGGAGGAGATGCGGGCGGGGCATGGCTGGCCCATCCTAAGCGCAAGCCCGGCGAAATGCCAAGGCCGCCTCAGCTCCAGTGCACCGCGAGCCAGACGGTGTCCTCGTCGGGCGAGGTGCTCTCGACGCGGTGGCGGCAATGGGGCGGGATGTGGAGCCAGTCGCCGGCTTTCATGGGGATGGCGCGCACCTCGCCGGTGGCGGCATCCTCGTGGCTGATGACGGCGGCACCGCGCAGCAGCACGACCCATTCGGACTCGTCCTCGTCATACCAAAAGCCGTCGGGCGAGGCGTGGCCGCGCGAGACGAGCCGGGCGATGCGGACCTTTCCCGTGCCCTCGGCGAGCACGTCGACGAGCTCGTGCGGCAGCTCGGCGGGGATCTCCTCGAAGAGGTTGGTCACGTCCATGTCGGCCCCGAGGGTGACAAAAACCGCGTCGCCTGTCGATGCAGAAAATGGCCGACCCGACCCTGTCGGGCCGAACCCTGTCGGGCCGAACCCTGTCGAGTCCCGAACCCTGTCGAGTCCCTGACCCGACCCTGTCGGGTTGCCTTTTCCCGGCTCCGCGCCCAAGTTCCGGGATGCACCACCGTTTCGTCTACCGCCGCCGCGTCGAGTTTGCCGACACCGACGTGGCGGGGATCATGCATTTTTCGAATTTCTTCCGCTTCATGGAGGTGACGGAGCATGCCTTTTACCGCTCGCTCGGCTTCTCGGTGCATCCCTTCCGCCACGGGGCCGAGGGCCAGGGGCCAAACGTGGGCTGGCCGCGCGTGCATGCGGCGGCCGACTACCGCCTGCCGCTCCATTTTGAGGAGGAGGTCGACGTGGAACTGTTGATCGAGGAACTGCGTGGCAAAAGCATCCGCTATTTCTTCAACTTCTGGAAGAATCCGGACTCGGAGTCGGAGCGGGTGCTCGCGGCGACGGGGCGCTTCACGGTGGTGTGCGTGTCCTTCGACGAAGAATCGCGCCGGATGAAAGCGGTTGCCATCCCCGATGAATGGCGCGAAAAACTGGAGGTCGCGCCGGAGGGGAGCATCCCTTCCTGACAAACCCCCGAAAATTTCGAATTTGATGGATATGAGCAGTTACTCCTGGCTTGTCTTCGCCCTCGGCACCGTGCTGACCTGGGGCCTCTACGGCATCTTCCTCCACATGGGCCAGATGGGCATGGCGGATCCGGTGAACGGCCGCTACAAGGCTTTCCTCTTCGTCGGGGTCGCTTATTTCCTGACCGCGGTGCTGGCCCCGCTGATCCTGCTGCTGATGCGCGGATCGGATTGGAACTTCCCGGCCAAGGGCCTTTGGCTTTCCCTCTTCGCCGGCATCCTCGGCGCGATCGGGGCTTTCTTCGTGCTGCTGGCGCTGGGCGCGGCGATCGGGGCCAAGGTGCAAAACGCGCCCGGTGTGGTGATGTCGATCATCTTCGCCGGCGCACCGATCGTGAACGCGATCGTCTCGATCTCGATGGCGCACGACTGGAGCAAGATCCGCTGGCCTTTCGTGCTCGGTCTGCTGATGGCGGCGGCCGGTGGCTTCCTGGTGACGATGTTCAAACCCGTCCACGCGGCCCCCGCGAAACCCGCCGAAAAGGTGGCCGCGGTGAACGCCGGTGAAGCGCCGAAGGGCAATCCGCATCTTTGATCCGGGCGGTGCGACGCGGTTGCCATGCCCACCCGCGACTCCATCGAAAAACTCCAGACGGAACGACTCCGGACGCTCCTCGCCAGCCTGCGCGCGAGCAACGCCTTTTACCGCGACAAGATCGCGAAGGCGGGGATCGCTCCTGACCAAACGACCCTCGCGGACTTTTCCGCGCGGATGCCATTCACCACGAAGATGGATCTGGTGTGGGACCGCGAAGAGTTCCCGCCCTACGGTTCGAACCTGACCGAGCCGGTGGAGCGCTACTCGCGCTTCTGCCAGAGCAGCGGCACGACGCGCGGTCCTCTGCCCACGATCGACACACCGGAGAGCTGGTCGGCGATGCTGGACTGCTGGGACCGCGTCTACGAGGCGGCGGGGGTGGGACCATGCGACAAGATCTTTTTCGCGTTTTCCTTCGGACCCTTTCTCGGCTTCTGGACGGCCTTCGAATCAGCGACTCGCCGGGGCAACCTCTCCATCCCCGGTGGCGGCTTGAGCAGCAAGGCTCGGCTGCAGGCGATGGTGACACATCAGGCTGACGTCCTCTGCTGCACCCCAACCTACGCGATGCGCCTCGGGGAACTCTTCGCGACCCACACAAACGACGAGTCCGCGGCCTATCGTCTCAAAAAAATCATCGTCGCCGGCGAACCGGGCGGCAGCATGCCCGAGGTGCGGAGCCGCATTTCCGAACTTTGGAAGGGTGCGCGGGTTTACGACCACCACGGCATGACTGAGACCGGCCCGGTCACCTACGAGCATCCTGACAAAGTGCTCGCGCTCTGCGTGATCGAGGAAGCCTATTACGCCGAAATCATCGACCGAGAGTCGCAGCTCGAGGTCGAGCCGGGGCAGAAGGGTGAACTCGTCCTGACGACCCTGACCCGGACCTCTTCGCCGCTGCTGCGCTACCGCACCGGTGATCTGGTGGAGAAATCCTATTTCGAAACGAAGAAGGGCCCGGTCCTCTGCCTCGAGGGCGGCATCCTCGGGCGCGTCGACGAGATGCTGGTGATCCGCGGGGTCAATGTCTATCCGACGGCGGTCGAGAAGATCATCCGCGGCTTCTCTGAAGTGGTCGAGTTCCAGGTCGTGCAAACGACGCGTCAATCCATGGCCGAACTCGAGGTGCTGCTCGAAGCCGATCCGAAGGCCCGCCCGGATCTCGCCGAGCGGGTGCAGAAGGAACTCAACGATGCCTTCACCCTGCGCATCCCGGTGCGGGTGGTGGAGGAGGGATCCCTGCCCCGTTACGAGTTCAAATCGCGGCGGTGGGTGCGGGGGTGATCGGGGGCTTACGGCTTGGTGACGCGGGGGCCTGCCACCAGTTCCAGCATCGCCATCTGCCATTCCTTCGTGCCGGACTTTGTGTCTGACCTCGTCAGCATCAACTTCGATCCGATGTCCGCGTTCAGCAATCCGCCTTCGGGCATGAATCCATAGAGGTCATCATAACCATCCGGAATCTTCATCACGCCGAATCGCATTTGTTCACGTACCCCCCTCGGTCCAGATCATCGAAAACCGGATGCCATCGGGCTGGTGGCGGGGAGTTCCGGAAGGCAGGAAATCGCCAAGCCAGAGGTGGATCCGTACCCGGGTCCCGCGTGGAATGCTTTTGAAAGAGACCCCGGCGTCGATGGTTTCCGCTTTTCCACTGGCGCCGGCGATCCATTCGAACTGATCGAATTCCCCCTCCGGCAAACCGGTCGGAACTTCGTATTCCCACATCAAAATTCACAGCTTGGCGGAATCGGCCCGAAGCAGATCACCGATCTGTATCAACTTGGCTTGGCCGCGAAGCATTGGATTTTCTTCGCGACCTTTGATGCGGGAGCTCCAGCCGACCAGGTCGTGGGCGGCAACGCCGCGCTGTGCCTGATTCCTTGAACCACCTCTGCTGGATTCGGTGTTGCCCCCGCATTCCCGCACTTGCCCGCGCCGACGATTCCCGTGAAAATCCTCTCCACATGAAACGCGCCCGACTGATCCTCACCCTTGCCGTCCTGACTTCCCTGAACGCCTTCGCCGACTCCGCCAAGCCGCTCGCGCTCTCGCCGGCCCCTCACCCGGGCAAAGAGGCGCTGCATGCTTCTTTCAACGAGATCTCGAAGCAGGGAAAAGCGCCGCTCGTTTTCCTCGGCGACTCGATCACGGAGGGTTGGAGCAAGAAGGGCAAGGCGGCGTGGGATCAATATTGGGCTCCGCTCGGCGCGGCGAATTTCGGGATCGGCGGCGACCGTACCGAGCACATCCTCTGGCGTCTCGCCAACGGGAACTACGACGGCCTCAAGCCCAAGCTGACCGTGCTGATGATCGGCACGAACAACACCGGCCACCAGGGGCGTCCCATGGCGGAACACGGTGGGGCGGTTTATTCGAGCACGGCGGAGGAGACAGCCGCCGGCATCACCGAGATCGTGAAGGTGTTGAAGGAAAAGCAGCCGCAGATGAAGATCTTGCTGCTCGCGATCTTCCCGCGAGGGGCGAACCCGGATGACAAGATGCGCCAGCAGAATGAGGCGACGAACAAGCTCATCGCCAAGCTGGAGGACGGGAAGACTGTCTTTTTCATGAACATCAACGAGGACTTCCTCGCGGCTGACGGCACCCTCTCGAAGGACATCATGCCCGATCTGCTCCACCCTAATGAAAAAGGCTACGAGATTTGGTCGAAGGCGATCGAACCGCGGGTGAAAGAGCTGATGCAGTGACCCCGATCGCGCGGAGAAGCGTAGGGATCCTGCTTGAAGCGGGCCGGGTGTAGCCCGACACTCTGCCATGTCTGACTCGTCGAAACCGATCCTGGAACTGTGTGACGTCGCCAAGTGGTACGAGAGCGCTCCGGAGCGCCGCATCCTCGACGGGCTCGATCTCGTCGTGAGTGCGGGCGAGCGCTTCGCCATCGTGGGGCCCTCGGGCTGCGGCAAGAGCACTCTGCTGAACCTGCTCGGCACACTCGACTCGCCCTCGGAGGGACGGGTGATCGTCGACGGCACGGACACCGCCGGACTCGGTGAAGACGCGGTGGCGAAGATCCGCTCGGAGAAGATCGGTTTCATCTTCCAGATGCATCACCTCCTGCCGCAATGCACGGCCTTGGAGAATGCGCTCGTTCCCACGTTGGCCCTGACCCACCGCCCCGATCCGGGAAAGGCGGCGCAGCGGGCCAAGGGGCTCTTTGATCGGGTCGGCCTGGGCGACAAGCTCGATCGACTGCCCTCGCAGCTCTCCGGAGGCGAGCGCCAGCGGGTCGCGATCGTGCGTTCGCTGATCAACTCGCCTCGCTTGCTGCTCGCTGATGAACCGACCGGCGCCCTCGACGAGGACAATGCGAAGCGCCTGATGGAACTGCTCGCGGAACTGAACGAATCGGAGGGCCTCGCCCTCATCGTCGTGACCCACGACCGGGCGCTCGCCGCGACCCTGGGTTCGGTGCGGACCCTGCATCGTGGCAAGCTGGAAACCGCCTCGTGACTCATGACCGCTTTCCGTCTCGTCGTCGGCTCGCTCTTTCACTACCGCTGGGTGAATCTCTCGGTCCTCGCGGGAGTGGCCTTGACCTCGGCCATCCTCAGCGGCGCGCTCGTTGTGGGAGATTCGGTGAAAGAAAGCCTGCGCCGGCACGCCGAGGCGCGACTCTCGATAGTCGGCCCGGCTTTTTTCGGAGGGGAACGTTTCTTCACCAGCGCGCTCGCTGACCGGGTGCATGAGAAACTCGAACTCGGGACAGAGGCGGTGGTCGCGCCGATCCTCCAAGTCGAAGGCACCGCCTCGAACCGCGAGGGCGGACGCCGCGTCAATCGCATCCAGATCGTAGGAGTGGATGAGCGCTTTTGGAGGCTTTCGCTCGGTGGAACCGCACCGGAGGGATTTGGCGACGCTCGCTGGATCGGGATCAACCAGGCGCTGGCCGATCGCATCGGGGCGAAGACGGGCGACACCCTGATCGTGCGCATCGAGATCCCCGGAGCGCTCTCGCGCGATGCGCCGCTCTCGGGTGAATCGGAACAAACCACGCCCTTCACTGCGGAGGTCACCACGGTCCTCGGTCCGGAGACCTTCGGCCTTTACTCAGTGCGGTCCGAGCAGGTGCCGCCGGCGACGCTTTATTTGCCGGGCAAGCGGCTCGAGGAGATCGTGGAGCAGGCCGGACGGTCCAATCTCCTGCTGGCCCCATCGGGAATTCCCGCAACAGATCTGGCGGAAGCGGTCGAGGCTTCGTGGAACCTGGACGACCTCCAGTTGACCGTCTCTCCCGTGGGCGATGGCGGCGTTTCGCAGGTGATCAGCTCGCGCATTTTCTTTGATGAGGTTCTGGTGAAGGCTTTCGAAGCGATTGCGCCCGGCAGCGCTCCGGTGCTGACCTACTTGGCCACCGATATTGCGAAAGGGGATGCTGACCGCGGTACGCCGTATTCGATGGTCACCGGAACATCGGCAGGTTTGAACGAGATCGTCGGGGATCTCAAAGCCGACGAGATCCTGCTCTCCGACTGGCTCGCGGAGGACCTCCAGGCCGCACCCGGTGATGTCGTCCGCCTGACCTACAATGTGGTCGGCCCCGGCCGCAAGCTGGTCGAGCAGCAGCGTTCGTTCCGGGTGAAGGGGATCGCCCCGCTCGAGGCCAAGGGCTGGGATCGCAGTTGGACGCCCGAGTTTCCCGGCATCTTTGACGTCGACGGACTGGATGACTGGGAGCCCGGCATCCCGATCGACCGCGACCGCATCCGCGACAAAGACGATGCCTATTGGGATCAACACAAAGCCACCCCCAAGGCTTTTGTCTCGCTCGAGGCGGCCCGCGACATGTGGACCAACCGCTTCGGCGACTCGACCGCGATCCGCTTCCGCTCGCCGGTGCCGGCCGCGGAACTGCCCGATGCGCTGCGCGCCCATCTTTCCCTTGGCGATCTTGGCATGGCGACCCGCGATCTCGCGGGAGAGGCGGCCGCAGCGGTGGCGGGCTCCTTCGACTTCGGTTCGCTCTTTGCGAGCATGAGCTTTTTCCTGATCGTCGCGGCCTTGGTGCTGGCTGGGCTCGTCTTTGTCTTCGGCATCGAGCAGCGCGCCACCCAGATCGGACTGTTCCTCGCCCTGGGCTTCACCCGCGGCCGGGTCCGTCGTCTGTTCCTGGTCGAGGCGCTCCTGCTGTCCGTGGCCGGGGCGGCGCTCGGTCTGGCCGGAGGTTATCTCTATACCCGGCTCGCTTTGGCCGGAATGTCAGGAGTCTGGCAGGAGGCCGCCGCGGGCGTGAAGTTCATCTATTTCCTGAAACCGGCTTCGCTTGCGATCGCTTTTCTCATCACGGTGTTCGTGGCACTGGTCGTGGTCTGGCTGGCCAGCCGGCGGGTCATGGCGGTACATCCCGCCGCGCTGATCTCGGGCTTCGCGGATGATTCCGTGGCGACGGGTCGGCGGCGCTGGGACCGTTGGATTTTCGTGGTGGCTATGTTAGGCGCGCTAGGCTGTCTTTTCGCGCCCAAGGTCGAGGGCACCATGGAGGAGCAAGGGCTTTTCTTCGGGGCGGGATTCCTGATCACGCTGGCCGGGGTGGCGCTTTGCTCGATGTTGATCCGGCGCTTCCTGCGGCCCTCGGCGACGCTCGCTTCGCTCGACTCTCTCGGCCGCCAGCACACCGTGCGCAAGCGCGGTCGCAGCCTCGCGGTGATTGGCCTGATGGCGGCGGGAGTCTTCATGGTTACGGCGATCAATTCCTTCCGCCTGGATGGTTCGCGCGGGGCGGAGCGGCGCGATTCCGGCACGGGTGGCTTCGCCTACGCGGGCGAATCGACCGTGCCGGTCTACGAAGATCTCTCCGGCGAGGATGGCCGCAAGAAGTTCGGCCTTGATGGCCTGAAGCAGGATTTCCGCCTGCTCGCCTTCCGCGTCAGCGAGGGTGAGGATGCGAGCTGCCTCAACCTGAACCGGGCCCAGCGTCCGCGTCTGCTCGGGGTCAAGGTCGATGAAATGGCAGCCCTGAATCCCTTCCATTTCACCAAGACCGCCACCGCTACCACCGGTGAAGCGAGTCCCTGGACTTTGCTCTCACAAAAAGAGGCGGACGCCGACGGCATGCCGGTGATCCCCGGTATCGTGGATCAGAATTCTGCGATCTACGCTCTGCGAAAGTCGGTCGGCGACCTGGTGTCCTACGAGACGGTCTCCGGTGAGGCCTTTGCCGTGCGCATCGTCGGATTCCTCGATACTTCGATCCTGCAGGGACGCTTGATGATCGACGAGGCGGATTTCCTCCGCTTTTTTCCCGATGCCGGCGGTTACCGCTACTTCCTGCTCGATGGCGGGGCAGGGGAGAGTGCGACGACTCTGGCACCGGTGGCCGCCCACCTCACCCGCATGTTCGGCGACCTCGGGCTGGAGATGCGCCCGGCCGCCGATCAACTCAACGAATTCAACGCGGTGCAGAACACCTACCTCTCGATCTTTTCGACGCTCGGCGGCCTCGGCATTTTCCTCGGCACCCTCGGGCTCGCCATTCTCGTCGGCCGCAACGTGATGGAAAGGCGCGGCCAGCTCGGGGTGATGCAGGCAGTGGGTTTCACCCGGCGCGCCCTCGCCGGCATGGTCCTCTCGGAGCACTGGTTTCTGCATTTGTCAGGGGTGGTCGTCGGGCTTGGCGCGGCGCTGCTGGCGGTGCTGCCAAAACTCGGCGGTGGCTCCACCGGCCTGCCCTGGAGCCTGCTCGCCGCGATCAACGGCGGGGTGCTCGTCGGCGGCCTCGTCTTTTGCGCGTTGGCCGCGCGCGCCGTGTTGCGTGGCCGGCTGCTCGACGCGATCCGTCAGGAATGAGCCCGAAACCGGCCTTGCTCTTGCTTTTCCTCGCCGGAGGCATGTTGTGCGGTGAAGACGCGACCAAGGAAGTCATCAACCGCGTCGCGGCCCGGCTCGATCTCGCCAACAGCGAGGCGGGCTCCGTCCCCGGAGGAGCCACGGTCGTGGTGGGAACCTGGTCGATCGACGACAACAAGCGGCTCACTGCCGCTCCCGAGCCGATTCTCGACAATTGGCTCGAATTCGGCCCCGAGATCCGCGAAAAGTCCGCCACGGTGGTCGCGGCGGGTTCCTGCCCCGGTGGCGAAACCTTGAAGTCGCGCTTCGGCATCGGCCTCTACGGGAAAAACGGAGTGCAACTGCGTTTTGTCCCGGGCCGTCGACAACTCGAACTGGTGCGACGAGGCGAAACGCTGGCCAAGATCGCTTTCCTGGCAGAAGCGGACGCCGTGATTCATCTCGAGCTCACCGCCGACTCCGAGAGAGGAAACTGGCGCTTCCTCGGTCGGGCCTGGATTGAAGGTACGGAGCGTCCGGAGGCTCCCCTCGTCCAGCACCAACTCTTTCCGGCGGAACTCCTTTTTCCCGTGGCGGGCCGGGCGGTGCTGGTGGCAACGCCTTTTTCGGGAAAGCCGGTCGACTACCGCGAGGCCACGGTTTACCACGGCACTTGGCATCCGGACGCGGAATCTGCCCCGGAAAAAACGAAGGAGCCTGAAAAGAAGTGACCGGCCGAGAGACCGGAGTGATCACATCGCCAGCGCGGTGTCGTCGTCCTCGCTGAAGAAGGCGTCGTCGGGATCTTCGCCACCCTTGCGGAGCGGGCGCGGACCGGGATCTTCCTTTTTCTGGAGGGCACGGCGCAGCTTCTTCAGCGCAATGTTCTGCAACTGGCGGATGCGCTCGCGGGTGACGCCGAATTCCTGGCCGACTTCTTCGAGAGTCTTCGGCTTTTGTCCGGCCAGCCCGAAACGGGCGTCGATGATCTTACGCTCGCGCTCGTCGAGGACCTCGAGGAGGTCGTCGAGCTGCATGTGCATGTTCTTGTGGCTGAGCAGCTCGAGCGGCGTCTGGGCCTTCTCGTCGCCGATGATCTCGCCGAACTCGGTGGTGTCGTCGTCGCTGATGGGCGCGTCGAGCGAGGCCGGGCGCAACGCGGCGGACTTCAGATGCGAAAGCTTGGCACGGTCGATCCCGATTTCCTCGGCGAGTTCCTCATCAGTGGGCTCGCGGCCGAGCTCTTCGCTCAGCACCATGGCGACCCGGCGCATCTTCGAAATCTTGTCCACCATGTGGACGGGCAGACGGATCGTCTTGCTCTGGTTCGCGAGGGCGCGTTTGATCGACTGTTTGATCCACCAAGCGGCGTAAGTGGAGAGCTTGCCACCCTTGTTCGGGTCGAAGCGTTCCACCGCTTTCATGAGGCCGATGTTGCCCTCCGAGATCAGATCGAGGAGGGGCAGACCATAGTTCGCGTAGTCCTGCGCGATCTTCACGACGAGGCGCAGGTTCGCCTTGATCATGTGGGCACGCGCTTCCTTGTCACCCTTTTTGATTCGGTCGGCGAGTTCCACCTCCTCTTCTCGGGTGAGCAGCGGCGTTTTTCCGATCTCCCGGAGGTAGATCTTGATGCCGCCATCCATTTCCAGATTGGCCATATATGAAAAATATTAAGTGTGTGGGTCGGGGCTCCGCCGTGAAGGCATGACAGGAATTACGTAAACTCAGCAGCTTTTGTTCCGCTGGTTCCGCGTTTTCGGGTCAATTCTCAGAGCGGTCAGGTGTCGGAATCGGGATTGGGGCCGGCTGAATCGGAAGCCCGGGAACCGCGTGGAGCGGCTGGGTCCGTCTGGGGTGTATCATAAGAGCCGCTTCGGTGTCGCCTCGAAATCTCGTCCGCCACGTGGCACGATTGAGTGACCCGCGTTGTAAGATCTGTTCAAAAAAAAATCAACCTAAAATCGGAAGATTCCCGGAAATTTCTTCAGGAGTCCTGATTTTCAGGTCATTTTGATTTCGAAGGTCCCACCTTCAGTAACCCAAGCCGGTTTCGCTCCGGTAGGGCTCGCTCGGCAGCGCTTTGCCGGCGCTGGGATCGGTGATCGGCCCCATCGTCAGCCTTTGTCCGATCCTGAGAAGGCGGTGCCGCTGTCCGAGACGCTCCGCACAGCGCACGAATTCATCGGTCGTTGGATTGTCCCGGTCGAAGAGATCGTAGTGGCAGGGCACGACGAGGCTCGCACTGACCGCCTTGCCGAAGGCCGCTGCCTCGAAGCCATTCATGCTGCGCCGTTCGGGTTGGTTGGCGTCGATGCCATTGATGGGGAGGAACGCCAAGTTCACCGACCAACGTCGCACCTCGCGCACGAGTTGGGTGTGCCAGATCGTTTCGCCACTGTGGTAGATGGCAAACGGGCCGAACAGGATCGCAAACCCCAAGCTGCGGGAATTGCCACGCTCGTCGCGGCGGATTTTCGGGTTGGCGGCGTTGATGCCGTGGAAGTCAAAAGGGCCGAAACTCGCGTAGGTGCCGGCGTTCACCGCGATCATGGGAGGGGCGGCGGCGCCCAGCAGATGATCGGCCTCGGCGACGATCCCGGCCGGGACGACCATTTTCAGCCCGGGGTTCGCGGCCCGGAGCGGCAATAGCGTCTCGGGATCAAGGCGATCCGGGGCCAGGCTGCCGCAGACCACCAGATCGATTCCGGTCAGGCGGAGGGGATCGATGACCCGCTCGGAGATGCGGTTCAACTCCTCCGGAGTCCCTTGGGTGTTGCGGCTGAGCGAGTCGGAAAGGTAGGGATCGATGAGGAGGCCGTGACCATCCCACTTGATCAGGAATCCGCTTTGCCCGAGCCACCAGACGTGGACGGCACCGGTCACTTTGTCCGCCTCGTGGAAGTCGGTGAGGAATTCGTCGTCTTTCTGGACGGGCAAGATCATGATGTGGCGGACCGCGCGGCTGCGGCACCGGAACGGCAACCCTGTTTTGGCACACCAGATCCCGGAATTCAACCGTTTCGAGGCCTCGCCATGGCATTCCCGTGACTTTTTCGCTTGGCGAAGCATGGGGTCAAGAGGGTATGGTCGCCGAATGAACCCTCTTCAATCGACCTCCCGCCGGGGATTCGGCGCATCCCTCGCCATCGGCCTGCTCCTCCCTCTGTTCCACACCGAAGCGGCTGAAAAGCTGAAAGTGCTGTTGATCGACGGGCAGAACAATCATGCCTGGATGGAGACTTCCCCGCTGCTCGTGAGCATCCTCGAGGGCTCAGGTCGGTTCGAGGTCACCGTGTCCACTTCCCCGCCAGCCCCGCCGAAGGCTCCGCGCGCGCCCAAGGATCCGGATGATGCGGCCAAAGCGAAGTTCGCCGAAGAGATGAAGGCTTGGGAGACTGCCGTTGCCGAGCATCGCAAGGGCATTGCAGCCGCCTGGGAGGCTTGGAAACCCGATTTTGCGGCAGCGGACGTGGTGGTCTCGAATTACAACGGTGAACTCTGGCCCGAAGGCGTCCGCGGCGCCTTTGAAGCCTACGTCGCCGGTGGTGGCGGGTTTGTTTCCGTTCACGCCGCGAACAATTCTTTCCCCGAATGGCCGGCTTACAACGAGATGATCGGTGTGGGCGGCTGGGGCGGACGCACCGAGCTTTCCGGCCCCTATCTGCGCAAGCGGGACGGCCAATGGACCCTCGATCCGACCGCCGGCAAGGGCGGATCGCACGGGCAGCAGCATGAGTTCGTGCTCGAAATCCAAAACGCCGATCACCCGATCACGAAGGGACTGCCCGGAAAGTGGAAGCATGCCCAGGATGAACTCTACGATCGCCTCCGCGGGCCGGCCAAGGAGGTCACCGTGCTCGCGGCGGCTTTTTCCACCAACGAAACGGGCGGCTCGGGCGAATGGGAGCCGCTGCTGATGGCGATCCCCTACGGCAAAGGGCGCGTCTTCCACACCGCCCTGGGGCACAGCACCGTTTCGATGGGCGCGGTGGGCTTCCAGGAAACCCTGAAACGCGGCACCGAATGGGCGGCCACGGGCGAGGTGACCTTTCCCGCACTTGGTGAAGACAAGCTGACTCTAGAGCGGGTCGCGGTCGCACCTTGAGCCGCGGCCCGATCAGGCCGGGCTGCCGTCGAAGCCTTCGCTCCCTGCGGCCTCGTTGGCCGACTCGCGGGCGGCCCGTTCGCGGCGCTGGCGGATCGCCTCGTCGGCGGCGCGGCGTCCCGATGCAGCGCCTTCGCGCAGACCCTCCCGCAGAGCGTCCGGGGTGATCTCGCGCGCAATGCCGGCACCGAAGGCGGCGGCGTAGGCGAGGGCGTAGGCCACATCATGGATCCCTTTCACGAAGTCCTGCTTCGCTTTGGGGAAACCTTCGTCGAAGGCGCGCCGGGCGTCGCGACCGCCCTTTTTGATGGCTTCGGTCAGCGTTTCCGAGAGCTCGTCGAGTCGCTGTTGCGTGGTCTTGGGAGCTTCGGGACCGGTGGAGGGATCGTGGGAGTCGGAATTCATGGGGTGGAGGGTAGGAGTGGAACCGGCCTGGATTGTTCGATCTTTTCCCGGTGAAAACGATTACAATTCCCGCCGCGATTTGGAGGGAACCGGGATCAGAGCGGCTGCCCGGTTGTTTCACCGGCGACCGGTGATGCCGCCGGTGGGGCAGGGCGATTCGACTTCCACGCCTCGATCTGCTTCGTGATGGTCTCGCGGACGTTCGCCCGGACCTCGAGCCAGCGAGCGGCGAGGCCGTCCAGCAAACCGAACTGACCGGCGAGCCAGAGGAGCAGTGCCACGACGGCGACTTTCCAGAAGTCGGTCCTCCATTTGCCTCGCTGGGCACGCAGGTCGACTTGCAGTTCATCGAGGCGGCGAGACTGGGCGTCGATTTTTCCGGCAAGGTCCATCTCCGGCACCTCGGCCTCGGCGCTGTCATCGACGGGCTCGGCGAAGCGGGCGAGGAGCCGCTGTTTCGCTTCGCGCACCGACTCATGGGCCGTCAGCACGACCGGCTCGAGCTTCTCGAATTGAACCGGCTTCGTCAGGAAATCGTTCGTCAGGAGCAGTTCGGTGCCGAGAGCTTGAAAGTCGGAGCGGAGGGTGTCGCTCTCGTTTCCCGTGATCATCAGTGCGGCGATGGGCCGGTCGGTCTGCGCGCGCAGTGTCGTCAACATCTCGATGCCGCTCATTCCGCTGATCTGCGAATCGACCGTCACCACCTCGATGGAGGGTTCCGCTCGGATGAAATCGAGGGCCTCCTGACCGCTGCGGGCGGTGATGACTTTTTCGAAACCGACGAACTCACGGAGGAAGGTCTTCAGGCCGAGTTGGAAGGCCGGATCTTCATCCACGACCAGGATCGCGGAGGCATCAGAGAGCGGAGGCGCGTCGAGCGGACTGTTTTCGTGGAAGGGGCGGAAACTCATCGGGGCAGGTGTTGAGTGGAAAGCACCTTCAGTTTTGATGCAACCGACCCCGGAAGTCCAGTCTGGAATGCGGCGCGAGAGCGGGGGCTCGCTCCGAATCGAACTGCGTTCGAACCCCGGTCCGTGAAATTTTGAAGGCCCCGAGGATCCGGCTTCGCGCGGACCCTCGGGGCCTTCAAAAAAACGGTCAGGGAGGGATTCGAACCCTCGGTACCCTTTTGGGGCACGCTTCTTTAGCAAAGAAGTGCTTTCGACCACTCAGCCACCTAACCTGGTCAACGTGTTGTTGGTTCCGTCACTCCTCCTCGCGGCGGGGACGGACGGAAAGGATGCCCGTTCCCTCAGGGAGCGTCAATTGCTTTTCTGGACACGGCACGGAATTTTCAGGCGCTTGCCACGGGCTCCAGGGCGACGAAAACCATGCCTTCCTCTTCCTTCACCGGGAAGACGGGAATGAAACCGGTGGCGGGTCCGGAAAGGGCTTCGCCGCTGCGCAGGTCGAATTCGGCATAGTGCCAGGGACAGACGATGCAGCCGTTTTCCACCGGTCCGCAGGCGATGGAGGCATCGGCGTGGGTGCAGCGGTCCTCGAGGGCATGCACGATCCCTCCGAAGCGGACGAGCGCGAGCCGGCGTCCCTCCACGATGTAGGGGCGGCCTTTGCCTTCTTCAAGTTCCGCCGAAGGAGCGACAGGGTGGTAATTCATCTCCGAAGTTTCAGTTTGAAGATCCTACGTTTCAAGCTGGGGCTTGGAAGCCGAGTTCTTCCCGCAGTGCGGCGGCGGAGACGCCGGATTCCCGGAGGCTGCGGAGGGTGTTGGATCGGTCGCGTTTGGCGAGGCGGTTGCCGGCGGCATCGGTGAGGAGAGCGTGATGATGGTAAACCGGCACGGGTAGATCGAGAAGGGCCTGGAGGACCCGGTGCAGATGGGTGGCCTCAAAAAGGTCGATCCCCCGGATGATGTCGGTCACACCCTGAAGGGCATCGTCGATGACGACGGCGAGATGGTAGCTGGTGCCGATGTCCTTGCGCACGAGCACGACGTCGCCGAGCAGCTCGGGCCGCGCCTGCTGTGGACCGTGGAGGCGATCCGTCCAGCCCAGGCCCGGGCCGGTGATGGCGAGAGCGGCCGCGAGATCGAGGCGCATGGCGTGTGGTTGGCCGGCCTTGAGGCGCTGATCGCGCTCGCTTGCGGAAAGGTGGCGGCAGGTGCCTGGGTAAAGCGGTCCCTCGCTGCCGTGGGGTGCTTGCCCGGCACGCTCGATCTCGCGTTGGATGTCGCTACGGGTGCAGAAGCAAGGGTACAGAACGCCGAGCCGGCCGAGCTTTTCGGCGGCGTCCGAGAAGTCCCCGGCGTGTTCGCTTTGGAAGCGGACGGGCCTTTCCCAGTCGAGGCCGAGCCAGGCGAGATCCTCGAAGATAGCCTCGGCGTTCGCCCGGGTGCAGCGGGTCGGGTCAATGTCTTCGATCCGGAGCAGAAAGCGTCCGCTGTGCCGTTTCGCGTGATCCCACGCCGACAGGGCGGAATAGGCGTGCCCTTTGTGGAGCAGGCCGGTCGGGCTGGGTGCGAAACGGGTGACGGGGGGCATGGTCCGGAGGGCGGATTTGAACGTAAAGAGGGCTGTCCGGATCTACCGTGCATCCGCGATGCAACTTCATTGACCCGCTTTCCGCTCCGATTCAAGTTCCCCGACCATGATTCGAAACCTCCCGTCCCTGGCACTCAAGAGGGTCTGGTCCCTGACCTTACCCTGTCTGGTCCTCGCCGGTCTTTTCCTCTGGGCCGAAGAGCCGGCGGACCCGGCTGCCGCGGCGAAAGCCGAGACGGCTCTGCTGACGGGCACTCGCCAGCTCACCTTTGAGGGGCTGCGGGCGGGCGAAGGCTACTTTTCGGCAGACGGATCGAAGATGGTCTTCCAAAGCGAACGCGAGGAGGGCAATCCTTTCTATCAGATCTACCTGCTCGACCTGGAAACGGGGGACACCGAGCGGATCTCGCCAGGGAAAGGCAAGACTACCTGTGCCTGGATCCATCCTGATGGAAAGCGGGTGATGTTCGCCTCGACCCATGAGAGCCCGGAGGCCGAGGCCCAGCAGAAGGCGGAGTATGCCGAGCGCGATTCGGGCAAGGCCCGGAAGTATGCCTGGGACTATGACGCGGAGTTCGACATCTACGAGACGGTGCCGGGCTCGGGTGAATACGAGAATCTGACGAAAACCGAGGGTTATGACGCCGAGGGCGCGTGGTCGCCTGATGGGAAGAAGCTGGTGTTCGCCTCGAACCGGCAGGCCTATGACGGCTCGATGAGCGAGGAGGATCTGAAGGCGTTCAAGCTCGACAAGAAGTTCCCGATGGAGATCTACCTTTCGGACGCGGACGGATCGAACGTGGAGCGGCTCACGAAGGCCGACGGCTACGATGGCGGCCCGTTTTTCAGCGCCGACGGCCAATCGATCTGCTGGCGGCGTTTCGACCGGAAGGGGATCGTGGCGGAGATCTACACGATGGATCTGGCCGAGCGGAAGGAGCGCCAGATCACAAAACTGGGAGCGATGTCCTGGGCTCCGTATTTCCACCCCAGCGGCGCTTATCTGATCTTCGCGACGAACAAGCACGGTTTCGACAATTTCGAGTTGTACCTGGTCGATGCGAAGGGAGAGAAGGAGCCAGTCCGCGTGACCCATACCGTGGGATTCGACGGGCTCCCCGTGTTCTCGCCCGATGGCAAAAAGCTGGCCTGGACCAGCGGTCGCACGCCCTCGAAGCAGTCGCAGATTTTCCTCGCGGATTGGAATCACGAAGCGGCGCTGGCGATGCTGGAGAAAAGCGGCAAGTCCGGCGATCCGGTCCCTGACATAGACACCAAGGCGGCCCCGGAGGAACCAGCAAAATCGACGGAACCGGCCGTCACCGCCGCGGATTTGCGGCAACATCTCGAATACCTGGCCTCGCCCGACCTGAATGGTCGCCTCACCGGAACTCCCGGCGAGATCGCCGCGACGCAGTATGTCGCGGATCACTTCAAACGTCTCGGTCTCGAGCCAGGCGGAGATGATGGCAGCTACTTCCAGCCTTTCGAATTCACCGCCGGGGTGGCGGTCGGCAAGGACAACGCGCTGACACTCCAGATCGGCGATGAAAAGCTGCAGCCGGCGGTCGAGAAAGACTGGCGACCGGTGTCCTTTTCCAAAAACGGGGAAATGGCCGACACGGGCATCGTCTTCGCCGGATATGGGCTCGAGATCCCCGACGGCAAGGGGGGCGAATCTTACACGAGCTATTTCCACCTCGATGTGAAGGGCAAGTGGGTGATGGTGCTGCGTTATGTGCCCGAAAACGTGCCGAAAGAGCAGCGGCAGGAGATGCAGCGTTTTTCGCGGCTGAGACACAAGGCGAGCTTGGCACGGCGGAAGTTCGCCGCCGGGATCATCTATGTGACCGGTCCGAACACGGAGGTGAAGGACGAGTTGGTGCCGATGGAGTTCGATGCCTCCAACGCCGATTCGGGGATCCCCGCGATCTGCATCTCGACGGAACTGGCCGTCAAGCTGCTCGCCAAGGCGGGCAAGGACCTCGCGGAGATCCAGAAGACCCTCGACACTGGCGAGATGGTGCAGGGTGTCGAGATTCCGGACACGAAGCTGACCGCGATGGTCGATGTCGATCAGGAAACGCGGACGGGGCGGAATGTGATTGGAGTTTTGTCAGCGGGACAAACCGGTCCCCATCCCAACCCGGCGGTGATGATCGGGGCGCACGTCGATCACCTCGGTGCCGAGGCGGGTCCGGGTTCGCTGGCCCGCGATGACGAGCGGAACCTGCCGCATCGGGGGGCAGACGACAACGCCTCGGGCGTCTCGGGCATGATCGAGATCGCCGAGTATCTCTCGGACCAGCGGAAACAGGGCAAGCTCGATCTGAAGCGCGATGTGGTCTTCGCGGCGTGGTCGGGCGAGGAGATCGGGCTGCTGGGCTCTTCGCATTTTGTCAGGAAGCTGGCAAAGGAAGCTCTCGGCAACGACAGCGCGCCGCTCGGGCTGCTGATTTCTTCATACCTGAACATGGACATGATCGGTCGCCTGCGCGAGTCCGTGGTCCTGCAGGGGATCGGATCGAGCGATTACTGGAAGGGCGCCATCGAAAGCCGCAACGCCCCGATCGGCCTGCCGCTGACGATTCAGAACGACACTTTCCTGCCCACCGATGCGACCCCCTTTTACTTGCGGGAGGTGCCGATCCTGAGTGCCTTCACCGGTGCGCACGAGGACTACCACACGCCCCGCGACACCCCCGAAAAGATCAACTACGAGGGAGCCGCCAAGATCGCGAAGCTGATGGGCTTGATCGCCCGAGGTCTGGCGATTGATTCAAACGCGCCGAAGTATGTGAAGGTCGACCCACCGAAGAACCAGGGCGGTCGCGGGTTCCGCGTCTACCTCGGGACGATCCCGGACTACAGCCAGGGCGACATCAAGGGTGTGAAACTCAGCGGCGTCGCCGACAAGGGGCCCGCCGGGATCGCCGGGGTGAAGGGCGGGGATGTCATCGTGGGCCTGGGAGACAAGCAGATCCTCAACATTTACGACTACACCGAGGCCATGGCCGAGCTGAAGGTGGGCGAGGAAACAACAATCACGGTGCAACGGGAGGATAAAGAGCTGACCCTGAAGCTCGTCCCAGCGTCGCGAGACTGAAGAGGCCCGCCGGAGAGGCGGCACAAAAAGGGAGACAATGGGGAGCCTTTCGCTTATCCTTGGGGAACTCTATCGACTTATGACGAACGTGTTTTCCCTTTCTTCCCGTCGGTCAGGTCTCCTCGTCGCAATGCTCCTTTTGCTCGGCTTCGTTGCTGAAGCTCCGAAGGCCGAGGCGGCGAGCTCTTACCAGAGGATCCTGCTCCGGCTCCACAACGAGGAGCGCGCCAAGCGCAATCGCCCGCCGCTCAGGCTTCACGCCGCGCTGAACCGGGCGGCGGTGAAATATGCGAAGGTGATGGACCAGAACAACCATTTCGACCACACTGGACCGGCCCCGACTTTCTCCACCTTCGATCAGCGAATCAAGGATGAGTGCCCGAGTTGCTTCACCACGATGGGCGAGAACATCGCTCTGGGCCAAAAAACGCCCGCCGACGTCCATCGCGCCTGGATGCTCTCGCCGGGTCACCGGCGGAACATCCTCAACGGGGGGTTCCGCTTCGTCGGATTCGGCAAGGCGGGCACGGAGCCCTACTGGTCGACGAGCTTCGGCGGTTGATCTCGAGGGATCGGAGTTGCCGATTTTTCATCCGTGCCACTGGCGCGAACCTTGCGTCGTCCGCGTACCAGCCCCGGCATCCGGTGAATTTCGAACTCAAACGCAAGCTCTATTACCCGGTCAACGACCGCCTCGCCGAGTACCTGCGCGAGTACCAACGCTCGCTCGAACTGCCTCCGCTCTACGAGGAGCTCCATCGGTTCAAGGAACTCTTCCCCCTTTACGACCGCGAAGGGCGCGACACGCTCTGGAAGACGGCGTTTTACGACGGGACGATCCGCCAACAGCTCGCGCCGAAGCTGATCCAGATCTATTCGCTGCTGAAGACGAATGATTTCCGTTCGCGCGACCACCTCATGCTCGACCGGGTCGATTTTTGCGACTTCGGGAACTCGCGACCCTTCCGGATCCGCATTGTCAATCAGTTCAACGACAACTACGACCATTTCTACGTGAAGGTGGCCGATGCCTCGCGGATCTACGGTCTGGAGTTGGAGCACGTTCTGTCGCCAAACCGGATCAACTACCTTGTCAATGGAAACACCCTGATCGAGGAGCACATCGCCGGGGTGCCGGGCGATACCTTCATCCATCAGTATTTCGATCGCCCCGAGACCAACCGGGTCCGGGTCGCGAAGGAGTTCGTGAAGTTCAACGAGCGCAGTTTCATCCGACTCCTTGGCGACATGCGCGCCTACAATTACGTGGTCGACATCACCCCGGACTTCGAGGATGCCCAATACCGGGTGCGGGCGATCGATTTCGACCAGCAATGCTACGAGGGGGCGAAGGAAATGTACCTGCCACAGACTTTTTCCGAGAACGGCCGTGTCGTGGAGCTCTGCACCACCCGCCTGAACTACCAGACGATGCGGCAGTATCAGGATGAGGAGCGGACCCTGGTGAAACGTCGCTGCCAAGTCGCCAGAAGCCGGCTCGCGGCGCTTTGGAAAGCCATGTGCGGGGAGGAGATCGCCCCCGAGGAGCATGTCCTGCGGCTCCGGGACGGGCTCAACCACTACCACGAGACCGACGCCTTTTCGACCTGCGAGACCATGGGTGAACTTGTCCGGACCAACCTTGATGTTTCGCTGGCAAAAACGAACACCTGATAGCAAGGTCCCCCGAATTTCCCCGATTTCCGATGATGACCACCACCGATACCGCCCGTGCCCACTCTCCGGCCCTGCATCAGGCCCAATTCCTGAAAGCCTTCATCCGCAACGCCGCCCAGGTGGGAGCGATCGCCCCCAGTTCCTCGGAATTGTCCGCCATTCTCGCCGACACTCTCGACTGGGATTCCGTGAGCTGTGTGCTCGAGTATGGCCCGGGAACGGGGTCGGTGACCGCGGAGATTGTCTCCAGACTGAGGGACGAGACCCAGTTCTTCTCGATCGAACGGGATCCCTCCTTCGTGGCTATCACCCGGAACCGCTTTCCCGACGTCAACGTGATCGAGGGTTGTGTGACCAAGGTACCCGACCTTTGCCGCGAGCGCGGCATCGAGAAAGTGGATGCCGTGCTCAGCGGCCTGCCCTGGGCCTCTTTCAGCCCGGCCCTGCAGGATGCCGCCCTCGCCGCCATGTTCGAGATCCTGCCTCCGGGCGGTCAGTTTGCGACTTTCGCCTATTGGCAGGGCTTGCTGCTGCCTGCCGGGCAGCGCTTCCGGCGTTTCCTCGAGGCGAATTTCACGACGGTGGAGCGGACCCGCACCGCGTGGCGCAATCTGCCCCCGGCCTTCGTTTATCGCTGTGTGCGCTGAACGGCTTCAGAATGCGGCAGCCACCGCTGCTTTCATTTTTTCCAGTCCAACGCGGGCGCATTCATCCGCCGGCATGGCCCAGTAGGTGGGGTTGAATAGCTCCAGCGAGAGCACCGGATAGGCTCCTACGGCCGCAAAGTTCCGGAGAACGTCTCCGACGGGGGCGATTCCGTCTCCCGGGAAGACCCGGTCCGCATCCTTGATCGTCTCGCGCGGTGGGTCGGCCGGATAGTCGTTCATGTGGTAATTCTGGAGGGCGCCGGGCCCGAGCAGAAGGATGGACTCGAAACCACAGCCGCCCTTGTAGGTGTGGTATACGTCGCCTAAAAAACAGGCCTTGGGATGGCCGGAACGGATCGCTACGTAGAGCGCTTTTTCGACCGTGCCGATGGTAGGGTTGCCGCCCCACATTTCGACTTGGGGGATGACACCCATTTCGTCGCCAAGCTCGAGCAGGGCGCGGTAGCGATCCGCGGCATCATCAAGCGAGATGATCTCGCCGTTGGGAACGCCGGCGGGCGGAGCGGCGATGCGTTTCCCACCGAGGCGGGCGATTAAATCCATGTCTCGCTTGGCCTCCTCCAGGCCGGCGGCGCGTTCGGCGGGGTCATTGACGATCCATTTGGCGAAGCCGATCGCGCTCTCGACGGTCAGCCCATGGTCGTCGATGCGCTTCTTGAGGTCTTCCACCTTTCCGCCTTTGGCGAGGTATTCGTTGAGCTTGCGGAACCAGGGCTCGATGGCGTCGTAACCAGCCTTGCCGGCGACCTCGATCTCCGCCGCGGCATCGAGCTCCTGACCGCGGATGGTCGACATGTTCAGGCTGTAGCGGAACCGCCCGGGATCGGGGGTGACGTCGGCGGCGGCCCTGGCCGGATTTGAATTTGCGCCGAGGGCGAGGCTCCCCACAGCGGCGGCGGAGCCGGTGAGAAAAGCACGTCGGCCGGTGGAAATCGGGGATTCAAGAGGCGAGGTCGGCATCATGGCCGATTGTTGCCACGGAGGGGCGATCGAAGCAAACCCTTTGACGGGACGGACATCGGGAACTGAGCTCCGGGGATGGGGGCCCGAAGGGGAGGGGGCAAATTCCCCGAATTTGCTAAGTTTTTCCCAATTTGCGACGTAACCAATGCAAGGAATGGAATCTCCGTTCGTCCATTCTGAAACAACCGCTCATGAAAACTTCCCTGTCCCTCGCCGCCCTCTGCTCCGTACTCGCCATTGCCGGATTTTCCATTGCCGAAGAGCCGGCCTCGCTCGCAACCGTGCTGCCCAAGGTCCTCCATGATGCGGCAGGAAAGGAGGTGGATCCCGCCTCGCTGAAGGGGAAGCACGTGGCGCTCTATTTTTCCGCCCACTGGTGCCCCCCTTGCCGGGCTTTCACCCCAAGTTTGGTAAAGTTCCGCGACGAGAACGCCAAGGACGGGTTTGAAGTGGTCTTTGTCAGCCTTGATGAATCTGAAGGGGAGAAGGAAACCTACATCAAGGAAATGAACATGAAGTGGCTCACGATCCCCGGGGCCTCCTCCGCCGAGGCGCAGGCGCTCGCCAACCGCTTCAAGGTTCAAGGCATTCCCTCCCTGATCGTCCTCTCTCCCGATGGATCGATCGTCACTGAAACCGGCCGTGAGGACGTGATGACCTCACCCGAAACCGCCCTGAGCAAATGGAAAGGGACGAAAACCTCCTGACCCTGCCGCCCGCGACGCGCAGCGCGGCTCCGACCACGCCCGAACCCGTGCCTGCGACCCGCTCTACCGAATCGGAAACCGCGCCCAATGAGCGACGCGCCGACCCGGACGGTGAATTGGTCGAGCGGGCCCGCCAGGGTGACACCGCGGCCTTCGACGAGCTGGTGGTGAAATACACCCCCCGACTCTACGGCTTGGTCTACCATATGACCTCCAACCGCGAGGACACCAACGATGTTCTCCAAGAGGTCTTTGCCAAAGCTTATCGTGCCCTCAAGCGCTTCCGAGGCAAGTCGACGTTTTACACGTGGATCTATTCGATCGCCACGAACATGACGCTGAACTTCCTCAAGAAGAGGAACCGGCGTCGGGCCATGAGCCTCGACGACGTCGACCTGGCCATCGAGAACGACCCTGACTTCATCGAGGCGACCTCGAAAAGTGATCCGGTTCGCGAGGCGAACATTTCCGAACTGCAGCAAAGATTGAACATGGCCATGCAGAAGCTGTCAGTAGATCATCGCACGGTGGTCACGATGTTTGACATCCAGGCCATGCCCCACGCCGAGATCGCCAGGATCCTGGGAATTTCGGAGGGGACCGTGCGATCGCGGCTTTTTTACGCCCATCGTCAGTTGCAGGCCTATCTGGAGGATTTCAGGAAGTGAGTTCGTCCGGGTTTGCGCGCGTGGAAGGGCGTTGAAAATCCGCGCGAAACCTTTAGCTTTCCTGATTCCGAAACGATGAGCGATCCTGATGACTTACAGCGCCTGATCCGCTTGAAGCGGTACGAAACTCCCGGGGACGGTTATTACGAAACCTTCCTGGAGAACTTCAAGGATCGACAGCGTGGGGAGATGCTCCGCGCTTCCTCCCGGGATTTGCTACTCGAGCGGGTATCGATGTGGTGGAGCGAAAGTGGCGGGGCGCGTTATGTTCCGGCCGGCGCGATGGCCGCTCTGGCCTTGGGTGCCGGGATCTACTGGGTCTCCACTTCCGAAAATGCGGCTTCGCCGACTGGTCCTGCGACCCAGGTGGCCGCGGTTTCCGAGGTGAAGAGCGACACCACCGAAGGAATGGAGAAGATCGAGGAAGTGATCCGTCTGAAACTGCCGCAGTCAGCCGCAAAGGCACCGGCGTTGGATGGCCGGATCGCTCCCGAAGGGGTGATGACGGTGGGAGTGAAGGGTCGTTTTCGCGAGCTGTGAGCTCCCGGCCCTATGCGCATCAGCCGGTTTTTTCTCGCGCTAGGCTGCGTCGCTGTCGCGGCGGTGCAGGGTGAAGAACCTGATTCGCTCGTCACGCTCCTCTGGTCCGGAGGCATCGAGACCCCCGCGGTTTGTGTGGAGAAGGATACCTGGTTCGTGTCAGTCGCTCCGACGATCGTGGGTGGTCGACTTGAGATCGAAGGAGTGCGCACCGAGGGCCACGTCCTGAAAGCGTCCATCGTGCATCTCGATCCCGCCGAGTTGCTTTGTTTGGTGGAGACGGAACAACCGACGAACATCAAGCCGGTGCCGCTCGCCGCCAAGTCCGCTCCCGAGCCCGGCGAGAAGGCGCATTGCCTCTCCGATGGTTCGCATTGTCGCAGTGTGGTGGCCGGTAAGGATTGGTCCTATCGCGGAGTGCGGTTTCCCTCGCCCTTGCTCCGGCTCAGGGTCTCCAAGGACGCAGGTCGGTGTCGGATCGGCACCGCACTCGTTGGTGAGGCGGGAGAACTGGCGGCCATCGTCACGGGTGAGCCTCTCGCATCGGGCAACGAGTATTATGCGATCCCGGCCGCCCGGATCCGGAAAATGGTCGAAGATGTGAAGCGGCACCAGCGTTCCGGCAGCGTCTGGGTGGGGCTGATTTTTGACAACGAAACCTCCGTTCCAGAGGTGATCGAGGTCCGGGATGGATCCCCCGCCGAGGAATCCGGCTTTTTGGTGGGCGACCTAGTCCTCGCCATCAATGGGGCGAAGATCGACTGCCTCGACGATCTGGCTGAGGCCGTTCAAAATTTGCCTGCTGGTGAGATGGCGAGAATTCGGTTCCTTCGCGACCTGAGGGTGGAGGAACTGGAACTGGTGCCTCAGTTCACCGAGGCCACTGCGGCCGCGCGGTGACTCAAAGTCCGACACGACCTTGGAGCGCGCGGAGCAGGGTCAGTTCGTCGGCATTGGTGAGTCCGCCGCCTGCCGGAATGCCCTGTGCCAGGCGCGACACGCGCACCGCGGGGAAAGCCGCCAAGAGATCGACAAGAAAGTGGCTGGTGGCCTCCCCCTCGACGTCGGAACTGAGGGCCAGGATGATCTCTTCAAAGTTTCCGTCTTCGATCCGTCGCACCAGTTCGCCGATGCGGAGATCTTCCGGTCCCACATCATCGAGGGGGGAGATCCGTCCGCGCAAGGCGTGGTAGTGGCCGCGGTACGCGCCCGAACGCTCCAGCGGCAGGATGTCGGTGGGCTGCTCGACAATGCAGAGCAGTTGCGGCTCGCGCTGGCTGTTGTCGCAGATTCCACATCCGTCGAGTGTGGCAAAAAAGCCGCAAACCTTGCATTCGGAAACTTCGGTAGCCGCGGTCCGCAGTGCTTCGGCAAGGGCGAGCGAGTCGTCCGACCCTCCTTGCACGAGCGACACTGCGATGCGCTCGGCGCTTTTCGGACCGATGCCCGGCAATTGCTTCAGATGGATGATCAGGTTGCGCACCGGATCGGGATAGTCGACGAGGGCCATGAGGAAAGGAGACCGGCTCTAGAGCTTCTGCAAGAGCCGGGAGTAACCATCGTCGGTGAATTCCCGTGCCAGCCGTGCGTTTCTCGATTCGGGAGCGGCCGCCCCTTCCTGAGCGAGTGTGAGGAAACGGGCCAGCACGGGGTCCTCGCCGGTGGTCGGGCGGGCTTTGCTAAAGGCCTCCAGCGCGGCCTCGGGTTTCCGCTCTCGCAACAGGATGACGCCTTTCCAGAAATGATCGCGACGCTGTCGTTCTTCCTCGCTGAGCTGCGAGGTCTCTGCGAGCAGCTGGTAAACTTCGCGCAGCGACTGACGTTCGGGATCGTAGAGTATCTCAAGGGGCCGTGTCTCGAATTCCGTCTGCACACGCCGACTCGTCTCTGTTTCCAGCAGCAAATCGGAATCGAGGCGTGCGTTCGCGAGAGCGAGACGATCGGCGAATTCATCTCCGCCTCCGACAAGGGAGAGAACCGGCTCATCCATGGTGCCGCAGAGACCGATGATCGACTGGCCGCTCGCGACGCCGATGCCCCAGCGCAGCGGCCTGAACCAACGCGTCTCGCACTCGAGGCTTAGTCCGCGGAGGCGCCCCCGTAGTTCGAGAGCGGCACGGCAGGCCAGTTCGGCCGGGTTGGCCTCTTCCCGCAACATGCCAAAGGTCGCCCGGATCTTTTCGGGTCCGGCTTCGTTGATCACCGCTCCTCGCGAGAGCAGGAATCCGGTGACCGTCCGGCGGAAATGGCTTCCACGCTTCAGCACTTCTTCCGGCGCGAGTTCGCCGTCCTGTGGATCGGTGAACATCCGGCAGATGAGGGTCGCGGTCTCCCGTGAGACACCGGCAAGTTCCGGTTCGCTGCGTCCTTCGAGTAATTCGCGGAAGACGGTGCCCGAGACGCGGTTCCCCAAGGCGCTTTCGAGAAACCGTTTGCGCCGGCCGAGCCGGGTGCGGGCGAACATCGCACAGCCGATGGTCGAGAAGAGACCCGCAAGAGGCAGGATGACCGGATCGATCAGGATCCCATGCATCGCGAAGGTCGGGGAGGCGAGCAGGAGGAGGCCGAGGGACAAGCCCGCCACCAGCACACGTTCGATGACGCGCGTGGACTCCACCAAACCCTGGGCGATGGAAATCGGAGAGAGGAGAAGAAGCGAAATCTCCAGCCACCGGATCCGCAGCGGAGCGGCGGGATCGATCCACCCCCATCCCGAGTAGATCGATTGCAGCCGGGCGGTCACCGGCCCGAACGTCTCCACGTGCAACACGGGCAGGCAGGCCAGTCCGGCGAGGCCGCCAATGGCTAGGGCGATGATCGAGTAGGCTCGCATGGGCGGATAGCCCGGGTGGGGGTTGTTGGCCCGGCCCGTAGGTGGAAAAGGTAAATCGTGGCGCACTTTGAGCAACCGCTCTCTCACGGAGACGAAAGTTGTCTCCCACCCGAAAAGGAGTCGCTTGGTCGATGAGCGTTTGGTATCGTTTTCAGATCTTCCCCACCGTTCATGAGATCCCGTTTCTTTCCGCTCATTGTTGTTCTGTCGGTGCTGCTGGCACCCCGCTGGAGCTCCGCCCAGGTCACCGCTAAGATCGTGGGCGGATCCAAAGCGCCCACCGATACCTATCGCTGGATCGTCGCTTTGGCAGACGTGGGCAGCAGGTCCCTCTTCAGCCGCCAGTTCTGTGGGGCTTCGCTGATTGACCGGGATTGGGTGCTCACCGCGGCCCATTGCGTCGACGATCAGGTACCGCAAACCCTGCAGGTCGTCGTGGGCCTGACGGATCTCGACGACACCTCAAACGCTGAGATCCGCGGAGTCCGCGGGATCTACATCCACCCGTCCTATGTGAAACGAAATGGCAACCTCTACGGCGATATCGCCCTGATCCTGCTGGAAGATCCGGTTACCAACATCACGCCGATCGAGATCAATCGGACCGCCAGCGACGCCTTGCCCGGGCTACAGGTACGGGCCCTTGGATGGGGCGACACCTTGTCGACGCCGCGTTTTCCCACTGAACTCCGGATGGTCGACCTGAACCTCGTTTCGAACTCGATTTCCAACCAGGTCTACGGCGGGATCGACAATCGTCACCTTTCGGCGCGCGCGGAAGGCAAGGACACGTGCAGCGGAGACAGCGGCGGGCCGCTTTTCGACGAGGATGGAGCTCCCGGAGCGGATCCGCTCCTCGTTGGAATCACGAGCTTCGGGATCGACTGCGCCCAAAAGTCCTACCCGGGCATCTACACGAACGTCAGCACCTACGCATCCTGGATCGATTCATTTCTCGCCCAGCCCACTGTGGGTGATCCCGAATTGTCCGTGAGCGGGCGGGGATTCGCGGTCCCGGCTGGCAGCAGTTTCGTTTCGCGCCTCAATGGCACGAACTTCGGATCACCGGTGCGCGGCGGGCGCAGCCGGATCCAGCGGTTTGCTCTGACCAACGGATCGGGCGGGGTTCCGCTCTCAATCAATGCGTCAGGGGCGACCAATTCCCTCTTCAAGATCAATTCGAAACCGAAATACCTCTTTCAAGACGCCACCGGGTTGCTCAACCTCCGTTACCGGGCGCCGCTCACCGCCCGTCGTGGCAAAAGCCGGTCGCTGATCCGGATCATCACGAACGATCCCGCTCGTCCCACTTACGTGTTCAACGTCCTGGCGAAGTTCAAAAACAACTTCCAGTTCTCCTTCTGATCAGGCGTCCAGGCCGGCGGATTCCTCTCGCAGGAAACCGTTTCCGGAGCGGGAGCGGTCTGGAAAACGACCGGCAACCGGCGTGATATGACGGGGGAAATGATCCAACTCTTCCTGACCGGGCGCGACGAGCCGGGGAGAAAGTCCCGTCGCCGCGACAAAGCGGTCAAACGATTGCCGGTAGCGATCGTGAAGCCAGGCCGCGTGATGTTGGAGGGTTGAGAGGTCGACCGCGAGCGCCTCCATGAGCGCTTCGGTCCAGTCCTCGTTGTTGCCGAACTCGATCGGCACATGATTGTGTTCCCACAACTGGCAATAGCTGCCGACCTCGGGCCGCCCCTTGGGGACGTTGATACGGCCGATGCCACCCGACATGCAGATGATGCGCGAGCTCAGGCAACTGCCACAGTAAAGCCGCGAATGCAGGAGCAGGGATGCGATCTCCCAGATGTTGCGTCCCGTGAACTCCGCTGCTTGCCATTCGGGAAAAGCTTCGACCCAGTTCCGGAGGGCTACCGATGCCTGAGTCGTGGGATTCGCTTCGAAAAAGACGACTCCAAGCCCCAGTGATTCGGCCACTTCGCGCAGCGCGCCGACGAGCCTTTCAAAATGACGGTCGGCAATTTCGCTCGTTTCCACGGCGATCCACCCATTCGGGAAGCGGTTGCGGATCGCGTCCAGCGAAGCCCGGTCGCGCACTTCCCGCAGTTGTCGTCCGCAGACCTGCGGAAGGACCGTCAGGGCGCAGGGCATGCGTTCAACCTCGATCCCGTTGGCCTCAAGGAAACGGGCACCCTTCTCATCGCGGATCCCGACGAACTGGGCCCGGCGGAGGTTCTGGATGAGGCGCTCCGCCGTCGGGGCGTCCAATTGCTCCGGTGAAGAAAGACCGGCAGCGTGAAAGCTGGTACAGGCTCCATGGAAGTCGCCCCCGGCTTCCAGAACATAAGCCAGGTCGGAAATCTGGCCGGTGCGACGGCGAGCGTACCGGAGCAGCTCGTCGCGACCGCTGATCATGGAAAGGCATTCGAAACGTTCTTCCTCTTCCTCCTCGGCTGCGGCGCGGTAGCCTTCGATGAGATCGATGCCGAGCGAGTCGCCCCCACAGTGGATGAGATGGAGCCGTTGTCCTTGCATCTCGAGGAGACATTCCCCGTAGGTGCGGGCGGAGTGACCTCCGATGTCGGTCAGATCACGACCGAAGAGTCCAGCGCAACGCAGTTTCGAAAGGTGAAGCATCCGCCCGAGCACATGGGGGATGAGAAGTTCGCCGACGCGAGCTTGGTCGGAGCGCCCCACGAACACCGCTTCTTGCGGCACGGCCAACATCTCGTTCGACTCAGCGAGGGGAGAGATCCAGTCAAGACCGGGCCGGTGGTGCGATTGCCGAGAGGAATCGGGCAAGAGAGGCGAAGAGTGGGGAGGAAAGCTCACCGAGTGGTGTAGGGAAAGCATTCCATGATATTAAAGGTTTCCATAAAAAACACAACTCTTAAACATGATGAGCTGGTTTTTCTGTTTTCGCTCACTTCCAGGCCTGCTGCATGGCGAGAATGCGCCTGAATTGTTCGCGGTCCGGCTCGGGGGTTGAGGGGTCGGCGATCAGGTCGCGCAGATTCTCCTGCTCAAGCCAAAGCACCGTCGACTCAGGCCAAAGACGGACGTCAAAAGCCTCGCTGCAATCGGTCTCTCCCCAGGCTGGGAGGGATGTGGAAGGCTGGGTCCCATCATTTCGCGGATCGACACTGGAGGGCGAAGGGCTTGCGGGAAGGAGCCCGTTACCGGAAAGCAGAAAGGCGAAAACGAGGCAGGGGAGAGAGCGCATGGAAGAAGTTGAGGGTTTCCGACCTCGCTGCCTCCCGCCTGTTCAAATGTGGATTCCTTCCGACCCCCGAGAATTTGGCTTCGGGCTGTTGACAAATTTGACAGTCAGCCTAGATTTCCGCCCCTCCCGTCGTGGCTCCGACCGGCGCGCCCGGTCCCGTGACACCGCAAAGGCTCCAAGCCCGCGAGATCAACCACGAACGAGACTGAACTTTTACGGATATGAAAACCTTTTCGGCCAAAGCAGAAGAAATCCAGCGTCAGTGGTATGTCATCGATGCCAATGGCAAGGTGCTCGGCGATGTCGCCGTGGCCGCCGCGAACCTGCTCCGTGGCAAGAACAAGCCGATTTTCACGCCTCACGTGGATTGCGGTGACTTCGTTGTGATCGTCAACGCGGACAAGGTGCGTTTGACCGGCAACAAGGAGACCAACAAGGTTTATTCATCCTACACCGGTTATGTGGGCGGCCAGAAGCGTGAAAGCGTTTCCAAGGTCCGCTCCCGGAAGCCCGAGCTTCTCGTCGAACGTGCCGTGAAGGGAATGATCCCCCACAACCGTCTCGGCCGCGCGATCTATCGCAAGCTGAAGGTCTACAATGGCCCCAATCACCCCCACGAAGCCCAGCAGGCCCAAGCCGTCGAGCTTTGATCCGTCTTTCTCCGATTTGATTTCATGAGCGAAAACTACTCCGCCACCGGACGCCGCAAGACCGCCACCGCACGTGTGAACCTCGTTCCCGGCAGTGGCCAGATCTCGATCAACGATCGTCCGTTCGAAGATTACTTCGGCACGCTTTCGCTCCAGAATAAGGTGCTTCACCCTTTCCAAGCCGCCAAGGTTGCCAACCAGTTCGACGTCACCATCTCCGCTAAAGGCGGCGGCGTCACCGGCCAGATCGGAGCGATCCAGCTTGGGATCGCCCGGGCGCTTCTCAAGACCAATCCCGAGTTGAAGGATCTTCTCCGCGAAGACCAGCTCCTCACCCGCGACCCCCGCAAGAAGGAGCGCAAAAAGCCCGGTCAACCCGGTGCCCGGAAGCGCTTCCAATTCTCCAAGCGCTGATCGCGCTTGGGCCTTGGCCCGTTTCTTGGTGTTTGTCGCGAGCGTTTGAGATCGCCGCAGTGCGGTCCTCCTTACTCGTCGAGGGACGAACCTTCAGTCGTCATCCACGGATTTCGCGGAGTTTTTGGCGGCTCTTCTGGCCCCAAGATGCCGGATGTCCTCGGCGTTGATCAGGAAGACGGCGTCCTCGCCGATGTTCACCGCCAGGTCGCCGACCCGTTCCAGACTGCGGACCATGAAGACGAGGTGAAGAAATTGCTTCACTTGATCGGCATCGCGGTCCATCCGCTTGCTGAGTTCACGGATCACATCGCGATGAGCCACGTCGAGGTCGTTGTCGCGGGCGTAGAGAGAAATGGCAAGGTCGGTGTTCCCCTCGGCGTAGGCACGCATCGAGTCGCGAAGGATGCTGGCCGCCTGTTCATAGACCGGTTCGATCAAATGAGCCTCGGGGATCTCGGGGTGTTTCAGGAGTTTGCGGGCCCGGCGGGCGATGTTGCGCGCTTCGTCAGAGATCCGCTCGAGGTTGCTGGCCACTTTCATCCCGGCAATGATCTCGCGGAGGTCGCTCGCCACGGGGTTGTAGCGCATCAGGATCTCGAAGGAATCCGCGTCGATGCGGCGTTCGAGCTGATTCACTTCCTCTTCCTCGGCGATCGCCTCGTTGCAGAACTCCGAATTCCGGGTCAGGAGACCGCGGATGGCATGCTCGAGATTCTGCTCGGCGAGGCTGGCCATCCGCATCACATGGTTGCGGGCTTCGCGGAGGGCGTGTTCGAAAGAGCCAAGGATGTGGGGTGTGTCAGCCATGGGGTCGGATGGAAGGATCTCCGTCCGACCCGGGCAGATCGCGCCGATCGTCAAACACCTCAGGCTGGAACGAGAACGCCGGGAACGGCCGTGCGGATCGGATCATCCGCGAACTCGTGCTCCCGCGACGCGATGGCTTTCACCATCTCTTCGTCAGCCATGAAATCCTTGTATTCGATCAACTCGAAGTCCCCGGGGGTTTTCTCCACGATGGCGGTGAGGGATTCCACCCAGTCGCCCGAGTTCAGGTAATGAACGCCGTTTTCGAGGAGTTTGTCGGCCGGTGTGTGAATATGCCCGCAAATGATCCCACAACAACCCCGAACTGCGGCCAGCTCTTTCAGTTGATCCTCGTATCGGTCGACGAAGCTCACCGCCGACTTGACCCGGGCTTTGACCCTCTTGCTGAGAGAGTAATACTCCAGTCCCCGCCAGGCCCGCCAGCGGTTGTAGAGGCGGTTGACCCCGAGGAGAACCTCGTAACCCTTGGCTCCGGCGATCGCAACCCAGCGATGGCTGGTGGTGACCGAGTCGAAACCGTCTCCGTGGACGACCAGGTAGTCTCCCCGCGGGGTCTCGTGGATGTATTCGTCGACAATGCGGAGATTGCCGAAGCAAACCGGCAGGAAACGCTCGAGAATGTCGTCGTGGTTGCCGCGGAGGTAGATTACCTCGGTGCCCTGCTTCTCCATTTTCTTGAGCACGGTCCGGACGAATTTCGTATGGATCGGCAACCATCGGCCTCCGCTGCGGAGCGACCAGCCGTCGACGATGTCACCGTTTAGCACCAGTCGCCGGCAAGTCGTTGCCTTGAGGAAGCGGATGACCTCCTCGGCCTTGCAGTCCCGCGTCCCGAGGTGGATGTCGGAAAGGAAAATGGTGTCGTAATCGTGGCGGGGATCGTGGTGCTTCATCGCGCGAGGGATCAGGCTGAGGCGGCGAGATCGGATTCCCGGTTGGTGGTGCAGGAGGGCACCGGGATATGGTCCGAGAGGTCCTGGAGCTGTTTTTCGAAGCGCTTCACCACCTTTTTCCAACGAACCTTGCGAGCAGAGGTGCGGGCCTCGCTCCTGAGCTCCGTTAGGTCTTGCCCCGCCACCGTCAGGGTTTTGGAAATGAAGGCGTCGCGGTCGTCGAAAGTCACCGTGAACCCGTTGACGCCGTCCACGATGTGTTGTCGGGCCGCGGCGTAATCATACGCGACCACCGCAAGACCGCTGGCCATCGCTTCGAGAGTGACGTTCCCAAAAGTCTCGGTGATGCTGGGAAAGATGAAGAGGTCGGCGGAAGCGTAGTACTTCGCGAGGGCCTCGCCGCGCAACACTCCGGCATAGATGAATTCGGGATGCTCACGCTTCAATTCCTCCAACTTCGGGCCGTCACCAACAAAAACCCCTTTGAAATCCGGGATGCGCCGACGGATCGCGGAAAAGGTTTCGACCACCAGGGGGAGGTTTTTCTCCGCGGCAATGCGCCCGACGTAGAGTCCGACCAAGCCGCCGCTACCCAGCCCCCAGCTTTTCCGAAGCGGGATCGAACGTTTCTTGGGATTGAAGAGCTTGGTGTCCACTCCCTTTGGCAGGAGTTGGAGGTTTTCGAAGCCCTTGGCGTCGAGTTGGTCGATCACGTCGTGCGAAGGCACGAAGGTGCACGCCGAGCGATTGTGGACGTGACGCAGGTAGGACAAGGTGGCCTTCTCGAGCAAGGGCATCCGGTAGTGGGCGACATACTGCTGGAAATTCGTGTGGAAACCCGAGGCCGCGGGAATGCCAAGAGCGCGTGCCGCCGTGATGGCCGAAGCTCCGAGCGGCGTCTCGGTGGCGACATAAATCACGTCGGGCCGGTTCCGCGACCAGCGCGACTGGAGGACGATGCGCATCGGGAATCCAAAACGCACCTCACGGTAGCCCGGCAATCCGAACGAGGGGACCTCAAGACCCTCCTCATCGCAGGCGAGCACCGCCGGGCGAACCACATCGACGAGGTGACCACGCTCTCGCAAACCGTTGACGAGTCGTTCCATCGTGGTCGCCACCCCATTTGCCTGGGGAGTGTAGGTGTCCGTAACAAAGGTGATTTTCATGGCGTGGGCCGTTGGATTTTCCGGATCCGCCCTTGCGACGGGATCGTTTGAGATCCGTTACGAACATCGGGCACACCGCAAAACACGAAAGCAACAGCTTCGTCACCTTGAAATCCAAGGGAGCTTAACCTTCTGCCCCCAAGGTCACGCCGCAGCCCGGTCACCTGCCAATAACCCGGGCTGCGGCTGCCTTTCAGATCGAACCGTGACTCTGCGCGCCGGATGAACAAGTAACGACGGCGCTTCGTCCCGGTCCGAGGGATCTTTCTCGGGGCGCTGCCGCGAAGACATGCGGAAGCGCGTGGTGTGGTTTGTGTCGGAAATTTCCGGAAACCCCGCTGTAGCCTTTCCCTGTCCCGGTATTGGGAAACTGTCTGGATGAGTGCGGGAACATGCTGAATCGATGGCTCGGATCAACCGATGATCGAGTTTACAAAATATTCAGCGAAGTTCAACTTATATTTTAAAACTTTCCCAGCGAATTGTCTCAGATTTGCGAATTTTATGCTGAGTCGGTCAAGCAAAGGGCGTGGGGAGCAGCCAAGCACCGAGAATCAGAAGCGCCAAGCCGGCGAGGGACATAACAATCATCATCATGCTGACTGTCTTGAAGGTTTCCATCGGCGTCATGCCGGACATCCTCCCAATCACCCAAAAACCACTGTCATTGGCCCACGAAATCGGTTTCGACCCGCAGCCGATCGCCAGAGCGAGGTAGAGGGGCGTGTAAGACAGATCCGTGGCAAGCGCGATCGGTCCGACCATGCCGCCGGCAGTGATCATGGCAACCGTCGCCGATCCTTGGGCCGTGCGGATCAGAGCCGTGACGAGGTAGGCGATGGGGATCAGCAGGATGCTCTGGCGGCCCTCGATCGACTCGCTGATCAGCGCCGCGATGTCCGTGTCCTTGAGGACGGATCCAAAGGCGCTGCCCGACGAGGTGATCAGGATGATGATGCCGGCGCTGGACAATGCGGCGGTTACCGCCTCGCCAGCCTTGCGGCCTGTCGCGCGCGAAGCGATCAGCATCAGGAGCAGGGACACGGCCGCTGAGAGGATCAGGGCGATGTTGCGGTCACCCAGGTTTTTGAAAAAGTCCCAGTTCTTCCCCGCTGCCTCACCAATCGCGTCGCCACCGATCAGGACCACCGGCAAAACGATGGGGAGCAGCGAGAGCCAAAGGGGAGGTCGAAAGGCCCCGGTCTCGTCAGTGGTGACCTCGACATCCCCCATCTCCCTCAGCGGGATCTGCCACCGGCGGTTGGCCCAATAGGCGAACGCGATGCCGAAAGCCACCGTGAAAAGGCCCACCACGATGCCTCCGATCATCATCGAGCCGATCGTCACCTGATCGCCGAAGTATCCGGCCACCGTCAGCGGCCCGGGCGTCGGGGGCACCAGCGAATGCGCCATCGTGGCACCGGCCACGATGGTCAGCAGGTAGAGGAGATAGTCTTTCCGTGTTTCACGATGGAGCGCCTTCCCCAGCGGCATCAGGAGGTAAAAGACCGTGTCGAAAAAGACCGGGATGCCGAGGGTGAAAGCACTGCCGGCAAAAGCAAAGGGCGTTCCCTTGACCCCGCAGACCCGCATCAACGCGTCGACGATGCGTTTGGCTCCACCCGACCAGAGCAGACATTGCCCGATGATCGATGCCATCGCGATGACGATGCCGATGTCACCGCAACCTTTTCCGAAAGCATCGGTGAAGCGCGAGACGAACCACTTTTCCGAGTGCGCGACGGCCTGCTGGTGGATGGTCGAGTGGGTCGCGGGGACCTCCGTGGGAATGCCCGAGGGGCTCGCGGCGAGGATCGCACGATCGGCCCCGGAAAGCTTCGATCGGTAAAGGAGGTCCGTTGGCGTCAGGGCCGCCACCACCAGTCCCGCACAGGTCAGCGCGAGAAAGGGATGCCAGCGCAGGCCGATGATCCCGCCCACGACGACCAACAGGCCGATGAGGAGGAGTGAAATCGGTCCCATAGTGCCCGGTTCCCCGGATTCTGACGAAGGCGGGCTCGCCGACTCACTTCATCGAGGCGAAGCGGCTGGCCAGCAGATCGGCCGCCGAGGCGCCGCCGGTTTTTTCCCGGGTCGATTCGATCCATTGCTGTTCGAGCTGGTTTTTCGTGGGGCGGTCCGTCTCGTAGAAGACCCCGAACTTTCCGGGATATTGCAGCGAGGCGAGTTGATAGGCCGCGTTCTCGTCGGAGACGTCGTGGCGCTCCGCGTCTTCGGGCGTGTTGTCCCACTTTTTCTCCTCGATCAGATCGAAGGTCCCGCCCTTGCGCGGATTGCCGTCGTCGAAGGCACCCGGGTAGAAAATGACGCACTCCGAGAGCACCTCCACCACGCTGAAGCCGGGGTGCAGGATGGCCCGCTCGAAGACCTCCATCATGTGTTTCACCTGGGTTGCGTGGGTGCGGGCCACGAAGGAGGCGCCGCCGTAGACCAGCTTTTTCATCGGGTTGATCGGTTGGTCGATCGCACCGGCCGGGTCGGTCTTCGATTTGAAGCCCTTCGGGCTCGTCGGAGAGGTTTGTTTCTTTGTCAGGCCGTAGACGAAGTTGTCCATCACGATGTAGGTGAGGTTCACGTTCTTCCGAGCCGCATGGTCGAGGTGGTTGCCGCCGATCGAGTAGCCGTCGCCGTCACCGCCGAAGGCAAAGACATGCAGGTCAGGACGCGACAGGCTGACCCCGGTCGCGAAGGGCAGGGCGCGGCCGTGGATGAAGTGCACGCCGTGACCGTTCACGAAATAGGGGAAGCGCGAGGAGCAGCCGATCCCGGCGATCGTGCAGATCTTCTCGTGGGGGATCTGCAGTTTTTCGAGAACCTTGAAGAAGGAGGCGAGCACGGCGAAATCGCCGCAGCCCGGACACCAGGTCGGGTGATCGGCGGTGAGGTCCTTCTTGGTGAGAGGCTTGGGGGCTTCGGTGGTGGACATGGGGGAAAGCGGGTAAAAATTTGGGGGCAAGGGTTCAGCCTTGGGCGGTGGCGGCTTCGACGCGGGCGACGATGTCGCGGACACGGTAGTTGAGACCGTCGGTCTTGCAGATCGAGCGAATCTTCGGGTCACAATGCCGGGCCCGCAGCAGGGTGGCGAGTTGGCCGTGACCGTAGAGGCCCTCGTCGTTCATCTCGACCACGAGGACGTGGGCGTACTTTGCGAAAATGGCCTCCATGCCGTTCGGCATCGGGTTGAGATGTCGCAGGTGGATGCAGCCGACCTTGCGACCCTGGGCGCGGAGCCGGTCCACTGCCTCGCGGATCGGACCCCAGGTCGAGCCCCAGCCGACCAGCAGCACTTCGCCCGACTCATCGCCATGGATCTCGGGCAGAGGCAGGGTCGCCCCGCAAGCCTTGATCTTTTCGCGGCGACGATCCGTCATCTTCTGGTGCATCGCCGGGCTCGCGTTGGGGTGCCCCCACTCATCGTGCTCCAGACCGGTCACGACCGGGTAGGTGCCCGCGCTCATCACCGAGCCGGGAGGGGCGTGCCGGGTCGGACCGTCCAGCGGGTAGGGTTTGAAATCCTCACCGCGAGGCGAGAGATCGAGGGCCGGTTCGTGAACCAGCGAAGCGAGGTCGGGTTGCTCGAAAGCCTCGATCCGCGACGCCAGCGCCATGTCCGTCAGCACGAAGACCGGACAGCTGTACTTCCGCGCCAGTTCGCAGGCCTCCACCGCGGTGTAGAAACAATCCGCCACGTTCTTCGGTGCCAGCACGATGCGAGGGCAGTCGCCGTGGCTGCCGTAGATCGCCTGCATCAGATCGCTCTGCTCCACGCTGGTTGGCAGGCCCGTGCTGGGACCGCCGCGTTGCACGTTGATCACCACGATCGGCAGTTCCGCCATGGTGCCATAGCTGAGCGCCTCCATCTTCAGCGAGATGCCCGGACCGGCGCTGCCCGTCACCGAGACGTGACCCGCATAGGCGAAACCAAGCGCCATCGACACGGCGGCCAGTTCATCCTCCGCCTGCACGAACATGCCGCCGTACTTCGGCAATTCGGCGCGGAGCTGCTCCATGATCGTCGACCAGGGCGTGATCGGATAAGCCGCCCCGTAGCGCACCCCGCCTGCGAGCAGGCCCATCACCATCGCGGTGTTTCCGTCGGTGGTGATCTTGTCGGCGGCGGTGCCGCGGCCTTGCTGCAGCTCATAGTTGACCTTCAGCAGATCGCCGGTCGGATAGGCAAAACCCGCGTCGAAGGCCAGCATCGCGTTGCGCAGCACATCCTCGTTCTTGCCGCCGAACTGCCGTGAGACCAGCCCCACGACCTTCTCCTTGTTCAGCTTGAAAATCTGCGTCACCAGACCCAGCACGAAGAGATTTTTGCCGCGCTCGCGCGAGCTGCCGCCGAGGGCCTCCACCGTCGTCGTTGTGATTGGGATGCCGATGTGCATCGCGTCGATCTCCGGCTTGATCGTCTCGACGTTGTCCGTGTCGTAGATGCAGATGCCGCCCGGGCGCAGCGAACCGATGTGGCTGTCGTAGCTGTGCTGGTAAAAGGCGAAGAGGAAATCCGATTCATCACCGGCGGAGAGCACCTCGCCCGAGCCGAGGTGGACCTGGAAGATCGATGGGCCACCCGAGATCGTCGAGGGGATCGTCATGTAGGTCATCACCTCGCGCGAGCTGCGTCCCGCGAGCTTGGCGAGCAGGCCGCCGATGGTTTGGATGCCGTCCTGCGAGTTTCCGGCGAAGCGGATGACGGCGTTTTGCAGTTCGGTGATGCCGGAGTCCGGCGTGGACACGGGGGTGTCCGAGGTCGCGGATGCGCTCATTGAGGGGGGTGGTTTTTACGGGGGGACGAAAGCGCTTCTTATACCCGGACCGCCTCGGCGATGCAAAGAAATTGTCGCATTCGGTCAGGACGCCTGTTCGCGCCGAGGCCGCTCACTTGGCGAAATCGGTCGGGGCCGGGCCGGGGGCGAAGGAAGTGCTCGTCAGCGGCGCGCGCAAGGGAGCCTCCGGTGCCGGTTCATCGGCAGGCGGCTGGTTGATCAGGTTGCCACCCGGATCGATCAGTTTCACGGTGATGAAGATCGTCAGGGCCCGCTTCGTCGACTCGCTCGTGTTCGAGCGGAACGCCCGGCCCAGTACCGGCAGGTCGCCCAGGTAGGGGATCTTGTCGTTGGTGCCCGTGATCGACTCGCCGTGGAGTCCACCGATTGCCACCGTCTGGCCATCCCAGATCGTCACGCTGGTGGTCTCCTTGATTGCGTCGAAGACCGGCATCAGGATCTCGTTGGGAGTGACCACCGAGGGCCTGCCATCCACAAAAAAGTTACTGTTGGTGATCGGGGTCCCGTAGTTGATGAACCCTGAGAAATCGGAGAAGTCCATCGTCACGTTCACACTGACGGTCTTGTTGTCGGCGGCGATGGTTGGCTCGATGTCGATGGTTTTGCCGAGCACCCGGGTTTCGAAAGCGGTCGGCGTCGCTGGCGTGACCGGGAACTCCAGCGGTGGATCTCCGATGAAGATGGTATTCCCGATCTGAACGACACCGAAGCTGTTGGGAACCTCCGGCGGATCGTATTCGGTCGGATAGATGAACTCCCGGCCTTGGATCAGCTTCGCGATTTGGCCCGAGCGCGTCGTCACGTGCGAGTTCACCAACAGGTCCGCCCCCTTCGTCTGCTCCAGCGCCCGCAGCACCAATTGGTATTGCGGATCGGTGAAGACCCCCGCCACCGCGAAGACCCCGGGGTAGCGTCCCCCCACTGGATCGGGCGAGTCGCGGTTGATCACATCGTCGATCGACTGTCCGGTCGTGATGTCGCCCATGCGCAGGCCGCTGCTGACCGGGTAGGTGCCCACCGGGCCGGTCGGAGTTCGGAAAGGGAAGTCGAACGCGCTCGGCGGATTCGCTGCATTTCCGTCCGTGCCGCCGCTGAAAAAGGTCCGTGCGCTCGAGGTGATGTTGCCTTGACCGAGCAGGAAATCGAGACCGAGCTGCTTCAGATCGGTTTGGTTCACCGACACCATCCGCACGTGCACCACCACCATCTTCGTCGCGGCATCCTTCGACGACTGCACGATGTCGTCGATCATCATCAGTTGGTCGGCCGTATTGCGAACGATCAGCGAGTTCGAAGCGATCAGGTAGTTCGCCGTCGCTCCGGCGGGGAACTGCACCCCGCGGCTTTTCAGGAACTCCTCCGCCGTCACCCGCCGCACCAGCGCCGCGCCGCCGCCGGGCGCGGGATTCGCGAAAGGATCGGCCGGGGCCGCGGCATCCGGGGCATCGCCGCCCGGACCGGAAAGGAAACCCGGGGGCACGATCCAGGTCCGCACCGAGAGCGCCCCGTCCGCACCCGCCGTCGGCGAGACCACCCGCACCGCCAGATTGTCCGTGCGCAGAGACAGACCCACCTGTTGCGCCGCATACTTCAGCGCCACACCCAGGGGCACGTTGGCGAGGCGCACCGACAGGGTCCGGTCGCCCACATTCGCATCGGCCAAGCCGGAGGGATCGATCACGATGTTCACCCCGCGCCTCGCGGGATCACTTTCCGAGCTGTCGAGCTCCTGCGCCTTTTGGGTCAAAAACTCCACCACATCCGCGAGGCGAGCGTCGCTGAACTCCAGTGTCGGGATCATGATGTTTTTCAGCTTCTGCTCGATCCGCACCGAGCCGCCTCCATTCACCCCATCCACCTCGCCCAGCCCCTCGCCGGGATCCACGATCGTCGGCACCGGCGACTCCCAGCCGGCCGTCACCTCCGCCAGCTTCTTCGCCCGGGTCTGATCGTAGGCCACGTCGTAATAATTCATCCGGTAGCGCTCCACCTCCTCCAGGCCACGCCGCGCCGCCGTGTTGTAGGGGTCCGCCGCCAGCGCCTCGTTGAAAGACCGCGCCGCCCGGTCGTAATCGCCCAGCTCCGTATAGCCGCGGCCCAGGATCAGCTTGCTCTCCACGATGTCAATGTTGCGGAGGTGCCGCGGGCTCAGCGACATATTGTAGCGGTCGTCCCGCGACTCCAGCTCAGCCAGCATCTTCTTCAGCTCCGGATCCACCTCGCGGGCCGGGATGCCCGTCTCCTCCGCCAGTGTCACCGCGTCGGACAGCGTCTTCACCGACTCCGCCCACTTCGCCTCCTCTACCAGGATGCGGGCGTAGTTCAGAGCCGCCGCCTGATACCGGCGGAAAAAGATCGTCCGCTGCTCGGCCACCGCCGGCACGTCCGGGATCGTCTCGAACGCCGCCTTGTAATAATCCATCGCCTCCGCGTAGGACTGGTCGTTGTAGGCCCGCGAGCCTGCCGTGAAGAGCGTCTGCGCCGCCGTCACCTGCTGCTGGCGCTTCTGGGCCTCCACCGCCGCCATGCCCGCGACGCTGCCCGTGCCATCGCCATCGGCGTGTAGGCCCCGAGGACACGCCAAAAAGACAGCCAGCGCGGTCAAGAAAACCACGCCGGACCGCGTCGCGTCCGGGATCTGGAGGGAAAATGCCACGGTAAACACTCGATTCTGAACAGGTTGCGACCGTCAGCCAACCCGGACGGCGACCTTAGCAGCAAAGGGCCTCGGAGCGCAAGCCCCTTGTTCGGCCCCGCTCAAAGCTGAGAACCTTGAATTTCCAGACCCGATAGGGTTGGATCGCCGACCTGACAGGGTTCACTCCACCAGGGTCAGGGTCAGGCGGCGCAGGTCCATCACGCTCGCGCCCGGGATCTTCACCGCCCGCAGGGTCAGGTCGCCCTCGCCGGCCGGCAGCTCGATCGTCCCGAGGGTCAGCGACTTGAAATCCTTCATCTGGCTCTCCCCGTCCGGGCGGGGCAGGGTGTCCTGGTTCGTGTGCAAAGGCGGGTCCCAGCCCGGCGTCACCGTGCCGGAGAGCACCGCGTCGCGGAAGCGCAACTCCACCGTGCTGCCCGCGTCCGCGACCGGGCAGGTGTAGTCCACCGTCACCTCGTAGCGGCCCGCCGTCTCCACCGCCAGCTTCCAGACCAGCACGTCCTCCAGGCTCGTCCAGTTCACGAAATAGGAGCAGTTCGGCGCGTTGCTGCTGCGCTGCACCGTCCCCCGGGGCTCGCCGTCGCGGGCCGGCAGCATCGTGATGGGGAACTCGCGGTAGCCCACCGGGATCGGACGCGGATCGACCGCGTTGTTGCGGCCTTTCGCCCCCTTCGGTTTCGGGGCGGGGTCCGCTGCGCCGAATAGCTCCACCCGCCAATCCTTCACCGCCGCCGTCAGTTTCGCCGCCAGCTCCGGCTCGCGTTCGTTGATCGGCGTCGTCTGGCCCGGATCGGCCACCATGTCGAAAAGCTGGCCCGTACTGTCGAGCCGGTGGGTCTGGGTGCGCACGCTCACCGCCGGGCCCCAGGTCGAGAAAATCATGCGGTCCGGCCACTCGGTTTTCTCCTTCATCAGCAGCGGTGTCAGGTCGCGACCATCGAGCGGCTTTTCACCGACTCTGGCGACCCCCGCCAGCGAGGTCAGCGTCGGCATCAGATCGATCGCCCCCGCGATCTGCGTCACCTCGTGCCCCGCCGGCAGCTTCGCCGGCCAGCGCAGGTAACAGACCGAGCGCACCCCGCCCTCGTCGGTCTGGCCCTTCTTGCCCTTCATCCCGCCCGTCCAGCGCATCGAGTTCGGGCCGTTGTCGGAGAAATAAACGAGGATCGTGTTCTCGCTCAGGCCCAGCTCGTCCAGCTTCGCGAGGATGCGTCCCACGTTGCGATCCTGGTTCTCGATCATCGCCAACGCGCAGCGGGTCTCGTCGTCCACCTCCTGATCCGTCAGCGTCGCCCGCTGCGTGATCGGCTTGTTCTGGAAGCGCGCCCAATCCTCCGCCGGAGCCGCCCAAGGCGAGTGCGGGGTCGTGAAGGGCACGTAGCAGAAAAAAGGCTTCTCCTTGTTCTGGTCGATGAAAGCCAGCGCCTTGTCCGTGCAGACGTCGACGATGTAGCCCTGCGTCTTCACCATCTTGCCCTCGTCCTCCAGCGGCGCGTCGAAATACTCGCCCCAGTGACCCGAACTGTGGCCGAAATAGGTGTCGAAACCGCGCGCCATCGGGTGATAGGGCCACTGCGAACCATTGTGCCATTTGCCGAAGGCCCCCGTCGCGTAACCCGCCGCGTGGAAGGCATCGGCGATCGTCTTCTCGTCGAGGTTCAGCCGCTCCTGCCCCGTCGAGACCCCCTTCACCCCGCCGCGCGGGTGGTAACGGCCGGTCAGGAATTCCGCCCGGGTCGGCGAGCAGACCGGACAGACGTAGAAGCGGTCGAGGGAGACTCCGCCCTGCGCGATCGAGTCGATGTGCGGCGTCGCCACCTGGGTATTGCCGGAGAAGGAGTAATCCCCCCAGCCCGCGTCATCGGCGAGGAAGACGACCAGGTTCGGCGGCGCGGCGGAGAGGGAGGCGGCGAAGCAGAGAGCGGAGAGGAGTGAAAAGGCCGAGAAGGGGAGTTTCATGCGGACTCAGGGTAGGGGAGGGCGCCGGGGCCGGTCAATGGCTGATGTGGGTCAAGGAGGCAAGGAGCGGGGCTTGCCAAGCCCCGGCAGAGGATCAAAACCAGTCGTCGGAGGCGCGAAACCAGTGCCAATCGTTTCCCAGGGGATAGGTCCGGTACTTCGCGGCGCCAAAGGGCGAGCCCTGCGGATCGGGAAGGTGGCAGAAACCGTAGGACATGGTATCCGGTCCGATGCCGTCCCCGCCCTCATGGACACGGAAGTAGGTGCCGCCCCTGTCGTCGACCAGACATTGATCGATCCCGTAGGGTCCAATTCTCCGGTCGAATTTCGGATCGGACGCGGAACTGCTCGCGAGGAGCGCCTCGAACGAGCCGCGGCACGCGGCGAAAGAAATGCGCAACGGGAGGTAAAAGTAGAGCGCGACGAAGGTGAGCGAGAGGATCAACAGGGCGATCTTCATCTCTGCCCAAGAAATCCGGATATCTCCGCGGCGGTAGGAGATGAGGACGTAGATGACGAGGGCGATTCCGACCGGCAGCGCCATGACGACACCGATGAGAGCTGCGAAGAAAATGAGATCGTTCAGCAGGCCCGGGTAGATGCTGATAACGAGCGCGGCGAGACACGCGGCGGCAGTTGCGATCAACAAGGCTCTGCCAGCGGCGTTCATGGTCAGAGGGAAGAAGGAAGGAGAGGTCGCATCGTTAAAGCGCCCATCAGACTCTGCCGCAGGAATCGCTGCCCCCCGTGGCCGGAAAAGAATCACGGTTCCTTGTGAAGCTGATAGCGGTCTTTGTGCTTGATGTAATGTTGGCGATTGGATGCATCTTTTTCTTTGGATTGAAATATGGGGTTTCCCGATTCATCGAAGGAAACGAGAACGTGAAAGTCATCGTCGAGGCAATAAACCGTCACGGAATCTTTCCTGATCCAGAAGCGGTAGTCCTTGTTCCCTGCGTAGTACACATTGCGGCCGTCGGGATCGACCTCTAGGAACATCACGCCATCGTGGTGGAATCGGTAGGATCTCACCTCTTTCGGAGCGCCTGGAACCGCCATCGTGACGTCGCTGAAAAACTTCACGCCGTTGCGGAAGTAGTCCCTTTTCGTCTCAGTCATCGTCGCGTTCCTGATCGGCACCGATTCCTTCATCGTGATTCCGTCTGGAAGTTCGGCGGCGAAGCCGAGGGAGGAGAGGAGCGCCAGGGCGAGCAGGGGGAGTTTCATGCGGACTCAGGGTAGGGAAGGGCGCCGGGGCCGGTCAATGGCTGATGTGGGGGGCTGGGGCGAGCGAGCGGAGTCCGAATCTTTCTGTAGGGCGACCGCCCCGGTTGCCCCGTCTTGGGGAGTGGCATCGGCATCCTGCCGATGCATCGGGGCGCGGGGGTCGAAAGCGGGGAGAGGTCGATTGCTATCCGAGGTCTCAAACCGACGCATGGGCTGGAAGCCCATCGACGGGACCGGTTTGGGAGTCACCGAAAGGGTTCTGGAATGTCCCGGGAGCGTTTTGGGAGTCCCCGGAAGGGTTTTGGGAGTCACCAGGAGGGTTTTGGGAGTCCCTGGAAGGCTTTTGGGAGTCACCGAAAGGGCTTTGGGAGTCACCAGGAGGGCTTTGGGAGGAGCGATCGCGAGCCGAGGAACCGGGATGTTCATTATCGCGAATAGCTCGGAAATACAAGCCGTCCCTCTGAATACGCTCAGTGTTGAAATGACTCGGACCGTGTTGACTGAAATTGCTCCGATTTCAGTGCTTCCCGGGGCCCAACAACTCGAGGGATGGCCGAACTGAAGAGGTTTGAGCGGCTTGATGAAGCAAGTCAGCCGGTGGCGCAAGTCTGAGGCAGGAAGAGTTCGATCCGGGAGTGCGACCTCAATCGGAGGTGGCGAACGGTGACTCGCTCAATCAAACGCGCGGACGTGAGTCGGCGATGATCGCGAGAACTAAGCGATTAAATCCTCAGGGAAAGATCCAAGCAAATTTCGGATGAACTGTACCGCGGCTGGATCTTGCACTAGGAGGTTTCGGACCGCTCCTTCATATTGGGCACGACTAGTGAAGTTAAGAGCCTTTGTAATGGCTTCGAGGGCGGGGGATTCTCGAACCGGATACCGCTGAAGCACGCCAACCAAGTCGGACGCGTTAACCAAAGCCTCTAGTCGTGCCGCCTCGTTATGGGCACATCTTTCAAAATCGATTTCAACAGTACGCTTGCCGCCAGCTGCAAAATCACCCTTGTTTGGAAGCATTGAGAAAACCTGCGAACGCGCCACTTTCTCTGCGACCCGCCTACTGAGGTGCGTTGCGTTCTCACGGATCGCCTTGATGGCTCCGTTGTTTGCGTTCTCAAGTTTTTGTGACAGATCACCGCCTATCACTGCTGCGAGTTTCTCGCCTGCAAGTTTCTGAACGTCGGGGTGATAGTAGATTGACTCAACCGAGTAGACGTTCAGCGGACATATGCCATTTGATTGCAATTCTTTGATCCGCGTTGGTTCGGAAGCATCATTGTCGACAAGTCCGAACGATTTTACCCAGTGAAGTGCAGCTGTTCCTCGAATACCAGCGACAGCATTCACAACATCGCGACAGCTGCCTTTAGCGACAATTGATGCATTCGGAAATAGAAGGCTGTAGAGCGGTTTGTCGAGGCTGTGCTCAACGCCCTCGACAAAAATGATTTTCCGACGCTCGCCCAAGATGGTTCGCAATAGATCATCGTCGATCTCGTCGGTTTTCTCAAGCATATCGATATCGTAGGATATGACTTTGTCACCTTCGTAAACGCAGGCGCGCGTTAGCAAGACTTTTGATCCGGGATTGTCGATCGGAAGCAACGGTTCGTGAGTGGACACGATGAAAGCGCATTCAGGCCGCTCCTTTAGCAAAAGTGATAGGAGAGGCGACACAATCGAACGATGCAAGTGGCGCTCAGGCTCATCGATGAGAAGAAGTGTTCCGGCGGGAACGGTAAGCACATTGGCGGCAATTAAGATCGCATTCCGCTCCCCGTCGGAAAGTTTGGCGATGCTGTAAGGTTCACTGCCGCTCCTTCTCGCTGTGATCTCGTCATTCGTTTCGACTGAGAGGATGATGTCGAGATTTGAAAGCCGAAGCAAGCGGTTCAACGTTGTAAATGCTCCGTCTTTGGCGGATAGATTTTCCGCTTCGTCCACCCTTTTCTCGTCAACGGCCCTAGTAATTTCCCGAGCTCGGACGTTTTCTGAGTTGACTAAGTCATAGATCGCCATCTGTGCGCGCTGCTCCGCGTAGTCGTCCATCCATCGCGCCGACGCCTGTCTATCGTGATGAAACACGTGCTCCTCACAGTCTGCGCGTTGTTTACCTGTGAACGCTGGTGATCCGGATCGAAACCAAGTTTGGCGGTGGGCGGTGATTCGCCGTGCTTTAAGAGTTTTATTCGAGGAAAATGCCTGCATAAGACTCGATTTCCCGGTCCCATTTGCGCCGAGAATGAAAAGCATTTCACCAGCGTTTACTGTTAGCATCAGGTTCCCCGAAGGCTTGCCGGTAGGGATTTGTAGTAAGAATGGCATCTCAAATACTTATGCTGTCCGGTAATTTTTCCTCAACTGAGCGTTTCTATTCGATAAAGTTTCAAATCCTCCCGCAAACTGATATCTCCAAAGGAACTTCTGCCGAGCATCAGGAAAAATCCCCGTCCTGACAAGGAATTTCCCGGCAAACGTTCGTATATCAGGTCCGCCGGACCGCCCCAATCGGGGCCGACCTTCCCTCGCTGATCGTACCCTCCGCCGAGCGGGGGCTCGGCGCTCCCAGGGGGCTCGGCGTTCCACCCATCACCCCCGCGGCCGGAAGCCGCTCTTCGCGGCGAGCGATTCCCACAGCGCCTTTTCCTCATCACTGATCCGCTCGGGGAACTCGACGGCCACGGTCACATAGAGGTCTCCGTAACCGTCCTTGCCGGTCGGCAGGCCTTTGCCGCGGAGGCGGAGCCGGGTGCCGGGCTGGGTGCCGGGCTTGACGCTCATCTTCACCTCGCCGTGGGGCGTGGGGATGGTGACGCTGGCACCGAGCACGACCTCCCACGGGGCGAGGACGAGCTCGCCCTCGAGGTCGTGGCCGTCGGGTTTGAAGAGGGGATGGCGCTCGAGGCGGACGCGCAGGTAGAGGTCGCCGTCGGGGCCGCCGTTGCTGCCGGGGTAGCCGAGTCCGGCGCAGCGGATGCGCTGGCCGCCGGCGATGCCCTTGGGGATCTTGACGCGGATGGTTGTCTCCTTCCCCGGGCGGCCATCGGCGGTGGGGCGGGCGAGCCGGACCTCGCGGGTGGAGCCGTGCATGATCTCCTCGATGCGCACGAGCAGGTCGGCCTCGATGTCCTCGCCCTCCATGGGGCGGGTGGAGCGGGCGCGCGGGCCGCGGGCGCCGCCGAAGGCCCCGAAGGGATCGCCGCCGCCGCGTCCGCCGAAGAGGCTCTCGAAGAAGTCGCTGAAGCCGGTGCTGCCGCCGAAGTGGTATTCGTACTGCCCGCCGCCGCCTCCGCCGGGGAAGCCGGAGTAGCCGCCGAAGTCCTGCCCCTGCTCCCAGCCGGGGCCGAGGGTGTCGTATTTCTTCCGCTTCTCGGGATCGCCGAGCACCTCGTAGGCCTCGTTGACGGCCTTGAAGCGCTCCTCGGCGTCGGGCTGGTCCTTGGCGACGTCGGGGTGGAGCTGGCGGGCGAGTTTCTTGAAGGCTTTCTTGATCTCGTCCTGCGAGGCGTCCTTGGAGACTCCGAGGGTGTCGTAGTAGTCGCGGTATTTGACGGCCATGGCGGGGAGAAAGAGGGGGAGACTGGGAGAAGGGGAGTGGAGGAGAAAGGAAACAACAGAGCGAGGGGGGTGCAAGGGCGGAAGTCACGGGTCATGGGTCATGAGAACCACGAGCTACGAACGAGGAGCAGCGCGCTGCGCGCGCTACAGGGTCTAGTCGGCGAGCAGACCCTGTTCGGTCAGGGTGGTGCCGGAATGGGAATCGCGGATCTGAGCGCCGAGGGTGGCGAGCTTGGCGAAGTAGTTGGGGAAGGTCTTGCGGACGCAGGCGGGGTTGCGGAGACGGATGTCGGGGACGACGAGGCCGAGCATGCCGAAACACATGGCCATGCGGTGGTCGTTGTAGGTATCGATCTCGGCCCCGTGGAGGGGGCCGGGATGGATGGTGAGGGTGTCGCCGCTTTCCTCGACGCGGGCGCCGCATTTGGTGAGCTCGGTGCGGAGGGCGGCGACGCGCTCGCATTCCTGCACGCGGAGACGGCCGAGGTCGGTGAAGGCGGTGACCGCCGGCGCGAAGGGTGCGAGGGCGATGGCGGTCATGATGCTGTCGGCGAGATCGCTGCGGCGCGAGTAGCTGGCGCGCCAAGGCTGGCCGAGGATGAGGTCGAGGAAGGCGCGATCCATCTGCATGGTGGACTGCGGCACGGGCTCGACTTTGACGCGACCGCCTCGCTCGCGCAGCAGCCAGTCGGCGCCCCAGAAGTAGCTGGCCCCCGAGGCGTCGGGCTCGATGGCGTAGGTGCCGCCTTTCCAAGGAAATTCCGTGACGAGTTGGCGGGTCATCTCGACGTAGGGCAGCTCGTCCTCGTTCGCACCGGTGACCTCGATCTGCCAGCCGCCGATGGGCTGGGAAAGGACGAGGGCGGAGGCGAACTGCGAACTCTCCTCGACGCTGACGCGGCAACTGGCTCCGGGGCGGGGGCCGGTGCCATGGACGAGGGCGGGCAGGAAGTCGTTCGGCGTGTCGATCCGGTAGCCGAGCTGACGCAGGGCGTGGACGAGCGCGGCCTGGGGGCGCTGGTGCATGCGTGGGATGCCGCTGATCCGATAGACACCCTGACCGAGACACACCATGGCGAGCAGGAAACGCGCGGCGGTGCCGGCATTCTCGACGAAGAGCTCGAGCGGGGCCTCGAGGGTGCCGGTCTTCGGGATGCGACCACCCTGGCCGCGGACGACGAGGGTGCGGTTGGCGGGTTCGTCAGGGTCGTCGGAGACGCTCACCTCGAAGCCGAGGGCGTGGAGGCAATGGACCATCGCCTGGGTGTCCTCGCTCCACAGCGCGCCGCGCAGGGTCACCTCGCCATCGGCGAGCGCGGCGAGGACGAGGGCGCGGTTCGTGATGCTCTTCGACCCCGGCAGGACGACGGTGGCGTTCACCGGGCCGGTGGGCGGAAGGATCTCGATGAGGTCGGGCAGCATCGGGGGACTAAAGGTCGGGCGGGGGAGGATTCAAGTGTGGCATGGGTATCCTGCCCATGCATCGTGGCGCGACTTTGAGGTAGCGAAAAAGGTGGCAGATTCTTTCACGCCTTGCCGAGAAGCATGGGCAGGATGCCCATGCCACGTGGAGAATGTGTCACCCCGCCGCCAACTCCTCCAACAATGCGCGATTCAAGCGGATGCCGGCTTCGAAGTTCGTCACGGTGAAGTTCTCGTTGGGCGAGTGAATCTGGCAGTCGGGCAGGGCGAGGCCCAACAACAGACTGTCGACTCCGAGGGTGTCCTTGATCGCCTGGATGATGGGGATGCTGCCGCCTTCGCGGATCAATCTCGGTTCGCCGGAGAAGGCGCGGGTCAGGGCGCGTTGGGCGGCTTTGCCGTGCGTGGAATGCGGGTCCATCACGTAGGCCGGTCCCCAGTGGCCGAGCTCGACCTCGATGCGGCAAGACGGAGGGCAAACCGAACGCAGGTGGGCGGCGGCGAGCTCGAGGATCTCCTGCGGGTTCTGATCGGGGACGAGGCGGAAGCTGAGTTTGGCCATGGCCTCGCGGCCGATGACGGTTTTCGATCCCTCGCCCTGGTAACCGCCGCCAATGCCGTTGACCTCGGCGGTAGGTCGGCCCCAGCGGCGCTCGAGGGAGGTGTAGCCGGCCTCGCCCCAGAGTCCGGGAGCGCCGGTTTCCTCCAACGTGGCCGCGTCGCCATCGGGCAGGCTGGCCCACATCTCGCGCTCCCAGGTTTCGAGGGGCAGGACCTTGTCGTAGAAGCCGGGGATGCGGATGCGGCCCTCGTCATCATGCAGCGAGGCAATGATGCGCGAGACCATAGTCGCAGGATTCGGGACGGCACCCCCGTAGACTCCGGAGTGCAGATCACGCACGGGTCCGTGGATTTTGAACTCGAGGCAGGCGATGCCGCGGAGTCCGTAGGTCATGGTGGGGATGCCGGGGCCGATCATGCCGGTGTCGGAGACGGCGCAGACGTCGCACTCGAGCAACCCGCGATGGGCGGCGAGGAAGGGGGCGAGGTTCGGCGATCCGATTTCCTCTTCGCCCTCGAGCAGGAAGACGACGTTGACCGGCAGGTCGCCGGTGTCGCGCAGGCATTCCTCGACGCCGAGGATGTGGGCATAGTGCTGCCCTTTGTTGTCGGTGGCGCCGCGGGCGTAGATTTTGTCACCGACGAGGGTGGGTTCGAAGGGCGGCGTGGCCCACTCGGCGACGGGATCGACGGGTTGTACGTCGTAGTGGCCGTAGATGAGCACGGTGGGGCGACCCGCTTTGACGGCGCTCTTCGCGACGATGATGGGGTGTCCGGCGGTCTCGTGCAGCTCGGCGGCGAGGCCCATGGAGGCGAACTTCCGCATCAGGAATCCGGCACACTCGCGCACGTCCTCGCGGTGCCGGCTGTCGGTCGAGATGCTGGGGTAACGGAGGAAGTCGAAGAACTCGGTGAGTTGGGGAGTCATGGGAGGAAGCGATTAGCGATTAGCTATTAGCCATTAGCTTTCAAAGAATGCTGCCGGGCTGATAGGTCGAGGCGCCGTCGACTTTGGATACGTGGGCGGCGGTGGCGGCGGTGAAGTGATCGATCTGGGCACTGGCGGCACCGGCGTTCGAGCTGCCTTCATCGAGACAGGCCTGGAGTTCGGCTTCGCTCATGCCGAGACGTCCGTCGGCGGCGAGGCGGGGGATCAGGTCGTTGCGATCGCTTTCCCCGGCCCGGTAGGCGCGGGCGGCGGCGACGGCGTGTTCCTTGATGACCTCGTGGGCGGTCTCGCGACCGATGCCTCGTTTCACCGCGGTCATGAGGAAGGTGGTGCTGAGCAGGAAGGGAAGGTAGTGGCGGTTCTCGCGCTCGATCACGGCAGGGTTGGCATCCATCTGATCAAGGATGGTGATGAAGGTCTCGAGGAGCCCGTCGATCGCGAAGAAGGCATCGGGCAACATCACCCGCCGCACCACCGAGCAGGAGACGTCCCCTTCGTTCCACTGGTCCCCGGCGAGGGCCGAAGCCATGGCGAGGTGACCGCCGAGGATGGCCTTGAAGCCGTTGATCCGCTCGCAACTGCGGCTGTTCATCTTGTGCGGCATGGCGGAGGAGCCGACCTGGCCTTTGGCGAAACCTTCGCCGGCGAGTTCGTGACCGGCCATGAGGCGCAGGGTCTTCGCGAAACTGGAAGGAGCGGAGGCGAGCTGGTTGAGCACGGCGACGACCTCGAAGTCGAGGCTGCGGGGATAGACCTGGCCGACATTGGTGAAACGCTTCGCGATGCCGAGGTGGGCGGCGAGGCGCTGCTCGAGATCGAGCACCTTGGCGCTGTCGCCGTCGAAGAGGCTGAGTTGATCGAGCTGGGTGCCGACCGCGCCTTTCAAGCCGCGCACCGGGTAGCCGGCGATGGTTTCCTCCAACTTCGTGGCGGCGTGGAGCAGTTCTTCGCCGAACATGGCGAGACGTTTCCCGTAGGTCGTGACCTGTGCGGCGACGTTGTGGGTGCGGGCGGTGATGACGAGGTCGTGGAACTCATCAGCGCGGCGGGCGAGCCGATCGAGGGCGGCGGCGGCGGTGATGCGGATGACGCCGAGGGCGCGATGGACCTGGAGCTGCTCGACGTTTTCGGTGAGGTCGCGGCTCGTCATGCCCTTGTGGATTTCCTCGTGGCCGGCGAGATCGCAGAACTCCTCGATGCGGGCTTTCACGTCGTGGCGGGTGATGCGCTCGCGGGCATCGATGGAGGCGAGATCGATCTGGTCGATGACCTTTTCATAGGCGGCGATCGCTTCGGCGGGGATGGCGAGACCGAGGTCGCGCTGGGCCTTCATCACCGCGACCCAGAGCTCGCGCTCGAGGAGGACTTTTCCTTGGGGCGACCAGACCGCCTTCATGGCGGGGGTGGCGTAGCGTTCGGCGAGGACGTTGGGGATCATTGGGAAGGAGTCAGGAGCTGGAATTCGGAAGCTAGGAGCTAAAAGGCAAAACAGCTACCTGCCAAACCGCTACTCCGCGTTTTCGCGGAGGTATTCGAAGGAGTAGAGGCCGGTGTTGTGGCCGTCGGAGAAGCGGAACTGGATGGCGTAGTGGCCGACGAAGTTCCAGCCCGTCACGGTGACGCCGGAGAAGTCGCGCCCCTTGTCGGTGGCGACGAGCTCTTTTCCGAGCAGGTCGCGCTCGCCGGCGGTCTCGGCGCTGGGCGAGAGGGCGCGCAGGCGCGCGGCGGGGAGGTAGCTCTCCGCCCCGTCCGCCCACCGGATCGCGACGAGGTCGCCGATCAACTGGATGTCTTGGATGCCGCTCATGCGAGGGAGGGCACGCTTAGCACGGTGTGGGGGGAGGGGCAACCGGGTGGTTTTTGATAGAGAGAGGCGATTGCGACTGCTGAAACTTTATAATCTTCATCCTCCACCAAAGTTTCCCATACCTGCGGGCGGCACTATATCGGAGAGGTAGGGATTCGAGGCTTGATCACCAAGGGGCGATCATTAGAATGCGACGAAATTTTCAAACTTCCGTGCTTTACGGGCAAAAAGTTTTGCTCGGAAAGCCCGGGAGTCTACCGCCACCGCTTTTCCGACCGATTTTCGTGAGGCCCTGATCCCGGGCTTTGCCTTTCCATGATGTCATCCCTCCAACTCCCGAGGTTTCAGCCCGGCCCGCGCCGCAAGACATCAAAGGACCAGGTGATCGAGCGCTTCGAGCAGAAGTACGTGGTGCATCCGATCCAGGTTCCGCGGATCCGTGATTTCATACGACCATTCTGTATCCCGGACCCTTCGGCGAGCGGTGATCCACCGGAGTATTGCGTGACGACCCTGCAACTCGACACGATCTCGTCGGATCTGGTCTTGGCCAAGGAGCGCAAGGCCTTTGATCGCTTCAAGCTGCGGGTGCGGACCTACGGAATCGACGCGAATCCCGACAATCCCGTGTTTTTCGAGATCAAACGCAAGTCGGGCGCCGTGATCATCAAGAGCCGGGCGAAGATGCGCCGGGCGGACTACCGCGAGGGCATGGTCCTCGATCCGGAGTCGCTGCCAAGACTCGCTGCGGAGAAAGACAACGCGAACCTGATGGAGTTCTCGCGTATCTGCCGCGAGATCGAGGCGCGGCCGCGTATGCTGATCCGCTATCTTCGAGAATCCTACTTCAGCGAAAACGACGACTACGCCCGGGTGACCTTGGACCGCAGGATCTGTTATCGCCCGAGCACGACCTGGAGCCTGCCCGGCGAGGACCTCGCCGATCGCCGCTATTGGCGGGCGATGGACACGCAAACCGCATTGCGCCGCGATTTCGCGGGATACATTCTGGAACTGAAAGCAATGCGTGACGTGCCGAAGTGGATGCTGGAGATGATCGAGCGGTTCAGTCTGACACCGGTTGGGTTTTCCAAATACGCGACGGCGCATCGGCTCGAGGGGCTGCATTTGGGGCGCTGCTACACGGCAGCCGGGGAGAACGTCAGTTATTGAGGGAAATGAACGAACTTTTCGACGCGCTCAATGGCCAGAACGAACTGATCCTGCCCCAGGTCTTCGTCTCGCTCTTCACCAGTTTCGTGTTGGGCCTCATCCTCGCGGCGATCTACCGGTGGACCCACCAGGGCTTTTCCTATTCGAAGTCCTACATCCACACGATCGTGCTCTCCAGCGTGGCGGTTTCGATCATGGTGATGGCGATCGGCAGCAACATGGCCCGCGGGCTCGGGATCCTCGGGGCGATGGCTTTCATCCGCTTCCGCACCCCGATCCGGGATCCTCGCGACATCATTTTTCTTTTCGCCGCCCTCGCTCTCGGCATCTCGGCGGGCGCGCAGGTCTACGACATCGCCATCATCGGCACGCTGTTTTTCGGCGGCGCGGCATTCTTTTTGGCTTATTCGCCCTTTGCTTCGCGCCGGGAGTTCGAGGGGCTGCTGCGTTTCATTCTTCCCAGCGATTCCAGCCTGGATGCCGAGATCGACCAGATCCTGCGCAACTACACGAAGGCGGCCGATCTGTTGGCGGCCCGCGACGCGATCCAAGGCGAGGCGGTTGAGTTCACCTACCAAATCCAGCTGCTCGATCCTTCTTTCAAAATCGATCTGGTCGACGCCATCTCGGGGCTGCCGGGGGTATCGGACGTGAGCCTGATCATGCAGCGAACCACCGTGGAGATCTGAACGAGCCATCCCATGCACTTGAACGAGACCACCAACGCTGTCGAACCCCTGGAGTCAGGTGCCTCAACGACCGACGGGGGGGCAGTGGATCCGCTGGATGACTATGAGAGAGCCAAGGCGGAGCGCTTGAGGAGGGCGAAGGAGGAGATCGAGAAATTCCGTAGCAAGCGGAAGTGGGCGGCGGCGCAGGAGGTCCCGTTACCGATATTCGATGAGAGGACGGACCCGCCGGAACCGATCGCGGCGAACGAGCCGTCGGATGCCCTGCCGGAGGCCCTTGATGAGCATTGCCTGCCGCAGGCACAAGCCGGGGTGGTGGAAGCACCCGACATCTCCGAGGACATGGCGGTGGTCACGGAGATCATCTGGGACGCCGAACCCGAGCTCGATGAAGGCCGCGAAGTGGAAGCGGCGGCTCAAGAGGCTCCGCTCGAGTCCCCGGTGGTGCCGGAAACGCAGGTCGACCCCGTTTCCAAGTCTGCGTCGGAGGATCCTGTCGAGCAAGAAACCTTTGTCTCGGAAGTGACTCTGGAGCCCGAGCCCTTGGTATTGAAACTGCGTGAGATGGCTCGCGAAAAGTCGCCGACCCAGATACCTTTCTTGAAACCGGAACCCACGATGATGAACGAGGCCCGCAATCCGGAGACTCCGGAACCGCTGGTGGCGCTAACGCCTCCCTCTGCTCCGATCACTGAATACGTTCCACCCGTCTCTGCGGCTCGGGAGGCGGCACCGCTGAGGTCGGTGCCACGTTCTCTTTCGCGTCGCGAGAAGCCCAAGGCGAAGCTCAAGCGACAGCATTTCCTGAATCAGTGGCCGCTCCTGGTATGGGCGGTGGCGATCGGTGTCGCCATGATGATCCATTTCGGTTTCGTGAAGGAGACCCCTATCCCGGGTGAAGTCGGCCGGACCAATCACCTGCTTCCGGCAAGCGACACCGGTACGGTCGCCACGGTCTCGGTCAGCCAATGGGAGCGGGTCGAGGCGGGAAGGGAACTGATCGCGGTCTCCAGCCGGAAACTGCAGGAAGACCTCGCCGAACTGGATGCAAAACTCGCCGCTCGCCTGGTCGAGCAGCAGGCTCTGGCTCGCAACCGCATCGTGGAGCTGAAACTCGCCACCCAAGAGCGCCAGATCGAACTCGAGGCGCTGGAAAAGGAACGCAAGATCCTCTCGGATCAAGTCGAAGCGATGAATGCGTTGGTTTCAGCAGAGGGGGAAAGTCCTCTGGTGTCGCGCTTTTTCCAGCACAGCGATTTCGCGGAGCGGCTCGCCGAATCTTCGTCCGAACTGATCAAGGTGGAATCAAAACTCGCGAAGGAAACGATTGCCAAAGAGCGCGATGCCGCCGCCCTGGCCATCGCGGAAAACGAAGCCGAACGTTTGCAGACTGTGGACGCGGTGTCTCTGGCAACCGCGGAGGAGTCCGGCGAGCGGCGACAACTGCTGGAGCAGATCGAGGCGCTGGTAGTGCGGTCGCCGGTCGCGGGCTACGTGGCAGTTCTCTACCGCACCGTGGGCGAGCGGGTCGAGGATGGGGAGGCTCTCGTCGAGATCGTGGAAGATCCGAGGTGGATCGAGGTGCAGGTGCCGGCGGAGCGTTCGGCGGACCTCAAGGCGGGTTCGCCCCTCTGGATCCAGCGGACTGACAGTCCCGCGCACGTGTTTGAATTGCCCGTCCTGAAAGTAGCTCCGGTGATCGCCGTGGACGGCGTCCAGGCCCGGACCCAGGCGGTGTTCGTCGAATGCGCGACCGGCTCCGGATTCGTGCCCGGGCAGGAAGTCCGGGCTTATCTCGACAACCCGAAGGATTCCCGGCTCGTGGTGTTCGGCCGGGAGTTCCGACGGAGTTTCCAGAACCTGGTGGGAACGCGTTGAGCGGGATGAAGCGGGGTGGGGCAGGTGCGTCGATCCTGGGATTTGTCATCGCGGCGGTGATGACGGGTGCCGTGGTCACCGCGAGATCCCAAGTTCTGGAACTGCCGGCCGGGCTGCCTCTGATGCTCGAAGTGCCGACACCTTCGGGCAAGCCCGAAAGAACGCAGCGGCTTTTCCCTTTTCCTTTCCTGCCGCCGGACCTGACGATGGTGAACCGGGACCTCTTGTCCAAGGAGAACAACTGGTACACCAAACGCGACAAGCGGAAGATCGACGAACTCGGGTTGCTCGACTTCTACACCGAAGGGGGCGTTCACGCCGCAGCGGTGCTGCCGAAGCTCCACAATACCTCGGCCGGGATGGAGATCTACGAAGTGCCGGAAAACGTCTCGAAGGCGGATTTTCAACGGAAAGAGGGGCCCTACCGGCCGGGGCGCACCACCGAGTTCATGAACCGGCGCTCCGGCAGGAAGCTGGCGAAGTTCAAGATGGCGGAGATCGGTGAATGCGGGCTTGCCTACTTCCATCTTTCCCGTCTCCTCGGGAAGCTGGTCGAGGTACCGCCGGCGACCCATCGAACCCTGTCGATTGAAGAATTCAACCGTGTTGCCAAGCAGGCCTATTCCACGGGCAACCCTTCGTGCACCTATTTCTGGGGAATCCTGCGGCAGAAGGTGGCGGCAGAAGACGGCCGCTACGTGATGCCCGGGGGCGACTTCGTTTTTGGTTCCATTGCCGAGAATCCTCGAGGCGAGGACAGCAGTCCACCCGGCTATTGGACCCTGGACCGGATCCGCCAGAAACGATTCTACCGGGTGATCACTTCGAGAGCGCCGGTGGGGGAGATCCTCGACCTCGAAGATCCCGCATGTCTGCAAGACCTCGTGCTGGCCCGTGATCTCGTGCGCGGAGTGGTCCTGGACGAGATCTTCCTGCAAGCGGACCGGCTCGGCAACATCAGCATCGAGCGTCTCAGTCACTACCTCGATCAGGACGGCATCGTGAAATGGAACGACAACATCGATGCCGAGGAGGAAATTGAGTCCGTGACGCGCTTTGTGGAGCTGGACCGGATCCTCTACAAGGATAACGACGATGGCATGCTCTGGGGCGGGTCATCCACCACTGTGTCGCCCATCCTGAGGGAGGCGAGACACATGGATCCCCTGCTTCACGCCCGGCTCCAGTGGCTGGCCGGCTTGATGTCGGAGGGCGAGGGGGAGAGCGCGGCGCTGGTCGAGCGATACTTCATCGACATGGTCCACATGACTCCGCGGAACTACGGGAAAATGCGGGATCGAGTCATCGAGGTGGCGGGCCGCATCCACGAGCGTGTGGAGTCGGGGGAGATGCAACTCGACCTCGACTTCGAAGGCACCTTTCGGAGCATCCTTCTCAGGGAAATCGAAAGCGCCACCGCGGTGCGTTGAGAAGACGATCAGGGCTTCGCATCCCGATTGACGGGGCGGAAGATCCTGAAGCGGCGCTTGACGGGTTCCTCCTTCTTCGCGCCGATCGGAATCTCTTTGCGGGTTTCCGTCGCGACGGGAGCGGATGTTTCGGCGGGCGCGGGTTCCGGCGTGACGATGGCTGCGACGGGGATCGGAGGAGGCGGAATCAACCGGGTCGGAGGAGTGGCGACCGGGGCGCTCGTGATCTCCATGGGATGGTCGTTGAGGATGAAATCCTGACGCGCATTGAAAATCGACCCGGGGATGGCCGGCAGGCCGAGCAGTTGGAGGGCGAGATTGCCTGCCTCTCCATTTCGGATTGGCGGCATCCCTTCCGCGGGATTGAGGTCGCCGGGCTCTTGCCGGGTGCCGCGATTCAGCGCATAAAGGTCGCCTCCGCGCTTGACCCCGGGACCCCAGACATAAAAGGGAACCCGGAAATTTTCGACGCGGGTGGACTGTTCGTGCCCGATCGTGTTCTCCACCCCGCCGTGATCGGCGGTGACGATCACGTGGGTGCGACCGCGGAGGCGTTCGGTGGTGTCGATGGTCTCCATGACCCGCCCGATCAAACTGTCGACCATGGCGATGGATTTCATGTAAGCGGTATCCTTGGATCGGAGTTTCCAACCGGACTCGTGTCCTGCTGCATCGGGATTCGAGAGGTGGAGCATCGCGAACTGCGGCGGCTGATCACTTTTCAATTCGGCGATCAGCTTGTCGACGAGGGAGACGGTGACCCCGCTGACGGCGCAGGTATCGATCTTGTCGCGGCCGTTGTCGGGGCCGGTTGTGTCGGGAGCGCCACGCTGGGCATCGTAGCTGATGTCGTAGAGGGTGAATTTTGTCTTGCTGCCGAAGAGTGCCGTCCTCAGCCCATGATCGTGGGCTACATCGAAGACCGAGGCGAGGTAATCGTTTTTGTTCCGGTGCAGGTTCTGCCCGATCTTGATGTTGCCGTTCTCGACCCAATTGTGGCCCTCGGGACCCTCCACCGGGCGTCCGGTGATCATACCGGTGTGGTTCTGCAGGGTCGTCGTGTGCTGCACATCCGTCCTCGCGTTGTCAGTGAAGGAACCCTCTCGGCGGAGGCGGCTGAACGTAGGCGTGTGGCTCATGTTAAACGCTGTGATGGCGTCCGGCCGGGTCCCGTCGCAACTGATGAGGATCACGAATTCCGCCCGGGCCGGGATGGAACCGAGGAGAAAGAGCAGAACAAATCCCAAGATTTTCATGGTTAAGAGATCCTAAATTCTATAATTCCCAAAGTGATTAAGTCAACTGTGGATTTGAGATAGCGAGCGTTGGGAATCTCGGGGGGGTTCCCTATTGATCATTTCTGCCCCTCATTGTTAGATTGCCTCCTCATGACGAACGGTCCGAGCTCGGAAGTTAAACCGCTGAAATTCGCACAGGATCTGGACCTGGCGGACCGGGCCATGGCCGGCGATGCGGTGGCGGTGCGCGAGTTTCAGGACACTTATCGTCCGATGCTGGAGCGGGTGCTGATGTCGCGCGGGGTCGATCAGGTCCAGGCCGAGGATCTCGTCGCGGATGTGGTGGCGGAGTGCTTCGGCGCTGGCAAACACGGGCAGACCCGTCCCTTGCTGGAGAAATTCGAGGGACGCTCCTCGCTTTCGACCTGGATGATCCGGACGACGTGGAACCGCTGGCTCGACCTGAAACGGCGCGACAAATTCCGCGGGGAGTTGCCCAGCTACGACCACGAGGACGATCGCTCGGGGGATCAATTCGACCGCGTCGCAGGCGCCGAGGACAATCTGCTCGACTCCGACCTTTCCGAACTGATGGGGCGGGCGATCCGCGAGGCCTTCGAGTCGCTCGGCCCGGAGGTGTTGTTGATGCTGAAGCTGTCCTACCTGCACGGTGTCAGCCAGGCGACGATCGCCCGCATGTGGCAGTGCGACCAAACCCGCGTCAGCCGCACCCTGACCGCCGCGCGTCAGCAGGTCGCCACCTACACGATGAAGCGGATTCGCGAATCCGATGCGGGGCTTCAACTCGAGTGGGAAGATTTTCAAAAACTCTGTGCCGCGGGCCTGGATTTGTGATCCAAAAATCCGGTGATTATCAAAATTGCAAAGAATCTCGATATTGACTCACGCTAGTTGAATCTATTTGAACCTTTGTGATAGGATCTCCGGAATGAAAAGTTCGGGTCGTGTCATTCTCGGGAGCGTGGCAGTGGCGCTTGTGTCAGCCGTGATCCCGCGTTCTCCCGCGGCGGAACCGGGGGCAGGCAGCGCCCGGATTCTTTATCTGGGGGATTCGCTCAGCATCGGGGCCTTCGGTCAGACTTTCGATGCGGCGCTGCGCTCCTCGGGTTTCCGGGTCCACACCGTGGTGGCTGGCGGAGCGAGCCCTTATTATTGGCTGAAGCAATACCAGCCGCTGCCCTGCACGATCGGCTTTTGGGAAAAATCCGAGGCCAGCGAGCGGAGGGTCGGTTATGTGCGGGCGGTGCCGAAACTGCAGGATCTGATCGCCGAAACGCAACCGAAGGTGGTGGTCGTCCAGACGGGCATCAACCTCTATGCGACCTTGCGCTCGAAGCGGCGCCCGGCCGAGGAGAACGTGCGCGAGGTGCAGGGGTTGATCGACCAGATGTGCTATGCGATCGCCGAGAGCGGGGCCATTTCCTATTGGGTGCTACCGCCGCACTCGCACGAGGAGCGTTATCCGAAGGAACTGCAGGATGAACTGGCGCAACTGATGCGCGATGTGGTCGAAAAGTACGAGGGTACGGTCTTCGAAAGTCAGAAGGTGACCCACTTCGCCGATCCCTATCCGGCGACGGACGGGATCCACTATGGTCCGGCCGAGGCGCGTGGTTGGGCGGAAAAGGTGTCGCAACATTTCAACGAGTTCATGCAGGTGCGGCCAGCGAAGGCGGAGACCGCCGTGGTGCGCGCCGTGCCCTTGCAGACCCGGCCGCGCCCGGCGACGGAATTGCTGCCATCGACGATCGACGCGGGCGGTGATAACCTGCCCGACCTGGTGGCCCTGAAGATCAAACTCGAGGCCAAGTCGGTGATCGAGAATCCGTCGGAGCTCGACTACGCCAACGCCCTCGGTCTCTACGAATATTCGGTGATCGAGGACCGGCTCGGCAATTTTCCCTACGACCGGATCCGGGTGGCGCAAGGGATCGTCTTCGCGCGGAAGTTGACGGGGGCGGCCCGGGCGGAGATTGGTTCGGTGGTCGACCTCGATCTCGTGCCCCTCTCAAAGTACAAAAATCTCGCGACTTGGCAGATGGTGGACGACCTGCGTCCAAACTTCGAGATTCCCGTCTACACCCCGAAGCTGGATTGAGCGGGGAGTGTCATCGCATCCTCGTGCCCCGCGAATCCGCGGGTGAACGTCTCGACCGCTTCCTGCCCGCGGCGCTTGCGCGCGGGGGCGGTCCCGAGGTCTCCCGGGCGGCACTGCAGACCTGGATCCGCGACGGAGCCGTGTTGCTGAATGGCAAAGCTTGCCAGCCGAAGCAGGCGGTGGCCGCGGGTGACGAGATCGAGGTGTCTCCTCCTGCGGTGAGGGAAAGGGTCCCCGGTGCCGAGGCGATCCCCGTGCCGGTTCTCTTCGAGGATGAGGACATCATCGTCGTCAACAAGCCCGAGGGGCTGGTGGTGCATCCCGCCGCTGGCAATGAAAGCGGCACCCTGGTGAACGCGCTTTTGTTTCATTGTCAGGGTCGACTCAGCCGTCTCGCTGGAGAAGACCGGCCCGGTATCGTGCACCGCCTCGACAAGGAAACCTCGGGGTGCCTCGTCGCGGCCAAGACGGATCGCGCCTACGAGTCGCTCGTCGCTCAGTTTTCAGGTCGCGAGACCGGAAAGGAATACCTCGCCGTGACCGAGGGCGTTCCTCCGGCGGCGGAGGGGCACATCGTCACCCGGATCGGCCGGCATCCGGTCAACCGGCAGAAGATGGCGGTGGTTCCGGAACCGGCCGGCAAGGAGGCGATCACCGACTACCGGGTGCTTCGCGGCGATCCCGCGGGTCAGTGGTCCACCCTTTCTTGTGTGATCCACACGGGACGCACCCACCAGATCCGCGTGCATTTGAAAGAGGTGCTGCGATGCCCGATTCTCGGTGACACGATCTATGCGCAGGTCCGGCGGCAGCGGGTGCGGGTGGATCGGCTGATGCTCCACGCACGCTTTCTCGAACTGACCCACCCGGTCACGGGAGATAGACTTCGCTGGGAAGCTCCGGTGCCGGCTGCGTTCGCACCTTTTGCTTGATGGGCTCGGTCGGCGGGAAATCCGAATTCGACGCCTTCGGCGCATCCGAGTAACCCGCCCTCCGGAAGATCAGCGGGAACCACCAGCCGGAAAACAGTGCGATCGATACGGCCATCACGAGGTAGAGGCTGGTGATGCCACCGCCGTGGTAGAGGGTGTAGGAGGTGCAGGCGATCAGGAAAAGCGCTTCGGCCACGACAACCTTTGCGACCGGGCTGATTGCGCCAACTCCGAGGGCCAGGATCTGGTTGATGTGCCGCCAGATGTGGATCACGAAATAGGCCGCAAAAGCGAGCAGGGCGATGCGATCCATCCGGAAGATCTCCACCGCCGGATTGCGGAACTCCTCGCCGGCCCAGAGCGGCAGCAGGAGGGGGCCGAAGGCGACCAAGCCGAGTCCGGCGAGCATGGAAAAGCCGAGGCCTCCGCGCCTGAGCCGGTTTGAACTCCGCTGGATCCAGTGGAGGTCCCTGCGCTCCCAGGCGTCCATCAGTGCTGGCCAATAGGGTTTGGTCACCATGTTGACGAGACCGGTCAGGGAGAAGTGCACCGTCACCATTACATTGTAGATGCCGACGGCTTTCGGGCCCACGTGATGACCGATCAGGAAGGCCATCAGGTTGTACTCGAAAGCGGCCGCGAGGATGTAGGTAATCGAAAAGCGGACACTGTCCTTCGCGAGCCCACCGACGAGGCTTTTGCGGAATAGCGAGAAACGGGGAAACAGATAGGGACGTTGCCAGAGCAAATGAATCGTGTTGCCGAGCTTGGCGAGAGCGAAGGACCCGTTCACTGCCAGCAGGAGAAACTCGATCGTCGGAAAAAACCAGACTCCGCAGAGTAGCGCGATGGCTCCGACGATGTTCCCGGCCGCACCCCAGGCGTTGGTGAAGCGCGTTTCCTGATAACCGTCGCGGCTCATCTCAAAGGGGATGCACATCATCTCGACGGTGATGATGAGCAGTCCGACCAGCGCGGCGCGGAACATCGTATCGCTGACCGGCGCAAATTGATCGCCGAAAATCTGGGCAATCGGTACGTGGAGCAGCACGCTCAGGGCGACGGCACCCGCGAGCAGGGTCAGCCCGATGCTGATCAGCACGCTCGTACCAAACACCGAGCGTTCGGTGGTCCGGTCCCCGCGGGCGACGGCCTTGGCGAGGGCCTTGGTCAGGGCGGGACCGATTCCGATGTGGAGCATGTCGATCATGCCGACCGCCATCGTGATCGCGGTGTAGACCCCGAAGAGCTCCATCCCGAGCAGATGGATCGCCACCGGAATGGACACGAGCCGCAACACGATCGTCCCCGCCTTCGAGATCAGCGAGGTGATCACGGCGAGGCGAAGCGACCGGTCCCGGTGTTGGGTCGAATCCGGACAGGCGTCGGGCATATATTCTGTTAATAATGCCACTTATGGAAATTATATCAACTTAAACTAAATCTCTCCGGATTTTCCACCCTTGTCCTCGGTTTTAGCGCCCCGCCTCAACTGGTACGATCCACGAGACCCCTTCGGGCAGGCCGGAAACGATCCAGTCTTTCGCCGTCACTTCCTCGCAATGCTCCAGAAGGATTCCGCTCTTGGATTCCGAAAGGATGTTGTTGGTCAGGAGGAGGCGCCGGCTGTTCCTTGCGATCACCGTCCCATCCTCGGCCAGCAGTCCCCTCAGCGAGTTGCCGGTGAAGAGACAATCCTGACAATCTTCAAAGATAATCCGTCCCGGACGCTCGAACTCGCGGGGATTGAAGGTGTTCGCGTTCACCACGACCCGCCGGCATCTCGTCACGTGGAGGTTGTCGGGATTGGGTGCGAAGAGTGTGTTGTTCGCAAAGACGATGTCCATGCAGTCGCGCAGGTCGACGTTGAGCGAGACGTCGCTCATCACGTTACCCGTGATCGTTACCGAATCGATCGGGGCGATCGCCTTGCCGAGCAGGCGGATGTTGGCTCCGCCCGGAGCGAGTTCGGTGAAATCCTTCCCCGAGTAGTTGGAACTGTGCTGGATCGTGCAGCCGGTGATCGCGACCTCGGCGATGGAGCGGGTCGGGTCTTCCGCGGATTTGGAAAGGTCGAGCAAGACGTTGGCCGTTTCCGTGGCGGTGTTGTCGCCGGGCATGTTCGACTCGATGTCGCAGCCGGTAATCTGGAGGTTCCGCACGTTGCCGTCGCGGACGACGATGCCGCCGCCGCGGTTGTAGCTGATGTGCGAGTTGCAGACGTTGGTCTGGTGCAGGTTCACGTCGTCGAGAAAGAGCCCGATGCCCGAATTTTCGTAGAGGTGCACATCCGAAATGGTGACGTTGCGGTTGCGGGTGACGAGGTGGATGCCGTGCCGGCACCAACGCACCGCCACCTTGCTGACGACCGGCTCAACCGTCTGGAACAGCTCGATGCCGTCGGCCTCGGGATGATTGCCGATGATCTCGATGCCCTCGATCACCGGCATGCGTTCGTTCCAGGTGGCCGGTTTGAAGGTCTTCGGCGAGGCCGAGCCGTCGTGCGAACCGGCGATCCGGATGGCGGGCCCGGGTCCGTCCATGATCAGCGTCACCGGGCCCGCGGCGGGACGGACCAATGCGCTGCGGCGGCTTTCGAGCGTGATTTCCAGAGTGCCGGTGATGCGATGCACGCCCGGCTCGATCAGGAAAGCCCCCTCGTTTTCCGCGATCTGCTTGCGGAAGTCCGCGGTGCGGTCGGGCATCTTCGCGAGATCCGGAAACTGGATTTTGGCCGAAGGGGGTTCCGCCTTCGCTATGGTACCAAAGGATGTCGAAAACAAAAGAAACAGCAGAGGGGACTTCATAACCACCACTCTAGCAAGCGCGAACCGTCCCTGCCAATCACGCGGACGCGTTTCCTCCATCCACACGCCCGTGACTTGTGACTCGTGACTCCGACCCCTCACTCCGACGTCAGCGCGGCGCGCTCGTCGCCGGCACCGGATTTCTCGATGAAGTAGTCCCAGTCGCCGTGGAAGCGTTTGGCGTTGCCGTTGGCGACGTGGATCACGTCCTTCGCCAGCTTCTTGATGAAGTGCACGTCGTGCGAGATGAACACCAGAGTGCCGGCGTAGTTTTCGAGCGCGAGGATGAGCGACTCCACCGTGAGGATGTCGAGGTGGGTGGTCGGCTCGTCCATCAGCAGGATGTTCGGCGGATCGACGAGGAACTTGATCAGGTTGAGCCGGCTCTTCTCTCCGCCGCTCAGCACCTTCGTCATCTTGTAGACCTCCTCCTTGCGGAACATGAAGGAGCCGAGAATGCCGCGGGCGTCATCCTCGCGCAGGGTCGGGTTCGCCTCCATCACTTCGGTCAGCACCGAGTTGTTGGGGTTCAGGGTGGCCGAGCGGTGCTGCGAGAAATAACCGATCTTGGCGTTGTGGCCGGGCATCACCTTGCCCTGTTGCGGAATCAGCTCTCCCGCGAGCAGTTTCAGCAGGGTCGACTTGCCCGATCCGTTCGGCCCGACCAATACGGTGCGTTCGCCGCGGTCGATGGCGAGTCCGAGGCCCTCGTAGACCTTGTGGGCGCCGTAGGCGAAATGGACGCCCTCGAGTTCGAGCGCCTTCTGGCCGCCGCGGGGCGGTTCGGGAATTTGGAAGCGGAAGGGCTTGCGTGGCGCGACCGGCTTCTCGATCTTCTCCATCCGCTCGATTTCCTTCAGCTTGGACTGGGCCTGCGAGGCCTTCGAGGAGACGCTGCGGAATTTGTTCGCGAAGGCCTGGAGCTCGCCGATCTGCTTCTGCTGGTTCTTGTAGGCGTTGTTCTGGCGCTCGTAGTTGTCCTGCCGCTGCTGCTCGAAGTCGGAATAATTGCCGCTGTAATGGAGCAGGCGGCGCTCCGAAATCTCGTGGACCTCGTTGACGATCGCGTCCATGAACTCGCGGTCGTGCGAAATCATCAGGATGGCGCCGTTGTAGTTCCGCAGGTAATTCTGGAACCAGAGCAGCGACATCAGGTCGAGGTGGTTGGTCGGTTCGTCGAGCATCAGCAGGCTCGGCTCGATCACCAGCAATCGGGCGAGGTGGGCGCGCATGATCCAGCCACCGCTCATCTCGCGGGCGGGGCGGTCGAAATTTTCCGCCGGATAACCCAGCCCGCGCAGCATCTTTTTCGCCTTGGCCTCGACCTGGGGATCGTTGAGCGCGTCGAATTTCGTCTGGGCCTCGTAATAGGCGCGCGAGTCGACTTCGCCGGATTCCTCCATCTTTTTCAGCTCGTTTTCCAGCGCTTCGATGGTGCCGGCGCGGCCGGTCGCGATCTCCAGCACGCTGAAATCGCCGACGTCCTCGCTCTCCTGCGGCAGGAAACCGACCAGCGACCATTCATCCAACTCCACGGTGCCGGCGTCGGCCTCTTCCTCGCCGAGGATGATGCGGAAAATCGTCGACTTGCCCGCCCCGTTCGGTCCGACTAGCGCGGCGCGGGTGTCGTAGTTGATCTGCAGGCTGGCCTCCTCGAAAAGAGGCTGGCCACCGTAGGATTTTTTCAAATTGCGGATCGTGAGCATGGGGTCGCGGGGGACCCTCTACATACGCGACTCTCCCCGATCCGCAAATCGAAAGCCGGACCGACTGGCGGGCTCAGCGCGCCTTCCGCTTCGGCTTCTTCGTCTTGTTGATCACGACCGCGTTGACCCGGTCGACACGGGAAGATTCCGCACCCGAGACTGCCCGCAGGGCGACCGTCAGGCCCGTCTTTTTGCCGAGGGCGGGTTTGAGGGCTTGCACCGAGATCTTGTAGGTCCGTTCGGCCCCCGTCGCGAGGTTGTCGACCACTCCGGTGAGCAGCGATGCGGTCACGTTGGTTTGGTTCGAGCCGACTTTTGTGAAATAGCTCACGCGGAAGAAGCGGCTCCCACGCGTGCCCGTCGTGGTTACGAAATCGGAGAGGCTGCCGTCGTTTTCCACCTTGGTATGCCAGGTGAGCGGGCGGGTATTTTTGGCGTTCTGGCGCAGGGCCTGGCCGGCAGCCGAGTCCTGGTAAACATCGTTACCGGTGAAACCACTTTCGGTCAGGCTGATGCCTGCATCGGGCAGATAGGGGGTGCTCAGGACAGGTGCCGCGATGAAATCGGGGTTCACAAAATCCACCTTCACGTTCTGGGTCGCGCCCCAGACGAAGGGCTCGCTATCTTCAACGTCAAGACTGTCCTTTCCGATAAGGAAGTAGTTTCCGGCAGGCACTCCGGCCATGTTGATCGAATACCCTCCGGAGCCAAAGCTGCGTCCGGTCGCGAGGACAGTGCCGCCATTGGTCTCGACCCGTAGATCGATGATCCCGCTGCTCTCGCCCGGGTCGTAAAAGCCGTTGGTGTTCAGATCTTTGTAAAGCACACCGGTCACGAAGATGCGGGTGCCGGATCTCACGAAGTGCTGGGTGCTCAGCGCATCAGTGAACCCGGTTCCGAACATGGAAACTCCGTTCGCGTCTTCGCGGATCGCGATCCCGACCTCGCGGAAGTTGGCATTCATCAGGCTGATCCGGTGACCGCGTCCCGGGACCTCACCGTCGATGAAGAGACCCTGGTGATGTTTGTTGACCCGGTCCAGATTCACCGGGTGGGCTCCGCTGAATGCGGTGATTGCCAGGTTTTCACCGGTCGAAAAAGATCCTGAGAAGGGAAAGCCCGCGGCGATCATTCTCTCCGTAGGAGTGCCTTGCGCGGTGTGGGAAAACTGCTGGGTGGCGAGGAGGAAATCGCTGTAATCCGACGCGCTGTCGACCAGGCGGGTATCGAAAGCCAGAGGCGGCTTGGCGGTGGCGGAAATCGTGCCGGCAGTGAGACCCTCGTTGAGATCCGGAGTCGCGGGATTCGTGTTGGGCTCGTCACCCCACTTCTCGCCTGACAATCTCACCACCTCCGCATTCGGATTGGCCCGGGCCCGGTTCACCAACTCGAGGTAATACTGCTCCAGACTCGTGGGCCGAAAGGACCGCGTAGGGCAGGAGCACGGCCAGAGCGACCGCGGAAGGAAAGTGCCTGAGCATCAGAAAGCCCCGGAAAGGGCGCTATAATTACCAGAAAAGACGGGGGAGGTAAAGCAAATTCGCCGGGAATTACTTCGCGGAGGCGGGCGATGGCTTTTCCGGCGTGGTCTCCTTGCGGAGCGCTTCGATCTGGCCTTTCAGCGCCCGGGTTTCGTCCTGCAATCTCAGTAGTTCGCCACGCAGATCACCGAGTTCCGACGACTGGGGTTTCGTTCCGGCGAGTTTGGCGATCGCTTCCCTTGCGGCCTTGGCCTCGGAGCGTTCGGGGTCGAGGGCATCGACGATCGGCTGCAGTATCTCCACTGAGCGCGGATCTCCGAGCGCACCCAGCGCGACGATGGCCGAGCGCCGCACCGGATCCTGGCGGCTTTCCAGTTGGCCGAGCAGGAAGGTCCGGGCTGCTTCCTTGTCTTCATCTTCGGCGAAACGGGCGAGCGAGCCGAGATCCTCCAGCATGCCCCCGAATTCGAAGGAGGGTGTCGCGTCGACCTGCTCGCGCAGGTGTGCGAGCACTGCCGGCAGCACCACGGTTTCTCCACGGCGACGGAGGGCGTCCACCGCGGCGGCGGCGATGCGGCTGCGGTGGCTGGGGCGATCCAACATCGCGAGGATTGCCTCCGTGGTGGCCTTGTCAGGATCGCCGGACAGCGCCGCGAGCGTGGTGGCGACCATGTCAGGATTCTTCTCCGCGGTGAGGTGCTTCCGCAGCGCGGCGAAGGCGGAAGCCGAATAAAACTTTCCGATCGCATCCACCACCGCCTGCCGAGCCCGGGCATCGGGCTGATCCAGTGAGCCCGTCAGGATGGCGAGCGACTCGGGCGTGTGAGTTTTGGCTAGCGCGCGGGCCGCCTCGATCCGGACGCCGTAGTGGGCATCGGAACGCAGGACCGTTTCCAACAGCCCGAGGCTCTCGCTGTCGCTGCGTCCGCCCAGTTCGACGGTGGCGAGGAGCCGACCCGTCAGATCCCCGCCGCCGGCGAGCTGGGCGTGCAACATGGGATTCGGCAGCTTGAAATCGAAGGAAGCCAGCACCGTCGTCTCGGGATCGAGCCGGACGATGGTCGGTTTCGCGGGCAGGGTGAAGTGGAAGTCCTCGCTCTTCTCGTGGATCCGCACGGTGAAGTCGTGGCGGCCTCCCTTTTCATCAATGAAACGCACCGGCAGGGGGAAGTCGAAAAGCAGCACCGCGTCGCTGATCTTCTGGGTCTGCTCGATCGCGAGCCGCGCCTGCATCCGGTTCGCGTCCCAGGAATAACTCACCTTCAGCGCCGGTTCGCCGCCGTGATGGACCCATTGGTCGAAGAACTCGTCCCAATCGCGGCCCGAGCGTGTCTCAATGACGTCGAGCAGATCCTGGGTCACGACGTTCTGGTTGCGGTGTTCTTCGAGGTAGGCGCGGATGCACTCGCGGAACCGCTCCGGCCCGAGCTGGCTGCGCAACATGTGCAGCACCCAGCCACCTTTCGGATAAGCGCGGTAGTCGAACTGCTCCATCGGATCGCGATAGCCGCGCCAGACGATGGGCCGCTCATCGAGGTTCGAGAGGATGTCGCGGGCATCGAGCCAGAGCTGGTAGCGCATCTCATCCGCACCGAATTTCTCGCCATCGTAGAGGTGGGTGTAGTAGGTCGCGAAACCCTCGTTCAGCCAGATCTGCGACCAATCCTTGCAGGTCACGAGATCGCCGAACCACTGGTGCGCCGCCTCGTGCGCGTCGAGCTGGTGCGAGCTGCGCAGGGTCTCGGTTTCCTTGGAGAAAAGGGTGCGGTCCGTCAGGGTGGTGACGCTGGTGTTTTCCATTCCGCCGGCGATGAAGTCGGCGACGCAGACGCTGTAGTATTTCGCCCAGGGGTAGGGGACGCCCGTCTCCTTTTCGAAGAAGGCGATGATGGCGGCCGTGTCGGTGAAGGAGTTCGGCGCCTCGGCGAATTGCGAGGGAGTGGTGAGGAATCCAAGGGGCAGATCTCCGTGTTTGGCCTCGAGCTTCTTGAAATGGCCGCCGACGACGGAGATCAGGTAGTTCACGTGTTCCTGCTCCTGCTTCCAATGAAAGAGGGTCTGGTCACCGACCTGACCCTCTTCAACGAGGCGTCCGTTCGAGAGAACCGTCATGCCTTTCGGCACACGGCAGATCACTTCGCTGGTGAAACGTTCATTCGGATAGTCGTAGCCGGGGAACCAATGGCGATGGCGCTCGGGCTCGCCCTGGGTGAAGAAATGATCATCGCCCTCGGGATAACCCATCGCCGCGGTGCGGAAGAACCATCCATCCTGCGGCTCCGCGGTGTAGGCCAACGTCACCGTGGTTTCGACGCCCGCGGAAATCGCTTCGACAAAGGTGAGGAGGATCTGCGACGCTCCGATCGTCCAATCTTTGAGAGCGGCGGAAGACTCCACCGCGCTGACCCTCAGATCGACAGCATCGAGGCGGAGCTGGGCGAGCGGGGTGGCGATGGGGGTGAAGGTCAGGGTGGCCTTGCCGGCGAGCGAGCGTTTCGCGAAGTCGGGATCGAGCTCGAGTTTGACATGTTTCACATCGATCTCCCGGTCGCGGGCGTAGCGACGTTCATTGCCGCGGTGATCGGCCTCGGGGTCATAGGGGAAGACACGCCCGAGGTGGGCCTTGCAGGCGCAGACTTCCCAACCGCCGTGAACCTCCGCGCGGAGCGGAAGCGTCCCTAGCAAGAGGACCAAGAGGAGGAAACGGATCATTTCGATTCGAGGCCGACGGTGTTCACGCTGATGATGCGGTATTTGGCACCGTCCTTGCCATCGGCGTCCGTGTAGCGCATCTCGACGAGGGGCGCCGCCGGAGTGTCGCTGTATTGCAGGCCTTGGAAGAGCGGACGGCCGAAGGGATTCTTCGCCTCGGCCGGGACCGTCGCGATGATCGCGCCGTCGCGCTCGATCTTGAAGGCGGCGATGCCGCTCTCGAGATCGGCCTCGGCGCTCCAGGTGAGCTCGTTTCCTTTCACCGAAAGTGCGGTCGGGGCCGGTGGAGGCGTGGTGTCGGCGACCTGGGTATCGGTGACGTATTCCATCCAGCGTTTCGCGATCGTGGCATCGGGCAACCAAACGGCTTCCTTGGCGTCGCCGGAAAATTCGGAGGCGGGTTTGGCTTCGGTGGCGAGCAAAGGTGCGAGCCAGGCGCCCTCGGTGGGCATGGGCCGCAGCGTGGTGCCGCTCTCCGGCAGCCGCGCTTTCAGGCAAGCATCAAGCCAAGGGATCGCGAGGTAGCGCTGATTGCCGCATTCGTGCGCGGTCAGCGGATCGACCGCCACGCCGATCAGCGCGCCTTTGCCCCGCATCGCGCGGAAGAAGGCCTCGTTCGCGGGCCAGACGCCGGCGAAGCGGCCTTCCTTCACGGTCACGCCTTCCTTCGTTCCGGGATTGCACATCACGGGCACGCCGAGGGCGCCATCGGGGATGACGTGGGTCTTGATGGTGGGCCTGTCAGGATTTTCCGCGAGCAGCGGAACCCCCGAGCGCAGCCAGGCCGCGGCGACGCGATCGGGATGCAGCATCACCATGCCTCCGCACCAGTGACCGCCGCCGCTGTGCCCCCAGAGCGCCCACGGGACCTCGGCCATCTCGGGATGACCGCTTGCTTTTCCCAGGTCGGCTAGCGCGCGTTGAAAGGCGGCCCCGGAGCCATTACGGGGATCGCACCACATCTGGCATTCAGCCTTTTCCGGCTGTTCATAGCTGGGCGAGAGCAGGGCGCAGTCGTGGGCCCGGGCGAGAGCCTGCCAATGCAGATCAAAGGCTCCCGTCTGTCCCGATTTGCAGGATCCCTCGCCACAGCCGTGTTGGTGGACAATGACACCGCGCAGCTTCGCGACCTCGGGCACCCAGACGGTGTATTGCACGGGAAAGATCAGGCCGCCCGGTTCGGTCGAGGCCTCGTAGCGGACCCGGTAAACCGGCGGCGCGGCGGGCGGTGCCTGGTCGTAGGGAGCTTCCTGCGCGGAAACCCGGCCGCAGCGTGAGGGCGGAATGTCCGCGAGGATCGCGAGGCCGTAGAGGGCGAGAAAGGTGGGGAAAAGGCGCTGCTTCATTTTCACCGACTGTGCTATGGTCGGGCGCAACTCGTCAACCACGCAAGCGTGTCGCTCTTCTCCCAGATCTCCACCGGCGTCTCCCGTCCGCTCGACCGCGTCCGGTTGGAGGTGTTGCGCGCCTTTGGCGATTGGGCCCGCTACTTCGTCCGCCATCGCGAGGCCCGGGTGGCCGTGGGCGGCAGCCTGGTGATCGCTGTCTCGCTCCTGCTCACGGTCGTGGCGCCCTTCTGGCTGCTGGCGCTGGGGCCCATCGTCTGGGGAGTGCCGCATGTGCTCTCGGATTTCCGTTACCTCGTGCTGCGTCCGGGTTACCACCGTCGGATCGGTCTGGTGATCGGGGTCGGCATTCCGCTCGCGATCGCGGGCACCGGCTGGCATAGCGTCGAATGCGGGATCGTCGCGGCACTGATGGCGGGGTTGCTCGCGAGAGGGATGGCATGGAAAAAGGCGCTGCTTCTCGTCATCGGCGCGCTGCTTTTTTGGGCGAGTGTCAGGGTGGGGGACCTCGCCCAGCTCGTCTTCGCGCACGCCCACAACTTCATCGCCCTGGCCCTCTGGTGGAGCTGGGGACCGATCGGAAAAGGGCTGCGACTGCTCGTGCCGCTTTTCTTTTTCCTCGCCGGTGGCCTGATCTGGAGCGGTGTCCTCGCGCCCTCGACCGAGGCGATCTCCTGGGCGCCGCGCGGGCTCGATGCCTGGTATCACCTCGGCTCGCTCGCGCCGGGTTTGGCGGAGCCGTGGGCCTTGCGGCTCGTGCTGCTCTTCGCTTTCGCGCAGGCCGTTCACTATGGCATCTGGCTGCGGCTCGTGCCCGAGGAGGACCGGCCCCAGCCGACGCCGCGCACTTTCGCGGCGAGCTTCCGCGCCTTGGAGCGCGACTTCGGCCCGCTGCTGCTCTGGGCGAGCCTTTTTCTGATGGGGGGTCTCGCGGTCTGGGCGATCGTCGATTTGATGGCGGCCCGCACCGGTTACTTGCGCATGGCGCTGTTTCACGGCTACCTCGAGCTCGCCGCCGCCGCTCTCTTGTTCGTGGAGGGCCGGTCGCGCGGGGCGATGGCATGACCTGGCTCACGGCTTTTCTCATCACCGAAGCGGTCGAGGCTCCGGTCTATCTCGCGTTGGGTCGAGGGGTTCCTCTGCTGCGAAGGATCCTGCTGGCTTTCGGTGCGAGTGCGGTGACCCATCCCTTGCTCTGGTTTCTTTTCGATTGGGACACGGAAAGCTGGTGGTGGAGTTTTGGGCTCGGGGAAGGCCTCGTCGTGATCGTCGAGGGAATGCTGGCGCGGCTCGCAGGCTTTCGTTTTCCCTGGCTCGTCGCCCTCGCGGCTAATGCGGCGAGTGTGCTTGTCGGTTTCCTGATCCAGTGGATTCCCTGAACGCGGGTGCCGGCAACGCAATCCCGTAGTGGTGACCCGCTCTTGGGTTTTGCTAGGCTGGAATCATGAAGCCAGCGAACTCCGAACCATCCTCACAAGACAGCACCCGCCGCGACTTCCTCGCGAGCTCTGGAAAGATCGCCGCCGCTTCCGTATTGGCCGGCATCCCGATTCCGGCGGTGCATGCCGCAGGCAGCGATGAGATCCGCCTCGCCCTGATCGGCTGCGGAGGCCGGGGCAGCGGTGCCGTCGTCAACGCGATGGACGCCGACGACGGGGTGCGTCTCACCGCCATGGCGGATCTCTACGAGGACCGGCTCGAGCGTTCCCGCGTCGCCATCGAGGGCAAATACAAGGAGCGCGCCGTCGTCGCGCCCGACAACCGCTACATCGGCTTCGATGCTTTCAAGCGGGCCATCGATTCGTTGCGTCCGGGCAAAGGCGACGTCGCCATGCTGACGGGTTACGCCGGCTTCCGTCCCCAGCAGCTCGAGTATGCGGTGTCGAAAGGCGTGAACGTCTTCATGGAGAAATCCTTCGCCACCGATCCTCCGGGGGTGCGCCGGGTTCTCAAAGCCGCCGAGGAAGCCGATGCCCGCGGGGTGAAAGTCGCCGCGGGCGTGATGAGCCGGCACTCCGTCAACCGCGCCGAGCTGCTCCGACGCATCGCCGCGGGTGAGATCGGTTCGATCGAAAGCATCAGCGCCTACCGCATGGGGCCATCGGGTCCGCTCGGTCCCAAGCCAGCCGACAAGAGCGACCTCGAGTGGCAACTGCGGAACTTCACGAAGTTCTTCTGGGTCTCGGGCGGCCTCTGGTCCGAGATGGACATCCACCAGATCGACGAACTCGTCTGGATCAAGGGCGAGTATCCCGTCTCCGCCCACGGCATTGGCGGCCGCGCCTTCAACAACACCGACAAGGGCCAGAACCTCGACAGCTACTCCGTCGAGTGGACCTTCGCCGACGGCACCAAGGCCTACGATTACGTGCGTTACATCCCGAAATGCCACAACGACTTCGCGACCTACATCCAGGGATCGGAGAAGGCCGCGCAGTTCTCGGGCAACATCCACGCCGGCACCGTGAAGATTTTCAAGGACCGCCGCATCGCCGACGACAACGTGCTCTGGGAGGCGCCGAAGGAGGAACTCACTCCCTGGCAGGCGCAGTGGAACGACTTCACCAAGGCGATCCGCGAAAACAAACCCTTCAACCAGGCCAAACGCGCCGGTCTCACGAACCTGACGGCCATCATGGGTCGCGCCGCGACGCACATGGGCCGGGTCGTCACCTGGGACGAGGCGATGGCTTCGGAGTTCCAATGGTTTCCCGGCATCGACACGCTCGACTACGACAGCGAGGCTCCCTTCACCGCCGACGCCAACGGCCAGTATCCCGTGCCAGTGCCGGGGGAATGGGTGGAGATTTGATCGGGGATCTGCGAGTCCATCCGCGTCATCTGCGGGAGATCCGCGCTCATCTGCGTTTTTTCGTTCCTACGCGAATGTTCCCGGATCTGAGACGGGTTGGATTTCAAAAACGGATGGCCGCAGATGGCCGCAGATTCGCGCTGATGGATCAACGAAAGGGCTGAGACCGGGATTCGCCGCCGCCGCTTTTCCTTCGTGGCATTCGTCCCATTCGTGGTTTAAAAGCCCACGATGAAGCTCCCCATCTCCGATGTCCGCCTGCCCCTCGTGAACCGGCTCTACCGCGCCGCGTTCCGTTCGGGACACGGCGGATCGGGGAGTGGCATCCGGCAAGGCCTCGCGAGACCGCTCTTTTACCTCCTCGAATCCTTGCGCTTGCCGCGCGATGCGAAGCTGGAGGTCGACCTGACCGTGCGGGGCGTTCCGAAAACGCTGCGCCTCAACGCTTACAACCGGCAGTTCAATCCGCTCTACTTCGCGAAGTACGCCGAGGGCTACGAGGTCACTGTTGCCCGCAGCCTCGCCGCCCTGTTGCCCGACGACGGCGTCATGCTCGATATCGGCGCGAACTGGGGATACTTCCCGCTGCTGATGGCGTCGCGCGCATCGTTCTCGGGAAAGATCCTCGCCTTCGAGCCGGTGCCGACGACCCACACCGATCTCGTGGACGTGATCGATCAGGCCGGTCTGCGCGAGTGGGTCTCGCCCATGCCCTGCGCGATCGGCGAAACGGACGGCACGCTGTCGATGCGGGTGCCGCGGCACAGCGGCCTGGCCCGCTTCGATGAAAAGGGAGGCACGCGGGTCGAAGTCAGAAGCCTCGACAGCCTGAACTTGCCGCGCATCGACGTGATCAAGATCGACGTCGAGGGCCACGAACTCGGTGTCTTCAAAGGAGCCGTCGAGACGCTGCGCCGCCTCGGTCCGGCCCTGATCTTCGAAAGCGGCGTCGGCGAGCGCGCCAAAGCCCAGCCGCCGCTCGAGTATCTCGAGAGCGTCGGCTACCGGCTGCATCGTCCGGAGGTGACCGGAGAGCGGATCGAGTTTCATCCCTTCCAGGCTTCGGAGCGGCCCGCGATGAAGAAGTATTTCAACGTGGTCGCCTGGCCGGCCGATCGAGCATGAAAAAAGCCATCTTTCTCGTAGTCGTTCTCGCCGGTCTCGGAATCGCCACCGCGCAGCAGCCGGGCCTGACCGATGCGCAGATCGAGGCGCTCCGCGCGCTCTGCGATTTCAAGCGCGAGGCGTTGCGGGACTTTGAGGTGAAACCCGAGGCTCCGCTGCCCGCGCAGAGTGCGATGCGGCCCAACGATGAAAAGATCGAATGGATCACCATCCACGCCACGCTCTCCAATCCGCGCAAACCGGCCGCGGATCTGGAGGAGGAAAAGGCCCTGCTCGACCGGATGGAGTCCGGCTCGAAGCGGATGGACGGTGAGCACGACGAACTCGTCAAATACGGCTCGATTCCCTACCACATCCTGATCGGTCCGAGCGGCACCGTCTACCAGGGACGCGACTTCCGGATGCGGGCCGGCAGCAACACCGTCTACGCCGCACCCGAGGTCTGGGCGGGAGGCAAAAAACACAACCCCGAGGGCATGCTGCGTTTCGCCCCCGAGGGCGAGGCCCCCGGCCGGACCGCGGGCCATCTCACCATCGCCCTGATCGGCACCTTCCAATCGAAGGAAAAAACCCACGAGGCCTATCCGAGCATCCCCCTGGAGATGATCACCGAGTATTCGCCGTCGCCCGAGGCCGAGGCCGCGCTGGTCCGGGTGGTTGCCGGAGCCCTGCGGGTCAATGGACTGACTCCCGACCGCGTCGTGGTCCATCGCGAGGTAGCGAGTTCGACCTGTCCGGGCGACTTCGCCTACGAACGCATCCGCGGAGCCGAAAAACATCCCGGCGGAAAAGGCCCGCTGATGGAAAAGATCATCGCGGCGTGGGAGGCCCTGGGGGCGAAGCGCGGTGCGGTGGAATGACGCGGGCAGGAGTCACGAGTCACGAGTCATGAGTCATGAGTCACGACACGCGAATCGAAGATGGACGGAGCGAAGTCAACTTAGGAGTCAGAACACGCGAAGCGGGTAGACGGAGCGTAGCGAAGTCAACTCAGGAATCGGACCAAGGGCCAAGGACAAATTTCGGAATACCAAATCCGGCCGCGGGGATGATTTTAGGGGGAGCCTGGGAGCGCCGAGCCCCCGCTCGGCGGAGGTCTCGTGGAGGTACGATCAGCGAGGGAAGTTCGGCCCCGATCGGGGCGGCCAGGCGGACCTGTGATCCGAACATCACCGTCGAAATTCCTTGTCAGGACGGGGATTTTTCCCGATTCTCGCGAGAAGTTCCTTCGCGGTTATCACTCGGCGGGAGGATACGAGTAAAGGCTGTTAGGTGAAGTAGCACCCCTCCCGCGAAACCTCTTATAATGAAGCCGCCGCCATATGTATCCGCCGTCTTTTCGCCGTCCGTTCGCCTCGAACTTGTCGATGCAGAGACCAAGGCGTCCGTTGCGCGAGTCGGCCTCCGTTTGCGGCGCAACAGATTCTTATATCATGCAGTCCACTTCGTTACGTGTCCTGGCGACCTACTCGCCAACGAGTCTTTTGCAGATACTTTTGAACGACTCAATCAGGCCGGTCTCGCCTTTGCCGATGGCCCGTCTGGATGGCCTCCTGCTGCAATCATGCGTGAATTGCAGTCGCGCGGACGGATTACCGCACCATTCACGGCGATCAGTTGGCGCAGCCCCCACAACTGGACTACTACCGTCAACGAACACCAACCGAGGAACGCCTAACAAGCCGCGCCATGGAAGGGCTTACAGCCCTCCATGCGCTCTACGTTAGGCCCTGCTACGCGCACCCTGTGAACGGAGCCCCATGAGCAACATTTCAAACACGCAAACCAGCCCGGAAGCCACCGTGCAACAGCAACTCGACGCTTACAACGCCCACGACCTGGAAGCGCTGATGACCACTTATGCGGCTGAGGCCCGGCTTTTCGAGCACCCGGCGACGCTGTTGGCCTCGGGGGCCACTCAGCTCCGCGAGCGCTTCGCGCTTCGACTTCAAGAACCCAACCTCCATGCACATCTCTCCAAGCGCATCGTCATGGGAAGATTTGTGGTGGACCACGAGCGCGTGGCCCGGACGTTTCCAGAAGGTGCCGGCACGATCGAGCTCATTGCGACTTACGAGGTTCTCGACGGCAAGATTGTCAACGCCTGGTTCCTGAGTGGCCCGAAGACGCTGGACGCCGGATGACTCCATCCAGCATTACATTCTCCGGGGTGACGGGGGATGACTTCGACGAGCTGGCGGCACTGCGCATCGCCGCGATGCGGGCCAGTCTGGAGCAGGTCGGCAAAATCTCCGAGAAGTAGGCTGGAAAGTTTCATGGCAAGGGCGTTTCAGGGGTGATCCGGTTACCTCGCGAACTTGCCCGCCCGCCCCTCCGCGATCAAGGCTAAAGTCCTCGACCGGCGAGACGCCGGTCCCACGTGGCCGGAACGCCGGATCGCCGGACCGCCGGATCGCCGGATCAGTCAGGTAGCACCGCGCGGCCCGCGCGGTGTTTCGGAGGATCCGAGACCGACGTCTCGCCGGTGGCCTCACAACAACTGGCGTCTCAGAGCCCGCAGCTGTTTGTTGAGGGCTCGGACCTTGGCGGCTTTCCCAGACTTCTTCGCTTTTTTGATCGCGGCCTGCACGGTGGCGATCTTTTTCAGGATGGCGGCGGTACGATCAACGGTGTTGGGCCAGGTGACGTCCCAGCCGATATCGTCGAGGGCGGCGAGATCCAGCTCGGTGAGGGATCGACGTAGGCCGGGGGCGAGGGTTTCGGAGAGGACCGGTTCCTGCACCACGCTGGTGCCGACGACCTTGCTCAGGGTGCCGGCCCAGAAATGGCCACCGATGCGGGCCTGACCATTGTCATCCTCAAGGCCGACGAAAACGAGGTTCCCCGAGCCTTGGACGGCCAATACACGACTGCCGGAGAAGACGACTTTTTCCGCATCATGGGCGACCATCCGGGCGTCCCACGACGGGATGCCACCGCTGAGCCCGAGGAGGTGGGCGAGCTCGTGGAGGGCGGTCGAATAGAGATCATTCTTGCCGGGGTCGACCGCTCCCGGTGGGGGAGAGTCAAACCAGTCGATGTTGGCATTGAAGCTGATCGAGCCGCCCCAACCGGAGTATTCATTGGCGGATCCGCCCGTGGCCGTTCCACCTCCGCGGCTGAGGATGTCGGATTCCTCGAGGCTCCCTTCACTGACGCTGTATTGGGCATCCGCGCGGGCGAGGACTTCGATATCGAAGGCGGTGCTGCTGGCCCCGGGGAAGACGGTCAAGCTGTTCGCGGGAATGGGAAGGTCGCCGATGATGACCGGTTCGTCCGTGGCTGGATGAAAGAATGCCGCCCGCCATCCCTGCGCTGTCGCGGGGGTGGTATCGACCGGATCGATGGGGTCGAGCCGGTCGAGCAGACGCGATTCGTAGACGCGGGCGACTTCCTCGAGCACGAGCCGGCGCCCGATGTTGTCCCCGGCGAAAAAACCTTCGGTATCATAGCGGTAGTCGAAGGTGATGTTGATGCCGGGCGCGCTGTCGCTCTCGCCACCCCGAAGACGGCCGAGATGCCAGCCATCTGGTATCGCGCTGATGAAGAGGACTCGACCGCCAATATCCATCATCAGCTCCATGACATCCGTCGTGATGTGCCCGCCGTGATCAAAGTAGGCATCTCGTGAGCCGTCGCGATTCAGGCGGACCAGGTAGGGGGCGGCCGTCCCGTTGACTTGGGTGAAGTAACCACCGGCCAGGACCCGGCCGCTCGTGTCGATGGCCAACGCCCGCACCCGGTCATCGAAAACGGGTGGAACGAAGCTGGTATCGACACTGCCATTCCGCTGGAGGCGCGCCACTCCGTCGCGGGAGTTTCCATTGACCACGGTGAATGGTCCGCACGCCACCACCCGGTCGAGATGATCGACGGCGACGTCTTCGACATACTGATTCATTCCGGAGCCGGGGTCGAACGACTCATCGAGCGATCCATCGGGCAGCAGGCGGGCGATTCGATTTCGCGACATCCCGTCCACCTCGGTGAAAAAGCCGCCTAGAATCGCTCTCCCGGCGGAGTCGGTGCAGGCGGCGGTGACCGTATCGTCGATCTGCGGGGCGAAGGAAGGATCCAGAGTGCCATCCGGATAGAGGCGGGCGACATTTTCTCTCGGCGTACCTCCGATGCTCGAAAACGAACCAAAGAGGATGACGCCGCCCTCCGGATCCGGCACGTGTCCAACAAAGAAGGCGAAAGGACCGGTGGGTGGTTGAAAGGTCGGATCGATGCTACCGTCGGCCTTCAGCCGGGCGATCCCCGGACAGGGCGAACCATTGATCTCGTTGAACTCGCCGCAGACGACAATCTTGCCCTCGGCATCCACTGAAAGTGAGGCAATGGAACTGTCTGCGATCGCTGCTGGGAACGAGGTGTCAACCGACCCGTCGCCGTTCAGCCGGTGGACTTGATTGTGGAGCGTGCTCCCCACGACGAAATTCGAGGCGACGACGATCTGGTTTCCATCCGCGAGGGCCACCGCTTTGATGATCTCGTACTCACCCAGTGGCGGCATCGGCACGGTGAAGTCGAACAGGGGATCGGGCGACCCGGGGGTCTGCCCACGGGCCACAGAGGCGAGGACGAGGATCGAAAGGGCCAATTGACGGAAGAGGCACGGGAGGAACGCACCACAAGTGGAATCGGAGGTCATGGAACCGGAGGATAAGTGGCCCGCCGGAATGAGGCAAGCGCGCGAGTCAGGTGTAGGGGACGCCGGTCCCCTGCCACCGGTCCCACGTGGGTAGCACCGCGCGGCCCGCGCGGTGTTTCGGAGGATCCGAGACCGGCGTCTCGCCGGTCCATTGAGGGCCAAGGAGGGGCGACATTCCCTCGCTCCGCTCGCCCTTTGGGCAGCCTACGGCTGGCGATCTACGCTTCGCTTCGATTCCTTTCGCCCCAGCGGACGTCCAGTCCGGGCCGGCGACAGGAATGTCGCCGCTCCTTGCCCCCCCCCCACCGCTTGCCCAGCCAGGGCCCTGCGTCCCGCCGTTGGGGCCGGCGACAGGAATGTCGCCGCTCCTTGCCCCCTCACCGCGCCGCGCGCGCTACGGATTCCTCCTCAGCGCCAGGATCAACTCGTTCAGCTTGCCGCGCAGCATCTCGTAATCGTCCACCGTCGGCGGATTGTTCGATTCAACAGGGTTGAGTCGGCGATCTGATCCTGTTGGGGGGGGCGGTGGCTGGGGAACTGGCGGGGCCGACCGTACGATCAGACGACGGACGCGACCCCATTTTCCGCCGCCCAGGAGAACCTGATATACGAACGTAGCGTCCGAAATTCCTTGTCAGGACGGGGATTTTTCCGGATTCTCCGGAGCGGTTCTCCCGGTGATCGTACTTGGCGGGGGGATACAAATAAACACTATCTTCGCGCTGGAACGAGCGTCCAATGATGCCGCCGTTTGGGCGCTGTTTCCACCTAGACTGCATAAGCGTCGCATTCGGACCATCCGGGCCAGCCAGAAGGTTGACAGCGACGAAGTCGGACCTTGGGTCAAAGGAAACTACGAGAAAAACTTTCTCCCAAATACCCACCAAATCGCAATCATTGGCGAACCCATGCTGATGAACCAACGGTTGATTGCCCAATCGGGGACATTCGTCATGCCGGGTGTCCTCGACAAATCCATCGAGGAGTTGGCCCCTGCGGACGCAGTCGTCAGATTCACATTGAAGACGGATAAGCTTCGTCGGGACGCAATGCGAGAACTCTACAATATGAACATCAGCAACGCGACGCTCTTCCCGGGATTGGATGGATTGGCGCGGTCCCTCGCTTACGAACTCGAATTCCATTGGGCGTTCGATCCAGTCACAATGGAAGTGCTGAAGGATTTCTCAACCGAATGAAGGGGCCTAACCATGCGCTGCAGTGAACAGGCTCCGCGGTCACGGCACCTGCGGCAAGCCACCGCCAACTTTCCACCCACTGGCAGGTGCCGCCCTCGCTCCGCCTGTCGCTGAGCTTGGGATCGTTCCCAACGCCTCGTCGGCAGGCTGATGGCTGCCGCTCCTCACAACCCCAACCCGCGCAGGGATTCCAAGATGGCGGCGATCTTATCTTCGCGCTTTTTGTCGGCCCGGCCGAAGCGCGCGGAGAGGGCGCTGGCCGCAGTTCTCGCTCTCTTGCTCCTTTCGTCTCTTTCTGCTACGCTCTCTCCATGATCGCTCCCCACGAACTCTCCGCCGCCATCCAGTCTTTACCGGTGGCCGAACGCGCCCAACTGGCCGTGGAACTCCTCGACAGTCTCGGCGATGAAGCCTGGAACAAGGACGAACTCGCGAAACTCGCGGAGGAACGGGATGCTGAGTTGGAATCGGGAGAGGTCGAGGCCTTGACTCATGAGCAGTTCATCGCAGGGCTGCGGCGCCCCGGTGTCGGTGAATGAACCTGGAGTTCCACCCCGCCGTCCAGCGCGATGTCAACGAGATCACGGCCTACTACGAGAGGGAGGCGAGCGCAGCGCTGGCGGAACGTTTTTTCGCGGACTTGCACACGCAACTGGCCAGGATCGCGGAGCATCCCGAGCAGTTTTCCCCTTACTCTCCGAACCCGCGCTATTACCGGGCCTTCATTCCCGGATTTCCCCACGTGATTCTATTTCGCTTGAGACAGGGGCGGCCCCGCATTGTCGTGATTAAACACGAGAAGCAACACCCGCGCCGGGGTCTGAATCGGTCGTAGCCACGGAACCAAGTGGGCGCTGCTACAACCCCAACCCGCGCCGGGTTTCGAGGATGGCGGCGATCTGATCTTCGCGCTTTTTGTTGGCCCGGCCGAAGCGGGCGGAGAGGGCGGCGGGATCGGGGCCTAGACTGTCTGCCAAAAGTCCGTTCGCAAATCGGATTCGTTTTTTGGGCTTGGACTCTTGCTCGCTTCGCTCGGATCTCTTTCCCAACCGGCCGGAATTCACGCTTCCGGCGTTGCTCCTCGGTCATGGAGCTCGGGGATCAGGGCGCGGATGCGGGAGACCTGCTCGGGACGTTGGTCACGGGTCACGGGTCCGTGGCCATCGTCCTTTGTCACGCAATGATCCGGGATGCGTTTGACGCAATGTGTGCTGACCGACGTTCCGGCGGCCCGGCGGCCCGCCGGTGAATCACGGCGCTGCTTTGCCAACCCTCACTTCGTCCCCTCCTCGTCGAGAAGGTGGCTCTTTTTCGAAACCAGCTTCTCAAACCCCTTCATGGCCAGCCAGACGAGGAGGATGGCGGCGGGCATGGCGAACCAGGCGACTTTTTCGTAGGCCTCGAGCCAGGCGACGAGCGCGCCGCCGAGTTTCATGGAGAGCCAGACCATCACCGGGGCCCAGAGGCTGGCGGCGATGCCCATCCAGAGCGCGAACCAGCGGTAGGGATAGTGGAGCGCGCCGGCGGCGACGTAGATGGCGACGCGCGAGCCGGGCATGAAGCGCGAGAGGATCAGGAGTTTGGCGCCGTGCTTTTCGAAGAGACGCGCGCTGCGCTGGAGTTGGTCCGGCTTGACCAGCCAGCTGAGGGGGCGGCGCTCGAGCAGGCCGCGCCGACCGATCCAGCCCCAGAAGAAGAGGAGGGAATCGCTGGTCCAGACGCCGAGGGTGCAGGCGAGCATGCCGAGGGCGATCGGGATGACGTCCTTCGAGGCGAGCATGCCGGCGCTGATGCAGGTGAGGTCCTCACTGACAAAACCACCACCGAAGAGGATGGCGGCGACGGCGGCGGGGGGGAGTTGATCGGCGTCGGCGAGGCGATCGTGGAACCACTTTTCGCCGTCGCAGCCGGTCAGGAAAAATGCGAGCAAGAGGCCCGCGAGCGCAATCGTCTTGGACATGGGGACGAGGGATTATTGACCCGACTCCGCGGCGCTGGTCGCGGGGATTTCACCACCGCCGGCCTTGCCGAGCCAGGCTTCGCGGTAGTCGTGCCAGCCTTTGCTGATCAAGTGCGAGAGATCGGACATGGCGAGGTAGGTCAGGGGCACGAGGAACAAGGTGATGACGGTGGCGAAGAGCGAGCCATAACCCATCGCCACCGAAACCGGCACCAGGAACTGGGCGTGGGTGCTCTGGGCCCCGCTGCTGAAAAAGAAGGGGAAGAGCTCGGAGAGCCAGGTGCCGCTGAAGATGAGGGGGACGAGGCCGAAGAAGGTGGTGATCTGGGTGAGGAAGATGGCGCGGAAGCGGTTGCGGCCGCCCATCTGGACAGCCTCGCGCAGGGGCATGCCATTGGCGCGGAGGTCGTTGATCTCGTCGACGAGGACGAGGGTGTCGTTCACGACGACGCCGCAGACACCGAGGATGCCGAAGAGCGACATGATGCTGAGCGGCAGGCCGTGGAAGAGGTGGCCGAGCACGGCCCCGACGATGCCGAAGGGGACGACGAGGAGGACGATGAAGGGCTGGGTGTAGCTGCGGAAGGGGATGGCCATCAGAGCGTACATGCCGCCGAGGATGAGGAAGATGTTCACCAGCATGCGGGACCCGCTCTCGGCCTCCATCCGCGCCTCGCCCTCGAAGGACCAGTCGATGTGCGGGTGGCTGGCGAGCAGCTCGTTGAGATAAGCCCCGAGTTCGGCGCGGAGGGCCTCGACATCGGTGGTCTTTTTGTCGGCGTCGGCGGTGATGTTGAGGGCGCGCCGGCGGTCGACGCGTTTGATGCTGGTGAAGTTCTTCACCACCGTCGCCTCGGCGACGCTGCCGAAGGGGATCTCGAGCCCCGAGGCGGTGCGCACCCGCATGCTGTCGAGGGTGGCGAGGTTGCGGCGCTCGTCGCGGGGCAGGCGCAGCATCACCTTCACCTCGTTGCGGCCGCGCTGGATCCGCTGGACCTCGTCGCCGTAGAAGGCCTGGCGCACCTGCGAGGCGAGGTCGTTGACGGTTACGCCGAATTGCCGGGCCTCGGGCTTGAGGCGGAGCTGGATCTCGTTGCGACCGGAATCGAGGGTGTCGTTGATGTCGAAGAGGGCGGGATAGGTGGAGAGCTTCTCCTTGATCTTCTCGGAGAAGTCGAGGAGCTCGGTGGGATTCGAACCGGTGATCTGGATGTCGATGGGATCGCCGCCGCGCATGATCTCGGCGCGGAAGGTGATCTCCTCGGCGCCGACGATGGGGCCGATGCGTTGACGCCAGTCGTTGGCCATGTCGACGGTGTTGACGTCCATGCTCCGCTCTTCGGGACCGAAGGTTTCAATCACGACGCCGCCGACGTGGGTGCCGCTGGTGCTGGAGAATCCCCGGCTCGAGACACTGGCTCCGGAAGACGAGACGATGTGTTTGATGACGCTGCTGCCGTCAGGGCTGGAGTAATCCTTCCGCATCTGCTCGGCGATGTCGTAGATGCGGGCGATCTGGGCATCGGTCACCTCGAAGGGGGTGCCGTCGAGCATGGTGAGCCGGCACTCGATGCGCTCGCTGGCGACGCGGGGGAAGTAAGTGGTCTGGATGCGGCCGCCGAAATAAAAGCCGAGCAGCACGACGAGCCCGCCGAACATGATCGAGAGCATCACGTAGGTGTGACGGACGCAGAAGGCGATGGCGGGGCGGTAGGCGCGGTCGATGAACCACTGCAATGATCGACCCGAGAAGCGGTGGATCGGTGCGAGGAGATCGCCGGCGCGACCGAGGAAGGGCGTGGCGAGGTGGCTCGGCAGGATCAACTTCGTCTCCGCCAGGGCGATCAGCATGACGATGATGAAAATGACCGCAATGGGCCGGAACATGCTGCCCCAGTCCGAGGAGTCGAAGGCCATCGGCAGGAAGGCCATCACCGTGGTGAGCACCCCGAAGGTGATGGGCACGGCCATGCGTTTGGTGCCACGGATCGCCGCCTCGAGCGGGGTCATGCCCTGCTGGCGGTAGGAGTCGCAGCTCTCGGAAATGACGATGGCGTCGTCGATCACGATCCCGAGCACGAGGATGAAACCCATCAGCGAGGACAGATTGATGGTGACGCCGAGGTAGGGCATCATCGCGAAGGCACCGAGGAAACTGGTGACCATGCCGATGCCGACCCAGATCACGGCCTCGAGGCGCAGGAACAGTCCGACGCAGATGAAGACGAGGATGAGGCTGCTCTGGGCATTCTGGCGGAGGAGGTCGATGCGGCCCTTCACGATCTTCGACCGGTCGTTCATGTAATCGAGCCGCACGCCGTCGGGCAGGGTGCTGTTGGAGGACTCGATGTAGGATTTGACCCGCTCGCCGATGGTGATGGCATTCTGGTTGCCCTCGCGCATCACCGTGATCATCACGCAGGGGCGGCCGTTGAGTTTCACCATCAGCGGATTCTCGGTGAAGCCGTCGAGGATCTTCGCGATCTCGCCGAGGGTGAGTTTCGAGCCGTCGGGACGGGTCAGGACCGGGACGCGGGCGAAGTCCTCGCCGGTGTAGGCGCGACCCCGGGTGCGGATGGAAACATCGCCCGACTCGGTCTGCACGACGCCCGCCGGCAGATCGATCGCCGTTTGGCGGATCGCCTGGCTGATGGCGGCGAGGCTGAGGTTGTACTTTCGCAGGGTGGCCTCGGGGATCTCGATGGCGATCTCCTCCTTGCGGACACCGGCGATCTCGGCATGGGAGATGCCGGGCAGGGCGGCAAGTTCGTCGCGGGTCTGCTCGGCGAGACGCTTCAGGTCGCGCTCGGCCATGTCGGCGCTGAGGATGACGGTGATGACGGAGTGGAAGGAGTCGTCGAGCTGGATGATGGGCTTTTCGGCGAGGGCGGGGAAGTTCGGAATCGAGTCGACCCGGATTTTGACGTCATCCATCACCTCGCGGGGATCGACGCCCTCGTTCACCTCGATCAGCACGGTGCCGCCGCTGCTGCCGGCGGTGGAGTTGATGTGTTTGACGCCGCCGACGGGTTGCAGCGCCTCCTCGATCTTGAGGACGATGGTCTCCTCGGTCTCATCCGGCGACGAGGCGGGGTAGGGGACGTTCACCGAGATGATACGGGAGGGGACGTCCTGAAAAACCTCAAGCGGGATCTTGTCGTTCGCCAGGGTCCACAGCCCCGCCACCATCACGGTGAGCATCAGCAGATTGGCGGCGACGCCATTGCGGGCGAACCAGGCGATCATGGCGGATCAGGAGGAACGGGGTGAGCCGCCGGCGGCGGAAGCCGAGGGTGCCGAGGTGGTTCCATCCGCGGCGGGGCCCTTTCCTTTCCTACCGGGGGCGCCTGATCCCGGCGGGGTCTCGGGGGCTTCCATGATTCCGTCGATCAGAGGGAGCACGGTCGCGCCTTCCGCGGCGAAGGGAATCGGCGTGAGGCAGAGCACGTCGCCCTCTTTCGGCTGGCCGCCGGAGTTCGCGGAGACAACGATCCTTTCGGTGTCTCCGATGATGGGATCGACGGAGACGCGGCGGAGCTTGTTCTCGGGCGTGATCAGCAGGATTTCGTTTCCGGCGCGGACGGCCTTGCGCGGAATCACAAAGACATCGGAGAGCACCTCGCCCTCGATCTCGGCCTCGAGGAACTGGCCGATGCGCAGCGGTGGCAAACCTTCGGCGCGTTTTCCATAGGGATCGTTGACCTGGGCGACTGCCATGATCTGGCGGGTCGATTCATCGATCGCACCCTCGACGCGGACCAGAAAGCCATCCCAGCTCGAAGCGGTGCCACCGATGGCGGAGTGGAGTTTCACGGGCGCGCCACCGCTCTTGCCAGAGCCGTCGCGGAACCGCTCCGGCAGGGAAAGGAACCGCATCTCGCGCTCGGGGAGCGGCAGGCGGATCTCGACGTAATCGACCGCGAAGATCCGGCCGAGGGCGGTGCCCTCGTTCACGAACTGACCCACGTCGACGAGCTGTTCCAGCACCTGCCCGTCGTAGGGCGCCCGGATCACGGTGCGCTCGAGATCGCGCTCGGCTTGGGCGATCTGGGCCTGGGCGGCGGAAACATCGGCTTGGGCCTTGGCGACCTGGGGCACGCGCAGGGCGAGGGCACCGGGTTCGCCGGACTTGCCGAGGGCGCGCCAGTTTTCGCGGGCCTGGCCGGCTTTGGCGGACTCTTCCGCAAGCACGACCTCGGCCTGGGCGAGGGTGGCTTTGGCCACGACCAGCGCGGTTTCGTAGTCCACCGGGTCGAGTTTCAGCAATTCTTCGCCCGATTTGAAAAATCCACCGGGCCGGAACGAGGGACTCACATCGATGATTTTCGCCGAGACCTCGGGCAGCAGGGTGCTGCGGGTGCGGGGCTGGACCGTGCCTTGGGAATGCACCCGCACCGGATAGGTCTGGCGCTGCAGCTTCGTCCCCTCGACCCGAACCACGGCGGGGGGGGCCTCGACCGTCATCGGCTCCGGCTTGTTGACGATGAACCACCAGGCCACGTAGCCGCAGACCCCGAGAATGAGGAGGGGCACGGTGATGTGGAGGACTCGTTTCATCAGAACGGAGCGACAATTTTGAAAGAGGAGGGGAGCGTCGCCGGTATCCGTTCAAGCTCGCCGCATTCAGATTGAAAGCAAGCGGGCCACGCACTTGCGGAACGCTGCTGCAAGTGCCGGAGTTTTTACGAAAACGATCTGAAATTCTGGCACCATCCGTGCTCCCTTCTCCTTCGATGAACCATCCCGCTCCTACAATGACACCTGAACCCGGCTCGGTGGCGCCTCCGGTGCCGCCCCATCATCTCATCCCGGTGCCGCCCGACCCGGAGTTGATCCCTCCACCCGCCCCGGTCGTTTACCGCTGCGGCGGACTCCTCGTCGTCGAGGACGGCGCCGCACTGCCACAGCACCTCTGTGTCCGCTGCGGATTCGCCGCCCAGAAGTCCTGGACGGTCCACCCGCGCAATCCTCGCGACCCCCGCACCTGGTTCGGGCACCGCGATGGTCTCGAGGTTGGTCTCTGCCGCAAGCACCGCGAGGATCACACCGTCGCCGTGGCCTCGACCTGGTCGATGCTGACCCTGGGCCTTTTCCTCACGACGGTCGGCGCGGTCACGTTGAGTGTGGCCACGATCCTCGTGGGCCTATTTGCCGCAGCCCTCTCCGGGATTTTCCGGGCCGGCTCTCCGCTGTCGCTGGTGAAAGCCGACGGCGTGAAGCGGGTGCTTGCGGGCTCGCGGCCGCGCTATCTCGATCAGTTCAAGGAAGCTCCGGAAGCGACCGAGGACGCGAGTCGGGCCTCGCACCTCAGCCTCTTTTGATTCCATCCGGTACTCGTGGTGCCCTCCGGGAGTACCGGATGGTCGCCTGATGGCGTACCGTGAAACCAGGACGCCCCGGACGACCGTAGATTGACGCATGCGCCACCTCCGCGCCCACATCGCCCTGCTGGCTCTCGCCGGTCTCCCGCTTCTGGCGGGTCGGGTCGGCGCGCTCGATCTCGATCACCATCCCGGCAAGGTGATCTACGAGAAACTCTGCATCGATTGCCACGGGGCGAAAGGCGAGGGCGTCAAGGACAAGGCCGACGATCCCCTCGTCGGCAGCCGCGACCTGAAATCGCTCGCCGATCGCATCGACCGGACCATGCCGGAGGACCAGGAGCACCTCTGCGTCGGGGAGGACGCGATGTCCGTCGCCTCCTACATCTACGATGCCTTTTACTCCGCCGAGGCGAGGGCCCGCAACACCCCGGCCCGCATCGACCTGAGCCGCCTGACCGTGCCCCAATACCGCAAGTCGATCGCGGATCTGGTGATGAGCTTCCGAGGCGATCTCTGGATGAGCGAGAAGCGCGGACTCAAGGCGCGCTACTACGGCAGCGAGCGCTTCAACGAGCGCAAGGAATTCGTCGAACAGAAGAAGCCGGACAAATTCGAGCGCGTCGACGCCTCGGTGAAATTCGACTACGGCGAGGGCGTCCCGCAGCATCCCGAGGCGAAGGAATTCTCGCCGGACAGTTTCTCGATCCGCTGGGAGGGGGCGATCCTTCCCGACGAGACCGGCGTCTATGAGTTCGTGGTGCGCACCCGCAACGGCGTCACTCTCTGGGTCAACGCCCATGACCGTGGCGAGGAGTTTCCCAACAAGACCATCGACGGCTGGGTCGTCCCGAACAACGAAGTGCGCGAGGAGACCGGCAAAGTGTTTCTGATCGGCGGGCGACCGTATCCGATCCGCCTCGACTTTTTCACCTGGAAGGAAAAAGCCGCCTCGGTCGAGCTGCTCTGGAAGCCGCCGCATGGCGTGCTCCAGACCATTCCCGAACGGAATCTTTCCCCCGATTGGACCCACGATTCGCTGCTCGTCGATGTGAACTTCCCCGCCGATGATCGCAGCGTCGGTTACGAGCGTGGCACCATGGTCTCGAAAGCCTGGCTCGAGGCGGTCACCGCGGGCGCGGTGCAGGCCTCCGACGCCATTGTCTCACGGGTCGACGACCTCGCCAAAACGAAACGGGATCAGCCGGACCGTCGGGAAAAGATCGAAGCCTTCGCCGAGTCCTTCGTGAGCCGCGCCTTCCGCCGGCCGCTTTCCGAGGAGGAGAAGAATGAGCATGTCCGGAAATTCTTCAAGGAGAACGAGAACGTCGACCAAGCGGTCAAGCGCCTCGTCCTCGCCACCTTGTCCTCGCCGCGTTTCCTCTATCCCGAATTGGGCGGGCCGGAGCGTCCCGATGGCTGGCTGCTCGCCTCCCGCCTCGCGTTGACCCTGTGGGATTCCCTCCCCGACGCCCGTCTCATCCAGCGCGTCGAGAAGGGGGAGTTCGATCATCCCGAAAAGCTCGACAAGATCGTCAACGAGATGGTCTGGAACTGGCGCACCAAGGCGAAGCTGCAGGACTTCTACCACCACTGGCTCGAGATGGAGCGCGCCGATGAACTGGTGAAGGACAAGTCCACCTTCCCCGACTTCGACCCCGCGCTCGCCGCCGATTTGCGGACCTCCCTGCTGATCTTCCTCGACGAGGCGACCTGGGGCAAGAAAGCCGGGTATCGCGAGCTGATGCTCTCCCCGGAGATCCCGGTGAACGAGCGTCTTGCCAAAACCTACGGCGTCGAGGCGAAACCCGGATTCCAGTCCGTGGCGCTCGATGGCGGCAAGCGGTCGGGATTGATCACGCATCCCTTCGTCCTTTCCTACCTGGCCTATCAGAACAACACCTCGCCCATCCACCGCGGCGTTTTCCTGACCCGGCAGGTCATCGGCATGCCGCTGAAGTCTCCGCCGATGGCAAACGTGTTCAAGGACAGCAAATTCGATCCCAACCTGACCATGCGCCAGAAGGTCACCGAGATGACCAAGTCGCAGGATTGCATGGGTTGCCACGTCACCATCAATCCGCTCGGCTTCAGCCTGGAGCAGTTCGACGGGATCGGGCGCTGGCGGGCCGAGGATCGCGGCCGCCCCATCGAGACGAAAAGTGAATTCCGCACCGAAGACGGGAAGACCCTGACCCTGGACAGCGCCCGCGATGTCGCCGAGTTCGCCGTCGCCACACCGAGCGCCCATCGCACCTTCGTCGAGAAACTGTTCCACCACCTCGTCAAGCAACCCGTGCGCGCCTATGGCGAGGACGAGATGGAAACGCTGCGCACCGCCTTTGAGAAAAGCGGGCTGCAGATCCCGGAACTCGTCAAACAGATTGCCCTGACCACCGCGCCTCACGGCGGCTCGCCCGATCCGAAAGTGGCGGCCAAATGAACCCCTGATCGTTTTCCTCGCCCCTCTATGAATCCCTCCCGCCGCGACTTCCTACGCCACCTCGGTGTCTCCGCCGCTACCTTGCCTTTCCTCACCGGTCTTCCCGGATTGATGGCGGCCGAGGGACGCAAAAAGCAGCGGGTCATCTTCATGTTCTCTCCGAACGGAACGATCCCCGGCGAGTTCTGGCCCGATGGTGATCAACTCCAGTTCAAGCGCATCCTCAAGCCGCTCGAACCCTTCCGCGACCAGGTCGTGACCCTGCGCGGGGTCAACAATCTCGTCGAAGGCGACGGCGACCGCCACATGCGCGGCATGAGCTGCCTGCTGACCGGCACCGAACTCTTCCCCGGCAACATCCAGGGCGGATCCGACACGCCGGCGGGTTGGGCCAGCGGCATCTCGATCGACCAGGAGATCAAAAATTTCCTCCAATCCCGCGAGGAGACCCGGACCCGCTTCGGCTCGCTCGAGTTCGGCGTCGCCGTGCCCAATCGCGCCGATCCCTGGACCCGGATGTCCTACGCCGGCCCGAACCAACCGATCGCGCCCATCGATGATCCGGAGCAGATGCTCGGCAAGCTCTACGGCCGGATGAAGGACCGCGACAGCCTCGTCTCCATCGTCGACGACGTGCGCGAGGATCTCGCCCGCGTCAGCAAGCAGCTCGGCAAGGAAGACAAAGCCCGGCTCGAGGAGCACCTCACCCTCGTCCGCGAAATGGAGGCCGAGCTTTCCCGCGCCGGCGAACAGGCCGAGCTCGCCCATCCCGTGCCCGACATCGATCCCGACATCGAGCTGGTCAACGACAACACCCCGCGGATCAGCCGCATGCAGATCGACCTGCTCGTCAACGCGATGGCCAACGACATGACCCGCGTCGCGACGCTGCAGTTCATGCGCTCCGTCGGCATGGCGCGGATGAGCTGGCTCGGCGTCGACGACGGCCACCACACCCTCTCCCACGAGCCCGATGACAACCAGGACGCCGCCGAGAAGTTGACCAGGATCAACGAATGGTTCGCCGGCGAGTTGGCCTACCTCGTCAAAAAACTTTCCGAGACCAAGGAGCCGGGTGAACAGGGTAGCATGCTCGACCAAACCCTGATCGTTTGGCTCAACGAACTAGGCAAGGGCAACAGCCACACCCTCGACGACATTCCCTTCGTCCTCGTCGGCGGCGGCAGCCTCGGCATCAAGGGCGGCCGTGCCCTCAAGTTCGAGAAGGCCGGGCACAACCGCCTCTGGCTCACTCTGGCTCACGCCATGGGGCATGGCATCGAGACGTTCGGCAATGCGAAGTATTGCCAGGGCGGGGCGCTACAGTTGGGGTGAAGGGAGCGGGACTTTCCAAGTCCCGGCTTGATCGCTTTCTACCGGTTCAGCCAGAAAATCCCCGCGTTCAAATAGCTCGCGTAACTGACCCAAATCAGATAAGGCACCAGCAGCCAGGCGGCAGTACGATTCAATTTTAGAAAGGCGAGGATGGTCATCAAAATCGCGATCCAGAGCAGCGCGATGATGACGAGCGCGGCCAGCACCAGGTAGGCGCCGAAGAACACGGGAGTCCAGACGAGATTCAGGACCATCTGCACCGCGAAAATCACCAAGGCCCGGTTCTTGGCCGTTCCGGAAGGGGCTCGATCCCAGACCAGGGCCAGGGAAATTCCGATCAAAACGTAGAGCAGGGTCCAAACGGGGCCGAAGACCCAGTTTGGCGGAGTGCCGGGCGGTTTTTCCAAGAGCTCGTACCAACCCGCGATGTTCTGCGACGTTACGATGCCGCCGACCGCTCCGAGAGCGGGGATCACGAGGACACAGATCAGGACTTTGACCCAGAATGGCATGGAGCTTACGGGGAGGGTTACGCTCCAGCGTTCCGGTCTCAGCAGAAAAAGCGATCAGCCCCCGGCGTTGCTCCCGTTTCGCGGGCGCAAAATCCGTTGGCGGCGAGGTGGTTGAGGCAATGGTAGACTTCCTCGATGTCGCTCTCGCCGATCACGCCAGCCATGCTCTCGGCGGTGTAACCTGCCGAACCGGTCTCGCCGAGGTGACGGCGCACGGTTGTGAGCAGATTGAGGAAAGCGGTCGCCGCCTTTTTCCCCGCCTCGACGCCGGGCTGATGGTATGCGTTGATGTTGACGAGGCTCGCGTAAAAGGACACGGCCCGTTCGTAGAGCGCGATCAGCATGCCGAGGCTGAAAGCGTTCAGCTCGTCGAGCGAGATCGTCAGCGATTGGCGGTCGTTCCCGGCGAGGGCGCGGCGGGTGCCGCGGAGGAAACCCTGGAGGTAATCCGCGGTCGTCGCTCCCGATTCATCCACGCCGATCGACGCGACGGCGCGGGTCCGCCGCACCTCGATGAAGGTCGCGAAGAAGTTCGGCAGCCCGTCGCGGAGTTGCTGCACGTAGGCGTGCTGGTCGGTCGAGCCCTTGTTGCCGTAGACGGCGATGCCCTGGTTCACCTTCTGCCCGTCGAGGTCGAGTTCCTTGCCGATTGACTCCATCACGAGCTGCTGGAGGTATTTGCTCATCAGGTCGAGCCGGTCGCAGTAGGGCAGGATCACCATGTCCTTTTCGCCCTTTCCATGTCCGGCGAAATGCCACATCAGGGCGAGCCGCATGGAAGCATTGGTGTCTTTGTCAGGCACCCGGGTCTTTGCATCCATGGCCGCGGCGCCGGCGAGGAAGGCCTCGATGTCGAGACCCAGCAGGGCGGCCGGCAGCAGGCCGACGGCGCTCATCACCGAGGTGCGTCCGCCGATCCAGTCGGACATGGGGAAACGCGCCACCCAGCCTTGGGCGATGGCGTGGCGATCCAGCAGGCTCCCTTCGCCGGTGACGGCGACCGCTTGTCTGGCGAAGTCGAGTCCGCGCGAACGGAAGGCAGCCTCGGCCTCGAGCATGCCGTTGCGGGTCTCCGCGGTGCCGCCCGATTTGGAAATGACGATCACGAGCGTCTCGGCGAGCCCGTCACCGAGCGTGGCGAAGACATCGTCCATGCCACCCGGGTCGGTGTTGTCGAGGAAATGGAGGTCGACGGGCGCGTTGGCCGGGAGCAGGGCCTTGGTCACCAGTTGCGGGCCCAGCGCGGAGCCGCCGATGCCGATCAGCAGCACGTGGCGGTAGGCGTTGCCGTTCGGTGCGACCAGTCCGCCCGTGGAGACGCGTTGGGCGAAGTCGATCACCGACTGTTTCACCGAGCGGATCCAATCGCCCAGTTCCTTGGGCGCGATGTCAGGATGGCGCAGCCAGTAGTGACCCACGGCGCGGCCCTCGTCCGGGTTCATGATCTCGCCGGCCTCGATCGCGACGAGGTCGCGGAAGGCGCGCTCGATGCCTGGAGCGAGGCTGTCAAAGGCGCCCGCCGGCAGGTTCATCCGGCTCCAGTCGAGGCAAAAGCCGAGATCGGGATAACGAAGGATGGAGTGCTGATAAAGTTCCCAGGTGTTCATGCGCGTGGTGGCTTCCCAAGACATCCCATAGCCTCGGGCCGGCGCAACCCGAAGATTGGGGGAAAGCGGGTCGTCTTCACAACTTCTTAACGGATCCGGGCCCTCCCTTAACGGGACAGTCAGGCCTCGCCGCCGGATACTGACAGTGTCAACCACCCCTGCCGATGCTCGCGATCCTCTCTCTCGTCCTCGCCGGTGCCCTCGCCGCTTACCTCCTGATCGCGATGCTCTTCCCGGAAAAGTTCTGACCCCGCAGCGCCATGTCCGCCACGCCCCGCTTCCTTTTTGATCCGGCCCTATTGGGTCCCGCATTCACCGGAGCCATCCGGAAACTGGATCCCCGTGCCCAGCTCCGCAACCCGGTGATGTTTGTCACCCTCGTCGCAGCGATCCTCGCCACACTCGCGTTGCCGGCGGCGGGGAAGGAGTGCAGCTTCACCCTGCAAGTGTGTGGCTGGCTCTGGTTCACCGTGCTCTTCGCCAACTTCGCCGAGGCCGTTGCCGAAGGCCGCGGCAAGGCCCAGGCCGATACCCTGCGACAAGCCCGACGGGAGACGATGGCCCGGAAGATCACCCAGGGCGGCGGGGAAAGTCCCGTGCCGGCCTCTTCCCTGGAAAAGGGCGATCTCGTGGTCTGCGAGGCGGGCGATGTGATCCCCGCCGATGGGGAGGTGATCGAGGGCATCGCAAGCATCGATGAGGCCGCCATCACCGGGGAGTCCGCTCCCGTGATCCGCGAAAGCGGGGGCGATCGCAGCGCTGTAACCGGCGGCACGAAGGTGATCAGCGACCGCATCGTCGTGCGGATCACCTCGGAAAAAGGAAACACTTTCATCGATCGCATGATTGCGATGGTCGAGGGAGCGCGGCGTCAAAAGACACCGAATGAGATCACCCTGACCATTCTGCTTTCAGCGCTGACCCTGATCTTCCTGCTGGTCTGCGTGACCCTCGCACCGATGGGAAATTACGCCGGCGTCTCATTCCCGCTGCCGGTGTTGGCGGCCCTGCTCGTTTGCCTGATCCCGACCACGATCGGGGGACTGCTCAGTGCGATCGGGATCAGCGGGATCGATCGCCTCATCCGCAGGAACGTGATCGCCACCAGCGGTCGCGCGGTCGAAGCGGCGGGGGACATCGATGTGCTCCTGCTCGACAAGACCGGCACCATCACCATCGGCAACCGCATGGCCTCCGACTTCAAGCCGTCGCCCGGAGTGGATGAGCGAGAACTCGCCGATGCCGCGCAACTTGCCTCGCTCGCCGACGAAACTCCAGAGGGGCGAAGCATCGTCGTGCTGGCAAAAGAACGCTTCAACATCCGCGGACGAGAACTCGCCGCGCCGCATGCGGTGTTCGTGCCTTTCGCCGCCCAGACCCGGATGAGCGGGGTCGATCTCGAGGGACGCATCGTGCGCAAGGGCGCTGCCGACTCGATCAAGGCGCACGTCGAGTCGCTCGGTGGGGAGTACCCCGAGGCCGTCGCCCGGACGGTCGAGAGCGCCGCGCGCTCCTGTCGCACCCCGCTGGTGGTTTGCGAGAACGCCCGCGTGCTCGGCGTGGTCGAGTTGAAAGATGTCGTCAAAGGGGGAATCAAGGAGCGCTTCGCCGAGTTGCGCCGCATGGGCATCCGGACGGTGATGATCACCGGCGACAATGCCATGACCGCGGCGGCGATCGCGGCAGAGGCCGGGGTCGATGACTTCATGGCCGAGGCCACGCCCGAGGACAAACTCCGCCGGATCCGCTCCGAGCAGGCTGCCGGACACCTTGTCGCCATGACCGGCGACGGAACCAACGACGCCCCGGCGCTCGCCCAGGCCGACGTGGGAGTGGCGATGAATACAGGTACCCAGGCAGCGCGCGAGGCGGGCAACATGGTCGATCTCGACAGCAACCCCACGAAACTCATCGAGGTCGTCGAGATCGGACGTCAACTTATCATGACGCGTGGAGCGCTGACCACCTTCAGCCTCGCCAATGATCTCGCGAAGTACTTCGCCATACTGCCGGCGCTCTTTTTCCCCGCCTACGCCTCCGCTGACGGCGAAGGACCGCTCGGCCGCCTCGACATCATGAGCCTGCATTCGCCTCAATCGGCGATTCTCAGCGCGGTGATCTTCAATGCACTCATCATCGTCGCCTTGATTCCGCTTGCCTTGAAAGGAGTGTCTTTTCGACCCGCCGGGGCCGCGAAAATCCTGCGCGGCAACCTTCTCGTCTACGGGGTCGGCGGAGTGGTCGCACCCTTCGCCGGGATCAAGGTCATCGATCTCCTCATCTCGGCTCTGGGTCTGATCTAGGACTCCGACTCGACCCTGTTGACTCCCGCACCCTACCCTCTCATGTCCGCCATCCTCCTCATCCTGATCACCGTGGGCGGTGCCGCCGCCCTTTCCTGGCCGCTTGGCCGTTACCTGCGCTGGGCGATGGACTCGTCGGAGTCCGGGAAAGTCCGCGATCGCATTGAGGCCGCATTCCGTCGGTTCGCCGGTCCCGCTGGTCGCGTGGAACAGGGGTGGAAAGGATATGTCGGCGCGATGCTTGCCTGCAATGGAGTGATGTTCCTCGTTGCGGGTGCCGTGCTTCTGGCGCAATCGGATCTGCCGCTGAACCCGGATGGCAAAGGGCCACTGTCCGCTGATCTCATCTTCAACACGGCAGCTTCGTTCACAAGCAACACAAATCTCCAGCATTACTCGGGCGAGGTGTCGATGTCCCATTTATCGCAGATGGCGGCTTTGATGTGGCTGCAATTCGTCTCGGCGGGCACCGGGTTGGCCGTGTTGACCGCGTTGGCGAGGGGACTCGCCGGGCGGGCCGTGATGGGCAATTTCTACGTGGATCTCCTGCGGGCGGTTCTCCTCGTGTTGCTGCCGCTTGCGGCGATCTTCGCGATGCTCTTGGTCGCTTCGGGAGTGCCGATGACCTGGCAAGGGTCCGTCGACGCCGCGACTTTGGAGGGAGGCATGCAGACGATTGCCCGCGGCCCCGTCGCGGCCTTTCTCGCCATCAAGCAGATCGGTACGAATGGCGGCGGATTCTTCGGACCCAACTCCGCGCACCCGTTTGAAAACCCGGGGTTTATCAGCAACTTGATCTCCTGTCTCGCGATCCCCATGCTGCCAATGGCCTGTGTTTGGATGTTTGGCAGGATCCTCGGTCGGATGAGACATGCGACGGTGCTTTTCGTCGTGATGCTCGTTTTCCTGCTCGCGAAGATCGGATTCGCGGTGGCTTTCGAATCGGAGGCGACCCCGGTCTTCGCGGCGCTGCCGATCGCTCCGGGGCAGGGTAACCTGGAGGGGAAAGAACTGCGCTTTGGCGCGGCCGCTGGACCGCTTTGGGCAGCGTTGACGACCAGCACGAGCAACGGATCGGTCAACTCGATGCACGACAGCCTCAATGCCTTGACCGGGCTGGTCGCCCTGGCCGGGATGTGGCTCAACTCCACCTTCGGCGGGGTGGGGGTCGGCGTGATCAATCTTTTCATCTACGTGGTCCTGGCGGTCTTCGTGGCGGGGATGATGGTCGGACGAACCCCGGAATATCTGGGTCGCAGGATCGAGGCGCGCGAGATCAAGCTCGCCGCGGTCTCCCTGATCGCGCACGCTGTCTTGATCCTCGTGCCCACGGCCTTGTTCGTGGCCACGCCCTGGGGTTTGGATGCCCGGAACAACCCGGGTCCCCACGGTTTCAGCGAGATCCTCTACGAATTCAGTTCGGCCGCGGCGAACAACGGCTCGGGTTTTGAAGGACTCGCGGACAACACGGTGGCTTGGAACGTCTCGACCGGGCTGATCATGCTGCTGGCTCGATACCTGCCCATCGTGCTGCCGCTCGCCATCGCGGGTTCGCTCGCGGCGAAACGCCCCTCGGCGGTCTCGGCGGGAACACTCGGCACGGAGGATGCGACCTTTGGTTTCATGCTGGCCGCTTGCATCGTTTTCATCGGTGCGCTGACTTTCTTCCCGGCGGCGGCGCTGGGTCCCATCGCCGATCACCTGCTCGCATCCCGCTGAACTTCATCACGACCCTGACATGACCACCTTTTTTGCCTGCTTTCGCGTCGTCCTCGTAACCCAGATCCTGTGTGTCATCACCTATGCCTCCGCCATCGGGTGTTTCGCCCGCTGGGTTGTCCCGACGTCTGCGGAAGGTTCGCTGCTGCGTAGGGCCGATGGCAGCCTGGCGGGTAGTCGATTGATCGCGCAATCCTTCACCCGGCCAGAGTATTTTTGGCCGAGGCCGTCGGCCGTGGATTATCATGCGGCTGGAGCGGGTGGCAGTAATCTGGCTTCGTCCAGCCAAGTCCTGGCAGCTCGGGCGGCATCGATCGTGGCGCTCCACGGCGCGGGGTCGGGCCGGCTGTTGCCTGCCGATCTTGTCGCAGCCTCCGGATCGGGATTGGACCCGCACCTCACGGAGGCCGCGGCTCGTTTTCAGTTGTCCCGGGTGGCTGCCGCCCGGGGACTGGATCCGCTCCTGATGGAGAGACTGTTGGCGGAGCGTCTTTTCTTTCCGGGAGGCTTCCGCGCCGGATCACGGCTCGTGAACGTGCTCGAGCTGAATCTTGCCCTCGACGAGTTGCGCTAGTGCGTCGATCCCTTGTCCAGAGATCCGACCATGCCTGACTCTGCCGATCCCCGGCCCGATCCCGATGCCTTGCTCGCTGAACTGCAGCGTGCCGAGCGGGAGGCGCGTCCCGGCCGCCTTTTCATTTTCCTCGGGATGAGTCCGGGGGTGGGCAAGACCTACGCGATGTTGGAAGCGGCCCGCCAGCGGCAGCGCGAAGGGCTTTCCGTGCTTGCCGCGTTGGTTGAGACCCACGGAAGGTCCGAGACGGCGGCCTTGCTCGACGGCATCGAGACGGTGCCACTCCGGAGGATCGAACACGCAGGCACCGTGCTCGAAGAGATGGACCTCGACGCGGTGCTGCGGATCCGGCCCGATCTCGTGCTGGTGGATGAACTCGCCCACACGAATGCGCCCGGCAGCCGGCATGCGAAGCGGTATCAGGACGTCATTGAACTAGTGGAGTCGGGTCTCGATGTCTTCACGACCCTGAACGTTCAACACATCGAGAGCCAGGTCGACATCGTCCGCCAGATCAGCGGGGTCGTGGTGCGAGAGCGGGTGCCGGATTCGATCCTCGAGCTGGCGCATGAGATCCAGCTGATCGATCTCAGTGCGGAGAAACTGCTCGCCCGGCTAGCCGAGGGCAAGGTCTACCTCGGCGAACGGGCCCGGGAGGCCGCGGCGGGCTTCTTCAAGGAGTCCACGCTCACCGCCCTGCGCGAGTTGGCACTGCGTTTTACTGCCGACCGTGTTGATCGTGATCTCGAGGATATCCGCCGAGCCAGGCGGGTCTCGACCCCGTGGAAAACCCATGCCCGGCTCCTCGTCGGGATCGGGCCGAGCCCGTATGCCGAAAGCCTGATCCGATGGACCAGGCGTGCCGCGACGCGGCTTGATTGTCCTTGGATCGTGGCCTGGGTCGAGAGCGGGGCCGCTCTGGACGCGGATCAGCAGGACTACCTCAACCGGGCGCTTGCCCTGGCCCGGCGGCTCGGGGCCGAGGTGGTGTTTTTGTCAGGATCCGACGTGGCCACCCGCTTGCTCGAGCTCGCGGCCGAACGCAACGTGAGCCAGATCATCGTTGGCAAGCCGGGGCGCGCCCGCTTCCGTCGCACCTTGGCAGATCGCATCATTGCGGGCAGTGGCGAAATCGACGTCTGCGTGGTGCGTCCCAATGCCGCATCTGCCGGTGGTCGACGGGACGCCAATCCTCATCGGCAAAGACCCGGGGGCTCAGGTTCGCAGGAGTATCTCCTCGCAGTCGCCCTCGCCGGGGGAGCATTGCTGTTGCTGTGGGCCCTGATGCCGGTCACGGGATATTTTTTCGTGGCACTGATGTTGCTGCTCGTGGTTTTGGTCGCGGGTCTCCATCTCCGGCAGGGGCCCATCCTACTGCTGGCCGGACTCGCGGCGATGGGTTGGAACTTCTTTTTCATCCCGCCCCATTTTACGTTCCGGATTCAACGACACGAGGATGTCGCGCTTTTCGTGCTCTTTTTCGTGGTCGCTCTCAGCATGGGGCGGCTCACCAGCCGCTTGCGACAGCGTGAGAGTGCGGAACGCCTGCGGCAGCGGGAAACCGCCGCCCTCCTGCGGGTCACCCAGACCGCGGCGCTCGCCGCCGAGCCTGAAAAAGGCCTCGCCGCAGCGGTGCGGATCATCGCCGAATGGCTGTCAGGCGAAGTGGCCTTGTTCGTCCGACAGGCAGACCGTCGGCTGGCGGTGACCCCGCATTCCGCCAGTGATTTCGAACCTCACGAGAAAGAACTCGCGGTGCTGAACTGGGCCTTCGAACACAAACAGTCCGCCGGGCGCTTCACCGACACGCTGCCGCAATCCGAGGCCACCTGGTTTCCGCTGCAGACCGCGACTTCGACCATGGGAGTGATCGGCATCCGGTTTCCGCAGGACCGTCGCCTCGACTTTGAGACGCGGCGCACCATCGAGGCTTTTGCCGTTCAATTGGGACTGGTGTTGGAGAAAGAGCACTTCATTCAGGCGATGGCGGCGGCCGAAGTGCAGGATCAATCCGACAAACTGCGGCGCACTTTGCTCGATAGCGTCACCCATGAGTTGAAGACCCCGATCGCGGTGATGCAAGCGGCTCTCGACGGAAGACGGGCTCATGAACAAGAGGACGACTACCTTTCCGAGATCCGAATCGCTTCAGAACGAATGCGCCGGGTCGTGGATCAGTTGCTTGGCATGACCCGGCTCGAGTCATCCGTGATTCGTCCCCACCCGGATTGGTGTGATCTGCGGGACTTCATCGAGCAAGCCACCTCTGCGGCAGGGCCTGAGCTGTCAGGTGACCGGCTGCGCGTGGAACTGCCTGCGGATCCGCCGCCACTCCGGTTCGATGCCAGGCTCGCCGCTCAAGCACTCGCAAACGTACTGCACAATGCGGCGGTCCACACTCCGCCCCAGACCCGGATCCTCTTGCAGGCATTGCTGCCAGGAGCCGGTCGGCTTCGTCTGATCATACGAGACCAAGGCGGTGGACTGCCACCCGGAGAGGAACGGCGGATCTTTGAGAAATTCTATCGATCTCCCGGCTCTCCGCCCGGGGGCACCGGACTCGGGCTCGCCATCGCCCGTGGACTGCTGCGGGCCATTGGTGGAGACATCATCGCGCGCAACCGCTCCGAAGGTGGTGCCGAATTCGTGCTCGATCTTCCCGTTGAAACGGAGCAAGCTCGGTCGCACCCAGATCCATGACCGCGCTCATCATCGACGATGAACCGCAAATCCGCCGACTCCTCCGACTCGCGCTGGAGAGTCGGGATTACGTGGTCAAAGAATCGGCGGATGGCCGGAGCGGACTCGAGGATGCCGCATGGCATCGCCCCGATGTGATCCTGCTCGATCTGGGACTACCGGATCTCGACGGTCTCGTGGTGCTGAAACGGCTCCGCGAATGGAGCGACGTTCCGGTTTTGATCCTGAGTGTCCGCGAGCACGAGGATATCAAGGTGGCTGCTTTGGAAGGTGGTGCCGACGATTACGTAACCAAACCTTTCGGGACCGCCGAGTTGATCGCGCGTCTCTCCGTGATTCAGCGTCGGCGCCCCGGCAGGAGTGAGCCCGTCATTGAAGCCGGTCCGTTGAGGGTCGATCTGGTGCACCATGCGGTCCTGCTTGGCGAGGCGCACCTCCATCTCACGCCAACGGAGTTCGCGCTGCTGAAGCGTCTGGTGGAGGACGCCGGCCGCATCCTCACCAACAATCAAATCCGACAGAGTGTCTGGCCCGGCCAGCAGAGTGATTCGGGCCCGGCCCTCCGGGTCCACATCAAGCACTTGCGTGAAAAACTCGCTCCCCATCTGCGGATCGAGAATGAATCCGGGATCGGCTACCGGCTCGTCCTCGCGTGATTTTCCAGTCGACAGCCGCGCCCGGATCGCCAAGGATCGGGTCATGAAATCCCCGCGCATCGTTCTCCTGCTTCTCTTGTGCCTCATGACCCTCGGAACCGCCTCCGCCGACCAATCCTTCCGCCATTTCGTGTCCTTCCAGTTCAAGGAAGGCACCAGCCCTGAAAAGCAGCAGGAGATCGTCGACGCCTTTCTGAAACTGAAGTCCGAGATCGACGTGATCGTCGACCTCGAGTGGGGCGGCACGGAAAACATCGAGCCGCTCAACAACGGCTTTACCCACTCCTTCCTGGTGACCTTCAAGGACAAGGCCGGCCTCGCCGCCTACCTGCCGCATCCCGCCCACGAGGCTTTTGTGGCGAAGCTGAAGCCGCACCTTGAGAAGGTGTATGTCTTTGATTACACGGCGAAGAAGTGACCCACAAAAAAGCCGCCGACCTCGCGGTCGACGGCTTTCGGAGAGTCGGGTCGGGGACCACACTCAGTTGTTGTCGCGGACGGCGTCGGCCTGATTTTCCTGAGCGTCGGCCTTCACTTCGCCTGCTTCGCGAACGGCATCGGCTTGGTTTTCCTTCGCGTCCGCGCGTCGCTCGGTGGCGTTGGAGTTCAGGCCCGGGTCGTTGTTCCGGGTCTGGTCGGCTTGGTTTTCGAGGCGGTCGGCGTTGCGCTCGGCCTGGTCGCGGGTGGCATCGGCCTGATCTTCAAGCCGGTCGGCGGTGGACTCGGCCCGGTCCTGACGCGCGTTTTCCTGCGGGCTGTCGCAGGAAACGAAGGTAAAGGAAAGTGCGGTGAGCGCCACGAGGGCAAGGATGGTTTTCATGGGTTTTTATAGTGATGTTAGGAAGCAGCCTCAATCGAGGATCTGCCGATCCTTTGACATTGCAGGAGATGGGCCAAAAATCGCAAATCGTTTACGGACAGTGGTTTGCGGCGATTCAAAGTTCAGCGAGCTTCCGCAGCCTCTTGCATTGTGCATGGCTGTCACGCCTTTCCCGCACGACTGGCCGGTCAGATCACCCAGTCGACCGCCTCACCCCGGGGTGGGGGAGCGAGCTCGCTCAAGGCAATTCTGGAGCAGCTTTGCAAGAGAGCCTCGTTGGCGCGCAGCCAGGCCTCGTGGACCCGGCTCGCCGATTCACCGCCGTTGCCGGGGCTGCTCTCGATGAGGGCTCCGCCTTCCATGGCGAGCGCAATGTCGGCCAGAGAGATCGTGGCCGGGTCGCGTGCGAGGAGGTAGCCGCCGTTCTTCCCCCGCCGGCTGATCACGAGGCCGGCCTGTCGCAGCGCCGTCAGGATCTGCACCAGGTAATTCGCCGAGAGGCGCTCCGCCGCGGCCAGTTCCTCGACCTGACGCACTTCTCCCGAGGCATGGCTCTTCGCCAGTTGCGCAAGCACCTGGCAGGCATACTCTGTCTTCAGGGGGAGCCGCATTCGAAAAAGGACTTGCAAAACCCCTGATACAATACCTTAGTAAACGACGCAACTTTAAAATTTCCCCCACCTTTTCCCCATGGCCAAATCCGCTAACGAAGGTATCAAGGACGCGAGCAACTACCTGCGGGGATCCATCCTCGAGGGCTTGGCCAATGCTGCCACCGGCTCGCTGTCGAAGGACGACCAGCAGCTCACCAAGTTCCACGGCATCTACCAGCAGGACGACCGCGACATCCGCGGCGAGCGTCGCAAAAAGAAACTCGAGCCGGCCTATTCCTTCATGATCCGCGTCCGGGTGCCGGGAGGCGTTTCGACTCCGTCGCAATGGCTTGAGATGGATCGCATCGCCCAGGAGCACGCCAACGGAGCGCTGAAGCTGACGACGCGTCAGGCGTTCCAGTTCCACGGAGTCATCAAGAGCAACCTGCGGCAGACGATCTACGAGATCAACCAGGCCCTCCTCGACACCCTCGCCGCCTGCGGCGACGTGAACCGGAACGTGATGTGCAATCCGAACCCGCACCAGTCGCGGGTGCATGGCGAGGTGCTCCAACTCGCCACGGCCATCTCCAACCACCTCTCGCCGCGCACCGGCGCCTATCACGAGATCTGGCTCGACGATGGCAGTGGGGAAAAGGTCAAGGTCACCCTGGATCCGCCGCTCGTCGGAGAGATCGCCGATCCCGAGGAGCCGATCTACGGCAAACACTACCTGCCGCGGAAATTCAAGACGGTCATCGCGGTGCCGCCGAGCAACGACGTCGACATCTTCGCCCACGACCTCGGTTTCATCGCCATCCTCGAGGGTGACGACAAGATCGCCGGCTACAACGTGACCGTCGGTGGTGGCATGGGCATGACCCACGGCAACGAGGAGACCTTTCCCCGTCTTGCCGATGTGATGGGCTTCTGCACTCCCGAGCAAGCTGTCGCCGTCGCCGAGGCCGTCGTGCGGGTGCAACGCGACCACGGCAACCGCGAGGTGCGCGCCAATGCCCGGCTCAAGTACACGATCGAACGCATGGGCCTCGATGCTTTTCGCGCCGAGGTCGAGAAGCTCTGCCAGTTCAAACTGCAGGCCCCGCGCGAATTTCACTTCGACGACAACGGCGATCGCTACGGCTGGATCAAGGATCACCTCGGCAACTGGCACTTCACCCTCTACGTCGAGAACGGCCGCGTCTATGACACTCCCGAGTATCCGCTTCTAACCGGTCTGCGCGAGATCGCAAAGATCCACACCGGCGACTTCCGTCTCACTGCGAACCAGAACCTGATCATCTCCAACATCACCCCGCAGCAGAAGTCGGAGATCATCGAGCTGCTCGAACAGTATGGCATGATCGACGCCCACGAGCGCTCCGCAATGCGTCTGCATTCGATGGCCTGCGTTGCCCTGCCGACCTGCGGACTCGCCCTTGCCGAGTCGCAACGTTATCTGCCCGACCTCGTCAGCGGAATCGAGGAAGTCCTCGAGGAAGCCGGCCTGCGCCACGACGCCATCACCATCCGCATGACCGGTTGCCCCAACGGCTGCGCCCGGCCCTACATCTCCGAAATCGGGCTCGTCGGCAAGGCCCCCGGCAAATACAACCTCTACCTCGGCGGCGGGCATGTCGGTGACCGGCTCAGCAAACTCTACGCGCCTTCGGTGCGCGGCGATGAAGTCCCCGGCATCCTCAAGCCCATGCTCCACGCCTATGCCAAGGACCGCGAGCAGGGCGAGACCTTCGGCGATTACGTCATCCGCGCCGGATACGTGAAGGAGACCAAGGACGGCCGCGACTTCCACAAGGACGTCGTGGCTGCTGGTGCGGCTGTTTAGCTTTTAGCTCTTCAGACTTTTAGCTTACTCGATCAGACGCCACTTCAACTCTTGCTAAACAGCTGAAAAGCCAATAGCTAAAAAGCTCCCATGTCATCAAATTCCCCCCTTCGGCCCGAACAGCAGAAGCTCGCCGATCAACTCGCTGTCGGAATCAGCCGCGACGAGGCGCTCTGGCTTTCCGGGTTTTTCGCCGGATTGAGCGGCTCGGCCTCCTCCGCCCTGCCTCCGGTGATCGCCGCCGCCAAACGCAAACTGACCGTGCTCTACGGGTCCGAATCGGGCAACTCCGAGAAGCTCGCCGCCGCCGCCGCCAAGGCCGCGGAAAAAGCCGGCTTCAAGCCCGTCGTGGCGAGCATGGGCGACGCCAAACCCGCCGCGTTGGCGAAGGCTGAAAACCTGCTCGTCATCGTCAGCACCTGGGGCGAGGGCGACCCGCCGGACAACGCCACCGCCTACTACGAGACCTTCATGGGTGAAAGCATGGTGAAGCTCGCCGGATTGAAGTTCTCCGTCTGTGGCCTCGGCGACACCGCCTACGAACATTTTTGCAAGATGGGCAAGGACTTCGACGCCCGCCTCGAGGCCCTCGGTGCCGAGCGGGTCCATGCCCGGGTCGATTGTGATGTCGATTACCAGGCCGCCTTCGACGGCTGGCTCGCCGCCGCCCTCGCGGCATTCCCGGGAGCCGAGGCTCCCGCCGCGCTCGCCATTCCCGCCGTCGCCGTCGTTTCCCATGGCAGCCACGGTGCCTACGACAAGACCAATCCCTACTCCTCCGAGATCCTCGAAAAGATCGTGCTCAACGGCACCGGCTCGGCCAAGGAGGTCCTCCACGTCGAGCTCTCCCTCGAGGGTTCCGGCCTGAGCTACGAACCCGGCGACGCCCTCGGGATCTGTCCGGTCAACCGGGCCTCGCTGGTCGAGGAGGTCCTCGCCGTCACCGGCCTGCGCGCCAATGCCAAACTCGGTGACACCACCCTGGCCGAGGCGCTGAAATACGATTACGACATCACCACCCTGCAGCCGGCCATCGTTGACAAGTACAACGCCGTCGTCGGCGACGCGGCTTTGCAGAAGCTGCTCGATGAAGAAGGACGCGCCACGCTCAAGAGCTGGGTCGACGGTCGCCAGCTCATCGATCTGCTCGAGGCTTATCCCTACAAACACTGGACTCCCGAGAGCTTCACCGGCGTGCTCCGCAAGCTCGCCCCGCGGCTTTATTCGATCGCCTCGAGCATCAAAAAGCACGAGGACCAGGTCCATCTCACCATCGCCGCGGTCCGCTACCACAGCCATGGTCGCGACCGCACCGGGGTGTGTTCCTGCTACATCGCCGACGATGTCGAGGTCGGCGACCAGGTCCGGATCTACTTCCACCACAACAACAACTTCCGCCTGCCGGAGAGCGACGAGACGCCCATCATCATGATCGGCCCCGGCACCGGCATCGCCCCCTTCCGCGCCTTCGTCGAGGAGCGCGCCGCCCGCGGCGCGAAAGGGAAAAACTGGCTCTTCTTCGGCGACCAGCATTTCAGCTACGACTACCTCTACCAGCTCGAATGGCTCGACTACCTCGAGAGCGGCGTGCTCAGTGAGATCGGTCTCGCTTTCTCCCGCGACCAGAAGGTCAAGGTCTACGTGCAGGACCGCATGCGCGAGCGCGGCGCCGACCTCTATCGCTGGATGGAAGAGGGCGCCCACCTCTACGTCTGCGGCGATGCCTCGCGCATGGCCAAGGACGTCCAGCAGGCCCTCATCGACATCATCGCGCAACACGGCAACAAGACTCCCGAGGATGCCAAGGCTTACCTCGAGGCGATGCGCAAGGCGAAGCGGTATCAGCGGGATGTGTATTGAGGGTGGGGACGGATTGACCCGGCGGCTCCGATCCGCTACACTCCCGTCGTATGAGCACCCGCTCCATCAGTGTTGCCGATTTCCCTGCCCGCGCCGAAGAGGCGCTTCAGGAAGTCGAGCACGCCCACACCGTCGTCAATCTGGTTCGAGATGGGGAGGTGGTCGCCTACCTGACGCCCGCTTCAAAGCCGAAGGGTGAAACCGGCACCCTCGAGGACTGGTGTGGAACCGGTCTCGGTTACGAGCTTGCTTCCGGATGTTCGTTGGATGATCCGGGATTCGAGGCCCACGAGTGGGAAGAAGCTAAAGGAGACGACGATTGATTCGCCGGGATGAATTACCTCCTCGACACCAATGCATGGTTAAGGTGGTTTCATTGTCCTGGCGAGCTGAATCAGACTTCCAGGGACGTTCTTGGTGCTGAGAGATGCGTCGGTTTATCTCCGATGAGTATTGTCGAGGTTGCGCAGAAATACAGCAAGGGTCGACTGATTCTGCCGACGTCGCTTTCAGTTTGGGTCGCGCAGTCGCTTCCCGAGCCGCAGATTCGTTTGCTGCCTGTTACTCCTGATATCGCCATCGCCTCGTACGATTGGATGGAGTTTCATGGAGACCCAGCGGATCGTCTCATTGCTTCCACCGCGAATTTCTTTGGGCTAACATTGATCACGTCGGACAAAAAACTGCTGGCTCGCAACGACCTTAGGACCCTCTCGACCCGCTGATCTTGGAAGAGGCTCGGAAAGGCGAGCGCGTCTTCCAAACGTGACAAAATCGCCACACAAGCCCCGGCGCTCTCCCCGCGACGGCGGGAGAAACCCGGCTAGTTTTCCTCGATGAACTTCGCGTCCATTTTCAGCAGTGAACCGACCCGGCAGACCTTCGCGGAGGGCGATGTGTTGATCCGTCAAGGCGAGAGCAACGACAAGCTCTTCATCATCCTCGAGGGCGAGGTGGAGGTGAGGGTCGGGGGCAAGCCGGTCGCGAAGCTGAAGGCGGGCGATCTTTTCGGCGAGCTCTCCCTGCTCGATCACGAGCCCGCCAGCGGCGACGTGGTCGGTACGGTGCCGGGTTCCTTCGTGACCCTCAATGAACGGCGCTTCGTGGTCGTCTCGCAGCAGAATCCCTTTTTCACCCTCGCCCTGCTCCGCGTCGTCGGCGCGAAACTGCGGGCGGTGAACGCGGGCCTGGCAGGAGCCTGATTGCAAGAGTCCGGATCGCGGCGAGACTGGAGGCGTCCCGATGAACGCCTCGCTCCGCCTCCTCAAGCTCGTCGAACCTTTCCGCATCGCCCACGGCAGCTCGACGGAGCGTTTCGTGCTGCGGGTCGAGAGTGGTGGACGGGTCGCCGAGGCGCCCTTCGTGCCCTACTACGGCGATGATCCGGAGGCGACGCTGGCGATGTTGCGATCGGGCGCGGACCTCGCGGAGCTGCCGCGTCCGGCGCGGCTCGCTTTCAATCTGCTGGAACACGATCTCGCTGCGGTCGGGGCAAACCAGCCGCTCTCGGCCTGGGCCGCCGCGAAACTCGGTGCCTCGAGCGGATTTGTGCCGCCGGGATGTCGCTCCCTCGGGATCCCGGAGGACCTCGGAATTTTTGCCGGACGCATCGTCGAACTGGCGAACCAATTCCGGGTGCTGAAGCTGAAGCTCGGCTCCGGCGATCTGGGGCTGGATCTCGCGATCGTCGATGTGGCGCGCCGCGCCTCGCCGCAGACCGATTTCATTCTCGATGTGAACGGGGCCTGGGACCTCACCGAGGCGCCGCTGATGATCGAGAAGTTGCGTGATTTCCGGCCGGTGCTGATCGAGCAGCCGATCCACCATTCCCAACCGCCGGAGGCTTGGGCGGAACTGCGCGCCGAACTGCCGGAGAACGCGCCGCCGATTTTTGCCGACGAGAGCGTGCAGAACGTGAACGACCTGCTGCGGCTCGCTCCTCACATCGGCGGGGTCAACGTCAAGCTCATGAAATGCGGCAGCTTCGACGCGGCGGTGGAGATGATCGCCCTCGCTCGCGAGCATGGGCTCGGCGTGCTGCTTGGCTGCATGATCGAGACCAGTCTCGGCACGACCGCCGCGGCCCACCTCGCGCCCTGGGCCGACTGGATCGATCTCGACGGCCATCTCTACGTGGCCAACGACGACTACGTGGGGATCGAGTATCATGACGATGGCTCGCTGAGAATGCCGGAAGGTCCCGGAATCGGTGCCGTGCCCCGATGAATTCCGAAACCTTGATTGCCAGCGCGGTCGACCGACTGCCGGAGACCCTCGATTTTCTTCGGCGGCTCGTCGGGGTCAACAGCTTCACCACGAATGCCGCGGGCGTCGCCGAGGTGGCGCGGATCACGGCCGAGGCCTTTGCTCCGCTGGGTTTCGAGGCGGCGATGATCGAGTGCGAGACGCCGGACACAGGGCCTCACCTCTTCCTGACCCGGCCGGGACCGGGCGATCCCATCGTGCTGGTGACCCATTCGGACACCGTCTTTCCCGAGGAGGAAGAACAAGCGAACGGGTTCGCCTGGGACGAGCGCACCGACGAGGGCCGTATCTATGGTCCCGGCACGATCGACAACAAAGGCGGCACCGCGTTGATCCTGCTGATGCTGCACCTGCTGCACGAGCACGACCGCGAGGCCTTCGAGTCGGCCCACTGGATCGTCGCCTCCAACGCGGCCGAAGAGATCATCGGCGACGACTTCGCCCGGGTCACAAGGGAGCTTTGTCAGGATCGGGCCCGGGCGGTGCTCGTCTTCGAGGGCGGGCCGCGCGAGGCGGACGGCTGGCACCTGGTGATCTCGCGGAAAGGGCGCAGCACCTGGCGGCTTGAGGCCGAGGGCCGCGCCGCCCACGCCGGCAGCCAGCATCATGCCGGGATCAATGCGATCGAAGCACTGGTCTCCGTGTTGCCCGAGGTCGCTTCGAAAACCAGCGCGGCGGAAAACCGCACCGTGAACCTTGGCTTCATCGAGGGCGGAACCGTCGTCAATCGGGTCCCACACGAAGCCGCCGCGGAATGGGAATGTCGGGCGACGGAGCCGGACTCGCTCGCGGCTGCTGATGCTTTTTTCGCTTCGCTGAACGGAACGGCAGCGAGCGGAGCGACCTTGCGGTCGTCCCGGACTGGCTACACCCGTCCTTGGCCCGGAGGCGCAGGAACCGCGGAACTTTTGTTGTTCTGGCAGGACGCGGCGGCGGAGATGGGCGAAAGAATCTGCCCCGTTCCGCGGGGTGGCCTCAGTGATGCCAATCACCTCGCCGGTTTGGGGCCGGTGCTCGACGGTTTGGGGCCCTCCGGGGGCAATGCCCATTGCTCGGAGCGCAGCGATGACGGGTCGAAACTGCCCGAATACCTCTCCACCGAAACCCTCGTGCTGAAGGCAGCGATGAACGTCGGTGCCCTGGCTCGCTTGATCCGCGCCGGAGCGAAGCGATAAAAAAGATGCGGGCTTCCGCCGGACCAAAGCCCGACCGGAAGCCCGAACATCGATCATCGGGAAGAAGGCGGGAGGGATCCCGCGTTCCGTCCTCAGATCACGCGGCGGCGCGTCACGGCGCTGACGAGGAAGAGCACCACACCGATGGCGAGGAGCACCCAGCCGATGTTGAGGGCGAGACCGCCCACACCGCCGAAACCGAGGGCGACCGCGATGAGTCCGATGATGAAGAAGGTGATTGCAGTAGAGATCATGGTTCTGTCAGGGTTGTTGCTTGAGTGACTCGCCGGATTGGCTTTGTCTACCTCACTCAAGTGCAGGACGCTTGCCAAGTGCTTCCCTTTGGTCGCAAGTGATTCATCCTCAGGTTGAAGCGGCGAGATTGGTTCGCGCGATTCCTTTCCCGATCGGGGGCGGACCCTCGGCTTTGCACTCCTCTGGATGCAAAATGCAAGCAGACTCAATCTTGGCGCGCTCCGGCCTTCCGCGCCTTCACGATCTCGTAGACCATGGGCAGCACCGACACGACGATGATGCCGATCACGACCAGCTCGAAGTTTTCCTTCACCACCGGGATGTTGCCAAAGAACCAACCGGCCGGCACGATCAGGCCGACCCAAAGCAGGGCGCCGATCACGTTGAAGGACATGAAGCGTCGATAGTTCATCGCTCCCGAACCGGCCACGAAGGGGGCGAAGGTGCGCACGATGGGAACGAAGCGCGCGAGGATGATGGTCTTGCCTCCGTACTTCTGGAAGAACTCGTTGGTCACGTCGAGATGCTTCTGCTTGATGATTTTGGGGAAACGACGCGCCATGGTCTCGCCGGCGTATTTTCCGATCGAGTAATTCACCGTATCGCCAAGCACCGCGGCGACGAAGATGATGAGCGCCGCGATCCAGACATTCAATCCACTCGCCGGATCGGCGGCGAGGGCTCCGACCGCGAAGAGCAGCGAATCGCCAGGCAGGAAGGGGGTCACGACGAGGCCGGTCTCGCAGAAGATGATCAGGAAAAGCATGCCATAGACCCACTTCCCGTAGTCCTGGGTGAGTTGGTGGAGGTGCTCCTGGAGATGCAGGACAAAATCGATCGCTTGCTTGAGAAGTTCCATGCGGACAGGGATGCGGGGGGGCGGCGCGGTGACCTTGCTCCCGGCGGACCGTTTTTCAACCGGCCATTTCAGGGCCGGATCAGCGTCCGAAGGATTTTGCGAAGAAAGCCGCGCTCTCTTCCACGCAGGCGTCGAAGGAGTCCTGCCGGCCGAGGAAGGCGTGCGGCGCGTCCGGCAGCAGCACGAGGTCCGTGGAGATGCCGAGCTTCTTGAGATCGGCGCGGAATTCGTCGGCGTGGGTGCTGGCATCGTCGAGTGCCCCCGTCATCACGAGTACGGGCGGATCCTGCGCATCGAGATGGTCGCGCGGTGAGGCGAGCGCGTAGATGTCGCTGGCGTCGGCCTGCGACGCACCGAGGAAGGTGCGGTAAAAGGGATCATCCGGTTTTGCGCTGAGTTCGGCGATGCGCTCCGAGAGCAGATCGGTCTGGGCTCCCATCGCAACACAGGCCTGGACGCGGCTCGATTGCTCCGGGTGGCCGCCTTCGCCCTCCAGTTCGGGCACGTCACCGCTGGTCGCCAGCAGGGCGGCGAGGTGACCGCCGGCGGAAAGGCCGATCACACCGATGTGCGCCGCGTCGACGCCGTGATCGTTGGCATTCGCCCGCAGCCAGCGGACCGCAGTCTTGGCATCCTGGATCGCCGCGGGGAATTTCGCCTCGCCACTGAGGCGGTAGCTGATCGTGACAGCGACGAAACCACGGGCAGCGAGAGCCATCGCGAGCTTCGTCATCGCGGTGCGATCGCCCTTGAACCAGCCGCCGCCGTGGATGCAAATGATCGCGGGCAGGGGGGCGCCCGGCGTTTTCGGGCGATAAAGATCGAGCTGCACTTGCCGGTCGCCGTAGGTCGCATAAGCGAGGTTCGGCTTGGCCTCGAGGGATTCGATCAAATCCGGGGCGAGCTGGGTGGGTGCCGGTCGGGTAGCCGTTTGTTGGGCCGCGAGAGGCAGGGCGCAGGCGAGCAGGGCGAGGGCGAGCGGGAGTTTCATCGAGGGCGATTGTTCCGCGGGAAGATCGATGCGGCAAGGATCACTTCGGGCTCGCGCGCGACGCGATTCCGGATTTCCTTGGCTGATGCCCGCGAAAAGAAAACCCGACGACGAACTGCGCGGGGAGGAACTCGTCAAGGAGACGGCCCGACGCATCCGGCTCGCGCGCGCCCACTGGGACGCGCATCGCAACGGCGCCTGCCGGCTCGAGCGGACCCGGGCTCTGGCGCTCTACGATCGGCTCAGCGAGATTGAAAAAGATCGCATCCCCCAAGTGCTGCGGGTCTGGCTGCGCTATCGCAGCGAAAAGTATTTCGGCGAACACCGCACGCCGCCGGGCACGGGACGGAAGAAGCACTGAACAGGGTCAAGTCGACGACCTAACCCTCTTCGGGGCGACCCTCTGCATCCGCCGGTTCCGCCATGGGCGCGGGAGAGTCGAGCAGGTCGCGCCAGCGGCCGATGGGATCGCCGGGGGCGTGGCCTTCGTGCACGGAGACGAGGTAAACCCGACCGCCGAGCACTTCGTAAAATCCGAGCTGGCGGAAGCGTCGGGCGAGCAGGACGGCTTCGGCGCGGTTGCAGACGATGCCGTGGCCCGGCTCGGCGTGGGAGAAGTCGGGATTGCCGCCGGTGACGGGAAACGAATCGAATTTCAGTCGTGCGATCTCGCGGCGGAGGTGTTCATCGGCGAGCGTGTTGTCCTCTTCATCCACGATCTCGCCTTCGGGGTTCCAGGCCGTGATGATGCGGAACTCGGGTGGCACCGCGCTTTCCTCGCAGCGGAACTGCACGTCGCGGTAAGCGGCTGGCAGATCAGCGTGAAAGCCGGCGGGCGGGGGCAACTCCTCGACGATGCCGGCGGCGAAATAGCGGCGCACGTCACGACGTCGGATGAAGCGGATCAGATCGGTCAGCTCGGTGCGCCGCCACATCGAAAGCAGGAAAAACGGAATGGAGAACACGCTGAAGACAAGCAGGACCCCGATCCAAAGAACCTTGAGGCGGACGGTGAGGCGTTTCGTCAGCGCCGCCCAGCCAATGTAAGCGGGCCATTGGATGATGAGGGCGTAGAAGCCGTATTGGGAGACCCGGTAGAACCAATCGTCTTCATCCGGCATCGGTTCCTGCCCATACCAAGCCGGTACGCCGTAGACGACGAGCCAGCCGACGGTGATGAAGTAGGCGAAGGTGACGAAGCAGGCGGGAACCGCGGCCGCGACATAACCAAGGGTCCGCAGGTGAGGGTTCATGCTGCGGAGCGTGTTCCTTCGGGTGGGCGGGTTCCGGTCAGGCGCACCATTGGATCATCTTTTCGAGCAAGGGAGGCACTGCCACGTAGGGATCGGTTTCCTCCTCGAATTCGAGGACGACAGGGCCATCGTAGCCACCGTCCTTCAGGATCTTGATGACTTTTTCAATGTCGGCGGGCGACTTCGTCTTGCCGTCCGGACCCTTGATCTGGGTTTTGATCTGGACGTTGAGGGCGTAGGGGACGGAGGCGGCGATCTCGGCGTAGACGTCGTCAGCGATGAAGTTGCCGCTGTCGAGGTTCACCCCGACGTGGGGGCTCTCGACCGCACGCACGATGCGGAGGAGCCGGTCGGAACGCGAGATGCTGTCGTGGTTTTCAATGCCGAGGAAAACGCCTTTTTCTTCCGCATAGGGGGCGACCTCGGTGAGGGCGTCGATGGCATTCTGCTCGGCGTCCTCGGGCGAGACGCCTTTCGGATGGGTGCCGGCGAAGACGCGGATGTGGGGAGCCCCCATCGCCGCGGCGTTGTCGATCCATTGGCGGACCATGGCGATCTGGTCGGGGCGCTCGGCGGAGTCCTTCGGGTGCGAGAAGTTGTTGCCCACGGCCGTGCCGGAAATGAGGATCCCGCGCTCCTGGGCGATCTTGCGGAAACGGCCGAAGTCCGATTCTTCGGGATGGAAGAAGTAGGCGGTGAGCTCGGCCGTCTTGACCCCGTGGTCGGCGCAGTAGGCGATGAACTTCTCCATGTCCATGGCCTTGTCGCCGGCTTCGAATTTCGGATTCTTTTTGCCGCGCGACCACTCGAAGTAGTCGCGGAAGGAGTAGGCCGCGAGCCCGACCTTGAGGTTCTTCCCGTTGCGGGTGTAGGGATCTCGGACGGCGAAAAGGGACGAAGTTGGGACAAGACCAAGCCCGAGGGCTCCGGCCATCCAGCGGCGGCGGTTCATTTGCATGGCCGCCAATCTAGGACGAGACCGCCCCTGAGGGAAAGCGCAAATATTGCCGTGATTCTCAGCCCTTGGGGTATCCGTGGGGATTGGCGAGGTGCCAGTCCCACGCGGTCTGCACGATGGAGCGGAGATCACCGTGCTTGGGTTTCCAGCCGAGTTCCTCCCGGATCTTGGTGCTGTCGGCGATGAGGATGGCGGGATCGCCGGGGCGGCGTTCGGTGACCTCGGCGGGGATTTCGCGACCGCTGACCTCGCGGACGGTGTCGATGACTTCCTTGACGCTGAAGCCATTGCCGTTGCCGAGATTGTAATGGAGCACCTCGCGTTCCTGGAGGGCCTCGAGAGCGAGGACGTGGGCGGAGGCGAGGTCCTCGACGTGGATGTAATCGCGGACGCAGGTGCCGTCGGGCGTGGGGTAGTCGTCACCGAAGATCTTGATCGACTTGCGTTGGCCCAGCGCGACCTGGATGACGATGGGGATCAGGTGGGTTTCGGGATCGTGGTCCTCGCCGCGCAGCGCGGTGCAGCCGGACGCGTTGAAGTAGCGTAGGCACGCATAACGCAGGCCCTTGCAACGATGCGCCCAGTGGAGGATGCGCTCGACGAAGAACTTCGATTCGCCGTAGGGGCTGCCGGGCACGATCTTGTTGTGCGGCGGGATCGGCATGGCCTCGGGCTCGTCGAAGAGGTTCGCGGTGGAGGAAAAGATGAAACGCTGCACGCCGTGATCGATGGCGGTGGAGATGAGGTTGATGGCGTTCGCGACGCTGTCGCCGAGGTATTTGAAAGGTTGCTCGACCGATTCCCCGACGAGGGTGTAGGCGGCGAAGTGCATGATGGAATCCGGCTTGAACTCGCCCAGACAATTGCGGATGGCGATGCGGTCGGCGAGGTCGATCTCGTAGAAAGCGGCGGCTTCGTTGACCGCGGCGCGATGGCCTTGGTAGAAGTTGTCGAGCACGGCGACTTCGTGTCCGGCGGCGAGCAAGGCATCGACGGCGACACTTCCGATGTATCCGGCTCCGCCGGCGACGAGGACTTTCATGGGTGGAGACGAAAGTTTCGGCCCAGCTTGGCGACCTGCAAGCGTTTCGTGCTATGCTGGCAGCCATGGAACCTGAATTCATCCGATGGGGCATCCTCGGCACCGGCCGCATCGCCGCCAAATTCGCCGCGGAGTTGCCGGCCTCGCGCACGGGGCGGATCGTCGCCACGGCTTCCCGCACACTCGGTTCTGCGGAGACCTTTGCACGCGAATACGGCAGTGAGGGGATCGCCGGCTACGAAGCGCTCCTGTCGCGCCCCGATGTCGACGCGATCTACGTCAGCCTGCCCAACACGCTGCATCGCGAGTGGTCGATCGCGGCGCTGGAGGCGGGCAAGGCGGTGCTTTGTGAAAAGCCGATGGCCCTCGATGCATCCGAGGCGGAGGAAATGTTCGCCTGCGCGGCGCGCTGTGGCGGCCTGTTGATCGAGGCCTTCATGTATCGCGCCCATCCCCAGACCCGGCGCCTTTTCGAAATTGTCTCAAGCGGGGCGATCGGCGAGGTGCGGTTGATCCGGAGCAACTTTACCTTTTGCCGAGAGGCGACCGCGGGCGACGCGCGATTCCAGGCCGGTCCCGGAGGCGGTTCGCTGATGGATGTGGGCTGTTATTGCGTGGACTTCACCCGATCCGTCGTCGGCATGGAGCCGGACCGGATCGAGTGCTTCGCGCACCGCCATGGGTCCGGTGTCGATGACTACGCGGCGGGTTTGTTAGGATTCTCCTCCGGTGCCCTCGCGACCTTCACTTGCGGGATGACGGTGGTCTCGGACCAGACCGCGCACATCGCAGGCACGGAGGGCCGCATCGAGATCCCGCGGTTCTGGCAGGGGAAGGAAGGCTTTTCGCTGATCTCTCCAGGCGGCGTCGTGGAGCGGATCGAGGTGGAGGAGACCCGACCGATTTACGCGGTCGAGGCCGACGCCTTCGCGGAAGTAATGCGCGGCGGCGTGAACTGGAATCCACCGGGCCACACCCTCGGCAATCTCCGAGTGCTGGAGCGGCTCCGCGATGGGGCCAAGGCCTGATTACGCGGTCGCTTTGCGGCCGAGACTGGTGAGCCGGGCCGCCTTGCGGGCAGCGCGGGCCAGACGGACTTCCTGCTCGAGCGCCCGGAGGTAACGAAGACGCTCTTCCGGGATCACGCGGGAACCTTGGGTGCGGGCATCGAAGTTGGAGAAGTTCATCTCCCCAAGATGGACGGCCGCCGGTTTCCGGCTCGCGTCATTTTGTGATCCTTTGCCGACGGCGTGCGAAAGACAAAACCGCGGCCATTTCCCGACAAGGCGGCGGGAGCAGCCCGTGGCGTCCGGGGTCACTCTTCCCCATGATCGCCGCTCCTCATGCCACCCTGCCGACCTTGGCGACGGAACTCGAATGCGAAGCATTCGGGTTTCTCGACCTGCTGACGTCCCTGAGTGAAGTCCGTCTCGTGCTGCGGGCCGGCACTTTCACCTTGTTCCGGCGCACCCGCTTCGGGAGCTTCCGACCTCTGCGTCCCGGCTTGTGGCAGGAAGAGCACAGCGGGCTTTATCTCGGCCCGGATCGGATCCGCCGGATTTGTTTTCTCAAAGGAGCGACCCCCGGGGCCTTCGAACTCGCCTTCGACGACGCGGGATTCGCCTTGTCCATCCTCATCGGCGGCACGACGCGCGATCTCGCGGCGGTGCGCGCCTATCTGGCCGACCACCCTTGCCGCGAGGTTTCCTACGAATTGGTGAGGCAGGAAGGTGCCTCGGCCTGGCTGGACGAGGGACTCTCCCTCCTGCATCAGGGCAGCGAGCGGGTCTGGCACAATCGTCTCGTCCACGACCGGATCGGCGGCACTGCGGCCGTGGCCCTGCGATCCGGTTTTCTCGGTATCACCTCCCGGTTTCTGCCCCGCTTCATCGATCGCGACGGGGCCATCATCCGGGTCTCGGACGCGTCCGGCCTCCACGTGCTCTACTTTCGCAGCGAAGCCGCGCCCGAATCGTTTCCCTCACCGGGCAACCCTCTTGCTTCACCCCGTCTCACCCACCCACGATGAAACCGATCCGATCCCGCGCCCTCGACTCCGGCATCCACCGATTCCTCCGCGTCACCGATGCCCTCGCCGCCCTGCCCGACTTCGGGCCGCTCTACATCCAGGTCCGCGGTACCGGGGGCGGGCTAGGCAAGACTGTGCCCGGTCTCGAGCCGATCCGGATCCCGGGTCTCGTCTTTTCCTTCGACCCCGACTGCGGTTTCGGCTTCGCGCTCGACCGGCTCGACGCGATCCATGCGCGGCTGCCCGAGGCGGATTCGGTTTTCAATGGCTCGCTCGAGTTTGAGTTCGAGGATTGTCCGCAGGGGATCGGCCTGCATCTGCTCCGGGATGGAGCGAACGAGCACCCCGGGCTGCTCGATCTGATCCAGCAAGTGCCGACCCGCCGGATCGAAGAGGAGGAACTGTTCGATTGGCGCGAGAGCCGGCGGCAGTCCTTGCCGATGTGCCCGTGCTGCAAGCAGAGAGCAAGGCTGCGGGCGCGCCATCCCGAAGCCCACCCGATTTTCCCCATCCTCCACCATGCCCGCTCCCAGGGGCTGACCCTCGACTGTCGGCTGCCGGCGGAGTACGCGGACCTGACCGTGTCCTTGCGGCCTGCGGTCATCGAGGTGAACCGGGGTTACCTCATCGTCACCGATACCGGGGCGATCCATTCGCTCCATCTCGACATGATGCGGCTCCATGCGCTCGCCATCGACGTGGTCAAACTCGACGGGTTCGCCTACGCCAGCCTGCGTCTTTTCGACAGTCGGGGCTGCGACACTTTCCGGATCCTCTGCGAGGAACCCGGGGTCGCGCAGGTCTGGCGCGAGATGTGTGAAAACGAGCCGTATTGAAGTCCGTGGGTCCCGCCGGCCGATGCGAAAGCGGTCAGGCCGCCTCGTAGCGCGAGGGCAGACAGCCTTTGACTTGCTGGAAGGCCTTGCTGAAATGGCTGAGGCTCTGGTAGCCGACTTCAACGGCCACCTCGCTGACGTTGTAGCGCCCCGTCACCAGCAACCCGGCGGCCTTTTCGATGCGGCACTTCCGGAGATACTGGCTGATCGTCATGCCGGTGGTCGCTGAAAAGGTGCGGCTCAGGTAGCTGGCGCTGCAACCCACCTCGGCGGCGAGACGGTTGAGGTCGAGGGCGTCGTCGAGCCGCTCGTTGAGCCTGGCCTTGGCCCGGGCGACCCGGACGCGGGCGAGGCGCTTCTGGCGGGAGCAGAAAAACTCCGACTCTCCTTTCGCCGGGACAAAACAACTCAAGGCGAGCAGCGATTTGAACTGGCTCTCATACCAGAAGGCCCGGGCCACCCCGGAGACGGCGGGATCGCGCAGCGCCGGGATGACCTGCGCCAAGATCTCCGGACGGGCCGGGAGAACCGCCCGGGTGCAGGTGCCGTAGAGCAGGTCGCGCACCTCGGCGGCGAGGCCCGGGCGGAAGGGTTCGAGCATGCGGACGAGTTCGCTGCTTCGCATCCCGATGAGCAGACCCCCGCGGGACCCGCCTGCCAGCTCGCACGGCAGTCCGCGGCTGGTGTCGAAAAGCCCCAGCGAGCCAGGGTCGATGGAACCTACGGCATCACCCGCGCGCCACTGCACCGGCGTGTCCAGCGGCAGAACGAAGATCACCTGTCCACGAGGCAAGGCGACGAAGCCCGGGAAGGGAACTGCCGTGGGAGTCAGCGAGACCGCCCAGAGCAGGGGGTTGTTCCAATCGCCAAAGAAAAAGGGCCAAGGGCTTTGCTGCATGAAGACATCTAACGATAATGATACCCATTCTCAACGAAATTTTCGGACGATTCATGGGGTGAAAAGAGGGAGGAGGCGCCCTGCCTCACCTTTGCAAGGCAAAACCGGAAACTCACCCCAGCAGGGGAGCCTCGGCCGGTCGGAAAACGATCAGGCCCATGTTCGAGCTCTTCTCCTGTAGATAACCGGAGATCCGGGTGTCGAGGACGCAGCAGCGACCCTTGCTGCGCGACGAGGTCGCGTGCATGAAGCGGCAGGTGGATCCGTCGCGCACCGCCAGGCCCACGTGCGACGAGTAGCCGCCGGGGTCGCGACAGGCGACGGCAAGCACGTCGCCATCCTGCAATTTCGACTCGATCGAGGCGACCCGCGAATTGGGGATGTAGGTCACCGGCAGAGCCGAGACCCGCGCCTCGACCTTGGCCATCTCAGGCACGAGGGAGGGATTGGCGCGGAGGTAGCGGTAGCTTTTCCAGGCCGACTGCATCTCGCGGACATTGCGCCGCACCGGCACACCGCCGATGGATTGGGTGACATTGGTCCCGAGACCGCGCGCCTGGTTGTTGGCAAAGACCTCCTCGAGGTGGTGCATGCGGCTCAGGTAAGAGCCGTCGCAGACTCCGTTGCGGTAGCGCTCCAGCTCGATGTAGTGGAGCATGGCCTCGCGCGACCAGACGTGCGGCGGATTTTTGATCATTCGCGAAAACGCCAGCGAGGTCTCGTAGAAGGTCCAGCAATCCAGCATGTCGAAGTTCACCGAGGGCGACTCGATCTTGTCGTCGATCTCCAGCGTGTAGTTGCCGTAGGGCGTGCCGCAGAGGGCCTTGCCGACGGTGACGGTGCGCTGCGGGATCGGCAGGTTGGCCCAGTTTTCATTGCGGGCCCGCTCGCAGAGTTTGGAGAATTTCCCTTCGCCCTTGAAGACGATCCCCCACGGCAGGCGCGGCTGGCGGAGCGTGACCCGGGTGGTCTCGCCGTCGGTCGGCATCGTTTTGCACTGGGTCAGGAGCAGGCCGGAGCCGACTCCGCCGAGGGCGTGAAGAAAGGTACGGCGGGACGGAACGGGAGACGCGGGGACGGACATGGGCGGGGCGGGAGCGGGAAAAGCGCGGGAATCTAAGCCTTTTTGAGACCGGCTTCAAGGCAAGTCAGAGGCCGAAGTCCGTCCGGTCATTTAATCCGGCGTGGGAACCGCCGCCTTGGGAGTGAATCGTTCGATCAGGCGCAGGGCCACGGTCTGGCGTTCCGGTGCGAGGCTTTGGAGATGATCTCGAGAACTCATGACGCGCAGGGCATCGAGGAGCGACTCGAAGGGGACGGCACCCCCCGAGGCTTCGACCAGGGGCAGGACAAGCTCGGGGCTGGAGAGGTGGGCGAGGCGGATCGCTCCTTCGACGGCGAAGTCGAAGAGGGACGTGTTGGTCGCTTGCTTTGTGGACTCGGAAAGGAGGCGTGGCAGCACTTCGGTCCATCGAGAGGGGGAGTCGCCGCAGACCCGACGGAACTGCCCGCGGGCGAAAGCGTAGGTGGGATCGAGAAGCAAGGCGGTGGTGGCGCACTGCCGGGCTTCCTCAAGGCGGGATGTTGAGCGACTAAGAACATTGGCGAGGAGCGAAAATGGGTAGGCTCTTTTCGGATTGAGTTTGATGGCTTGGCGCAACGAGGCTTCAGCTTCGGCGTATTGACCGAGGTGATTTTCCTGCAAGCGGCCGAGGCAAGTCCAGGAATAGGCATCCCTCGGATCGAGTTTGATGGCCTCGCGGTAGGATGCCTCCGCCTCGGCGTATTGACCAAGGGATGTCTCCTGTAGAAAGCCAAGACAGGTCCAGTAATAGGCATCACTAGAATCGAGTTTGATGGCTTGGCGGAAAGATGCTTCAGCTTCGGCGTATTGACCGAGGTGCCTATGCTGCAAGCGGCCGAGGCAGGTCCAGTAATAGTCATCGCTAGGCTCGAGTTTGATGGCCTGGAGGTAGGATGCCTCTGCCTCGGCGTATTGACCGAGGTGAGTTTGTTGTAAGCGGCCGAGGCAGGTCCAGGAATAGGAGGCATTGCTCGGATCGACTTTGATGGCCTGGCAGTAGGATGCCTCTGCCTCGGCGTATTGACCGAGGTGATTTTCCTGCAAGTATCCGAGGTAGGTCCATGGCCGAGCATCGTTCGGATCCAATTCGATGGCGCGTCGATACGATTTTTCCGCCAATGCCCATGCCTTATTTTCCTCTAAAAAGTCGGTCAAATCGAACCACCAGCGGGAAACCTCGGGCTGATACCCCAACCTTTGCCGAAGCTCCGTCGGCATCTGCCGACAGAATTCAACGATTTCCATCTCCGGCAGTTCTCGCCGAACGTGCTCCGAATCCAGCCATTCCCCGAACGCTGCCGCATCCTCTTCGCTCCACATTCGCTCCACCACTTTGTGAGCCAAGTTGCGACGTGCCTCCCCATTCGTGATCGAGGCCCAGGCACTGCGCATCAAATCCCGTGCATCGCGCCGTCCCTCGTCTCCGCAGCCCGCCGCTTCGCCCGCGAGACGAGCCAGCACGTCGGCGCTGGATTCGTCGGGAAAGAGGATCAGCAGAGTCTTCACGAACCATTCGAGCCGGTTCCGGGCCGCGCGCCCGTGGCGCATCAGATAGTGGATGTTCGAAAAACGATCGGCGAGCAGGTAGGTCTTCCGCTTGGGCGATCCGGCCGCCTCGCGGATGAGTCCGGCTTTGACGAGGGCGCGGATCTGGGCGCTGACCTGATTGCTGGCGAGCCGGGTGGTCTTGGCGACGGAGGCGACTTCGACAGGGTTCCACGCGAGGGCGATGGCGTCGAAGATGCGCTGTTGCTGGGCGGGCAGGGCGTCGACGATGGCCTTGAAGTAGGGAGTGAACTCGTCGAGGAGGCGCTCCAGCTCGGACCGGATGTCGGCCCGCAGGCCCTCACTGAGGAGGCGGTAGAAGGTCTTGACGAGGCGGGGATTCCCGCCGGTGAGGAGGTGGATGGCCTCCACGGTGCCCTGCCGCTCGCGCAGCACCCGTTCCACTTCGCGGTCCTCGTGCAGCTCGGCGAGGCGGCGCAGACAATCCCGCATCTCCTCGAGCGTGAGGGGCTTGAGAGGGAAGAGCCGGAAGAAGTCGTGAAAGGGCTGGTCGATGGAGGTGACTTCCTCGAACAGGCTGGTCGCCCCGCCGATGAGCAGCACGCGGGAGTCCTCCATGAGGAAGGCCCGGAGACGGTGCAACTGCTCGGGCTCGCGGATCGAGGCGAGCAGTTCATTGAAGTTGTCGATCAGCAGTACGGCGCGGCGTCCGCTGCGGTCGAGGAGTCCGAGAAAGCAGTCCAAGGCCCGCTTTTCCAGATCCGGCGGGGTTTCGTCGAGGAGTCTTTCGGCCCTGAGGCCCGGTTCAGCCTCGACAGTCGCCTCCCAATGCCGGATTGCTTCGAGCCAGAAGTCGGCGAGGTCTCCGACCCGGCGGCTCTCTTCGTCAAAGACGACGGGCTGCCACCCGGCCCGCAACTCCGCGTCCCGGTCGATGCGATGGGCGACAGCCCATAGCGTGGTCGTCTTCCCCATGCCCCGCGCTCCGATGAGGAGGCAGTGCTGCGGGGGATGACCCAACTTACAACTCCGGATGGTCTTCAACAGGGTGTCGAGCAACGGAAGCCGCGCCGTGAACTCGCCGAGCAAGGTGTCGGGATCGAGGAGGGCGGGATTGTAGAGGGCGAAGGGCGCGTCGGGCATGGGTCTTCGGAGGATGGTCGGCTCAGATCGACTTCCGGCACCAGTAGTCGCGGAGGATGTTTGAGGCGAAGGTCGTGCTCTGGTTGCTCTCGGTTCGCTGGAGGAGGTAGCCGTCGTGTTTCAAGGTATCCAAGACGTGGTCGAACTCATCCACGACCCCGGCGCGGACTTCGGCGTTCGGCTCGATCTCGGCATGGATCGCCTCCATTTCCGCGCGGGTGAATCCATCGGAGCGGAGACAAAGCGCCCGGAGGAGGGCGCGGGCGAGACGCGCTTCACTCGGGCTGAAAATCTCTTTCACGCGGTCGAACATGCCGTCGCAGTATTGGTTGCGCGAACCATGGACGAGGCCCTCCCGATAGATGCGGTCGAGATCCTCCAATGTGGGAGAACCGTCCAGTCCCGCCTCTTGGATCTCCGAGACAAACAGCTGGACGAGAATGGGCCAATTCGCGCCGAGCAATTCCAGAATGCGACCGCGGCACGGCTCGGGGAGGTCGATCCCTTCCGAATCGGCGAGGGCACTCATGAGTCCGTGCGCCTCATCGTCGCCCAAAGGCGGGATCTCATGGGTGTCGAACTCGTTCACCGTCGGCGCGAGGCCCCATTTCCGCACGACGCCCTTCAAGCCAATCGAACCTGTCACGAGGAACCGGACCTCGGACTCCTGCAACTCCGACCGCGCGGCGCGGAACCAGAGCAGAATCTCCTCGACGGCGGAAATGCCGGATCGCTTGGCGACCAAGTTGAGGAATGTCGGAAACTCATCCAGAAGAAAGAGGACGGGAACCTCCGATTCTGAAAGCAGCGCGAGGAATTCCCGTGCGCTCCCGACCCATTCTCGCGGGGGGACCGCTGAACCGAGGTCCACGGACATCACGCCGGGGATGGAGAGGGTGCGGACGCGGCTCAGGAAGGAGCTGGTTTTTGATTTGGCACCGGCGAATCGTTCCGGTGGCTTCTCTAGGGCGGCGCGCAGGCCAGCGACCATCTCGGCGAGCCATTCCTCGGGAGAATGGAGTTTTTCCAGATTCAGGAAAATCGTCAGGAATTTTCCCGGATGCGAGTGGATCTCCTTGAGACAGGAGGTCTTGCCCGTCCTGCGTGGCCCCAGAAAGGCCACATTTCCCCGATCCAGAGCTCTCATCAGTCTCGAGATCAGCTTCGGGCGCTTGTAGAAGTTGTCTCCCGTGGCGGGCGGGCCAATTCGAATATCCATCGCATCGAAATCATTGCGCAGTAGATTTTTTGCGCAATAAGAATTTTGCAATCTCGAGGAACCATTGCGCCCCCCTGTTCATAGTAGGACCTCTGTCGGCGAAAGAATTGACATCATGATGCAGTCTTCGTATGCTTTGATGCATGAGAACGACGATCTCCATCGAGGATTCCCTGTTGGAAATGGCGAAACAAGCTTCGGTGTCCCGGTCGTGCACCTTGGGCGAAGTCATTGAGGATGCCCTGCGGGAAGCATTGGTCGTGAAACGGGAAGTTTCATCGGTCCGTGAAGCTCGACCTTTGAAAACCTACCGGGGAACGGGACTCAGGCACGGTGTGGATCTGGATTCGTCCTCTTCGGTTTTGGACATGATGGAGGAACGATGATCCTGTTGGACGTCAATCTCCTCGTCTACGCGCATCGGGAAGACGCGGAACGGCATGCCGAATACCTCGCCTGGCTGGAAAACGAGATGTCCGGACCTTCCGGAGTGGCGGTTTCCGAGTTGGCCCTGAGCGGATGTCTTCGCATCATCACCCACCCGAAGGTTTTCGAGAAGCCGACACCGCTGCAAGCGGCTCTGGATTTTGTGGAAGACTTCCGCTCCAGAAGCGAGGTCAAAATCCTCGGGCCCGGTGCCAAGCATTGGGGAATCTTCATCGAACTCTGCCGAAGAGGGGACGCGAAAGGCAATCTCATCCCGGACGCCTACCATGCCGCTCTCGCGATCGAATGGGGTTGCGAATGGCTCACTTCCGACCGGGGCTTCGGACGCTTTCCGGGCCTGCGCTGGCGGCACCCGCTCGATTAATTACCCGAACAAAGCCGAGATCGGCGTGCCCTGATCGGTCAGCGGGACCGGGCGGGTGCCGTCGTAGAGGTCCTTGCGGGGATCGATCCCAAGGGCGGCATGGATGGCGAGAGGACTGCATCAGAGCGGATACGGAGGTCATGGCTGCGGCGAAGGCGGATCCGTGAGCGAGGAGGAGCCGGGAAAAGAGTGGGGCTTTCATGGGTGGGCGGGGCCGAAGCTTGGGTAGTGGGATTCGGCACCCTCATTTCTTGAAGGTCTCAAGGGCGGTTCGAAAGGAGTGGTTTGTGAGGTCCGTCGCAGTTGTTGGAGAAGAAGTGGTCTTTCGGCGCGGTGAGCTTTCGCCTCACGGGTTTCTCACAACCCGGAGCCGGGCGAACTTCCTGGGGCTGCCTGGGGTGGGCGCGAGATCGTAACTCAGCGATTGGGTCAGCTCCGACGGTCCATGGGTGACCACCGTGATCCAGGATCCGGTGGCGAGGGTCGTGGAAGTCTCGATGACATAGGTCAGATCCCCGCCATACGGCGCCCCACGTTTCACAAAGGTGAGGAGGGTGCCGTTCATCGAGCCGCGTTCTCCGCCATCGGCCAGGGCGTATTCCATGAGGTTGGGGATGCCGTCGTGGTCGTCATCGTCGGCGGGATCGCCGGTGATGGGAGGCACTTGGCTGGCGGCCCAGGCGCTGTAGTCGTTTTCCGGCCCCACGCGGAGGATGCCGTTGCCGAGGAAGAAGGCGCTCTTGTGGTCCGCCGTGGAGGACAGCGAGCCGTAGGTGCCGTCGGACATGGCGACGCCATCGAGGTAAAGAGCGCCGACCCTGTCCGTTCCGGTGAAATCCAGATGCAGCACGGCGGCGGCATCGACGCGGACGGCGGCCGAGTCGTCGATGCGGGCCGCGCCGGTGAGACGCAGGGTGCCGGTCTGGACCCGGGTGTCTCCGGTGTAGCTATTGGCTCCGGAGAGAGTGACGACGCTGGTGCCGCCGGCGCTGGCAACGGTGACGCCGCCGCTGCCGAGCTGGATTGCACCGCTGACGAGCAGACCGGGCTGGGTGTTGCCGATGGTGGTGAGGGTGAGGTTGCGGTTGGTGCCCGTGATGGAGTTGCTGATGGTGCCGGTGTTGAAGGTCTTGGAAATGGTCGTGTCGTCCGCGAGAGTGATGGGTCCGGTGACGGTGGCATTGCGCCAGAGATTCAAGGCCCCCAGACCGCCGGTGCCCGCACCGCTGAGCACGAGCGCATTGTCCAGCGGGCTCGCGGTGAAGCCCTGGCTGAAGTTGAAGGTGGCCCCCGAGGACACCGTGATGAGGCCGTTCATGTTCGTCAGCGACTGGATGCCGGGGTTGGGCGTGACGTTGTCGTTGGAAAGCGTGCCCTGCTGGACCTGGATATCGCCCGAGAGGGTGTTGGAGGCTCCGCCGCCGCTGATGTTGAGAGCGCCCGCACCCGTTTTGACGAGTTGACCTGCGCCGGTGACGGCACCGCTGAGCGTCAGGTTCTGCCCATTGGTGTCGAGCGTCCCGGTGATGCCCGTGGCGACAGAGAGCGCGTTGGCCACGTTGAAAGCACCGCCCGCGCGCAGGGTGGAGGCTCCGGTGATGGACAGCGCACCCGTGCCGAGCGACGCCGCATTTCCCAGCACCAGGGTGCCTGCGACCAAGGTGGTGCCGCCGGTGTAGTCGTTGGCCGAGGCCAGGGTCAGGGTGCCCGCGTTGAGTTTGGTCAAGCTGCCTCCGCTGCTGGAGAGATTTGCGGCGAAGGTCACCTCCCGGCTGGCGCTGACACTGAAACGATATTGCTGGTTGGGTGCGGTGCTGAACCGGGGCGAATAATCCGCGACGGGGCTTTGGTTGAACTGGAGCGTGCCGCCGTTGAACTCGAGGGTGCCTCCGACCGCGTCCGCTGCGGTGGTGGCGATCACCAGGCTGCCGGATTGCAGGGTCAGGCGGCTGATGCGGGAGAGCGAGGTGCTGTTGAGCTGGAGGTTGCCGGATTGCAGGGTCACGGGGCCGCTGATCGGGTTGGTGCTATTGTTGAGCAGCAGATTGCCCGTGCCGGTTTTGGTGAAGCCGTTGAGGCCACCGAGGGGTGCGGTGATGCTGGCGAACTTCCCGGCGGCGAGGGCATTGACGGTAATCGTGGGATTGGCTCCCGCGAGGTGGAGACTGCCTCCGGTGCCGGCGGCCAATGTCCAGCCCGCGGCCGTGGCGGTCGCGGTATCGGCGAAAACGAGACCGCCAATGACGCGGACTCCATCGAGCGTGACGCTGGCATCGGCCGTGGGATTCAGCGTGCTGAAATCCGCCGTAAAGGCCGCGCCGCCCGCGACCACGCCGCCAGCCCAGTTCCCCGTGACCGGCCAGGAGCCACCGGAGGCATTGGTCCAGGTGCCGTTGGTGGCGGGACCGGACGCGGCGGTGACCACGCTCACCGTGGCGGTCGCGGAGATGGCACCGCTCTGAGCCGTGACGGTGAAGGGGCCGCCGATGCTCTGGGCTTGGAACAAGCCGTCAGCGCTGATGGTGCCGCCGCCGGTGACGCTCCAGGTCGGAGCAAAGGCCACCGGATTGCCGGATCCATCAAAGGCCTCCGCCGTGAATGGCACCGCGAATTCCACGGGCAATTCGATGTGATAGGGCCGGATCACGGCCACCGTGCCGCCGCCCGACCAGGGTTCGTTGGCGGTGAAGTCGATGCCAAAGGCATTGAGCTCGGTGAGCGATACCGGATTGCCGAACCGCGGAGTGAAGGTGAGCCCGTCCTTGAAGGCGGTGACCGTGACATTGCCAGGGGCGAGACCGGACAGTTGATAGGAGCCGTCCGACCCGGTCCAGGCATTCACGCCGCCGCCGCGCACCAGGACGCCATCCACCGGGCGTCCGGCATGGGTGACGCGCCCGTGGATCCTGCCCGTGTTGGCCGGACTCCCCACTTGGATCGTGGCGCTGGCGGTGGCCTTGCCGCCTTTCATGTCGGAGACCTCCACCCGCACGGTGTAGAATCCGGCGGTGTTCCAGAGCTTGGCGCGCGTGGCCAGGTTCAACTGCCCGGACTGCACGGTATTGTCCCCCACATCCCAGTGATAAACGAGGGTGTCGCCGTTGGGATCGGTGGCATTGACGGAAAAGTTCACCAATTCCCCCGTGGCGGGCGTCGTTTTGCTGACGGTGAAGTTCTGGATTTGTGGCGCGGTGTTGGTGCCCTGGGTGCCGATGTTCACCACCACGTCGATCCACTCGTTGGGATTGCTGCCGCCCTTGGCGATGGGCGTGAAATGAATGTCCGCTCCGGCGTCGCTGTAGGTGCGGCCGATGAGCAGCACGGCGTCTTCCTTGTCGTTGTTGTCCGCATTGGGGCCGGGGTCGGTGCCATAGGGGCCGGTGTCCCGGGAATACGGGGTCATGTCCAATTGCACGGCGTGGAAGCCCTGTCCGTCGCGCCGCCAATCGACCTGCAGTCCATGGGGCAACCACGCCCCGGCGATGCCATTGGTCGGGAGCAGCCGGTAGTTCAGCCAGTATTTGTAGGCGGGCGTCAGGCCGGTGGGATCGGTCGCGGGCCGGTCGATCTTGACCGCACGGGCTACGCCCGTGGTCATCGCGCCAAAGTCCGCGCTGGCGACATCATGACGATACAGGCGGAAGGTGCCGCTGGTGGTCGTGCTGACGATGTCACCCGCGGCGGTCGCCAACCAGTCGAGCCGGTTTTTGTCACTGGCCGCGTAGTGGGCGCGGCCCGCATCGAAGTCCCCCGGACCGCCCTGAGAGCCCATGACGGCAAACTTGTGACCGTACTCGTTGCGTTCATCGTTGGCGACGTCTCCGCTGTAACCGCCGGGGTTCGAGTCGCCGCCGATGGGCGAGGGCGAGTCGGTCAACCAATAGCCGGAGTGGAAGAGCCCGAGGTTGTGACCGTATTCATGGGAGGCGGTGCGCACGGAGATTTCAAAGCGCAGAAGATGCGAGGCCTTGCCGCCGAGCTGGGCGATTCCCGCATAGGTAAAACCATTGCCCTGGGCGTTGGTGGCCGTGTTGGTGACAATGGTGAAAAAGTCGAAGTTGGCGTGATTCCAGGCCGGATTGGCCGCCAGCGCCGCCTCACGGGCATCGACGATCAGGGTGTTGAAATTGCCCACGTAATCACCGCCGTTTTTCGGCAGGGTGACCACGCTGGTGTAGGTGGTGGAGAGAGACGACTTGCCATACGAGTTCTCGAACCAGAAAGCCTCCGCCTCCGCCTGCCGTGCCTGCGCCGTGGCGAGTGTCACCGGTTCGTAGGCGGGCAGCTCGTCGGCAAAGCGGGCGCGGATGTAGAGCATGGTTTTCGCGCCCTCCGTCCAGGGGGATGGCAGCGCCGGCGGCAGATCCTCCTCCTGCCCGGCCTGACCGCCCTGTCCATCCTGCATGGCCAGGGGAGAAAGGCCTGCCATTTCACCCAGGGCCAGCTCCCGATAGGCGGGCAAGGCCTCGGGTCCCGGCACTTCCTCCGCCGCCCTCAGACGCTGCCGGGCAGACTCCAGCGCCGCCTCGGACTCCACCGCGAAGTGACGCCGCCCCAACTGAACCACTCTGCCCTCGTGTCCGAGATCCGCCGTTTCTTCCGCCGACAACTCGCGCAGCGGATCATCCCGCATCGCCATCACCTCATCAATCGCGATGCCATGTACCGAGAGCTTTTGCTTCGTCATCACCGTGGCCCGATTGCTATACGCAAAAGCCCGCAGGCGGCGTCCGTCCAAGTTCAGCCAGAGATGCCGCCAGGAACGCCCCTCCGGTCCGCCGCAAGCCTGCTCGACATCGAGGTCCGCGGTCCGGCTGACCGGAGTCTCCAAGAGGGCCACGATGGGGGCAGGCAAATCCCGCCGCAGGGCATACGGCACGGATTCCTCCAGTGCCGCCTCCGGATCGGACTGGATCAGCGCCTTCAACGCCTCTCTTCGCGCTTGCGCCAGAAGGAGTCCGTCGGCCAGATTTTCCTCGTGCCGGCCCGCCGACAGCCACGCGTCAAAGGCGGTCAGCGCATCCGCTTCCCCCGGCTTTGGTTGGTCAACGACGGACGGATCGCGTGGAGCCTCCACCGGGGCCTGGGCACGGACATCGAGCGGATCGTTCGCCCGGTCTCCTCGTTCCTGCCAGATGACCCACGACGACACGACGATCAACGTCAGGATCGCCATTGCCTGACGGACCCAAGCCTGCCATCGCCCCGTTTTCATCACCGGAGATCAATGCTCGATGACCGGTGGAAAAAGGCGGAGCGATGCGGCAAAGCGAGGAGAGGCGGCATCGGGCCGATGTCGAGTTGGGGAAGGACGGTCGGGGCAACAATCATGGAGGGTTTTCCACTTCTCGGAGCGTAGCGTTTCCGTTTCCGCGGGGAAGATTTTTTTGTTTGTCACCGGATTTTCGACGCGAGCCCCCGGTAGCGGGAGGCCTGTTGAGCGGTCGGGAGATGTCCTTGCCATCAACCGGCGGCTTCTGCCGTCAGGACCCTTTCGTGAATGGAAAGGTAAAGGTGACCTTCTTCACAGCGGACGCTTCCGTGTCAACGATGTCAACGTCTTGGCCGACAGATCCCGTCCGCACCGTGCTGGATTGCAAACTCCGGGAACTCTTTGACTCAAGAAAGCTAGGATCGCATCGAGATCGCCCAACCCAATGAAGAGGGCTTCGAGGCGCCGGGCTCACCGGCGCCGATTCTCGGAGCAATGGATTCCTATTTCAAGGGGCTGCACGAGCAGTACGGGATTGATCTTGCTTCGGCCGGTGGCTGGAGGAACGAATCGGATACGGGTTCGGACAAATAAACATCTCTTCACCCGAACAAAGCCGCGATCGGCGTGCCCTGATCGGTCAGCGGGACCGGGCGGGTGCCGTCGTAGAGGTCCTTGCGGGGATCAATGCCAAGGGCGGCATGGATGGTGGCGTGGAAATCCGGCACCGAGACCGCGCCTTCGACGATGTTCTTGGCGAGTTCGTCGGTGACTCCATAAGCTCCGCTGTGTTTCAATCCACCGCCGGCGAGGACGAGGCTGAAGGCGGTGCCCTGGTGACCGCGGCCGCCCCGGCCATCATAGGCGGCAGGACGTCCGAACTCGGTGCCGATGGCGATCAGGGTGGTGTCGAGCAGCTTCTTTTCTTCAAGGTCGGTGATCAGGGCGGAAAGGGCGATGTCGAGTTCCTTGATCAGCGCGTGCTGGTTCTGCTGGCCCTCGTTGTGGGTGTCCCAGCCGGTGCCGTTGATGAAATTGAGGTTGTGCGAGACCTCGATGAAGCGGACCCCGGCCTGGACGAGGCGGCGGGAAAGCAGGCAGCGTTGTCCGAATTCGCCGCCGTAGAGGTTGCGCAGTTCGGCGGGCTCCTTGCTGAGGTCGAAATGCCGCATGAACTCCGGACCCGCGAGCCGGAGGGCCTCGCTCTGGGCCTCGCGGTATTGGGCGGGCAGCGACTCCGACTCCACCCGGCCGGCAAGCGGTTGGAGGAGCGCCTCGCGGCGGGCGGCGCGGTCGGCATCGACGTCGGCAGGGCGGGAGAATCCGGCCGGACCGCTCTCAGTATCCGTCAGGTAGACATAACCCGCCTTGGCCCCGAGGAAGCCGGGGCCGCGGCTGACGTTGGGATAACCGATCAGCATGTAAGCGGACACGGACGGATCCACCGCGCCTCGCTCGTGGGCGACGATGGAACCGATCGAAGGGTAGGTCGTGCTGCCGCTGATGAGCCGGCCGGTGTGGACGTAGTTCGTCGCGAAGGCATGCTCGTCGATGAGGTGATGGTTCACCGTGCGAACCGCGGTGAGCCGGTCGGCGAGTTTGGCGGTCCGGCCGAGGTGTTCGCAGAAGCTTACACCCGGCACACAGGTCTCGATGGATGCATACTCCGAGCCCGCTACTTTCGGATTGGCCTTGGAATTGCCCTTGGCCTTCGGGTCGAAGGTGTCGATCTGGGCCATGCCGCCACAGAGCCAGATGAAGATGCAATGTTCGGCTTTCCCCTTCGGAAAGTTCACCGTGGAGGTCGAGGCGAGCAGGTCGGATCCGGTCAGCGTGGCACTGCCGGCGAGGAGCGAGGAGCGGCGGAGGAATTGACGTCGGTTCATCATGACGGTGATCGGTAATCGGTAGTTGGAAGAGAGTAAGGGCTTAAGGCAAATCGCAAACCGCTATGGTCAGGGCGTGTAGATCCACTCGGGCGCATTGAGCATGGCCCAGAGGACATCCTCGAGCCTCTCGCGCCACTCTTGGTCGAGCGCGTTGGTGGGCGGGTCGCCGCGGCGGGCCTGCTCCTCCTTTTTGGTGGCGAGCGTATTCGCGGCGCCATCGAGGTGGTTCGACCAGCTCACAAAACGGACCGGTTCGCGTTTGACCGGTTTCGGTTGGATGCGTTCGCTCTCCGGGATCACGCGCGTTTCAAAGCCGGCGGCGAGGATCGAGGCGTAGCGCTCCTGCTCGTCGAGTGCGGCTTCGCGGGTGAGCAGACGGAGGAAGAGGCGGTTGACCAACTCTTCCGGCGACTTTGCCTCCATCGCCAGCGCGGTCACCGCGTGGCGGTCGCTGAGACGCGTCAACCAGATTCCCATGGTGCCGTTCGCGAGGATGGCGGGTTGGAGCACGTTTGGTTCGATCTCGCGGGCGTTGATGGGATCCTGCCGCGCCCCGCGCCAGCCGAAGGTCTCCATCAGGCTCGCGACGGCCTGGATGCGGGGCAGCGAAAGGCTGGGCCGATCGCGTTCGTTCGAGGTGGACGCGAGCATCCAGGCCCGGCGTGGTTTGCCGAGGGTGATGGAGGTGTTGAGCGCACGAACGCTGTCGAGGTCGAGGCTGACCTCCTCGAGTTCGAAGGGAGCCCCGGTTGCCGCGAAGAGTGAGTCGACGATCTGTTCGGCACTGAGCCGGCGCGGGCTCGGGGCGATGAAGAGCGGACTCGGCGCGGTGAGCAGGGGATCGGTGGCGCGCTGGTAGGTCTGCGAGTTCAGGATGATCCGGGCGATGGCTTTCAGGTCGTAGCCGTTCCGCACGAATTCCTGCCCGAGCCACGCCAGCAGTTCGGGATGGGAGGGGCCGGTCTTTTCCCAATCACCGATGCTGGCGACGAGACCGCGACCGAGGTAGCGCTCCCAGAGGCGGTTGACCATCACTTGCGAGAAGCGCTGGTTCTCCGGTGCGGTGACGAGGGCGGCGAGACGATCGCGGGGATCGTCGGAGTGCTCTGCGAGGGAGGAAGCACTCTCTTCATTGGCAAATGCAGGGAACGGCCAAGCCGGAGCGACTTCGGAGCCAGGCTTCAAGGTCACTTCGATCAGCGGCTTGCGACCGGTCTGGTGGAAACGGTCCATCGGGACGCTGCTCGATTCAGGCAGCTTGATGGGAGCCTCTTCCAGCATCGCCGCGAGTTGGAAAAGATCCTCCTGCTTCGAGGTATGGGCCGGGGCATCGTGGCAGCGCGCGCATTTCATCTCGACCCCGAGGAAGGCGGAGCTCACGATCATGCCTTTGGCGGCCATGGGCACATCATTCTGCGACGCGGTCGCGAAGCCGGCGGGGCCTCCGAAGCGTTCGCTGCCCTCCATGCGGAGCAGTTCGGTCACGAAAAGGTCGGCCGGTTTGTTGTCGAGGAACGATTCGTGCAGCCACCAGCGGAAGGGGCCGGTGTTGTTCAGGGTCGGATTGATGATGTTGGGATTCTCAGCGAGCACATCCTGCCAATAACCCATCCAGTGATCCGCCCATCGCGTATCGGCGAGGAGGCGGTCGATCACGAGGGATCGCCGTGTCTCGCCGGGGTCCTGCTGAAAACGGGCGATCTCCGCTTCGGTCGGTGGCACGCCGACGGTATCGAGGAAGACACGACGGAGAAAAACGAGGTCATCCGCGGTCGCGGTCGGCTCGAACCGATCGACATCAAACTGGGGCCAGGGCGCCCCCTCTTCGATCCATTGGGTCAGCACCGCGATTTCTTTTTCCGAGAGCTTCTCGCCTTTCGGAGGCATGATGTCTTCTCCCGCGTCCGGCGTGACCCGATAGACGAGGGAACTGCCCTCGACGTCTCCCGGAGTCACTGCCGGGCCGTCGGATTTGCCGCCTTTCAGCGCGTCCTCGTGGATGTCGAGTCGCAAGCCGCCCTTGGCTTTGCCGCCCTGGTGGCAGCTGTAACATTTGGCCTCGAGGATGGGGCGCACTTCCTTGAAATAGTCGATCTTCGCGTCGTGGGCGGCATCGGATTCGGCCTTCACCTTCACGATGCGGTCGGCGATGAAATGATCGACGGGATTGTTCGCGGTGAATCCCGCTGGCAGGGCCGGCACCTCCACTGGCTTGGTTTTCGCGAGCCAGCTGGTTCCGGCGGCGCGGCGTTTTTCCCAGTAGGCGGCCGTCTCGGCACGACGAGCGGCACGGCGTTCGGCATTGACCTGGGCGTACCATTCGCGTCGCTCGCTCTCGTAGTCGGCCCATCCGGCATCGGTGTAGGGCACCTGGCGTTTGCCGGGCGAAAGCAGGGACCAGCTCTCACTGCCTGCCAGGGAGATCGCGGCGACGGATTCTCCGAACTCGGGACGGCGTTTGCTCTTGCCGGCGATGCCGCCGACCAGGGTTTCAAAAATCACAAAGTGCCGGCCTCCGTCCGAGTCATACTCCACCCAGTTCTCACGGTTGCCGGGAGGGGCGAAGCGAAAATCCGGGCCGAGGTCGAGGTAATGGTCCTGCTCTTTCAGATAACCGTGGCCGCCCGTGTCGCCGCTGGGGAAGGGATTCTCGACGACCTTGTTCCCGTCGATGAAGAGGCGCGCCGGTCCACGGCTGCGGATGAGGAGACGGTGCTTGCCCTTCGGCAGCTCCACCATCGCGGCGGCACGGAAATGGGTCGGGATGGGGCGATCCTCGCGGACTCCGGTGGAGATGTATTTCTGGGGCCAATCGAAGAATCCGAAGACGTCTTCCTGGTAGGTCTCGGTCACCTCGGGTTCATCGGGCCAGGCATTGGCCTCGGGCACGCCCTTTTCGCTGATCTGGACGAGCACCGCGCCCTGCGGCAGCATTTCCGGGGTCACCGGTGGTGGAGGGGGCACGAAGGAATAACGCGACTCCAACTCCTTCGCCTCGGGCGCGCCGCGATGGATCGTGAGATCATCGAGCCATCCGGTGAAGGACTCGCCCGCGCTGCGCTTGTTACCCGTGCCGATCACGAGATCGTCGGCGTCGGTGACCGGACCGAGATCGGTCGCACCGCCCATGTCCCAGACTCCGCCCGTGGCTTTGCCATCGACGAGGACGCGCAGACTGTCTTTTTTTCCGAAGGTGTAGACCAAGGCGACGTGGTGCCAGCCGGTCGCGGGGATCTTCGCCTCGCTCCACCAGCGGTGCCAGTCGCGCTTGCCACCATTGGCGGGATCGACACTGGTGAAGAGGAAGCCGACCTGGGCGCCGCCGCCGGTGCCGGTGCCTTTGAGGCGCACCGCGTAGTTCTGGTTCATCTCGCCGAGATCCGCGCCGAGTTTGCCATGGCGACCTTTGCCTAACAAATACGCCATTTCCCCGTCGGCCATTTCCTTGATCTTCACCCAGGCCTCGAGCGCGAGGGTCTCCCCGAGCCCGAACCGCAGGTTGGCGGGGCCGCCGCGCTCCTGGTCCTTCACCAAGAGGAAGGAATTCTTGTCTTCGAAATAGCCGGCCCGGTTCTCGGCTCCGAATCCGGGGTAGCGGGGGCTGCGGGGACCCTCTGAAGCGAAGGTGGATCGATCTTTCTGGCCCTTCCACTCGCCGGCCTCGCCCTCCTGATCAAATTGCCAACGCAGCACGATCTCAGCCCGGACTTGAGGGACGATGATGGCTGCGGACAGTCCGGAGAGGGCGGCTGCGAGAGCAAGGGTCGGGCGGAGCGAGGTTTTCACGGTGAAATCTTAAACCGCGAGTGTAACGAAGGTCACCCTCCGACACCTACCACTTTCGGGGGGGCTTGATCGCGTGAGGCCGGCCGCGCCGTCGGCAATGCTGGCCGCATCACGGACTGTTCCGGCCGGCTTCCCGCCGCTAGAAAGGGAGCATGTCCCGCTGGTCTTCCGGTTTCATCGCCGCCGCCCTCCTGATCCTGCCGCTCCGTTCCGCCGATCCCATCAAGGTCGGCATGATCGGTCTCGATACCTCGCACTGCGTCGCTTTCATCAAGGTGCTGCACGATCCGGCCAACGCCTATCCGGTCCGCGTCGTCGCCGCGGTGCCGCAATCGAGTGCCGACATCGAGTCGAGCGTTTCGCGGATCGATGGATACGTGGCCACCTTGCGCGACGAATACGGGGTGAAAATGTTCGACTCCATCGAGGCGATGCTGCCCGAGGTGGACGTGGTGATGGTCGAGAGCGTGGATGGCCGGAAGCACCTCGCGCAGGCCACCCCCGGCATCCTCGCCGGGAAGCCGACCTTCATCGACAAACCTGTTGCCGCCACGCTGGAGGACGCCCTGGCCATCTTCGCGCTCGCTGAAAAACACGGCACTCCGCTGTGGAGCAGCTCGAACCTCCGCTACCACGCCGGGGTCACCAAGGCCGCAGCCGCCGATGTCGGTGAGGTCGCCGCGGTGGTGAGCTACGGTCCTGCCTCGCTCGAGGAACACCACCTCGACCTCGCTTGGTATGGCATCCACCCGACCGAGGCGCTTTTCACCGTGATGGGCACCGGCTGCGAGCGGGTCTCGCGCACCCATACCGAGGGCACCGACGTCGTCACCGGCATCTGGAGCGGTGGCAAGGTCGGAACCCTGCTCGGGCTGCGGGCGGCCAAAGCTGCTTACGGAGTCAAGGTCTTCGGCAGCAAAGCGGTGATCGAGGAGAGCGCCGGCGGTGCCTATCCCGAGCTGATGGCCGAGATGGTGAAGTTTTTTCAGACTGGCGAGCCCCCTGTCGCCGCTGCCGAGACGCTCGAGATCTTCACATTCATGGCAGCCGCTGATGAGAGCAAACGAAGGGGCGGAGCTCCGGTGAGCCTCCAGGAAATCCGCGAAAAAACCGCTGCGAAATGAGATCCACCCTTTTTCTCGCGTTCCTGTTCGTCGCCTCCGTGCTGCGGGCCGGAGAAACCGTCGTCTATGTCTCGGAAAGCGGTCACAACCGCATCGCTTGGTTCGCACTCGACGAATCGGCCGGGACTCTCACCCGGAAAGGGGATGTGCTTTTGTCAGGATCGCCCGGAGCGCTGGCCCTGTCCCCCGATCACCGCCACCTCTATGCGGCCAACCGGAGTGCGAGGGAGTTCTCCACCCTGGAAATCAATCCCTCTGACGGAGCCCTCAAGGTCGTCGCCTCGGCTCCGGCCGCGGGCAATCCCGCTTATGTCCATCTCGATGCCACGGGTCGCTGGTTGCTCGCCGCCTACTATGGCGAGGGCCTCGTCAGTGTCAGCCGGGTGAATGAAGAGGGTCGGGTCACCGACCAGACCCTGTCGGTTCTCGACATCGGCCCGAAGGCCCATTGCATCGTCACTGATCCGGCGAACCGCTTCGCCTTTTGTCCTCATCCGATGGACCTGAACTGTGTCGACCAGTTCCGCTTCGACGCGGCGTCCGGTGATCTGACCTTGAACGATCCGCCGACGCTGCCGGGCGAACCCGGCTCCGGGCCTCGCCACCTCAAGTTCCACCCGAACGGACGCTGGGCCTACTTCGTCAACGAGCAGGGCAAGAGCGTGACCCTCTGTGACTACGAAGCTTCCCGCGGCACCCTGACCAAACGCCAGACGATCTCGACCCACCCGCCCGACTGGTATCCGAACCAAGGGAGCTGCGCCGAGATCAAGATCAGCGCCGACGGTCGTTTCGTTTATGCCTCGAACCGCGGGCACGAGAGCATCGCATCCTTTTCGATCCACCCGGAAACCGGCGAGTTGCTCGAACTGGAGCGTGTGCCGACGGAGAAGATCCCGCGGTCCTTCGACCTCATGCCGGGCGAGCGGTTTCTCGTCGCCGCAGGCCAGGGCGAGGGCAAACTCGCGCTCTATCGGCGCGACCTCGATTCGGGCCGCCTCAGCCAGGTGCAGACGCTGGAGTGCGGGAAGAGCCCGGCCTGGGTCTTGGGACTCGAGCTTCCTTGAGCGGGCGACTCATTCCCTGGGTAAGTCCAGTCGCAGGGTGTGGCCGATCGCCTCGGCCTGGGCCGCGGGCACGCCGGCTGCGGCGGCGAAGGTGCTCCACCGGGCGACGGCTGCGTTGACCTCTTCGAGGATCGACGCGGGTCGACCGCGTTTCAGGCCGGCCACCTTGCCACAGGCGTCGAGGTCGGCGCGGGTGAAGCCGTCGCGTTTTCCCTGGATCGTCATCTGGTGCTGCGAGGTCCAGCGACCGCCGGGCTGATAGCTGTGGATCACGTCGAAGGCGGGCGAGAGGCTCCAGTGGCCTGCCTTGTCCATGAGGAAGGCGATGTTCTTGACGTGGTCGTCCTGGTTGCGCGCCACGATGTTGAAGACCATGCGGCGGAATTGTTCCTCGACGGTATCGAGTCCAAGGCCCAGCCGCCGGATCACGAGGTAGGCCTGCTCGTAAGAATGGGCGCCGGCAAGGTTGAAGTCGTAGTGTGCCAGCGCCGCGAGCGATTGGAGATGGAGCTTTTCGCCGCCCGGAAGCCGGTCGAAGCGGCGGGTCATGAAGTGGCGGCGTCCGTTCTCTTCGAAGAGACGGCATTCGCTCATGGTCACACCGGCGGCGGTGGCCATGCGATGGTAAGCGAACTCGATCGCACCGTAGCCTTTTGGATCGGCGAGGGTTTCCTTGTCGCGGTTTTCGGCAATCCCGTCGAATTTCAGCAGCCAATGCTCGAAGCCCGAGTCGACCGCGGCTTGGCCCGATCGCACTTCGTTGGTCTCGCGGTTCCACGCCACCACCGCCTTGGCCCGGGCGCCTCCCGCCGAGGTGCCGACGCGGAGGATGTCGCGGAGGGCTTGTTCGCGCTCGCTCTCGTTGCCGAAAACGCCGTGCAACTCGCCGCGGCGGCTCAGCACCTCGCTCGCGAGGGTGGCGAGCTCGCCGACTTCGATGGGTTGCGAGTCCGAGGCCCGCGGTCCGGTCGCCGGCACGAACTCGAGGGCCCCCATTCCACGACTTCCGGTGTAACAGAGGCGCTCGACGGCATTGAAGGTGCCGGGGGCGCGGCCGCGCGCAGCGAGCCAGGCATCGATCAGGGCGTTGCCGAACTTGTCGGGCAAGGCATCGGCGAGCATGCCGGGCAGTCCGTGAAAGCTCTCCCGCGAGAGGCTGGGGAAAGTGTGGATGCGTCGTCCGGCCAGCGGCATCATGAGTGGCGCGACCTCGATTCCGCTCTCGGCAAAACCAGGAGCGTATTCGAACACCGCGAATTCGTCGCCGTCCTCGAGCACGACGGCTCCGATGGCGGTGCCCCAAAGCTGGACCTCGGCAATCGTGGCCATGATGGCGGTGGGGTGGGGGATCGGTCAGCGATCTTCTCCCCAGACCCAGGGTTTGGGACTGGTCTCAGCGACCTTCTGGCTGGCAGGGCTGCCTTCGCGGTAGAGGGTAACTTTCGGCCTCTTTTTCCGGGCTCGCTTCCGTTCCTTGCCGCGCAGTTTAAGCTGGGCGATGGGACTGATCGTCGGGGCGGGCACGAGCTGATTGAGGCCTTCGACAAAACCGAGCGCGCGCAGAATACGGATCCACGACGAGAGCTGGGCCGATTCGCCGCGCTCGATGCGCTCGACGGTGCTCTTCGAAACCCCCGCCTGATCGGCCAGCTCACCCTGGGTGAGGTTCAGGGCCAAGCGGTGACGCCCCAAGCGGTGGCCGACTTCCTCCAGAATAGCCGCGTCGGTATTCAATGCTTCGATTCGTTTCATCGTCACTTTTGAATATAAAACCGCTTTTTCCTCTTAAAAGCATTTTTTCTGACGATTTAAAAGCATTGTCGTTAAGTGGTCAAATTTGAATAAGAAACGCAGATTATGGCTGATTTCCTATCAATTTTGATGCTTTAATTGAATGCGTTCGAGCTCGACGTTTGCTCAGGGTGATGACACGGTCGCCGTCTTTCGCCAAAGCCGCCGTCCCAGGACCGCTGCGGTGACCGTGAGCCCGATGGTGATGCCCCACCAGATACCGGGAGCCCCCCATCCGAGGCCGAAGGCGAACCACGAACCGATCGGTAGCGACACGACCCAGTAGGCGAAGACCGCCACCCAGGCCGGCACGGTCACGTCGTCGAGGCCGCGGAGGGCTCCGATCGACAGGATCTGCAAGGTGTCCGAGAATTGAAAGGCCGCCGAAACGACCAGCAGGGCCGTCGCCACTCCCAGGGTCGCGGAGTCGTCGATGAATCCCGCTGCGATACGGCCTGGAAAGAGCAGCACCGCGCTCGAACTGACAACGGTGAAAAGCGATCCGGCCAGCCAGCCGCCCACGACGATGGGCCGGAGCCGGGCGGGTTCTTTGGCTCCCCAGGCTTCACCCACTCGAACCGTCAGGGCCATCGAAAGCCCTAACGGAACCATAAACACCGTCGCCGCGCAGGTGATCGCGACCTGGTGGGCGGCGAGGGCCTCTTTTCCGATCATGCCGATGAGCATCGTCGCCGCGACAAAAGCGCTCACCTCGGCGAGCAGTTGCAGGCTGGCGGGGAGCCCCACTTTGACGAGTGAACGGATCGAGGGACCGTGCGGACGTTTCCACCAGTACCGCGGGACCCATTCGCGGATCGCCGGCGAGCGTCGGCACCAGCAAACGAGACCGGCGAGGCTCGCGATCCGCGCCAGCAGGGTGGCGAGGCCGGCACCTTCGAGCCCGAGTTCGGGTGCTCCCCACTTCCCCCAGATGAAGATCCAGTTGAGCAGCACGTTCAGGGCGACGCCTCCGAGCAGGATCCAAAACGCCGGCCACGGATGATTCATGGCATCCGCGTGGTTTTTGATGGCCATCGTGCCGATGGCGGGGATCATCGAGGCGGCCACCAGCAGGAAGTAGCGATCCGCCGCCTCGGTGACTTCGGGATCCTGGCCGAAGAGGTGGAAAAAAGGGATCAAGATCAGCGAGAGGACGAGCGTCAGCAAGCCGACCACGAGGGCGATGAAGAGCCCGTTGCGGAGCGCCTCTCTCGCCATGGGTTGATCACCGGCACCCCGCGCCTGGGAGACGCGGATCGAGACGGCCATGGTCATGCCGATGCCGAACATCAGCGGCAGGTAGAGGATCGAATTCGCAAAGGTCGCTGCCGCGAGAGGCACCACGCCGAGCTTGCCGATCATAAGCGTGTCGGTGAGACCCACGAGCATCTGGCTGAGCTGCCCGATGATCAAAGGAAAGGCGAGCCGCAAGGTCGCGCGGCTTTCGAAGAGCATTTGTCGTTGGAAAGGAGACATGAAAGGGGAGGGAGAAGGGGGCGAGATTTTTCGCGCAAGGTGCTGGATTTCGGCTAACCTCGCGCCCCATGAACGGGGAAACCCTACGTTTGATCCTGGTATTTGTCCTTCTCGTCGCGGTGTTTGTCGCGTTCGTAAAGGAGTGGTTTCCTCCTGACTTGACCGCTCTCGGCGCTCTCAGCCTCCTCATCCTTACCGGGACCCTCACCGAAAAGGATGTCGCCGGGATCTTCGCCAACAACGCGCCGCTCACGATCGGGGCGATGTTTGTGCTCAGTGCCGCCTTGACCCGGACCGGCGTGATCGAGCGGATCGCCCGCATGTTCACCCAGGTCGCCGGGAACAGCGAAGGGCGGGCCTTTGTCCTGCTGGCCCTGATCGTGATCCCGCTTTCGGCCTTCCTGAACAACACTCCGATCGTCGTCGTCTTCCTGCCGGTGATCCTCGGGTTCGCGCGCTCTTCCGGTCTCAAGGCCTCGCGCTTTCTGATACCGCTCTCCTTCTTTTCCATCCTCGGCGGCACCGTGACCCTGATCGGGACCTCGACGAACATCCTGGTCTCGGGCGTTGCCGCAGGCAAGGGACTCGAGCCTTTCGGAATCTTCGAGATCTCGAAAATGGGCCTCATCTATGCCGCCGTTGGAGGCGTTTACCTCTTCCTCGTGCGGAAAAAGCTGCTCCCGAGCCGCGACACGCTTTCGTCGCTGCTTTCGGTCGAGGATACCCGTTCCTTTTATTGCCAGGCGGTGGTACTGGAAAATTCGCCCCTCGTCGGCAAGCCGGTCGCCGAGACCGCGCTTGGAAAGAGCCGCAGCATCCGCATTTTCGAAGTGATCCGCGACGGGCACCGCATCGACGACAGGCCGATCGATGAACATGTCTGCAAGCCGGGCGACTTGCTTGTGCTGACGGCGCCACCGCGGGGGATCGCCACGATCCAGGCCATGAATGGTCTCGATTTTGGATCCGAGGGGGAGGAGGCCCTGGGCGCGGGAGCTTCGCTGAAGCTGGTCGAGGCCATTGTCGGACCGCAGTCGGACTTCATCGGGCACACCATCCGCGAGCTTGGCTTTCGTCGTCGTTACGGAGTCCGCGCCGCCGCCGTGCATCGCCGCGGGGCGAACCTGATGGAGAACTTCCTCGACGTGCGGCTGCGATTCGGAGACACCGTCATTTTCGAAGGACCCGAGCAAAACCTCGCCAAAATGCGCGAGGACGACGATTTCCTCAGCCTCAACGAAACCCGCGACAAACCCTTCCGCCGCGACAAGGCTCCCCTCGCGATCGGTGCCATCGTCACCGTAGTCCTGCTCGCGGCCTTCGACGTGATGCCGATCTCGGTCGCCTCCCTCGCGGCGGCGACCTTCGTGGTCCTGGCACGGTGCCTCGATCCAAAGGAGGTCTACCACTCCGTCGAGTGGAGCATCCTCTTCATCATTTTCGGCATGCTCGGACTCGGCAGGGCGATGGAGAACACCGGAGCCGCCGCGCTCATCGTCGAGTCATCGGCGAAGATGCTCTCGCCTCTCGGACCACTCGCGGTGCTCGCGGCCGTTTACCTGATCGCCTCGATCGTGACCGAGGTGGTCACCAACAATGCCGTGGCCATCCTGCTCACCCCGATCGCCATCGGCGTGGCGGAGTCGCTCGCGGTGGATCCCCGGCCTTTCGTCGTCGCCGTCATGTTCGGAGCTAGCGCCAGTTTCATGACCCCGATCGGCTACCAGACGAACACCTACGTCTTCGGTGCGGGAGGCTACAAATTCTCCGACTTTCCAAAAATCGGGGCCCCCTTGAATCTCATCCTCTGGGGAATCGCGGTGGTCTTCATCCCCATCTTCTGGCCCTTTCGCTGAAGCAACGATTCCTCTGGAGAACGGCGATCTCCGAGTCTAAGTCACCCTCGAGGGATGGCTCGATTCCTACGAGGGGCAGTGGTGCTCTCCGATTTGCCTCGAAGTTCTCGGCGGTGCGCGACTCGGGGCTCTCCCTACCTTGGACTGATGTCCTGATCGCGGCGGTGGCCTTGCAGGACAATGTCAGGGTTGACTCGGTCGACGCGCATTTTTCCGAAATCTCCCGGCGCACAGGAATGCGACTCTACTTGCCCGGCTACGGCGGAGCCTCCACGCCCGATGTCGGGTGAGCCATCCTCCGGGGGGGGAGGCACGGATGCGTTCTGGACGGATGCCGCATTTTGGGGCAAAAACCGTCCATGCTTCGCAAAACACCCCTCGTTCTCGGTCTCCTCGTCCTCATCGCTCCGCTGAGCGCGCAGGAACCCCTCTTCAACGGCAAGGATCTCAGTGGTTGGAAAGGTTTGCCGCAATTCTGGTCGGTTCAGGACGGCGTCATCGTCGGCGAGACCACGAGGGAGAACCCGACCAAAGGCAACACCTTCCTGATCTGGCAGGGTGGCGAGGTCGCCGATTTCGAAATGACCGCGGAGGTGCGTTTCCAGGGCAACAACTCGGGCCTGCAGTACCGCAGCAAGATCGTCGAAGAAGCCAACTTCGTGCTCGCCGGTTATCAGGCTGATCTGCACCCCTCGCAGAACTACTTCGGCATGCTTTATGGCGAAAAGCTCGGCAAACGAGGCATCATTGCCCAGCGCGGCCAGCGCGTCGAGGTCGACCCTGACGGAACCCCAAAAGTCACCGGCGAAGTCGGCGACAAGACCGCGTTGAAAGACTGGGAGTGGAACACCCTGCGCGTCATCGCCGTCGGCGACCGGCTCCTGCACCAGATCAACGATGTCACCACCGTCGACATCACCGACCAGCATCCCGAGGCGCTCGCGAAAGGCGTGATCGGCCTGCAACTCCACGCCGGCCCCCCGATGCGGGTGGAGTTCCGGAACCTTCAATTCCGCAAGCTGAGCGACAGCGAGGGCCAAGGTGCCTTGAAAAAGGCGATCGAGGCCAGTGCCGCGAAAGCCAAGCCTGCATCCGCCGCTGCCCCGGGGACCGGCGAGGGAGCATACGCCTGGGTCACCGCCGAGCCGCTTTCGAGTTGGATCTGGCGGGCCGACAAGGTGGACGACGAGTGGATTTACCTCCGCAAATCCTTCGAGATCGGCGGCGCGGTGAAGTCGGCGAAACTCTACGCCACCTGCGATAACGAACTCGACCTCTGGATCAACGGCGAGAGCGCTGGCAAAGCCCCCGACTGGGGACAGCCCATCTTCACCTCCGATGCCGCGAAGCTGTTGAAGACCGGCAAAAACGTCATCGCCGCAAAGGCCCGCAACAAGGGTGGGGCTGCCGCCTTTACCCTGAAGCTCGAGGTCGAAACCGCCGATGGAAAAAAGACCACCGTGATCAGCGAGCCCGATTGGAAACTCTCCCTCGCCGAGGCCGAAGGATGGAAAACGGGCGCCTTCGATGATGCTTCCTGGGACGGCAAGCTCAAGGCCCACGGCAAGTTCGGGATCAAACCCTGGGGTGTTGCCGGGATCACCGGCCCCGGGGGAGGCGGAAAACAAGGTGGCGGATCACCCCTGCCTCCTGCCGACATCAATGTCGCCGAGGGGTTCAAGGTCGAACTGCTCTACACCGTGCCGAAGGAAGAGCAAGGCTCGTGGGTTTCCCTCACCACCGATTCGCAGGGCCGTCTCCTGGCGAGCGACCAGGGCGACAAAGGCCTTTACCGCATCGATGTTTCCGGATCCCAGGCCAAGGTCGAGAAGATGCCCGTCGCCATCTCCGCCGGCCAGGGCATGGTCTGGGCCTTCGATGCCCTTTGGTTCCATAAAAATGGCGGAAAACTTCACCGCATCACCGACAGCGATGGTGACGACCAACTCGACAAGGCCGAGGAAATACCCAGCGCCACGGGTGGTGGTGAACACGGCAACCACGCCGTCATCCTCACCGAGGATGGCTCGCAGCTCTACGTCGACTCCGGCAACCATACCGACCTGCCTCCGGCCGATGCTATTTCCGGTTCGCGGGTGAAAGGCTGGCAGGAGGACCACGTGCTCCCCCGCATGTGGGATGCCCGTGGTCATGCCCGGGGCCGTCTCGCGCCTGGCGGATGGGTGACACGCTTCGATCCCAAGACCCAAAAACACGAGATCTATTGCATCGGCTTCCGCAATCAATACGACATCGCCCTCAATCAAAACGGCGACCTCTTCACTTATGATGCCGACATGGAATGGGACATGGGCTCTCCCTGGTATCGCCCCACCCGCATTTGTCATGTCGTCAGCGGCGGTGATTACGGCTGGCGCAGCGGTTCGGGCAAGTGGCCCGCCTATTACGAAGACAGCCTGCCGCCCGTCGTCGACATCGGCCCCGGCTCGCCCACCGGGGTGGCCTCGGGCAAGGGTGCCAAATTCCCTGTCAAATATCAGAACGCGATTTACGCGCTCGATTGGACCTTCGGGACCATCTACGCGATCCACCTCGAGGCTCAGGGGGCCGGCTACACCGGCAAGGCCGAACCTTTCGTCTACGGTGCGCCACTTCCTGTCACCGATGCCATCGTCGGAAAGGATGGTGCTTTGTATTTCACCATCGGCGGACGCAACACCCAGAGCGCGCTCTATCGTGTCACCTACACGAAACCGGTCGGCAAGGACGAGGCCATCGCCGAGCCGGAGGAGGTCACCGAGGCCCGCGCGCTCCGCCGCGAGCTCGAAGCCTTCCACGGCAAGGAGAACGCCGCCGCGATCGACAAAGCCTGGCCCTCCCTCGCCAGTCCCGATCGATTCCTCCGCAACGCCGCCCGCGTCGCGATCGAATCGCAGCCCGTTGCCTCTTGGGCTGACAAAGTCCTCGCGGCGACCGAACCGCAGACCCGCATTACCGGGGCCGTCGCTCTCGCCCGCCAGGGCAACGCCGCGACCCACGCGGCCAAACTCGCCACCGCCCTTCTTGAAATGGATCCCGGTGCCCTGACAGAATCCCAATTGCTCGGTTGGCTGCGTGCCTGGCAGCTCAACTTCACGCGTCTCGGCAAACCGACCGGTGAAACCCGCGACCAGGTCATCGCGAAACTCGACCCGCTGCTCCCCGCGAAATCCGCCAATGCCAACGTCGAGTTGGTGAACCTGCTCGTCGCCCTGGAGGCACCCTCCGTCATCGAGAAGGCCTTGACCTTGATCGAAAATCCCGGAGCACCCGAGATTCCCGACTGGGCCGAACTCATCACCCGGAACGCCGGATACGGTGGCACCATCAAAGCCATGCTCGACAACTATCCGCCGGTCCGCGGCATCGCTTATGCCTTCGCCCTGCGGAACCAAAAGACCGGATGGACTCTCGAACAGCGCCGTCGTTATTTCACGTTCCTCAATGCCGCGGCGAAACATCCGGGAGGGGCGAGCTTCCCCGGTTTCCTTGCCAACACCCGCGACGAGGCCCTCGCCTTCGCGCCGAACGACCAGCTCGCCGCTTTGGCCGACGTCACCGGCGTCAGCTACCAGGCCGTGCCCGATTTTGAAATCAAGCCGCCGAAAGGTCCCGGCCAAGCCTGGACCCAGGCTTCGGCGGCTCCCTTCGTGGGTGGCGGCAAGTTGAAGCAGGCCAACTTCGAGAGCGGGCGCAATCTCTTCCACGCCACCGGCTGCGCCGCCTGCCATCGCTTCGCCGGAGCCGGAGGCGACATCGGTCCCGACCTCACCAGCGTGCGGAACAAGTTCGACGCCGCCTACATCCTCGAGTCCATGATCGAGCCCAGCAAGGTCATCAGCGACCAGTATGGCTCCTCCATGGTCACGATGAACGACGGCAAAACCCACGTCGGGCTCGTCGTCGAGCGCGGCGACCAGGTCGATGTCTACCCGCCTGATCCCAAGGGCGAGCCGGTCAAGCTGAGCCATTCCGACATCGCCAAGATCGAAGCCTGGCCCGTTTCGCAGATGCCGCCGGCCCTCATCAACACCCTCAATGGTGATGAACTCCGCGACCTCGTCGCCTACCTGCTTTCGGCGGGTGATCCGAAGGACAAGGTGTATGGGAAGTGAGCATTCGTAGGGCAGGGCGTCACTTGTCGGCCCGGCACAGGCTTACTCGCACGATCGAGAGACAGGGCGGCGCTCCCCTTCGTTATCTCATCACGCGGCCATCCCACGGATGAAGGTCGCCACGTAGTCCACCACCTTTTCCAACACCCGCTTCCTTGCCTGACCTCGCTCAAGGACGCTCAGCGGCTTTTGGATCAGTTCCACGATGTCCGGATCGGAAAGTGGCTCTTTGCCCGTGTAGACATAGCGGTCGATCACCTTCTTCAACTTGTCCGCGTCGAGTTGCTCCTCCTTGCAGAGCGCCTCGAAGGCCGCGACGCGCTCCGTCTCCCAGTAGGCTTCGAACGTATCCGGGATCTCCGCCGCGTCATCCACCTTCGGCAGGTTCTGCTCGATGAATTTCTCGATCAGCTCCCTCTTGCTACGCAGCTCGATATCACCCGCCACCGAGTCGAGGATCAGCTTCCGGATCTGCGGCGCCTCCGCCGCATCCGCTCCGTAGAGCTTCGCGAGCAGGGTCAGGATGTACTGCACATTGATCACGTCGCGATGGATCAGCTCCAGCTCGAAATCCACGTCTTCCAGGATGCTCGCCTTCTCCTTCTGGTTGTCTGTCTTGACCTTGTCGTAGAGATCCAGGTAGGCGCTGCGATAGTCGGCGAAGCGTTGTGCCGGCAGCGACAAATCCTCGTCACTGAATTCCGAGAAGGATTCGAGGACATTCCGCAGGCGCATCAGCTCGCGGAAGATCTTCACGAACTGCATCTCGGCTTCCTCGTCGGGCAGACCCTTCACACTCCGCACCGTCGGCGTCAGGGTCAGCAGTTGCACCACCACCTCGTTGAATTTCGCCACATAGTCCTCGTAGGGCGGGACGAAGATCGTCTCCTTCGCCTTCACATTGGAAAAAAGCGCAATCGCCTCGTCCGTCCGCTTCTTGAGATTGCGAAAGACGACGATGTTTCCCTGGCTCTTCACCTCGTTGAGAATGCGGTTCGTCCTCGAGTAGGCCTGGAGCAGTCCGTGGTAGCGCAGGGTCTTGTCCACGTAAAGAGTGTTCAGCGTCTTGCAGTCGAATCCCGTCAGGAACATGTTCACCACCAGCAGCAAGTCCACCTTCCGCTCCTTCACCTTCTTGGCGATGTCCTGGTAGTAGTTGTAGAAGCTCTGCGTGTCCTTGGTGGAGAAGTTCGTGCCGAACATCGCGTTGTAGTCGGCGATGAAGCCATCCAGCTTCTCCCGCGTGTGCGGGTCGCCGCCCTCGCCGCCGATGATCTCGCCGCCCTCGTCGAGGATGCCGTCGGCGTCCTTGTCCTCCTCGTTGCTCGTGTAGCTGAAGATCGTTGCCACCCGCAGCTTGTGTTTTCCTTCCGCCTTTTTGGCGGCGAACAGTTCGTAGTATCGGATGAGCACGTCAACCGAACTCACGCACATCATCGCCGTGAATTCCTTGTTCCGCGTCTTCACCGCGTGGTGCTCGACGATGTAATCCGTGATCTTTCCGAGCCGATCGGGTGACTCCATCAGCTCCTTCGTGTCGATACCCTCCACCTCGATGTCCACCTCCGTGGCCGAGCCCTCCTCGCGCTGGTAGCGGCCCACATACTCGACCGCGAATTTCAGCACGTTCTCGTCCTTGATCGCATCGGTGATCACGTAGCTGTGCAGCTTTTCGTGGAAAAGGTCCTTCGTCGTCCGCTTCAGTCCACCGCCGACCGTTTCATAGGGCACCGCCGACTCCTCGACTGTTGTCTCCGCCCGTTTCTTCGACCCGCTCTTCGCAGCCGCCGCATTCTCGGCGAAGATCGGAGTGCCCGTGAAGCCGAACATCTGGTGATTGCGGAAAAAGGCCGTGATCCGCCGGTGGGTGTCGCCGAACTGGCTGCGGTGGCACTCGTCGAAGATGAAGAGGATGCGTTCAACGCGCAGCGGCTCCATCGCCGCGAGGTACTGTGGCTTGCTGATTGCCGTGTTCAGCTTCTGCAGCGTCGTCACGATCAGCTTCGTGTCGTCGGAGAACTGCTCCACCAGCTTCTTCGTGTGGTTCGTGCTGTCGACGCTGCCCTTGCTGAAGCCGTTGAATTCCCGGATCGTCTGGTAGTCGAGATCCTTCCGGTCAACGCAGAAGACCACCTTCGCCACCCCCGGCAGGCCCGTGAGGATCTGCGCCGCCTTGAAGGAAGTCAGCGTCTTGCCGCTTCCCGTCGTGTGCCAGATGTAGCCGTTCGCGTTCTCCGCCGGAGGATTTTTGACCCGCTCCACGATCCGCTCCGTCGCATAAAACTGGTAGGGCCGCAGCACCATCAGGATCTTGTCCGTCTCGTTCAGCACGATGTACTTGCCCAGCATCGCGCCGAGATGCCCGCGGTTCAGAAAGGCCGAGGTGAAAGGTGCCAGCTCGCGGATCGTCGTGTTGTCCTCCGCCGCCCAAAAGAACGTCTGCTTGAAGGATTGCCGCCTCGCGTTCGCGTAGTACTTCGTGTTCACCCCGTTGCTGATCACGAAGAGTTGCACGAAGTGGAAAAGCCCCCGAGCGCTCCAGTAGCTGTGTTTCTGGTAGCGCTGGATCTGGTTGAAAGCCTCCTTCATCTCCAGCCCGCGGCGCTTCAGCTCGATTTGGACGAGTGGCAGTCCGTTCACCAGGATCGTCACATCGTAGCGGTTTTTGTAGGTGCCCTCCTCCATGGCCACCTGCTGCGTCACCTGATACCGGTTCCGCAGCGGGTCGACCGGGTCGAGGAAGGAGAGGTAGACCGTCGTACCGTCCTCCTTGTCCAGCTTCATCCGGTCGCGCAGCGTCTTTGCCTTTTCGAAGACTCCCGCCTTGCGGTTGAGGTTGTTCAGCACCTTCGTGAATTCCCCCGCCGTTAGCGCCACCCCGTTGAAGGCCTCCAGTTGTTCCTTCAAGTTCGCCAGCATCGAGGCCTCGTCCGTCACCGCCGCCCGGGTGTAGCCCTGGGCGAGGAGTTGGGCGACGAGTTCGTCTTCGCGGACCTGCTCGGGCTGGGTGAAAGGGATCGTCATTGGGGAGCTTTTCGTCCGAAGATCGTTTCGAATTCTGTCCGCCATTCGCGGTGGGGCGTGTCGTTGTCGTAGATCCATTGTTCCACGACGAGATCGACCTTGTCATCATCAATGTGCCCCTCGTCCAGCATCAGTTTCATCATCGCCAAACTCGTGATGTGCTCCACATCATAAGCCGCGGCGAATTCGATCATGTCGCGGTCGTCGGTCACCACACGGATGCCGAGGACCAGGGCTGTCGTCACGATCAAGGTATCGACCGGAGACGGACCTTTGCCGCGAGGCGTGAGATATTCATCCTGCACATGGGCCCAAAGGTATTCATAAGTCCCCACGATTTGCTTCTTGTGCGCGTTGCTGATGCTGATCGACCGGCCGCGGTTCGCGACATACTCGGGCGCGGCGACCCAATGAAATTTGTTCTTCAGCCGCGAGCTGTATTTGAACTCAGCGTTCAAATCCGCGTGGATGTAGAGCGTGAACTCCGCGGTCCCGAAAGGTTCGCAGAGCAGCGGATGAATGTTCTGCGCGAGACGGAAGTAGCTGTTGGAGTCGACCAGGATCTTCGTTTGCGCCATGGTGCCTCCTCGTGACGGTCGGTTACACGGCGAAGGCTTCCAGGTAGGCTTTGGCGTCCATAGGAGAGACTCCAAGGATCGTGGCGATCGTGCCGGGGCCGGGATTGCGCTTCCGGACATACTGCCCGAGGGCACTGTAGATTTCAGTGTCAAAATTCTCCTGCGCGATCCGCATGAAGTGGTCGGCCGTGGGATTCGTGTTGTCGAAGAGGGCTGCGCTGAGTGTCGCGTAGCGCTTGTTGAAACTGGCGATGTAGGAATGCAGCACCGGCCCGGCGAGAGGGGCGAAGGCGACTTTGTGAGCCTCGGCGTAATTCTCCATCTCCCAATGAACCGAAAAAGGCGAGATCGTGTGTTTCTCCGCCCATTTCCCGAGAACGTCGAGCCGCCCCTGATCACTGCCCGCCTTCCCGTACTCGGAGAGGGCGCGTTTCGCGAGAGGTTCCGGGAAGAGGAGCGCCCCCGCAAAGGCGTCGGCAAAGTCTTCCGCCTCCTCGGTCTCGCCCTCCCGGAGCAGGTCCAGGGTCATCACGTGCCCCAGCTCGTGGGCCATCCAGAATTTGAAGTCGTGGATCTCGACGTCGAGATTCAGGTAGATCCACGTCGTTTTCGATTCTGGGAGATGGATGTGCAGGGCGTTCTCGTGCTTCGTCTTGTGCCCCCAGAGCGTCGGAATGAGAATCGCTTGGTACTGGTGAAAGAGGTCGATCAGTTGCGTGAACTCGAATGGAGCCTTCTCCGCGATGTTTAACTCTCGCCGGATCCGCGCCGCGAGATCCTGGAGGTAGCGGTAGTCGCAGGAGGGATTCTTCAGACTCGGCGGCCCGATGAACTTGTCAACGTCGAGATACTCCACCAGCGGTGCGAGGAAGCGGCCCATGTTTTGCGCCCGCTCGAAATGAGCCTCCGTCGTCTTGCACGAGGCCCGTTTGCGGAAGGCGACGAGCGGTTCCTCGCGCGGGACGAGCCGTTCCACCAGTTCCTCGTGTCGCAGATTGAGGAGCCGTCCTAGCTTCAGCAGCTCGGCGGGACGCGGGAATGACTTGCCCTTCACCCACTTCGAGACGGCGGCCCGGGAGACACCGAGAGAGGCGGCGATTGCAGTCTGGTTGATGCCGAGAGCGGTGGCAGCCGCTTCGAATGTTGCGGCGTTCAGTTGTTTGTCCATGGGTCCGGGGGCGCGCTGAGTTTGACACTTTTGTCAACTTTTGTCAACCAACGGGAGCATTCCGTTTGAAAATCACCTTCCCAAACGAACGCTTGTTGTTGAGCGACAACATTCTCACACGTGCCACTGTAACTTGCCGGATTGGACTCTCAGCACCCGGAGGCGCTCGCTACCCGGGCGATCAATCCCCGAAGTAGGGGCCGTGCCGTTCCACATCGATCCAGCCCTCGGGTGTCTTGATGCCCGAAGGGGTTGACTCGTAGCGGTCGTCGTAGCCATCTTGATCCGAGTCCAGCTCTGGCGGCGTCCCATCCCTGAGAGGGTCGCAATCACTGAGAGGTTTCGCCTGTGGACCATAGGTGAATTTCATACTGATGATCGCCTCCAGCTCTGCGATTGGCAGTTGGAAGAGTTTGTAGGGTTCGAACGGAGTTTCGCCGGCTGCTTCGTCCACGCCATATTTTTTGACCACCGGCGACTGATCCAGCAAGTAGGCTGCAGCGAAGAGTTTGCCGGACGACGTGACCGCTGCCGCCACCTTCCAAAACTTCATCGGCACCTTGATGCCTGGTATCTCAGCGTACTCCGGGTCCATTTTTGTGAACACCGGACCCGTGAAAATTTGTGCGCGAAAGCCTTTCGCCGAAGGGTGGACCGAGCGCTCCAGGATGTGCTGCTCCATGCCCTGCCACCATTCTTTCGTCCGGTTGAATTTGTCGTGTTGGAGGATGCAGTTGGTCCAATGGCAGGTGTCGGCGGTGGATTGCAGGGCGTCCAGCATCGTGTCGCCATACTCCATGTCTTCCTGTCTCGTCAGATGGCCGCGGTCGAATTGATTGCCCTCGTAGGCCTCGTCCCCGATCTGGAGTTCCAATGGGATGCGGGGATCATACCTCCAGACTCTTTTTGATTTCAGGCTCGCGTAGCGGCGCGCGAAATCGACATTAGCCGCGCTGTAGATCGCGAATTTCCGCTTCTTGTGCATCACCACACTCATCCCCGTGTATTTAAGCACGTAGTCCTTGGTGTCGTCCGGTTCGAGCAGGCGGACGGCGGAGGCCTCCAACCCCGGAGTCAATTGGGGAAGATTCACCCTGTGTTTGCCCTTGTCCCCCGATTTGCCGAGGAAATTCACATCGAAGCCCCCTCGCTTGCTGTAGTCGTCGTCGAAGCGGAACGACAAACCCCGCGGCTGCGATCGGGCGCTGCCTCGACGTTGTGTTCTCTCAGCCCCCAGCATCGCGGACTCCACCGTCGATGGATTCTGAACCCGCGTCAGGATGGGATTCTGCGCCTCGTCGAAGGTCAGCAGATACGCGGGTCGCTTGCTCGAGCCGGCAGGATTTGGGTATGAGGGATTCATAGGTTGGGTTTCGGGCGCAGGTTGATGTGGAGTGGCGAGATCGGAAATTCGGACATCCAGTGCCGAGACGATGAGGGGATGCGTTCCCACCTCGCGTTGTAGGGTTTGCACGATGCGCGAGACGCGGATGCCCTCGTTCGCCACCCATTTGATGTCCTCCTCGCGATGGCGGCGCTCGTCGTAGTCTTGGCCGTCGATGGTTTGCCACCGGCCATTCTTCATTTCCGGGACACCGCTGTGATGCAGCGCCACGACCAGCCAGTCGTTGTTGAAAACAGGCGATCCCGAGGACCCGCTCACCGTGTCGGTCGAGTACCAGAGCACGTCGGCACTCTTTTCCAGCAGTTGGTTCTCGCGCACGCAGAGTTGTTTCAGTTCCCCGCCGGGATGTTGGATGATTGTCAGCCACTCGCCTTCGACCGCCTTCCCCGTGCCCCCGATGAGAGAGAGATAGCCGAATTCTCTCAGATCCCGCTCCGCGTTCACCGCCCGTGGGGAAACCGCCACCACCGAAAAGTCGAGCTGCTCGTGGGTGAAAAAGAGCGTTCCCGGATCGAGGGAGAATTTCACACCCGGCATCGGCGTTCCCGCCTCGTCCCGCTCATATTCGAACTCCACCTCCGACCGCACCGCCCAATCGGCGCTCTGCAACACGTGGTTGTTCGTCAAGACAATGCGGTCGCTGATGAGAAAGCCGGTGCCGTAACCAGCCAGACGGCCATTGCGTTCGCGAATGGCGATACGACCGACCGCACGTGCGGCACGCGTGCCCCGTATCAGATAATTCACATCCTGGAGTTCGTTCCCGCGGATGATGCGCTCGTACGACACCTGGGCCTCGGCGCTGCTTTCCGAGGTCTGTTGGATGAAGCGCCGACGCTCCGCCAAGTCGGCCGCACTGGCGAGATCAGCCGGGCATTGATGCTCCGCCTTTTCGCTTAGCCTAGGCAAATCGAGCGAACCTCCGCGTTCAATCGCTTTCCGGACACGTTCGTTGATGAGGCTCATGCGATTCCTGCCACGAGACGATATGGCAATGCCGCAAAGTAAAGAGAGTGCGGGAAACCGCGTCAAGAAAACATTCGGTCACGCCAAAAATCACGATTTGCCAAGCCTGCTCTCGGTGAACCGGGTCGAGTTTGAAACGGCACCACGTCGTGCTGTCGATATCACACGAACATCTGCTGGAGGAGGCCCTTCTTGAAGGTGCGGGTCAGGTCGATCTGGGCCGAGACCGCTTCGATCTTGCGGTCGAGGGCGGTAAGGAAGGCGGCGATTTTGGTTTGTTCGGGGAGGGAGGGTGTAAAAAGTTTTAGGCGCTCCAGTTTATTTACAGCCAATCCGGGCTGCGCCGATGATTCGGAAAGTCGATTCAGGTTCAAATGGTCGAGACTTTGGGCCAACCATTCGGTGTCGGTGAGATTGTTTCCGGCCATCGCTATGGCGTGTTCGGAAATGTAAGCTTTGCCAGACACGCGATTTATATTACCACAGAGCGCTCCTTGTCGGCCAATCAGAACAAAAACACCATCATGAGTGAATGTGTTGGTGTATCCGCGAAGACCATTCCCGCCGAATACCGGATAATCACCAATGTCCGAAATTTTATCCGAGGTAATGCCTTTTCCACTCTTGAAGGTCGAACAAAGATCCCCCAACTTCTTCTCCTCCCACTCCGGAAACTCGTTCCCGTCGTCGTCCTGAAAGCGGAGTTCGCGGGTGAAGATCCGTTGCATCACGCCCTTCTTGTAGGCCTCCAGCAGGGCTTTCTTTTCGCCCAGTTGTCCGATACGCCCATCCACCGCCGTCAGGAAGGCGGCGATCTGTTGTTGTTCGGGGAGCGTGGGAAAGCGCGCTGGTATGCGAAGGCAATCAGCCGCATAAAGTCGGAGCCTGTCTTCGGTTAGACCATAGGAGAAGGCCCAAAAGTGATGAATCGAACGCGCGCGTTTGAAGTAATATTCGGCGTAACGAGAGTCGATGTGCTTCTTCGGACGCAATACGACATAAGCTGGACTCACCATTCCCGCATAGGCCGCTCGACCGAATGCGCCCTGCCACATGCGCATCATATTGTAAGCAATATCTCCTTCCCGCACGAGGAGATGATCTTCAGGTGCAAGATTAGTGCGCATCACTCGGTCGAGATCGTCACGATTCACCAATCCGTCGTTCATAGTTACAGACAACGTCGGCAGACCGTCGCGCCCCTTGGTCCTCGATGGATCGAAGGCATTCCTGAGCTTCGAACATTCCCACTCCCCCGCAAACCCCGGAAACCGCAGCTGTGGCACCTTCTTCGTTCCTGCCTTCATACCGCATCCTCCTCTCCCCTCTCCGCAAAGCGGGCCTTCGAAATCTCGATGGCGGCGTGGAGCTTCGCTTCTGATCCAAAGTCCGTCACCAATTGTCGCGACAGCGTAGCGACAATCTCGTCGCCGTAGTCGGCACGCCCGCTTCCAAGTACTTCCGAGTCGATGCGCTTGCCGATGCGCCAGTAGAGCAGCGTCAGACCCGCATTGGCGACACTGGCAATGGTAGACCGTGTCTGATCGATCATGCTCCGCACGTCGGCGGCGAGCCCGGCGGGGCTTTGGATGGGGGCGAGTTCGTCGTCCATGTGGTCAAAACGGCGGCGCGATGCCGAGTTCTTTGCAAAATCCCGCGATCACCCGGTCCGAGCCCGTGATCTCTCCCTCCAGCGCGGCGAGGCGGGCGGAGACATCGGCGAGATCGACTTTCTCCTCCTCGTCAAAGGTATCCACGTAGCGCGGGATGTTCAGATTGTAATCGTTCTCCGCCACTTCGATCCGTTCGGCGACCTTGCTGAACTTCTCGATGCTCTCGCGCCGCCGGTAGGTCTCGACGATGCGCTCGATGTGCTCGGGCCGGAGGTAGTTTTGATTTCCCACCTTTTCAAACCCCTGGCTCGCATCGATGAACAAAATGTCGTCCGAGTGCTCGCGGCACTTCTTCAACACGAGAATGCAGGTCGGAATCCCCGTTCCATAAAAAATATTCGCGGGCAGCCCGATCACCGCATCGAGGTAATTGCAATCCTCAATCAAATACTTCCGAATATGCCCCTCGGCCGCGCCGCGAAACAACACCCCATGCGGCAAAACACACGCCATCGTCCCGCCCACATCCAAATGATGCACCATGTGCTGCACAAAGGCGAAATCCGCCTTCGTTTTCGGCGCGAGCTTGCCGTAGGCGCTGAAGCGATCGTCGCTCTCGTGGATCGCGCTGGCCGACCAGTTCGCCGAGAAGGGCGGATTCGCGACGATGGCCTCGAAGCGCAGGTCGGCGTGCTCGGGCGCGGGGTGCTCCAAAGTATCTTCGTTTTTCAGGTCGAAACGCTGGTAGTGGACCCCGTGCAGGATCATGTTCATCCGCGCGAGGTTGTAGGTGGTGGGGTTCATCTCCTGCCCGTAGTAGTGGCCCACGTCCTCGACCTCCTTCGCCACCCGCAGCAGCAGCGATCCCGAGCCGCAGGTGGGATCGTAGACGCTGCGCAGGCTCGTCTTCCCCGTGGTGACGATCTTCGCGAGGATGGTGCTGACCTCCTGCGGGGTGTAGAACTCGCCCGCCTTTTTCCCCGCCCCGCTCGCGAATTGGCCGATCAGGTACTCGTAGGCATCGCCCAGCACATCGGCCTCGGTCTCGGCGAGGCGGAAATCGATCTGGTCGAGATGCACGAGCACCTTCGCGATCAGCTCGTTTTTCTGGTTCTCGGTCTTGCCGAGCTTCGACGATCCGAGGTCGAGATCCTCGAAGAGGCCCTCGAAATCGTCCTCGCTGGCATGGCCCATCGTGCTGGCCTCGATGTGTTTCAGGATGGCGGTCAGATCCTCGAGGATGAAGTTGCCCTCCTTCCGCGCGCCCTTCTCCGCGATCTTGTGAAAAAGTTCGGACGGCTTCAGGAAGTAACCGAGTCGCTCCACCGCCTCCTCGCGGATCGCGGCGAGCATGGCCTCGCCCTCGGCGGTGGTCTCGTCGAGGGAATCGAAGGCGACGCCGTCGTGTTTCAGGATCTCGTCGGCGAACAGGTGCATCCGCTCGGAGAGATACTTGTAGAAGATGAACCCGAGGATGTAGTCGCGGAACTCGTCGGCCCCCATCTTGCCCCGCAGGGTGTTGGCGATATTCCAGAGCTGGGTTTGCAGGGTCTTCTTCGGGTCGTCGGCCATGGGAATGGAAACAGGTCTGTAATAGCGCGTCCCGCGGGGCCAGGCAATGAACGAATCCCGTCGGACTTAGGCGATCCCACCGAATATCGCCCAGAGCAAGAAAGCGCGACGGAGCGGCCACTCCTCACGTCCCTGCGCCATGCCCGTGGCGTGAATGCGCTCGTACCGGAGATTTCCCCGGGGAGAGGGGCTCTCTAGGATTGTATACATGCAGTTGCCCTTTCCCTCCTCCCGCCTCGTCCTCAAGCTTTTGTCTCTCTCCGCCGTTTCCGCCTCGCTCCTCCCGGCCGCGCCGCAGGTGACGCTCACCGAGATGGAGGACCGGCTCCGGGTCGAGATCGACGGGGAGCTTTTCACGGAATACCGCTTCAAGGGAGAGGAGCGGTTTTTCCCGGCCTGTTATCCGGTGATGGGGCCGGGCGAGGTGCCGATGACGCGACGCTTCCCCTTTGAAAAGGTCGAGGGCGAGGACACGGACCATCCGCACCACCAGTCGCTCTGGTTCGCCCATAGCGAGATCAATGGCCACAACTTCTGGGCGGTGGCGAAATACAAGGACAAGATGCCCGGCAAGCAGGTCCACCGTCGTTTCGAGGAGATCAAGAGCGGAGAAGGAGAGGGCCATTTCATCGCCGAGACCGATTATATGACCGCCGACGGCAAGCGCATCCTTTCAGACACGAGGAAGTATCGCTTCATCGCCGGGGATAAGCCGGGAGATCCGCGCTGCATCGACGTGACGATCACCCTGCATGCCTCCGACGGCGAGCTGACCTTCGGCGACCAGAAGGATGCGGGCATGGCGGTGCGGGTGAACTTTGAACTGCAGGTGGAAAAACGCACCGGCAGCAAAAACCCGGAGTTCAAGGCGGGCGAAGGGCACCTGCTCAACAGCGAAGGCATCACCGACAAGGACACCTGGGGCAAGCGCGCCCGCTGGATCGACAACTATGGAACGATCGGCGGCAAGCCGGTCGGCGTGGCCATCCTCGATCATCCCGGGAACCCGCGCCACCCCACCCACTGGCATTCGCGCACCTACGGGCTCGTCGCGGCGAACATCTATGGCGTGCGCCACTTCGAGGCGCTGCAAGACCCGAAGGCCGGTCAATTCGTGATTCCCGAGGGCAAGAGCGAGACTTTCCGCTGGCGTTTTGTCTTCCACCAGGGCACCCCTCAGGAGGCCGGGATCGAGGAAGCCTTCGCCCGCTTCGCGAAGGATTGATCTCAGCGCATGTCGACCTTGGCCATGACCGAGTCGGAGCCCCGACCATCGTAGTAGTGATAGGCGTGGAAGCGGACGGTGCCTTTGGCGCGTCCTTTCCGGTTGGCCTTTTTCCACCAGGGGCCGCGTTTGGCCGGCTGGACTTTGGCGAGGTATTGCGTCTCGGAATCCGGATCGAGCACGGGCTCGTGGAGCCCGGCGAACATGGCTCCGGTCACGTTGCGGGGCCCGCCGTCCTGCATCTCGAAGCAGGTCATGCGGAGCTTGCTGGTGGCGGAGACGTTGAAGACCATGTGGTTCACGAAAACGCCGTCGTTTTGCAGGCTGATACGGCATCTGGCACCGCCGCGGCGGGTGCCCTGCATCGTCATGGTCTGGCCCGTGCTGTAGTCGTCGTCGCCGCTCATGCTGGTGTAGCTGTCTCCGATCATGCAGTCGGGTTGGAAGGGATGGATGTCGGGCTTGAAGAAGGCATACTCGTTGACGGCGAGACCCTCGATCGAGGTGTTCCGGCGGATCACGTCGGCGAAACTCGTCTCGAAGATCGTGTTGGTGAACTCCTCCGGAAAAATCTCGCTGTTCTCGAAGTAAAAGCGGTCGCCATCGCGGAGCCGTTTGAATTGATCGATGAAGAGGGTGGTCATCGTCTCGCCAAGATTGGTGCCGGTGAGGTGGGGCTCACAGAGGTTGCCGGTCCAGAGATCGAGATTGTCGAGACCACCGGCACCGTAGGCGGCGGAAAGGTCATCGGCGGTGTCTTCGTCGCCGCTCAGGTCGAGAAAGCTGCCGTAGGCGGACAGGCCGTAGGCTCCGCGGACGGTGTTGAAATCGGCGATGCCGTGGTCGCGACCGCGCTGGAGGTTGAAGGCGGGCAGGTCGAGGCCGCCGGCCATGGGCCCGAAGAGGAAATTGCGTACCTCACCGACGATGAAGCGGTCGATTTCCTGCTGGAGGTGGCTGACCTGGCCGCGGAGGATGCCATCAATGCCCTCGGTGCCGATGTAGGCGGGATTGAAGAAGGCCTGGAGCAGTGAGACCTCCTCCTGGTTGCCATCGCTGTCCGTGGGCAGGTAGAAGGGGGGCAACATGGTGTGCCCGATCCGGAAGGCGGCCGAGCTGAATTCATTCGCGCTCTGGGGATCGACGTCGGGATTGTAGCCTTCGTAGTCGGGGAGGGTGCCGTAGCCGATCAGGGCGGGGAGCCACTCGTAATAGGTGATCTTTTGCAGCAAAGCGCCGACCACGGTGCGGGCGCGCTGGTAGATGGCCTCGTCGACCTCCGGAGCGTCGAGATCGGAGTTGTAAAACTCCGATTCCGCGATCTCGCGGGCAAGGCGGTTGTGTTCGCGCACCCAGAGCGTGTGCATCACGATCAGGCCGAGTTGCTCGTTGGCGCGCACGTCTCCGGCGAGGAAAAGTGTGTTGGCAGGAGCGCGGAAGGCATTTCCGTTTTCGAACCCTCCCGTGTTATAGGGCATCAACTCGCCGTCGGGACCATCGGTGGTCTTGAGCAGGCCGCCCGAAAAGGTGCGCAATGCCGCGGCTCGGGCGGAGTCGGACCCGTAGATTTGGGAGCCGTCGATGTAGGCGGTCAGCACGTTGAGCTGTTCGCGCTTGCCTGTCGTGGAGTTGGCGGCGGCGACGGAGACGCTCCGCGTCACCGGGACCTCCGCGAAGCTGAACTCGGGATCGCCGCCAGGGATGACGATGTTGAAACGCTCGTTGCCGGAACGACCGGTCGCGCCGCCCGTGGTCGTGCCCGCGTTGGGTTCGGTCAAACCGGTGTCGTGGCTCAGGAATTGGCCAAATTGAAAGACGAGTTGGTTGAGGTGACGTCGGCTTTCGATGAACTCCTCACCCTGGTTGTGGACGAGGTTGCTGATGCGTCGCGGGCTTGGCAGCAAAGTCTGTTCGTCGGCTTCGATGTGACCGTCGCCATCGTTTTCGGCGGTCACGCCGCGGGGCAGATCGGTGCCATTTCCGTAGGCGGTTGGAGCGATGCGGAGCAGGGGGGTATTCGCCTTGCCGCGCTCGGAATCCCACGGATTGTTGTCACTGCCGTCGATGGTGCGGAATTCCGTCAGACCTTCGGTGATCCCCGCGTGGAGCATTGGGGAGGGGCAGGTCATGGCCGCCACGAGACCGGCGGTGGTGAGAACTTTGGCTGATTCGCGAAGTCGGGATTTCATAGGAGGGAAGACGGGGCTTCGTCAACGCTCGGAATCATCCACGATTTTTATTTCGCTTTCTAGTAGTAATTATCAAAATTTTAATTTCTTCTCAAAATTTAGACTCTGCTCGTGCCTGTGTTTCTAGAAATTCCCGTCGCGGACTTCGAAGCGGGTGGGTTTGCCGAGCAAGGGCCGTCCTGCTCCGATCCATTCGGCCACCCAGTCGATCAGCGTTTCCTCCTTCACCCGGGGCGGTCCGAAGAGCCGATGGCAGTGCCCCGCGTCATTGAGCCAGGCGGTCCCGGCCTCCGTTCCGGAGAAGCTTACCTCCCGGCCCAGTTTCTTGCCGATGGTCGTGGCGACTTCGCGGACGGAGAGGATCGCGGGACCCGTCACGTTCAGGATCAGTGGATCAGGTTCGGGCCGGGTGTGGACAGCGGCGCGGAGGATAGACTCCGTCGCATCGCCCTGCCAGATGCAGTTGAAAAATCCGGTCGTCAGGTCGACGGGCTCGCCCGCGAGGATCCGGGTCGCGAGATCGACGAGCACTCCGTAGCGGAGATCGACGGAGTAGTTCAAACGGATCAGTGCCAGGGGCGTGCCGTGTCGCCCGCTCGCTTCGCGGAAGACCCGCTCCCGCCCAAGACAGGAGATCGCATATTCGCCCACCGGGCCGACCGGATCCTCCTCCCGCGATCCGCCGTCAGCCGGAGAGACAAAGGGATAAACGCAGCCTGTCGAGAGCGCGACGATGCGCGCATCGCGGTAGCGCTCCGCGACCTGGCCCGGCATCTCCTCGTTGTAGCGACGCAGTTCCTCCGGGTCATCGGAGGTGCCGAATTTTTTGCCAGCGAGAAAAAAGAGGACCGCCGCGTCCGGCAGTCGGGCGACCTGATCCGCCATACAGAGGTCGGCCGCGTGGATTCCAATCCCGGCCGACTCGAAGGGTTCGTGCGATCCGGTCCCGCCGAAACGCGAGACGGCGATCACACGGTGGTGCAAGCCCGCCTCGTCGAGGGCGCGGCGCAGCATCCGACAGAGATGGTAACCCATTTTCCCACCCGCCCCGGCGACGACGATGTCCCCGGCCATTTCGCCCACCGCGGCGACGACCTCGGGGGATGGCTGGCTGGCGAGGAGATCGAGTTCGGCGACGGAGGACGGACAGTTCACACCCCTCCATAACAAAAAAGGGAAAGAATTTGTCCAAAAAAACCGCGGGCCGGACCTTAAACTGTCCGAATGGCGGATTCCCCATCCATCGACCCAGCCGAACGTTACCTGGTGCTGCTCAATGAGCACGAGCATACCCTCTCCGCCTACGTGCACACTCTGGTGCCCGACCGGCTCGACGCCGAGGACATCCTCCAGAGCTGCAAGCTGACGATGTGGAAGCAGTTCGGCCAGTTTGCCGACGGCACCAACTTCCCGGCCTGGGCGAAAAAAATCGCCTTTCACCAGATCCTCAATCACCGCCGCAGCGCGCGTCGCAAACCGCTTTTCTCCGCCGAGCCCGCCTTTCTCGAAGCCGTCGCCGCCGAGATCGACCGAGTCGCGGAGACGCTCGACGATCGCGCCGAGGCCCTCCGCGACTGCCTGCGTCGGCTGCCCGAGAACCAGCGTCGCCTCGTCCTGCTGCGTTATTTCGAAGACCACGACATTGCCGCGATCGCCCGGGAAACCGACCGCACCGAGGCCGCCGTCTACAAACTGCTCAGCCGGGTCCGCTCGGCTCTCAACGACTGCGTCAAGGCACGCCTCGATACCGCCACCGCATGAATCCCCGCGACCTCATCGATGCCTCCTGCGACGGCCGCCTCAGCGAGGCCGAGTGGGAATGTTTGCAACGTGCCGTGGTCGAGGACGAGTCCCTGCGGGCCGAATACGTGGAGCGCCGCTTGCTCCATGGCCTGCTCACCGCCGAGGGGGACCGATTGCCGTCCTTATTGGAAAGCCCCGCCCCCGTCGTGCGCCGCCTTCAGCCGATTTGGATCGGAGCGGCGGCCGCGGTGATCCTGTTCGGAGCGAGCCTCGTACTCTTTGTCCAAAGCCGCCCGGCTCCCCTCGTCGCCACCTTGATCGAGGCCGAGAATTGCCGATGGGCCGGATCGGACCTGCCTACCATCGAGGGTGCCGGCCTCGGTCCGGGGACGCTCGCCCTCACCGAGGGCATGGCCACGATCCGGTTCACGAGCGGGGCCACCGTCACCCTAGAGGCTCCGAGCGTGCTCGAAGTCGAGTCGGCGATGAAATGCCGCCTCGTCGAGGGTTCCGTCGTCGCCGATGTGCCCGAGTCGGCGCATGGCTTCACGATCGACACGAGCAAAATGAAAGTGATCGACCTTGGCACGAAGTTCGGGGTCACGACCACGCCTTTGGGAGAATCGAACGTGTTTGTCTTCGAGGGCGAGGTGAAGGTGCATCGCGAAGACCTGCCCGAGGCCAAACACGTGTTTGCCGGCAACTCCCTCGTCAGCCAGGTCGGGGCGACTCCCCAACAAAGCGATCAGGAGGTGCGCCGCGTCGAGGCTCCCACTGCTTCGCCCGGTCCCGGCTGGACCGCGGTCACCACCGCGACCGGTCGCGGGCGGGATGCCTACCTACGCCGTGGCGATGCCCATGGGCCGACCGGAGCGCAACCGCTTTTGATGGTCAAACACACCGATCTCGCTCCCAAAAACGAGCGGCGCGCCCTGCTTTCCTTCGACCTCGCGGGCATCGAGCGCAGCACCCTGCGGGCGGCCAAGCTCGCGCTGAAGATCGAGCCGAGCGGACTGGGTTTTTCTTCGCTGGTGCCCGACTCGCGCTTCGCCGTCTATGGCATTGTCGATCCCGGAGTCGCGTCGTGGGGCGAGGCGGATCTCACTTGGAAAAGTTCGGGTCCACTCAGCGAGGGATCGCTCTCCGCCTCCACCGCGATCCGGCTCGCTGAATTCGAAATCCGCAAGGGCTCGCCCAATGCCCTCATCGAGACCGGCTCGGACGCATTTGTGGACTTCCTCCGGACCCAGGCTGGTGAGATCATTCATCTGATGCTCGTGCGCGAGACCGGCGAGTCCGACCCGCAGGGGCTCGTCCACGCTTTCGCCTCGAAAGAGCATCCCACCGCCCCCGCCCCGACCCTTTGGCTGCAAACCCGATGACCCGTATCCTGACCAAACCCTCTTGGCTCCTCGGCTTGACCCTGTCGTTACCGACCCTTTTCAGTCTGAACGCCTTCACCGCGGACGACAAGGAAGCGCTGCGTTTCTTTGAAATGGAAGTCCGGCCTCTCTTGGCGAACGAATGTTACCAATGCCACAGTTCGGAAAAGGAAAAGGGCGGCCTGCGTCTGGATCACCGCGACTTCATCCTGAAAGGCGGCGAGAACGGTCCCGCACTGGTGCCGGGCAAGCCGGACGATTCGCCGATGATCCAGGCGGTGCGGCGCAGCGATCACGACTTCGTGATGCCGCCGAAGAAGATCCTGACCGCGCCGCAGGTGGCGGTCCTCGAGAAATGGGTCGCGCTCGGTGCTCCTTGGCCGGCGGAGGTGGCGAAGCAGGGCACGACGGACGAAAATGGTTTCACGGAAAAGGACCGCAATTGGTGGGCGATCCAACCGGTCGCCGATCCGGCGCCGCCCAAGGCCGGGGAGGCCTGGGCGAAGAATCCGGTGGATGCCTTCATCGCCGCGAAGCTCGCCGAGAAAGGTTTGGAGCCTGCCCCGGCCGCCGACGCGGTCGAACTGGTGCGACGCCTTTATTTTGACCTCCACGGTCTGCCGCCCACCTCGGAGCAGGTGATCGCCTTTGAAAAGGCTTTCGCCGCTGATCCTGACAAAGCCACCGCGGAGCTGGCCGATGAACTGCTCGCCAGCCCACGCTACGGCGAGCGCTGGGGACAGCATTGGCTCGACGTGGTCCGCTACGCCGAGAGCGACGGCTACCGTGCCGATGATTTCCGTCCCGAGACCTGGATGTATCGCGACTACGTGATCCGTTCGCTGAACGAGGACAAACCCTATCATCGCTTCATCCGTGAGCAGCTCGCCGCTGACGAATTCGCCGCCGACGACCCGGACACGCTGATCGCCACCGCCTTCATGCGGCTCGGCGTCTACGAGTGGAACCAGCGCAACGCCCGGATGCAGTGGGACCTCATCCTCACCGAGATGACGAACGTCACGAGCGAGGCCTTCCTCGGTCTCGGGATGGGGTGCGCGCAATGCCACGATCACAAGTTCGATCCCATCCTGCAGAAGGATTATTTCGCCCTCCAATCCTTTTTCAACGCGACCTGGTGGCCGGAGAACCAGACCCTCGCTTCGCCGCAGCAGCGCGCCGAGCACGAAGCGAAGTTGGCGAAGTGGGAGGAGGCGACCAAGGCCCTCCAGGCTGAACTCGATGTCTTGACCGCACCGGTCTACGAGTCGAAACGGAAGGGGGCGGTGATCCAGTTCCCCGAGGATGTCCAGGCGATCTATTGGAAAAAGCCGGAGGAGCGCGGGGCCCATGAGGAGCAGCTCGCGCAGCTCGTGCAGCGCCAGGTCGATTTCGAATTCAAGCGCATCGACTGGAAGAAGACCTTCGCGAAGGACGAGAAAAAGCTGGCTCGTTACACCGAACTGACGGAAGCGCTGAAAGAGTTCGATGCGATCAAACCCGCGCCACTGCCGATGGCTTTCATCACCACCGACACGGGCGCGAAACCGGCCGACACCATCCTGAAGCGCCGCGGCAAGGACGAGGTGATCGAGCCCGCTTTTCTGACCTTGTTGGGAACCGAGAAGCCGGTGATCAAGCCCACCTCCGGGACAACGGGTCGCCGCACCGCCCTCGCCGACTGGATCGCCAGCGGGAAGAATCCCTTCACGGCACGGGTGATGGTCAACCGTGTCTGGCAGCGTCACTTCGCCGAAGGCCTCGTCGCCACCCCGAACGACTTCGGCATGCTCGGCGAGGCTCCGAGCCATCCCGAACTGCTCGACTGGCTCACGACTCGTTTCCTTGAGGATGATTGGAAGCTCAAGAATCTGCATCGCACCATCGTCACGAGCGCGACCTACCGCCAGACGGCCCGGCGCGAGCCGACCTCGGACGAGGAGTTGACCGATCCCACCAACCGGCTCCTCTGGCGATATCCGCCGATGCGTCTCGATGCCGAGCAGATCCGCGATGCGATGCTGGCGGCCTCGGGCGAGTTGAAGCACCGCGAGGGCGGACCCTCGGTCGATGGCATCGCGCCGAACCGCAGCGTTTACATGAAAAAGCGTCGCAACACGCCCGACACGATGATCGGCGAGTTCGACGCGCCCGCCGGATTCAGTTCCACACCGAACCGCATCCCGACCACCACTCCTAACCAGTCGCTGCTCCTCGTGAACGGGCCCTGGGCGCTTGGCCGTGCCGAAGCCTTCGCGAAACGCCTGCTGAAAGATGGCTCCGAGTTCGGCCCCGACCAGGCTCGCGAAGCGTTTCGCATCGCCTACGGTCGCGAGGCCCTGACCGCCGAGGTTGAAGCCGCGGTCGCGTTCGTTGGATCGCAGTCGGCCGCGGTGGGGGCCCCCGAAACGGCCAATCCTGACAAATACCCCAACGAGAGCGGTTTGCGTCCGGTGGATCAATTTTTCGCGAAGTCCGGGGTCGGACTCGGCGAAAAAGCGCTCTGGTTGCAGCCGGGCAGCCGCTTCGAAAAGCTCGATCTGGGCGCGTTGAAGCTGCCGGGCGATGACTTCACGATCGAAGCGGTCGCCGTGCTCGACAATGTTTATGCCGATGCGTCGGTGAATACGCTCCTGAGTCGCTGGAATGGCTCGCAGGAAGAGATCGGCTGGTCTCTCGGGGTCACCAGCACCAAATCGCGCTTCGATCCGCAGAATTTCATCGTCCAGATCGTCGGCGACGACTTTCAGAAGAACCGGATCTACGAGGTGGTGCCATCGGGACTGCGGGTGCCGCTGAACCAGCCCGTCTATCTCGCCGCAGCAATCTCGGCGCGGCCTTCGAAGGAAGATCCCGCCAAAGGTACGGTGACCTTCTACCTGAAGGACCTTTCCGACCCCAAGGCACCGGTCCAGATCGAGACGGTGCAGCACCAGATCGTCGGTGGATTGTCGGTGAAGGAAGGCGTCGCGACCTTGCTCGGCGGTCGCGCCCTGGGCGGGCACCATTGGGATGGTCAGATGGCCCGTCTCAGCATCAGCGAGGGGGCTCTCAAGCGCGAGCAACTCCTCGTCTCTCCGCAGCGCGCCGACGCCGAGTCGCTTTTGCCCGAGGCGCGTCGCATCGTCGACTGGACCTTCGCCGGCAACGATGGCGAGACGCCCGCGCCCGGCACCACGTGGGTGCGGAACTCGAAGGAAGCCGTCCCCAGCGGAGTCTCACCGAAACTGCTCGGTGCCGTCACCGACTTCTGCCACGCCCTGCTCAACTCGAACGAGTTCCTCTATCTGCATTGAGCTATTAGCCGTTAGCCATTTCGCTTTTTAGTTCCTAGCTCCTAGCTCCTGAATTCTGTCTCCCAACTTCCCATGTCCTTTTGCCATCGCATTGATCATCCGTCGAGCCGCCGCGAGTTCCTGAGCCGGGCCGGAGCCGGTTTCGGTGCGGTCGCCCTGTCCGCCTTGACCGGTCAAAACCTGATCGGCAGCAGTGGTTTTCCGAATCCGGTCGCGGCGAAGATCCCTCAGAAACTGGGTCGGGCCAAAAACGTGATCTGGCTGTTCATGGAGGGCGGTCCGAGCCACCTTGACCTCTTCGATCCGAAGCCGCTCCTCAACAAACTCGCGGGCCAAACCCTGCCCGACAGCTTCGAGCGCCCCGTCACCGCGATGGGCGAGGTCAATTCGCCACTGCTCGAGAGCAAACGCCAATGGGCGCAGCACGGCGAAAGCGGCCTGTGGATCTCTGATTGGCTGCCGAACCATTCCCGGATCGCCGACGAACTCTGCGTAATCCGCTCGTGCGTCTCCGACGGCATCAACCACGCCGGCGGGGTCTGCCAGATGAACACGGGCTCGGTCTTCGGCGGACGACCCTCGCTGGGGTCTTGGATCTCCTACGGTCTCGGCACGGAAAACGAGAACCTGCCGGGTTTCGTGGTGATCAAGGATTCGAATTCGATGATCGTGAACGGCGCGCGGATGTGGGGTTCGGGTTTCATCCCCGCGGTCCATCAGGGCGCGTTGCTCGAGAACGGCACCGAGCCGATCAAGAACCTGAACAATCCCTCCGGTGTCACCGATGATCGCCAGCAGCGCAAGCTCGGCTTCCTCGAGGACCTCAACCGCGGCCACTTCAAGGCACGCTCGTCCAACACCGATCTCGAGGCACGCATCCGCAGCTACGAGCTGGCGTTCCGCATGCAGGCCGCCGCGCCCGAGGCGATCGATCTCGACAGCGAGCCCGAGCACATCAAGAAACTCTACGGCCTCGACAACAAGGAGACCGAAGTCTACGGCCGCCAGTGTCTGATGGCCCGCCGGCTCATCGAGCGCGGGGTGCGCTTCATCCAGCTCTACCACGGTGCCGGCAGCAAGTGGGACAGCCATTCGAAGATGGAGGAGAACCACAGCCGCCTCTGCAACAACGTCGACCAGCCCATCGCCGGACTGATCCTCGACCTGAAGCAGCGCGGCCTGCTCGAGGACACCCTCGTGATCTGGGGCGGCGAATTCGGACGTACCCCGATGAGTGAAAAGGGCGACGGACGCGACCACAACCCGACCGGCTTCACCATGTGGATGGCGGGCGGTGGGGTGCAGGGCGGCCAGACCATCGGCGCGACCGATGAACTCGGCCTCTATGCGGTCGAGGACAAACTGCACGTCCACGACATCCACGCATCCATCATGGCTTTGTTAGGGCTGGACCACACTGAAGTGATTTACATGCACAAGGGTCGCCCCGAGCGGGTCGACCTCAACGAGGGCCACGTCAGCGGCAAACTGGTGCCGGGTTAAGGTTTGGAAAGCTCGGCCGCGGCCCAGTCGCGGGCTTTTTCGAGGCTCCAGTTTTCAAGAAAATGGTTCAGCCGCGGCGGGATCGCCGCGCGGTTTTGGAGGTGAAAGGTGGTGATGGCTTCCGAAACGCTGACGAGGGCGGCGAGTTGACCTTCGGGATCGCGTCCGCGCCATTCCGCGTCGCCGATGACGCGGAGCCGTTCGTCGAGGAGGTCGATCAACTCTTGCAGGGATGGTTTGTCGAGCATGAGGCAACAGGGTCTGGTCGTCGAGTCAACCCTCTTGGGTCAGCGGAAGGGCCAGAAGACCGGGATCAGGAGCGAAGCGATGATCCAGAGGATTAGGTTCAATGGCACTCCGATACGGGGGAAGTCGTTGAAGCGGTAGCCGCCCGCGCCGTAGACATAGGTGTTGGTCTGGTAGCCGATCGGGGTGGCGAAGCTGGCGCTACAGCCGAAGATGAGGGCGACGATGAAAGGACGTGGATCGACGCCGATCTCGCCGGCATACTCGATCTTGCGCGCGATGCCGATGACGATGGGCGTGAGCAGGGCGGCGACGGCGTTGTTGCTGATCAGTTCGGTGAGGGTGGAACTCAGCAGGTAGACCACGGCAAGGATGACGAAGGGCGAGAAATCGCCGCAGAGCTTCATGATGCCGTCGACCAGATGGGCGGCCGCGCCGGTCTGCTCCATCGCGAGGCCGAGACCGAGCATGCCGAAGATGAGGAAGACAATGCTCCACTGGATCGAGGCGTAGGCCTGTTCTCCGGTGACGCAACGGGTCAGGATCATGGCCAGGGCCGCGAGCATCGCGAGCGCCGGGATGGGCATGAGGCCAGTGGTCGCGCCGATCACGAAGGCGAGCACGATCCCCAGTCCGAGCCTGACCTTGCCACGGTCGATGGTGGCGGCGGTGGTCTCGGAGAGGCTCACGAAATCCTTTTGTGCCTGGAGCCGGCGAAAGGCATCGGGCTCGCCCTCCATGAAGAGCGTGTCGCCGAAGGCGAGGCGGACGGTGTTGAGCGCGTCCTGCAGGTTGACCCCCTGGCGGTGGATCGCGAGGACGTTGATGCCGTAGTGACGGCGGAAACCGATCTCCTTCAGGGTCTTGCCGACGAGCTCGGAGCGCGGGCCGATGATGCCTTCGAGCAGCTTCAGCTCGCGCGTCTCGACGCTGGTGAGACTGAGTTCGTTTTGTCCTTCGAAGCTGACACCGGGATCGTTGCGGAGTTCCTTGAAGGCCTGGCCGTGGAGGATGAGCAGCAGCTTGTCCTTCTCAAAGATGACGAGCTCGTCGAGCGGCACATCGAGCGCCCGGCCGCGCCGCCGCACTTCGAGGACGCGGGCGCGGGGATAGGTTTTCAGCAGGCTCTCGACGAGGGTTTTTCCCACCAGTGGCGATCCCGGCTCGACCTGGAACTGGGTGAGGACCTCGCGGTTGATGTCGGGGTCGATCAGCTCGGAGAGCGAGCTGCGTTTCGGCAACAGTTTTCGCCCGATCAGGGCGATGTAGGCGAACCCGACGGCGGCGTAGATGAGGCCGAGCGGAGTCACCTCGAACATGCCGAAGGCCTTTTGCCCGTAGGTCTGGGCGATGCCATCGACGATGAGGGTGGTCGAGGTTCCGGTGAGGGTGCAGGTGCCGCCGAGGATGGAGGCGAAGGAGAGCGGGATGAGCAGCTTCGAAGCCTTGAGATTCGTGGTGCGGGCATGGGCGAGCACGATGGGCAGGAAGACGACGACGATGGGCGTATTATTCACGAAGGCCGAGAGGAGGGCGACCATCGTCATCATCACGAGCAGGGTGCGGAGCTCGCCTGGACCGGCGATGCGGGTGAAAAACCGGCCCATCGTCTCGATCACGCCGGTGCGCTCCAATCCCGCGCTGAGGATGAACATGCAGGCCACGGTGATGGGCGCTCCATTCGAAAAGACGCTGAGCAGGCCGCGCTCGACACTGCCATCGAGGTGGCGATGGTCGGAGAGGGGCAGGATGCCGAAAAGCAGGAGCAGACCAAGGGCGCTGAGGGCGACGAGATCAGGGGGAGCCCATTCGCGAAAGAAGGCAACCACCACCGCGATCAGGATCGCGTAGGTCGCGGCGATGGGGAGGTCGATCTGGGGGAGGAGGGGTTGGAGCCAGTCGAGGATCACGGGCCTAGCCTAGACCAGCCCTCCAAATTGCCAAGTCCGGGATTGCCAAGACGGCCGTGGAATTCTTATGTTGCGACCGCATGAGCGAAGGCAGGGAGGAGTTCGACCCGTCCGAGGCGATGCGGCGCGACCTCGCGGAATACTTCGCCGATCTCGCCGTTTATCGCATGCCTTTCGGCCGTTACAAGCATGCCCTGATCCACACGCTGCCCTACGAGTACCTCCACTGGTTTGTGATGAAGGGCGAGGGTTTCCCGCAGGGGCGGCTCGGTGAACTGATGGACTTCGTCTATCGCACGAAAGGCGACGGCGCCGAGGCGATCTTCGCGGGTTTACGGCGGCGTTGAGTCGAGAGTCACGACCGCGTCGTGGGATCGCGCACCTCGAGGACACCTGAGACGCATTGGAGGAGACGCTCGATCCGGATGGGCTTCGTGAGCAGCGCCTTCACCCGCACGTCACCGCTGAGCGAGTCGGGCAGCCGGGGATCATCCTTTTCCCGGACAAAAACCACCCCGGGAGCGACCAGCCGCGGTCCCCGCTCGGAGGCATAGGCTTTCGCGATCAATTCGTAGAGCATCGGTCCGCTCAGGTCGCCCACCTGGATCGAAATGATGAAGAGGGCGTAACGGCGTTGCAGAGCCAGCTCGAATGCCCGCAAAGGATCCGGGGTGGAAAAAACCTGGGCGCTGGTGAATTGCTCAAGGGTCTCCCGGATCAGCCGGGTTGTCGAAGTGACCGTGTGGGCCAGCAGGACCGCGGTCGGGGGCGGCTCGGGTGCCTCCATGGCGGCAGCCCCGTCCTCGACCGGAGTCTCCGGCACGGGCTCGGGCTCGCGGGGCTTGCGCAGCGATTTCCAGCGGCTTCGTTTGTCCGGCTTCACGGGCATGGGGGTGGGAACCGCGAAGGGTAAGCTCGAAATGCACCTTTCGAAAGCGGAACCACGGCATTGCCATGCGGGTGGCGTGTTTTTAAACTGAAACGATGATCCGCACGGGTGAATTCGAGAAACATTACGGTGGTGTCCGTCCGGCAGTCGCCGCGGCGGCTCCGGGCCGGGTCAACCTGATCGGCGAGCACATCGACTACCTCGGCGGACTGGTCCTGCCGGTCGCGATTGATCGCCACCTCGTGATCGAAGCCGATCTCGCGGCCGACGGTGTGTTCGAGATCGTGCCGCTCGGCGCGGGTTTCGGAGAGCCGGTCCGCTTTGGCCGCGATCAATTGGAACGACGCGAATCGAAGGCGGAACATTGGCTCAATTATCTCCTGGGAGTTATCGTGCGATACGAGGCCGAAGGTTTCACCGTGCCTGCCTTCCGCGCCGTCGTCCATGCCGATCTGCCGACGGGCGCGGGCCTGAGCAGCAGTGCGGCCTGCGAGACGGCGACGGCCCTGGTGGTCGAAGCTTTTACCGGAGCGGGAAAAGAGGTCCGCGAGCGCGCCCTCCTTTGCCAGCGGGCCGAGCACGAGTATGCCGGCGTGCCCTGTGGGATCATGGATCAGTTCGCGGTCGGGGCCTGTCGAGAGGGGCGGGTCTTGTTGATCGATTGCCTCAGCCTCGAGTTCGCGCAGGTGCCGGTGCCCCGGGATCTCGCGATCGTCGTGACGAACTCGGGGGTGAAACACGCCCTCGCCGACGGTGCCTATCGTCAAAGACGCGAGCAGTGTGAGGAGGCCCTCGCGATCCTCGGTCAAACCTCGTTTCGCGAGGTGACTCCGGTCGAGGTCGAAGCGGCTGCCGGCAGGCTGGGTGAGGTCTTGCATCGCCGCGCCCGCCATGTCGTCGGAGAAATGCAGCGGGTCCTCGACTTCGTGGAGGCACTGAAAAGCGGCGATCATGACACGCTGGGGCGACTGCTTCGGGAGGGACACGATTCTCTGCGCGATGACTTTGAGGTGAGCTGCGCGGAGCTCGACCACCTCGTCGATGCCGCGTACGGATTGGGCGAGGCAGAGGGCCAGGTCGGGTCGCGCATGACAGGTGGCGGCTTCGGAGGATCCATCATCTCGCTGGTGCGGGCCGGGCAGGCCGAAGGGTTCCAGGATCGGCTGGTGGCGGCCTACGAAGCTCGTTATGGCCGGAAACCGGCTTCTTTCATCACTTCCGCCGTTGACGGGGCAAAGGTCTTTGCTGTTGAATCGGCCGAAACCCCATGAGAAGACTGCCGCTTTTTTCCTTTTGCTTCCTGATGACCGCCCTGCATTCCTCCTCCGCCTCCGGCGGCGTCACCGAATCGATCTACGGAAAGATGCCCGACGGGCGCGAGGTGAAACTCTACACCCTGACAAACCCCTCAGGCATGGAGGCCCGGGTGACCGAATTCGGCGCGATCCTTGTTTCGCTGAAAGTGGCCGACAAGGACGGCAAGTTTGCCGACATCACCCACGGCTACGACACGCTCGAGGGTTGGCTGGGCAACACCTCCTACTTTGGTGCGACGGTGGGGCGCTTCGGCAACCGCATCGCCCATGGGAAATTCTCCCTCGATGGGAAGGAATACACCCTCGCCACCAACAACGATCCGGGCGGCATTCCCTGCGCGCTCCACGGGGGCAAGGAGGGCTTTTCAATGAAGCTCTGGAAGGGTGAGGTGGTGAAGGATGCAAGTGCCGTGAAGCTGCGCTACATCAGTCCCGACGGCGAGGAGGGATATCCCGGCGAGCTCACCGTCACGGTCACCTGCACGCTGACCGACGAGAATGAACTCGTCTGGGAGGCCGAGGCCACGACCACCGCGCCGACGGTGCTGAACATCGTGCACCACAGTTATTGGAACCTCAGCGGCGATCCGACGCAATCGATCAACGACCATGCGCTGACCCTCTACGCCGACCATTACCTCGCGACGAACGCGGGTTTGATCCCTACGGGTGAACTCGCACCTGTGGCCGGTACGCCGATGGATTTCACGAAACCACATGTCATCGGCGAGCGGGTCGAGGCGGATTACGAGGCCCTGAAGCTCGGGGGCGGTTACGACCACGCCTGGGTCTTGAACGGCACGAAAGAGGGTGAACTCGTCAAGGCGGCGACGGTGCGGCATCCGGGCAGCGGTCGCGTCATGACCCTCTCGACCGACCAGCCGGCCGTGCAGTTCTACGGGGGCAATTTCCTCGACGGGACCTCGACTGGGAAAGGCGGGGTCACGTATCAACACCGCACCGCCCTTTGTCTCGAGACCGAGAACTATCCCGACGCCCCCAATAATCCGAAGGCACCGTCATCCGTCCTGCGCCCTGGCGAGACTTACCGTCACAAGATGGTCCACGCGTTTTCCGCCGAGTGATCCCAGCGACCCCTGACCCATGACGATCCTGACCTTTCTTTTCTTCACCGCCCTCGTCGGCGTGCTCACCTGGATCCTGACGCGCAAGGATGATCATGGCACCTCGACCGGATACTTCCTCGCAGGACGCACCCTGACCGGGGGCTACATCGCCGGTTCGCTGCTGCTAACGAATCTCTCGACCGAACAGCTTGTGGGCTTGAACGGCGCGGCCTTCAAGGACGGCATCTGCGTGATGGCCTGGGAGGTCATCGCCGGGGCGTCGTTGGTGATCATGGCGCTGTATTTCCTGCCGAAATACCTGCGCAGCGGCATCGCCACGATTCCCGAATTCCTCGAAAAGCGTTTCAATCCCGCGACCCGCACCATCACGACCGTCATCTTCATCCTCGCCTATGCGGTGATCCTGCTGCCCATCATCCTCTACTCGGGAGCGACGGGCCTGATGGGGATCCTCGATCTGAAAACCCTGACCGGCATTCAGAACGAGACGACTTTGCTCTGGGTCACGGTCTGGTTCATCGGTGTTGTCGGGTCGATCTACGCGATCTTCGGGGGACTGCGGTCTGTCGCGGTCTCGGACACGCTCAATGGATTCGGCCTGCTGGTCGGGTCGGTCATGATCGTGTGGTTCGCGCTCAACGCGGTCGGCGATGGAGGGCCGCTCGCTTCGCTGGCCGAAATCAAGGCGGCGCATCCGGAGAAGTTCAATTCGCTTGGGACCAAAGACTCTTCGGTGCCGTTCTCGACCCTGTTCACTGGCGTGCTGCTGCTGAACTTGTTCTACTGGACGACGAACCAGCAGATCATCCAGCGCACCTTCGGCGCCACGAACCTGGCCGAGGGCCAGCGCGGCGTGCTCATCGCCGGGATCTTCAAGGTGTTGGCTCCGCTCGTGCTGGTGCTGCCGGGTGTGATTGCCTTCCACCTCTATGGCTCGCAGGAAGGCTTCAAGCCCGACCACGCCTACGGCACACTCGTGAGCAACGTGCTGCCGAAGTGGCTGACTGGTTTCTTCGCCGCCGTGATGGTCGGGGCGATTCTGAGCTCGTTCAACTCGGCCCTGAATTCGACGGCGACGCTTTTCTCGCTGGGCGTCTACAAGCAACTCTTCCGCCACGGTCAGGTCGATGAGGCGAAGGTGATCAACAACGGCAAGATTGTCGGCACCGTGGTGGCGATCTTTTCGATGGTGGTGGCACCGCTGCTCGCGGGGCAGGACAGCCTCTTCGGTTACCTCCAGAAGATGAACGCGCTTTATTTCATCCCCATCTTCTCCGTGGTGCTCGCCGGATTCCTCTTCAAACGCGGCGGGGCGCTCGCGGCGAACATCTCCCTGGTGGCGGGCTGCGTCATCCTGATCCTCGGCTATTTCGTGCCGCCGTTCACGAAGATCGCCGGTAGCATCCATGATTTCCACTTCATCGGCATCGTCTTCCTCGTGTTGATGCTTTTCCAATTCGTGATGAGCAAGGTGCAACCGCTGCCCAAGGACTGGGAGCATCATCACAGCGGCGACGTGGATCTGACGCCGTGGCGCTGGGCGAAGCCGGTGGGTTTCGCGTTGGTGGCCGTCGTGGTGATCGTCTACCTCGCACTCGCCGATTTTTCGGTGCTGTGAGGGTCAGGGTTGCCTCTTCCCTTGCTTCGGTGCTGCCGGATTCAGCCAATCGCCTCGGAACCATGCGATCCGACGCGCCGCTTCGCTCCCGGCGGGCAGGGTTTTGAAGCCGGCAGCATCGAAAGGGTACGCGAGCGGCGCATGGTCGTGAAAAAGGGCCGCGCTCTGCAGGGCGATGAGTTGTTCGACGTTCGAGTCGCTCTCGTTGACGATCGTGGTGAGGGTGCTGCGCGGGTCCGCCTTGCCGATCAGTCCGAGAAATTCGATCGCGCGGACCCGCACGTAGGACTGCGGTGCGTCGAGCAGTTTTGAAGCGAGGGGAGCGAGCTCGACGGCCTCCTCGCCGAAGGCGGAGGCGACGGTGGCAGCCCAGTACTGCTTGAGTGGATCACCGGATTCAAAAAGTCCCCGCAGCGCGGCCTCCTTCGTCGGCAGCGGGGCGAGCATCAGATCGGCGGCGTCGATGAGCGAGGCGATCTGCTCCCGATGTTCCTGTCCCCAGGCAACCGGGTCGGCGAGCGCTTCGGCGATGAGCACACTCTCGGGCAGGAAACCGAGATCGGGCATGGCCTTGAGCCGGTTGCGCAAGTCCGCCCGCATCGCATTGAGGCGCTCCTTCTGCGCCGGTTCACCGGCCAGATTGCGCGTTTCGTGGGGATCGGCGGCGAGATCGTAAAGCGCCTCGGGGGCTTTGGCTTCGAAGAAGGCGCGCTGATCCGAGCCGAGTTTTCCTTCGCGGTAAAGGTCGCGCCATTCGCGGTAGGCCGCCATCTGGTAACGGTAGTTGTTCTGGAGTCCGTCGGGTTGATAAGGCTGGTAGTTCCTGACATACTTCCAATCTCCAACCCGCAGCGAGCGGACCATGTCGATCTTTTCGTCGAAGCGGTCGGCGGAACCGAGTGCGGTATCGCGGCCGTTCACCTCGTCGGCACCGACGCCTTCACCGAGAAAGGCTTTGCCATCCATCGACGCAGGCACTTCGACTCCGGCGAGCTTCAGCACGGTGGGCGCGAAGTCGATGAAACTGACAAATCCCGTGACATCGGCGCCGCGATCGAAGGGCACGAGGTGGCGCCACTTTTCCGGGATCCGGACGACGAGCGGAACGTGCAGGCCTGATTCGTAGAGATAGCCTTTGCCTCGTGGCAGCACCCCGCCGTGGTCACCGAAGTAGAAGATGAAGGTGTCCTCGAGCAGTCCGTCTTCCTCCAGCTTCGCCACGGTCTCGCCGACGATGCCATCGATGATCTGGATGCGGTCGAGGTAGCGGGCGAAGGTGTAGCGGAAGAGGGGGGTGTCGGGAAAATAGGGCGGCAGCGTCACCGCGGCCAGGTCGTGGCGCGTTGGTTCGGTCTCGACGAGCTTCGCGTCAAAATGCAGGCTGCTCTCATGCGACTCGGGATGGCTCTGCATGTGGAAGAAAGGCTGCGCGGGATCGGGGCGGTTGCGCCAGCTCGCGTTCTTCGACGAATCGTCCCACACACCCGGGTCCTTCGCGGTGTTGTAGTCTTCCTTCGAGTTGTTGCTGGTGTAGTAGCCCGCTTCGCGCAGGGAGGCGGGGAAAAGGCGCATGCCCTGCGGCAGATGGGCCGGCTCGAGGCGGCGGTGGTTGTTGGTGCCGATCCTGGGGGCGTAGCAGCCGGTCGCAAGCGTGGTGCGGGCGACCGAGCAGACCGGGGCATTGGAGAAGGCCCGGGTGAAGCGCAGTCCCTTGGCGGCGAGGCGCTCGATGTGCGGGGTTTCGGCACCGGCAGGATCGAAGAGCTTCAGGTAGTGCTTCGAATTGTCTTCGGAGACGATCCAGACCACGTTCGGACGATCGGCAGCCGAGCCCGCGGGAATCGTGATCGAGGTGAGGCCGGCGAAGAGGAGGAGGCGGAAGCTCATGCCTCCGAGACTGCGCTCTTTCGCCGGGGAATTCAAGACAAGCACGCCCGCATTCCCGGGATCACTTGGCGGCAAGTGCGGTCGAAAGGATCTGGAAGCCCGGCTGGGTCCGCGTCGTCTCGCTGATCGATTCGTTCGTGATGACGAGGTTGGCCCCCGGATGCACGACCGCCTCGAGGATGTGTTTCAGATTGGTGTCGGTCTTGATGTGCGAGAAGGCCTTGATCTCGTGGCTGTTCGCGGGACCGCCGATCTGGTGCCAGGTGAAATGAGGGTCTCCGCTTTTGGCATCGCGGTCCCACCCTGCGCAAACATAGGCGTAGGTGCCGTGCGGCTTTTCGGCGAAGGCCTGGACGTCCGCGGCACCCTTTCCGATCTCGACTCCGTTGCGGAGGATGAGCAGGGTTTTATCCTTCGAACTGAACAGGATCGAGACCGGACCCGCCGGTGAATCATGCGGGCTCCAGTCGAAACCTGCCTCGCCTTCGCCGGCAAATTCAATCCGGTGACCGGCGGAGAGGGCAATGCCGGGGGCGTCTTTGCTGATGATCACCGTGCCACCGAGATCGGTGATGGAAAAGAGCCGCTTCGCAAACTCGTAAGGCAGGTGAATGCATCCATGGGACGATGGGAAGCCCGGCAAGCCGCCGGCGTGGAGGGCCACGCCACCCCAGGTGAGCCGCTCGGTGAAAGGCATCGAGGCGTTGTCGTAGGTCGCGGAGTGGTGGTCGGCGTCTTTTTGCAGGATGTGAAAGACGCCCGTCGGTGTTTCGTATCCCGGGCGACCGGTGCTGACGAGGCAACTGCCGATCTCGATGCCATTCCGGAACACGGCAGCGGTTTGGTTGCCGAGGTTCACGGAGACCACCACCGGGCCGGTCGGAGACAACTCCGGATTCCATCGAAAGCTGCTTTCCTGAAACTCTCGGTCTTGGGCGAAGGAAAGGAACGAAACCAGCAGGAGCAGCGCGGCAAGGGGGCGGGAGTTCATTTGATACCTTTTGCGCCAAATCTTGGCGTCGTCGAAGGAATCTTTCGTGACGTCCGCCTCGCTCCCGCCTATCTTCGGACTCGATGAATCAGGAACAGCTTGCCCGGATCTGGCAGCATCGCGCGGCTTCCTTGGCCGGTCGCCTGAATTTCGCGTGGTGGCTGGAGCGTTTCAATCTCCTCCTGATGTTAGGCTTCGCCGGGGCGGCCCTCGTGCTTTTGATCCTGAGGACAACGCATCCCGGTTTCGTCAGCGGGACGACGACTCTCATCTGCCTGCTCGCGGTGATCCCGCTGATGGCCCTTGGCTCGTGGCTGCTGGTGCGGCACCGCTTTGTGAATTCGCAGACGGGTCTTGTCCGTCTCGACGACCGCCTTTCCCTGCACAATCGGCTCTCCGCGGCCGCGGTGGGGCAGGGGCTCTGGCCGGAGCTGCCGGAGTCGGATTGGAAACAAGCGGGTTTCCGCTGGAATGCGGTGCGAGCCCTTTTGCCGGCTTTCGCGGCGTTTGCCTTGCTCGCTCTCGCCTGGTGGATGCCTCTGCCAGAGCGTGGGCCTGCCGTCGCAATGCCGAAGGTCGAGCCCGGTGCCTGGGAGCAGATGGAGGATTGGCTCGAAAAGCTGAAGGAAGAAGAGCTGGTCGCAGAGGAAAAGATCGAGGAGTTCGACAGCAAGATCGAGGAACTGCGTCAGCGTCCCGAGGAGGACTGGTTCAGCCATTCCAGCCTGGAGGCCACCGACACCTTGCGCGAATCGCTCGGCACCGAGTTGCGCGAGATTTCCAATGAATTGACCAAACTGGAGCGTGCCATGAACTCCCTGCAATCCTTCGGTGCGGAGATGAGCGACGCGGCGCGCGAGCAGTTGGTCCGCGAATTTGAAGAAGCCCTCGATGGTTTGCAGAAGAGCGGGATGGGCGTGAGCGAGGAATTGATGAAACAACTCGCCGGGATCGATCCCTCGCAGCTCGGCAAGGAAACGACCGGCAGTTTGAGCCCCGAGCAGTTGCAGCAGTTGCAGAAGCAACTCGGCCAAGCCCAGGGTGCCCTCGGCTCGATGGAGGGATTGCCGGGTCTCGGCGAGGAAATGATGGCGGGTGAGCCCGGCATGGGTGAAGGGCAGGGCGATGGTCCCGGCAAGGGCGGTGTCAATCGTGGACGGGGTGATGCGCCGCTTCAATTCGGCGAAAAAGAGGCCGATCTCGGGACCTCCAATCCCGAGCGGCTTAAGAACGAGGACCTCTCCCGCGCGACCCTGGGCGAAGTGCTCGGTCTTGGCGAGACGGAACGGGACCTCGACGAGTCCGCCGCGGCGCCCGCCAGTGCCGGTGCGATCAGCAGCGCGGGGACCGGAGGCGACGCGGTCTCGCGGCAGTCCCTGCTGCCAGGCGAGCAGGCGGTGCTGAAGCGTTATTTCAAGTAGCCGCGGCGAAGTGGTTCATCAGCCACCCTAACAGAACCACCTGGGGCACGGTGGCGGCGGGGAGGAGAAACGCGGTTTTCCACGAGCGGGTCGTCTCGCGCAGGGCGAGGATCTCGGTGTAATCGGTCGCGGCTCCCGCCATGAGGAAGGCGAAGCCGTTGCCGGGAGCGCCGGCCCGGTTTAGCAAGTCGCCGGCGATCGGGCTGGAGCCTTCGGAGCAGACCTCGATCACCGTCGCGGCGACCAAGGTGAGGCCAAGGCCGGCGAGGGTTGGTCCGAACCAATCGGAGAAAACCTCCGGGGTCAGCGCCACCCGGAGAACAGCTGCGAGGATGACGCCGAAGAACATCCAGCGTAGCACCATGCGGGATTCGACCAGGCCACCTTTGAGGATGGCGACCCAGCCCGCGGGGCGTCGGAGGAGGGGGGCGACCTGCTCGAGAAAGCCGGGCTCGGTCAGTTGTTCCTTGGCGAATGCTTCGCGGTAGGGATTCGGCGGAACGATGCCGCGTTTCTCGAGGAGATGGAAGATCGCGCCGGTGGCGAGGGCGATCACAATCGAACCGCCGATGAAAAGCACCGTCCATTTCACCCCGATGAGGGCGAAAAGCACGAAGGTGGTGGAGAAGGAATTCCAAGGGCTCGCGACGAGGAAAGCCATGGTCTGACCAATGCTGAGCCCTTTCCGGTAGAGCTGCATCGAGACGAGGAGGATGCCGTGGCTGCACACGTCGAAAAAGAGTCCGGCAGCAACCGCGCGGAGCAGGCCCCCCAAGCTGCTGGTGCCGCCGAGCCATTGCTCGATGCGGCGTCGTGGCACATACTGGAGCAGGGCGATCGCAACGATGCCGACGAGGGTTCCCCACCACATCAGGCGGAGCAGTTCGGCAACCGCATGGCAGAAGGCGGCGGCGAACGGCAGACGGTCGAGAGCGGCGGGGGCGGCGAGATGGGTGAGCGAGGCGATCGCAATGACCAGGCAGGAGCCGAGCAGCAACCAGTCCCGCTTTTTTTCTCCTCCGCCTCCGCAACAGGCGGCGGGTTCGTTGGGAACGGGTGGCTCCGGTTTCTTTTCACAACAGCAGGACATGGCCTCACGCTAAACGGCCTGCGGCGGATCTGCCAGCGCGCAGCAAGCTGGACGCGGAGGGAAATCGGTGGTATCGCCGCGCCCCATGCATCGACGAACCCTCCTCGACCTGCTCGATCCTTACGCGACGCTCCATCCCGATGAAGCGGAAACGATCGGGCGCTTCCGGGACTTCGTGAACCGGTGTCCGGATTGCTTCGAGCGCTCGCTCGCCGAGGGCCACGTCACGGGATCAGCCTGGATCGTCGATAGCGCTGCCACCCGGGTGCTCCTCACCCACCACCGCAAGCTCAACCGCTGGTTCCAGCCCGGCGGGCATGCCGATGGCGATCCCGACGTGCTCGCCGTGGCCCAGCGGGAAGCCGTCGAAGAGACCGGACTGACCGATCTCAAGCCGGTCCATGACGGCATTTTCGATCTCGACATCCACGCGATCCCCTCCCGTGGAGAGGACCCGGAGCATTTCCACTACGACATCCGCTTTCTCTTCCAAGACCGGAGCGGAGCGGACTACACCGTGTCGGAGGAGTCGCACGACCTCGCCTGGGTGGAACTCACCGGGCTCGAGACCTACACCGACGAGACCTCGATGCTTCGCATGCGCGACAAAAGCGTGGCTTACTTTCGCACCGCGTAAAGCTGGTCGTCGGTGCGGATGAAGAGCGTGCCGTTCGCCGGGACGATGGAGGCGCGGATGTTCACGCTTTGGGTTTCTCCGAAGGTCGTGGCATTGAGCACCTCGCCCCCCTCGGGACCGGCACTGTAAACGAAAACTTCGCCGAGATGGCTGATCAGGTAGATCTTGCCATCGACTCCGGTCGGGGAGGCCTCGAGCTTCACCTTCGCGTCGATCGCCTTGCTCCAGATCACGTTCCCGGAAACCGGGTGCAGGCAGGTGAGGTACTTGTTGCGGTCGTTGAGGATGTAAAAGTAGCCGTCGTAGAAGAGGGGGGTCGGCACGTCGGTGGTGGCTTCCTTGCCTTCCGTGACCCAGCGTTTCGCGGTGCCGAGCAGGTTGCCGTTGCCGCCTGCGGCGATGCCATAGACAGGCGCGCCCTTGGGAGCGCTGATGGCGATCGTTCCGGCCCCGTAGACCGGGGAGGGGACGAGGCGCCAGTGGCCGATCTTCTCGGGATTGTAGGTGCCCCAGCGCCACAGTTCCTGACCCGTGGCCGGGTCGTGGCCGGTCAGGCAGTCACCGCCGGAGATCACGATCTCGGGGCGCCCGTCGTGGAGGATCGGTATCGGAGTGGAAAAGGCCTCCTTTGACTCTTGCACGGCCTCGTTCGGCCGGACGTGTTGCCAAAGCGTCTTCCCGGTGGCGGGATCGAGGGCGAGCAGGTAGGAGTCGATCGGACCTCCCGTCTTGCCGCGTCCGTTGACCGGCACGTCGCGCTGCAGCACCTGGAGGTAAAGGCGCCCGTCGTAGAGCTGGGGTGAGCTCGAGAAGGTCCACTGGAAAGCGAAGTCGCCGTAGTCCTCCTCGATGTTGCGGTGCCAGAGTTGCTTGCCTTCGAAATCGTAGGCAGCCAGATCGCCGTCGCCGCTGAAAAACCACACCGTTTTGCCATCCGTCACCGCGGAGCTGCCCGCGTAGGTGCTGCGCTCGTCGATGCGGGCCTCCTTCGACAGTGTCTGCAACCATCGGATTTTGCCGCTTTTCGCGCTCAGGCACAGGGCGACCACCGTGTTGGCGGCATGGTCGACCGAGGTCAGGAAGACGGAATCCTCCCACACCACCGGGGTCGAGGCTCCTTCGCCGGGGAGTTGGGCTTTCCAAGCCACGCCGTCGCTCTTGGAGAACACCGCCGGGAATCCCGTCTCCGCGGAAGAACCGTTGAAAAGGGGCCCGCGCCAGTTCGGCCAGTTTTCGGCGTGGAGGCAGGGAGTGAGCAGGAAAATCGTGGCGGCGCAGAGGTTTTTCATTTTCGGGAAGTTCTAGGTTGGTCAGCGGGAGACCTTCTGTCAAGGTGGCGGAAATGGCGCAGACGGGCAAGTCGATCACGGCCCTGATGGATGTCGCGCTATCCCGCTCCTCGAAATGAAACAACTGCTCCTGATCCGCCACGCCAAGTCCGACTGGGACCATGCCGGCCTCTCCGACCACGATCGTCCCCTCAACGACCGCGGCCTGCGCGACTGCCCGCGGATGGCGCGCGCCCTGGCCGAGCGCGGTGTGGTGCCTGGGGTAGTCCTCTCCAGCACGGCGGTCCGGGCCCGCACCACGGCGGAGGCGATCACCAGTGGACTTGGTCTCGATCCCGCGATCATCCGGCTCGTCCCCGATCTCTATCTCGCCTCCGACAAAGTGATCCTCAAACAGATCCAGGGGCTCGATGAGTCCAAAGACACCGCCTTCCTGTTCGGGCATAATCCCGGCATGCACGAAACCGTGAACCGTCTCGCCGCCGAAGGTGGCGTTGGTGATTTTCCGACTCTCGCCGTGGCGCGTTTCGAGTTGGATCTCGACCACTGGGGTCAGATCGAATGGGAAAGCGGTCGATTGATGGAATTGATCATTCCACGTGATTTGCCCGCTTGATTTGCCGGGGAATCGGAAAAATGCTCTGACTCGTAACTTTCCACCATGAACGACGCGCCTCCGCCACTCCCGCCCTCACCCCAGCAGCCCTATCAGCAGGCTCCTTATCAAGCGCCGCCCGCATCCGGCAAGAAGTCCGGGCTGGGTTGCGTTATGGGATGCCTGATCGCCTTGATTGCCTGCGTGGCCCTCATCATCGTCGCCGTCGTCGGGGTGAAAAACTACGTCTCCGGAATGGTGGAAAAATACACTTCGGTCCAGTCGGTGCCCGTGGAGGCTCCGCAGGCCTCTCCCGAGGCCATCGCCGCGGCGTCGGCGAAGTATGATGCCTTTCAGGCGGGGCTGAAGGAGGGCGGCACCCCTGTGCCCTTGGCGCTGACCGCCGAGGAGATCAACCTGCTCCTGTTCAATCATCCCCAGTTCGCCCAATCTTCGGGGATGCTCCGGGTGGACATCGCGGACGACAAGTTGCGCAGTCAGGTCAGCGTCGACTTTGATTCACTGCCGCTGCCCGAAGGTTTCTTCAAGAAAACGCTCGGTGGAAAATTCTTCAACGGCGAGGTTGGCGTTTCCCTCGGGATGGTGGCGGGGCGGCCGGCCATTTACATCGAGGATCTCGCCGTCAACGGGGCGCCGGTACCGGCACCTTTCATGGAAGGCTTCCGCAGCCAGAACCTGCTCGATGAAATGAAGAAGAACGATCCCTCGGCGACCACCTTTTTCGACAAGCTCGAGGACATGAAGATCGAAAACGGTCAGCTCATCCTCGTGCCAAAGGCCGCGGCAGCACCGTGAGGGACGGGAGCACACGCGATCAGAGCTTCTCGTAGGTGCCCTGGTCGCGTTTCTCGAGCACCGTGAAACCCGCTTTTTTCGCGTCGCTGACCGAGAGCGGTTTGGCGATCTTCGGGCTGTTGACGCCTCGGGAGAGCAGCTTCTTCACCGGGTTCTTGCAGAGCGGGCAGACCTCAAGAGGAGGCCGGTCGAGCGGGCGACGCAGCTCGAATCCCTTGCGGCAGGACCGGCAGCCTTTCTCCGGATCGGCGGAGATGTATTCGTAGAGAGGCATGATGACACTCTCGCCCGAAAAGGCCGGGAATTCAAATGCCGGGGGGAAGGAGAAAACCTCAACCAGCCGCCCAAAAAAGCCTGAGCTTACCAGCTCGACTTGGTCACGCCGGGGATGAGCCCTTGCGAAGCCATTTCCCGGAACGTGATCCGAGACATGCGGAAACGGCGGAGGTAACCACGACGACGACCGGTCACCTCGCAACGATTGACGAGACGGGTCGGGCTGGCATCACGGGGAAGCATGGTCAGACCGTCGTAGTCTTTTTCCGTCTTGAGCTTTGCGCGCAGCTTCGCGTACTTCGCGACGGTGCGAGCTTTGCGTGCATTTCGGGTGATCCAGCTTTGTTTTGCCATGGTGGGAGGGGGGGAATTTACGCGTTCCACGGGAGATTCAAGCGGAAAATCGCCGAATCTGCTCGTCAGGGGCGGCCAATCTGTGCTTCGTTTTCTGAAATGAAAGCCCCGATTTTGATCCGACTCCTGCTCCTCCTCTTCCTTCTCGCCCCTGTGGCGGGGGTGACCCAGGAGGAGGAGCCCGATTGGCTCGAGTTCTATTACCAGAACCCGGAGCCCGATCGGCTCGTCGAGCAGATGAAAGATTGGGCCGAGGATGGCACCCTCGAAAGCGACCACGCCAAGCCGGCCTTGATCGCGTTTCTCAGTCAGGTGATCCGGCAGAATCCCGATCGATTGAAGGAATGGTATGGGAATCTCGGCGGACTCAGTCCCGCCCAGATGCAGGTCTTCCACACGGCGATGCTTTTTTCCCGAACGGCTGAGGCCGATGCCTTGATGCGGGAAACCTTCGGAAAAGCCTATGACGAGCAAAAACTCGAGACGAAAAAGATCCTGGAGATGCCCCTCGACAAGGAAGGCACCGCCGACATGCTCTGGGGATTCTTTTACGCGACCGGATCCGACACCGCGATCCGGCGCATCGTGACCTGTTTCCGCTTCAAGGACGCTACCGACAAGCCGCAGGGAGTCGATGTCCCCGAGGGATACGTGCCGCTCTACAAGAGTCTGCCGACCTTCGCGTTCGGATCGCTCATCGCCAACGCCGAGCGCCATCCCCGGGTCGTCGAGATCCTCCGCGAATTGCTCGCGAAGGATGAAACCCTCATCGACAGCGAAAAGGAAGGAATCCGCGATGTGCTCGCGGAAATATCGCCCTCGGCCTGAGAGACCGGTCGCTCAGCGCACCACCCGGGCGCCACCGCCGCCGACGACTTTCTTGACCTCGGCCAGCGAGGCCATCGTCGTGTCGCCGGGAGTCGTCATCGCGAGGGCTCCATGGGCCGCGCCATACTGCACGGCTTTCTCCGGATCGTTCGACTCGAGGAAGCCATAGACCAGACCCGAGGCAAAACTGTCGCCGCCGCCAACGCGGTCCATGATCTCGAGGTTCGGGTAGGCGTTCGACTCGTAGAACCTTCCATCGTGCCAGCAGATCGCGCCCCAGTCGTTGACCGTCGCGGTGTGGACCTCGCGCAGGGTCGTGGCGGTGGCCTTGAAGTTCGGGAACTCCTTCACCGCGGTTTCGATCATCTTTTTGAAGTTCGTCACATCGATGCCGCGGACGTTCTCATCGACGCCCTCGACCTCGAAGCCGAGCGACGCGGTGAAATCCTCCTCGTTGCCGATCATCACATCGACGTATTTGGCGATCTCGCGGTTGACCTCCTGGGCCTTGGCGAGTCCACCGATGGAGCTCCAGAGCGAGGGACGGTAGTTCAGGTCGTAACTGACGATGGTGCCGTGCTTCTGGGCGGCCTTGCAGGCCTCGATCGTGAGCTCGGCGGTCGTCTCGCTGAGCGCCGCGAAAATGCCGCCGGTGTGGAACCAGCGCGAGCCGAGCTTCCCAAAAATCTCGTCCCAATCAAAGTCGCCGGGTTTCATCTGGCTCGCGGCGGTATTGGCCCGGTCGGGGCAGCCGACGGCGCCGCGGATGCCGAACCCCCGCTCGGTGAAGTTCAGCCCGTTGCGGACATCGCGGCCGATTCCGTCATATTTTTTCCAATGAATGAAGCGGGTGTCGACCCCGCCCTGCAGGATGAAATCCTCGATCAGGCGGCCCACCGGGTTGTCGGCAAAGGCGGTCACCACGGCCGCACGCAGGCCGAAGCAGCGGCGCAGTCCGCGGGTCACGTTGTATTCGCCGCCGCCTTCCCAGGCCGCGAACTGGCGGGCGGTGTGGATGCGGCCCTCGCCCGGATCGAGGCGGAGCATCACCTCGCCGAGCGAGATGCAATCAAAGGTGACTTCAGAGGCGGGTTTGATGGTGAGTGGCATGGTCGTCGTGGAAAAGGTTCAAAACTTGTTCGCTTGGATGAAATCCGGGTCGCCCTTGAGGAAATGGATCAGGTTGTTCGTCGCCCTCATCGCCTGCCGCTCCACGCTCTCGTAGGTGCGCGAGGCGATGTGGCTGGTGATGATGCAGTTCGGGGCGGTGAAAAGGGGATGGTCGGCGCGGGGAGGCTCCTCGTCGAGGACGTCGGCGCCGTAGCCGCCCACTTTGCCGCTGTCGAGGGCCTCGCGGATGTCGGCGGTCTCGACCAGCTCGCCGCGGGCGCAGTTCAGCACGATCACGCCGTCCTTCATCTCCGCGATCTTCTCACGGTTGATCATGCCACGGGTGTTTTCATCCAGGAAACAGTGCAGGCTGACGACGTTCGCCTCGAGCAGAACCTCGTCCATCGAGGCGCAACGCTTCACGCCGTGTTCGGCGCCGAAGGCCTCGTCGAAATAGGGATCGAAAGCGATCACGGACATCCCGAAGGCCTTGGCCCGGGTCGCGACTTCCTTGCCGATGCGGCCGAGGCCGATGATGCCCATGGTGCTGCCGAGGATCTCGTGGCCCACCGGCTTTTTCCATCCGGCCACCCATTTGCCGGCAGCCACATCCACCGCGTTTTCCTGGATCTTTTTCGTGAGGCCGAGGAGCAAGCCGAAGGTGTGCTCGGCCACGGTTGTGTGGTTCACTCCCGGGGTGTTCAGAACCGGCAGCGTTTTCAGGGTCGCATAGGCCACGTCGATCTTGTCGAGGCCGATTCCGTATTTGCTGATCACCTTGAGGCGGGGCAGGTAATGGTCGATCACTTCGCGGGTGATGGCGTCGTCGCCGCAGAGGAAGGCGTCGAACTCGCCGCCGAGTTCCAGCATCGCGGATTCGGGCAGGGGACCGCGGGCGCGGACGATCTCAAAACCCTGGGATTCGAGCAGGGCATGGTGGGGACCGGGGGTGTCCTGGTAGCTGGTGGTGGAGAGCAAAATCCGGGTTGTCATAGGGGGAGGAAACGCTTAGCGGAGGTCCCGCGCGAAAACAAGGCGCAACTTGCAGCACCCCGCCCGATGGACCCCGAAAACGAAAGCTCCGACGACCGGAACCACGGCCCCCAGCCTCTCGATGACCTGCTCGCCCGGCTCGGGCTGGAGAACCACGACCTGGTCGCAGCCAGCCCGGACCAACTCACCCACAAGCAGGTCCAGAAAGCCCGCAAAGGCCGGCATGTCACGAAAAACATCCAGGCGAAAATATTGAGAGCGATTCATGCGTCGCTACGAGGCCGGGAAGACGTATCCCTGCCCGTTTTGAGCGATCTCTTCAATTATCCGCCGTGATTCCATGCAAATCTCCAAAAAGGCCGATTACGCCCTGCGGGCGATGAGCATTCTCGCCACCCTGCCGCCCGACCGGACGCTGCAGGCGCAGGAATTGGCCGAGGCGGGCAGGGTTCCCATCAAGTTCCTCGAACAGATTTTGCTCGTGCTGAAGCGCGCCGGTCTTCTTTACAGCAAACGCGGTGTGGGCGGCGGCTACCGGCTCGGGCGCGAGAGCCGACGCATCAGCGTGGCGGAGATCGTTGAGACCGTCGACGGAGAATTGATCCAGTTCCTCGAAGAAAAAGGCTACCCGGAGTTCCCCGGGGCCCGCGGCATCCTCCGCTGCCTCTCCGAAGCTGGCGACGCCACCAACCGCAAGCTCCGCGAGACCAGCCTCGAAGACCTCATCCGTCCCGAGATCGCGGATGTGATGGTGGGATATGGGATTTGAAGAATCGAGGCGTCAAATCAGTTCCAAAATGTCGAGGTGGTCAATTCTCAAGATCGGTCTCATTGAACATCACTGAATCGGGATTTCGGATGCTGGGACGTTTTGGCTCGTGCGAGATCTGACGAATGCCAACTCCTTCGATCCACTCATCGCCCGCGGTGGTCATGAGACGGCCCTGATCGTCGATTTTCATGCCGAGGCGCTGTTCCAAATCCTCGATAAGCGCCGCTGGTTCTCCCGGAAGAGGTTCGAAGTTGGAAAAATCGATTGCGATTTTGCGGAGGCTGGCCTGACCTGCGGTGGTTAGCACAGTGAGTTGGTGTCCTTTTGGATCGTCAAAGCGAAAGGCATCGGAAATCATTGTGCCCAGGTAGAACGAAGACACAAGAGTTGCTTCATTCCCATCGAATGCGAATTCGTGCAGCCACCCAAGGGTGACTGTGATGAAAATTCTGGCATCGGGGCTGAAGGCCACGCCCAAGACCGATTGTTTGTGCTGTATAGGCTCTCCGACGGGCGAGCCGGATCGGGCGTCCCAGAGCTGGGCGGTACCATTTAGGGAGCCCGTGAGCACAGTATCGCCGCTGGGGCTGAAGGTAATGGCCGCAACAGGCCCGTTGAACTGGAGCGGCTCTCCGAAGGGTAAGCCGGAGCGGGCTTTCCAGAGTCGGGCGGTGGCGTTCATTGAACTGGTGACAATTGTCTCGCCGCCGGGGCTGAAAGCCACGGCTATGACCCCGGCCTCGTGCCGGAGCGTCCTTCTGACGGGCAAGCCGGATTTGGCGTCCCAGAGCTGGGCGATGCCGTCTAGCGAGCCGGTGAGCACCGTATCGCCTCTAGGGCTGAAGGCCACGGTCGTGACCCCGTCCCAGTGCCGGAGGGGTTCTCCGATGGGTGTCCCGGAACGGGCATCCCATAACCGAGCGGTGCCGTCCAGCGAGCCGGTGAGCACGGTGTCACCTCCGGGGCTGAAGACCACAGCTGTGACCCTGTTTTTGTGCTGGAGAGGCTCTCCGACGGGCGAGCCGGAACGGGCATCCCAGAGCCTCGCGCTGCCGTCGTATGAGCCTGTGATAACGGTATTTCCATCTGGACTAAAGGCCACGGCTGCGACTTTTTCCTTATGCTGGAGAGGCTCTCCGATGGGCAAGCTTGATCGGGTATCCCAGAGGCGAGCAGTGCCGTTGCTTGAGCCTGTGATTACGACATTACCGCCGGGGCTGAAGGCCACGGCTTGGACCCATCCCCTGGGCTCGAGTGGTTTTCCGTCGAGGGAACTGGAGCGTAGTTTCCAGAGCCTGGCGGTGCCGTCGTTCGAGCTGGTGAGAACTGTGTTTCCGTCGGGGCTGAAGGCCACGGCTAGGACCGACTCCTGGTGATGGAGCGGTGGTCCAATTGGCAAGCCAGAACGGGCGTCCCAGAGCCGGGCTGTGGCATCGCGGGAGCCGGTGACAACGATCTTTCCGCCCGGGCTGAAGGCCGCGTCAAAAACGGAATCCTGGTGCTGGAGCGGCTCTCCGATGGGTAATCCGGAACGTGCGTCCCAGAGTCGGGCGGTGCCGTCGTCCGAGCACGTAATCACCGCTTCTCCGAGGGCGCTGAAGGCCACGGCTCGGACCGACTCCTGGTGATGGAGCGGCACTCCAACCGGCAAGCCGGAGCGGGCATCCCAGAGCCGGGCGGTGCCGTCTTCCGAGCCGGTGAGCACGGTGTCACCTCCGGGGCTGAAGACCACATCTGTGACCCTTTGTTTGTGCTGGAGCGGCACTCCAACCGGCAAGCCGGAGCGGGAATCCCAGAGCCGGGAAGTGCCGTCGTCCGAGCCAGTGATGACAGTTTTTCCGTCAGCGCTGAAAGCTACGGCTGTGACACTGGCTTTGTGTTGGAGCGGCCCACCGACGGGCGAGCTAGAACGGGCATCCCATAACCGAGCGGTGCCGTCCAGCGAGCCGGTGAGCACGGTGTCACCTCCGGGGCTGAAGACCACAGCTGTGACCCAGTTTTTGTGCTGGAGAGGCTCTCCGACGGGCGAGCCGGAACGGGCATCCCAGAGCCTCGCGCTGCCGTCGTATGAGCCTGTGATAACAGTATTTCCGTCTGGACTAAAGGCCACGGCTGCGACTTTTTCCTTATGCTGGAGAGGCTCTCCGATGGGCAAGCTTGATCGGGTATCCCAGAGGCGAGCAGTGCCGTTGCTTGAGCCTGTGATTGCGACATTACCGCCGGGGCTGAAGGCCACGGCGCTGACACCACCCGCCTGGCGGAACGTTCGTTTAAGTGCGGGATAATCAGCGAGTGCCAAGCTTTGCACAGCCCGTCGATCGATGTCTCGAACAGCCGCTTCCACCGCACGTAACCGCCAGAGCAAGGCCGCATCCCGGTCATGTACTCTGGCTGCCCGAGTTGAGCGGCGGACTTGGTAGTCTGCCCATCCTTCATCCGCCTTCCGCATCCAAAAAGGAATCTCGCGCAATTGCGACCACTTCCTCTTGGCTTCTTTGTAGTCGTCCGTTAGTCCCGCCAAATCCGCTGCGATGGCAGCCGGATAAATCCAAAAATATCCGAGTGACACAAGCAACACCACGAGTGCAGTGAGTCCCGCGACGGCTCTCCGTGCCCAGCGATCCCCCAGAGGAACGACGGTGGCGGTCCACTTGCGGTCGAAGCGCTGCCGATAGATCCGATTTCGAATGGCGAGCCGCGCCTGACGATCGGTCTTCACCAAACCTGACAACTTGAGAGCCAAGACAGGCGGCGTCGGCCGATCTAGCTCCTCGCCGCCCTTTAAAATCTTCCGGTATAATTGCACGGTCTCCAGTTGCGCGAAAACCCGCTGGCCGAGGAAACGGGCGATGTTTTCAAAATGCGTGCCGTCGCTGGCCTCGAGCGGTTTTACTCGAGAGAGGAACGCTTCTTCGATAGTGCGATTCACCTCTTCCTCTGTGGTCGCCCCCGTCGCCGCCACCTTCTTGCAGGCGCTGGCGGTCAGGTAAGGCTGCCCCCCGGTCCATGCAAGTACAGCATCGAGCAGCGTTCGGCCTTGCGCTGGATCCGCTGACAACACACGGGTTAGGGGAGAAAGGTCGTCGCGTTCCAAATCAAAGTCCTGGAGTTCAAAAGTCTGGCCGATATTGTAGGTGGTGGTGCGCTGCTGCTTGACGAGTTCGTTGGGAGTGAAGACGCCGACAAGACAAAAGGTTAATCGCCTGAGGTTGGGTTCCGAGGCACGGTCATTATAAAGCGATCGGATCGCCAGGAAGAAATCGTCGGTGTAGGGAAGATTGAGCGTGTGGTCGATCTCGTCGAGAAAGACGACAAATTGATCCGTGGAATGGCGGCCGATGGTTTCCTCTCGGAAGAAAGCGAGAAGCTTCTGGTTGGCGGTGGGTTCGGGACGTGTTCCCCACCAGGCTTTCACGTCTATGCCAAGCGCGAATTGCTTGTTGATTTCTCCGAGGAGGCCGAGAAACCAATCCACGTCGCTCGCCGGTGTTCCGAGACAACCTGCAATATCGATCAGCGCCAAGCGCCAGCCGGTTTCCTTTCGCAATTCCGCCCGGATGCGAAAGATTGTGCTGGTCTTCCCCATCTGGCGCGGGCAGAGAACGTTGCAGTATTCGCCCTCTCGGACGGCGCTAAGCAATTCTTTGTCGGAATGTCGGACGACATAGGCACCTGTTTCAAGCGGCACCGTGCCGCCTACCTGAAGTTCGAATGCTACTTCGTGTTCGCTCATTTGCGGAAAAAATCGGCGTAAATCTGGGTGGTCGGAACGATGCGATTGTTCTCCCGCTGGACCAGCCCGGCACCGTCCAGGCGGTAATAATCGTCCTGGCGCGGCACCGAGCCGTCGCGGATCACTTGCTGAAGGGCGTAAAGCAGTCCGTCGGTCTCTTGAAGGTTCGAGAGCATGGCACGGAGGTGCTCGCCGAAGGGGCCGTCATCCTTGGCGGCCTGCGCTTCGAGATGGGGAAATGGCAGTGGGTCGGGACCGAAGAGTTTGTAGTAGGCGTCCTGGCTTAGGAATGGATGCCCCCCGACCAGCCGGTGCAGGCGTGCGCATTCGGCAGCGGAGAGGGGAGAACCGTAGCGCGCGTTGAGCTCTTCCGCCTCTGCAAGGCTGAAGAGGTCGATTGGGAGCCGCAGTCCGACGTTGAACGGAGATCGCAACGCGTCCTTGATGAAGAGTTTCGGCTCGGATGATGAAGCGAGAGCGAGTCCGACCTTGTGCCATTCGAGACTGGGATCGGCGCGATCGTTGTGCCACATTCGGATCATGGAGAAGAAATCCTGCGCGTAGTCCTGGCGCATGATTCGGTCGGTTTCGTCGAACGCGAACACGAGGGGACCGGCAAGGGCTGGGAGCAATGAAGTCTCGAGGAAGGTCAGAAACTCGTTTTGGGTGCGAAGTTCGCCAACGGGGGGCGGTTGGCGAAGGCGTCGTGCGAGATGTATCGCAAGAGTCGTGAGAAAACGACTGTAGTCGGAGACGATGCCCTCCTCAAATCCGGAGAAGTCCACTGAAGCGACTTGCTTACCTGCGGCTCGGCATTGGGCAACATAATGCGCCAACAAGCTGCTCTTGCCGAATTGTCGCGGTCCTCGGATCACAATCGTTTCGCAACGACGGTTTGCGGCCGTCTTGGCACTGCGATCCGCGCTGCGTTCGATGTAAAACCTGTCATCAGCGGACATTGTGCCCCCAGGGGCAGGAACAGCCGACAAGTCCGGAGTTGGTCTGAAGCTTGCAGAGTTTGCAGACGTTGTGGGCGAGGGAAGGTGGAAATCGAGTGGCTTGCCAGTTGGACGTTGTCGGCTTGGTGCAGGTCCGAGAGGCGCGGGAGAAATGCCTGCGGCGTTCGCCAAGTAGTCGGTCAGGGAAGTGTACGCTTGGTCGGAAATCAACAGGTGATGGGTGAAGCCACGAAGTGGCTCGGGGACAAACCTTGCATCACCCGAATCGAAAAGAGTAGGCACGAACCGCATTGTGACAGATTTTTGGTCGTAAAGTTCATTGGTAACGACGGCTCCTTCCCAGTCGACGCCCTTTCCCACTGTCGGATCCGCGTGACCTCGAAAACGAGCGTAGTAGGTTTGCGTGCAGATGAGCAGGATGAAGTCAGCCCAATCGATTTGATTGAGCATCCACCTGGGCCAGCCCTGAGGGGGAGTTCCTTCGACGTAGCGATCGATCATCGTCTCGAATCCGTCGCTCCGGAGGCGTTCGGAAAGGCCAAGCACCCGTTCGCGATGCGAATCGCAATCATGACTGTAAGAAATGAAAACTCTGGGGTGTTCCGCAGGCATCGGAGGCGAGTTGGCTAGTGTGAGTGGGCAGATGGACAACCGGTTACAATGATACACTTATTGCGTCTCATCCTACCGACGCCGAGTCTGTCATCAAGAGTGAATCGCAACAGTTGAATGTTCTTCACGTAGTAGGTCGCGTGCTCAAGATTGACGCACTTTCAAAAGCATTGCTAGATTCTGTGGGTTGAGAACACCCAAGGATGAACCGCCGCTCCCTATTCCACCTCGCCGCCGGTGCTTCCGGTCTCGCCGCGCTTCCTTCGATCGCTGAGGATAACGCCGCCAAACCATTCCGTTTCCTCTTCGCCACCGACATCCACGTGCAGCCCGAGCGCGGAGGCAGCGATGGCTGGAAACAATGCGTCGCGAAAATGAATGTGGTGGCGGCCGCACCCGCGACGAGAGCCGATTTTCTCATCACCGGTGGCGATCTGATCATGGACGCGCTCGAGGTCGGGATCGATCGGGCCAAGCTCGAGTGGACCCTCTTTGATGAAGGACTGAAGACTCTTGAATTGCCGACCTACCACACCATCGGGAATCACGATGTGGTCGGCTGGTCCTCGAAGGCCGTCGTCGATCCGGGGCATCAGGACTACGGGAAAAAGCTCTTCGCGGACCGCTACGGCGAAGGGAAAACCTATCGCAGCTTCGACCACGGCGGCTGGCATTTCGTGCTGCTCGATTCGATCGGAAGGAACAGCACGACGGGCGATTACGAGGGTCGCATCGACGATGACCAACTCGCCTGGCTTCAGGCCGATCTCGAGAAGGCGGGCAAGGATACTCCCGTGGTCCTCGTCACACACATTCCCTTCTATTCAGTCTGGCACCAGGTCATCAAAGGCCCGTCCTTCGCTCTCGATGGCAAGGCGCTCGTCGCGAATGTCTTCGAGTTCCGCAAGCTGCTCGAGACGCACAACGTGAAGCTCGTCCTTTCCGGACATGGCCACGTCCTTGAGAAAATCGAGATCGGAAAAACCCGCTACATCCAGGGCGGAGCGGTCTGCGGGATGTGGTGGAAAGGACCCGTCTATGGGAATCCCGAGGGTTTCGGGGTGATCGAATGCCGCCCGGATGGGAGCTTCGACTACGGCTACCGGTCGATGGACTGGACGGTGCGGGCTTGACCCGTTCTTACTGAAAAAATATGACGCTTTTCCGCCCGGCGACAGACCGCGGCGGCGGGTCCACCTTTGATCATGCGCCAAAAACTCGCCCGGCTCTGCGCCTTGTCCGCAGTCCTCGTTTCCGGCCTCGCCGCCGAGGAGGTGGATTTCCAGCGCGACATCCGCCCGCTCCTCAGCGATCGCTGTTTCAAATGCCACGGCTTCGACGAGGAGATGCAGGAAGCCGACCTCGGGCTGCACACCTTCTCCGCCGCCACCCGTGATCTCGGTGGCTATCAGGCCATCAAGCCCGGCGCCTCCGCCGCGAGTGAACTGATCGCCCGCATCATCAGCGAAGACCCCGACGAGGTCATGCCGCCGCCGAAGGCGAACAAACCGCGCTTTTCACCGGAGGAAGTCGCCCTGATGAAACGATGGATCGACGAGGGCGCGAAGTACGAGGAGCATTGGTCCTTCATCAAACCGTCACGTCACGAGGTGCCCGCGAAAGGCGAGAGCGGGTCCGATCATCCCGTCGATCGTTTCCTCGATGCGAAGCGCGCCGGAAAAGACCTGCCGCTGAATGGCCCGGCTGATCCGCATACCCTCATCCGCCGCCTTTCCTACGACCTGCGCGGCCTGCCGCCGACGATCGCGGAGACCGATGTCTTCCTCGCCGAACACGCGAAAGACCCCGAAGCGGCCTGGGGCGCGCTCGTCGATCGTTTCCTCGCCTCGCCCGCCTACGGCGAACGCTGGGCCCGCGACTGGCTCGACCTCGCGCGTTACTCGGATACGAACGGCTACGAGAAGGACCGGCCCCGTTCGATCTGGCCCTACCGCGACTGGGTCGTGCGGGCCTTCAATGCCGATCTGCCCTACGATCAGTTCACAATCGAGCAACTTGCCGGTGATCTTTTGCCGAATCCGACCACCGACCAACTCATCGCCACCGGATTCCATCGCAACACGATGCTGAACGAGGAAGGCGGGATCGATCCGCTCGAGTTCCGCTACCTCGCCATGATCGACCGGGTCGGCACGACTGGGTCGGTCTGGATGGGACTCACGACCGGCTGCGCGCAGTGCCACACCCACAAGTTCGATCCCATCACCCACACCGATTTCTACGCGCTCTTTGCTTTGCTCAACAACGCCGACGAACCCGAGATCGAAATCGTCGACGCCGCCCTGACAAAACAGCGTCAGGAGGTGGAGTTGCGGATCGCAGCCCTCGAAACCAAGGCCGCCGCGACGTTGGATGAGGCAAAATACCAGGCCTGGCTCGCCGATCTCCGTGCCAAGTCCGCTCCGTGGAAGATCCTGCCGCCGCTGAAGGCAAAAGCGAACCTGCCGCTCCTCGAGATCGAGAAAGATGGAGCGATCTACGCCAGCGGCGACTTCACCAAACGCGATGTCTACGACGTCACCCTCGATCTCGCGCCGCTCGCCGGGAAGGCGGTCACGGCCCTGCGGCTCGAGGCCCTGCCCGACCCGCGGCTGCCCGAGAACGGTCCCGGAGCGGCCTATTACGAGGGGCGGAAAGGCGACTTCTTCCTCAGCGAGGTTTCCGCCTCCGCAGGCGGGGAGAAACTCGCCTTCTCTGGTGCCAGTTTCAGTTTCGGAAAAATCTCGATCGGATCCGGTGAGGCGAAGGGCGAAAACCTCTACGATGGCGACGGCTCCACCGGCTGGTCCACCGCGACGCGCGAGGGCGAGGCCCATGCCCTCGTCCTGAATCTCGCCAAGCCACTCGTCGGGGCAAAAACGCTCGACCTGACCCTGCTTTTCGAACGGCATTTCGTCGCCGGTCTTGGCAAATTCCGACTCTCCGCGACGACGGCCGATGGCACGGTCGTGGCCCTGCCCTCGGGCACACCCGATCTCCACGAGAGCGACGACGCCACCCTGCGTCGTGCCTTTGTCAGGATCGATCCCGCCCACAAGGCGCTGCAGGACCAGATCGCGAAACTCCGCAAGCGTCTCCCCGATCCGCCGACCACGCTGGTGATGAAGGAGCGTCCCGCCAACCACCCGCGCCCGACCCATCGTCATCACCGCGGCGAGTATCTTTCGCCGAAAGAGGCCGTCGCGCCCGCAGTGCCCGCCTATTTCGAACCCATCCCCGAGGGCACCCCGGCGAACCGCCTCGGCCTCGCGAAGTGGCTCGTCAGCGACCGCAATCCGCTCGGGGCGCGCGTCCTGGTGAACCGCACCTGGCAGGTCTTCTTCGGACGTGGCATCGTCCACACCGCGGGCGACTACGGCTACCAGTCCGAGCTGCCCTCGCATCCCGAATTGCTCGACTGGCTCGCGGTCGAGCTCGTGGAGCAGGGTTGGTCGGTGAAGAAACTTCACCGTCTCCTCGTCACCAGCGCCGCCTACCGTCGCGACAGCCGCATCGACTCGATCCAGCTGGAGAAGGATCCTGACAATGTCCTCCTCGCGCGAGGCCCGCGTTTCCGCCTCACCGGCGAGATGCTGCGCGACGGCGCCCTCGCCGCGGCCGGATTGCTCTCGTCGAAGATGGGTGGTCCCGGTGTTTACCCGCCACAGCCCGGCAGCGTCGTCGAGCTCGCCTATGGCAACGATGCCTGGAAAACTTCGGAGGGCGAAGACCGCTATCGCCGCAGTCTCTACACCTTCTCGAAGCGTACCGCGCCCTTCGCCGCCTACCTCACCTTCGACGGTCCCACCGGAGAAAACTGCCTGCCGCGCCGCGACCGCAGCAACACGCCGTTGCAGGCGCTCACAGTGATGAACGATCCCATGTTCCACGAGGCCGCCGAAGGATTGGCGCGTGCAACAGGGTCGAATGGGGGACCAGACCCTCTCGGGTCGCTCTTCCGGCGCGTCCTGACAAGAGCACCAAGCGAGGCGGAGACGAAGGAATACCTCGCTTTCTACGAAGCCCAGCGCGCCCGCCTCGCCGCGGGCGAGTTGAAGGCCGATGGGATTCTCTCCGCCGATAAGGGACCGGTCACCCCCGAGCTCGCCGCCTGGGCGATGGTGGCGCGAGTCCTTCTGAACCTGAACGAGAACATCACCCGAGGCTGATCATGAACGAATCTCTCCGCTCCCTGACAAGACGACATTTCTTCCACGACTGCGGTCTCGGTCTCGGCCGTATCGGACTCGCCTCGGCCTTTGCGGGTGGATTCGCGAACCTCGCCCGCGAGGCGAATGCGGCGGTCTCGAATCCGCTCGCACCGCGCGACACCCATCACGGGGCGAAGGCGAAGCGGGTCATCTTTCTTTTCATGGCCGGAGCGCCGAGCCAACTCGAACTCTTCGACAACAAACCGAAGCTGCGCGAACTCGGCGGCAAGCCGATTCCGCCCTCGGTCATCGCGGGACAGCGCTACGCCTTCATCCAGCCCGATGCCGCCGTCCTCGCCCCCTGTTTTCCTTTTGCGAAGCATGGTCAATGCGGTGCCGAACTCTCCGACCGGCTCCCGCACCTCGCGAAAATCGTCGATGACATCGCCATCGTGAAGTCGCTCAAAACCGATCAATTCAATCACGCCCCGGCCCAGCTCTTTCTCAACACCGGCCACGGCCTGCCCGGGCGGCCCGCAATGGGATCGTGGCTCAGCTACGGGATCGGGACCGAAGCGGACGACCTCCCTTCCTTCGTCGTTTTGAAAAGCGGTGGCAGTCTCAGCGGCGGGGCGGCGATGTGGAGCGCTGGTTTCCTCCCCGGCAGTCATGCCGGCGTTCCCTTCCGCGACGCGGGCGATCCCATCCTGCACGTCTCGAATCCAAAAGGCTACGACTCGAAGGCGCAACGCGATTCACTCGACCTCATCCGCAAGATGAACGAGCGAGAACTCGGCGTGATCGGCGATCCGGAAATCCAGACCCGCATCGATGCCTACGAGATGGCTTGGCGGATGCAGTCCGCCGCGCCCGAGCTGATGGATTTCTCCGACGAATCTCCGGAAACGATCGCGCTCTACGGCGCGAAGCCTGGCGATCCGAAGGCCGCTTTCGCGAACCAGTGCCTCCTCGCCCGGCGTCTCGTCGAGCGTGGGACCCGCTTCGTGCAGGTCTATCATTCCGGGTGGGACCATCACTCGCAGGTCGAGAATGGCGTGAAGGCCCAGGCCCTGCAGGTCGATCAGGCCTCCGCCGCGCTGGTGATGGATTTGAAACAGCGCGGACTCCTCGAGGACACCCTCGTTGTCTGGGGTGGCGAATTCGGCCGCACGCCCATGGTCGAGGCCAGCGCCGCACTGGGCCGCAGCCTCGGCCGCGATCACCATCCGCAGGCCTTTACGATGTGGATGGCGGGTGGAGGGATCAAGCCGGGCATCACCCTCGGGGCGACGGACGAGCTCGGCTTTCATGTCGTCGAGGATCCGGTGCACATCCACGACCTGCACGCGACGCTTCTGCATTTGTTAGGGATCGAGCACACGAAGCTGACCTTCCGCTACCAGGGGCGCGATTTCCGGCTTACCGACGTCCACGGGCACCTTGTGGAAAAGTTGCTCGCCTGATCAGGTCCGCTTCGGTGCCAGGAGGGGAGTGATCAGAAGATCCGCCGTCATGGCGGAAAATGATGAGATCGCGAGGAGCAATCCGGTTTCCCTCAGGTTCGAAAGGCCGGAAAAGAGCAGGGCGGCAAATCCGGCAGCGAGGGTGAGACTGGTCACGATGACCGGAACGCTGACTTCGCGAAGACCCGCTTTCATCACCTCCTTCGTTGTCGGGCAAAGCTCCCGCTTTCGCTGGAAGGTGACCAGCAGGTGGATGGTATCGTTGACCGAGACAGCGAAGGCGATGATCCCGACAGCAAAGACGCCGAGCCCCATTTCGATCCCGAGCCAGCCCATCCAGCCATAGGTCGCGAGCAGGGGCAGGGCGTTTGGAATCAGGGCGACCAGCCCGGTCCGGAGCGATCGGAGCGCGAGCCCCAGAATCGCAGCGGTGATTACCGCGAGGATGGCGAGTCCGCCGAGCAGTTCACGGACGATCCGGTCGGACACTTTTGCCGCCATCGCCCCGGTGCTCATGAGGGAGAGTTCGGTTCCGGCGGGAAAGTTTCCGAGGGGCGTGTCTTGGATGAATCGATCCAGCGAGAGGATCTCCTTGGTCCCGGGTGCATGGCTGCGGAGCAAGAAACGGGTCCGCGATGCGTCGTGATCGACGAAACGCCGGAGGGTACTCTGTGGAATCCACTCGGCCGCGTGATCGGATCCGAGGTTTGGAGGCACGGCCCGACGCGCCTCGTCGAGGAGATCGGGCAGTCCGTAGACGAAATCGGCCCGGGTCGCCAAACGTTCCCGAAAACGCTCCAATTCCGCCAGGGTTTCGCTTTCGAAGACGCCACCGCGTCGATGCGTCTCGACCACCACCGAGTCGTGCGAGGCTCCGCCAAAGAGTTCCCGGAACCGTTCGAAATTCCGGACAAGCTTGTTGTCCCGGTCCAGGTAGGAAAGGAAAGAAGTCTCGACGCGCAGTTGGAAGACTCCCGTCCCGATCCCGAGCAGCAAAGCCGCGAAGATCCACCCTGCGGCTTTCCTCGAGCGGAGCGGCAACCGCACCAGGGTCGTGCGAACGTGCCGCAGCCATGGAGGCGGCTGCGGCCGACGGGGGGCGGGCAGCAAAGAAAGCAGCGCGGGTGCGGCGAGGGAGGTCAGGATCAGATTCGCGATGATGCCGAAGGCCCCGACGATCGCAAAATGTTGCAAGCCGACGTTCGCGGCGACGGCGACTGTCGCGAAACCCGCCGCGGAGGTGAAGGTCGAGATCGAGAGCGTTTTGCCCATCGCCGGACCGAGTTCGGCGGCGGCGCGGCACCTGCTCCATCCTTTCGCCAAGCCCTCGTGGTAAGCCGAGACCAGGTAGACCGTCTCCGACGCGGAGATCACCGCGACCAGCACGAAAGCCGGCAGCAGGACGATGGTCACCAGGAAATTCATCCATCCGGCGAAGCCCAGCGTGGCCGCCACCGCGAGCGCGACGGTCACGAGCGGAGTCAGCAGTCCGGCCCGACCCCGGAACAGAACCAGCAAGGTCCCTGACAAAAGCACTAAAAAGGCAGCCGTGAGCACGGGTGCATCCCTCCGGAGCACGTCCTGGGTTTCTCCGAAAATCAGCGGGGCGCCGGCGGCGAAGAGTTCGACCCCGTCGGGTGCGGACAGCGAGGCCTCTTCACATAGGCGGGCGATCGAGCGGGCATCTCCGGAGTCGCTCCCGGGTTCGACGACGAGGCAGATTGCCCTGCCATCGCGGGCGACAAGGTTGCCGGCGATCCGCGGATCGGAAAGCAGGAGGGAGCGGAGCGCTTCGCCGTCCGCGCCGGTCCGGGGCAGCGCTCTGATGACCTTTTCCGGTCGCAACCATTGTCCGGATCGTGCGAGGCGTTCCAGCCTGAAGATGCTCTCGATCGACGCGATGTCCGGCCGACCCGAAAGTTTCGTGTCGAAATCCTCCAACCATTCCAAAGCCGCGGGATCAAAAAGTCGCGGTCCCGCGGCCACGATGAAAACCCTTCCCCCGGAACCGAAGTTCGCCTCGAAGTCCCGGAATTGCTCGTATCCACCCTGGCGATCCTGAAAGAGGGACGGCAGGCTCGTTTCGAACTTCAACCGGGTCGCGCCCGCGCCGGCCAACGCCGCCAGGCCCAGCGCGAGAGCCAAAGCGTAGCGCGGATGGCGGGAACTCCAGACGAGCGTTCGATGCACCCGCGAGCATGCTGTCAGAGCCGGTCCTTGGCAAGAGCGCGTGATTTGCCCGTGGAGCGCTCGTGAAATCTTTACAGGAAATTGCTTGTTTGTGGGAGAGAAGTTCCGGATGCTCGGAGGTGACCTTCCAAATTCAACCAACCACCCAATGAGAACGAAATGCTGCCATCGATACCTCGCCCTGAAGCTGGCTTTTCTGATTGCCGGTGTGTTCCTCATTCAGTTCGGCGTGACCAACGCCGAGGCGCAGGTGAACACGAGCCGGGTGCTTCGCGAAGCCACCGGTAAATACAAGCTCGTCCGGCAGGGCGGCTCCGCGACCTTCGACGATGGGATGAATGCGCCGACGATCGTGACTCCTCCGACGGTGCGGGGAACGACGAAGATTCCGGTGAAATCGAACCGGCCGGTGATGCGCATGAAAGAGACGGAATTTCCCGGAAGCGGCGTGGCCGTCTACCGGGGGACCCGCAAGCGGGCCAAAGTGAACGGCGCCGGCAATCGCATCAATTACCTCGCTTCGGGTACCGGGGATGAGGATGACGGTTTCGGACTCTATCGCGGCTCCACCAAGGGAACCTTCCGGAAGCGGGGTTCGGGTTGGGCCGCCGCGCTGGTGATGTCCAGCGTGCAGACGCAGGGCGGGACGACGAAAACCGTGACCGGCATGAAGATCGGCGGACGCAAATAGTGTCCGCGGACCGGCCGCCGGGCTCTCCGATGAAAGTCGATCCGAGGCGATGGACTGGCTCTCTGGTCATCCTATTCGTGGGCGTTTTGTCAGGATGGACGCTGCGGCCGCTGATTCAGCGCGGATCGGTTGCCTTTGATCAGGATCTGCCCAACGGAGTGGTCACGTTTTCCGGGAATGGTCCGGTTCCGACCTTGGGGATTCCCGACAATCTCGATGATCCCCGGCTGACCTTGCGCCAGCTCCGGGGAATCGCAGAGGTCTCCGCCGCGAAGGACCCTGTGGCTGCCGCTCGCGCGGTTGCCACCATCCGCGGCACGCAACTTCAGGAGGCCTACCTCGCCGCGGTCTTCACGAGTTGGGGCGAGCGTGATGGCGAGGCGGCGGCGAGGTGGGCGGTCGAAGAGCTCGATGGTTCGCAGCGCGCCGATGCCCTCTATGGAGTTGCCGACGGCTGGGCGGAGACCGATCCGGCGGCGGCGGGCGTTTGGTTTCTCGAAAATACCGAGGGAGTGGTGAGGACGGATGCGGTCTGGGAAGTGCTCGAGGCCTGGGGACGGCGCGATCCGAAGGAGGCGGCGGCCTGGGCGGGCTCCCTCGACGCACCGCTCCGAATCGAGGTGCTCGATGGCCTCGCGGATGGCTGGGCGGCGGTCGATCCGGCGGGCGCCGCGGAGTTTGCCGCCCGTCTCGACGGCATCGAACTCGAGGGCGGCGTGCTGGGAAACATTGCGCGGCAATGGGTCACCCGCGACGCGAAGGCCGCCACGATTTGGGCCGCGAGCCTGCTTCGCGAGGATCAGGTCGAGGAGGTTTACGACGAGATCGGCGGCAACTGGGCGCGCCTCGATCCCGCGGCGGCGGCCCGGTGGGCGACGGAGCAGAGCGATCCCGGACGGGCGCGGTGGGCTCTGGAGGGCGTGGCGCGTGGATGGGCGACCCACGATCCCCGGGGTGCTGCGGAATGGCTGGTCGGCGCCGGATCGTCGGATCCGGAGGCACGATTGGAAATGACGACGGAGGTGATGGAAAGCTGGCTCGATGCGGATCCGGTGGCGGCGTCGGCCTGGCTCGACCGGCGTGATCCTTCTCCGGAAACCGATGTCGCCCTGCGCGCTTTCAGCACGGTGGTGTCCGCACTCGATCCGCCCGCGGCGATGGCCTGGGCTGGAAAGATTTCGAATGAAGCGTCCCGCGTCGCCCACCTCCGCGAGCTGGGACGGGCCTGGATCGCCGTCGAAGGTCCCGGCGCGGTGGATGAGATGAAGACGCTCGATCTCCCCTTTGACCCGGCTTCCCTGCTGGACCCGTGAGGTGCCCGCGGTGGGATTCGGGATTTACATCCCCGGATTTCCCACTAATCTCCGCGCCCATGAACGCGGAATCCGTCGCCAATCGATTTGAAATCCCGGGTCGTCTCGTCGCCCTGCAGCCGATCGGGGCGGGCAACGTCAACGACACCTACCGCGTTATTTTCCGGACAACCTTTTCCGAGGAGCAGTTCATCCTCCAGCGCATCAACCAGGCGGTCTTCAAAGATCCCGTCGCGGTGATGGCGAACATGAAGGCGGTGACCGATCACGCCCATCGGCGCATCGAGGCCGAGGCCGACCAGGCCGACCGGATCTGGCAGCTCCCGCGCGTCATCCCGGCGAAAGACGGTCGCGATTATGCCGTCGATGCGAAGGGGCACTATTGGCGCGCTCTTTCGATGATCGCCAGTTCGACAAACTATGAAAAGGTCAACGAGCCGGAACACGCCGCCGAGGCCGGACGGGTGCTCGGCTACTTCCAGCGCATCATCTCCGACTTTCCCGCCGAAGAACTCGCCGATACTTTGCCGGGATTTCACATCGCCCCGGGTTATCTCGAAAACTACGATCGCGTCATCGTGACCGAAGGGGCGCAGCAGCGCCTCTTCGCCGTGTCCGAAGCCCGCCGGTTGGCGAAGTTTGTCGAGCAGCGCCGCGCCTTTGTCTCCATCCTCGAGGATGCCAAGGCGCGTGGAGAGTTGAATCTGCGTCCCATTCACGGCGATCCGAAGATCACCAACGTGATGATCGATGATTTCACCGGCAAAGGCACCGCCATCGTCGATCTCGACACGGTGAAGCCCGGGCTGATCCACTACGACTTCGGCGACGCGGTGCGGAGCGGCTGCAATCCGGCCGGAGAGGAAACAAGCGATCTCAGCGAAGTCTTCCTCGATCTGGATCTCTTTTCGGCGCTCGTGCGCGGTTACCTCACGGAGGCTAAGGGCTTCCTCACCGACGCCGACAAGAAATACCTCTACGATTCCGTTCGGCTCATCGCCTTCGAGCTGGGCCTGCGATTCTTCACCGACTACCTCGCCGGGGACGTCTATTTCAAGATCAACTACGAGGCCCAGAACCTGAACCGCGCGCGGGTGCAGTTCGCGCTTTGCGAGAGCATTGAAGCGCGTGAAGGGAAGATGCGCGGGATTTTGGAGAAGTATTGTTAAGCCTCCCGGATCACGTCGTTGTTAAAGCTTCGTTTTTCCGACAACCTTCGGGTGAAACGGCTTGTCGATGAAACGAGTGAAGGAATTTCGGGGAAGGATCGGTTGCCTGATCTGCCTCGTGTTTGCGCCCGCTTTGCGGGGAGACAACCCCGGCGATCGCATCGACGCGCTCCTCGAGGCATCTTGGAAGGCCCAGGGGATCGCGGCGCCGGCTCCGGCGAGTGACGAGGTGATCCTGCGACGGCTCTACCTGGACCTGGCCGGTCGGATTCCGACGCGGGAGGAAGCCTTGGCGTTTCTCGGAGATCCGGCTCCGGACAAACGCGACCGGCTCGTGGAGCGGCTCCTCGGATCGGAGGCGCATGCCTCGCATTTTTTCCATTTCTGGGCGGACCTGCTGCGACTGAATTCGAAGGCGCATGGTGCCCAGGGCCAGATGACGGCAAAACCCTACGTCGCCCATGTCGCGAAGCGGGTCCGCGAGAACGCGCCGTACGACGAGCTGGTCTTCGAGCTGCTATCGGCGCAGGGCAAGGTCTGGGAGAATCCGGCGATCGGCTATTACATGCGCGATATCGGGATGCCGCTGGACAATCTGGCGCTGAGCTCGCGGATCTTCCTCGGCACGCGGATCGAATGCGCGCAGTGCCACAATCATCCTTTCGACAAGTGGACGCAGATGGATTTCTACCATCTCGCGGCCTTCACCTACCCGCAGGAGACGAATTACACGGGGATCGCGGAGATGGACGGGGCGATGGACCGGCACCGTGCGGCGATGCGACAACGGGAGGCGCTGATCGCGAAGGGAACTCCGGAGGAAAAGGCCGCGGCCACGGCGGAGTCGGAGCAGGCCCGCTGGGTCGGCAAGGCGCTCGACGATCTCGGCGACTTCGTCCGCTACAGCAAGGTGAAGTCGCTGCCGAGACGGCAACTGGAGCTGCCGCGCGATTATCAATACGAGGATGGGAAGCCGGGCGACCGCGTTCCGGCGTCGACGCTCTTCGGCGCGGCGGCGGCGGCCGGTGAGGGCGTGGACGGGGTCACCGCCTTCGCGCGCTGGGTGACCTCGCCGGAGAACCCGCGCTTCACGAAGGTGATCGTGAACCGAATGTGGAAGCGTGCCTTCGGGGTCGGTCTGATCGAGCCGGTCGACGAGTTCCTCGACACGACGGAGCCCCCGCATCCGGAGCTGCTCGCCTTTCTCGAAGGATTGATGGTGGAGCTCGACTACGATTTGCGCGCCTTCCAGCGGGTGATTTACCAGACCCGGGCCTGGCAGGCGGAGACGGCGAAGGAGGAATGGGTGCCAGGGGCGCCTCCCGCTTTTGCCGGACCGCTCCTGCGTCGGCTGACGGCGGAGCAGATGTGGGATTCGTTTGTGACGCTGGTCCATCACACGCCGGACCTGCCCCGCTACCGGGGGATCGATCGCGAGACGCATGATCGCATCATCTATCGCGGCAAACTGAGCGACGCGCTCGACACGCTGACGGCGGAGGAGTTGTTCGAAGGGGCGATGGAGGCGTCGAAGGCCTACCAGAGCATCTCGCAACGTGCCACGGGTCTGCGCGAGGAATACGCCGCCGCGGCGAAGGCAAAGGACAAGGAACGGGCGGAGAAGCTGAACAACGAAATCCGCGGGGTCGAATACAAGGCCCGGTCTTCGGTCAACGATCACCTCGTGGTGCCGGCGGTGGCGCGGCTCTACACGCGGGTCACGGGGAAGGAAGCGCCCCCACCTCCGGTCGATCCGGCGGCCGCGGGAGGCATGGCGATGGATTTCAAGAAGGCGAGCCAGAATCGTCCCTACATCGACGTGCCGGGCTACGAACTCGGTGGGACGATCGAGGCGGAGGAAGCGGCCGCGGCAGAGGCGCGCGACGAGATTTTCCGCGAGGAGGCGGAGCGGCTCGCCATTCCGGAGGCGGAGCGCGGGGCGTTTCTCAAGGACCGGCGCGAGCAGGCCCGCGAGTGGATACGTGCCGCCGATATCGAATCGCCGGCTCCGCGCGGTCATTACCTGCGGGAGTTCGGACAGAGCGACCGCGATCTCGTCGACAACGCGAACCTCGAGGCGACGATGCCGCAGGCGCTCGTCCTGATGAACAGTCCGCTGATTGGTCAGATCCTGACAAAACGCACCCAGCTTGGCTTCGGCCTGGCGCGGGCGAAGACGCCGGAGGAACAGGCCGAGGTGGTCTACCTGACGCTGCTCTCGCGCCGTCCCACCGCGACGGAACTCTCGACCTGGCGTCAGGCGCAGGCGGAGGGGTTGAACTCGATCGAGGATCTCGTCTTCGCCCTTGTTAATTCACGGCAGTTTCTTTTCAATCGATGACGGTCATGAGCCTCCTGACAAAGACCTCTCTTTCCGGACATGACGAACTCGGTCGGCGCGCCTTCGTCGCCCGCACCGCCCGATCCCTCCTCGGGGTGGGGCTCCTCCCCGAATGGATCCGGGCGGCGGAACCGGCTCCTCCCGTCGCTCCGCACGTACCTACGGCGAAGCGGGTCATCTATCTCTACATGGCAGGTGGCCAGAGCCATCTCGACACCTGGGATCCGAAGGAAGCAGGCAAGGTCGCGGGTCCGGTGAAGCCGATTGCAACGAGCGTCGACGGGATCCGCGTCGGCGAGTATCTGCCGCTTTCGGCGAAGCAGATGCACCACGTCACGGTGATCCGCTCGATGACCTCGAACCAGGGCGCGCACGAGCAGGGCGACTATTTTATGCACACGAGCTACGCTCCGCGCGGCACGATCCGGCATCCGGGGATGGGCGCGTGGCTCGACGTCTTCCAACCCGGTGCGGGGCACCCGACCCTGCCGAACTACGTCTACGTCGGCAACGGCAGCCGCCACCCCGGCGCGGGCTTTTTCCCGGCGGTGCACCAGCCGCTCTTCGTCAACAATCCGGAGACGGGCATCAAGAACGTGAAGCGCGCCGAAGGGCTCGCGGAGGATCGTCTCGCCAAACGCCTCGCCCTTTCCGCCGATCTCGATCGCGAGTTCGTCGAAGCTTTCCCCCACCGCAAGGTGAAGGCCTACGCGGAGATGTACGACGGGGCAATCCGCATGATGAAAAGCGCGGACCTCGCCGCCTTTGACCTGACCCAGGAGAGCGAGGCGCTGCGCAAGGCCTACGGGTCGGACCCTTTTGGCCAGGGCTGTCTCCTCGCGCGGCGGCTCGTCGAGCGCGGAGTGCGTTTCGTCGAGGTCTCGCTTGGCGGGTGGGACACCCACAGCGCGAATTTCGTGACGATGCCGGATCTCTGCGGCACCTTCGACCGCGCCTTCGCGACCTTGCTCGATGATCTCCATCACCGCGGCATGCTCGAGGACACCCTCGTCGTCGTGGCCACGGAGTTCGGCCGCACTCCGGACATCAACATGAACGTCGGCCGCGACCACTATCCGCAGGCTTTCTCCGTGGCGATGGCGGGGGGCGGCGTGTGTGGAGGCCAGGTCCTCGGCGAGACCGATCCCGAGGGTCGCGAGATCGCGGGCAAGCCGATCGAGATTCCCTCGCTGAACGCGACGATCGCCTACGCCCTCGGACTCCCGATCGAGCAACCCGTCTTCTCACCGGAGAAACGGCCTTTCACCGTCGCCGACAAGGGACGTCCCATCCCCGGCGTCTTCAGCTGAAGTATTCGCGGTTCCACTTCACTCCGTAGTAGTAGCCGATCACGCTGGTGACCGTGCTGAGCATGAGTGCGGCGGCAAATCCGAAGAACTCACCGATCCACCAGCCGATGTAGCCGGCGACCGTGGAAACGATCATGGTGAAAAGGAAGCTCATCGACTAATTCTATTAATTATGAAAATTATATAACTTTTCGCGGTTCCGTCTAGCATCATTTCTTCCTCGATCGCGGCGAGAGCGCCGATTTTCGCACCTAGACCCCCTTTTAGAAGAAGAGCAGCCTCACTCCCGCCAGCGCGGAAAAGCCGTAGAGCAGCACCTCGAAAATCCGTTGCGGCACCTGACGCACCAGGCCTTTTCCGGTGAAGATCCCGATGAAGAGGGCGGGCAGCAGGAGCAGGTTCAGCTTGAGCGACTCCGCATTGATCAGGTCGAGGTTGCCGAGGAAGGGGATCTTGAAAAGATTGACCAGCAGGAAAAGCCGGGCGCCCACCCCGAGAAAGTCCTCCTTCTTCATCTTGTGGACGAGGGCGTAGAGCGAGAAGACCGGACCGGCCGCATTCGCGAGCATCGTGGCCACGCCGATGAGGATGCAACTCAGCCAGCGGAAGATGCGGGAATCGGGAAGGTGTTCGAGAAAGTCGCGCCGGAATTCGCGCATCAACTGGATGCCTAACATGAACAGAATGATTCCGCCGATGACGCGGCGCGCGGTTCCATCATCCAGGTAGTCGAGCAGGAAGGCGGACCCGATCACCGAAAGGCAGGTGACCGGGACCAGGGGCCAGACCTGACTCCATCCAGCGTATTTCCGGAAGAGGGGATAGACGACGAGGTCGCAGACCACGAGCATCGGCAGGATCACGCCGACGCTGTTTTTCGCACCGAAGAGCTCGGCGACGATGAGGACATTGAGGATGGCGAGCCCCGGAAACCCCGTCTTCGAGATCCCGAGACAGAGCGCGCCGAGCGAGGCGATCAGCAGGGTGTTCCAAGTGGCATCGTAGGGAAGTTCCAAGGCGCGCGTCCGATAGCCCGGGAAGGGCCGGTCGGCAAGGGGGAAGCACCGCGATCAGCGACGCGACGGTCCTTCGTGCCGGGGCAGGGGAGGGGTGCCCTCACTCCGCCGCAAACACCTGTATTCCGCCGAGCCAGGTCTGCTTCACGGTGATCTCCTTCACCTCGTCTACGGGGCATTTCAGAAGGTCGCGGTCGATTACGATGAAGTCAGCGAGCTTGCCGGGCTCGAGCGAACCCTTTTCCTTTTCCTCGAAGGTGAGCCAGGCATTGTTGATCGTGTAGAGCCGGATCGCGTCGGCGCGCTCGATGATCTGAGCACCGTGGAGGACACCGCTCATCCAGCGAGGTTGTCTTGTCAGGGTGGTCCACATGCCGAGGAAGGGATTGTAGGGATTGACGGAACGCAGGCTGCCGACCTTCTGCATGTGGTCCGACCCGCCGCCGGCGATGACCCCCTTCGCTGCGAGGGTCTTGTAAGGCTGGAAAAACTCCAGCCGCTCCTCGCCGAACTGCTTCAACAGGGTCCGTCCATCGAGGTAGAGCCAGGCGGGTTGGAGATCGGCGACGATGCCGTGTTTGGCCATCTTTTCAATGGCCTCGGCGCTCATGAAGTTGCAATGGGTTACGCAGGGACGCTTTTCATTAACGGGGAAATCACTCTCCCCGATGCGCGAGTAAGTGTCGACGAGCCGCTCGACCGCCCCATCGCCGACGGAATGGGCGGTGAACTGGAGGTCCTTCGCGAGGGCGTGTTTTGCCATGGTGTAGAGTTTCCCGGGTTCGACATAGACCATGCCGCGGTATTCGGGGTCATCGATGCCGTAGGCGGCGCTGACGCCCCAGGGGCGCTTCATGTAGGCGCTGCCGGTGAGCATGCCGCCGTCGAGGAAGATCTTGATGCCGCGTAGCCAGAGCTGGTTGTTGTAGGCGTGAAGCGGATGGGCGGCGGCGCTGTCGATTTTTTGCAGCACCTCTTCGATGGGGGACTGGGCGCTGACGCCGTAGTAGAGATAGACGCGGCAGGTCAGCTGGCCCTGGTCGCGCAGAGCGGAGTAGAGGGCGATGCCGCCGTCGCTGGCGCTGCGATCGGAGATGCTGGTGATACCGACGCGGTTGTAGTCGGCGAGCAGTTCGGCGAGGGCGGCGGTTTGCTCTTCCTTGCCGGGACTCTTGATCCCGGAATTGCCCCTCTTGATCAAGCCGGTGGCGGAGCCGCGGAGGATGCCGGTCGGCTCGCCCTGTGCGTCGCGCTCGATGCGGCCGGTGCCACCCTCGGGTTCGGGAGTGTCGCGGGTGATGCCGGAAAGCGAGAGGACGAGCGAGTTGACCGCGGCATCGGGTCCGGTGCGAAAGGTGACGGGATGTTTCGGCGCGGCTTCGTCCAGTTCGGCCCTCGTCGGGAAACGCTGCTCGCGGAGGCGGGTGATGAAGACCTGGCTCAGCCCGATCCAGGTGCCCTCGGGGACCTTGGTGGCGCGGTCACGAATGTAAGCGAGCACATCGGCGATGGTCTCCATGTCGGGGATGACATGATCGAACTCGTAGACGGCGGCCCCGGTGCTGTGGACGTGCGAATCGATCAGGCCGGGCAGGACGGTGGCGCCCTGGAGATCAAAGAGGGTTGTGTCGGCGGGCAGACCCTCTTGGATTGCGGCGTTGGTGCCGACCTTCACGATGCGTTCGCCGTCGACGAGCATGGCCTCGGCGATGGAAAAACGGTCGTCGACGGTGACGATGTGACCGTTGATGAAAGCAAGCGGCGCGGCCGGAGCGGCGGTGGCGGAGAGGCAGGCAAGGACGAAAAGGCGGGCGTTTCGGAACATGGCTGGAGCTTGCCAGATCGGGCCGCCCTTGACGATCCCGCGATCACCCACCCCTCAGCTTTTCAGGGAAAAACCGTGCCATCTTTGCAAAATGAGGTTAAAATGCGCACTTTGTTGAATTTCTGACCCTGCAAGGATGCCGTTCCCGGAATCCCCCCGGGGCGCTGGTCGAAGGGCTAAATGCAGAGTTGGTTCAATTTCGAATTGGATGGCGAGACCTGCCGGGTCGAGCGCGAATCGATCACGGGTTCGCTGGCCGCTTATCTCGCCCGGCTCGACCCCTGCTTCGCACACTTCGCCGAACACGACGCGATGCTGGCGCCGCGCCTGGTGGTGCTGGGCACGCTGGAGGGCGACCGCCACCGGTTTCGCATCGTCGATGCGGGCCTGATCTCACTGCCGATGCTGGCGGACCGCCAGGTCTGGACTCCCGACGGGATCCGCAATGCCGAGCCGGATCATCCGGTGAATCTCGCGATCCGCGAGGGCCTTTTCGAATGCTCGTCGGAGCGGATCGACAGCCTCGTGGCACTGACTTTCGAGGGTTACTACCGTCCCGATTTGCGGCGGCGCGGACAGGTGAACGATCAGTTCGACGCGATCGTGACGCGCACGGCGAACGTGCCGGCGATCCGCGAGATGGCGGTGCAGGTTTTCGCCTCGACCGCACAGCTCCGGCAGGAGGCGGCGCAGCGCGCGGAGCGCTCCGGCCAGGAGAGCACGGTGTGGACGGGGAAAAAGGACATCTTCGGCGACCGCTTCACGAAGAGTCTTTTCACCCTGGAAGATCGATCCAGCCTCCATTACGTCGACGGGATGAAGCGCCGCTTCTTTCGTCCGGATAACATCTACCAGCTTTTGAAATTGATCCGCGATTATCCCGCCGCAGTCCTGATTGCGGGCGGCACCGGTCTGCTCCACACCGAGGCCCGCGAAGCCGCCCACGAATGGATCTCGCTCGATGCGGTGAAGGAACTCAGCTCGGTGGAGACGACCGAGGATCACTGGGAAGTGGGCGCGGCGGTACCCCTGACGCAGATCGCGGAGGTGATCGGGCGCGAGTGTGTGGCTTTCAACAAAGTGTTGCGCCGCTTTGCCTCACGGCCCTTGCGGAATCGTGCCACGCTCGGCGGCTACCTCGCCACGGCTTGGGCCTCGGGCCAGTTGGCTCCGCTGCTGATTGCCTTGGGCACCCGGGTCCGGCTGATCAACGGAGACGGAGAGCGCGAGGTGGCGGTCTCACAATTTTATTCGGGTCACGGCCGCACCATCCTGCTGCCGGGGGAACTGATCCGCTCGGTGGTGATCCCGCGATCGACGGAGGCGGCGCTGGCGACCCGCGATCTCACCTCGCGGCTCTGCGATGTCTACACGGTGGGCCCGCGCCGGACGGGTTGCGAACCTTACGCGACCGGTGCCTTTGCGATCGAGATGCGCGACCGCACCATTCTCAAAGCCTGGATCGCCTACTCGGGGATCTCGGACGCGCCGGTGCGGGCGAGGGAGGCCGAGGAGTCGCTGATCGGAAAAGCCTGGGGCGAAAAGGCGATGATCGACACCCTGCCGATCCTCAACCGCAGTGTCGAAATCAGCGCGGAGGCGGCGATGCGGGTTGATCCGGGTTATTTGAAACAGCTCGTCGGCACGCTCTTTCAAAAGTTCTACCACCAGCATCCGCGTCCCGAGACCACCCGCGCGATCGGGTTGACCGCGATCGATGATTTCACCACCTTCGACCAGCCTTTCTACGAGGTGCCGCCGCTTTGATCCGCCGCATGAGTCCCGACGAGTCCGCCAGCCAGATCCCTTTCCGCCTGCCCACCCCGGGTCCGGACACGCGGGAAACGTTCGGCGAGCGGCTCCGGCGTCGGCGCGCTGAACTGATCGAAGGTGGCGGCGAGCCCTCGGTCGCCCCTACCTGGCAGGCGCGCGCCCGCACCCTCGTGGCTCTGGTGGTGGAGAGCCCGCATCCGCATGCCACGATCACGCGACGCAACGGAGATCTCGCGAAGGGCGTGCCCGGGGTCGAGACCGTCCTTTTCGCGCAGGACCTGCCGCCCTTCCGCAACTCGCTCGGTCACGACTTCTCCGGGGAACCGCTCCTCGCGGAGGATTATGTCCACTACCGGGGACAACCCGTCGCCCTCGTCGTGGGTCGCAATGAAACCTGCTGCCGCGAGGCGGCCCGGCTCATCGACATCGATTACCATCCCGCCCCGGGTATCCTGACGCTCGACCATGCCATCGCGCTGGACAGCTACCACGAGGCTCCACGTCATTGTGAACGCGGCAAGGTCGAGCCGGCCCTGCAGGGTTCCGGTCAGCGCATGAGCGGATCGTTCCTGATCCCGCCGCAACAGTCGCCGCTGGTCGGCTCGACCGATGTCAAGATCACCCCGATCCGTGGTGGCCGCGGCTACTCGGTGCGGGCCCGTTCCCTTTCCCCGGCGCTGCTCCGCGCTGCCGTCGCGAGGATCGCCGAGATCCCCGAGTCCGAGGTGGAGATCGATCCGGTCTCGCTCGCAGGCGTGACGGATGCGTTGGAGGAGGAGCCGGTGCGTCTGGCGATGCTGGCGACGCGGGCGGCGATGACTTGTGGCAGCGCGGTGGTGCTGAAAGTCCCGGGTCCCGATTCCCCCCTGGTACGAGGGCAGCGGCACCCCTTGAAGGTGGACTACGAGCTCCTCACCGATCCGAGAGGCATTCTTTCCGCGCTCGATCTTCACTTTTATCTCGACGGCGGATTCTACGCCACCGACTCGACCACGGTGATCGACCGCGCCGTGCTCCACGCGGACTCGGTCTATGCGATCCCGAATTTCCGCGTAACCTCGCGCCTTTGCCGCACCCATCGGATTGCCTCTTCCGCCCTGCCGGCCGAAGGCTCGGCACAGGGGGCCTGGGCAATGGAGGAAATCATGCGCCGTGTCGCCGCCCGGGTCGGCGAGCCCGCCCAACAGGTTCGCGAACGCAACCTCTACGCCGAGGGTGCCGAGCTGAAGACGACGCCCTACGGCCAGCCGGTGCAGCCCGCGGCTATCGCCCGCGTCTGGCATCAGGTGATGCGCCGCAGCGACTTTGAAAACCGCCGTGCCGCGATCCAGAAATGGAACCGGCGCAGTCCGAGCTGCAAACGCGGCATCGCCGCGATCCCGGTGAAATTCGGCCTGGGCGATCCGCGTCCCGAGCGCGATGCCGCGGCCGTGATGGTGCAGATCCTTTCCGATGGCTCGGTGCTGGTCCGGGCCGGACTTGTGGAGGTGAACGATGGCTTCCACGGGCAGGTGCGGGAGGAGGTGGCGACCCGGCTCGGCATCGAGGAGGAAGCCGTGCGGGTCGTACTGAATGATTTCGACGTGCTCCCGCGCTCCACGCCGGTGGTCGGCACCGATGCGGCGGGTCTGGTGTTGCGCGCCCTCGCCGACGCCTGCAAGCGTCTCCAGACGAGGCTGCGCGATGTCGCCTTGCAACTCTTCGCGGCTCGCGGTCAGACCGATATCGAGCTCGAGGCAATCCGCTTTTCCAAAGGACTCGTCGGCCCGAATCTGGCGCCCAGCAGCCCGCTTTATTTCCGCGAGGTGGTCGAGGGAGCCTGGCGGAAACGGATCAATCTGATGGAAGCCGGTTACCACCGCACCCCCAATCTCTGGTGGGATCGCGAACTCGGTGCCGGTTGGCCTTTCTCCGCTTTCACCTACGCCGCCGCCGTCGCCGAGGTGCAGGTCGATGCCTACACGGGCGAGGTCGAGTTTCTCCGACTTGATGTCGCGCACGAGGGGTCGCCTTCGCCGGATCAAGCGGACCGCGACTCCGCGCAATTGATGCGGGCCTTCACGCTCGGGACCGGCTGGCTGCTTTCCGAAACGGTGCCTTATCCCGAGTCCGAGGAGGAAATCCCCGTCCACGTCGCCGAGGGTGTCCCCGGCTACGCCGACGCACCCTATCAAGTGCACACGGACCGGCTCCGACCTCTTGGTGATGCCGCCGCGCAGCCCGGCGATCCCTGCGCGGAGGCGCCCGTGCTGCTGGCCTACTCGGTGCGCGAGGCGATCTGGCACGCCCTCAGCGCTTTCGGACTCGACGTCGCCAACAACGTCGACCTGCCCTTGCCCTCGACCCCGCCCACGGTGTTGGCCGCCCTGCGCGCCATCAGCATCCAGCTTCGCGAGCGCGAAGCGGCGAAAGCCGGTGATGTCTCCGCATGAGCGGGCCGATCCTCGCCGCCACCGCTGCGACCGATCCCGAGGTCTGGAATTTCCTGCTGCAACTCCTCCTGCTCCTGACCGGCGCCCTGCTGATCGGGATGCTATTCGAGCGCTTCCGGCAGTCCGCCATCCTCGGCTACCTCATCGCCGGCATGGCGCTCGGCCCCAACGGCTTCGCCCTGGTTTCCGGCGAGTCGGGCGTGCCGGTGATCGCCGAGCTCGGCGTCTCCCTGTTGCTCTTTGCGATCGGCCTCGAGTTTTCCGCGAAACGGCTCCTCCGCCTCGGTTCTGTCGCCGGGGTCGGCGGACTCGTCCAGGTCATCGTCACCCTGCTGCTCGCCGCTGCCGTGGGCCTGGTGCTGGGTCTGCCGGGAAAGGGAGCGCTCGCGATCGGTGCGGCGGTCGCGCTCTCGTCGACCGCCTGCGTGCTGCGCCTCCTGACCGATCGCGGCGAAATCGAATCGGTCCACGGTCGCACCGCCCTCGGCATGCTCTTGCTGCAGGACATCGCGGTGGTCCCCTTGGTGCTCTTCGTGACGATGCTTGCGGGCGAGGGTGACCTTGCGGACATGGCGCTGGGACTGGCGAAAGCCGTCGGGTTGATCGTTGCCCTCGTCGCCGGCTTCCGCCTGCTCGCCCGCTACGTGATCCCCCGGGTGATGGAACAACTCAGCCTCTCCCGCGATCGCGAGCTGCTCGTGCTGCTCGCCGTGGTGCTTGCGATCGGATCGGCGCTCGCCGCGCACCAACTTGAACTTTCGCCGGCTCTCGGGGCTTTCCTCGCGGGCATCATGCTGGCCGAGTCACCCTTCGCCACCCAGATCCGCGCCGACATCGGCGGGCTCCGCATCCTTTTTGTCACCCTGTTCTTCGCCTCCGTGGGCATGCTCGGCGATCCGCACTGGATCATCACCCACGCTCCCTCGGTCAGTGCCGTCGCTTTGCTGATCCTCGGTGGGAAAACCCTGGTGGTGACCGCCGTAGCCCTGGCCTTCCGCCTGCCGCTGCGCTATGCCTTCGCCACCGGTGTCGCCCTCGCCCAGGTCGGAGAGTTCGGTGTCGTCATCGCCGGCATCGCGCAAAGCGGGCAACTGCTCGACGACGGCTCGTTCCGCCTGCTCGTCTCGGGTACCCTCGTCAGTCTCTTCGCGACGCCTTTGCTGATCCGTATCGCCGTGCCTGCCGGAGCCGCGCTCGAGTGGCTGGTGCTCCGTCGACGGCTCGGCCAAACGGAGGAACGGGAGGATCCTGACAAAACCAAACCGCTCGTGATGGTGATCGGCTTCGGCCCGGCCGGTCACCAGGTCGCCACCATGCTCCGCGAGCAGGGGAGGGCCCGTTGTCTCGTCGTCGATCTGCGGCCGGGGCGCATCGACCTTGCCGAATCACTGGGCTTCCGCACCGCCCTCGGTGACGCGAACAGCCTGGAGTTTCTCATCCATCACGGGCTCGAAAACGCCGCCGCCGTGGTCATCACCGTGCCGAACCATCGCGATGTCGTCCGCATCGTCGGGGCGATCCGGACCTTGCAGAATGAAATCGCGATCGTGGCCCGGGCCCGCTACCACGACTTCGCCGATGAGATCGCCGGCGCCGGTGCCAATGTCCTCGTCGACGAGGAGGAACTGACCGGCCGCCGCCTCGCCATCGCGGTGCGCGGCATCCTGCGGGAGCCATCCTGAGTTGCGTCACGGAATCGTTAGAAACGGCAGCTTGCTTCTCTTTTGGCGGACTGATTATCTGGCTTTTTTAACCGTCCACCCACGGCATCACCATGCTCCCGGAAATCCTTGGCACCATCGCCGTCCTCCTCGTCCTCCTGCCTGCCTTGAACTGGCTGAGCTACCGTATCATGGGTGGCACCATCCGGCGGCGGCGTCCGGTGTGGGATCTGAACATCTGCTGCGGCAAGACCGACGGGGGCGGGATCAACGTCGACATCGTCAAACATGCCGAGATCCCGAACCTCATCGTCGTTGACGACATCTACCACCTTCCCTTCTCCACCAACCAGTTCGAATACACCCTCTGCTCGCACACCATCGAACACGTCGAGGATCCTGCCGCTTTTTTCGCCGAGCTTTCCCGGGTCTCGCGCGACGTCACCCTCGTCGTCCCGCCGCTTTGGGACCTCAGCGCGGCCTTCAACATCTTCGAGCACCGCTGGCTCTTTCTCACGTTCCGCAAGGAGCACCATCGTCTCCCGCCCCACATCGCTTTGCCCTTCGCGCGGCGGCTCCAGGAGCGGGTCGGGCAGAAAATCCGCGCGTGATCCGCGCTGCGACATCCCGAAAGTTGCAGTTGCGGACCGGCTCGGAGTGAAGCAAGCTCGGCCATCGGGTCCCCTTCGGATCCCGCATGCAAAAGACCGCTTCTTCTTCGTGGCCATTGGCCCTGATGGCGCTCGGTGTCGTTTTCGGCGACATCGGCACGAGCCCCCTCTATGCCCTCCGCGAGTCGCTCGCCCACTCCGGCTACGACCCGCTGCGCGACAGCGTTGAGATGGTCTACGGGCCGATTTCGCTGATCTTCTGGTCGCTCACCCTGATGGTGTCGCTGAAATACCTCACCATCCTCAGCCGTGCCACCGCCCAGGGCGAAGGCGGCATGTTCGCCCTGCTTTCCCTCCTCGGCGGCAGCAGCGGGAAGAACGCCCGCATCATCGTGCCGGTGGTCCTGTTCGGCGCCGCCCTGCTCTACGGCGATGGCATGATCACTCCCGCCATCTCGGTGCTTTCCGCGGTGGAGGGATTGAAGGAAATCCGCCCTGACATTCCACAAAAAATCATCCTCGCGACCTCAATCGGCATCCTCCTGGCGCTCTTCCTCGTCCAGCGCCACGGGACCTCCCGCATCGGCGTGGCCTTCGGGCCGATCATGATCGTGTGGTTCGCCACCCTGGCGGGCCTCGGCATCTACCGCTTCATCGACCACCCGGAGGTGATCACCTCGCTGTCGCCGCACTGGGGCATCAGTTACCTGCTCCACCATGGCACCCACGGCATCGTCATCATGGGCATGGTCCTGCTCGCGGTGACCGGCTGCGAGGCGATCTACGCCGACATCGGCCACTTCGGGGCGGGACCGCTGAAGCGCGCCTGGTTTCCACTTGTTTATCCCGCGCTGGTGTTGAACTACCTCGGCCAGGGCGCGCTCGTCATCCACGATCCGACCGCCTTCGAGAATCCCTTCTTCCACCTCGTCCCGCAGTTCCTCCTCATTCCGGTCGTGATCCTCGCCACGGCCGCCACCATCATCGCCTCGCAGGCCATGATCACCGGTGTGTTTTCGCTGACCCAGCAGGCCGTGCAACTCGGCTACCTGCCGCGCCTCAAGATCATCCACACGAATCCGAACATCCGCGGCCAGATCTACATGCCCCAGGTGAACTACCTGCTCATGATCGCCTGCATCGCGCTGGTGATCGGCTTCGGCAGTTCCAGCGCCCTGGCTTCGGCCTACGGACTTTCGGTATCATTGGAAATGCTGCTGACCAGCGTGCTCTTCTACTTCGTGGCGCGCCGCACCTGGGGCTGGCCGGTGTGGAAGCCGCTCCTGCCCGTGCTGCTTTTCATCATCATCGAACTCGGTTATGTCGCCGGCAGCCTGAGCAAGTTCATGCAAGGAGCCTGGTTCCCGCTGGTGATCGCGGCCGCCATCTGGCTGATCATGAAAACCTGGACCGAGGGCCGGGTGCTTCTTTTTGCCACGCTCAGCCGCGGACGCCTCCCCGTGAAACACCTCACCGACGAGCTCAAGAAGGATCGCGTCATCCGCGTGCCCGGCACCGCGGTTTTCATGTCCGCCTCTGCCGATGGCCTGCCCTTCTGTCTGCTTCATCACCTGAAACACAACAAGGCCCTTCACGAGCAGGTCGTGCTGCTCTCCGTCACCTTCGCTGATGTGCCACGCGTGCCGCCGGAGGAGCGCTTCGAAGTCAGCCAATACCACGACAACTTCTTTCGCGTCATCCTGCGTTACGGCTTCTCCGAATCCGCCGATGTGCAGCCCGATCTCTGCGCCGCCCTCGCGGGCAAGATGAAGATCCGCCCCGCCTCGATCACCTTTTACCAAAGCCGGGAATTGCTGCTGCCAACCGGTCCCGGCAAGATGTTCGCCTGGCGCAAAAAGCTCTTCGTCGCCCTCTCCCGCATCTCCCGCCCGGCCAACGGTTACTTCGACCTGCCGCCACGCCAGGTCATCGAGCTCGGGTTCAAGATCGAGATGTAGCCCGCTGGCAAAATCACGCCCATGCCGTAGTTTGCCGGACCCAACCCTGTTGTGTCCGTGACCAAACCCTCTTCATCGTCCGCCTCGCCGCGCACCGCGATCCTCAACGTCGTCGGCCTGACCCCGCGGCACATCGGGCCGGACATGCCCTTCCTGCGCAAGTTCATCGCCCGCGAGGGCGTGAAACTCGCCCACGTCACCCCGCTGCTGCCGGCCGTGACCTCGACGATGCAGGCCACCTACCTCACCGGCAGAACCCCGGGTGAACACGGCATCGTCGCCAATCTCTGGTACGACCGCGAGTATGCCGAGAACCGCAACTGGAAGCAGTCGAACCACCTCGTCGAGGGACGCAAGCTTTGGGAACACCTCCGTGACGTTGATCCCGCCTACACCTGCGCGAAGGTCTTCTGGTGGAACAACCTCTACTCCACCGCCGACTACCAGATCACGCCGCGCCCCATCTACCGATCCGACGGCAAGAAGCTCTTCGACGTGCAGACCTGGCCGATGGAATTGCGCAAGAGGATCACGCGCAAGCTGGGCAAATTCCCCTTCCCCGCCTTCTGGGGTCCGGCCGCGGGCATTGCCTCGAGCCAATGGATCGCGCAATCGGCGAAGTGGTTCGAGGATCACTTCTCCCCGAATCTCAACCTCGTCTATCTGCCGCACCTCGATTACAACCTGCAGCGCCTCGGGCCGGACGATCCTCAGATCAGCGACGATCTCCAGGCCATCGACCGGGTCCTCGCCGACCTCGTGCCGCACCTTGAATCCCGCGGAGTGAATATCGTCATCCTCAGCGAGTACGGGATCACCCGCGTCGACCGGCCCATCCACCTGAACCGGCTCTTCCGCGAAAAGGGATGGATCACCTGGCGCGACGAACTCGGTACCGAGATGATCGATCTCGGCAATTGCAAGGCCATCGCCATTCCCGATCACCAGATCGCCCATGTCTACGTGAACGATCCCGCCATCCGCGGCGAGGTCGCGGAGTTGCTCCGCTCCGTCGAAGGCGTGACCGCCGTGCTCGACCGGGCCGGACAGATCGAAGCCGGACTGAAACACGAACGCTCCGGCGATTTCGTCGTGGTCTCCGACGAGCGGAGTTGGTTCACCTACTACTGGTGGAAGAAGGACCGCAAGGCCCCCGACTACGCCCGCTGCGTCGACATCCACCGCAAGCCCGGCTACGATCCGGTCGAGTTGTTCATCGATCCGAAGATCTGGTTTCCGAAAGTCGCGCTCGGCTGGCGGTTGCTGAAAAAGATGCTCGGCTTCCGCATGCTGATGAACGTGATCCCGCTTGATGCCTCGCTGGTGAAGGGCTCGCATGGCTGCATCCCGAAGGACCGCGAGGATCATCCCGTGCTGATCGGTGAATTTCCGGATCTGACCGATGGCGCCACCGTCGCGGCGACCGAGGTTTTCGGGCATTTGTTAGGAAAGTGCCGCTCCTCCTGACCGATCCCGATAGCCCAGCAACCGCAGCGCGTTCAACACCACCACGACGGTCGAGCCCTCGTGGAAAAAGACGGCGTAGCCCATCTTCAGTCCGAAGATCGCCGAAGGCACGAGCAGGGCGATGGTCCCGAGGCTGATCCACAGGTTCTGGCGGATGATCCCGACGGCGGCGCGGCTCAGGCCGACGGCGAAGGGGAGGGTTTCGAGATTGTCGGCCATCAGCGCGATGTCGGCGGCCTCGAGAGCCACATCCGATCCGGCCACCCCCATGGAGACCCCGACGGTGGCGTTGGCCATGGCGGGCGCATCGTTGACCCCGTCGCCGATCATGGCGACCCCGCCCTCGGCGCCGAGCGTCCGGATCGCGTTGACCTTGTCCTCCGGCATCAGGTCGCCGCGGGCTTCGTCGATGCCAACGGTCTTTGCAATGGCCTCGGCCACGGTCTGGTTGTCGCCGGAAAGCAGGATGAGGCGCCCGACGCCGAGCTCGCGGAGCCTTGCCAGCGCCCGCTTCGCCGCCTCACGGGGTGTGTCCATCAGCCCGAGCACGCCGAGGTAGCGGCCGCCGCGGCGAACCACCATTGTAGTGCGTCCGGCGCGCTCGAGTTCATCGACCATCGCATCGACGGAGCCGGGCAAAGGCGTCCCCTCGATGGCGGAAAAGAGGGATCGTTTGCCGATGGCGACCTCCTCCCCGCCGACCTTCGCCCGGATGCCGCGACCGGTGATGCTCTCCACGTCGACCGCCGTTTGATCCGGCGCCCTCCCGAGCCGTTCGATCCCGTCGCGGGTGACCGCCTCGGCGAGGGGATGGCGGCTGAGCCGCTCCACCGCGATCGCCGTGACGAGCAATTCTTCCTCCCTGACAGAACCATCAGTCCGGAGATCCGTGAGACGTGGTTTGCCTTCGGTGAGCGTGCCGGTCTTGTCAAAGGCCATCGCCCCGACCCGGCCGAGGTCCTCGAGTGGTCCTCCGCCCTTGATCAAGACGCCGCCGCGCGCCGCCCTCGCGACTCCGCTCAACACCGCGCTCGGGGTGGCCAGGGCGAGAGCGCAGGGGCTCGCGCCCACCAGCACCGCCATGGCCCGGTAAAAGGAAGCGGAGAAAGGCTCCTCGACCACGAGCCAGGCGAAGAGGAGCAAACCTACCAAAACCAAAACCGCCGGAACATAAAAGCGCTCCACTTTCTCGGTGAATCGCTGGGTACCGGAAAGCCGGGTCTGCGCCTCGCTGACGAGCTTCACCGCCCGGGCCACCGCCGAGTCCTGCGAGGGCCGGGTCACCTGCATCTGGAGCGCGTTGCTCTGGTTGATCGAGCCTGCGAAGAGGATGTGTTCGGCCGGAATGCGGTCCGGCTTGGCCGCCAGCGCCGCGATGTCGGCGGCGGGTCGTTTGTCCACCGGGACACTTTCCCCGGTGATGGGCGATTGGTCGACGCTGCTGTGGCCCTCGACGACAAAACCATCGGCCGGGACCCGCTCGTCGGGCTTCACCATCACCCGATCCCCGACGACGAGCTCCTCGACGGGGATTTCGCGCATCTCGCCGTCGCGCAGCACCAGGGCGGTGTCCGGCGCGAGATCGGCGAGCGCCTCGACCGCGCGCCTCGCCCGCCCGAGGGCGCGATGCTCGAGGGCATGCCCGAGGCTGAAGAGAAAGAGCAGGAAGGCTCCCTCGGCCCATTCGCCGAGGATCGCGGCTCCGACGGCCGCGACGATCATCAGGAAGTCGATCCGAAACTCGAGCCGCCGTAGTTGCCCGATCATCTCGATCGTGGAGAACCAGCCGCCGAAAACCGCCGCGACCGCGAGGATGGCGGTCACGACCGGGGTGGGCAGCCACTGGAAATGTCCTGACAAAACACCCACGAGAAGGAGAATCCCGCAGGCGAGTGAGAAACCGAGCTCGACGCGGTCATGGGAAGGATCGTCCTTCGATGAGGCGCCATCTTCCATCGTTTCAGCCTTGTCCACTCGCGGCCTGCCCGTAGTAGGCTCCGGGACCGTGCTTGCGGAGGTAATGTTTCTCCAGCAGGTGGGCCGGCAGGGGAGCCACCTCGGGACGCAGGTTCCAGGTGCCCATCGCCATCTCGGCGCAGACCTCGAGGGCGACGGAATTTTTCACCGAATCGGCCGCGTCTTTCCCCCAGGTGAAAGGGGCGTGGTATCGCTGGAAGCAGGCCGGCATGGCGATCGGGTCGAGGCCGCGCTCGCGGAAACACGCGACGATGGCATGTCCGGTGTTGCTTTCATAATCTTCCGCGACTTCCTCCGGGGTCAATTCGCGGACGACGGGCACGGTGCCGAAAAAGTGGTCGGCGTGAGTGGTCCCGAGCTCCGGCAACTCGACCCCGGCCTGCGAAAACATCGTGGCATGGACGGAATGGGTGTGGGTCACGCCCCCGATTTCGGGAAAGCCGAGGTAGAGCACCCGGTGGGTTGCCGTGTCGGACGAAGGACGCAGCGCGCCCTCGACCACCATGCCCTCGAGATCGAGCACCACCATCGACTCGGCGGTGAGATCCGCGTAAGCGACGCCACTGGGTTTGATCACGAAAAGACCGCGCTCGCGATCGATTCCGGAGACATTCCCCCAGGTCAAGCGGACCAGTCCCTCGCGGACGAGGGCGAGATTCGCTTCCAGCACCGCTTCTCTCAGTTCCTTCAGCAGCATCGCGAAAGGGATACCGCGAAAACGACCGCCGCAAGGCCGGATTTCGCACGGACAAGCGCCCCATCCGCGTCTAAAATGTCACGTCCTCAAGGCACCTCCCTCTCTCATGTGGCGCAAGATCCAGAAGTTCCTCGGTACCTTTGTCCCGAGCCTGCTGCTTATCCTCTACTTCGCCGTCGCGATCTGTTACCTGAATCGTTGGGATGCCATGGTGCCGGTCACGCTCACTCCCGTGTGGGTCTGGTGCACCGGGGGCATGCTCGTTTCCCTGATCATTTGGGTGCTGTGCCGCGGACTTTATCCAGGCATCCTGTTCAGCCTGTTTCTCCTCACCGCGGTCCTCTTCAGCGAGGAGACCCGTGCCATTGCCCGCGAACTGATCGCCACGATCCGGAAGGACGACCAGAAAGCACCTTCTCCGCAACTGCTGCGCATCGTCAGCGTTCGCTGCGGGGGCACGGAGTCGGCTTTGCGCCTTGCGGTGGAGTCGAAACCCGACGTGGTACTGATCCAGGAAGCGCCTGAGAAAATGGTGCTCGACGCGATCGCCGATCAACTCTATGGCGTCGAGCGTTCCGTATCCCGTCATGCCGACTCCGCGATCATCGCCCGAGGCGAAACGCTTGCCTGGATGGGCGATCCAAAGTCCGCGACCCTGCATGTCCGCCTGCGGCGCCTCGACGGATTCGTCTTCGACATCACCAATCTCGATCTCGAGGGCTGCGCGCCCCATCTCGACATGTGGCGCCCGGCGGCCTGGCAGAAACTGATCCAGGCCCGCACGGAAACCCGCCGGCTGGTCCGTCAGTTCCTCGGGGAAAATCCCATCAATCCGGGCAAGGTCGGGCGGATCATCGGAGGCGGATTCGGCACCCCGCCGGGCGACGACGTTTTTCGCCCCCTCCAGACCAGTGGCATGATCGATACCTTTGCGGCTTCCGGAGTGGGTTGGGGGAACACCTTCCCCTCCGAGTTTGCCGTCCTCAGGCTAGATCAAATCTGGGTCTCCCGAAACCTGAAACCGATCCGCTCCGAATCCCTGATCAACCCGGGATCCAAACACCGCATCGTCCTCAGCGAGGTGGAGCGCTCCACACCCTGACCGATGCTCAATTTTCCGCGACCTCGTTTCCGGCTTCGAGCACCCGCAGTCGCACCCGCTGCGTCGTGTGACCGCCACCCGCGGGCGTCTGGAGGTGGAAATCCCTCACTCCCGGAGCGGTGACCTTCGACGCGGTGATGAAAAGGCGCTTCTCGCTCTCCTCCGGCTGCAGCATGAGCCCGTTCAAGCCGATGTTGTCGACATAGACGCCGAAGGGCAGGTTGCGTCCCGCGTCCTCCTTGCCGAACTGGATGTCGCCCTCGACGCCGTTGCGCTCCGCCGCGACAATCGCGGTGATGGTCTCGCCGGGACGGATCGTGAATTCGAGGACGCCGTCCTCCGACATCTTGCCGGACTCGCCATCGGGCTTGAGCTGGACGCGGAGCATCTGTTTGTCGAGCAGGGCGATGGCCATGGCCTTGCCGGAGTCTTTTGTGACGGGCTGGTCGTTGATCACCGCCTTCGCATGGACCGTCACCTTGGCGGCGTCCTCCTTGGAAAGGCCCGCGAAGGCCGCGGTCGCGCGCAGGGTCGCGAAGGCGCGGTCCTGGCCCGGCTCGATCACGATGGGCTGGGCGATGGAAAGCGTCTCGGGCAATCCGGCAAGGGTCACCTCGATGGGCCCGTCGTAGCCGTCGAGGCGTGTTGCGGTGAAGGCGAGTTCGCGTCCGCTGCCGGGGGCGAGCTTCAGATCCTTCCACGCCGCCGCCACCGTGAAGTCGGGCTTCAGGCTGCGGGCGATGAGGGTGTAATCGTAGCCCTCGCCGCCGAAGCCACGCGTGTCGGCGAGACGCACGATGTAATTTCCATCGGCCGGCGCGGTGAAACGCAGCACCGAATCCGCTCCCAAACGCCGCTCTGGATCATCGTCGTTCTCGTAGTAGAGCCGGTAGACCGGCAGTCCGGTGCGGCCGGGGTCCGATCCGGGAGGCAGCGCCCTGACAATGTAACAAGGCTGGCCGAGCGGGTGCGACATCGGCGTGGTCTGGAACCAGGTGCGGCGGTTTCCGAAACCGGGATAGACATTGAAGCCCGAGTCGGGACCCCGCGGATAAAGGTGCAGCTTCACAACCTCGCCGTTCACGTAGAGGAATTCGTTCAGCTCCATCTCCTCCCAGTTGTGGACGCGGAAGTCGGCCGAGGTCATCGAGTCCTTGCCGCGGAAGGTCAGCCAGGAATCGCGCACCGCCTGCAGCACGGCCTGCTCGACCGGCGCACCCTTCGCATCGAGGATGACAAGCTTGGAATCGAGCTTCGACTTGGAGCGCTCCGCGTCCACCTCGAAGACCCAGGTCTCGCCGGCTTTGGCAGTGAAGGGATAATCATCGACCTCGCCCATCGCACCGATTTTCCCTTTGGCTTCGCTGCGGCGGACCAACTTCGGATTCGTACCCGAGGTCGCCTCCGCCAGCATCAGGGTTTTGACCTCCACATCGGTGGCGGCGGCGGCGACCGCTTTGGCTTTTGTCGACGCGTGCGCGGGCGCGGCGATGCCGGCGAGCGGAAGTCGCTCCTGTGATCCATCGAGACGCGAGGCGAAGAGAGTGTCGTTCTTGCCTGCAAAAGCGAGCACCGCGAGCACGTCGGATTGCGGACCAAAATCTTTCACGATCTCGACAGCGGGCAGGCTCCACAGTTTCAACGAACGATCGGCCGAGGTGGTGACGAGCTGTTTCCCATCCGGCGAGACCGCAAGATCGACGATGTCATCCTCGTGACCAAAGCGCGCCTGGAGCAAGGGATTCAGTTTCGGCGCGGTCTTCGAAACAAAACGCCAGAGACGGATCCGGTTATCAGCACCCGCAGCGACGATGTGCTGCGAGTCGGGCGTGAAGGCGACGCGATACTGCTCGGCCTCGGGTTGGTTCAGCGTGTCGAGGCGCTCGCCCGTCGCGACGAGCCAGATCTTGCAGGTGCCGTCGCCGCTCGCGCTGGCGATGACCGTTCCATCGGGCGAAAAGGCGAGATCGTAGACCGCGCCGTTGTGGGCGGTCATGGAGCGGAGGAGCTTGCCCGAGGCGAGGTCCCAGAGATGGATGTCGCGGTCGTACCCGGCGGTGGCGAGGAGAGCGCCATCGGGCGAGAATTCGGCGTCGAAGAGGATGTCGCGATGCGTTCCCTCGCCGATCGTCTTGACGACCTCGCCGCTCTTCGTGTCAAAGACGATCGCCTCGCCCTTCAGGCCAGAGATCCCCGTCGCGGCGACGAGCTTCGTGCCGTCGGCGGAGAAATGGAGGGCGTTGATCTTGCCTTCGGGCGTTTTCAGGGCCTTCACGTTTCCGCCCTGATGCAGTTCGATGCGACCGTGTTTGGCGAAGGCCTCGAGGGTGGCGTCCTTTGAAAAGGCGGCGGCGGTGATCGCATCCTTCACTGCCGCGGTCGGCGCGACGTCGGGAACGTTGAGGGTCGAAAGCAGGGAGATGTCGTGTTCCTTCGCGGGACCCTTGGCGCCTTCCTCGATCCAGCGTTTCAGCAGGGCGACCTCGGCAGCGGTGGGTTGGGGCTCCTTCTTCGGCGGCATCGCCGGCTTCGCGGTCTTGAGAACGGTCTGGAGCAGGTAGGATTCGTCGGGTTTGCCGGGGACGAGGATGGTCTTGTCCTCCGTTTCACCGCCCTCCATGAGCGCGGCGAAGGTCTCGACGGAAAAGCCGCCCTCGTAATCTCCCTCATTGTGGCATCCGGCGCAGTAATCGCGCAGGAGCGGGGCGATGTCGGCGTGGTAGTCGACGGGAGCGGCGGTGACCAAGACCGGAAGCAAAACAAGGAGGGCCGACATTCCTGTCGGCCACATCGTGGGACGCGCGGCCGGGCTTGCCGGGCGACAGGAATGTCGCCCCTCCTTGGGTTCACGACTGAAGAGGATTGAACGCATCATCGGACAGGGTTCGGTCAATGCTGGAAGAGGAATTCGCGCGAGGTCATCAGCGCCCAGAAGAGATCCTCGATCGCGGCGCGTTTTTCGCCCTCGCCGGCCGAGCCTAACATCGCCAGAAATCCGGCCTTCTCCGTCTCCGTGGGCAGGCGCGAGAGCGTGGCGAGGCTGGCCTCCTCGACGATGCGGGCATCGTCCGCTTTCTCGGCGAGGAGCTTCTCGACGATGCTCTTGTTCGAGGCGAGGCGGTTGTTCACGGCATCGCCGTTGGCGAGATGGAGCACCTGGATCATGCTGGGCTGGTTGGAGCGCTCGCATTCGCAGGTGATCTCGCGGTCGTTGCGGCCGAAGGTCTTGAGGAAGTAGGACTGCACCGCCGAATCGTAGAGCTCCAAGGCGCGGGTGCCTTCCTTGTAAAACTCGGTTTTCTCCGAGCTGCCGTCGTTGAGCGCGACCTTGTCGAAGACGCCCGCCACCCCGGTGACGTCGGCGATGGCGTCGTGCAGCACCTCGGCCATGAGGCGGCGTGGCTGGTGGCGCGAGAGGTACTTGGTGTCGTCGCTGTTTTCGGAATGGACCTCGCCGCTGCGCTGGTAGGTCTCGCTTTGCAGGATCACGCGCATGAGCGACTTCAGGTCGAACTGGCTCTCGACGAGGTGCTTCGTCAGCGCGTCGAGGAGCGGTTCGTTGCTCGCGGGATTCGAGGCGCGGAGGTCGTCGACTGGCTCGACGAGGCCTCGCCCGAAATAGGCGGCCCAGATCCGGTTGGTGATGGAGCGGGCGAAGTTCGGATTCTCCGGTGCGACGAGCCAATCGGCGAGGGCCTCGCGGCGGTCGTCGGTGGCCTCAGGATCGAGCGGTTCGCCGTCGAGGGGCGCGGGGATCTGCGGTTTGCCGGTGCGCGGCTGGATCAGGTCGCCGCGCGGCTCGACGTAGAGGGTGCGGATGCCGTCGCCGTTGCGCGTGTCGCCGCCCCAGCCTTTCGCGCGGACGCGGGAGAAGAGATTGGCGAAGGCGTAGTATTGGTCGTTCGTCCACTTCTCGAGCGGGTGATCGTGGCACTTCGCGCATCCGATCGACTGGCTCAGGAAGGCCTGGGCGGTGTTCTCGGCGAGGGTCTCGGGATCCTGGTGGACGGCGTAGAAATTGGTCGCGCCGTTATCGGTGCTGACGCCCTTCGCGGTGATGACCTCGCGCACCATCTGGTCCCAGGGCCGGTTCGCTGCGATGTTTCCCCGGATCCAGTCATAGTAGGACTTCACCGCGGCGGGACGGAGGATGCCGCCGTTGACGAGGAAGATGTCGGAGAAGCGGTAGCTCCAGTAGTCGACGAATTCCTCGCGCTGGAGGAGGGCGTCGATCAGTTTGGTGCGTTTGTCAGGGGTCTTGTCGTCGAGGAAGGCGCGCGTCTCGGCGACGGTGGGAAGCTTGCCGATGGTGTCGAGAAAGGCGCGCCGGATGAAGTCCTCGTCGCTGCAGCGTCCGGAGGGCTGGAGATTGAGCTGGGCGAGTTGGGCGAGGACGAGTTCGTCGATGAAGTTCGCCTTCGGAGCGGAGGTGAAGACGTCGGCGGGAATCGAGTTGGGGAAAGGCGAGCGGATCCGCGCGATCGCCACCTTGCTCGCGAAGAGCGCGGCCACCGCTCCCTCCCCATGGCCGATGACCTCGGCGGTGCCGGATTCGTCGATGTAGGCGATCGTTTCATCGGCGGAGGTGAACTTCGCCCAGTCGGTGACGTCGAGGCTGCTGCCATCGTCGTAGTGTGCGGTGACGAGGAAACGCTGTTTCGATCCGTTCTTCAGGATCGAGAGCGGCGGATCGACCGTGATCGACACGACCGCCGCATCGTCGGCGGAAGGCGCGGGACTTCCGTTGGCGATCCACTCGGCGAGGATGCGGTATTCGCGTGAGCGCGGGTCGAGTTTCTTGCCGCCTTTGTGCGGCGTGGCCATGGTCGGTTTCGTCAGGAGCAGGCTTTTGGCCGGTTCGAGCGGGTCGACGCGGCGTCCGCGCGCCTCGCGGGTCATCGTGTAGAAGTCGCGTGGCGGATCGTAGCCACGAAGGCTGAGGCGGAATCCGCCTTTTCCGGCAACGGCCCCGTGACAAGCTCCCATGTTGCAGCCCTGGCGCGTCAGTACGGGCATGACGTGTCCGTTGAAGCTCCAGGCGAAGGGCTGGTCGAAGTTTTTGACGACGATCTCGCGGGTCGCGACAGTATCGCCGGCCTTCGCGGTGAGGACGGCCTTGCCGTTGCCCTTCGCGTGGATGACGCCGTCGACGATTTCGGCGACACCGGCCGGAGCGATCGAGAAGGTCGCGGACGGTTCTTCGCCGGTGAAATCGCCGCCTTCGGCGCGCAGGGCGAGGACATGCTGGATCGCCTCGGGTCCGTCGAGACGGATGGCTTCGGGGAGGATGCGGAGTTCCTTTGCGGAGACGAGGCCGGTCGCAAGGGAGAGGAGGAGGACAGGGAAGGGCGCTTTCATCCTGACAGTCACGCAAACAGTTCCTTCACCGGCTCTTTCCCGAAATCGACGATGGGGAAGGGGCGTCCCGACGGTCCGGGGAGGTGGGTTTCGAGATCGAAGCCCAGCGCATGGAACATCGTCGCGACGATGTCGCCGGGCGAAACGGGGCGTTCCGCGGGGAATCCGCCGACGGGGTCGCTTTTGCCGACGACTTGGCCTCCCTTTACGCCGCCGCCGGCGAAGGTGCAGGTGAAACACTGCGGCCAGTGATCACGTCCGCCCGCGGGATTGACTTTCGGAGTGCGGCCGAATTCGCTGAGGCCCGCGACGAGGACATCGCCGAGCATGCCGCGCTGGTGGAGATCCTCGATGAGGGCGGAGTAGGCCTGGTCATACATCGGGGCGACCTCGTCCTTCATCTGATTGACGGTGATGAAGGGCTTCGATCCGTGGATGTCCCAGGAGAGTTCGTTGAAGACGGTGAGGAAGGTGTTCACGGTCACGAAACGCACCCCGTTCTCCACGAGGCGCCGGGCGAGGAGGAAGCACTGTCCGACACGGTTCATTCCGTAGCGATCGCGCACCGACTGCGGCTCCTTCGAGAGATCGAAGGCGGCGCGCGCCGTTTCACTGGTCATGAGCCGGAAGGCGGCGTGGAAATTCTCATCGAGGAGCCGCGCGTCCTCGCTCGCCTCGAAGGACTTCACGGTCTGGTCGACGAGGTCGCGCATCTTCTGGCGGCGGTCGAGGCGGACCGCGCCGAACTGGTCGGGGGGGAGCAGGTCTGGCACGCGGAAGTCGGGCTTCGAGGGATCGGCCATGAGGGCGAAGGGATCGTAGGCCTTGCCGAGGAATCCGCCGGCCTGGCCGTTCGGCAGGTTGCCGCCGCCGCGTCCCATCAGTTCGGGAAGCACGACGAAGGGCGGCAGGTCGTTCCGCGCGTGCATCAGGAAATTGGCGACCGCTCCGGCGTGGGGCGTTTCGATCCCGCCGGTGAAGCGGCGTCCCGTCTGCATGATCTGCCAGCCGGCGTCGTGGACCGCGGCCCCGTCGTGATGGCAGGAGCGGATGAGGGAAAACTTGTCGGCGATCTGCGCGTGTTTGGGCAGGATCTCCGAGACCTCGAAGGCGTTCGACTTCGTCCGGATCGGTTTGAAGGGACCGCGGATCTCGCTCGGGGCGTCGGGCTTCATGTCCCAGAGATCTAGGTGGCTCGGACCGCCGAGATTGAAGATGAGGATGCACGATTTCGAGTCGTCGCCCTTCACGTTCCCGGCCTGCTTCGCGGCAAGGAATTGCGGCAGGGAGAGACCGATGGGAGCGAGCGCTCCGATGGTGAGGAATTCGCGGCGGGTGCGTCGTGGCCCGCAAAGCGGCCCGGAGGTTTCGGCGAGGAAGTCGAACATGGCTCGGGTGGGATCGGATCCCGGATACAGGGGTGAATGTCCTACGCTATCGAAAATCTCACTTGCCGTCTTGTAGCGTGATGGCGGGTTTTGGTATGTTTCGATCATGCCCTCTTTCGACCCGAAACGCTTTCAGGAGGAATTTTTCGCCCGTTGTCCCGGTCTCCGCGAGCCCATCGAGCTGATGGCGGCGCTGCCGGGCGTGGCGGTTTTTGTCAAAAACCTCGAGAGCCGCTACGTCTACAACAACGACTTCCACCGCATCCGCTACGACCGCATTCCCTCGGACGAACTCGTCGGGAAACGGGCCCGCGACTTCTTCCCCGCCCTCCTCGGCGACGCCTATGAGGCCCACGACCGCATCGTCTTTTCGACGGGACAGACCGTGGTGAACCAGATCTGGCTCGTGCCGACGATCCGGGGCACGCCGGGCTGGTTCCTCGCGAGCAAGTGTCCGATCCGGGATGCGGAAGGAGCGATTATTGGTTTGTTAGGCCTGATGACTCCGATCGAGACGCCCGAGGAGCAGCGGATCCATTTCGGGAGCCTGCAGAAGGTCATCGAACACGTCGAGACCCATTTCGTCGACGAGATCGACGCGGAAGGCCTCGCCAAACTCGCGGGACTCTCCGTGCCACATTTCAACCGCCTCTTCCGCCAGGTGCTGCGGCTCTCGCCGATGGAGTATGTGCTCTCCCTGCGCGTGCAGGAGGCTCAGCGTCTCCTCGCGACGACGCGGATGTCCCTCGGCGAGATCGCAGCGGCGACGGGCTTCTACGACCAGAGCCACTTCACGAAACGCTTCCGCAAAGTGACCGGAGTGACCCCGAGCGAGTATCGCAAGGGGGTGTTTGTGTGAGGATGATCACTTCGACTCAAAGGAATCCACCACCGCCTGAGCGCCGGCTTTCCCTTTTTCATCGCCGACCGGAACGATGGACCAGAACTCGACGAGGTCTCCCGATTTGGTGAAGATGAAGGCGATCGTGAAAGTCACCGCGGTGTCGGTTTTCTTCTCGACTCCTTGTCCAGGCATGGAAACGAAAGGCATTCCGTCCCGCTCGCCTTCGGTGGTATCGCCAAATTCGAGGTCTTTGTAATGCTCGCCCAACCACTTCTCGCCGTCCTCGATGGAGGCGTCGATCGTGGCGTCGAGATCATCCTCTGAACCGATCTCAACGGCGTTGAACCAGAGTTCGGTATTCGTGGGACTCGTCACAAGGAAAAAGCCGCCATCACTCTGGGCGGGGGTCAGCTCCCAGTCGTCCGGGACGACGATGGTGAAGGCCGGATCGTCCGCCGTGGGATAAGCGACGAGGGTATCAGCGGAGAGGCGGGATCCGCACGCCAAGAGGAATGCGACGATGGCGGCGAGGACATGGATTTTCATGGCTTTCAGTTGCGCATTGATTCAATTGACTTGGGTGGAACTCAAGAAAATTTTCCGGGGATCTCGCCGCGTGCGTGCGCTTCGCGCCGTGGCAGGCGAACCAGCTCGCTGGTTCGAACCCAGTCGTTAAGCGGGCAACGACTGCGAGAGAAAGTGGTCGGAACGACTGGATTGACTGAGTTCCTTCGTCACTCATTCCTGCGGTGTCGCTCGCGTTGCTCGCCGCGTGCGTGCGCTTCGCGCCGTGGCAGGCGAACCAGCTCGCTGGTTCGAACCCAGTCGTTAAGCGGGCAACGACTGCGAGAGAAAGTGGTCGGAACGACTGGATTCGAACCAGCGACCCCCACACCCCCAGTTCGGCGGGAATGGGACTAGTGGATTGTTAGCACTTTTGGTTAGCAGAACGGAGGGGGCGCGATGAAATCGAGGCCCCGCTTCTCGGCCGAGGGATCACCGCTGAAGGGGAAGCCGATCCCCCTGGACTGGAAGGTCATGAACCCGACCGGGAAGAGGCGGGCCCTGGTGAGCTACGGCTACGCGAGGAGCTACGCGCATGCCTGCACGATCATGGGGCAGCACGCGGCCGCGGTGACGAGGGCGCGCCGGCTGAGGCTGGAATCTGCGGCGAATCGCCGACACCCGGAGGGGAAGGACTGATGGCGGAGGACTACAGCATCGCGACGGGTCGCTTCGGCTTTACGGATCATGACAGCCGGTCTGCGGAGCGTCACGAGGTGGCGGACTCGCGCACGCCGCTGACGGCGCTCCTCGAGGGCGAGCCGGAAGAGAAGGAGGCCTCGGCCGCGGTGGTGGCCAGGGCGGCCGGGAAGATCGCGGAACGGATCGCGGACCACATGGCGCGGGTGGAGGGCGTGGAGATCGATGAGGAGCTGCTGGCCGGCCTGCTGCGCAAGGAAATCGACAGCGAGATCCACGAGGTGAGGCTGATCACGGTGCGGACCTTCCTCCGCTACCTCTGGGAGGGGGCGCGCAATCCCTGGGACGCGGCGAAGAAGCTGCTGGCGGCGACGAGGCTGGCGGCGAAGCAGCTGATCCGGGGCATCTCGCAAACGGAGGTCGCCCTGATCCTGGGTGAGACGAAGGCGGCGACGCGGGCCCGGGAGAAGAAGCAGGAGGAGCTGCTCGAGCGATGGGGGGCGAAGGCAACGCATTTCGAGGGGGCGCAGAAGAGCCCGTCGGCAAGAGCCACTTACAGCCGCGTCCAGCGCGGCAACCGCAACCGGGCGAACAGCAAACGCCCGGCCAAAACCAAAACCAGAAAGAGCAGCAAACGATATGAAGAAAGCACCCGAAAAGAAACCGGTGATCCAGGCGAATGAGCACTACGAAGCCGCACTGGCCCGCGACGAGAAGCCGAAGATCGCGGATGTGGAGGCGCAGTTCGGCCTCAAGAAAAACCAGCTGGTGAACTACCGCGCGAACCAAGGCAAGCTGCAAAAGGCGGAGAAGGCGCGGCTCGAGGCTTCTAACGATCCATTAGGAGCGGCCATTGAGAACATTAGCACTTTCATCAAGCTCGGGCAGCAGCCTGATCTCGAATGCTCTATCGCAAGTGTAGTGAAAGAAGTCGCGGCTACGGCGGGATCTTCGCAGGTGACCGCGAAGCGGATCCGGGAGATTCTGGAGATGGACGACTCGGGCGAGGCTCGCGATTGGTCGCTGAAGGTGATCGATGCGATGATCGATCGGGACATGGTGGCGAAGGGGGTGCTGGTCCGCGATGCGGAGGACGTGAAGCGGATCCTGGCCGGGGAAGCGCCGAGGCGGAACGTGGTCTCGCAGCCGCCGGCAGAGGCCCGCCTGATCACGGTGCCGATCGAGAACGTGGTGGTCTGCCCGCTGAACCCGCGCCGGAAGATCGACCAGGCTCTGATCGAGGAAATGGCGGACTCGATCCTCGAGCATGACATCGTGCAACCGCCGGTGGCGAGGCCGGGGAAGTATGCGGACACCTACGAGGTGGTGTTCGGCCAGCGCCGGCTGCTGGGCAAGCGGCTGGCGCTCGAGAAGGCGAAGGCGGCGAAGCAGCCGCGGCCGGCGACGATCCAGCTGCTGGTGCGGGAGATGGACGACCGGACGGTGCTCGAGGAAGCCTGGGTGGAGAACCTGCAGCGGGTCGACGTGGGGGCTCGCGAGGAGGTCGAGGGATTCCAAGCGATGCTGGATCTGCGCGACGACCAGGGCAGGCCGATCTACACGCTGAGCTCGCTGGCGACAAAGCTGGGCAAGAGCAAGGGATTCATCTCGCAGCGACTGAAACTGAAGAATGTGCCGGAGGAAATGTGGCAGGCGCACGAGGCCGGGGTGATCGGCCTGCGGCAGATGGAGCTGGTGGGCAAGCTGCCGACCGACGCGCTGCGCAAGAAGGCGGCGGGGATGGTGCTGCGCCCGAAGTATCGGGAGGAAGGCGAGCCGCTGACGGTGGTGGAGACGACGAAGATGCTCAAGGATGAGTTCATGGTGTCGCTGCGAGGTATGCCATGGGACCAGGCCGACGCGGACCTGCTGCCGGTGAAGCTGGACAAGAAGACGGGCGAGCGCGTCTCGGGTGGGGCCTGCGCGGATTGCCCGCATCGCACAGGGAGCAACCCGGACTTGCAGGACGCGCTCGATTACAAGGGCAGGGAGGGCAAGCAGGGCCTCGATCACAACCTCTGCATGCTGCCGAGCTGCTGCACGGCGAAGAAGGATGCCTTCTGGCAAAGGGCGAAGCGCGAGGGCTCCGAGAATGGCACGCAGGTGCTGACTCCGGAAGAGTCCAAGAAGATTTTCTACACCTGGGGCGGAGGCGGTGTCCAGCCACACTCGGGATGGGTCTCGCTGGCCGAGAAGCCGGGCTACCAGGAGACGGGGCACTATGCGGGCGAGGACACGCTGCCGACCTGGGGCGAGATGATCAAGAAGGTGGACCCGACGGATCTGGCGCTGGCCCGGAACGAGTCGACGGGCGACGTCCATCAGCTGCTGAAGCGAGAGCGTGCGATCGAGCTGGCCGAGGCTGCCCTGGGCAAGAAGGGGAAGGACTCGCCTTTTGCGAATCGACCTGGCGCGCCTCAGGACCTCAATGATGACGAGGGTGAGGGTGGGGGCGATGACTCGGCCGGATCGGGATCAAGCGGTCCCTCTGAATGGCAGATCAAAAGGGAACGAGAGAAGCGCCTCCAGGAGGCGCTGAACAAAAAGCTGAGGGAGGCGGTCGATCTTCAAAAGACGCCCTCGGAGGCGGTGATCACAGAGCTGGTCCTTGGAACTCTCTGGGAGGATCTCAATTACACGGGCAGCGGTCTGATGGCGCTTCTTTCGGCTCGGGGCCTCCCTGAATTCGACGATGAAAATGGTGACGATGAAGAGGCTGCCCGTGCCTACCTCGATGGGGTGGTGAGGCCGGAGATCGAGAGGGCTCCCTACGCTTGGGCGGCTCTCGCACTTTTCGAGATCTACGATCAGTTCAACAGGGCCGACGAACCGATGCAGACCGAAGGGCTTTTCCGGGCCCTCAACCTCGATCGAGAAGCGATCCTCGCCGCTCCGGATGAAGAAGAGCCGGCCGAGGACGCAGCATGAGCCGTGGAGAGCTTGTTTTTTGCCTAACGAAAAACTCAAACGCAAATGAATCTCACCCTGACAAACCCTCTTCCGGTGGCCCAAAAACCCCGCCGCATCTACGTGGCAAGCTCGTGGAGAAACCCTTTTCAAGAGCATGTCGTCTCCGCCCTGAGAATCTCTGGCCACCAAGTCTACGACTTCAAGAATCCGCGCCCGGGAAACACCGGTTTCTCCTGGAAGTCGATCGGCTTGATCCGCGAGGGATGCACTGCCCAGGATTACATCGCAGCCCTCGATCACCCGGTCGCGAAAGCAGGTTTTGCCTCCGACTTCAACGCGATGAAGTGGGCGGACGCCTTCGTCCTGGTCCTGCCATGCGGCCGCAGCGCGCACCTGGAGCTGGGGTGGGCCGCAGGATCCGGGAAACAAACGATGATCCTCACCCAAGACGGGGAAGAACCAGAGCTGATGGCCAAGATGTGCGACCACATCTGCACATCCCTCCAAGAGGTCGTGGAAATCCTCTCCTGGTGAGAATGAGCGGGACGCGGGAGGAGTTCGACAAGGAAGAGATCCGAGCCCGTCTGAAGTTCGCCGAAGTGCTCTCGAGGGAGTATTCGGTGGAGCTGCGCCGGGCCGGAACGGGCCTGCAATGCCGGTGCCCTTTCCACGAGGAGAAGTCGCCTTCTTTCTCGATCAAGGGTGGGGAGAACGGGGACGCGGGGCACTGCTTCGGCTGTGGCTGGTCGGGCGACATTTTCAAGCTCTGGATGGCCTCGAGGAACTGCTCCTTCGCAGAGGCGAAGCGGGACCTGGCGCAGCTGGCCGGGGTGAGCGCGACGACGGTGGAGGTGGAGTGGAAGCACTCGAGGCCTCGGCCGATCCAGGAGGAAGAAAAGCCGGCGCAGCGCGAACGGAAGCGGCCGGATCTGCCGGCGCTGATGCAGGCGAAGCCGGAGGACCTGGAGCGGCTGGCTGCTTTGCGTGGTCTCTCGCTGGCAGGCGTCACGACGGCGGCAAAGACCTTCCGCAGGCTGGCGGTGTGCCAGTGGCCGCAGTGGCGCAGCGATCGCACGGGGCAGTGGAGGACGGCCGACGATGCGTCGCGCTCCTGGGTGGTGCTGGACGAGTCGCGATGGGTGGCACAGTTTCGCCGGCTCGATGGGCAACCCTACGAGATCCGGAGGAAGGGGAAGGAGGATCCTGACCTGGTGAAGTGCTGGACGGCCGGATCGCCGACCTGGCCGCTGGGGGCTGAGGAGATCGGCCGCAGGGCGAAGATCCTGCTGGTCGAGGGCGGGGCGGACATGCTGGCGGCCTATCACTTCCTGCACGGCTTCGGGCTGCTGGGGGAGGTGGCGGTGGTGTGCATGCTGGGTAGCGGCAACCGGATCGCGGCGGACGTGCTGCCGGCCTTCCACGGGAAGCGGGTGAGGATCCTGATGGATGCGGATGAACCGAAGGCAAAGCCGGGGCAGAAGCCGAAAGCGGCGGGCCTCGAGGCGGCCGCGCGATGGCAGGAGCAGTTGACTCTCGCGGGGGCAGGGGTGGAGACCTACTCGCTCTACGGTCTGACGACAGCTGCAGGTGAGCCGGTGAAGGACCTGAACGACCTGGCGCTCTGCGACGGGGAGACGCTGGCCGCGGACGACGTGGTCGATGCATTTTTTGAATGGGATTTCTGAACGATGGCAGCACCAGCAAAGAAGAATCCGCGGCGGGGCAGGGTGAAGCCGGGGAAGAAGGGTGAGCCTGCGCAGTTCGAAGAGGGCAAGAGCGCGGCCGCGAAGGGATTTGATCCAGGTAAGATCGCCGAGGAGATGAAGCTCTGGTGGGTCGACGGCTCCGGAGAGAAGTTCCTCCTCGAGATGGGCGACGGCAGATGGGCTGAATGGAGCGAAAAAAAGGTCGTAATGCGGATGAAGTCATTGGAGGGCCGTTTCATCAGCACGTCGACAGGCGAAGGGGTGAGGGTGAGTGAAGCAGCCAGGGTGCTGCTGCACACGATGGAGCACCGCATGGTGGAGCAGTCGCTGCCGGCGCTGGCGGGCTATCCGGCGGGGGTCCACGAGTGCAACTGGCAACGGATCATCATCCGGAGCTCGCCGCGGCTCCTGACGCCGGCGAAGGGGGACTGGTCGACGGTGGCGAAGCTGATCGATGGGCTGCTCGGTGAGGAGCAGGCTCCGTATTTCCATGCCTGGATGAAGATCTCGTGCGAGTCGCTCTACCGGGGTGGGCCCGGGAACTTCCGTCCAGGGCAAGCGGTGATCTTCGCGGGCCCGGCCGACTCGGGGAAGTCGCGGATCCAGCACCAGGTGATCACGGGACTGCTGGGCGGCCGCTCGGCGGACCCGGGGGCTTACATTTTTGGCCGAAGCGATTTCAACAATGAGATGATCGGCGCGGAGCACCTCCTGATGGAGGATCCGGCATCGGGCACGCAGAACAAGGACCGGATCTACTTCGGCGAGATGATCAAGGGGATCGTGGTGAACGACACGACGCGCCTGCACCGGAAGCGGGAGGACGCGCTGACGGGCTCGCCCTTTTGGCGTCTCACGATCTCGATCAACGACGACCCGGACAAGATGCGGGTGCTGCCGATGCTGACGCCGGACATGAAGGACAAGCTGATGCTGTTCCACATCTTCCGGAACCCGCTGCCAATGCCGACGACGACGCTCGAGGAGCGGGCGGCCTTCCGGGCCCAGATCGCGGCCGAGCTGCCGGCATACCTGCACCATCTCCTCGAGGAGCACGAGATCCCGGAGAAGCTCGTGGGAGGGCGCTTCGGGGTGAGGGAGTGGCAGCATCCGGAGCTGACGCTGGAGCTTTTCGACGACACGCCGGCGGCCGAGCTGCTGACGCTGATCGATGCGGCCGAATTCGACACGCCGGCAGACCTCAAGCGCAAGCTATGGGAACTGCCCGAACCAGCGAACCGATCCGGATCCACGAACACCTGGCGAGGCCAGGCCGTGGATCTCGAGAAGCTGCTCCTGGGAGAAGGAGGCTACGAGTCGACGGTAGCGAGGGAGGCGAAGAAGATCATCGCCCACAACAAGTTCACCAGGCTGCTGAGCCGGCTGAAGGAGGACATGCCAGATCGCGTCGCGCAGTATCGCTCGAGGAAGGAGCGGGGCTGGGTGATCGCGCGGCCGTCCTGAGCTGAGCGAGTGTTCGCACGCGTGAACGACCGGGCCGTGACGCGGCCGGTGCCGCCCCGTGTCTCCTTGGTGACGTGACTGGCGTCACGCGTCACGCCTAGTGGTATCAAGGCCTACGGCCGCTCGTGACGCCGTGGCGGGTGGTTTTTGTTTTTTCATCAAGCGCGCTGCCGTCACTCGGTCACGCCTATTCAATCAAGGAAACAGAAGACGAACTCGAATGAATAAGGGTCATGACGTCACTAAAGGGAGAAAACCTAGACGGCTCAAGAGTTCCAGCGTGACGCCAGCGAGGGACACGAGGCGTCACCGTGGCGTCACAATGTCCCCGATAGTCCCCCGCCTAAGGAATCTTTTACCGTGGCGTCCCTCGCGAGCGGGTAAGGTCACCGCAGGGGGTTTTCGCGCGGGGGGGTGAATCTTGAAATGTCCCCTTTTTTCTCTTCGCTTTGACAAGGGAAGAGCGGTGTGACCGCCATCCTCGAGCTCAAGGTCGAACGGAAGCTGCTTTCCGAGCTTCGGCCGCATCCCAAAAACCCGCGCAAGCACCCGAAGAAGGGATCGCCGCGGTGGGAGATGCTCCGGCGCTCGCTCGAGCACGACTACTTCGACCCGCTGGTCTGGAACGAGCGCAACGGCCTCCTGGTCTCGGGGCACTTCCGGCGAGCGATCGCGCTCGACATGGGAACCGAGGCGGCCGACGTCGTGGTGAAGGACTACGACGAGCCGACCCACCTCGCGCGGATGATCGCGGCGAATCGCCAGGCCGGCGAATTCGAAGAGGAGCTGCTCGCGTCGATCTCGAGGGACATCGACACGGCCGGCCTCGACGCCGCCCTCGCCGGCTTCGACGAAAAGGAGTTCGCCGCCCTGATCGAGGCCCCGGACACGATCGATGACACCGACGAAACCGGGGAGCTGCTCTCGAAGGCCGACGAGCTGCAGGACCGGTGGAAGGTCGCGCCTGGTGACCTTTACCAGATCGGGAGTCACCGGCTCCTCTGCGGCGATTGCGCCTCGGCGCAGAGTTGGCAGCGGCTCCTCGAGGGCCGCCTCGTCGACCTGATCTGGACCGACCCGCCCTACAACATCGACTACTCCGCCGTCCAGGAACGGAGGAAGAAACTCACCAAGGAGAAAGGCGGCAACCCGAGCGCCCTTCCCCAGGGCATCCTCAACGATGACGTCTCCGCGTCGGAATACCTCGACCTCCTCACCGCCTGGTTTCACCGGGCCCACGAGATCACGAAACCGGGCGGGGTGATCTACGTCGCGCACGCCGAGGCCTTCGGGCTCGAGACCCGACAAGCGCTCCGCGACCAGGGCTGGTATGTGGCGCAGTGCCTGATCTGGGTGAAAAGCGGCTTCACTCTCGGCCGGCAGGATCACCACTGGCAACACGAGCCGGTCCTCTACGGGTGGAAGCCCGGAGCCGGCCACTACTGGCAGGGGGGCTTCAAGCAATCGACCATCATCGATGACGAGCCCGACCTGACGAAGTTCTCGAAGGCCGACCTCATCACCCTGGTCAACCAGCTCCGCAACGAGCGCGACACTTCGGTGATCCGGGAGCCGCGGCCGGTCGTGAACGACCTGCACCCGACGATCAAGCCGCTGCCCCTTGTGGTCCGGCAGATCTGGAACTCCAGCCGGCGCGGAGAGACCGTCGCGGAATTCTTTGGCGGATCGGGCACCACCATGGCCGCGGCCGAGCAGACCGGCCGGCGCTGCTGCGCGACCGAGCTCGATCCGAAGTATTGCGCCGTGATCCTCGAGCGCATGAGCATCTACGGCCTCGAGATCCAGAAACTCGATGGAAGGGACTGAGACCATCGACCTGGAGACCGACCTCGACTCGGTGCTCTTGGCTCTCGATCAGGAGCCGGCCGGGCCGGAGTTCGCGCTTGGGGCCAACCGTTTCCTCCAGGCGAAAGCCCAGGAAAAGAGCCGCCGCCGCGGTCTTAAGAAATGGATCCGGCCGGAGAACGCCCTCGCGATCCTGCCCTACCTCCCGGCCGGGCCCGAGGACCGCACCCATGCCGTGCTGCGCGGCGACTTCGTGCTCTGCGACCTGATCCCGGCGATCATCCGGGAGCACGGCCGGTGCCCGCAGCTGCACATCGCCACCCTCGGCATGTCGGCCGCAAATGCCGAGCAGCTCGCCAGCCTTCACCAGGCCGGCCTCATCGGCGAGATCACGATCTGCTGCAGCCATTACTTCCGGCAGGTCGACAAGGCCACGACCTGGCTCGCGGTCGAGTCCGCCCTCGAGGGAATCGCCAAGCTCGTGGTTGCCAGGAACCACGCGAAGGTGATCTGCCTGCCCACCGAGGGCGGCGACCACTTCGTGATCGAGGGCAGTGCGAACCTGCGATCGAGCGACAACCTCGAGCAGATCGCCATTTTCAACGACGCCGAGCTGGTCGCGTTCCATCGCGCCTGGATGGCGGAACTCGAGGACCGGGTCCGGTCGGACCGAAGCCATGCCTGAGGTGAGTCCCGAGATGGCCGAAAAAGTGATGTCCGCCGACATGCGGAACATCATCAAGAAAGTCGGCGACGGAGCGCCCCTCTCCAGTTCGGAGCGCGAGATCATCGGCCGATACCTCGCCGCCTCCGCGGATCCCGACGACCTTGCGAAGGCCCGCATCGCCGCCCTGCTTCGGCGCTGGGCCACCGGCTCGAAGTTCTCGAAGGCCGAGCTTCGGGAGCTCGATGCCCACTTCGCCGCTGCTGGCACCGCCGAGGGGAAGGCGAAGCGCCTCACCGCCGAGCGCTACGACCAGCCACTGCGCTTCTACGCCGAAAAGATCTGGCCGGACAAAGATGTGCTCAGCAGCGTCCGGACCCTGAAGCGGTGGGTGCAAAAGGGGAAGAAAGCGGCCGACCTGCCTCCCTTCGATGACTTTCCCCAGCTCGCGAGCTGGTATGAGCGACATCACCGCTACGCCGCTGCGCCTGACTACCTGCGCCGCTTCGAAGCTCGCGAGGATCCACCTGCGACACCGTCGCGGCCGCCCCAGGGAAAGAACGCTCCCGACGCCGGCGAAGATGAGGGCCAGCTCCCGGCGATGACGCTCGATCTCGATGGCGACTTCACCGCCGACCTCGGCCTGCGCCAAGTCCGCTCCCTGGTGCAGGCCACCTACACGCAGATGGAATCGGCGCTGAAAGCCGGCTACACGAAACAGTATCAGAACCTCCGGCGCGAGTGGCAGCAGCTCGTCAACACGCAGCGCCAGTGGGAGAAGGACATCGTCAAGATCCAAGAGGGGCGCGGCGAGGTCCTCCGCACCCGCGTCATCAACACCGAGCTGGTCCGCATCTTCACGACCAGCGGACAGAGTTTCTTCAACGCGATCATCAAGGTGCTGCAGGACCACGCGCCCCACCTCACCGCGGCCGAGCGCCAGGCGATCGCCCTGGCAAAGCGCGACGAGATTTTCAACCACCTCCGGGGCACCCGCTTCGAGACCGCATGGACCCCGGACTCCCCCTGATTGGATCTCCGGAGCGCGACTTCGTCGTCGATCTCGCCCTGGACTGCTACCGCCCCACGCCCACCGAGCCCGGGTGGCAGTGGGCCGCGCGCAACGTCTGGCTCGACGAAAAGCAATCGCCGACGCCGATGTTCTACGACCCCGACGCCACCCCGTGGGCGAAGGAGTGGCACCAGATCCCGTTGCAGCTCGACGTCCGCGAGGTCGTCATCATGAAGAGCTCCCGATCGGGAGCCTCCGAGGCCTGGCTGAACGTCCTGCGCTGGATGCCGGAGCACTGGCCCGGCAACGCCCTCTTTGCCATCAACAGCCGGGAGAAGGCAAAGGAAGTCAGCAAGAAACGGATCCTCTCCACCCTCGCGCGCACCGCCGGTGCGCAGATGCCCGAGGGGCGCGACGACATCGCGACGCTCCTGATTTCGCTGAAGAACATGGACATCGTCGTGTCCGGATCCGGCGCGGCCGGTCCGTTCATGGAGGCCTGGTATCGCCTCATCATCCTCGACGAGCTGGAGAACCATCAGCAGGACCAGGAGACCACCACCTACGATCGATCCCGCTCGCGCCAGGCCACCGTGCCAGACGGGAAGCTCGTCGCGATGAGCAAGCCGGAGCTCGCCGGCGGCATCATCGACATCAACTACATCCGCGGCACCCAGGAGAAATGGATGGTGCCCTGCCCGCGCTGCGAGCGCCGCATCGAGTTGCTTCTGCCTTTCCTCACCTTCAGCCATTGCAAGGACCTCGCCCATGGCTGGGACCTTGGGCAGGTCATGGCCGAGACCTACTACCAGTGCCAGCTCTGCGGTGGCAAGATCGAGGAGAAGGAGAAGCGAGCCATGGTCAACGCCGGCGAGTGGATCCCGACCCCGGTTGAGTTGCGCCGCCGCCCTCCGAGCGGGAACATCGTCACTGCCGAGCCCGGAGTCCGCAGCTTTCACATCAGCGACTTTTACTCGCTCTTCCCCGCCGTCTCCTGGGGCTTCCTCGCGAAGGAATACCTCACCGCCTACGTCATCGAGCCGAACGAGACGCGGCAGAAATACTTCCGGACCAACCACGAAGGTCTCCCCTGGGAGCCGAAAGAGCAGAGCATCGACGAGGACGCCATCCTTGCGCTGCGCGGAGGCATCGTCGAGCAGCGCGGCGATCGCCAGATCGTGGTTGGCAAGGCCTTCGAGACCGCCTACGTCGATGGCGAGATCCACATGCCGCTCCCCTTCCGGCCGCGGCTCCTCACCTTCAGCGCCGACAAGCAGGACGACGACATCTACAAGTTTGGCGTGTTTGCCTGGCTCGGAGACGGTCAAGCTTTCCTGATCGATTATGGCCGCCTCCGCGGCGACGACCAGGTCCTCGCCATGCGTGAGCGACCTTACTACATCGCGGGCTTCGAAGAGCCGGCCTACATCTTCTCCGGCCTCGTCGACTCGGGGAACTGGCAGACCGAGGTTTATCGCCTCTGCCACCGGGCCCAGGACCTCGGCTGGGAGCTGCACCCCTCGCGCGGCTCCGGTTGGACCAGCGAGTTCGAGGGTCGGACCCTCTACTACAAACTCGACTACTGCGACCAGCGCCCCATCTACGTCCGCAAGTTCCTCGATCACCGGATCAAGAACGACTTCTACATCGGCCAAGTCGCGAAGCGCAACGATCCCCGCCTCTGGTTGCCGCGGAACATCACCCCGGAGTTTTGCGCCGAGCTGCGCGCCGAGCGCCTCATCGTCCAGATTGTCAACGGCCGCCCCGTGCAACGATGGATTCACGACAAAGCCAAGCACGGTCCGAACGATTTCGGCGACATGATGAAGCAGCAATACGTCATCAAGCAGGAGATCGCCGAGGAGCTCCCCTTGCTCCCGGATCTGCCTTACGTCCCCGATCCCGCGCTGGAAAAAAATGTGTCGGATTGAAATCCCTCCTGCTTGCGCATGACGGATCTACAGAAAAGTGAGTTGCGCGAGAAATTGCAGACCCTCGCCACCTCGGCCCTGGGCGAGGGCCTTGCCGCGAAGTTTTACAGCGAGGATGTGCTTGTGGTATGCCTCCCCCTGGATGAAGAAAAGGACCAGGAGTCCGAGGGCCAAGGAGCTGCGCCGCCGGGCCGCCCTCGGGGGCAAGGCCGGGACGGGCAAGTCGAAGGCACGCTCCTCTGAGCAGGCCAGCGCCGCGGCACATGCCCGCTGGGCCAAGTGGCGTGCCGCGCGCGACGCTGAGCAGCAGGGCGACGTTTGACACCTCGGCCGCCCTCGATGGCGGCAGTTGATCTCCCTACATTGGCCTCGGGCTTTCTCCGGCAGGCGCGGGCACAGTCCGTGCCGGCGCGGACCTGGCTGCTGAAGCTGAACGCCGAGGCGGTCGCAGCCCTGGCAAAAGGCGACGTGTTTGTCACCTCCACCGCCTTCGTAGGAGGCAGCAGCAGCCTGACCCGCGACTTCAACGCCGGGCAATTGCTGCAGGTCACCGAATACTGCCTGGCCCAGCTCGACAAAGAAGAGGCCGACGAGGCCCCGGATAGCAGCAACCGGATCGCCGACTTTTCGGGCCAGCGCTCCGTGTGGGGATAAACCGCCATGTCCCGCCGCCACCGCCGCCAGTCCGAGAAGTCACTGTTCACACGTGTGAACAGTCCCGCCCTGGTCGCGCCCGACCAGACCCCCTCCGCCAGCATCGGTGCTTTTCCCGGAGCCGAGTGGAGTCGCGACCGCGGCTTCGTCTACTTCCACGACCTCGACAGCGAGCGCGAGGTCGACTCGTGGAGCCGGACCGAGCTGATGCGGCGAAACCGCGCGATGTATAACGGGATCGGTTTTGTCCGCGGCATCGTCAACGGCACCGCGCGCATGGTCGTCGGAACCGGTCTCAACGTCCAGCCGACGGCGAGCGATTCGAACTGGAACCGGCGGGCCCAGAGGGTCTTCGCCGCGCGGACCAGCTCGCGCCAGACCTTCCACCTCGCCCGGAAGTATTCCTTCGCCGCTTCGCAGCGCGCCGTGATGCGCGGGAAGCTGAAGGATGGCGACCTGCTCAGCGTGTTCGCCCGCACCGAAACCGGCGCGCTGCGCGTCGCGCTCTACGAGGGCAGCCAGATCGGCACAGGCTCGCAGCGCACCTCGGGTTTTGTGGACGGGGTCCGCCTCGACCGGCACCGCGGCGCGATCGGCTACCGCATCCTCACCCGCGACGAAAAGGGCAAGGAGATCACTGCCGACGTCGACGCGATGCATTGCTCCCTCGTCGCCGACTACGAGCGCACCGGCCAGGCCCGCGGGCTCAGCTGCCTTTACCACGCGGTCAACCGTCTCCTCGATCGCGGCGAGATCCTCGCGGCGACCACGAAGGGCATCAAACTCTCCGCCCATCTGGGCTACGCCATCGAGACCGCGGCCGGCTCGCCGGGACCGCAGACCGGCAACATGGCCCCGAAGCGGCCGCAGACCACCGTGCAGTTGCCGAACGGCAAAAAGCTGACCCTCGACCAGCTCGTCGCCAGCGGCCAGATCGAGGAGCTGCAACCCGGGCAGAGCATCAAGATCCTCCACGACGCCCGGCCTCACCCGAACGTCTCCGCCCACCTCGACGGCCTCGTTCGCGACATCTCGATTGGCACGGGCTTCTTCCCTGAGGTCACCTGGAATGTCGCCGGTCTCGGCGGAGCCAACACCCGCTGGGTGATGGCCTCGGCGCAGAGCCGGATCGAGGAACTGCAAGAGATCCTCGTCGAGACCTATTGCGCCCCCGTCTACCTCGCTCACATCGCCGATGCGATCGAGCAGGGCGAGCTCGACTTCCACCCCGAGTGGTTTCTCCACACCTGGCTCACCCCCGCCCGCCTCACCGTCGACTTTGGTCGTGATGGCAAGCTCCACCTCGAGCAATACAAACAGGGTCACATCACCCTCCGCACCCTCTACGGTTACCGCGGCGAAGACTGGAAGATCGAGATCGACGACTACGTCGACGAAGTCGCCTACAAGCGGGACCGGGCCGAGTTGAAGGGTCTCACCCTGGCTGAGGTCTGGCCGGATGTCTACGGCCCGAAGGCGGGGGCTGCCGCTCCCGCGCAGGGAGGGAAGCCAGCGAAAGACGACGAGGAAGATCCCGAAGAAGATCCCGAAGACGACACCGATCCCGAAGACGACGAATGAAATACCCGCTCCTCTACCACGCCGTCTACTGCGAGCCGCTCTGCGTCGACCGCGACGTGTTTCGCAGCGTCCACGCCACCCTCTGGCCGCGCATCACGATGGGGCAGGGGATGGACTTGGGCGAGGTCTCCGCCGCGGAGAAGCCGGTCAAGAATCCTTTCACCGGCCGCCGCGCCTCGTGGGCCGGACCCACCGCGGGTGATTCCCGCTTCTACTGGACGGTCGAGGGCCGGCCCGAGATCGCGGTCGTCCCGGTCTACGGCATCCTTGCGAAGAATGCCTCCTTCATGGAGCAGGTCTGCCATGGTGTCACCGACATCAACAGCATCTCCCACGCCGTCGCCCAGGCCGCCGCGGCGAAGGAGGTCAAGACAATGATCCTCGACATGGCGACTCCGGGAGGGCAGACCACCGGCATCCCCGAGTTGGCGAGTCTGGTGCGTAGCGTCACGGAGATGCGCGGCAAGACCGTCTACAGCTTTTGTGACGAGCGCTGCTGCTCGGCCGGCGAATGGATCGCCAGCCAGGCCGACGAAAAATACGTGACCCCCAGCTCGACCAGCGGCTCGATCGGCACCTACCTCGCCTGGCTCGACGAAAGCGTGAAGATGCAGCTCGAAGGTGTCCGCCTCGAGTTCTTCGGAGCCGGCAAACACAAGGGCATGGGACTGCCTGGCAAGCCGCTCACCCAGGAAGACCGCGCCCTGCTCCAAGCCAAGGTCACCGAGATCAACGGATGGTTCACTTCGGCGGTCACCGCGGCCCGACCGAAGGTCACCGAAGAGACCATGCAAGGCCAGACCTTCAATGGTCACGAGGCGGTCTCCCGGCATCTCGCGGACGGCGTGGTGGGGAGCTGGGAGGAATTCCTGTCGCTGGTTTGAGCGCTTGGAACTGCCGTGAGGCGGGTGCGAGTGCGCCGGGGAGAATCTCGCTGATGTGCGGGACCGGAGCGTGATGGTGAAACTGAGTTGCTCTCATAAGCAAGATAAAAGCAACCCGTCCGCGTTTCGCAAAGTGATTCCCTCGCTCTTCGATTTTTTCGATTCCTGAAGAAAGGGCCGCTTTTCGCCCCGGCCACGTTTGACACAAACGCTCCATCTCACATCACCCATCACCCATCCCACGTCTCCACCCATGAAACTCATCGCCTCTCTCGACCGAGCCTGCGCCGCTCGCATGAACGCCGCCGCCCGCGGACGCTCCATCCTTCTCGCCATCATCGGGCTCGCTTTTCTCGCTCCGCTCCTCGGCGGCACCGCGATCGCCGCGGCGACGAGCAGCGAGCAGGGCAAGCCTGCGACGATGGCCGCCTCGACCGGCCTGCTCGGCCTTGCCCTCGCCGGCCCGCTCCGCGAGGAAGATCCCGGCGACCCGTCCGGGGGCGGATCCGATCCGAAAGCTGATGATCCGAAGCTGACCGTCGGGCAGCGTCTCTCTGCCGCCCTCGCCAGCAAGACCAGTCTCCAGGCCCAGATCGTGCAGCGCGATGCCACGATCACCGAACATGCGGCCGAGATCGAACGGCTCAAAGCGGAGCTTGCAACGGCACAGGGCGACCTGGCCAAAGCCAATGCGAAGATCGCCACCCTCGAGGCCGATGCCGCCGAGGTCGATAAAGCCCTGAAAGCCGCCGAGGCGGAAGCGAAGGGCGAGAAGGCAAAGAATACCACCGTCGAGAAAAGGGCGCAGGAGAAGGTCGCCGGCCTCGGCTTCTCCGCCGAGAAGTTGCCCGCCGCCGACGACAGCGCCAGCGACTCGATCGACGACCTGCGCGAGCGGATGCAGGCCAGCACCGATCCGAAGGAAAAGCAGGCGCTGATGAAACAGATCCGAACCCTGCGCGACGCGGCGTGATTTGACTCGCCGCGATCACCAATCATCCACCCTGACCGCCTACGACCATGCCCAAGCTCACTGTTGAAGAAATTCTCGCCGATGTCCTCGATGCATTCAAGGTCCGCGTCCCTGCCGTCAACCGCATGGGCCGCGACTTCCGCACCGGAGGCCTGAAGCTCGGCCAAACCTACACCGCGCACATCGCCGGCATCCCCTCCGTAGGCGACTACGACGAAAACAGCGGGGGTTACCAGGCGGGTGCCCAGTCCGCCCGCGCCCTGCTCACCGACGTGCCGATCGTCGTCGACAAACACAAGAAGGTCTCCCTGAAGTGGAACCACCTCAACAGCATCGCCGACAAAAAGCAGGAGTATAACAAGGTGATCTCCAACGCCGGCTACGCCCTCGCGAAAGCGGTGGTGCTCGACGTGATGGGCAAGGTGAACCGCCGCACCCTGACCAACCAGACCGTCGAGCCCGAGGTCAGCTCCGACTACGATGCGATCGAGGCGATCCGCTCGGCGATGAACCTCGACGGTGCCGCCGACACCGGCCGCTTCGGCATCGTCAACACGCCCGTGGCGAGTGCCCTGCACCTCGACGATCGCGTGCTCTCGACCCTCTACCGCGGCGAAATGGACGGTGCCAACGCGCACCGCGTCTTCCGCAACCTGGCTGGCTTCGAGGAGGTCTTCGAGTGGCCCGAGCTGCCCAGCAACAACGGCACCGCGCAGGACATCACCGCGACCGCCTCGACCGACGTGATCAACCTGAACGCCCACACCTTCCAGGATGGCGACCGGGTTTACTTCCCGACGCTCACCGGCGGGGCCGGCCTCACTGCCGGCACGACCAGCTACTACGTCCGCGATGCCGCGACCAACACCTTCAAGGTCTCGGCCACCGCCGGCGGTGCAGCCGTCGACATCACCACGAACTACTCGGGCGGCACCGTCCAGCTTCGCGAGAACCTCACCGGGGTCTTCGCCGAGCCGAGCGCGCTCGCGATCCTCGCGGGCATCCCCGAGGACTTCGAGACCGTGGTCGGCGACGGCTTCAACGCCCCGCAGATCTCGAACATCACCACGTGGACGGATCCCGACACGGGCCTGACCCTCGCGGCCATCAGCGAGCGTCAGAGCGGCACGCTCAACGCCTTCATGCACCTCACCCTGGTGTGGGGTTCGGCGGTGGGCCGCCAGGCCTCCACGAACGCGGCCGGGTCGCTCACCGATCCTGCCGGTCACCGCCTGATCGCGGCCTGATCCATCGCCCTGCTTTCCACCGCCGCCCCGTTCCCCGCATGAATACCCGCCTCCACCTCGTAATCGGCTTCAGCTCGATGAAGCAGAAGTCCGAGCCGACCGTGATCTATTGCGGTCGCGATGCCACCCAGGCCCGCGACGCGATGGTTCCCGACCCGGCCTTTGCGGTCAAGATGTGGGTGCGCAATCCGCACGGGGTGCGCAAGGTGAATCCCCATTTCGTGTCCGGAGTTGCTGACTCGGTTGCTGCATCTGACCCCGGAGAGGGCGACCTCTCCGGGGCTTCAGAGAGCCCGGCCTGCCCGCCGATCCAGCAACTCACCGACTATCTCGAGCAGCTCACTGACGAGCAACTCCGTGAATCTTTCGCCCGGCTCGAATTTGCCGAGAGCGCGACCCGCGAAGAGATGGTCGCTGCTATCGTCGCTTCCGCGCGCGAAGCGTATGAAGTCGCCAAGGCCGGCCTCGAAGCAATGAGCGATGAGGAGCTCGATGCCCAGGCGATCGAAGCGGAAGTCACCTTTCCCGAGGGATTGACCCGGGAGGAGAAGATTGCCATCCTCCTCGACGGGCCCTCATCCGACCTACCCGAACCCGACAAGGGGGCCTCCGCGTCCGGTAACCAGTCAGCCGGCGACGGAGCGCCCCCGACCGGGTCCGAGCCCGACCTCCTTGCCGGGGCGGGTGGGTCCGGAACCTCCCCAGGCTCCATGACGCCTGGAAAGGGCAAGCGCTCCAAGTGATCCGATGAACGCGGCGGAGGCTATCCAGGCCGCAAAGGCGACCACGCAAAGAGCCTTGGTCGAGCGCCATGGTGGGCGCATCTCGCTGGACGGCAAGATCTATGATGCCGCCGTGCACATCGGCTCGGGCACCGAAATCGTCGACGCCGGCGGCCGGCTCGCCAACGCCTCCATTGCCGCCCGGGTCGGATCCGCCGCGCTCATCACGAAGCCCGCGCCGGGCGAACGCATCGTCGACGTCGCCACGGACATTGGTTACGAGATCGTCTCGGTCCGCCGCGATGGAGATGTCTGGTTGATCCGCGGGGCCATCTTCCCGTGAGATGAACGAAGAGCAGGTCATTGCCGGGCTCGTTACCTTCCTCAAGGCCCGTGCCACCGCCTTGAGCGATCCGATCGCTGTGATCGGCCTCGGCGACCCCGTGCCTGACCAGGGCGCGCGGATCCACATCGACGAAACCGATCTCGAGATTGTCGCAGACGGACTCTGCTACTTCGACCTGGATCTGCTCGTGATCTGCCCCGCAAAGCAAGCGGGCGGAAACGACGACTTCACGGCCGCCTGCGGCTTTCTGCGCAGGGCCCTGCCTGCCCGCGATGCGACGCAGCGAGATGCGCTGAAGGCGGCGATCCTCGCCGCGACCGACGACGCAGTTACCCTCCGCTTCCATCACCACGACAAGTCCCCGCCGAAACCGCCCGCCGATCCGCACCGCCATCAGCGAACGCAGCGGCTCCGCCTCGGCTTGAGTGGCTCGACGATTTGACACCTCGCGCAGCATCATGGCCGTCCTCGCCCACATCACCGATACCTTTGGAGCCACCACGCCCACGGGCGGCTACACCAACGAGTCCTCCCACGATGGCAGTATCAAGAAATACGAGGTCCTCGACGAGAGTGGCGTGAAGCAGCGTCTCCGCGGTGGCAAACACATCGTCGACGCCGTCTCGATCAGCGGCAAGGGCGGGGCTGACTATTCCGTGATCGCCGCGGGCGCGATCACCGAGGGGGCTTTCAAGGCAATGAGCGCTGAAACGACGGAATACGAAGAGGGCGAGTATTGCGACTTCGCCATCGAAGGCGAGATCAACAGCAACGTCGTCCCCTGATCCCTGGCCATCCCTTCTGTTTCCCAATCATGAAAACCGGTATCGTAGTCCTGATCTCCGCCGCCGAGGGCGGCAAGTCCAAAGTCGCCTCCGACGTCCTTCCTCTCGAGAAGGCGATCGAGAAAGCCAACAAGCTGCGCACCGACGATAAAGCCACGGAAGGCTTCGATTTCGTCGAGGTCTGGACCGGAGCGCAGAAGCGCTACGCGATCCCCAAGCCGGAGCCCACCCCTGAGCCTCCGGCCGCTCCGCCCGCCTCCTGAACCCCTCAAATCCTGAACGCCTCAATCCCTTCCTGAAATGGCTGACCTTGATGACTTTGGAATCGTCTCGATCGATACCGCCTTTACCAGGCAGTTCTCGCTGCGAAACAGTGTCCAGGCCACGCCCGTGGTGCTCGACGAAACCGGTGAGTTCGCCCACGGATTCACCTTCAAGGAAGAGTGGATGTTCGACGCGGAGGGCGCAGGTGATCTGCCCGCAGACTTCGCCCTCGCCGGTGTCGGCCCGACCATCGCCGGCCTGACCGGGGGCGTGACCCTGATCGATAAGGCAGGAGAATCGCAAAAGGTAGGCGAGGCCGCCGGCTGGAAAGGCAGCGGCGAGCACGCCCCTGCGGCCGAGTGAACCCGGTCATGGACCTGATGGGGCAAAGCGGGCCGCTCGCCAGCCTGCGCGGCGTCTCCCGCACCAACCTGGTCGACCACCGCGCCCCATTGACCTCCCCGGTCACCGTGATCGCGATGCTGCTCCGCGCGATCGGCTTCCGCTGGTATGGAGCCGAGAAGACGCTGCGAGACGGATCCAAAGGCATCACCTGCTTCCTCGACTCGACCACCTTGCGTCCGGACGGCACAAGCACGCGCCGGGTCGCTTGGAGCTTTCGCGCCGGCGAGCGGATCCAGCTCGGTGGCGATCCGACCTCCATCGTCCAGGTCTGCCACTGCTTCGACGCCTCGCTGAAGCTGCCGGAGAAACCCATCCTGCCCGGGGCCGCCCGCGTCCTGCGCGCGATCCGCGGCGAGGATCCCGGAGTGTGGAGCGACGAGATGCTCTTCAACGAGCGCGGCAAACGCCTGCTCCATGCCGCGGCGATGTGCGGGAATCCGGAGGGGAAGCGCCTCCTCCTCGAGGTCGTCGAGCTCTATCGCGGCTACGTGTGGAAACTGTCCACCCCGCCCGGGCATCCGCCGCATCCGCTCTACGGCGCACCGCTCGATCGGCACCTGAGATATCGCAAGGGGAGGCGGACCGGCGACGTCCGCGCCTCGATCTGCAAGGATGAGCGGATGGAGGAACTGCGGTTGTTTGGGCTGAGGTGAACGTTATCCCCCTTTAAGGTTCGCCGAAACTTTGGCTACCGTATCGTTCATCAGAGAAACAGGATCTATTTGCACGCCTAAGACTGCGTTGCATGAAGGGCACAAATAGGTAACAGCCCGCCATTGTGATCCACGAACTCGATTCTCCTTGGCCAAAACCTCTTCAAAGTTCACGTGCCTAATGATCGACTCGCATTTGGGACACTTTCCTCGGTGCATAAGTAATGATTATCAGGACACCGTAATAAAATCAAGTCCGTGTTCTTCGATGCCGTTCCCTTTTGACACGGCATGCCCTTTCGCATGAGCGAAGCAGCACCCACCAAAACCGCCGCCGAGGCGATCGCCCCGGTCCTCGAGGAAGCCAAGGCCCTCGGCCTCGATTTCCGTCCCATTCTCGGCCTCGTCGCGAAACGGGCCAAGCGCCTCGGGATCGACCTCGATGAGATCGGGCGGGCCAGCAAGTCGAAGCTCTCCGACGAGGACTACGACGACCAGATCAAGCGGGCGGCCTGGCTGCTCTGCGACGACGAATCCGTGGTGGTCGATGCCATTGAAGCCGGCACCGCCGAGAAGGTAGCCGAGGCCTGGGAAGCGCGCTGTCTGACGAGCCTCGCCCACGAGAAGGTGGTCTACAAAGCTCTGATGGCGCGCTGGCTCGAATACCAGGTCGAGCTTGAGACCGTCTTCGGCTCCGGTGAGGCATGAACCTCGCCAGCGGCGACACGCGCGAGCAGCTGCTCGCAGCCGCGTGGGACGAAGCGACCGCACCCTATCGGGTCCCCGACCTTACCCTGTCGCTCCGCCCTTTCTCCGCGAACGTCCTGCGCCGGGCCGGCACGATGGGTCTGCGCTGCCTCTACGGGCCCTTCGCGACCACCCTGGCGAGTTTGCGGCCAACCGAGGCCCTCGGCGAGCTGGAAGCCCTCGCCTGGCTGCTCAGCGCCGATCTCGGCGAGGTCACCGCGGCGATGCGCTCCCGCACCTGGGCGGCCGCTCTCGATCGCTTCGAGCTGCCGCGGCCGGCGATCGCACCCTTCCGCGCGGAGATGGTCCGCGTGCTCGCCCTGATCGATGCGGCGAAGTTCGAGGTCGAGGACAAACCGAAGCCGGCATCGCCCCCGGGCAAGGGCACGCCTCCGGAGCCGGAGCCTCCCGCGCACCAGATCCGGCCAGGGATCCTGGCGACGCTCGCCTTTGCCCTGGCGGAGAAGTTCGGTCGGCCCGCCGACGAGGTCCTCGAGTGGGTCCCGGCCTGCCAGGTCTTCCAACTGGCGCACTGCCAGCAATGGGCGAACCCCACGATCTGGACCGTTGATCCAAGCAAGGTCGCAGAGCTGGCTCCGCATGAAATGATCGAACCCGAGGCGGATCCCGGATACGGCACTGAGATCGACTTCTGACGCTTTGACACCGTCGAAGCAACGTGACAGCAGCCGAGATCAATGAGGCCCGGCGCAGCCTGAGCGCCTTCCGGTCCGAGTTCCAGCGTTTCACCGGCTGGGCGGGGAACGCGGGCAAGTCCGCGGCCAAGGCCTTCGGCCGGAACTTCAAGTCGATCGCCGTCTTCACCATCACCGAACTGGCCCGCGGGGCCCTGCCCGCAATCGGAGCCCGCATCGTGGAGAACTGGGGCAAGACCGGCACGAAGATGGGCCGGACCTTCGGCAAGCGCGCGAAGAAAGCGGCGAGCGATGAGCTGAAGACGATGTCGCAGAGCATGAAGGGGAGCGGTTTTTCTTTTGACCTGAAGAACTTCCTCAAGATCACGGGTGCCACGGCGCTCGGCGCGATGATCTATCAGGAGGTCAAATCCTCCTTCGAGACCGCGTTCGAACAGGAACGCATCACGATCTCGATGGATGCCCTGTCCGCCGATGGCCAGGGCGGAAAGCGCCTCTTCGAGGAGTTCCGCAAGGATGCGCTGCGCACCGGCATCGATGTCAGCTCGCAGGCAGGCATCGTCCAGAAGATGCTCGCCCAGGGCATCGACGAGGCCGGCGCGCTGAAACTGAACCGCGCCATGCTCGACATCGCGGGCGGCACCGGCCTGACTACGAACGAAGTCGAGCTGCTCGGCACCGCCCTCAGTCAGATCAAAGGCAAGGGCGTGGCGGCGATGGAAGAGCTGCGCGGCCAGATCGCGGAGAAGGGCGTGCCCATCTTCGAAGCCCTGCGCCAGCGCTTCGACAAGGAAACCGTCGCCGAGGTCTTCGATGCGATCGCCGCGGGCAAGGTGACCGCCGAGGACGTGCTCGAAACGTTCGCGAACCTCGAAGGGCCCTTCCAGCGCTTCCTCGGCGCGAGCGACCGCCTCGGCCAGACCGGGGGTGGACTGGTCGCCCGATTGAAGCAAGAGGCGATCGATCTGCAGCGCGTCTTCATGGCTGATGTGATGCCCGAGCTGAAGCCCGTGATCGAGCAGGGGATCGGCCTGATCCAACGGCTGAAGGATGGGGCGAAAGAGTTTGGCGCGGACTTCGCCGAGGCGATCGGTCAAGCACTGGCGATGTTCGAATCACTGAGCCTGCGCGAGATGTTCGAGCTGGCCGGCCTGACCCTGAAGCGCGAGATCAACGAAGCTATGGACGCGGGGCAGCGTGGCATTGCCGCGATGATCACCGTCCTCGGGAAGGACGACACGTTCCTGAAAATGATGCAGAGAGCGGCCGCCGAGTTTCAAAGGGCTCTCCTGTTGGGTCTCGCGGAAGCGATGAGGGGGATTGAGGATGCGATGGGGCCTGACTCCAGGATTGGCCTTGCAGCCGGAGCAGCTGGTAACCAGCTAGAGATCCGCGGAAACATCGCGGCCGATGATGCGGCGCGTTTGGCCCGAGGCGGCGCGAAGTCGCTGGCTACGATCATCGAAGAGATCCTCAAGGAATTTGAACAGCTACCCGCGAAAGCCGGCCTGTCAGGGGCGCAACTGGCCCGGCACAAGGAGCTCACCGCACGCATTGAAGCACAGCGTGCTCAAGATCTCGCCGCCCGCACTCCCGACGCACCGATCGTCGCCCCGGCCGCGACCGGAGGCGGTCAGAAAACACCTTTCGATCCCACCGGCATGCTCGCCGGCGGCCTGGCCAATGCCCTGAGCAAGATCACCGGAGGCGGCGACATCATCCTGAGCAAGCAGCTCGCCGAGCAGCAGAGCACCCGGGCCGCGGTCGAACGGACTGCCAACGAAGCAAAGCGCACCGCCGACGCCGTCGAAAAACTCGTCACGAACACGCATCCGCGCCGCGGCGGTTCTGTCCCGGCTCGATTGATGGGACACGCATGATCAAGTTGGCAGACACCCGAGGCGGAGGGGACTCCGAGAGCGGCGCGAAGATCGTGAAGCGCTGGCACACCGACACGGAAGACGAGGTGTTCCAGGTGCTCGCGGAAAATCCCGTTTATCGCGGCATGCTCGCGACGGGAGAGTGGGACTTCCAGACCTGGGAGCCCGACACCGTGGAAGCAGGCTTCGTGGTCTCGATGACTTACGGCTCGATCGAGGGGCATGCGCCCGAAGGGGGCGAGGAATACGGAGGCGAGGCCGCGAAGTGGGACTTCGAACCTGCCTTCCAGTCGACCGCGCCGGAGAAGCACCCTGAGATCGACTTCCTGATCGAGAACTACGGCGGCGAGGAGGATCCGCAGACTCACCGGGTCACCTTCACCCGGATCCTGAAAGAGCTGCCGCGAGAAGACGCCCGCGGCCTGCTCGGCAAGATCAACAAGGACAGTGACGGGAACATCAAGAATCCGCTCTTTGGCCTGAACGAAAGCGGCTACATCACGATGAGCGGCATCGCCACCGCCCGCTATCTGACCGACGACATCTCCACGGCGATGCTCGGAGTGGGCAAGGTTTTTCAAAGACTCCCGGGCAACGCTCCCGACTACGGCATCGATGACGACCGGAACTTCATCAAGATGCCTCCGCGCATCAACGAGGTCGCGAGGGAGGAGGGCGGCAAGCGCTGGTATGAGATCCAGCACCAGTTCATGTTGTCCGACATCGGAGGCTGGCCCCCTGGCGTCTACAAGTTCATCGAAGTCTGATGGCCCTGAACCGGAGAGTCCTGGAGGGCCGGGAAGGCGACCTGGTTCTGCCCTGGTGGCGCGAGGTGTGGCGATGGGCGAACAGCCTGCCTGTGATCCTCGCCCCGGGGATGACGATGACGCAGGTCCCGGGCATGGGCACGGAGATCAAGGTGCGGACTTCCAACCCGGTCCGCATCTTCTTCGAAGTCGCGAAGACCGGCAGCCGGGTCAGCGTCCGCACTGGAATGCTGGAGGGCGAGGTGCCCTGGATCAAACATCGTGGTGCGGAATACCTGCGCCTCGATGGCCGCCGCCTCGATGGCACCACCGGCACCCGTCCGGAGCTCGATCTGACCGACGCCGAGCCGGGTCCGAACGGCCGCTCCTGCATCGCGATCGTGGCGCAGCTCGATCCGGCGACGAACCAGCTGCTCGATCCCGCCGAGGATCCGCGTGCCCTCCGCGTCGAGCATCGCAGCGAGTTCGGCACCGCGGCGAAGCGCAAGGCCTGGACCAATGCCGAGCCCTTCCACGAGCTGGCAATCTGCTATTGGCGCGAGGGGCAAATCGAGCGCGTCGAACAGGTCGTGCAACACAACCTCGGCCTCGCCTATGTGCCAGGCGATGACGACGGGAAAGGCCTGCGCTTCTTTTTCTTCGCGGCCGGATGAGAACTCAAGTCGCCGCCCCGCCGCTCACCCCGGGTGGACCGCGCCTTCGCGATGCCCGCCGCCTGGTGCGCTGGATCGCGCGCTGGCGGCCGCTCCGCGTGGTCTCCGACGATGCCGGCGGCCATGCCCATCACTGGCAGATCTCCGGAGCCTGGGACGGCGCGCTGAAGCGATGGGAGCTGCACGTGGAGCCCGGCTGGGTCAACGGCGAAGAGGTCGCGACGCCGCCGATGCCCGTCGAGCAGCTGCCCGACATCACGCTCGAGCGATTGAGGCAGGCCGGCGATCTGCCGATCCGCGCGAGATCCCGCCTCAGCGATCACCCGAGCATCCCCGTGACCGAATGGCGCGCGGTCGGCACGGATGCGGATCCTTTCCGCGAGCTCGAAGAGGTCCCCGCCTATTTCCTCGAGCGAGGCGTGGTTCCGCCCGACCCGGTCTCGACCGCGAACCAGACCCTGACCTTCACCCAAGTCGGCAGTCCCGAGCAGAGGGCACAGCGCCGCCTCCTCCGTTGCGTCGATGTGGTCCTGAACGTGCCCCGTCCCGTGGCCCGGCTGCAGATCCTCGACGACGGCCGCCCCGCCGTGGCGATCGAGCCGGCCAGCGGCGAGCCGAGCCTGAGCGTCCAGACCGAGCGCTACGATCCCGCGGCCGAGTCCGCCTCCATCCAGGAAGCCCTCGCCGGAGTGGTCGACGACGACGGCATCGAGCGTCTGCTGATCGGCCGGCTCTGGCTGCTCTCCCCGGCCGGCGCAGCGCCCGGATCCGAGCCGAATCAAAGCTGGACGCCCGAGGGCCAGAACGAAGTCTTCTACAGCCTCGACTTCGACGTCGATCGCGACATCGATGTGATCGAGCCCTTCGAATACCAGCCGCCCGCGACCGGCCTTGCCGGGGGCGTGACTACCGTAACGGTGAACGGTATCCTCGCCGATGCCCGGGCGAATGATGCCCTCGCGGCCGCGCTGCTGAGCCGGGCGAAGATCACTGGAGCCTTCCGGACGGTTTGATTCCGAAACCTCATCGATGAGTATCCAGGAGCAGACCGAAAAAGAGATTCGACGACATCTCGAACGTCAGGTGGAAAGAGTGCGCGCCGCAGGCGAGCGAGCAGGAATTGAAGTCGACGATGAAGAGCTCTTGGAGATTTTTGCCGCTGAGTTTCTGACCGGAGCCTCGCAAGTGATAAGATGGCTGATCCAAAATGATGGACACCCAAACTTTACGCCTCAAATCATTGAGAGAGCCCTCGTCGAAGTTGGCAAAGAGCGAGGCTTTGAAGTTGGTTGAGTCCTGACCTTTTTCAATGGCCCGCTTCCTGACCAGACCCGAGCGCCTCGCAGAGGAGAGGAAACGCAAGCGAGCCGAGGCCGCGGCCGAGCCGGTCACGTTGAACCCGCGTTATCCGTATCGGGCGCTGCGATTTGATCCTGCGCTCTATGGGGCGAGGCGAGTTCTTGTGCCTCGTGACTTTTGACACGCCGCGCCCCACGTGTCGAAGCTGCTCTACTGCGATCTTACGAACGGAAAGCTCCGCCGCTCCCTCGGGGGCGCGGAGTTTTCCTTTGGCACCATCCCTCACATCGGGATCCTCGCCCTGGGCCTGCGATTCTCGAAGCAGATCGGGACCCGGCACGTCGAGATCTTCCCGGAGGTCGAAGAGATCCGCGCGCTGATCGGCCCGCTCGACGAGCGCCCCGAGACCGGACAGTTCTCCCTGAAGATCGGGGGCGGCTCGGCGGTGCTCGGCACGAACCTGACCGCGCTGCTTGATCACGACTCCGGCGCCGAGGACCTCGCCGCCGCCCTGAACGCGCAAAGCGTGGTCGGCACGGCCGTGGTCGTGGAAGACGACGGCACCTTCCTGGTCACCGGCGTGGCCGATCCGATCACGGTGGCGGCAAACACCCTGCGCCCCATCTCCTTCGTCCGGATCCAGAGCTACGAGGTCGACGGGGTGACCACCCAGGCGATCCGGCTGCAGCGCGCGCCTTTCGCCTTCACCGACACCACGGTCGAGCGAGTGCCCCGCGCGCCCTACGTCGAGCGGATCCAGGCGGGCGGCACCGTCGACGAGACCGACTACCCGGAGATCCAGAAGATCACCGTGCCGCTCGAGTTCAACGGCAGCTACCGGATCCGCCGCAGCGACCCCGTCCGCAAGAGCAAGCTGCTCGGTGTCGGCGACGGGCCCGAGGAAATCGCCGCAGCGATGAACCCGACCGCGGAGAGTGTCGTGCTGGCCGATGATCTCGATGGCGTCTTCATCGTCGACGAGCACCCCACCGATCCGGCGATGCTGGTGACCTTCGATGGCTCGATGAAGGGGACCGGGCAGGACCTGCTCGAGATCGAGGTCTTCGACCCGCCGCCGGCCGATCACTGGATCTTCCTGAATCCGCAAACGGCGATGACCGAGGAAGCTCTGCGCGACCGGAACCTGATCCGCCGCGTGCCCGTCGAGATCCACGCCGATCTCCAGTTGCCCGACGACGACACAGTTCGCCCCTACTGCCTCTACCGCGGCGAGTGCTCGATCCAGGAGAGCATCGCGCACAACGACCTCGGCGAAGTCCACACGATCAACTGGACCAGCCCGCCTGATCAGAAGTTCTACAAGCCGGTCTCGGAGGACAGTCTCAGCGAAGGCACCCGCTTCTGGCCCTTCGTGATCGGCAATGGAGCCGACATCGCCTTCGCAATTCCGCACAACCTCAACAGCCCGCGCTGCCGGGTGCATCTGCGCGAGAATGCAACCGGCGGCCGCGACCTGGTGCCGGGGACCGACTACCGCGTCAACCACGACAGCAACAACCAGCTGACCATCACCCTGCTCGGCGCGATGGCCGCGACCCCGCCCGCGCTCAATGCCCTGACCGGCACCGTCCAGGACCTGACCCTCACCTCGATGTGGCTCGATCCCACCGAGATCCCCGAGGCCAATGTGATCGGCCTGACGCCGAAGCTCGATGCGATCCTCGAAGAGCTGGCCGAGCTGCGCGCTCTCGCACCCGGTCAACTTGGCGCGGCCGCGAACGGCAGCCAAAAGGGATCCGCGCTGAAGCCCCTCCCGCACTTCGCCTTCATTTACCCGGTGCTCGGACGCAGCGCGATCGTGCTGCCGGCCGCGGGCACCCGCCTCGCCACGATCGATGCGGCGACCCTGCCGAAGGTCGCGCCGCGGCTTTACCCGGCCGTCCACGACGCCTCGGTCGAGGCCCTGCCGACCGTGGTCGAGGGCGGCATCCGCATCCCCACCGAGCCGACCCTGAGCAACGTCAACAAGGTCTACGAGAACCAGACTTCCGACCCCGTCGACCTGGCGATCGGCTCGGGCTGGACCCTGCAACCCGGCGAGTTCGCCGCCACCGATGGCGAGACCTGGTATCCGGCCGAGCGCTACAGCAACAGCGAGTCGAGCTACTACCCGGCCCACCTCGCCCGCGTCCTCTTCGAAGACATGGTGCAAGTCGACGAGCTGCCCCTCGGCGGCGAGATGGAGATCCGCTTTCCCCTCGAGTTGGCGGTGCTCGTCGGTAACGGCCCCGTCCACGCGATGCTGGTGATCGAGACCGCGAACCTGACTGCCGACAGCACCCCGGGCACCCCGGGCTCGAATCTCGCCACCCAGGTGTGGGCCGCCCCGCACAGCTCGCAGCGCCTGGTCGCCACCGGGACGCCGCGGGAATACGTCGCCGGCTACCGGGTGCGCAGGGCGAACAACGGCGACCTGACCGCCGACAAGCTCGTCTTCGGCAAGTGGGTCTCGACCACCGCGCCGGCCGCGGCCGCCTTCCAGATCCGGGGACGCCTGATCCGGATCGACACCGCGAACACCATCGCCGAGCCCGCGGGCCTGATCGCCATGGTCGGAGGCACCCGCTTCTCCGACACCGCCTCGCCCGACACCAGCGAGAGCCTCGGCTTCCTGACCATCCGCGCCTGACGACATGACCACCGCCTCAGCCACTGCCATCCGCCTCGATCTCGACCTCGAGTCCGGCCGCATCACGGCCCCGGGTCGCACGATCGGCCTCGAGGCGCTGCAGCCGAACCTGCAAGCCCTGCTCGCCGACGAGGGGAAAGAGTTCGCCGTGATTGTGCTGAGCAAAGGCGATCGCCGCCCGCTCGATCTCGCCCTGCTCGCCGACCACTTGCCGCGCGAGGTCGACCTGTTGACGCTGAAGGTGGCGCTGAAAGAGTTCGAGACCGGCCGCCGCTACGACATCCACGAGGGCGACGGCACCGCCTTCACGGCCATCACCCGCGACGGACTGCCCCGCTACCGCACGATGCTGGCGATGGTGGCCGCGCAGATGCAGCGGATCCTGCGCAACTACGCGGATCCCAGCGGCACCTTCGTCCACCTGATCGGGGAAATCGAAACCCAATACCGCTACAACGCCGGCGATTACTCGCCCGCGGTCAGCTACACCGAGGCGGTCGCGACCGGCTCGCAGACCGTCTACGTGCCGATCCCGCTGACCCAGGCGAACGGCACGCGCGCCTACAAGCTCTCGGTGATCGGATCGGTCCAGCCCGATGGCCTCGGCGGAGGCTGGGGATCGAACCCCATCTACATCCTGAACCAGGCGATCAGCATCACCGTCAGCGGCGGTGCCGTGGTCGGGGCGAACCTGACCATCCCCGCGGGCACCCAGTCCGCCTCGGCCTCGCCTTCGCGCATCTTCGTGCCGCACTGGCTGACCTCGATGGATCCCATCCGGGTCGATCCGATCACGGGCGGCCTGAACCTGCGCGTCGACGTCGTCAGCTCGCCGATGAGCACGACCACCTTCGGCGCGATGCCGACGACGGTGTGGAGGGCGGAGAAGGTGCCGTTCTCCACGATCTGGACGAACGGCTACTACTACAACTTCGGCGCGCCCGACGTGGTCACCTTCCGTGATGCCACGGGTGCCTCCCTGGGCAGCCACACGATGACCTACGGCTACGCCGCCCCGGCCTCGATCTCGCACAGCGTCGGTGCCTTCAACCTCTTCGTTGGCCGCGGCAACAACTACACCACCGACTTCGTGTGGAAGACCGAACCGACCGCGAAGTTCGTGCGCACCGCCAGCGGCCAGGACATCCCCGTGGTCGAGACCCCGGTGCCCACCGGCCCGACGATCCGCTTCGACGTCACCCTCGTCGCCGAGGGCGATGAAGAGGCAGCTGAGACCACCCGGGTGACCTCGCAGAGCTTCGTCGTGCAACTGCGCCGCGACCTGATTCCTGATGTGGCCCCCGACAGCGGAGGCTCCTGACAAACCATGAGCATCGAAATCGAAAATCCTGAAACGCTTGTCGGTAAAATCGACGCAGCAGCAAACCTCATCGAGCAAATCGGCCTTGCCCTTAGCATCGGTGACATCAATCACGCAAAGCAAGCCAAGGAGTCCGCCGCCCGACTGTTGAGACTCGCCACTGACGAAGTGGCCGAGTTCGAATACTCCGGCGCTGGCCTGATCGCCGGGGAGCGAGCCCGTCAAGTTTCCTCCGAGGGTTGGACTCCTGCCCATGATGATGCCCACCGCACCGGAGAACTTCTCGATGCGGGCCTGAGCTACGGTTACGCTGCCATCAATGTCGGACACCCTGCTATGGCCAGGCCCCCGAAAGAGTGGCCGTGGACCGAGGAGTGGTGGAAACCATCCGAAGATCCGGTGCGCAACCTGGTGAAGGCTGGTGCCCTCTTCGCCGCCGAAATCGACCGCGTGCAACGGGCACGAATGAATGAGGACTCCGGAGAATGACCACCGGACACCTCATCTACGCCGACAGCCTCGAGGAAGCGGCTCGCCAGATCGCGACCCTTCCCGAGGCGGCTCCGGTCGCCCTCTTCTCGCGCGAGGCCCTGACGCCACCGGAGCGCGTCTGTTTTTACCGCCAGCGCGCCGAGCGCAATCCCCACGCCGACCTGGCCGCAGTGCGCGCTGCCTTCCCAGGGATCGCCTGGCAGGCAACGGAGACCGGTCCGATCCGGACGCCTTTCCCGCCCGTCTCCGCCGCACGCCTGCGCGATCGCCGACCGCTGCGGATCCAGGCACTCGCCTGCGCGGTGGGTGGCAAGGCGGCCGCGGCCGAGTTCCTGACGATGATCGAGAGCTTCCGGCATTTCCACCCCGACGTGCCCGTCTATGTGCTCGCCGGCGTGGAGGCCGCCAAGATCCTGCGCGAGACCGAAGGCTGGGGCATGGAAGGCGACGTGATCGACGAGATTGGCCCCGACGAGCTCGACGAGCTGCAAGCCGCCGCGAAGGATGCCGCCCGCCCCTACGGCGACCTCTGGCCGATCCACTGGCTCGCGGCGAAGCTGGTGGCCCTGCACCGCGCCATCGAGTGTTTCAACTGCGGCGTGCTGCTCGTGGACGTCGACCTGCTCTGCACGCAGCGCCTGCCCGATTTCGGATGGCAAGCCGATCTCGTGCTGAGCGAGCACCACGGCCCGCTCCCGGACCGTCTGCCGGCAAAGAGCGGCATCTACAACGCCGGCATGGTGCTCTGCCGCGACACCGCGATCGTCCACCGCTGGCGGGAACTGTTTCACCAGGGAGTCGGCGGATTCTACGAGCAGGGCGCGCTGGAGCAGCTCGCCCGCGAGTTCCTGACCGACACCTTCCCCGGCTCGTGGAATTGGGGGAACTGGCGACGCACTGAGGACCTCACCGAGAGCGGCCGCTTCCCGGCCATCATCCACCATCACCGCCACCGCACCCGCGAGATCCCGCATCGCGAAGAGGCGACCCGGGCCCTCGACACGATCGTCGACCTGACCCTGCACATCGTCCGCACCGCCAAGCAGCACCCCGACAAGATCGCCATCCTGCACCACGCGAAAGCCGCGGGATCCTCGCTCTCGGCGATGTTCGCCGAGGCCGCGGTCCACGGTGGCTGGCAGCACCTCGACACCTACCGCGCGCCCTACGATCTGCGACGCGACTGGAACCCGGCCGAGCTGGGTGCGATCGCCGCCGGCGACATGCCCGGCCAGCGCGGGCACCGCTTCATCGTCCACAACCACGCCTGCGGATGGCCGGCAGACAGGGTCGAGTCGATGATCAAAGAGGGTTGGGTCTTCGTCTCGACCTACCGCCCGATTCGCGATCGGCTCTGCTCGTTTTTCCACTGGAACCAGCGCGCCCGGATCCTGACCGGGCCCGCGGCCGAGTGCGAGACCCTCGACGAGTTCCTGCGCGTGTTCCTGAGCGAGCCCCGCTACCTGGTCGACTTCGGACCCCATCCCTGCGACGAGCTGGTGAGCCATTGGGGAACGATCCGCGATCTGCCGGAGCTGGTCTGGAACGTCACCGGCATGCGGGTGGAGAACCGGCACGAGAACATGAGCCTGAACGCCGGCTGGGATTCCGCCTGCGATCACGACGAGATCAGCAAGGCGACGAAGTCCCTGGTCTCGAAACACCCCGCGGTGAAGGCCTGGGAGAAGTTCGCGAAGCTCCACGGATTCCAGCCATGAAGCCTTACGCCGGACAGTTCAAGAAAGGCTGGCATGGCGGACCTGGTGTCTGCGGAAAGGGGAGTGAGGAGCATCATGCTGAGCCTGATCGCCGTCGCCTCCACGTCGTCATGGAGGATTGGCGCAGGCTTCACCAGCAAGCATTGCCTCGCGTCCTCGAGATCGGCTGTGGTGACTTGCTCTGGCACGGAGGGATCCTGCCCTTGCTTTACAAGGGGGTCGACCTGCACTCGCGGCCGAGCTGGTATCACGTCCACAACTGCGACAACTGCCTGATCGAAGGCAACGCCGCCGAGATCGAGCTACCCGCGGCCGACATCGCGATCGCCCGGCAGGTTTTCATCCACCTCAGCAACCAGGTGATCTGCCGGATCCTCGACCGCCTGCTCGACGCCGGCGTGACCTGGCTGCTCGCCTCGAGTGTGGACATCGGCGACAACCTCGATCGCCTGCCCAGGGGCGAGGACTACACGACCGAAGGCTACCCGGTCGACCTGGCCGCGGAGCCCTTCTGCCTGCCCTACGCGCTGCCGAGGCACCGGGATGGGGCGATGCGGCTGTTTGACATTCGCGTTGCGAAGTGAGCTCTCCCATCCTCCACGGCACCGCTCTCTGCCCGCTGCTGCGCTTTCCTCGCGGGGCGAAGCTCCGGCTCAAGGTCGTGATGGATGCCGACCTGCCCCTCGAGGGCAAGGGCCTGCTCTTCGCCGCCCGGTCCCGCTACGCGACCAGTGGCGAGCGGCCGCTCTACCGCTGCACCCGGGCAGGATCCGCGGAGGCCTGGACGGCGACCGCGCCGAACACGATCGAGCTGCGCTTGGCCCCCGATGCCGTCGACGAGACCGCCGAGAGCGAGCTGACCCTGGCCGATCTCCAGGCCGAGGCCGAGACCCTCTGGCGCTTCGACGTGCTCGACGAAGATGAACTGCCGATCCTGCGCCTGCAGGGCGATCTCGAGTGGCTGCAGGAGGAAGGGGCCTGGCCCGACGATCCTGCCTCGACCGCCGCGATCCCGACCCTGAACGTCTCCATCGTCGCCGGCGTCGCGACCGTGTCCGTGGCCTTGATCAGCGACGGGGTCAGCGTGACGAACGAAAGCATCAACGCGGCGATCGGGGAGAACGCCGCGGCGACCCGGACCGCCCTCGGGCTGGGCACTGCGGCCACCCAGAACACCGGGGCCTTCGACGCGGCCGGAGCGGCCGCGGCCGCTCAAGCGGCCGCCATCAGCAGCGCCGCCGGATCCCTGTCAACGCACGCAGCCCTCGCCAGTGGTGTCCACGGCATCACTGCGGTCGCGGCGACCCTGCTGGACGATGCCACGCTCGCAGCGATGCGGGCCACGCTCGGCCTGGGAAGCGGCGATTCGGTCGAGGTGGGTCTCTTTCGCGCTGATTCGAGCGGGGCCGCACAATCGTTTTCCGTCCCGGCGCTCAAAGTGGGGCAATACTCGACCGGGCTCGCCCACAACGGCACTTATTTCCTGGGCATCGTGGTGAACGGGACGCTGGTCGCGAGCTTTGATCCGCGCGGTGGATCCAATGCCGTCTTCAATGTCGAATGGCCTTACACGACCGAAGGGCGCTTCCGCCCGAAACAATCGACGGTCGGCACTGCGCCGAGCGCCTCGACCTATGCTCGCTGCATCGAATATTTCGCCGATGGTGCCAACGGCCAACCCTGCCTCGCGGTTGCGATCGGTGGGGTGTGGAAGCGACTCCTGATCGGCGACCCGATCTCCGCCACCTGATTTTCCCATGAGTGATCCTGCCCCTTTTCCGTATGAATTCTTTGCTCGCGGCCATGAGGGCGCTTTCTTCGCCGGCCACATCGTCGATGACCTGACGAGCGATGCGCGAACGATCACGGAGGCGGATCTTGTCGCGATCGCCCCAAGGATCCAAGCCGGCCTGATCGCCGCGAAGGATGCGAGGATCGCGGAACTCGAGGACCAGGTCGCCACCCTCCAGGAGCAGCTCGCCGCCGCCCTGGCACCGCCGGCGTCGCCACCGCTGATCAGCCAACTCGGAGCCATCTACGAAGCGCTGTCGGAGGAGGTGCAAGACGACTTCCTTGGGGAGTTCTCGATCATCCGCAACGCGATCCAGGCGGGCCTGGTCGATAGCGCGAGGCGACGTCTCGCCGGCCTCGAATTGCCTGCCGAGCTCGAGTCGACCCGGTCGAGTATGCTCGCCCTCTTCGTTTGACTCGCCGGCGAGGGCATGAGCCTCGCCCTCTGGATCGCCCTCTCCTGCTTTGGAGCCATCACGCTGCCGGCGGATCCCTCGCCGCCCGAAAGCGCCCTTTTTCCCGAGGCGCTGCTCTGCTGGGATGGGTGCCCGGATTGACACGGCGACGCGGGCATGAAGTCACTGCTTTTCAAAATCTTCGTCGGCAAGAACGCCCCCGCCCTCGGCCGCGCCCTCGCCCAGTTCATCGTGGGGGCCATCCTCGCATCGGTCCTCTACGCCTGGCACGGATCGGCGCTGCCGGAATCGCCCATCCCCGGAGCGGATCCCGCGCTGGTCGAGGCCTTCGACGCGACCGCCCCGTCTGCCGACGAGATCCGCGACGGTCTCGACATGCAGGAGACGGTGAAGGTGGTGATGGCCTTCTTCATCCTGTGGGTCTCGCGCCTTACCTCCTTCCTCCGCGCCCGTAATCTGGATTGGCTGGCGCAGATGATCGGCTGGATCATCGGTCGCTCGATCCCGAGCCTTTTCCGCTGCCTGATGGACGTCGCCTCCGGAGGCCTGCTCTACATCGGCATTGCCAAAGCCGACGCACCCCAGGCCACCCTGGTGAGCGTGATCAGCGCCATGGTGCTCTGGATTGCGTCGCGGATCTCCAGCGCGATCGAGGACGGCAAACGCAACCCGGTGCCGCTCGCCTTCGATCCCCTCGATGCGGATCCGTTCCGGCAGTAAGGCTTTCTCCCGGCGTGCAGATGGTGCGGAGACCTGGCCGTCTCCCGGGCACCACGCCCGGCCAGAGCCGTCTGCACGCCGGAGACTTTCTTTCATGGTGCGAGCCCGCCCGGTGAGAGCCGAGGCGGGCTTTTTTCATCCTGACAGGAACAAAAAATCTGCGCTTGTTAGGGTTGTTTCGCTCGCTATTCCGGGGTGTTCCGCCATGTTGTCACCATGAACAGCACCCTCACCGACGAAGCCTGCACCCGGATCGAACAAGAGCTCCTGATCCGCATCTCCGACGCCCTCTGCAGCGAGGAGGTCGACCACTACATCGACCGCGGCGACTACGGGCACATCGCCTTCATGGTCTGCCGCGACACGAAAGCCGCGCGCGAGATCCTCGACGACAGCCCGGCCCTCTACGAAGAGCGCGGCGCGAGCCTGATCATCACCGCCTGGCACCCGGATCGGGATCAGAGCCTCGGCGGCTTTTGACACGCCCGCGGGGGCATGACCCGCCTCGATCTCTCCAAGCTCTCGATCCCTGACCGCGCACTCGTCCAGCGCGGTCTTGCATCTGCCGGATTCTATGACGGCACTTTTCGTGGCCTCGGTGGCGAAAAAACCGACGCCGCTTACGAAGCGTATCTAGCCAGCTTCGAAACGGTGGCGTCTCCCGTCTCTCCCGGAGCCGCCACCCTCGCCGATCGCCTTGTTGCGATACTGCGCACCAAGGTCGGCGTGCGGGAGATCCCGCGAAACTCCAACCGTGGCCCCGACGTCGAAATGTTCCAGCGAGCTACCTGGCTCGAGGGCACTGGCTGGGCTTGGTGCGCCGCCTTCGTCTGTTGGGGCATGCTGAAGCTCCAGGAGGAAATCAACTACCCCTTTGAGCGGCCGCAGACCGCGGGGGCCTGGGACTTCGAAAACTGGGCGAAGAAGCAGGGCCTGAAGCTCTTCAAGCCGGCCGACAAGATCCGGAAGGGCGACATCGTCATCTTCACCTTCAGCCACATCGGTGTGGCCACGGAGGATGAGAAGGGCGGCTACGTCGCCACCATCGAAGGCAATACGGATGACGACGGAGGACGCGAAGGCAATGGCGTCTACGAAAAACGTCGGCCTAAGAGTCAGATTCGCAGCGTGATCCGCCTCGAGTTGAAGGCGTGATCCGCAAGAGTCGTGTGATCCCTTTTCCCGCTTGCCATGTCCGTCCACATCCACTCGAAAATCCACGACATCATCGCCACGATCGGTGTGCCCACTTTCCTCGGACTCGTCTCCATGGCGGCCGTGGAGAATGTGCTGAAGATCCTCGGCTACATCCTGACGATCATCTTCCTCCTCCTTGGGATCTGGCTGCGCGCCAAGAAGATCCGGACGGGGGAGGGGAGCTCGGAAGAGTGATCAGGGAACGAGAAGAGTGAAAGGGACTGTTCACACGTGTGAACAGAGGCTTGACCTCGCCGTCCTGATGCCGCAGGATTTTGCCAATGAAATCTCTTCCCATCATGCTTCTGGGGCTGGGCATTGGAATCTGGGGCTTCTATGAGATGTGGCAGATCAGCAACACGGCGAAGGGATTGGCGGCTGCCAAGCCCTATTACATCGTCGGTGGAGCGATTCTCTTCGTGGGCATGATTGTGAACCACTGGGAGCACACGCGTCGCGGGAGCGACTAAGCCCCGCCGAGCATGAGCATGCCTGCCCGAGCTGCTCGGCCGAGATCAAGTGAGCGGGTCCCGTGGCGGAGGCTCGGGAGTAAACTTGAAGATCAGGCAGCGCCCTCGCCGTTGTCGGGTCGTGAGCCTTCTCCAGGCTTCGCACTGCCGGCACCGTAAGGGCCAATCGATTCCCCCGGCTCTGCGACCTTTAAGGATTCAACCTGCGAATCCAGGTAAGTGGACCGTCTGAGATGTCGAGGGCCGCTGGACTCGTCGCGGACCGTCACGTGAGGAGTGCGATCGCGCAGATCGGCCTCGAGGAGGAATTGGATGTATTCGGAGAAGCTGGAATACCCGAGCTTCTTGAGCCGCTCCACGGCCCGATCATAAAGGTCCCCGTCCATGGAGACCGTGGTCCGGCTCAGCTTGCTTTCCGACATGGTTGCTGAGGCTGCGGCGTGATGATGCCGAGTCGCTGGTCTGCGCGGATCAACGCCTGGATGTAATCGGAAAAGGTTCCGAAGCCCTGCTGCCGCTTGTTGTTCGTGGCGGCATCAAAGAGGACGCCCGGCATGCTGATCGTGGTTCTGACGGTGTTCGAGGAAGAGGCCATGTGAACGAATGTGAACGAATATGAAAAAAAGCGCAAGTTTTATGAAAAGGGAGTTGACTGATTTTTATGAAAGAGTATGAATCAGTCACACGAAGTATGAACGCGAACGAAACCGAATTGGAACGGGCGACGATCTCGATGCCCTCCGCACTCCTCGAAGAGGGAAAGGCGAAGGCGAAGGACCAGCGCCGAAGCTTTTCGGCCTACGTGGCGACGCTGGTCGAGCGGGATCTCGCGACCGCGAAGTCCGAAGCCGAGCAAGAAAACGAAGGCAGGAAGGAGGACGCCGCAGCATGACCGCCAGTGCCCGCCCTCAACACCGCCGGCTGCGCGCGCGTCGCCAGGCGAACCTGGTCACTTTGCTGCGTGAGAAGAAAGCCCGCCGTCGGGAACGGGAGCAGCGTCTCGTCGGAAAGATCAAGACGGCCCACGGATGGGTCGATGCCCCCTCCCGGGCAGATGAAGAGAGCGACGTCCCCGCCTTCCTTGCCGAGGGTTGGGGCTATTTTGGGGTTTCCCCGGCCGGGCCCGGTGTTCCGATCGGGCATTCGGTGAGTAAATGCAGCAGTCGTGAGGAAGCAGCGGCAATCAGCAAGGATCGCCTCACTGCCCAGGTGGATGGCCAGTGCGCGCAGTCGGCCAACCCGATCGCCGAGATGGTCGAAAGGGCTCAGAAGCGGCTGGCTGAGCGTCCTGATCCCGAGCCGGTCACCGTGCGGGGATTTTCATCGGTGCCTCTGCCGCCGAAGCCGAACCTGAACCCGCGGCCGCTGCAGCCCGGCGGCTACGGTCGCACCGCCCCGTCCGCCACGACGTGGCACCTCCTTCAGGGCCTGCTGATCGCTCTGGGGAGAGCGGATCGACAGCACCCTCGACGAGCGCCTGCGCCTGATGCGGATCCGCGAGGCGGTCCGGCCGAAGACTTTCCCCGCAAATCCTTGAACCCACCCAGCAGCACCCCATGATCATCGACAGCAATAAGATCCCGCCCCTGATGGGTGGCAGCGCCGTGAAGGTGCTCTGCCACCTCGCCGTGACCGGCCCATGCCGGATGACCGACATCGCCGATGCGGCCGGCTTCTCGACCGCGGCCTGCACCGGCCTGATCGACCGGCTCGAAAGAGACGGCCTGGCCCACCGCGTCCACAGCCGGGAAGATCGCCGGGTGATCCTGATCGACCTGACCCGCCGCGGCGTGGAAAAGGTCGAGAGCCTGAAACCTGAACCGGAGGTCGCGATCGAAAGCGCCCCCGAACTCGCCACCGCATGAGCCTGGTCCGCATCTGCGACATCTGCGGCGAGCGCACCGGTCTCCAGGCGACCCGCCTGACGGTGGCCAGCGAGGAACACCCGCACAAGGGCGAACCGCTCCGCGCGGCCGGCGACGAGATCGACGCCTGCGTCCCCTGCACCCGGGCGATCCCGGACCTGTCCACACCCCACACGCTCGAGGACCTGCAGCACCTCGTCGCGCAACGAAAGGCTGCAGCAGCAACCGAAACCGAACACTGAGATGGCCATCTACAACGCAGCAAACCACACCATCGAGAGCGACGACGGGCAGACCCTCCTCGCACGATTGACGCCCGCGGTGCGGGCGGAGCAAGCCTTCGAGATCGCCGATTATTGGGGCGGTCACAGCAAGGAGATCGACAAGCTCAACAGTGAGCTGCGCTCGAAGGAGTCCGATCGCAGGAACGCGGAAGCCAATGAGCAGCACGCCATCGATGAGAATCGCCGTCTCAACGATCAGCTCGATGAGGCACGCGATCGCATTAAGCAACTGGAAGCGGAACTGGAGCAGAAGGGAGCCACAGCAGCATGAGCGACCTGACCTTTTCCGGCAATGGCAAGGAGATCGCCGAGGCCCTCGGCCATCTCTCCGCTTCGATCGCGAAGAAGACGACTCTGCCGATCCTGACCTGCGTGGCGCTCGAGGTCCGCCAGGGATCCTTGTGGGCGACGACAACGAACCTGGACCAGGAGCACTCGATGAAGCTGCCGGTGGTCGTCGAAAGTGCCGAAGGCCTGTCGGGCTGCTGTGTGGCAATGAACCTCTTCGCCGGAGTGCTGGGCCGCTGCAACGGAGACCAGGCGGTGATCGCCCTGAAGGGCCAGACGCTGGCCGTGACTTCGGCCGGCCGAAAGGCGACTCTGGCGACCCTGCCGCTCGGGGAATTCCCGCGGCCGGACCGCTCTGCCGACGAGTGGTTTAAGATCGATGGAGCTCCTCTGGCTGCAGCGATCCGAGGTGTGGCCTTCGCGAGCAGTTACGACACGACCCGCTACGTGCTGAACGGCGTCCACGTCTCCGAGGCCGGGGAACTCGTGGCTACGGACGGCAGGCGGCTTGCCTCTCAGAAGTTCACTGACAAGCCGGAGCCGCCCTTGGCCGGGATCATCCTGCCGAATGCCGCCCTGGCCGCGATCACTGATGTGCTGGGCCGGAACGGGCGAGTGGAGATCGCGGGTGACTTCTCCGGTCTTCAGATCCGCGCCGGGGAAGAGTGCTTCTTCACAAAGGCGATCGAAGGCAACTACCCAAACTTCAAGCAGGTGGTGCCGAACTACCGGAATCCCGTCACGATGACCGTGGCGAAAGCGCCTCTGCTGAAGGCTGCATCCTTTCTGAAGCTCTACCGCGACGCGAAGGATCAATCGGTGGTGCTCCGTGCCGAGGGCGACCGGATGACGCTGCGGGTGCGCAGCGTGGATGTGGGAGAGGCGGAAGAGACCGTCGCCCTGACGCGGCCTGTCTCGAATCCGATCGAGATGGCCCTGCGCCTGAGCTACCTCGAGGAGGTGGTCGCCCGAGAGGGGAACGACTACGTGATCCTGGAGCTCGAAGACGCAGTGAGCCCTCTGGTGATCCGCGAGCCGGAATCCGACTTTGTAGGGGTCATCATGCCGATCCGCCTGGCTGCATGAAGACACCCGACCTCTACGACACCCTGGGCGTGCCTCGCGACGCGAAACCGCGCGACATCAAGCAGGCCTACCGCAGGCGGGCGACCGCGGCGCATCCCGACAAGGGTGGCAGCGACGAGGAACTCCAGGCGATCAACCTCGCCTACGAAACCCTCTCGGATCCGGAGAAGCGCGCGCGCTACGACGCGACCGGCGAGGTCGACGCTGCGGCCGCGACGATGAGTCGGGGCGAAGCGCGTTTTTTGCAGGCCCTTGATGAAGCGCTGCACGGGATGCTCGGCGTCCTGAGCGAGAGCGAGATCGGGATCCTTGACACGGTGAAGAGGCGGCTCTCCGACAACAAGACGAAGGTCCGCCATGCCCTTGAGGCTACGGAACGAGCTCTCCGCAAAATCGAGAAGCAGCTGGGCCGCTACGAGCTCGTGGAGGATCCCGTGACCCTGCGCCCGATCGAGGGAGAGAACTTCATCGAGAGCCGCCTCCGGGCCGTGCAAGCGGATCTGATCAACGGCCGGACGGGTCTCGAGGCCGATCTCGCCGCGATCGGAGAGGCCCTGATCTGCTGCGATCGCTACCGCGACGGGCGGCCGGCGGAGATGCGAAGGACAGAGATCTTTAGCCGGGCGGCCTCCGAAATGCGCGGGTTCCACGACTTGAAACATTTTACCTGGGGTTTCTCGGACGAAGGATGAGCCGCCTCCTCAAACTCGAAGTCACGCCGCGCGGCACGGTCACGAAGGCCGAGGCGGTGGAATACGTCGGCGGTCCCGACTTCTTCGAAGAGCTGGTCCGCGACCACGGGCTCTGCCCTTGCCGCGAGCTGCGCACCCGGGTGCTCTACCGCATCGCCGAGCTCGATCGCTGCGTCCTCGCGGCCGAGGAAATCATCCGCAACCGCCGCGCCTCCCGCGCGGAGAAAGGAGCCGACGCATGAACTCAATCCGTGGCGCTCTCGTGGCCGCTGTGGCGCGAGTAACCGACGTAGGTGCGGAAGACAAGGCCCTCGTCGTCCCCGAGCTCCTTGGCTACCATGCCGAGCGGGGTGCCGGCGATGACATGCAGCGTCGCGAAGGTGTGGCGCATGGTGTGATTGGAGACCCAGGGCAGACCCTGCGCGGAGACGTGCGACTTGAACGCGCGCTCCATATCAAATCGATAGCGCCAGGCTTTCGTTCCCCGGGCCTTCGACTTTTTGCCGGGCCCGCGATCGGGCCGGATCAGGTAGGGATGCTCGCCGGCGGGGACGGCCGCAAGGTAACGGGCGAGGAAGTCCTTCAAGCGACCACCGAGACGGATGGTGCGGTCCTCCTTGTCCTTCGGCACGTAGGTGTCGGTCTGGCGCACGTGGAGCACGCCGCCGGCGAGGTCGACCCAGTCGCGGTGGGCCTCGATCAGCTCGCTCTTTCTCAGGCCGGCGAAGAAACCGAGCCACAGGTAGCACGCGAGATCCGGACGATCCTCGGGCACGGTGGCGAGCAGGCGGTCGCGCTCCTCGCGGGTGCAATAGCGCTCGGTGCGGGTGGCCTTCGCCTTCGGCAGCTTCACGCCGCGGCCGGGATGCTCGCGGATGGTCTCCGACTCGACGGCCCAGGAGAAGAGCGCCTTGATCCGCGCGAGCCGCGAGCGGATCGTGGCTGCGGCGAGGCCTCGCGCGACCAGGGAGACACGATAAGCCTCGATGTCGTCGCCGGTGATCGCGGCGAGCGGGGGATTGCCGGTGAAGACCGCGAAGCGCTCGAGGTCGGCCTCGCTTTCCTCACTGGAGCGCTCGGTGTGCGCGCCCTCGCTGCGACGCTGAGCGAGGAAACGAGCCGCCTCCATCCTGACACTGCCACCAGCGAACTGACGCTGGGCATCGGCGACGGCGCGATGGTATTTCTCGACCGCGATCTGCTCGTCTTTGGTGCCGAGGTTGACCGGCTTCGGACGTATCCCGCCGACCTGGGGAGGCTGGTAATAAAAGATGCCCGAGTGAGTGAGGCGGTAGAGGCCCTTCAACTTCATGCCGGACCTGTTAGCACCTTTTGTTCGCAATCGGAAACGGCAGTTTCCCGAAACATTGATAAAACAAGGCTTCGCAGGTTTTGGGGATCGGAGCGGTTAGCAGCGATTGCTTCCCTGCGACTTCGGCTTCGCGCCGCCTTCCAACCCTTGATTTCTCAAGGGAGAAAGTGGTCGGAACGACTGGATTCGAACCAGCGACCCCCACACCCCCAGTTTAGTGGATTTTGAGCTAGGGGCCACGGTAGCAAATCGCGGCAGCAAAAACACGGCGGAAAGGGGGGCACAATGACCCCGGAGGCTTTCGGTTGGAGCGAGGATGAGCGGGTGCCGATTGTGGACGGCCGGGATATGGTTTTCCCCGGTGATGAGCCTGCGGTGCCTCGGGTGTCGGGCTTCCACTGGCCCTGTGAGGAGGCTCCGGCCCACTTCGTGGAAACGCTGACAGAGGATGAGGCCGCGGAGGTGGCCACCCATGCGCGGGAGCAATTCGTGATGTGGCTGGCGGGCGGTGGCCTGCACCCGGTGGCGATGTTTTACCGCTGGGGCATCGCGGCGGTGATGCTGCGGGAGGAGCCGCCCATGGAGGTGGCCAAGCTGGTGCGGCTGATGCACGGGGGCGGATCCGGAGTGCGGCAGATGGAACGGTATGTCTTCGGGGCGATCAAGCCCGCAGAGGACTGGAAGCGCACCAAGGATCTGGTGGAGACGGCTCTCCATGAGAGTGCCCTCCGCGGCCGCTATGTTCGGACGAGTGATGACGGCAGCTTGGGAGAGCTGCTGGACTGGATCGAGGAGAACGCTCTGGAGTGCCCGGAGGGGTGCCACGCGGAGGCGTTTTGTGATGATGTCAGGGAGATTGCCCGCGGATCCATGCGGCTGATCTGCCGCTGGCTGGCGGGCTGCGGCACGGGTCCGCTCCAGATCCTGCAACGGTGCTATGCGCTGATTTTCTACCGCTTCAAGATGGTGGGGCAGGGGATGACGGGCCACGATTTCGCTGCCCTGGTGCGGCAGGGCCGCGGTGCCTTTTGCGAGGAAACGAGCCGCTGGTTTGAGGAGCCGGGTGAGATCCTGCTGGGCTACGTGCCGAAAAGTTCCAGCGGGCAGAAGTCGCCCGAATCTTCGGAGGTGTTCCGGGAAAATGCCCTGGCCCATTGCCCGCGGCGGCAACTGGACGGAACGGCCGGCCTGGATGCGGAGACGCGGGCGGCGGCGGCGAATCAAGAGCAATCGGCCCGGAGTGCGGCGGAGGCCACGGCGGCCCGCATCGTGGATGACTGGGAGAAGGCGAGCGCGTGGATCTCGTTTGTGGGGGATGCGCGGGAGCGAAAGGCCCGGTTCGGAGAGCTGACTGAGTTCCAGTGGGAGTGCGTGCGGAAGATCCGGGAGCGGGAGGCGAGGGACGCGGGGGATCCGCGGTGAAAGGTAAAAATTTCCTGACAAGACAACAAAAAACAAACCATGAGTAATTCAAAGATTCTGGAAGCAAACGAGGAGTTCGAGCGGCGCAAGGCGGCGGATCCATCGGTGACGATGGCGATGATCGAAGCAGAGTTCGGGCTGGGTAAAGGCAAGCTGCGCAACTGGCGTTGCAATCGTTCCAAGCTGGTTTCGGCCCGGGTGGCGGCAGTTGCTCCGCCCGCAGCTGTGGCGGACTCGGAGGTGCAGGAGTGGGATCTGGATGACATCTCCATGCACGGCAACATCCGCACGGAGTTTGGCATTGAGGAATTGCAGAGCCTGGCCAACTCGCTGCGGTCCACCACGCTGCTCCAGTTCCCGCTGGGCTACATCGGGGAGAAGAATGGAAAGCCGCACCTGTTTCTCTGTGTGGGTGAGCGGCGGCTGCGGGCGCATGAGGTGCGGCGGGACCGCGGGGAGGAGGTGCGCACGATGAAGGTGCGGGTGATTCCCTGCCCTTCGGAAAAGGAGTTCCTGCGCATGAATTTCGTGGAGAATTTCCAGCGGGTGGATCTGCGGCCTTCGGAAACAGCCCGGGGGATCCAGCAGATGCTGGATTTGGTGGATGAGGCAACTGGGCAGGCGATTTTCAACAAGGTGACCTGTGCGGAGGAGCTGGGTCTGCGCCAGCAGGGTTTGATTGACTTGCTCAACTCTCTGGCGGCTCCGGGCAAGGCGCGGAAGGCGATGGATGAGGGCCGGGTGTCTCCGCGGGTGGCGGGGATGATCGGTAGTCTGCCGGAGGCGATGCGGGAGCAGGCCACGGAGGAGATGATTTTTGGCCAAGGTGGTGCGATGACGGAAAAGGAGGCGCGGGCTTTCATCGCGAACCGTTACCGCCGCGATCTGCGCAAGGCGGACTTTGACAAGGATGATGCGACCTTGACCCCGGCCGGTGCCTGCACCGGATGTGAGTGGTGGGGCGGTAATCGCTCGGATGTGCAGGGGATCGCGGCCCAGTATCTGTGCCTGAATCCCAAGTGTTTCCTCGAGAAACAGGCGGCGATGGCGGAGCGGGAGCGGCTGATGATCCGCGCGGAGGGCGGGGATGTGGTGCTGCTGTCGGATGAGCAGTGCGCGGAGGTGTTTGATGGGGTGAGCGGGCTGTTGGATTCCAAAAGCGGCTTTGTGAATCTGGACGCAAAACCGCATCCCCATTACCTGGAAGATGGTGCCCGCAATTTGAATGCCGCTCCCAAGTGGCGGGATGCGGTGGGGGCGAATCTGCCCACGGTGCATGTGGCCTGGGACCCATCGGGCAAGCGGGTGGAGCTGGTGGAGATCGGCCCGGCGATGGTGGCGGCTCTGAATGGCTCGTTTTCATCGCTGTTCCGCGCGAAGGCGGCGGAGGGGCTGCTGACTGCGGAGGAGGCGGACCTCCAGCGGGCGATCAAGGCGGCCATGGAACGGGAGGGCCGTGCGGTGTGCGTGGAGGGTGCCCGGGATCTGTATGGGAAGCTGCACAAGGGCAATGGCTTCACGTCCGGAATGTTGCGGAGCGTGGTGCAAGTGGCCGCGGAGCAGGGCCTCAAGCCGGATGATTATTTTTTCCTGTGTGAGGTGCTGGAGCCGGGGATCTCCAAGGCCCAAGCCACGGGCCGGGGCTTTCTGGAGCTGGTGGATTTGAAGTGTGCGCACCCGGATGAGCTGCTGGCCCTGCTGGTGATCATCCTGCAAGTGCGCTCCCTCCGTTACAACGGATTTGAGCCCTGGTGCGAGGAAAGCCCCATGGCGGACCTCTGTGCGGCCGTGGCCTTTGAACCGGCTGAGTGGTGGAAGAAATACAAGCGGCGGAAGGCGGCCGCGGAGAAAGCGGTGCGCAAGGAGGCGGAGAATGCCGGAGCGGCCGCGGAGGTGGAAGGGGGTGAGGGATGAACCAAGCCTTTCTTGATCTGTTAGGACGTTTTCCGGGGATGCGTGAGGCTTTCGATGCTCTGCCTGACTATGACCGGAGAGCCCTCTGCGATGGACTCCGGGAGTGTGTGGTGACACCGGAGGAGCAGGAGGCCATTGTGATGGCCCGGCACGCGGGATTCTTTCTGGAAGGGGGTGAGCGATGAGGCCGGGGCCTTTCAACATCATTGAGGGTCTGGCGGGGGAGTTGCCTCCGGAGATCCTGCTGCTGGCGGCGATGGTGGAGAGTCAGATCACGGATTTGGCGCTGCTCCATCGGCGGGGCCTGTGGGTGGACGATCCGCAGGAGATCGGTGCCCGGCTCCGTGGGGCGAATCTGCCCACCAATGACTGGATCAGCAGAGTGGCTATGGAGGAGTGGCTGCTGTGGACGCGGCCAACGGATGCGCTGCTGCGGGCTCTGGAGCGATACACCAACATCCGGCTGGATCGGGGGCGGATGGTGTCGCTGGCAAAGGGCTACTACCAGCGCCACGCGGACGATGTGCGGCGGCGGGAGGCGAAGGCAAACGCACGATCATTGAAGAGCTACCGGATGCGCCGGAGGGCGGGGAAAGGGGGTGGGGCATGAGCCTGGTGACCGATTTCCCCCAAGCGGTGCGGGACGCGGCGGGCCGTGTCTTTTCGGCCCTGAGCACCTCGCGCAAGCACCATGCCCCTCCGGTGCAGGGCTCCCTTTTCGCGGAGGATCCGCGGCCGCCTTTGTCTGCCTCGGATATGGAGGCCCTGGTCTGTCTGGCGATGGTGAAGGAGCTGCCGGAGGAGGGCGACTGGGAGCGGGTGCTGCAACAATACGGCCGCGAATCGGACAAGGGAGGGATCCCCAACGATGCGGTGGAGGTGGTAACGGTCTTTTACATCGCGCTTTTCCGGATGTGCCGTGCGGAGCAGTGGATGCCGGTGGTGCAGTGTCTGGAAAGGCTGAAGGAGGATCCGTGGCCCTCGCTGGAGCTGATGGGGCGGAGGAGGTGATCGAATGGACCTGCCCTCCCGTATCCGCGCCTATGTCTCCCAGATGGATCCTGCCATTGAGGGATCCGGTGGGCATGATGCGACGTTCAAGGTGGCCTTGGCCCTGGTGAAGGGCTTTGACCTCTCTCCGGAGGAGGCTCTGCCATTCATGGAGGATTTCAACGGCCGTTGTGTGCCTCCGTGGTCCGGTGCGGAGCTGAAACACAAGCTGCGCTCCGCGGTGTCTGCTCCGGATCGCAAGCCGCGGGGGTATCTGCTGAAGGGGGAGAAGAAACCGCTGGAGGAGCCGGGGGTGGCTCCGGAGCCGGTGGCCAAGCGGGAGAAACCGAAATTTGACCCGGTGAAGTTGAAGGCTTTCGCGGCGGGGTGCCGTGAACCGATCACCCGGGAGTGGCTGGCGGAGCGGTCACCCCTGCGGGTGGAGTGGGGCAACCGGCCGGGCCTGGCTCTGGATGTGCTCTCGTTTCTGTTCGCTCCGGAGGATCTGGTGCTGCTGTTCAAGCGGAAGTGGTCGCAGGGTGATTTTGGAGTTTGGAAAAACACGGGCTTCCGGCTGGCGCGGGAGCGCAACGTGAAGGCCGTGCGCTCGGAGATCCCGACTGAATCCAATGCGGGGATGTGTCTGATGGCTTGCCCGGTAGATGGGCAGTGGAGGATCAAGCCGGGGCAGTATGAGAAGGACGGCCAGCCAAAATGGACGCGGCGGAGTGCCTCCTGCGTGACTCGTTTTCCTTATCTGGTGCTGGAGTCGGATGATGCTCCCATGGATCTCTGGCTGCGGGCTCTGGTGCAGATGGAGCTACGCATTGCGGCGGTGTTTTCCTCGGGCGGGAAATCTGTCCATGCGCTGGTCCGCATCGATGCCCGATCCAAATCGGAGTTTGATGCGTGCGGGCAAGTGGTGGCCGCGGTGATGACGGGCATTGGTGCGGATCCCAATGCGCTCAAGGGCCTGCCCATGTCGCGGGTGCCGGGGATCAAGCGAATCGAGACGGGCGGGATCCAAGAGCTGTGGTATCTGGATCCGGATCCTGCGTGGCGCCGTCTGCTGGATCTGAAACGGGTGCGGGCCGCGGTGTCGGGCAATGATTTGACGAAAACCGGAGGAGGCTAAGCGAGCGGGATTTTTATGGGTGCAACTGGCGATGACAACGCGGCGGAGGAACTGCGGAAGAGGCTGAATCCTCTGGCAGCTCAAGTGGGTGCCGATACGGGCACGGAGGAGGCGCGGATTGCTCCTCAAGTCAACCTCGGCTGGTCTATCGGCAAGCGGCTGGGCCGGGAGCTGGCCCAGCTGACAACTCAGTGCGGGATCTATCTGCAAGGGGACCGGGTGGTGGAGATCGACGAGAGGGCGGGTGGATCGGTCACGATGCGGCCGCGGCGTTTCGGATCGTGGCTGGAGCTACACATTGACACGGTAAAGGCGGATCGGTATGGAGAGCTGCGGCCCACTACGATGGGAAACGAGCTGGCGAAGCAGGTGCTGGAGTCTCCGCAGTTCCTTGATGCGCTCAGGCCGCTTCGTGCGGTGCATCCGGTGCGGATGCCGGTGATGCGGGAGAACGGTATGCCGGAGCTGCTGAAACCGGGTTATGATCTCGAAAGCGGGATCTACACCTGCCGGGGGATTGATTTCCCGCTGGATGTGTCGATTGAGGATGCCCGCAAGATCTTTTTCCATGAGCTGAAAGGCTTTGGCTGGGCTGACATTGGGCCGGAGGGCCGCGGATTTTACCGCAATCGGTCCGTGGCGGTGCAAGTGGCTTTCATGCTGGGCAATTTCTGCCGGGGCTTCTTTGAGGATGGGATCCTGCGGCCCATGTCGCTGCTGATCGCGAACCAGCCCGGATCCGGCAAGGGTGTGCTGGCCATGATGCAACTCTCCGCGATCTATGGGCTGGTGAAGGTGGCCCGCAAACCCAAGGATGACTCGGAGTTTGATAAACGGCTGGACACCACGGCCCGGGGCTTGTCACCTTACCTGCTGCTGGATGACATCGGCGGGGGGCTCTTTTCCAATGCGCTGAATGCCTTCATCACTGAGCCGGTGCATACGCTCCGGGGGATGAATACTCAAGAGGAGCTGGCGGCCCCGAACGTGACCCAGCTGATCGCAACGGGTAACCAGATCAAGCTGACAAGGGACCTAGACCGCCGCTCCCTGATCGTGGAGCTGCACGAAGCGGGAGACATCACGGCGAAGCGGTATGATCACATCATTGATCCCTTTTACCTGGCCCGGCCGGAGGTGCGCTCCCGGCTGCTGGGTGCGATGTGGGCCATGGTCCGCGAATGGTCTAGGGCGGGCTGCTGGCAAGCGGATCGGGGGCGGCCGTCTTTCGAGGTGTGGACGCGGACGATTGCAGCCATGACCCGGCAGGCGGGTTTTGCGGATCCGCTGGAGGAGCCCCAGCTGAGTGCGGGCGGGGATGAGGAGACGGATGCGTGGAAGCAGTTCCTGTCCCGGGTGGCCGGTGAGGAGATCCTGCCTGGTGAGGATGCGCGGGTATTCTCCGTGCGTGAGCTGCTGGAGATCGGCAAGCGGTGGGAGTCAGAGGATGGGGCGGCTTTCGCTCTGGATGACCTGGTGGGCCATGCGAAGGACGCAAACAAGGCTTTCGGCAACGGGATGAAGAAGTGGCGGGCGCGTGAGATCACGGACACCCGCGGCCGCACCATCCGCTTTGGAAAGCGTCGAGAGGCCAACCAAAGGGGCTATACCTGCGAGGTGCTACACGATCCTAGCGCCAGCGTCTCCTCATGATTCTGCGCGGAGCGCAGGATGCCCCTCCTTTGCCCGCGGAGGGGCTCTATGACGTTACACGCGGCGCATCCCTCCGGGCAAAGCGGGAGCGGCCATCGTGATGCTGCGCGGAGCGCAGGATGATCTCCAGCTGTAGGTGAGCCGCGGCCGCGGCCGCGGGCTCTGTGACGTTGTGAGAGGGCTCTGTGCGGCCGCGGAACAAGGAGAGGCTTGTACCGGCGACGTGCACCTTGTGCGGGATCGGTGAGGGGCTAGGCCCTCGCTCTGTCTCCCGGCCGCTCCTGCCCGAATCGCTCAGGGGCTAGGCCCTCTCCCTGTCTCCCGGCCGCCCGCGCCCCTCGCGTTCCTCCCGTGCCCTAACGTCACAGCAGGCCAGCCAAACGTCATTTTGGACATCTTGAACGTCATTAAAGCGGAAGGAGTTGCCACGGAAGGGAGCGGAGTGCCGGGTGGCGGGTGCGCTGTGACTTTCGGAATGTCACTTGTGACCTTTCCTTTTTGGTAACGTCACCGGCTCTAGTCCATGTGTGGCAAGCTCTCCACGGTGTTCTGTGACGTTGTGACGTTTAGTTTTCCAGATAGTGATTCAAAACGACTGCAATCCTCCGGGGTGTTTGGCGCTTTGTCGCGTGGCGGGGGTGGGTGATTTCGGCGGCCGAGCGGCCCGGCCGGTGGTGAATCGGGTGGAGCGGGTGCTCCTGATCCTAGACGGGGCAAGGGTTAGGAGGCTTCCGGAGGGGTGCCCCGGGAGTGGTTACCTTGTCTCCCGGTGGGTTTTTAAGGTGTCGCGACACGGGCTGACGCGACACCCCGCCCGCGTCACCGTGTCGCGAAAAATGGGAAATGTCGTTTTGACAGAAAACGCGCCATGAATGGCGAGGGATCCACTGTCTGATTTGCGCAAAGCCTACGCGGAGGCAACCGGAGTCTCCCTGCGGACGGCCCAGCGTCACGCGGATCCGGACAACCCGCACCCGGATTGGCTCCGCTTCACCCAGACCACGGCCGCGACCGGAGCGGCCCGGAAAGTGAAAGAGGGTGGGGCCTTGGCCCCGGTGGAGGCCACGGCCCTGGGGATGATCTCTCCCTATCGGCCGGAGACGCAGCTCCCGGCTTTCTATGATGTGCCGGATGAGGATCTGCACCCGGTGGAGCGCATGGAGAAAGATGCCTGGCAGCTCCATGAAAAGACCTTCCGCTTGTGGGAGGAGCTGGTGGGGGATCCTCTCTCAACTGCCATCGCGATTGTTTACGCCCGGGAGCTGCCCAAGCTGAGGGAGAACCACGAAAAGGCCCGGCGCGAGCGGGAGGCTTGGGAGCTAACCCAGCGGATCATTGTGACCCTGCCGGAGTTCCAAGCGTTCCAGCATGAGTTTCTCACCCCGCTGGCGGAGCTGCTCCGCGGGATCCCGGTGGAATTGCCCAGCGTGGTGAACCCGGAAAACGTGGCTTTCGCCCGGCAGCAGCTGCGGGACTGGCTGGTGGAAAAGGTGAATCCCCGTATCGAGGAAATGATGCGGGCGGCCAATGAGCTGAGGCCCGCGGCATGAACAAGCTGGTTTCCTCTGTGGCTCCGGCTTTCGGACTGGCCCGCGATCCTTTGCCCTCGGAGTATCTGGAGGGCCGCATCATCATCCCCAAAAAGATGAGCCCGCGATCTCCGGGCAAGCTCAGTTTTCGGAGCACTCCCTGGGCTCGAGAGATCCTTAACACATGGCACCCGGAGAGCGGGGTGCGGAGTGTCACCCTGGCCATTGCGGTGCAGATGCTCAAGACCACGCTCATGGTGCTGGGGATGGTTTACCGGATGCTCTTTTCTCCGGTGCCCCAGATGTGCGTGGGGGGGATGTCGGAACGCTTTGCCCGGCGTGAGATCTCGGAGAAGCGGCTGCACCCGCTCATTGATGGCAACCCGTTTCTCAAGGAGCTGAAACCGCGGGACCCGAACCAATTCCGATTCCTGGAAATGGCCATGGCCTATGCCCCTATCCTGGTGACCGGGGCCGGTTCGGACACCAACCTGGCAGGCTCCACACAAGGCATCGTGGCCATTGATGAGGCGGCCAAAATCATCCTCAAGGATAGCGACAAAGCGCAGGAGGCGCACCCCATCCGGCTGGCGCAGGACCGCACGCAGGATTTCGCGGGGCAGGATTTCCACTGGATGAGCAGCACCCCCAACTCCTCCGGCCACATCTTTTGGGAGGATACGGAAGCGGGGACCTACACGCACTTTTTTGTCCCGTGTCCGCACTGCCGGGAGTACTTCAAGTTTGAGCTGGAGGCCACCAACGGGGAAAAGAAATTCACCCCCGGAGAGCTGGAGAAAACGATTGAGGAGGCCCGGCCCGGCAGCATCTACCGCTCCATTGTATGGGATCCATCGGCCCGCAACAAGGATGGCACCTGGAGCGAGGAGAAGATCCGGGAGACGGCCCACTATGTCTGCCCGCACTGCGGCGGCCCGATCCGGGACAGTGACAAGCCCCGGATGCTGGAGGCTTACGAATCAAAAGCCCTCAATGAGAATGCGGCCAAGAGCAACGTGAGTTATCGGGTGCCCTGCTTCTACAAGCCAAACCGCACCTTTGCGGACACGGCTCTGGCCTTTGTAGAGCGTGGCGACCTGATCAACACGGGCCTCCAAGTGTTGTTCAATCACCAGCTGGCCCTCCCGTGGGAGGATGTGGACATCACCATCAAGGATGAATCCATCTGGGATTGTCGGGCCACCGGGGACATTGCTTACCAGCGGGGCATTGTGCCGAATGTGCCCGGGATGTTGTTCGCTGCGGCGGACTGGGGCATGACGGAAACCCACTGGGGAGTGGGCCTGTTGGACATGGATGAGAATGTCTGGGCGATCGATTGGGGAATCGTTTCCGGTCTCAATCAACTGTTGGCTGAGCGGAAGCAGTGGCAATACGCGCGAGCCCGAAAGCCCGGGGTGATGCTCCGCCCCCGGATGGGCCTGGTCGATTCCGGCGACAACGCCAATGAGATCTACAAGATGTGCCAGCAGAGCGGAGGCTTCTGGTTTCCCTCGAAAGGTTCGGAGGCCCAGAGCGGGGAGTGGGAGATGACGAAGCTGAAGAATTACCCCGGTCTGCCGCTCTACGTCTACGTTGACAAAGTGGCCAAGGATGACCTCTACGATTCGCGCATCCATCAGAAAAAAGACCGCCGCTTTTATCTCCCCAGCAACGTGACTGCCGATGTGATCGCGGGGATGAGCGGCCAGCGGCGCATCGACAAGGGGCTGCACGCGAGGTGGAAGAAAGTAAAGACCGACCACTACGGCGACGTTTTCAAGCTCCTGACCGTGCTCACCTGGATCACCTCTCCGCGTCGGAGGGCGGGGGATGCCGCGGCAGATTGACAGGCCCCGCCCCGCAATGGCATCGCCTCGACTTGTCTCCAGCTATCTCCGCAGTGCCCGGCGAGCGCACCCCGATGACAACGCGGCCCGGCTGGAGTGGCTGAATGCGGCCATCGCGGAGTTGGATGAGCAGGTGCAATCCGGTGACTGGGAGTCTGCCGCCACCTCCTTCGCTGGCAGTTCGCAAACCGCGAAGCGCAACATCACCGCGGCGGACCGCATCGACGCGCTGGAAGAGGCCATCCGCATCCTGACCGCGAACCCCAACGGCGTCCGCAAGACTTCCGGGATCATCATCCCGCGCATCAACCGATGAAACATCTTCTCCTCCCCGGCGGAGCCCGGATCCCCATCCCCTCCCGCCAGATCGAAGCGGCCCCAGCCGCCACCACGAAAGATAAGCCTCGAAACGCCGCCGATGTCTTCGGTAACCCGGCCGGACCCTTTCGCGACCGCTACCCTACCGGAAGCCTGAAGAGCTACCGCATCCCGAAGCCGCGGGCGCGGAAAGAATCGATCCGCAACAGCCGCTTCTGTCGTGCCCAGCTCGGCATCGTGAAGGCCCTCTTTGAGCAGACCGCCCGCTACGCCCTCGGCAACGGGCTCGTGCCCACGTCCACCTGCGAGGATCCGGAGTGGAGGCCGCGGGCGGATGCCTATTTCGCCGCGGTGGCAGGCTCGAAGAACTTCGACATCCGGGGGGATTGCAACTTTGCCCAGATGCAAAAGATGCTCTTGCCGGATGTGATGTGCGATGGCGACGCCGGCGCGATCCCCGTGCGGGACCGGATGAGGAATCCGCGCCTCCAATTCTTCCCCACCGAGGCCATCGGCGATCATCCCGGAGTCTCGCGCTTTGATGGGATGGGCACCTGGGAGGAGGGCATCATGCGCAGCGATGTTGGCGAGCGGATCGCCTACCGCATCCTGAGCGACTGCAAGCCCGCCACCCGAGGTTCTCGCCAAGCCTTCACCGACTACGATGCGGCGAGCTTTTTCCACATCGGCCGGGTGGACCGCATCAACGGCAACCGCCCGATGCCATGGCTTTACCATGGCGACCAGAGCGCCATCAACATCCTCGACCTGAACCAGCTCGAAATGGCCGCGACCCGGCTGAACAGCTATTTTGCCGCAGCGGTGAAAAGCCGGAGCGGAGACCTGCCAGATGCCTTCAGGGGCATGACCAATGCGGAGGCCGGTGTGGATGATGTGGTAGTGGAAGGCGAAGAGCCGCTTTCCGAGGATGCTGCCCGGGTCCGTGCTGCGGAAAAGCGCATCATCGATCTCTACGGACAGGCCGCCCTGATCCCGCTTGCCGATGGCGAAGAGCTGCAATTCTTCTCCAACAACCGCAATGCGATGTCGGTGGTGGAGTTCATCAACTACTTCATCGCCGACATGGCCACCGGCTTCGGGGTGCCCTGGCAATTCATCTGGAGCCTGACCGGGATGGCCGGTCCCTACACCCGCCTGATACTCCAGCAAGCGGATTGGTTTTTCACCGATGTCGCGGACATGCTGGTGGGGGATTTCTGCCAACCTGTCTGGGAGGGAGTGATCGAGGACGGCATGGCCCGCCGCCTGCTGCCGCCGCCTGCTCGCGGCACCAACTGGCGGGCGGTGCAGTGGCAGGGACCCGGCGCGATGTCGATTGACCGCGGCCGCGATGGCCGCCTTTATCTGGAGATGGTGAAAAACGGGATGCTCCGCCGTTCGACCTGGCACGAAATGACCGGCAAGCCGGGCATGGTCGAATGTCGGAAGAACATCGACGAGCTGGCGGACCTGATTGAATACTGCCGCGACAAAGGCGTGCCGCCTGAATACTTTTTCGGCAGCGAGTTCGGACGATCGGCCCTTGCTGGAGCCATCACCGGCGAGCGGTCGGGAGCGCCCCAAGTCAACAGCGAAGAGCTGGCCACCGCGATGGTGGAGCAGATCATGGCACAGGTGCCGATGATCCGCTGGAGAGGGTGAGGGGGATTCGGGCACCCGAATCCCCCGGCTTTGTTCCGTTGACGGAACAAAAGCGCAGAGACGGCCGCGGCGAGTTGACACCGCGGCCGCTTTCATGCCCGCAGCCGCACCCGCTTCCGTAAAGCCTTTCACCCTCACCAACCTTGGCAACAACCGTGCCCAGCTCGACATCCGCGGCACCATCGGCATCCCGCAGGATTGGCGGGACTGGGGATACGATGCGGCGGGCACCGTGATTGATCTGGATCGTGAGCTGAAGGCTCTGGGCAGCCCCACTGAGATTGAAATGAACATCCACAGCAACGGGGGGTATGTCTTTGTGGCCCTCGGGATGCGGGATGTGCTGCTGCGGCATCCGGCCAAGATCATTGGCAACGTGGACGGCATCGCTGGCAGCTCCGCCACCCTGCTGCTGATGGCTGCCGATCCGGGGGAAATCACGGTCCCGGCCAACAGTTACCTCTTCATCCATGATCCCTCCATGCCGGTGGACGGCAACCACCGTGCGGTGGCCGCAGCCGCCACCCAGTTGAAGCAATGGGCGCGGGACATCGCGGACCTTTACACGGACCGCATCATTGGCGCGAAGGGTGGCGACCGGGCCACCGTGCTGGCCAACGTCATCAAGATGATGGAGGCGGAGACCTATCTGACCGGCCGCCAAGCGGTGGAGTTGGGCCTGGCGGATCGCGTTGGGGCTGATGTGGCCCTTGCCGCCCTGGCTCCCGTGGGTGGCCCCGCGGCAAGCGTGCGGCTGGACAAAGTGCCGGGTGCCATCCGGCACCTCTTTGACAGTTCCCGGCAGACTCAAGAGCCAACCTCACCCACCCACAACCCAACGAATATGTCCACGACTCCCGCCGCTCCCGCTCCAGCTGCTGCTCCCGCGGCTCCTGCCCCGACCGCAGCCGCACCGGCCGCACCGGCCGCACCGGCCGCCCCTGCTCCGGCCGCGACCCCTTCCGCTACCACCGCACCCACGGCCCCCGCTGCACCGGCCGCTCCTGCGGCTTCCGCTCCCGCCACGGATCCGGCCGGTGCAGCAACTCCCACCGCCACGGTCCCGACCGCTCCGGCTCCGGCTCCGGCTCAACCGACCATGGCGGACATGATCACTGCGGCGGTCACTGCCGCGGTGGCCCCGCTGCAAGCGCAAGTCACCGCGCTCCAGACGGAGTTGGAGACGCAAAAGAATCTCACCGCGGCCGGTGTTTCCCCCTCCGCGTGGGGTGGCAATCAGCCCCCGGCCCCAAACCCCCACAGCGGAAATCCCGGAGCCGCTCCAGTGGATTTCACCACCCAGAATCCCCGTGCCCTCATTCACCGCGGGCGCAAGGCCATGACGGCCTCCACCAACTGATCCCTGCGATTTCCCCGTATCTCCACCCCGACACCCCACTGACATGCCCACCGCCCTTCAAATTGCCCAAGTCCGCCAGACTCCGTTCTCCGCGGGCCTCATCATGGCCATTCAGGATGCCCATCCCCTGTTCTCGAATTTCGATTTTCGGACGGTGGACGGTTACGACTTCCTGAGTCTCGCCCTCATCACCCGTCCGAATGCCGCCGCGTTCAGCCGCTACGGCGAGGGCTGGGACCACACCTCCGCCGCCTTCGAGCTGCGGCGCTTCTCCACCAGCCTGATCGGCGGCATCGTGAAGAGCGAGCTGATCACTGAAGAGCGTTGGAACCGCGAAAACTCCGCCGCGGAGTGGGAGTGGTTCGACATCGAAACCGAGGAGAAATTCAAGGCCAGCATCATGGATCTGGAGCGCCAGATGATCCTTGGCCGCACCTACAATGCCGATGGCTTCCCCGGTGCGCTGGAGCTGACTCCTTTCGAGTCCGGCAACGTCATCACCATGACGGAGAACGGTGCGAAATACAACTACGCCCGCTCCGTGCTCAATGCCGGTGGTTCCACCTCGGACACCGCCAGCTCGGTCTACAGCTTCGTTTTCGGCGAGAAGCAGTGTCAGGGCATCCTCGGTGGCGGGGCCAGCTCGGGCGAGTTCCTGCGCATCGACGAGCCCACCATCCAGATGCTGGCTCCCGACTCGACGCAGCCCACCAAGCTGAGCCGCCACAAGGTGGCCCAGATGAGCGGACACATCGGCCTTTCCGTGGCCGGTTTCAATCAGGAGGCTGAGGGCCAAACCATCCCGGTCCAGTATGCCATCCGCCGCATCGCGAACCTGACCGAGCAGACCGGTTACAAGCTGACCGATGCCCACATGACGAAGCTGAGCCGGATGCACGGCACCGGCCTGAAGCCGAGCCTCTACGCGATGAGCGAGCGGAGCGGCGAGCAGCTCGCTGCCAGCCGCACGCCAACCGCCATCAACTTCGTGATGGGCATGGGTGATGCCGCAGCCAACACGTTCAACACCCATCCCGAACCGCCGGACAACTGGCGCGGCACTCCCATCGTCTATGTCGATCCCAGCGTGATCGCTGATGACGATGCCATCGAAGCGTGATTTCCACCCCTGACCCACCCCTGACAAATCACCCATTATGAGTGTAGCTGATGCCAACATGCGCAAGGTGAAGGCCCTGCCTGCCGCCGCCGCGACCAACTACTGTGATCCCATCGACCTTGGTGCCAGCCGCGTTGGTGCAATCGGTGCGAATCTCACCGCCCATCTCAAGACCCCCGCCTTGCCCGCCCTGGTGGAGGCCAAGACCGTCACCTTCGTGTTGCAGGACAGTGCCAACGGCACCGACTTCACCACGATCCTCACCCTCAATGCCGCCACCGTCACGGGTGCCACCGGCAACGGTGCCGCGGCGAAGGAAACGCGCTTCTATCTGCCGCCCGACTGCCGCCGCTACATTCGCGTTGGAGCCACCGTGCTGACGGGTGGGGGCGACAACACCGCCAAGAGCTACACCTTTGAGTTGAAGGTGTGACCGCCCTGGCAAAACCAAAACCGGAAAGACAATCGCAAGATGAGTGAAACCCAGATGAATTACTGCCGAAAAGGCTGGAAGAACAAACCGCTTTTCCTCGCGAGCGAGGACAAGAAAGCGGGCACCTGCTCCCTCAAGGATGAAGCTGGCACCATCGTGGTGAGCGGGCTTCCCTTGGTGGAGGACCCCTCCAAGTTGGATCCTGCCACGCTTCCCAAGAGCTACGCAACCCCGCTCCCCGCGGAGACGGGTGGCAGCTCTGCCCCGACCGTGGACCCCGAAAAGGTGGCCGCGATCCTGAGCAAGGCCCATGAGCCAGCATCCAAGGTTTCCGCGGATGATCTGGAGCGGGTGAATGTGCCCACGCTCCGTGCCATCGTCGCGGGCCTTGAGCTGCCGGAGCCCCCCAAGGGGGCCAAGTCGGACGGCATCAAAAAGGCCATCATGGACGCGGCCAACGCGACCGCTCCGGCCGGTGCCGGTGGTGCCAAGCCCTGACCTTTCCAACTCTACCCCATAACTCGCGCAAAACGGTCCGGCACCTGGGTGGCTCATCACTACCGGGTGCCGGACTTCGCATTTAGGCCATGGAGTGCCCACCCCGGAAAGAGCTGATGGCGGCCCGCGAGCGGCTCTCCCAAGGAGCCCGCGCCATGCACCCGGCCCGGATCACCCTGGACAAACAGGAGGAGGTGGATGGGGCTTCCAGCCTTGGGCCGGAGACCTTCGCTTTGGGTGATCGTGGGGCGCAGAAAGTGCAGAGTGTCACCGCGATTGTGGCCAAGGAGAAAGTCACCGGCACCCCGGTGCAAGGCTGGATCCTCAAGGTGCATGGGCTGGCCTTCAAAGTGATGGAGGTGCAGGGCCATGATCCCCTCAATACGGATTGGTTTTTGCGCGGCACCCGCACCCCGGGCTCTGACACGGTGTGAGCGGATTGACTGGCAGCCCCGTGCATGGCCACCCAACTCATCTGCGACTCCTGCGGCTCCCGGATCCGCACCGGCCTCCGTGTCACGGCCGTGGATGAGCACCCCCACAAGGGTGATGAGCTGCGCAAGGAGCATGATGTGTGTTTCCGGTGCGGGGAGGGGCTGGCACTGGAGATCCGCGGGCCGCTCCCCAAAAACATCCGCCCGCTTGATGAGGATGAGGCCACCGCCCCGGGAGGGAGAAATTGAGCCATGATCCTTGCCATGATGCAAGCGGCCCGGGACTACGTGCGGGCCAAGATGATTGCGGATGAGACCCTGGCCGCATCCTTCAAGGAGCTGAGTGAGCTGGACGGGGAGCCCCCGGACATTGAGACCCTTCCGGAGGGCTTTGCCCTCTACGAAGTGCGCGGGGTGATTGAAACCACCTCGGAGCCCAAGGAGCGCCATGTGATCTATGTGAAGGCCCGGGAGATCAAGGGCGACATGGAAACGCTCAAGGATTGGATGATTGAGTTGACGGTGGCCACCCCCGCGGATGTCACCGCCAACGGCATCAGCTTGGAGGGCCACGCGGCTCTTGAGATGGCCATTGGCCGGATCTTTGACCGCGCCCTGCACCCCACCGCGGAGGCGGATCTGGCGGCCCGGATCGCGGCCAAGGCCCCCGGCTGGACGGGTGGAGGCTTCTTTGCGCAAGGCTGGGGAGAGGCCCGGGAAGGGGAGGACCTGGTGCCCGTCTTTGAGGTGAAAGCCGGGGTGATGAAAAGTGTGTGAGTTTTCAGTTTTCAGTTTGTCAGGATGATCAAGCTGGAGCGGATCGTGCGATGGCCCCGGCTGAAACGGCCGGATGACTGGCGGCCGGCGTGGGGAGAGCGGGTGTGGTTTGCGCGTGGCGGCCTTCATCGCGTGGAGATCGTGCGGGTGGGCTTGGTGATGCGCGAGGGCTGCTATCCCATCGCGTTGCGATCCGGCACCCATGGTGCCATGGTTTGTGGCTCCGTGCCTCTGGCGCGGCTTTGGCCTCTGCCGGGATGGGAGCAGGAACGCGAGCGCAGGCGGAGAGAGGATGAGCCGGAGCCGGAGGATTGACTGGCCCGGCCCGCTGAAATCCCTGCGTGGTGGGCAATGCTCCGGCTGATCCCTGCACGGTGGGCTTTCTTGGTTGTTGCGTCTTGGGCCGCTCCCTCTTGGCTGGGAGCGGCCCTCTTCTTTGACTCTGTCGCATCCGCATGGCAGCAGCGCGAGAATCAAGAGCAGACAAACGGATCAAGGCGATGGAACGAGCCTTCAAGGCCACCATTGACGCGGAGTTGAAAGCCAACGTTGGCACGGAGGCTGAGGAGCGAAGGATCATTCTGGATGCGCAGGCGGCCGTTGACCGCGCCATCGCGAAACTCTACGACCTGCGCGAGCGCAAGCAGGGTGCCCCGCACTCTGACCCTGTTGGGTGCGGCACCTGAGAGGGTCACCCGCAGGGGTGGCCCTTTTTCGTGGCCGGTGACTTTTGACAGGGCGGCCGCTTCCATGGCAAGCTACAACATCACCAATGCCCTGCTCTCCGGGCTCACCTTTCCCGCCACCTCGGAAATCGACACTATCAGCCGCACCACGCGGGTGGAGATCGCGGAGCTGATGGCGCAGGATACGGGGGCTTTCATCCTCGCGGATCCGGTGAAAGCCGCCAAGATGCAGCTCCAAGTCAGCGGGGATGGCCCGCATGGGATGACCCTGGTGGAGGAGCAGATTGCGGACCCGTCCACCATGACGGCCGTGCGGCTGGAAACGAATGAGAAGCCCAACGGCCGTGTCACCTTTTCGGTGCAGGCTTCCGCGGATGTGGCCTTTGTGGATCCCGGCACCAGCGTGGGAGCCGTGGGTGCGGAGCCCGCCATTGGTGACCTGATCATCAAGAGCGTGGAATACGTCGCGGTGGAGAGTGTGCGCCGCACTGATGAGGTAAAAGACCTGGTGCTGATCGGAACGGACGGCACCCCGATTGACCGGGCCACGCTCTCCGGGAAAACCTCTTTCCAGATCGTGGGCCGCGGTGATGCCCCCGTGGGGGTGGCCGCTGGCACGGGTGGGGCCGCCTTCGTGGGTGCCTCCACCGGCATCGTGGTGGTGGGCACCTTCGGTGAAAACGAAAAGCGGGGCGATTGGAACGGCTGGAACACGGACGGTGGGCACTACAAGGCCGCCAGCTGATCCGGCTTTGACTCAAGCCGGTGGGGGATGACAAAGTGCGGAGTGGAGATCATTGCCTTTGAGGAGCCCGACCTCCTCCGGCCGGTGCCGGGCTGCGTGGATGTGGTGGCGGGGATGCTGCTGGGCGGGCACTGGCTCAAGGAGCCGCCCAACTTTGAGAGCGTGATCCTTGGCTGCAAGCGGCTGCCCCAGTTCAAGGATGCGAAAAAGGCCCGGCTCACCCGGGAGATCCGCTGGCACTTCATCAACCGCATCATGCCCATCCGGCACGCGGGCGGCCGGGAGCTGCGGCCCTCGCAATGGCTCACCCACTGGAACGAAGACGCGGCTTTTCGCAGAATCGTGCTGGCGGATCCCAAGTGGAGGGAGTGGCGTGATGCCCTCGCCCTGAAAGTGCAATCCGCCACGCCCCTGGTGGTGGCCGTGGAGGACACCCGGCAGGCTTGGGCACCGCTGATGGATCGCCGACCGGCCGCCGCGGCCGCCATGCACAACTTCATGGAGGAGGGCGGGATCTGAGAAGTTTTGGAGTTTGTCAGGATTCAGTTTTTAGCATGACAGAGACGCGGCGGACAATCCTTTTGAGGATGGGGTGGTTTCCACCGGATACCTCCCTACTGGGCCAGCCGGTGCGGCCGGTGTGTTTCGCGACCTGGCACGCCATGAAGCTGATGGGCCTGAGCCTGCTGGATCGTGATGCGGTGCTGGATCCGCGGGATGAGTATGCCCAGCTGATGGTTTACCTTTGGCTGCACCGGGAGCCGCCCTCTGTGATCGCGGATGCACTCTGGAGCGGATCGTGGCGGGTGATCCTGGAGGAGGCCCTGCCGGACACGAAGGAGCCCCCCATGGCTCTGCTGAATCTCTGGCGGGAGGAGCGGGAGCAGATCCTCTCCCTGATCGAGGCCGCAGAGGTGAAGATCCGGCCGCGGCCGCGCACCGGCAACAATGACACCCCCTTTGAGGTGGTGGGGCCGGATGAGATGGCCCACCAGATCAGCGTGGTGAGACGTGCCCACAATGCCACCACGGAGCATGTGCTCTGGAACATCCCGTTTTATCAGTTCTGTCAGGACTACCATGCGGAGATGAGGTGGCAGGCGCATTGGACGGTCCGGGCCAGAGGCGGGGCACCACCGGCCACCGCGGAGGATTTCGAGGGCTTCGGGGCCAGCGTGCTTGCCAACCTGCAAGCGCAGATGGATGAGGAGGCTGCGGAAAAGGAGGAGCTGGAGCGGGAGCTGAACAAGGAGATCGCGGATGCGTAGCGTTCCGCGTATCGGGAGTTCAGCGATGCCAACGAGGGCGTTGGCGCTCCCGGATTGACTCCGGCCCCCGGGCACATGGTGGAGGATGGTTTTCTTTTCGATTTCTCGGAGTTCAACTCCCAGTTCCGCCGCTTCGTGGAGTTGTCATCGCGATCCGTTGAGGAGGAGTTTCGCGCCAAGCTCAAGGCCATCATCTCCACCGTCATGGACATCACCCCGCCGGCCCACGGCAAGGGCACGCGGGGCAGTGCCCGCAAGGCTGCACAGAAAAAAATCGCGTATGACCTGACCGGCGTCTGGCTTGGAGGGGAGCGGCCGCAACGGGGCAAGCGGCGGGCCGGGGTGTTCACGGTGCTTTCTGATTCCCTGATTGATGAGGCCCTGGCCACGGGGATGTATCAATCCTCTGACAACGTGCGGCTCTGGGTGCGGAAGGATGGGAGTGTCTATGGCACCCAGCAGCATTTTTTCCGGCCGGATGCGGGGATGGATGAGATGCGGCAGCACCACAAGCGTTTCTTTCAAAACGGGGAGATGAGTGCGGCGGGCACCTACACCCGCGACATCGGCCGCTGGAAATGGATTGACCAGATGGTGGTGAGGGAGAGCACCTTTGAGCGTTACCTCAAGAGCGTGCAAAGGAATGTCGGTTTCTACGCGGCCGGGTGGCGGCCATCGGTGGAGAGTGTGGGCTTGACCGTGGCCCCCTACATGAAAAACCACGCGGCTCTGGGCAACTTCTCCCTGGTGATGGACACCCAAAAACTCGAGGCCAGATTCACCAACCGGGTGGGGTATGAGAAGCTGGACCGCGATCTGCAAAGGAGGATCCAGTGGGCCGTCAATACGGAGGCCGCGAAGATGGAGCGCCAGATCCCGCACCTGCTGCGGAAACATGAGAAGCTGGTGAATTGACATGGCGCGGCCCCCATGGCTGCTGAAGGTAGATTGCTTTTCCATATCGCCGATTTTGAGCGCAAGCTGGACATCGTGACGAAGAAATCCGCGGAGGCGTCGCGGAAAATCAAGCAGGATACTTCGGGCCTTGGATCGGGCCTTTCCGACGGTCTCAAGGACGGGATCAAAGCAGCCCTGCCAACCGTGTCATTCGCTGCCATCGGAGCAGGGATCAAGGCCGCTCTCACGCGGGCGGATGATCTGGCGGACCTCTCCCTGGCCCTCAATGAAACTGCGGAAACCTTGCAACGGGTGGACTTCGCGGCCAAGCAGGCCGCCAGCGTGGGGGTGGAGGAGCTGGCGCAGTCTTTCCTCAAGCTGGAAAAGAACCTCGGGGATGTGGAGAACAAGAACGCGGCCGCGGCCCTGGCCAACCTCGGAGTGACTGCCTCGGGCCTCGCGAGTCTGCCGCTGGATGAGAAAATCCTCACGCTCGCCAAGGCTTTCCAGCAGGCCCGTTCAGAGGGCACCGGGGTGAAGGATGTGATGGACCTGCTGGGCCGGAGCGGTGCCAGCCTGGTGCCCATGCTCGCTCAATCGGAGGAAGCCCTGCTGGCGCTTTTTTCCGAGGCTCCGGTGGTGGCGGATGACATGATTGACCGCATGGCGGTGCTCAATGACAAATTTGATGGACTCATTGAAAAAGCGAAATCGTTTGGAATGGAGGTAGTCGCGGGGTGGGCTGATGTTGGGCAATTTGTTGCAGACGTTTTCACTACTGGATCGCTTGAAGAAGCTGGCATCCGCCGCCATGATCGGGACTCCGCTGCAACGCAAAGCATCCTTGATCAGCGTGATGCGAAGCAGGTTCAAGCTACGGCTCTTGCCGCAGAGCAGGAGGCCGCCGCTCGTGCCAAAAGTGCAAAGGAATCGGAGAAAGCCGCGGAATCTCTGGCCAAGATCAAGGAGACCATTGCGCAATCTGACTTTGATCTGCTGCCTGATGATGCCAAGTTGGCCGCCCTCAAGGAAAAGCTGGGCACCCTGCTCACGGAGACGGTGGGCATTTTCTCCCTCAACTTTGAGACCTCGCTGGAGGGGCTGGAGGCCCTTGCCAAGTCGCGGGATGCGATGGGGGGCAAGCTACCGGAGACGGGGCAAAACTCCGCGGCAGAGGCATGGCAGTGGCTGCGTGATGCCAAGGAGCTGGCCCGCGATCGTTCGGAGCTGGAGAAACAGATTGCCGAAAAGGAAAAGACTGCGGCGGAGGCCAAAGCCAAGGAGCTGGAGGGCCTGCGGGAGAAAGCTGAGGAGGGGGCTTTCCAGCTGATGGACCCGGAGGAGCAGGCCCGCACCCTGATGGAACGGCTGGGCAAGTCTTTTGGTTTCGACATCACCGGAGTGGAGGATGTGGAGCGGGGCCTGACAGAGGCCCGCCAGCGGGTGAAGGATGCTCGCGATGCCGGAGACACGGATGCGGAAAAGGCCGCCCTGGAGAAACTCAACGCGGCCCAAGAGGCGGCCCGCAATCTGGCCTCTCTCACCGGCAATCAGGAGGCGGCCGTGGTCAACGGCCGTGGCACCGTGGCCGGTGCCGTGGCCAACATCTTTGGCCGCAGCTCCGCGGATCTCCAGCTGGATGAGAGCAAGGCCCAGACCACCATCCTTGGGAATATCGAGCGGCTCCTTGCAGAGATCAAAGCAGAGCCCACCACCCCGTTGATCGGTGACCCATTTTTCCAGTATCCCTGAGCCATGCCCGTATTGGTTGACACCGTGAAATATCAGCAGCGCCGGGGAGGCCCCCGCGTGCAATCCGTGAGATGGAAATGTGACACGGAGGAGGAGGCGGAAACCGGCATCCCCTACACCATCAAGAATGGTGCCTTGATCCTCAGCAACCTCTCCGCGGCCCAGTGGCATCCGGGCTCCCAGCGTTACCTGGTGGATGCGCAGTATGAGGGGCTGATCAATGACCCGCCCCCGGAGCTGGATGAGTTCACGATTGATGGGGAGTTCCGGGAGGAAAAGATTGAGTCTTTCCCCATCCGGAGCCTGCTGGTGGAGGAGTATGGGGCCTTTGAGAAAAACAACCGGCTGGAGTTTCCCCGGCTGCTGCCCAAGAAATCCAAAACCACCACCGGGGTGAAAGCTCCGGGAGAGAAGCAGGAGGATGAGGAAAACCCGCTTTTCAACGTGCGCACCTACCCCGTCTTTTACGAGGTGGCGAATTGGCGCTTTGTCAGGAAAGTGCTGCCCGGCTTTGTTTCCTCCCTGCCGGGCACCATCACGGAGCGGCTGCCGGATGGTTTCGAGTATGACGGTGATGCCAAGATGTGGTTTTGCACCAAGGCCCCACGCACGAAGCGGGGCAACTGCTGGAGCGTCTCCGTGCATTACAAGGCCATTGACAAGATCCGGCATGTGGCCGCTCTGCAAGCTCTGATCAATCGCGACGGCGGCCGGGAGCAGGGCTTGACCGTGACGGGCCTGAGCCTTGGCACCCTGATCTGATGGCGGATGATGACACCATAGACTGGCAGGCCGTGCGGGCCGGTGATCAGGCCATCCCCCAGCTCCAGAAACTGGAGCGGCTGGTGCGCAGATCGGTGGTGACCTCGGTGACCGGCAACGTGCGGGTGCATCAGTATGAGGACGGCACGGAGGTGGTGGGGGAGGACATCACCCAGAATTTCGAGGGGGCTTTCTCGGTATCCCTGCGGGGATTCACGGAGGTGCGGGTGGAGGTGGGCACCGTCAACCTGGTGGTGCCCATGATCGGCGGAGTGAGGCTGGACGGTACCAAAAAGGATGGCAGCCCATCCCCGGACGGCATCCCCATGCTCTCCATCAAGGAGGGTGGAGACAAGGAGAGCCGCGGCTCTTGGGTGTGTGTCAGGGTGAAAGCCCTGGGCAAGGATGGGGAGGGCTTTGACCCGGAGGATGAGGAGGCCCTTACCATCGCGCACCTCAAGACGCTGGCCCCGGGAATCGCGGAGGGGCCTGGCTACCCTGACACCGGGGAGCTGGTGGGGTATCGGCCGCTGGCGCACATCCAGTGGGATGAGCAGGCCAAGCGGCCCATCCGGGTGCGGCAGATTCGCTTTTACGATCAGGAGTATGCTTTCATCAAGCAGGAGGGGCGGCCCGGCCGCCATGAGTTTTCCCCGGCACCGTGATGGGTTTGAAGCGTAGAAGCACCCGGCCGGGCCTGGGGATCTCCCTGCGGTGGTTTCAGGATCTGGCGGCCCACTGGATCCGCCACCGGATCAAGGCTGTGCATCCCGGGGAGATCACCCCATGGAGGCACCACTGGCAGGCCGCACTCCAGTGGGATGATGAGCGGAAGATCTGGACGGCCCAGCTGGAGCCCGGCTTTTGTGAGAGCGATGCGCCGGACCCGCGGCCGCACTACACCACGGAGGCCCGCCATGCACCGGCCGCGACCCGGGAGCGGCTGGAGATGGGTGATGACTCGGATGAGCTGGTGGAGGTGCCTCTCACGGAAAGCCCGGCCATTGATCTGCCGGAGCACCTGTGGAGGCCGCTGGGCACGGAGGCCACCGGCACCGTGGAAACTCCCCCGGAGGCCGTGCCCCTCTTTTTCCGCACCCGCGGGGTGGCGGATCCCATCCTGCTCCGGCAGACCGCAGCCGGTGGGATCCAGCAAGTGATCAACGGGGACCAGCAGGAGAGGGCCAAGGCCCGGCTGCTGCGGGCCGTTGACATTTTCATCCGGCACCGGAGATCCCGCACCCGCTCCACTTTCAATCTGGAGCCGGGTGGGGTTGTGAGTCTGGAGCTGGGGATTGCCCCGCCCCCGGAGCCGGTGCTCCATGCCACCATCCACCGGGTGGACAAGTGGGAGCCGCGGCCGGACTTCGGGCCGGTGGAGGCCCTGCGCAATCCTCTGGTGGATGACGGGGTGGATGAGGAGCTGCTCTGCACGGTCTATCTGATGAGTGAGGCCGGGCTGGCCCCGGGCTCTCCGCTGGATGAGCGGTGGATCCCTTTTGCGCGGCATGAGCATTTTTTCTCCCTCCAGTATCGCGAGCGGCACCAGCAGGGGAGCCTTGACCCCTTCCGGGTGGAGTTCAACGGGCTTGGCCTCGGACTTGGCACGCTGAATCAACTGGCGGACCGGATCCTGCTGGAGAAAAACCAGCAGATTGCGGACCTTGAGGCCCTCTATCAAACCACCAAAGCGCAGGGCCGCTTTTTCTCCGTGTGATGGATCCAGAGCCGGAAGATGAGCCCGCGGCCGGGGAGCTGGACCCGCCTTTTCCCCACCGGATCCGCCCGCTGGATTGGAGCTGGCTGCGGGAGCCCATCCGCATCCCCACGGAGCCGGAAGGGGAGCAAGATTGACAGGCCCTCACCCGCGTGCAGGCAAGAGTCTTTTTCAACATCTCCACCGGGACGATCACCAGCAGGCTGGATCAAACGCCATTTGCATGGCCAAAGATCCCGCAAAATGAGGATCTGGTGCTCAAGTTCCAACTTTCCCAGCGCAATGGGAGTGTCACGGAACTAGTGGATTCCCCACTGCTCTCCGCAACGGCCCGCATCGGCATCCCTGGTGCAAGGCCTAGTTTCGGGAGTTTCCAGCTGGTGATCAATCCTCCGGAGGCGGAGGGCAAGGTGACTGCGGCGATTCCCTACAACTTCACGGCCCAGCAGCTGGCGGATGCCATCAATGCGCTGGGCCATGAGGATCTGGCCACCCTGTTGCCCTGCACGGTGCAGCAAAACAACGGGGCCAGCCGGATCCAGTTTGCAGACAAGACGGCCGCGGTGGAGATCGGTGTGCCGGAAAATTCCCTCTGGCCCGCGTCCTTTGTCACGGTCAAGGAGCAGGCTTGGGATGAGGGCAATATCTATCTGCTGGAGCTGGCGCAGACCTCCTTTGCGGTGGCCTCTGTGCTCCAATCCCGGCCCCCGGATCTGCCCCGCGTGACCCACCAGCAGGAGGGTGGAGAGTTTGACGGCACGGTGCGCAACGCCATCCACAAGCTGGTGATCCCCACCAGCTACGCAGGCGGGGCTTTCCAGCTGGAGCGCAACGGGATCCCATCCAACCTGATTGCCCTGCCAACCTCGGAGGATGAGCTGGGGGCGGCCCTCGCCCCGCTCAAGGATGAGGGTGGGCAATTCCGGATCCGCAGCAGCTCCAAGGCGTTTTACATCGAGTTCCTGGGCAGCATGGCGGGACAATTTCAAGACTTGCTCACGGTGATCCCCTCGGACCCTCCGGCCAATGACCATTACTTGCGGCTGCGCACCGGCACCGCGGAGATGGAGGGCTTGATGCGCACGGCCAACGCCACGGGCGAGGCATCGGCCACGCTGCACATCACCCTGATCACGGAGAATGAGCTGGACGATGAGGATGGAGACCGGCACATCTTCCGGGTGCCTCTGACCTTTACCCGCTCCGGAGAGGACGGGGGAAACAACGTGAGCCACAACCTGGCTTGGAATCAGCCCCCCAGCCGGGCCACGGTGCTGCCACACAGCAACAGCTCCCGGGTGGTGGGGCACCGTTCGCTCAAGTTCATCATCGGAGACGGGGTGCAGACCTCTTTCCCGCTGCCCCACAACCTGAACGGGGAGGCCATTGAGGTGACGGTGGACGCGGTGGCCAATACCTTCACCGCGGTGGATCACAACTTCCACAATCTGGATCCCGTGACCCTTGAGAGTGATGACGCCCTGCCCCCGGAGGTGGAGGAGGGGAAAACCTATTGGATCACGGAGCGCACGGAGGATGATTTCAAAATCTCGGAGCGCATGGGTGGTGATCCCATCAACCTGACCGGGCCGGGCTCCGGCACCATCACCGCCAAGATCAATGACGGGGCCTCGGATGGTGTGCATGTTAGTGTTTTCGAGCATGGAGGAAACCGTGCCAAGATACCTGACAACCTTTACACGGTGGAGCGCACCTCTGACTCCCTGATCACCGTCAAGGATTTTCCGGCCGTGCCCACCCTGCGCCAGTATGATGTGTTCATCACATCGGTGGGCCGCCCCTCGCAGTGGCAGGATGCGGAGTGGCCACAAAACCGCGTGATTGACCTGGTGGAGGATCTCACTGCGATCCGGGCAGACATCGCGGAGCTGAAAGCGCAGGCCGCCCTTGGCCGCATCCTCGGAGCCACCACCACCTCCGCCCCGGAGATCGTGCGGCCGCTCCGGCCGGTGTGGGCCGTGATCGGAGCCAAGACCCTGCCCCCCGTTTCTCCGCTGATCAGCTGGCAGCCTTTCGCCCTGGTGCCTCCTCTCAAAACGGTGAAGCTGCTCCCGGCCGTCCACGATGCGGCACCGGAGGCTCTGCCCGCCACGCTGCCGGAGCCCTCAGATGGCCTCCGTGGCCGTGTCTTTGTGGCCGCCACGGCCCGGGATGATGTGCCCGGTGGCCTGCGTGCCGGTGATACCGCTGCCTGCAACGGCAGCCGGTGGTATCGGGTGATCCAAGAGGATGGGGATGAGGCCAGTTACTATCCCGCGGAGATGGGGCTGGAGTTGTTCCGCACCTGGGTGAGTGCCAGCGAGCTGGTGAGGAAATCCACCGCGGAGCTGCTCATTGGCTTTGAGCTGGCCCTTTTCACCGCGGCCAAAAACCAGCGGGAGCGCCGCACGGCCGCCAGTTGTGAGCTGATCCTTGAAATCGGCTCGAGCCGCCAGACCACGGACCCGGCCGCGGCGGGTGCCAACTTGGAGGCTTTCTTTGTGGATCCCATCAAGGTGATCACCCAGCGCATTGAGATCACGGAGACTCCCACGCAGCACCGTTTTGGGCTGAAGGTGCTCCACCAGGGCGATGCCACGCTGGAGGCTTTTGCGATCCTTTACCGCAAGGAGATTGCCTGCCCCGCACCGGAGGCGGCCACCTTTGGCATCCGTGCCCGTCTGGGCCGCCCGGATGTGGAGGATGCCCCCAGCGATCCGCGTGCCCTCTGGGCCGTGCGTGGCCTGAACGTGGGGCTGGATGGGCAGGATGATCCGACCCTTGGCGTGCTGAAAATTTCCTGACATTCCCACCTTTCCACCTCTCTGCTCTGAATGGCCAAGCCCGTCGTCACCCAACCCGCCACGCCCCGCACCATTGCTCAAGGTGTGGCCATCCCGCCGCTTGCCCTGGTGGCGTCCAATGATCCCGACACTTGGGCCGTGTCTGCTCTCCCTGCCGGGCTCGCACTGGATGAGGAAACCGGCATCGTCACTGGCACCCCTACCGCGGCCGGGCTGGTATCCTCGGATATCACCGCGGAAAATGAGGATGGCGTCAGTGATCCGAAAACCCTGGTCTGGAATGTGCAGGCTTCTCCGGTGGGTGCCGGTGATGCTATTGACCATGAGCTGGACTTTGATCTCAAGAGCCGCTTGGTGACCCAGCCCGGCATTGCCACCCCGGAGAGCGGGGAAGTGTTCGCGGTAAAAAAAGGGGATTACCGGCCTTTCCTCATCGGCCTGATCAAGGATGGTGTGCTGCGGGATCTGGGGGAAACCATCACCCTGCGGCTGGGGCTCAAGGAACTGGCGGACGATCCCCGCATCATTGATGTCACCTCCGGCACCGCGGTGCGGGTGGGCACGGCAGATCAGGCCCGTTACCGCATCTGGATGCGGATGACGCCAGCGAGGTGGCGGGCCATCCTTGGCGATTATGAGGCCGCGGATGAGACCCGCTTGATTGCCCGGGGTGAGCTGCAACTCCAGATCGGGGATGTGGCCACGCTCTATAATGACACCAAGAGCGTTTCCGACCTGGACCTCTACGGTGGCATCGGTGTGGGTGGATCCGGCGGGGTGCTGCCGCTGGATGAAACCCTGCGCTTCACGGACCTCACGGCCACGGAGGGGGCCAGCTACACTCTGACCATCGCCCTGGTGGTGGCGGGCCGCAGCTCTCAAAACGTGACCGTGACCCGCACCCTGACATTGACCTTCACCGCAGGGGCTTGGGTGGTGTCGGGGCTGGCGGGCACGTCCACCGGATCCGGTGCCAGCGAGGGCACGCAGTGGCGTGCCACGCTCGTCAATACGGCCGTGGCCGGAGACGGCACCGGGGTGGATGTGGATGTGCGGATCACCACCACCGCGGACACTTCCGGCACGGGCTCCAAGGCGTGGGAGGTGGGCAGCCGCACGGGCGGTGACCTGACTGAGGATGAGGTGATCTTTTTCAGCCCCACCCGGATCCGGCTTTTGGATGAGGAGGGCGCGGAGATCGGTGCAAGCGCAGCCTTCGGCGATACGTTTACATCCCCCGCCGCGGTGGCCGCCGCTTTTGCCGCCGCTTGGGAATCCATTGAGGGGGCGGGCTCCGTGACCGTGGAGATTGCTGGTGCCACCTCCCTGCGATTGATCGCACCCGTGGGAGAGGGGATCGCCACCGTGGTTGTGGAGCACCCCACGGATGAGGAGGATTCCGACAGTTTCGCCCCTCTCTACAACTACCGCACCGGCACCCTGAGCGGGCAGCTGGTGCAGGCGGAGGATGTGGAAAACCTGCCCACCAGCATCAGCTCCCGCAACTTCGGGGTGGGCATCGGGGATGACATCGTGCCGGATGTTTGAGGAGTTTGTCAGGGTGGAAGTTTTCAGTTTTCAGTGGGATGGGTGAGATGTCGAAAGAGGAGCGGGAGGCCGCGGCCGTGAGGCGGGAAAGGCGTCAAGGCCGGGCCGCCCTGCGGCAGCCCGCGGGAGATGGTGGCGGGCCGGTGGAGGTGCTCTCCCTGCTGGGGCACTTCCCAACGTGGATCCAATACCGTGGCCACCGGCAGCGGGCTTTCCTCGCATCACACGGGATCCGGCACGGGTGGAGCCATGCGCGTGATGCGGCCACGCTCAAGGCGGAGATCGAGGCCCGCGGGGTGCGGGTGGTGCTCAATGAAGTCTGGAGCCTTTCCGCAGGCGACATGGCCCGGCTGGCGGCCGCTTGCCCCTCGGTGCAGTTCGTGGCCTTAACCCACGCGGTGCCGGGCTGGGTGGCCACGGAGCGCAGTGAGGAGCATTATGACTGGCTGCGGCTGGCGCGGGAGCTGCCCAACTGCCATTACGGCACGGTGATGAGTGTGGAGCGGGTGGTGGCTGCCCCGGGCACCCGCCTTGTCTCGCTGCCGAATCTCTGCACCCTGCCGGAGGATCTGCCGGAGCGGGAGCCGGGGCCACCCACGGTGTCTCTGATCGCACGGGACACGGAGAGCAAGCAATGGGGCACGGCCATTGCCGCGGTGGCTCTGGCGGCCCGCACGGTGCCGGATTTGCATGTGGTGATTGGCTGCCCGGATCTGAAAGGCGGGATCGGCCCGCACCTCGCTTTTTTGGATGAGATGGGGGTGCCATGGTCGCGGATGCTATGGGACAACTGGGGCACCTATCTGGACCGGATCGCACGGAGCGTGGATTGCCACCTGACCGCGACCTTGGCGGAGAGTTTCTGCCTGGTGCCTCTGGAGCATTGCCTGCTTGGCCGCCCGGTGGCGGGCACTCCCGCGGTGGAGTGGCTGCCGGAGCGATGGCAGGGGCATCCCCAGCGGCCTGCCTCTCTGGCCTGGCACCTCACTGTCCTTTTTGATGACTACGCGGCATCCTCGCGATATGCCCGGGGTGTGGCGGAAAACGTGGCGGAGCGGAACCACCGGCACCTGATCGAGAGCCTGCACCGCTTGCTTGGATGAATTTCTTTGTCACCGGCATCGGCCACAGTGGCACCATGTGGCTGGCGCATGTGTTAGGGTGTGCGCATGAGGATCCGGACCCGCGGCCCAAAAACATCCCGCACCCATGGAGCCCCTTTCCGGTGGAGCGTTTCTGGGCCGGTGGCCCGGACTATGGGGAAGTCAACGGGATGCTCCGGTATCACCTCAGTGCCCAGCATCCCGGCCGGGAGCGACTGATCCCGCGGCGGGCCTGGCTGCGCCGGGATCCGCGGGCCATCATCGCCAGCTGGATGAATGATGAGCTGGAGCGGCCGGAGTGGGAGCTGGCCTGTGTGTGCCATGAGGTGCTCTGGCATTACCACAATCTGGAGGGCTGGGCCGCGGCGGATGGATCCGTGCGGGTGGTGGATCTGGAGGCCCTCTCCGCGGATCTGGAGGCCGTGCGGGAGTTCGCGGCTTGGCTGGGCCATCGCGGCTCCATCGGCCCGGAGGCTCTGCGGCCCTACCGGCCCACCCCGGAGCACCGCAAGCGTTTCCAGTGGGGGCCGCAGGAGGAGCGGATCCTCCAGACCGTGGCCGCCCGCGTGGGGAGGGCGGGGGTGTGATTCGGGCACCCGAATCCTCCGGGCTTTGTTCGGGCACCCGGACCGGAGCGAAGTGGAGATGGACGGAACGAAGTGGAGTCAATCCCCCGCCCGTGTTCCGGTGCCGGAACAAGAGGGAATTGACACCCGCGGGCGAGCGTGAGCAGCTCCTCCGCCCCCATCCGGCTCCGCCACGCGGCCCTCCCTTTGATCGCCATGCTGGCAGATCGTGGGCTGGATCTGGCCATCGGCATCAAGGCGGGATACAACCCGGAGACGGCCGTGGCCAGCTGGAGGGTGGAGATTTTTGCCCGATATGCTGCCACCCGTGAGATCTGGGTGAGCACGGAAGCAGCCAGCGCCACCGGGCAGACCGTGACCCTGGCGGCCGCCCCGGATGCGGTGAGTGCGGAGGATGAGGAGCTGGCCCTCTCGGATGTGATCGGCGGCCGCGGGGCCTGTTTCCTGACCCTGACCGCTCAGGATGAGACGGGGGTGCCCTTGTGGCAATGTCAGGGGCCGGTGGATTTCGTCGCGGCCGGGACTGAGCTGGCTCCCGGTGCGATCATCGGCAAGGCCATCCCGCTGGATCTGGGTGCGGGCACTACCATCCAGCTCACCATCCTTGGAAACAGTGCGGCTGGTGGCTCCACCATCGGTGACATCACCGGGCTGGAGGAGGCTCTGGCTGGCAAGGCGGATGCCGCTGATGTGACCGCCGCTCTGGAGGGCAAGCAGCCGCTGGATGCCACCCTGACCGCTTTCGCGGCTCTGGTGGTCGCGGCCAACAAGCTGGTGTATGCGACGGGGGCGGATGCATTCGCCCTGGCTGACTTCACCGCGGCCGCCCGGACCCTGTTGGCCGCGACCACCACCGCCGCACAACGCTCCGCCATCGGGCTGGGCAGTGCGGATGCGGTGGAGTTCGCCAATGTGCGGGTGGACTCTGCCGGGCTGGGATCCTACACCGTGCCCAGTTTGCGCAGTGGGCCTTATCAGAGCGGGCTTTCCCATATCGGGGATTATGGGCTGGCCCTGATCGCCAACGGCACCATTTTGGCAGCTCTGGATCGGCGTGGCGGATCCAACCCGGTGCTGGATGTGCAGTGGCCCTACATGATCGCGGGCCGCTATCGGCCCATCCAATCCACGGTAGGCACCAAGCCGGATGCCAACCAATTTGCCCGGTGCTTTGAATACTTCACGGACGGGGCCAACGGCCAGCCGTGTGTTGCCATTGCCATGGGAGGCAAGTGGTATCGGCTGCAACTGGGTGCTGAGATTTCCGCAACGTGATGTTTTTATGAATGCTCCTCTTGTCCCTTATGAGTTGTCTGTGCGTGGCCATGAAGGTGCCTTTTTTGCTGGGCATGTGGCAGTTGAGGCCGGGGATGAAATCCGCCCCATCACGGAGGAGGATCTGGCTGCGCTGCTGCCCGGGATCCAAGTGGGATTGCTGGCGGTGAAGGATGCCCGGATTGCCGAGCTAGAGGCGGAGATTGCCCAGCTGCAAGCCCAGCTTGCCGCTGCCTTGGCCCCCGCCGCGGCCGGTGGAGGCATTTCGAAACTGACGCTGAAGCGCCGACTCGATCAGCTCGGCAAGTGGGCGGCCTTCAAGGCCTTCCTCGCGGAGCTCGGTGAAGCGGCGGTGGACGAGTTCAACTTGGCGGCCGAGATCCGCAGCGACGATCCCATGTTCGTCCAGATCGCGCCGTTGGCAAAGCAGGCTCTCGACTTGAGCGATGAGCAATACGCCGCGCTGCTGGCGGCGTAACTGTAGCCATGCCCCGCGATGATCCGCCCCGCTGTGGAGATCCTTGGCACCGTGGCTCTTGGCCTGCTCTGCGGGATCGCCTTGACGCTGCACGTTCACGCCAATCACGCGGCCGCTGCCTGGGTGGCCGCTGAGATCTCCGGGCTGCTGGATCAGCTGGCTGACTTCTTTGACACCGTGGCGCGGGCATGAAATCCCTGCTTTTCAAACTGTTCATCGGAAAAAACCTACCGGCTTTCGGCCGGGCCATTGCCCAGCTGATTGTTGGGGCCATCCTTGCCTCCGTGCTGTATGACGTGGCCGCCAGCCTGCCGGGCATGTCCCCCATCCCCGGTGAGGATCCGGCCCTGGTGGATGCCTTCAATCAGACCACACCGGCCGCGGAGCAGATCGCGGATGGCCTCGACATGGAGGAGATCGTGAAGCTGGTGGTGGCCTTCGCCATCCTGTGGATCTCTCGCCTAAACTCTTTCCTCCGCGCCCGTAATCTGGATTGGCTGGCGCAGATGATCGGGTGGCTGATCGGCCGCTCCATCCCCAGTGTGTGCCGCTGCCTGATGGATCTGTTGAGCGGGGGCTTGCTTTACATCGGCATTGCCAAGGCGGATGCCCCCGGGGCGACGCTCGCCACGGTGATCACCGCGGTGCTGGCCTGGATCGCATCGCGCATCTCCAGTGCCATGGAGGATGCCAAGCGCAACCCCATCCCCCGTGCCGTGCCGGTGGAGGATCCTTATGATGCGGACCCGTTTGCGCGGTGAGGTGGAGTGATCCGGGTGGGTGGTGCGGGTTTGGTTCAAGGGGTGGCTCCCTCGCAAGTTTTCAAGCTTGGCCAGACTGAACCCGCACCACCCGCCCGGAGATCCGAATCTCTGAGCCATGCCCATCCGGCCTGAGAACCGCGGCCGCTACCCTGCGGACTGGAAACTGCGGAGCCGCTTTGTGCGCTTTGTCAGGGCACGCGGCCGGTGTGAGTGGTGCGGTGCCGGGCATGGGCACCCGCATCCCGTGACGGGATCCAAGGTGGTGCTCACCACGGCCCACATCTTTGATGACCGGCCGGAGGCCGCCAGCCTGCTCAATCTGGCGGCCCTCTGCCAGCTCTGCCACAACGGGCATGACGCCAAGGAGCGAGCCCGGAGACGCAGGGAGCGGCTGGCGCGGGAGTCAGGGCAGCTGGATCTATTTTGACAGGCCCGCGGGGGGCATGACCGCCGCAGAAATCCGCGAAATCCAGACCCGTCTCAAAATCCATGGCTTTGACCCGGGGGCAATCACCGGGATCTGGAACGACGCCACCAGCGTGGCCGTGATCAACTTCAAAGTCTCCAAGGATCTGGCGGCCCGGGACTACGTGGGACCCATCACCTTGGGAGAGCTGCGCAAGGAGCCCTCCCGCAAGCCTGCCCCGCCCCAGATCGCGGGAGAGCCGGTGTGGCTGCGCAGAGCCCGGCAAGAGATCGGTGTCTCTGAGATCGCGGGCAAGCAGCACAGCAAGCGGGTGCTGAGTTACTGGGAGCTGTGCAAGCTGCCCTTTCGGGATGATGAGACGGCCTGGTGCGCGGGCTTCGTGGGTGCGATGCTGGAGGACTGCGGCATCAAGAGCACCCGCTCCGGGATGGCCCGCAGTTATGACAAATGGGGCCAGCCCTGCGGTGCGGTGCCTGGTGCCATCGTGGTCTTTTGGCGAAACTCTCCGGGGAGCGGCCTGGGCCATGTCGGTTTCCTGACCGGCCGCGACCAATACGGCAACCTGCTGGTGCTGGGTGGCAACCAAGGGGATGCCGTGAACATCAAGCCCTTTGCTCCCTCCCGCGTGGTGGGCTATCGCTGGCCCGTGGGCTTTGACCCCAGCGGGGCCGCCCTCGCCACCGTGGCGAGTGATGGAAGGGTGAGCACTAACGAAGCATGAGCGAGATGACCCGTGAGGAGCTGGAGGAAGCCATCAAGGAGGAGCAAGTGCTCCAGACCAACCGTGTGCTCCGCTGGATCATCTTGATGGTGGTTGGGGGGTGCGGCTCCATCCTCGCTGGTGGCATCGTGTGGGGCAACCTGAGCAGTAAAGTGGAGTCTCACTCAGGCAAGATTGAGGTGATTGAGCCCAAGGTTGTTGCCCTTGAAGCGTGGCGGGAGCGGATCGACGCCACCCGGGTGACCCCGCAAGAGGCGGCCGCCCTCGATAAGCGATTGCAACGGGTGGAGGATCAAAATGCCGCCATCATGGATGCGCTCCGGAGAATCGATTCAAAGCTGCCTTGAGGGAGCTTGTGATCACGCGGCTGCCAAAAAGTGCCAAAGCAGGGCAATGGCAATGATGATGGCCCCCAGAAAGATGCGCTCCCGGATCCAGTGGGGGAAGTGGTGCATGGCGGAAGATTGACGGGATTCGGGCGGATTGATACCTTACCCCAAATGAAGCGCCTTTGCATCTTCTTCGCACTCTTGCTCGTGATTGCCCCAGCCGCCTATTCACGGCTTGGAGAGAGTGTTGAGGAGTGTGCGGTCCGGTATGGACAAGCACGGGGACGGACTGGGGCCTTCACGATCTACACCAAAAACGGTATCAACGCGGAGTGCGTCTTTGACGCGGAGCAAAGATGCTGCCTCATCCGGTTCTCTGCCGCGGGTGAGTTAGAGCTGGGCATGATTGATGCCCTGCTTCTTGCCAATGCGGGCACCGCAAAATGGGCAGAGATTGGGGACCCGACAGAGCCGGAGGTTTCCCGGCGAATCGCGGAGCTTCTCGAAGTTGTTGGGGGCAGGGAATGGGCGGAACAGTTTCAGAGAGGCCGGAACTGGAAGGCTGATGACGGCACGCGGGTGGCAGTCTTTCGGGATGGTCACCTGATTGTTGCGACTACCGCGGCCTTGGATGCCTACCGTGCGGCTGGGAAACGGCAAGCCGAGGGCTTTTGATCATTCACTGAGTCACTGCGCCATCACGGATCGCAAGCCGCCAGCCGCGTGCCTCTGGCTTGCGAACTTGGGTAACCTTCACGCAGTGCCCTTCGTCCACTGGTAAATGGGCTGTGGTGAGTCTGGCGAATGCTTTGCCGAGCCCGTGTTTCGAGACGGGCTTTTCCATCTCGGGCAGTTCTGCCAGCCATTCCGCCGTGGTGGCGCGGAGTTCTTCGATGCCCTCACGGACCATCTCGGTGGCCTTGTCCACGATCCATTGGGCAATGGGTTCATCCTGCTTCCGGGGTAGAGCGAGCGGAGCGGCCGGCCGTGGAGTGGCCAGCGTGTGACGCAGTTCGCGGATCTCGCTGGTGAGGCCCGTCATGGCGGCGATCAGGGCGGAGTGATCGGTGGGATGGGCGAGGGATTCGCGGTAGGCTTTCTCGACCTCGATGAAGTATTGGCGGATCGCCCGGCCCCGCTCGGTGCGCTCCATCATGGCAATGTGCTTGGCGGTGTCGAGGGTGACGATGTAGTCGATGCGGTTGTGACCGCCGCGTTTTTTTTGCTCCACAGTTTTGGGGAGCAAACCGTCAGAGGTGTTTTCAACAGTTTTGTGGGAAACCTCGAAGTCCCGTCCTTGCTGGAATTCAGCGAGTTTGGCCTTGGCCCAAGTTGAAAAATCCTGGCGACTCCAAAGCTCGGCATGGAGTTCCCGGAGCATGACCGGGTAGGTGTCTTCGTGGCGGATGGCGATGTTGAAAACAGGGGCATTCATATCGGATTCGGTTGGGAGAGAAATCCCCACGTCCGGGCCGGGCCGAAATCACCGATTCGCTGAGGGGCGGGGAACTTCCTACCCGCCAGTAGACCTACAACAGCTATCCGGGCGTGGGGAAAGTCATATGGAGTTCGTGGGATAAAACGGAAGCCGTTTCGGGCGGCTCCAGGTGGCTGGTGTCAATTTTCCGGCTTGCCTCGAAACTTGAAGATCACGCAGCGCCCTCGTCGCTGTCGCTCGGGGAAAGCTCGCCAGCCTTCGCATTCCCGGCAGCGCGAGGGCCATAGGGATTTCCCGGGTCTTCGGCAACCTTGAGGGACTGAACAGGGTTGAGTGCCGGGCTATACCCTGTTGGGTAAATGTCCAGGGGGTCGGAGGATTCAGTGCGAATGCAAAAGGCGAGGTAGGCGCGGATCTGAGCGCGGATCCACATCTTGGGGTCCTGACCTGCCCGGGCAGCGAGGATGCAAATGAGACGCCACTCAGCGGGTGTGAACTCGAGAACGGAGCGAGTATCCTCCGCCGCGCGAACGTCTCCAAACGGAATCTCGCCAAAAAGGTAGAGGCGGAGCAGCTTTTGCATCGCCGCCGGAATCGCCGTTTCTCCCGAGGCCCACCGCATCACCGTCGTGGCACTGACCTCCAGCGCCTTGGAAATCTTGGTCTGGGCACCGCGCGTCTCAAGCTCGGTTCTCAGTGCGCTGATCAGATCATCGGATGGTTTCATGTGAGGAAACTCACTCAAAAATCACGTAACGCAATTTTTTTCCTTGATGAAACTCCCAAAACGTGAGATTGCATTTCACATGACGCAAGAACACGACAAGAAAACTGAATCCAAGACGGTGATCCGCTTCGATCTGGCGGATGTGCTCACTCCGGAAGAGCTGGCCAGCTTTGAAAGGGAGGCTGAAAAGGCCCATGCATCGAGCCTGACGGACCACTTCCTCAATATCACCCTGCGGCCCGCCGCGAATCCTCAGGAAGCAGCATGAGCACCGTGGGGGCGGAGATCATCACCAGCTACCTGGAGGCGGCCCGGCAAGTCACCTGGTCCGCGTGCGACCGGGAAAAGGACGCGGAGCGGCGTCTCAACCTGATGGGGGACCTCAGCGAGCACCTCGCCCGGGCCATGGCCCGGGTGGAGCTGGAGATTGAGGAGCTGAGCCACCTCGCCCTGAGAGAGGAGGCCGCGCTATGAGCTGCCCGGCCCTCATCATCGCACCGCTGCCGGATGGCCGCGTGCAGGCCGCCACGGTGCAGTGGGATGGCTTCCCGCTCGGGGTGGGCCGCTTGCTGCTGGACCATTACCCCGCGCTGGAGGATGCGCGGGCCATCGTGGCCCTGGGTGGCATCTGCGAGCTGGGCCGCCGCATTGCCCCCATCGGCCGCCATGAATGGTGCGTGCCGGAGCCGGGCACCACGTTGGCCTTTCACCGCGATGGCGGGGAGGCCCTGCTGGAGATCACCGGGGGCAGCGTGGAGGCCATCGCCGACATGCACCCGGCCATCCGCAACGTGTATGCCTACGATGGCGACCGCTGGACCCACAACGGGCAGGAGCTGGAGGTGGTGATGGCTCTGCTGGATTCGATCGAGGACGGACTATGAAACCGAGCACCCGGCAACACATGAGGCGAGTGCGAGGCCTGAACCCTTCGCAGAGGCTGGCGGCAGAGGAGCGGGTGCTGCGGCCTAAATTTCTCTCCGTGTCTTTTGGATGTTCCCGGCCCGGCGAGGCGCTCCCGTCAACGGCCCGCACTTCAAGAGATGCGGAGCTGCTCGCTCAGTTTCTGCCGGGTGGGTGGCCTTGGCCGCAAGACATCTGTGTGGATCCCGTGCAGCGGATCGAAGACGCCGCGGCCCGCGCCAAGGAGATGTGCATTGAAAAACCGGAGACCCAGCAACCTGAGGAGCCTGCCGCTGATTCCTTCCCAATTCTCCGCCGCGAACAGGAGGCCACGGCCTGGCTGATCGTGGGCCTGATCATCGCGCTGCTGATTGCCTCCTATGTCTCCAGCCTGCTGATTGATCGGGCTCCCTGACAATCCCGCAACACACATCCCATCCCCATGATCCTTGTTACGGAAAAAGATGCGGAAGCCGCGGCCCGATTGCTGGCCCATGTCGGCAAGCGGTGTGAGGTGGCAGTGCGGGTGCTGGGTTTCGGCATCCATGTCAACGGCCCCCTCAGCTTTGAGGATGGGGTGTTTTTCGTGCAGTGCTGGGAAGGGGCCGATAAAGCCCACGGGCTGGCGAGTTTCGAGCCCAAGCATGTGGCGACGATTCGCCAGAGCAAATCCGGCACCCTGCTGCTCACCCTGCGCACGGAGGATCCGGCATCCTCCTCATGACCCGTGACCCGTGACTCCTGACCTGTGACCCCATTTTTTTTGCGCGAGAAATGAATGACCCATACCAGACATTGAACGTGCCCCGCGATGCGAGCGGGGAAGAGATCAAGCGAGCCTATCGCGAGCGGGCCAAGGCCACGCACCCGGACCGTGCCACCGCTGGCAGCGGGGATGAGGAGGCTTTCAAGGAGGTGGCGGCCGCTTATGCCCTGCTCTCGGATCCGCAGGCCCGGGAGCACTATGACCGCACCGGCACGGCCCCCCAGACAGAGCCGCGGATCTCTCCCGCAGAGCAGCTGATCCTTTCCACGCTCAATTCCCACGTCATTGCCACCGGGGATCTGGAGGATGTGCTGGGCACCTTGGGCAAAGCCCTCAAACGGCAGCTGGAGACGCATCGTGAAAACCTTGAGGCGGGAGTGGAGGGAGAGCGGGCCGCCCGGGAGCAGCTGGGCCGTTTCCGTCTCCGGAATGAGGGGAGCCCGGATTGCAATCTGCTGGAGGGTGCTTTCCAGAACCTGGTCAACAATGCCCTGCGGGTGCAGGAGCGGGAGCTGGAGGCCATCCGCACGCTTGAGGAGGCTCTGAAGCTGCTGGAGGGGTATGAGGACACCCGGCAGCCCGCTCCGGCTGCTGAGCCGGATCCGTGGTGTGGCACCTTCATGGGATATTCCAAACGGGCAAGGGGCTGGTAATGGGCTCTCGTCTCCTTAGCATTGAAGTGACGCCCAAGGGCTGCCTCAACCAAGAGGAGGCGGAGGCTTATGTGGGTGGGCCGGATTTCTTCCGGGAGTTGGTGCGGGATCATCAGCTCTGCCCCTGCCGGAAACTCAAAACCCGCATCCTCTACCGCATCGCGGAGCTGGATCGGTGCATGGCGGCCGCGGAGGAGATCCTGCGTGCGGAGATCTTCCACAAGGGCAACCAACCGCGGAAAGAGAAAGGAGACGGGGAGTGATGGATCTGGCAGCCGCTCCAGAGCCCTTGACGGTGGGCCGCTTCTACCGGGTGCCGTGCATCCGCGCAGAGATGTGGAAAATGATGGTGCCCCTTTTTGGTCCGCTCCATGAGGATGCGGAAATTGTCGGATTCCCTGAGCAGCATTGGCACATTGATTGGCGATTCATCCCGGAGCGGATTGTGGAGAAGTGGAGCTATGGCGGGAAGTGGCCGCTCCATTCTCGGGTGCTCTCCGCGAAAAACACCACCGGCCCAGTGGAGTTGTTGAGGCTGAAATGCAAGCGGCTCATGCCAGAGTTTCCAACCCATCACCAACTGGTTGAGATGAAAGTGGTGGCTTGGCTCCCGGATCTGGAGGAGGCCCACAAGGATGCCCGGCTCAAGTGCGGGATGATCTGCCCCCCACCGCGGCCTCCCTCTGGCCGGGTGTCCCGTCAAGGATGGCGTGGTGGTGTGCCCCGGCCACGGGCTGGCCTGGGATGTCTCCAGTGGAGAGCTGGTGCGGAGGGTGCCTGCGAAAGAGAAAGGATGCGAATGATGGAAACCCAGCCATTGCCACCCGTCGCCCTATCCATCCGCCAGCCTTGGGCCTGGCTGATTGTCCAAGGATACAAGGATGTGGAAAACCGCACCTGGGCCACCGGCAATCGTGGCCCTTTCCTGATTCACGCGGCCAAGGGGATGACGCTGGAGGAATACAATCACGCGCGATGGATCGCCACCCGCAACGGAGTGACCATCCCGGCCGCCCGCGATCTGGAGCGCGGAGGCATCGTGGGTGCGGCGGAAATCACCGGCCTTGTCTTTTCGGAGGCTGCGGCTGGCTCCCCGTGGTTTTTCGGCCCCGTGGGCTTCCAGGTCGCGAATGCTCGGCCGCTCCCTTTCATGCCCTGCAAGGGGGCTCTCGGTTTCTTCAAGCCTGATCTTCCCGCGACATCACAACCATGAGAATTGCTTACATTGACTGGACCCCCACCGCGGCCTCTGAGGCCATGGTGAAGATGGCCAACGCCATCATCAAGGAGTATCGCGATGCTGGATACATCCTGACACTGCGCCAACTTTATTATCAGTTCGTTTCCCGCGACCTGATCCCGAACACGGAGAAGAGTTACAAAAATTTAGGCAAGGTGATTGCCAAGGCTCGCATGGCCGGGCTGATCTCCTGGGATGCCATCGAGGACCGCGGCCGCGGCCTGAGTGCTTTCTGGTATGATGAGGATGAAACCAACGCCATCCGGGACCTGCCGCACTATGTCCGCTTTGATCGGTGGGAGCGGCTGGGGATCTATGTGGAGGTGTGGGTGGAAAAGGAGGCCCTGGGCAATGTGATCTCCCGGGCCTGTGAGCCCTTCTATGTGCCCCACCTTTCCTGCAAAGGCTATCTCTCCGCATCGGAGGCTTGGGCTGCGGGCCGCAGATTCCGCGACAAGCTCCGCAAGGGCCATGAGTGCTATCTGCTCCACCTCGGGGACCATGACCCCAGCGGGATCGACATGACCCGGGACAACCGGGACCGGGTGGACCTCTTTTCCGAAAACTTCGGTGGTGTGGGCGTGAAGCGGCTGGGCCTCAACATGGATCAAGTGGACCAGTATGCACCTCCGCCCAACCCGGCCAAGTTCACGGATAGCAGGGCCAGCTCCTACGTGGAGGAGTTTGGTGTGACCTCTTGGGAGCTGGATGCGCTGGAGCCCAGTGTGATCGAGGCCCTGGTGCGGGATGAAATCGAGAGCCTGATCGATGAGGACATCTGGCGGGAGGTGCAAAAAATGGAGGACGAAAAGCGGGACCTCCTGCGCAAGCTGTATGACCGCTGGCCCAAGATCAAAAAGACCCTCTAATCCACTGCCCCTGCATGATCCCCATGGCGCGTGTATCCCACATAAGTGTTGAAAACCAGCTGCTGATCATCCCCCAGCTCCTTGGCGATCACGGAGAGCGGGGTGCCTGCAATCGCGTGCAGGGTGGCAAAGGTGTGGCGCATGGTGTGGAAATGCACCCAGCTGAGGCCCACCTCCTCCGTGAGCGAGTTGAAGGCTCTGCGGGGATCAAAGCGATACCGCCACGCTTTCTTTCCTTTGGCCCCTTTCACCTTGCCCGGCAGCTTGTCAGGGCGGAGCAGATAGGGGGATCCGGGCACCGCGGGCACGGCCTCCATGTAGTGGGCCAGAAACTGCCCCAGCCGCGGAGAGATGCGCACCATGCGGTCCCGCTTGCCCTTGGGCAGGAAAGTGGCCGTGCGCTTCACATGGAGAGCGCCGGCCGCCAAATCAATCCAATCCCGGTGGGCCTCCACGATCTCCAGCCTGCGCATCCCGGCAAAGAAACCCAACCAAAGCACCAGCTGGAGATCCAGCCTGTCTGCGGGCACGGCGGAGATGAGCCTGTCTCTCTCCTCTTTCGTGCAATACTTCTCCGTGCGTGTGGGCACGGCGCGTGGCATGTCCACCCGCTTGCAAGGGTGATCATCAATGAGGCCCTCCCGCACGGCCCACGTAAAGAATGCGGAGAGGCGGCCAATACTGGCGCGGATCGTGGCCGGGCTCAGGCTGCGGCTTGCCATCTCATCGCGGAAGGCAAGGATGTGGCTGGAGCGCACGGCCTTGATGGGGGGATTTTTGGTGAGGGCAATGAATTTCTCGAGAACCATCTCACTTTGCTCCGTGGTTCGGGGAGTGTGCTGCCCGCTGGCGGCCTTGGCCCTCAAGAAGCGCACCGCTTCCATCCGCACGCTCTCCGCGGAAAACTCCCGGTGAGCATTTTGAGCCACGCGAAAGTATGCCTCTGCGGCCTCTTCCGGATCCTTGGTTTCGAGGCTGATGGGCTTGGGGCGCACGCCCTTGACCATCCGCGGCTGATAATACCAGATGCCGGTGTCTGTCTTTTGGTAAAGCCCCTTGAGTTTCATGCCCGCGCCATCGGTAGCAAATCGCGGAAGCAAAAGAAAGGCCCAACTTATCCAAACATTGGTAAAACAAGGGATACGGCAGGGGGGATGCCTGCCCCCTCAAGTGACCCATCCCGCGGGGGCTGGAAAGGCTCCAGCCCCCGCCGCAGCAGGGGAAAAGTGAATCGGAACGACTGGATTCGAACCAGCGACCCCCACACCCCCAGTGTGGTGCGCTACCAGACTGCGCTACGTCCCGTCACTTTCACCGGCCGATTGGCCGGAGGGGAATTGTGAACGAATTTTCCGGTTCCGCAAGTCGCTTGTCTTTCAAAAATAATCCCGCCCCCAGCCGAACTTTTTTCGACTCGCCGGAAAGTTGTGCCATGCTGGACGGCTCATGAATCGCGAGCGCATCCCCATTGCCATCGTCGGTGCCAGCGGCTACACGGGCCAGGAACTCCTGCGCCTGCTGGCCATGCACCCGATGGTCGCACCTGTCGCGGTGACTTCGCGGCAGGAGGCGGGGCGTGCCCTGACGGAGGTCTTTCCCCGCTTCGCCGGGGCTCCGGCCTTCGCGGGACTCAGCTTCATCGAGCCGGGGGTCGAGGCGATCGTCGCGAGCGGAGCCCGGCATGCTTTCCTCGCACTTCCTCATGGTCTAGCCGCCGAGTTCGCCCAGCCGCTGCTCGAGCGCGGGGTGCGGGTCATCGATCTGAGCGCGGACTTCCGCCTCCGCGACGCGGCGGTCTATCTCGAGTTCTACGGTCACGAGCATCCCGCCCCGGATCTGCTCGCGCGTGCGGTCTACGGCTTGCCCGAGTTTTACCGGGATGCGATCGCGGCAGCCGATCTGGTCGCGGCTCCGGGTTGCTATCCGACAAGCATTTTGATTCCCCTGGTGCCCTTGCTGCGGGCCGGGCTGATCCAGGCCGATGGCATTGCTGTGACGAGTCTCTCCGGCACCAGCGGAGCGGGGAAAAAGGCGGAGCCCTCGTTGCTCTTCTGTGAGGTGAACGAGAGCCTGCGCGCCTACGGGGCGCCGAAACACCGCCACCTCAGCGAGATCGAGCAGGAGCTCTCGCTCGCGGCGGACACGAAGGTGACGATCAGCTTCGTGCCGCATCTGATGCCGGTGAATGCCGGGATCGTATCGACGATCTTCTGTGAGCTGAAGGAGAGGTCCGCCGACTTGTCGGAGCGGATCGCCTCGTGCTACGCGGAATTTTACGAGGGGCGTCCCTTTGTCCGGATTCTCGGAGAGGGGCGCTTCGCCGACACGAAGCAGGTGGTGCGCACCAACTTTGTGGATGTGGGCTGGGTGATCGACCGTCGCACCGGTCGGCTCATCCTATCGAGCGCCGAGGACAATCTCGGCAAGGGTGCGGGAGGCCAGGCAATCCAGTGTTTCAATCTGATGGAGGCCCTCCCGGAAACCCTCGGGCTCCTCCACTTCTAAAACCCGCATCATTCCTAGCCGAACATGGGCAACAAAATCAAATGCATCGAGGGCGGCGTCTGCGCGCCTCTCGGATTCAAGGTGGGCGCGATCGCCTGTGGCATCAAGAATCCGGCGGTGGAGCGGCTCGACCTCGCCCTGATCTATTCGGAGTTCCCCACCGTCGGCGCGGCGGTCTACACACAGAACCAGGTCTGCGCGGCACCGGTGCGCCTTTCCGCCAGTTACCTCAAGTCGACCGAGCCGCGCGCCATCATCGCCAACAGCGGCAACGCCAACGCCTGCACCGGTCCCCGTGGCATGATCGATGCGCGCACCATGACGGCCACCGCGGCGAAGGCCCTCGGCCTGAAACAGCGCGAGGTGCAGGTCTGCTCCACCGGCATCATCGGCGTGCCCATGCCGATGGACCGGATCGAGCACCGCATCCCCGAACTCGCCGCGAACCTGCACTGCGACAGCGATGCCGCGGCGCGGGCGATCATGACGAGCGACACCCATCCGAAAAGCATCTCCGTCTCGGTGAAGATCGGCGACACCAAGGTGAAGATCGGTGCCATCGCCAAGGGCGCGGGCATGATCAATCCGCACATGGCGACGATGCTCTGTTTCGTCACCACCGACGCGGCCATCTCCAAGGCCGAAATCGTCGCGGCAACGCGCGAGGCGGTGGATCAGTCCTTCAACCGCATCACCGTCGACGGTGACATGAGCACCAACGACACGGTGATCGTGATGGCCAACGGACAGGCCGGCAACAAGACGATTACGCGGGGAGGGGAGGGCAGTGCCGAGTTCCGCGATGCCCTTTGCCAAGTGATGCTGCACCTTGCCAAACGCATCGTCTCGGATGGCGAGCGGGTCACCAAACTCGTCGAGGTGCACGTGCGTGGCGCCGCCTCCAATCTCGATGCCGAGCGCGTCGCCCGGGCCGTCGCGAACTCGAAGCTGGTGAAGTGCTCTTGGAACGGCAACGACCCGAACTGGGGCCGCATTCTCCACGCGGTCGGTTACTCCGGCGCTCGGGTGAAAGAGGAGATGGTCAACATCCACCTCAATGGCGTCATCGTCACTCAGAACGGACTTTCCGCTGGCACGGATGGGGAAAAGCTGATCGCCGCGGTCAGCGGACCTGAGTTCACCGTCTGCATCGACCTGAATCTCGGCAAGGGCGAGTGCATCATCTACACCTCGGATCTCTCGCCCGAGTACGTCGATTTCAACCGCACGGAATACTCCGCGGTGAAGAAGGCGTGAGCGAACGGGCGGGTTGTCACTGGATGCCGACGAGGGCGTCGGCGCTCCCAGCCCGTGACCGAATCTCCCCTTGCCCCCCGGAAAAATCCGGCGAGATTCCCCGCTTTCCATTTTCCATGGGCACCGCATTCCAGCAGCAGATCGAGAAGGCCGCCGTCCTCGTCGAGGCCCTGCCCTACCTGCAACAATTCCGCGGTCACACCTTCCTGATCAAGGTCGGCGGCAGCGCGATGGAGGATCCGGAGTTGGTCAAGCGCCTACTCCGCGATGTTGTCTTCATGGAGGTCGCCGGGATCAATCCGGTGCTCGTCCACGGCGGCGGCAAAGCCATCTCCGCGGCGATGAAGGCCGCGGGCCTCGATGCCGAATTCGTCGGCGGACTGCGCGTGACTTCGGACGAGGCCATGGAGCTGGTCGAGCGCACCCTTAGCCGCGAGATCAACCCGGGACTCGTCAAAGGCATCGAGGAATTCGGCGGGCGCGCCCTCGGCGTCGCCGGGAACGAAGCCTTCATCGGCGAACGCATCACCGAGTGGTCGCAGGAGGCGGGCCGCGAGCTCAGCCTCGGCCGGGTCGGCCGCGTCACCGGATTCGACCTTTCCAAAATCCGCGCCGCGCTCGCCACGGAAATCGTGCCGGTGGTCTCACCGATCGCCTCCGAGCGCGGCACCCTGCTCAGCCTGAACGTCAACGCCGACCTCGCCGCCAGCGCCCTTGCCGCGGAGCTGAAGGTGACCAAGCTCATTTTCCTCAGCGACGTGCTCGGCCTGATGAAGGATCCGAAGGACGAGAGCACCCTGATTCACACGCTCTCCGTCGGCGAAGTCGATGGGCTCATCGCCGATGGCACGATCAGCGGTGGGATGATCCCGAAGGTGCGGTCCTCCGTCGACGCGATCCGCGCCGGGGTCGGGAAGGTGCACATGATTGATGGCCGAATCCCGCATTCGCTCCTGCTCGAAATCTTCACGACCGCCGGCATCGGCACCGAGATCGTCCAATGAGCGTTCCCTCCTCAACCGAATCCCTGATGCACGAATATGTGCTGGGGAACTACGGGCGTTTTCCGATCGCCTTCGAACGCGGCGAGGGCGTGTGGTTGTGGTCCGAGGAGGGTCGTCGTTACCTCGACTTTTCTTCGGGCGTGGCCGTCTGCGCGCTTGGTCACAGTCCGCTGGTGATGCGCAAGGCGCTCGAGGAGCAGGCCGCGCGCCTCATCCATTGCTCGAATCTCTATTGGGTGCGCAAGCAGGCGGAACTCGCCAAGTTTGTCGTCGAGACAATGATGGAGCGCCCCGGCAAGGTCTTCTTCTGCAACAGCGGAGCGGAGGCCAACGACGGGCTCATCAAGCTGGCGCGGAAGCGGGCTTGGGAAAAGTACGGGGCCGCGGCCGAGAAAAACGTCGTCGTGACCTGCCGCCAATCCTTCCACGGCCGTACCCTCGGCGGCATCGCCGCGACCGGTCAGGACAAGGTGAAGGTCGGCTTCGATCCCTTGCTGCCCGGCTTCCTCCACGTGCCTTTCAACGATCCGGAAACGCTGCGCGAAGCGGTCAATGAAAAGACCGCGGCCATCCTCTTCGAGCCCGTCCAGGGCGAGGGCGGCATCCACATCGCCACCCCGGAGTTTTTTGCCGAGGCGGCGAGGCTGCGCGACGAGTTCGATCTGATGCTGATGTTCGACGAGGTCCAGTGCGGGGCCGGGCGCACCGGTGACTGGTGCGGATGGCACACCGTGTTGTCCGGGAGCGGCGTTGAGGTCGAGCCCGATGCGGTGAGCTGGGCGAAAGGTTTTGCAGGCGGTTTTCCGATGGGGGCGTTCTGGGTCGACGATGCCCACGCCGCCGCGATGGGACCGGGTACGCACGGTTCGACCTTTGGTGGCACGCCGCTCGCCTGCGCCGTCGCGCTCGCCGTGCTCGGCGAGATCGGAGCGGCCGGAGTCCTCGACAACGTGAAACGGCAGGAATCGCGGATCAAGGAAGCCGTGGACCAATGGAATTTTCCCTTTCTCGCGGAACTGCGTGGTGTGGGGTTGATGTTAGGGTTTGTCCTCGATCCTGCGGCCATGGCCGCGGTGCCGGGGTTCGCGGGATCGGGCAAGACTCCGTCGATTTTCGTGGTCAACGCCGCGCGCGAAGCCGGCCTTCTCACCGTGCCAGCGGGAGAGACCGTGGTGCGCTGGTTGCCACCGCTGAATGTGACCGACGCGGAGGTCGACGAGGCCCTCGCCATTTTCCACGAGGTCCTCGCGGGCCTGTCGGGCCGGTGAGGCCGGCTTGATCGGCCTATGGCGAACGCTTTCCTTCCATCGTTATTTCCATTTTTCGAAAAACCATGAAACACCTCCTCGGCATCGAGCAACTCAGCGCGGCGGAGATCACCTCGCTGGTGGACCACGGACTCGCTTTGAAAAAGTCGCGCCGGCGGGGTCTGGTCACCGGCGAACTCGCCGGGGAGACCTGGGCGATGATCTTCACGAAGTCCTCGACCCGCACCCGCGTCAGCTTCGAGGTCGGCTTGACCGAACTGGGTGCCCGCCCGCTTTTTCTCAACGCCAACGACATCCAGCTCGGCCGCGGCGAGCCGATCAAGGACACCGCCCGCGTCCTCGGCCGCATGGTCCACGGCGCCATCATCCGCACCTACGCGCAGCAGGATGTCGTCGACTTCGCGGAATACGGCAAGATCCCGACGATCAACGCCCTCACCGATGAGGAGCATCCCTGCCAGATCCTTGCCGATCTTTTGACGATCCGGGAGCGGCTCGGAGGGTGGGACGGCAAAAAGGTCGTCTTTTTCGGAGATGGAGACTGCAACATGGGCCGGTCCTGGGCCTGGGCGGCGAAGCGGCTCGGCTTCGAGCTTGTCATCGCGGCTCCGAAGGCCTTCCAGCCCGACGATGCCTTCATGGCCCGTCTCGGCGAAGCACCCGTAACCTTGACCGAGGATGTCGAGGCCGCCGCCAGGGATGCCGATGTGCTCTACACCGACACCTGGGTCAGCATGGGCCGCGAGGCCGAAGCCGAGGAGCGGCTCAAAATCCTCAAGCCTTTCCAAATTCACGGTGGCCTGCTCAAACTCGCTAACCTCGGCGCGATCGTGCAGCATTGCCTGCCCGCCTACCGCGACAAGGAAATCTGCGGCGAGTTGTTCGAACAGCGCGCCGACGAGATTTTCCAACAGGCCGAGAACCGCCTCCACGCCCAGAAGGCGGTGCTTCTGGCCCTGGCCAAGGACCGCTGAGGCGGAAATCCGAAATCGGAAGTGGCGGATCGGACCGCCTTGGCTTATCGATCCTTTCGAACCGCAAACCCATCAGCGACTCATGGCAAACCAAAATCTTGAAATTACGGCTTACCTGAAAACCTTCTGCGGTTGGAGCGAAGGCGTTCGCTCCGTCTTCCGCAAGTACGGTCTCGATTACACTGAGAAGGACATCATCAAGAACCCCGCCTTCCGCTGGGAGATGGAACAGAAGAGCGGTCAGCCGCTTTCCCCCTGCGTTGTGGTCAATGGCACCATGCTCGCGGATGTCTCCGGTGAGGAGGTGGAGCACTGGATGATTTCCAACGGTCTGATCGAATCCAGCGATGCCCAGCCCGACGCTCCGATCGACTCCGCCTGCAGCGACGAGCAGCACGCCGCCATGGATGCGGCGGCCCGCTTTGGAGCCCAAGCGGGCGGTGCCAACGTGCGCATCGTCGAGTGATCCATCGGCCGCGACGAACGTCCCCTGCGATGTCGGATCCCGCTCCCAAGAAAGGCCTCGGCCGCGGCCTCAATGCCTTGATCAAGGCACCGGGTGCCGTGCCGCTGCGTCCCGCCGGCACGACCGAGGCCGACGCCGGCACCGGCGAGCGGGTCCTGCGCGTGCCTCTCGATGCCGTGGTGGCTTCGCCCCTGCAGCCTCGCAAGCGCTTTCACGATGAACACCTCGGCGAACTCGTCGATTCCATTCGTGAGCACGGCGTGATCCAGCCGCTCATCGTTCGCCTCGTCGACGGCAAATACGAACTGATTGCCGGCGAGCGCCGTTGGCGTGCCTCGACCCGACTGAAGCTGCCGCAGGTGCCGGTGATCGTGCGCGACGCGTCCGACCGCGACGTGCTCGAGATGGCGCTGATCGAGAACCTCCAGCGCGAGGATCTCGATCCGCTCGAAGAGGCCGAGGCCTACGCCCGCCTCGCCCGCGAGTTCGGTCTGAAGCAGGAAGACATCGCCCAGCGCGTCGGCAAGAACCGCGCCACCGTTTCCAACGCGATCCGTTTGCTCGACCTCGATCCCGAGGTGCAGACCCTCGTCTCGCAGCGGCTCCTCAGTTCCGGTCACGCCAAGGCCATCCTCGGCCTCAAAACCAAGGCCGAGCAGCGCATGCTCGCCGACCTCGTCGTGAAGCGGAAGCTCAACGTCCGTGACACCGAGAAGCTCGTCTCCGAGACGATCAACGGAAAGACCAGCGTCAAGAAGGCCCCGCCCAAGACGAAGCTGCCGCCGCAGACCGAAGTTTACCTGCGCCAGATCCAGGATGAACTGCGGAGCCGCTTCGCCACGAACATCGCCCTGCATCACGGCGACAAGCGTGGCAAGATCGAGATTGAATATTACGGCAACGAAGACCTCGGCCGCATCCTCGAGCTGATGGGTATCCGCCTCGACTGATCGGTCGGCGCGATTTTTCGATGAAACGAATCGCACCCGTCCTGTTGGTTATTCTGGTTCTGGCAGGATGCGTCGAGTCCCGTCCCGCCTTTGATGCGGCGAATCCGCTCGACGCGAAGGTATCCGGTGAAAAGGCGCTCGCCCACGTAGCCGCCCTCGTCGAGATCGGTCCGCGTCCGGCCGGTTCCGAGGCGATCGAAAAGTCGCGGCAGTATCTGGAGAAGGAACTCGCCGCGCTCGGCTGGACGACACGGCGTGACCCTCTTCAGTCGAAGACCCCACAGGGTACGGTCGAGTTCGTGAACGTGATCGCCCGCTTCGGGAAGGAGCCCTGGAAGCGGCGCGTTGATGGATTGCTCTGCTCGCATTACGACACGAAGCGCTTCGATGGCTTCGAGTTCGTCGGAGCGAACGACGGTGGTTCGAGCACCGGCCTGCTGCTCGAGCTGGCGCGGGTGCTAGCGACCCGACCGGAGGTCGCAGAGCAGATCGAGCTCGTGTTCTTTGACGGCGAGGAGGCTTTCGGGACCAACATCACCGCGAAGGATGGCCTCTACGGCAGCAAACATTATGCGAAGCAATGGCTGCTGAAGAAGGAGGCGGATCGCCCGCGCTGGGGGGTGCTGCTCGACATGGTCGGCGATGCGGATCTCAATGTCCGGGCCGCCGTGAACATCCCGGGTACCTCGATCCGGGAGCTCGCCGAGGCCCGCGACGAAAAGGGGATCGGCGTTGACATCGTCGCGGTGCAGGAGCGCGTCCGCGGCATTTCCACGCAGTTGTTGTCAGCCGCGGATGAAGTCGAGAAGCGCGAGTTCATCGGCGTCAGTCCCGACTACATCATCGACGATCACATCCCGCTGAACGTGGTCGCCGGCATCCCCACGATCGACATCATCGACTTCGACTATCCCGCCTGGCACACTCCGGCTGACACGATGGACAAGTTGAGCGCGGAGAGCCTCGATACGGTGGGGCGGGTCACCCTCCGCCTCGTCGAGAAGTTCCTGATTCCGGCTCCCTGATCCTCAGGGCCAGTACTGGGCGATCTTCCGTTGGAGGAAAGCGACGCTGCGCTGGAGTTGTTCGATGCCATCGACTCCGTCCTCGATGCTGATCCAACCATCGAAACCCTTGCTCTTCAGCTCGGAGAAGATGGCGTCGTAGTCGTTGAGTCCCTGCCCGATCTCACCATGGCGGAGACGTTTGGCATAACCCTGGGCACCACCCTCTTCCTTGCGGAGATCTTCGAGCGTGCCCTCGGCGAGGTAGCGGTCGCTCGCGTGCATCGTCACGACGCGGTGCGAGACGCGCTTGAGCAATTCCACCGGGTCCTCGCCGGCGAGGTAGGTGTTGCTGGGGTCGTAGTTGACCCCGAAGTTCGGGTGATCGACGGCGTTGACGAGTTGGCAGAAAATGTCCATCTTCTGCGCGAACTCCGGATACTCCCAGAAGTCGTCCTTGTAGTGGTTTTCGAGGATCAGGGTGATGCCCCTCTCGGCCGCGTAGGGCAGACAGGCCTGGATCGATTCGGCGGCGAGTCTGACGCCTTCGTCGATGGAGAGTTCCGGCCGGCGCTGACCGCTGAGGACGCGGCAATAGCTGCCTCCGAGCGCGTGGGTCATGTCAATCCAACGCTTCTGCTTCGCGATTTCCTTTTCGCGGAAGGCGGCGTCGGGATGGGTGAAGTCGGGCGAGCAGCACATCATCGGGATGACGCGGCCGGTGTCCTCGACCTCCTTGCGGAAGCGTGGCCAGTTCGACTCATCAGCCATCTCGAGGAAACCGGCGTACCATTCGAGCCCCTCGACCTCGAGGGTGTCGGCGAGGCGGATCCATTCGGAGACGGTCATCGACCCGTCTTTGCAGAGGGCCTGCATGTAGGCTTTGGGGAAAGCGGCGAGGCGGGGCATGGCGGTGATCGGTAATCGGTGGTCGGTGTTCAGTGAGCCGGGATGGTAGACGCATCCTTCGGGGGATTTCTTCCGATGAAGGGGTGCTGCTCGAGGTCGACGACCTGGCCGCTGATGGGGCCGCTTTCGTCGGCGAGCCAGTAGATCGCGGCCATGGCGATCTCCTCGGGCTTGAGAATGCGGCCGGCGGGAGCGTAGACTTTGGGCAAATGTGAGGGCCAGTCGTCGCTGAGGCCGTGTTCGCGTTTACGTTTGGCTTCGTTTTCGGTGAGGACCCAGCCGGGATTGATCTGGTTCACACGGACGTGGTTCTCGCGCATGAGGGTGTCGCCGAGGTTGCGGGTCAGGGTCATGAGCGCGCCCTTGGAGACGGAGTAGGGGAACAGGTTCGGTTCACCGCTCCATGCGTTGACGCTGCCGATATTGAGGACACAGCCGTGGTGATCGGCGAGATGGGGAAGGGCGGCCTTGATGAGGAGGAAAGGGACGATCGTGTTCACCTCGAGCATCTTGCGGAAAAAGGGCGCGTCGGTGCTCTGGAGATTGCCCGAGGCGACGATGGCAGCGTTGTTGACGACGGCATCTAGGCGGCCAAAGCGTTCCACAGCAAGGGAGACAAGACGGGCGGGGCTGCCTTCGTTGGCGAGGTCTTCGATGTGGAGGACGGCGGAATCGGCACCGATCTCCGCGACGGTTTCCTCGCCAAGGTCGCGTTCCAGACCGTGGATGACGACACGGGCGCCTTCGGCGGCGCACTGCTTCGCGATGGCTTTGCCGATGCCGGTGCAACTACCGGTGACGATGATGACTTTGTGGGAGAGGCGCATGGGATGGGTCACGGGTCAGAGGTCACGAGGTTGAGGAATCACCGGCGGCCGTGGTTGAAATCGATGGGGGTTCGGTTCAGTTCCGCACCCGGATTGTCGTGGATGGCGACGGCCTCGCAAGAGGGATCGACGGCGATGGTGATGGCGCGTCCAGGGAAGGTGTTTCCGCTCATCTGGAGATCACGTCCGTTCGGGGCGAAGGTGACGGCCTCGTCGGGAGCGGAATCGCCGAGCTGGAAGATGTTGTCGCGGACGATGACAGGGCCGTAGCTGCCGCCTTCCTCGTGCAGGGTGAAGTAAAGCTCGGGAAAACACACTGGCTTGCCGGTTTGATAGGCGATGCGACCGCGCCGCGGATCGTCCTCGTTCTTGGTGGTGTTGTTCACGAAGACGTTGTTCGCGAGAATGAAGTTCTTCGGTTGGTTGATCCAGGCGCCGCGTCCGCCGTTGCGGAAGGTGTTTCCGATGATGGTGACGTCGGTGCAGCTTTTCTCCACGCTGATGACGCGGCTGCCGTTGCCGCCGTCGACAAGATTTCCGGTGATCGTGGCATTGCGGCAGTATTCGGCGAGGAAGAAGGCGCCCATGCGGCTGCCGATGATGTGGTTGTTGGCGAAGATCACGTTCTCGCACCGCTGGATGTGCATCGTGTCGCCGAGGGCGCTGAGTTGGCATCCGGTGACGCGGACATCCTTCGCCCCGACGATGTCGAAGGCGCCCTTGCCGGGGGCGCTTCCGGTCGGGGCGTAGGCGGAGAGGTAGGTCGCGGAAAGGTGGTGGGCGATGGCCGCGTCGGCACCGCCCGCTCCCTCGAATCGGATCGGCGTTCCTCCCGGTTTCCCGGCGACCTTGATGAAGTCATCGCCCGACTCCACGACGAAGTACTGGAGGCCACGCTGGAGGTTCTTTGGAAGGCTTTGGCCGAAAAAGGAAAGGGACTGTTTCGGATCATCGGCGTCGCTGACCGGAATCGGCTTGGTTCCCGCCTCGAAGCGCACCCGGTCGTCGCCGTCGGCGAGGGTGACACGGCGGAGGAGGTCCAATCGGAAATAACGTTTCGCCCGCTCGACCTCCCAGGCTTCGTAGTCTTCGGGCCAGGTCAGGATTTGCCAGAGATAGCCGTAGTCCCACATGAACCGCCCGCTGCGGAGGAGGGTGCAGCCTTCGAGGACGACCCGTTCGGCATGGACATCGACGGCACTCTCACTGGAGCGGGGCATGCTGCCGAAGACTCCGATGACGGCTCCGGCGAGACCGTCGGACCGCACCTCGCGGAAGACGATGTCGCGGGTGGCTCCGGTCGGGGAGGTGGTGAGTTCGATGGCCTTCGTGCTGACGTTGGGCTCCCATGAGTTTTCCTGCCGTGAAGGATCAAAGACGTGTCCGAGGAATTCGCCTCCGTGCCAGGTGAGGTTCGAGACGTCCGTCCCGGCGAAGAGGAGGCGCCGGGCTCCGTCTCCGAGCGGTTCGGGAAAGTGGAAGCGGGCTCCGTGCGCGAACACGGTCGTGTTCGAATAGAGCGGGATGGGCATTTCGCCATCGAGGTGGTAGTCGCCTGGCGGGATCGTCACGACCGTTCCTGATTCCTTCGCCGCAGCGAAGAGCGGAGCGAGCCGACCGCTATCGTCCCCGAAGAGGACCGGGACGAGCAGGCAGGAGGCAAAAATCGCAGATTTCCTAGGGTGGGTCATGGGGGGGGCGGAGAGTTTAGCGGGCGATCGGTGCGACTTGCTACGACATAATCTATGCGGAATGCGACTCGCTCCTGCGAAGGGAGCCGTATGACACGGATTTTCGGGAAGATTTTCCGGGGTTTGAAGGCCGGGATTGACGGACCTGACTTGGATTTGCGATGCTTCCGGTCGCCTTCTCCTCGTCGGGGTCAAGGCGCATCCTCCAATGAATCCCCCAGATCGAAATCGGTCCCTCAGGGTCCGGGCCTCTTGGCTCGGTCTTGTCGTGTCGACCGCTCTTCTGTTGGGAGGGATTTTGTGGCTTGGGCGATCAGACCGAGCAGGAACGCCGAAAGGAGGTGAAGCCTCCCGGGTTGAAGCATCGGCCCAGGTTGATTCATCGACCAAGGAAACCGCGATTACCGTTACCCCGGGTTTGGTGCCCGTGACTGCCGCGAAATCCGCATCAAATTTGGGTGATCCAGAGGAACCGATCCTCCGTTTCTCCGAATGGGTGCAGCACTATCTCGAAGCGGACGAGCCGACGCGGCGCTCGCTGATCGCGGAGGGTGCTGCCCTCGCCAAAGGACATCGTGAGGCGATGAAATCCTTGATCGCCGTTGATCCGAGGCGCGCGATCGAACTGGCGGTGCCGATGGTGGGGCGGCAGCAGCTTCCGAAGGAACTCGTCGCAACACTCGAGGAGCGCATCAGCGGAGTCGGTGAACTCGAAGTATTGGCGGTGTCTCCGGACAGCGATCCCTCGGAGCCCGTCATTCGTCGCTTCGCCAGGCTCGGTGACCGGGAATGGCGTGCCTACGTTTACGGGCGCAGGTCGGGCGAAATGTCGAAAGCTTCGACGATGATGAACGGCATCGCGGTCGACCGGGTCATGGCGATCGATGAGAGTCCGGTGCGCCCTCTCGAGTTGGGCGAGATCCCGGCATCCGGGAAAGAACTGATCGAAAAATGTCCGGTCTCGGGTCTGTCCACCGAAGTGGAAAAGGAACCCGGGGAGACGATGCCTCCCGTGACCACGGAAACGCCGGCGATCGAAGCGGGGGACCAGATCATTTTCCTCTGCGATGGCGGGCACATCAAGCAGTTGGTCGCCGAGATCCTCGCGGGGGAGGGATCGACGGGAGGGCCCACGACACCAACGGGTGCGCTTCCGTTGACTCGGAAAAACAGCACGGGGTTGCGGCGCCATCTTTACATGCGGGTCATCTTTCCTGATCGGCTCGACGAGTTCCAGACGGATGCCGAGGCCTGGGTGGCCTGCCGGCAGCTCGACGAGTATTTCAAGGAGATCTCGTTCGGGAAGCTCGCCTTCCAGGGAATGGTGACTCCGACCTTGGTCTTGCCGCGGACGGAAGCCTGGTACAAAGACGATTACAATACGACCGGGAGCAATTCCCCGATCATGAACGACGCGAAGGATGCGGCGCGTCAGCTCGGATATTCTCCGGAGGACTACCACCACTTCGTGGTGATCTATGCGAATGGTCCGGGTTCCTTCGGCGGCCTCGGGAGTGTCAACGGAACGAATACCTGGTTGCGATCCACCAGCATCGGAACGTTCCGGCATGAGATCGGACACAACATCGGGGTCTGGCACTCGAACTTCTGGAATACCGGGGGAGAGAGCGTGATCGGACCCGGAGTGAATCTGGAGTACGGGCACACCAACGATGTCATGGGTTCGAGTGGAAGTGCCGGGCACTTCAATGCGAGCATGAAGCAGCAGCTCGAATGGATCACGCCGCAGACCTATCATTCGGTGAATGGCAGCGGGCTTTACCGGATCCACCAGTTCGACCAAGTCAGTCAGGATCCAGGGCTGCGTTATGCGCTACGGGTGGCGAACGACGCGGACAGGGATTATTGGCTCGAGTTCCGGCAGAAGCTGACGACCAATCCATGGTTCACCAACGGGATTTCGATCAATTGGAGCCCATGGGGCAGCGGCGGAGACACCTCGAATTCGGGAAGCAATTCCGGTCCGCAGTTGCTCGACATGCATCCCGGTTCGGCCGATGACCGGAACGACTCACCGCTTGTGATCGGGCGGACCTACTCGGATTACGAAGCCGACATCCACATCACACCCGTGGGGAAGGGGGGCACGATGCCCGAGTCGATCGATGTGCAGGTGAATGTCGGAACAGCCGCTGGAAACAACCCTCCCGATCTCACCATCCAGACGAGCGCCACGTCGATCGCCACCGGCGGGAGCGTCACTTTCACGGCGCAGGCAAGCGACCCGAATGGCGATACGCTGGCCTATCATTGGAGTTTTGGTGACAAACTGACCAGCTTCAACGGACCTTCCTTCAGCACCAACAACAACGCGGTCCAAACCAAGACCTTCTCCGCGGCGGGCTGGTACGCGGTGCAGTGTACTGCGAGCGATATGAAAGGCGGGGCCGTCCGCAAGACGGTGTTGATCCAAGTGGGAACGCCCGCAACCTTTTACCTCTCCGGGCTCGTCACCGACGGGTCCGGAAATCCGGTCTACGACGCGCGGGTCCACAACAGCCTTGCGACCGGCTCGTATCGAGGCGGACAGACCGACAGCGAGGGGCGGTATTACATCACCAACCTTTCCGCCGGATCGGTGACTCTGGCGGCTTCGGCGCCCGGGAGGGTGCTCACGCCTTCGGGTTTTACAAATCCTGTCACCGTTGGTCCGAATCAGACGGACAAGCACTTCAGTTCGACGGATGGTCCAAGAGTCCGGATGGAACCGGTCAGCCTCACGGCCGCGGAGGGAGGGGCCGGGGCGTCCTGGCGTTTTGTCAGGACGGGCGATGCGAGCGCGGATCTTTCCGTCTACACGGACTTCAGCGGCAGTGCGACGACGGCGGATTATACACTCTCTCCGGCGGCCAATACCGCGACGTCTCCCTTCGAGCTGTTCACCATCCCCGCCGGGCAATCGGAGTTGCTCGTCAATCTCGCCGCCGTTCAGGACACGGCCCAGGAGGGCACCGAAAACGTGGTCGTTTCGCTCGTGAGTGGAGGAGATACTTTTTCCGCCGAAGGACCGCAGACCCTGGTGATCCCGATCAATGACGACGACACGACGAAATCAAGGGTATCCTTGACGGCGATCGACGACGAAGCGGCGGAATCGGCATCCGCGGACACCGCGACCTTCCTGGTTTCGCGCACCGGATCGACCGCGGCATCGCTGACGGTGAACTTCACCCTCGACACGGTGACGCCCGCAAATGCCGCCGCCCCATATGCCTTGTCGGGGACGGATTTTTCTTCGATCGGAACCAGCGTCGTCATTCCGGCCGGACAAGCCTCGGTTCCCGTGGTGATCAATCCTGTCGATGACACGCTCGCCGAGGGAATGGAGATTGTCCGGATGACGGTCTCGTCCAACGCGGCCTATATCCTCGATTCGTTGACCCAGGCGACGGTCAAGATCAACGACAACGATCAGCCGACCGTCACCCTCACGGTCACGGACGCAACAGCTACGGAGGGGGGAGGGGCGGCCCGTTTCACCATTGTCCGCGACGGGAGCCTCGCATCCGCGCTCACCGTGCATTACTCGACCGGAGGCGACGCCCTCCATGGAACCGACTACAATGCGTTGCCTGGATTCGTCACCTTTGGTCCGGGGCAGTCGAGTCTCTCCATCGACATCCTTCCGATTGACGACACGCGGGGAGAACCTTCCCAGTCCGTGGTCGTGCAATTGCGTAGTGGTGCGGCCTACCGCATCGCCGGGACGGGCAACGCGTCCGTTACCATCGTCGACAACGGAGATCTTCCTGCCGTCAGTGTCTTCGCCATGGATGGGGACGTGGCCGAGCCGGGTGATACCGGGCAATTCCGGATTGCCACCAATGGCACCGGAACCGGCAACATCACTGTGAACTACCAGATCAGCGGAACGGCCCAGAGCGGGTCTGATTTCACCGCCTTGCCGGGATCGGTCACCATGTCGAAGAACACGACCGCCAACCTGACCGTCACCGTCACGAACGATTCGATTCCCGAGGATGCCGAGACGGTCGTCCTCACCCTGCAACCAGGGTCCGGTTACCAGATCGATCCGGCGGGATCGGCCCAAGTCGTGATTTCCGATGACGATTCGATCAACATGGTTTCGGTGTCGGCAAACACGCTCAGCACGACCGAGGGCGGAACGGTGAACCTGTATTTCTCGAGGAGCGGCAGCACGACGAGCAACCTGTCCGTTCCCTACACGCTGGGAGGCGCTGCTCAAGCTGGCTCGGATTACACGGCCATGAGTGGTGTCGCCGTGATTCCGGCGGGGGCGATGGGAGTCTATGTCCCGGTGGATACGATCAATGATACGGAAGCCGAGGGCGTCGAGACGCTGGTGGTGAATATCGCACCCGACGGTGGTAATCCTCGAACCTACGGAATCGAAGTTTCCGGTCTTGTCATCAGGGTGAGCGACAACGATTCGGGATTCACCAACAATTTCAGTTTTTCCCAGACGAAACACGTTTTCAGCGAGGGGGACGGAACCGTCTCCATCCCGGTTTCGCGGGCAGGATCGGGCCTTTCCTCGACGTCGTGTTCCGTGGAATACACGGTCCGCTACAGCATCGCCGAAGGAGCGGGCATCGACTACCGGCTGACGGGAGGCCGTCTCGATTTCCTGCCCGGTGAGTCGAACAAGGGCATTCCGATCCAGTTGACCGATGACGCCATCGCTGAATCCGTGGAGGCCCTCGTCGTGCAATTGAGAAACCCCACCGGAGCCACCGTCGTCACGAGCGCTTCTCTCGCCACCGTGGTCGTGCTCGATAACGAACCGCGGGCGTTCATCGAGGCGCTCGACCCTTTCGCCGACGAAACCGGAGACACCGGGTCGTTCCGCATCTCGCGGGAGGGAAGCACGAGTGCGGCGATGGTCGTTCCCCTCGTCGTGACCGGGGATGCGGTCGCGGGAACCGATTTCGTCGCGCTTCCCCAGAGTGTGACGATCCCGGCGGGCTCCGCGGCGACGACCCTGACATTGACACCTGTTGCGAACCCCGCCGCGAGGTCTCCGGTCGATGTCGTCGTGTCGCTCGATGTGCCGGGCGAGGACACGGCCCAGCCCCGGCGCAGGGCGTCGGTCCGGATCGGCGACGCGCAGACCGACCATGCTCCTTTCGTCCATCTTTTCAGTCCAACCGGTGAGGGGCAGGGGATCGCGACTGGATCGGTGCTCCGTCTCGTCGCAGCTGCCTACGATGACACCGTCTCCGGAATGACGACCACGTGGACGCGAATCTCCGGCCCGGGACCGGTCACTTTCGGAGATGCGAGTTCTCCCGTGACGGATGCGAGTTTTTCGACGGCAGGCAGCTATCTCCTCCGCATGTCCGCCACGGATGGCTCCGCTGTCTCGAATCTGGACGTGACCGTGACCGTGGGAGGGGCGGTCAGTCCTTGGACGGAGTCGAACATCGGGTCGCTCACTTTTGGAGGAGTCGCGATCAGTCAGAGAGGGGTGACGGTACTAAGTTCTTCGGGTGGAAACTTCACGGGCACCTCGGACTCGCTCTTTCTCCGCCACCGTCCGCTGCAGGGGGATGGAGAGATCATCGCGAGGGTGCGGACCTTGTTCAAGCCGAGCGATTCGGCGAGGGTCGGGGTGATGGTGCGGGAGTCGACCGCGACGAACGGCCGGTTTTCAGGCATGTTGATGGCGCCGTCGCCCAGTTATGGGAGCTCTGCGAACCGGTCTTCGTCCTTCCGCCGAACCACTTCCGGGGGTTCCCTGGCTTCTCTTGAGACCGACGGTCCGACTCCAGCCTGGTGGGTTCGGGTGACGCGGGCGGGGAATGTCTTCACTACCTACGATTCACCCGATGGAAGCAATTGGACGCGACGAAACCAGGACACCGTGGCGATGGCGACATCGACCCTCGCGGGCATTGGGGTGACTTCGGGAATCACGTCGGATGTGGTTCTGGCCCAGGTCGACCGGGTTCAAATGGTCGGCGGTTTGCAGAATATCGGTCCGCAAGTCGACATCGCTCCGGTCTCGGGGATGGCTACGAGCGGGGTTCCTTTCAATCTCTCTGCGACCGTGTCGGATGACGGATATCCCGAGGACCCGGGAATCACTTCGGTGGCGTGGAGTTTTGTGAGCGGTCCCCAGACGCCTGTGTTTGAAAATCCATCTCTCGCCAATACTCTGGTGACCTTTCCCGAATCCGGTGTTTACCGCCTCCGGCTCGAAGCCAATGATGGAGGCGTTAGGACGAGCGACGTCGTTGACGTGGAAGCTGGGGCGAGTGCAGCGACCGTGACGCTTTCCTTGCTGAATCAGGGTTACAACGGGTCTTCCCGCTCTGTCGCGGTGACAACCAATCCGCCTGACCTCACCGTCGAGGTCACCTACGACGGATCAAGCACCCCACCGATCAACGCCGGTTCTTACGCCGTTCAGGCGACCGTTGTGGATCCCAACTACAGCGGATCAGCCAGCGGCACGCTGGTGGTGTCCAAAGCCGTGCAGAGCATCGCCTTCGGTCCCATCCTCAACCAGATTCTGAGTGCCACCCTGCCTCTCTCCGCGACCGGAGGCAGCTCGGGCAATCCCGTGACCTTTGCCGTGACCCAGGGCCCCGCCGTCATCAGTGGTGGCAACCAGGCCACCTTCACCGCGACCGGAACGGTCACCATCACCGCCTCCCAGGCCGGTGGTCCCAACCATCTTGCCGCTCCCGATGTGCCGGTGAGTTTCACCGTCCAGAAGAACCCGGCCACCATCACCCTGACGCCAGCGAGCCTTTCGCAAACTTACAGCGGTAGTCCCCGGACCGTGGCCTACTCCACCAATCCCTCCGGCTTGAACGCCACGCTCACCTACAACGGGTCTGGCATCGCCCCCGTCAACGCCGGCACCTACACCGTCGTCGCCACCATCAGCGATTCAGCCTACCAAGGCTCCACCACCGGCAGCCTCGAGGTCGCCAAACTGCCCCAGGCGATTTCCTTCACTCCGCTGCCCGACCGGTTCTTCACCCAAACCCTCGCCCTGAGCGCTACCGGAGGTGCCTCCGGCCAGCCCGTCCTCTTCGAAGTCACCGAAGGCCCCGCCACCCTTGGCGGCGGCAACGTCTTGACCTTTTCCGGGACCGGCCGCGTCACGGTGCGTGCCACCCAGGCCGGAAGCACCAACTACGATCCCGCCCCGGCCGTTTCGCAGTCCTTCCAGGTGAACCGTTTTCCGGCTACTTTGATGCTTTCCGGACTCAACCAGGTCTACGATGGCACTCCCCGCAGCGTCCTGGTCACGACCACTCCCGCCGGCCTGAACCACGGGATCCTCTACGACGGCCTGCCCGACGCCCCCGTCGAACCCGGCAGCTACACTGTCATCGCCACTGTGGACGAGGTGAACTACGAAGGCGACACCACCGCCACCCTCGTCGTCAGCAAGGCTCCCCAGACCATCACCTTCCCGGCTCCGCCCGATCCCGACGCCCTCCAGACCGTGACCCTTTCGGCCACCGGCGGGCCCAGTGGTAACCCCGTCACCTTCGAACTCGTCGGCGGCCCCGGAGTTCTCACGGCGGGCAACCAGCTCTCCTTTACCGCCTCTGGTCCCGTCACCGTCCGGGCCCGCCAGGCCGGCAACGCCCGCTACCTCGAGGCGACTCCGGTCGAACTCACTCTCACCGTCTCCAAGGCCCCGGCCACGGTCGATCTATCCGGATTGACCCACACCTACGACGGCACCGTGAAGGCACCACTCGCCACCACCACTCCGACCGGCCTCGCCGTGACCTTCACCTACAATGGCGGCTCCGCCCCGGCCGTCGATGCCGGGGATTACGCCGTCGTCTGCACCATCGAAGACCCCCGCTACGAAGGCAGCGACACCGACACCCTTTCCATTGCCAAAGCCACCCAGGCCATCGACTTCGCGGCCTTGCCCGATTCCCTCGCCACCGCCGTCCTTCCGCTCTCTGCCACCGGAGGCGGGTCCGGCAATCCCGTCACCTTCGCCGTCACCGGAGGCCCCGGGAACCTCCAGGGCGGCAATCAACTCCACTTCACCGGGGCTGGCACCGTCACCGTGACCGCCTCCCAGGTCGGCGACGTCAACCACCTCGACGCCCCCGCGGTGTCCCGCTCCCTCACCGTGAGCAAAGCCCCCGCCGGCAGCCTGCAACTCACCCGCCTCCACCAGGTCTTCGACGGCAGCCCGCGCGAGGCCCTCGCCGTGACCGAGCCGCCCGGTCTCGCCGTCACCTTCACCTATGCCGGCAGCGCCGATGTCCCCACCGGTACCGGGACTTATGCCGTGATGGCGACGATTGATGATTCGGTCTACGAGGGGACGACCTCCGGTCAGCTCGTGGTCGACGATCCCTTCCGCATCGATGCGGTCGCCGGGGGAACGCTTCCGGCTGGCTCGGTGCTCGGTGCCCAGACCGTGAGCGGTTTCGAGTTTTCGCCCTACGAAGTCACGGGTTGGGTTTGGAATGTGGTGCGCACCTGGGCGAACGCGAATGGCTACGACTTGGGCACGACCGGTGATGCGTGTGCCCCGGATCATCCGCTGCAGGGGATCGATTGGTTCGATGCGGTGAAGTGGTGCAACGCACGGACGGAGTGGGAAAACGCGACACGGGGACGCTCCATCGAACCCGCCTACCGGGTCGCCGGTGCCATCTACCGCAGCGGAGAACCCGCCAGTGCCGATGAGGTGATCTGCCATCCAGGCACGAGCGGCTATCGTCTGCCTTTCGCCACCGAACGCGAGTTTGTCGTGCGGGGTGGGGTCTCGCCGGAGGGTACGAACTATCCGGGGTCGCATGATGCGACCCAGGTGGCCTGGTTCGCCGACAACACGGCTGGCGCGACCTGCAACCTGCTCGGTGGACGTGGGACTCGTCCGGCCGGATGGCTCCTGCCGAATGCCCTTGGCTTCTACGACCTCTCCGGCAACGTGGCCGAGTGGGGCAACGATCTGGTCGGCATTCTGCCGGGAGATCGGCAAGTCGGCGGAGGCTCTTGGGATGCCGTCGAGGCGGGCTTGCGCAGCGATGTGCTGGTGGGGATCGATCCGAGCACTCGCGATGCTCGCCAAGGTCTGCGGGTGGCGCGATCGCTGTCGCAAGCGCTCGCCGAGGGTGTCGATCGCACCGACCTGACCTGGACCAGCGGAGGTGCCGAGCCGTGGATCGTCGAGAGCGGTGTGAACGGAGCGGGGAGTGATGCCGCCAGCGGAGAAATCCCGGCCGTCGCTGCGGAAAACTGGATCGAAACCAGTGCCGCAGGTCCTGCCAATCTCTCCTTCCAATGGCGGATCGCCAGCGGGGCAGGGGCGGCGAAATTGATCCTCTCAGTCGATGGGTCGCCTCGCGCTGAGATCACCGGCGACACCGCTTTTGTCGCCGGATCGGTCTACCTGCCCGCCGGATCCCACACGATCCGGTGGACCGTCGCGGGCCTGGCTGCGGTCGCACCGATCGCGGGACGGAACGCCGCCTGGCTCGACCAAGTGGTCGTCACTCCCGCGACGCTTCCCCTCGTCGAGGTGAGCTCGATTTCCGGAGTTGGTGAAACCACGGCCACGCTCGAGGGCCTGGTATCGGACGATGGCGGTTCGCCGGTCACGGCTCGCGGATTCCGGATCACGCCGAGTGTTGGGGGCATGGTCGACATTCCCGCGTCCGAAGGCGGATCAGGGGCATTCTCCGTGTCTTTCGATTCCCTGCTCTCGGGCACGACCTACCGTGTCTCCGCCTACGCGACCAACGAAGTCGGAACTCAGGAAAGCGACGAGGCGATCTTCACCACGGACGAGATCGTGACCTTCGACGACGGTTTGGCCGACCGCGACCGGTTCATCGACAGCGGAGATCGTCAGAGCTTCCGGTTCACCCTCCAGGATGCCCGGAGGGTCCTCCTCGCCTCTACCGGATCCGCCGGCTTGCGGGCCGAATTGTATGATGGTCAGGGTCAGTTGATCGCAAGCTTCGAAGGGGCTCCCGACTTCCTTATCGACGAATTGCTGCTCGCCGGTGACTACGAACTGCGTGTCGTCAGGGGCGCGGATGGAGGTGCTCCGGCGAGCTACTCGGTCGGGTTCGATGCCACGGAGTTGGCGGAAAGTCTGCCCGATGTCTCGGTGGGTTCGGTGCCGGGCGCTCCGATCGGAAAAGGCATTCTCGACGGAGGTCTCGGACAGCGCGCCCTCATCGTCTCGCCCCAAGCCCGGGCCGTCGTCGGATACGCCGAGGTCGCCAATGCGGGGATCCTGCCCGATCGCATGAGCGTCTACGCCGCCCGCGGCAACGGCACCTTCCCGGTGGCTTACCTTGGCAGCGTCGGGAACATCACCGCAGCGCTCAATCTCGGCACCCATCAAACACCCGAACTCGTGACCGGCGGAGAGCCCGAGCGGATCCGAGCCTTCGTGACACCCAACAAGCGGCTCCTCGTGAAGAAGGTAAAGGGCCGCCAGGTCACCTTGAAAAAGAACCTGTTCCTCCTGATCCGCGCGACTTCGACCCTTCAGCCCGCGAACACCGACAGTGCCACGATCCAGGTGAGAACCCAGTGAGCGCTCCGTCTGACCTGACAGGGTTGGGTCGCCGACCTGACCCTCTCAGGTCACACGCTAGCCCAGGAAGAGGTGGGCGAGACTGAAGTAGATGAAGCAGCCGGTCACGTCCACCGCCGTGGTGATCGCGGGCGAGGCGACCACGGCGGGATCGAGTTTCATTTTTTTCGCACCGATCGGCAGGGCCGCGCCGATCAGGGTCGAGGTCAGCACTTGCAACATCAGGGCGATGCCGACGACGAGGGCGACGGAGACCGGATCGAGGGAGGACGAGATCACACCCGCTGGCATGAGGAAACGGATCTGCAAGCCGACGCAGATCCCGAGCAGGGCGCCGATGAGGATGCCGACCCGGCCTTCGGTCCAGATGACCCGCCAGAACTCGCGCGTCCCGACTTCTCCAAGAGACATCGCCCGCACCACCATCGTAGCCGCCTGGGCGCCGGTGTTGCCACCCGCGGCCACGACCATGGGAAAGTAGAGGGCGAGGATGAAGAACTTGGTCAGGATGTCTTCGAAGGAGTGGAGGACGATGCCCGAGCCGAGTCCGAGAAAAGCCATCGTCAGGATCCAGCCGAAGCGGCGGCGGAAATGGGCCAGGGGCGGCGTCTGGAGGTAGGCGAAATCGCTCTGGCCGCCGATGCCGGAAATGCGCTCGATGTCCTCGGTGGATTCCTCCTCGAGGATCTCGAGGGCGTCGTCGTGGGTGATGACGCCGAGCAGTCGGCCCTCGTCGTCGACTACGGGCAGGGCCATCAGGTCGTAGCGGGCGATCATCTGGGCCGCCTCCTCCTGGTCGGCCATGGCGTTGACCGACATCTGGTCGCCGTCCATCAGATCGCGGATGGGTGTGTTCCAGCGGCTGAAAGCGAGGTCGCGGAGGCGCAGCTTGCCGAGGATGCGCTGTTGATCGTCGACGACGTAGATGCGGCTCAGCAGTTCGGCCTCCTCGCGGATCGCCTCAAGCACATCGAGCGCCTGGCGGACGCAGAAATGCTCGGGTACGACCGCCATGGCTTTCGTCATCCGACCGCCGGCGGACTCTTCCGGATACTTCAGGAGATCTTCCGAGATCTGGCGGGTCTCCTCGTCGAGCAGTTCGATGTATTGGGAGCGGTCTTCCTCGTCGACCTCCTGGAGGAAGTCGACGAGTTCGTCGTCCGAGAGCGACTCCAGCACTTCGCGGCGTTCGGTTTCGGGCAGGGTGTTGAGGCGGTGCTCAACCGCGGAGGCGGGCAAATAATCGGCCCACGCGGAGAGCACCTCGGCCGGCAATTGATCGAGGACCTGCTCGCGGTCCTCGTCGTCGAGTCGTTCGAACGCGATCTCGACATCGCCCGGGTGGGCCTCGCGGGCGATCGCGACGATCTGCTCCGCCTCGCCACTCTCGAGGGCCTCGAGAATGGCTTCGACGTCGACCGGGTCGCCCTTGCTGTAGTCCGCATCACCCATGGGGCGGCACCCTCGACCCCACGGGAAAAAACGCAAGCGAACCGCCTTTGCGCCTTTGTCAGAGGAAAGGGATCTCTGCTAGTCTCGGACCCATGAAACCCCTCTTGTTTTGCCTCGTCGCCACCGCCTTGATAGCGCTTCTTTCCCCGGCGTTCGCGGAGGCCCCCAAAAAGATCGACCCGTCCCGTTGGGAGAAGGAGATCGCCACGATCGAAGCAAAAACGAAAGCCTCAGGCCAAAGCTCTGGAGCGATCCTTTTCGTCGGCAGCTCCAGCATCCGCCTCTGGGACCTCGAGCGTGATTGGGCGGGAGTTCCCGTCCTCAACCACGGCTTCGGCGGCTCGACCCTGCCGGACACGGTCCACTACTTCGAACGCCTCGTGACTCCCTTCGCACCGAAGGCGGTCGTGGTTTATGCGGGCGACAACGACATCGGCAGTTTCGGCCGGACCGCCGGTGAAGTCGCTGCCGACTTTGCCAAGCTCGCTGAAAAGATGGACAAGCAACTGCCGGGAGTGCCGCTCGTCTACATTGCGATCAAACCCAGCGTGAAACGATGGAAGCTGTGGCTTGAAATGAAGGCGGCGAACGACGCCATCGCGAAGACCTGCGCGGAACACAAGGGCTTCCGCTTCGCTGACATCAGTGCGCCCATGTTGGCGGGGCGCGAGGGCGCGCCCTCCGACGAATGGTTCAAGGAGGATGGGCTCCACCTCACGCCAAAAGGGTATGCGGAATGGACCAAGGTGATCCGCAAGGAACTGGTCGGGGTAGGAGCGTTGGCTGAGTGAGCAACCGGCGTCGCGGCCTCAATGCGCCGCAGCGAAGCCTTGAAAAGGTCCGGGAAATCTGCCAATAATCTTCCCGTGATGCGCGTAATGGTGGCCTTCGTCTTGGCGTTCCTGATTGGGAATCCCGCCTGCTGTTGCGCCACCGTTCTCCCGGCTCCGGACCATGTGGCCAAGGACGAGACGCTCCGGCCCTGCTGTCGCAAACTCCTCGCTGAGACCACCGGGGAGACTCCAGATCACCAAGAGCCGGCTCCGTCAGCGCCGTGTCCCTGTTCCAAAAAACTCGGTTTGCTCCAGCTCGAAAAGCGCGGCGCCGTGGTCGCTCCCGAGCCGTGGCAGCCGGTCCTCGTTGCGGTCGGAGGATGGTCCCCGGAAGCCTTTTCGGATCATGATGATTCCGGGTCGTGGCAGCCTCCGCCCGGCCGACTGTCGGTGAAATCGCCACCGGCATGGATTTTGTACCGGGTGTTTCGTTGTTGATCGGTCAGGCGATCCGTTCGGAATCCCGGGTCTTGCGATGGGCTGCCTTTCCGGTTCGGCACCAGCGCATCCCGGACTCGATTCTGCACGGAGGTTTCGCCAGGACCGGTCCTGCAACGTTCAACATCAAAAAACATCCATTGAATCCATCCATGAACCTTCTGAAAATCGCCCTGTTGGGCACCGCCTTCGCCTTCACCTCCGCGTCCATCGGCGCAGATGAGAAAACCTACGAGGGCGAAATGTCCTGCGCCAAGTGCAACCTCGGCACCGCCGACAAGTGCGAAGACACCCTCAAGGTTGGGGATACGCTTTACCTCCTCGAGGAAGGCGGCAAACGCAAGACCAGCGAGCACGTTTGCTCCGACTCGGCCAAAGCGAAGGTGACCGGCAAGCTCGAGGAGCGCGACGGCAAGAAGTACCTCGTCGTCTCCAAGATCGAAGTCGAGTGATCCTCGCGCCGCTCTCTCGCGGCATGCAGCGCCGCTCCGGGATGCCGGGGCGGCGTTTTCTTTTTCGTGAACCGGAGTCGAGTTCTTGGAAGGCTAGACCGTCTGCCAAAAGTCCGTTCGCGAATCGGAATCTTCTTTGGCGTGGACTCTTGCTCGCTTCGCTCGGATCTCTTTCCCAACCGGCCGGAATTCGCGCTTCCGGCGTTGCTCCTCGGTCATGGAGCCCGCTCCACTCCCTC